>NZ_JH767530.1:42886-92629 GCF_000281085.1 Catenovulum agarivorans YM01
ACAAACAAGCTGAGTGACAAAAAGCAAACTAAAAAAAGAGGGCTTTATAAAGGCCTTTAAACCTATGTGTATTGTTTTCATTTTAATTCTCTTTAGTTTTCAATAAACGTCAAAACTTTGCATAAAACAAAATTCAACGATCTGTTTATTAACAAAAGAGTAAAAAAAGTATAATTGCTACCCCACCCCAACTAAATTGAACGGAAGCGGCAATGAACAATTAGTGGTATTGGACGTGCAGAGAAACACAGGTGGTAATTCGATACTGATACAGCCAATAAAGAAGTTGAGCATTTTGTGCAATCAACTGAGCACTGTGAACTTACATATATCATCCGTGTTAAACAATGGATGAAACGTTTACGTGAAGATAATCAAGCCTACCATCCTGATATTGTTGCCAATAATGTATACGACACACAGGCAATACAACGTCAGCTAGTAACTGGTTAAATGTTTCATTTCAATACTGAACAATTCAGAAACAATCGGACTATAAGCTTGGCAAATTTTCCGTTCACACCTATTCTTAAATACACATCGACTAAAAAACAGCTAGATAAGGTTAATCAAGCATGGTGCCGCATAAAAAAGCTTCTTTATTTTTAACCTTATTATTTAGTGTTAATACCTACGCTGAAATCACCTTGACCTCAGCCCAAGGCACAAGCAACGAACGAAAAACTTATGCTCATCAATTATTGCAAGCAGCTCTAAACACAACTGCCGTTGACAACCATATAGACAGCGTTAAACAAGTGCCCGTAAGTTATGGCTACGATGCCCGCACCTATTTAGTCACGAAAGGTCAAGCGGATGTGACTTATTTTCCTGCAGAAAAACAAGTTGAAAAACAACTAATACCGATACGAATTCCTATATATAAAGGATTGATGGGCTATCGTTTTTTATTGATAAACAGCAAAACGCAAGCAAAATATGACGCTATTATGGATGTGAGCCAACTAAAGGGCTTGATTAAAGGCACAGGTACTCGTTGGCGTATGACAGAGGTATATGAGTCACACAACTTTTTAAATGTGAAAGCCGAAAAGAACCACAGCTTATTTAAAATGTTAAACGCGGGTCGCATTGATTACACAACTAGAGGGGTTATTGAAGCAGCAGAAACATTGAACTCGATTGAACGGCATTTCCCAAACCTCAAAATAGAAAACAGCATCCTTTTGTATACCGAACTCCCTATCTACTTTTTTGTAGGTACCCACAACCCCAAACTAGCAAAACGCATAGAAGCAGGTTTGTTACAAATGATAGAGTCTGGTCAATTTGATAAGATTTTTTATGCCTTTTACAAAACAATTCCGACCAGTTTAACCTTAAAAAACAGAAAGGTTTTCCATGTGGAAAACCCCTTTTTAAGCACAGAAACCAAAGAAAACGCACTCAATTTTTGGCAGCAGCATAACAGCCCACTGCCATTTTAATACTAATTATTTGTTAGCTTCTAATTCAAGTTTACGCATGTTAGCTTCGATAAAATAGAAATCGCCATAAATAATTGGCGTGTCTATTTCACCACCGTTGCCGAAATCGCCAGTAGCTTCAGATAACACAAAACCTAAACCTAAGCTGCTGTCACGTCCTTTACCTTTGCGGTCAGTACGATACTCAGCCGTTAACTTAGCCATAATTTTGTCAGCCAAAGCAGCATATTTGGCTTTTTCATCTTGGTCTTTGGTGTAGTTGGCGTAGCGATACAATGCAGCTGCATAGATGGCAGCGGCTGACGTATCTTTCGGCACTTTAACATGGCTGTCTGAATAAGCTTGGGTGCCACAAGGTATTAACTTATCGCCTTGGATAATTTTTTCACCATGCCAGTTAACCTTACCCTCAAGGCGCTCAAGAGATTCGGTAGACAACATTGATGCCTCTAACGTCATAGGCTTATAGCCTACGTAAGGCAAAATATTATCTTCAATTTGCTTGTCGCATAAACCTAAAATGCCGTGAAAAACAGTGGTGTCTTTGGAGATATTTTCAGCGTATTCATAGGCATTGTCGCGTGTAGCAAAATAATCCCACGCAGGTACAACATCGTCTTGCAACAAATGTTCAATACTGCCATACAAATTACTCAAATGCGCTTTAAAATCAGGATAGGTCGACAAATCTATTTGCGCTTGTTCCATCGCTTCAACAACGGTTACGAAACCGTATAGTGACCAACCTTGGCCTCGTGCCCATGCTGATACATTCCCAACACCTTGCCAGTTCCCAGGTTTATGCGAACCATAATCGAATACGTGGTACGACAGCGGGTACTGTTTTTGAGTGTCAGATTCATCATAAAAATAATGATTAATGCTTGTGTGTTTAGCGTGGTTAAAAGCTATTTCGTGATAACGGGCATTGTCGCTGGCAAACAAGTATTCCAAGTTCATCATATTGTCGACGATAACAGGGTAAGTCCATGGGTTTGACAATGTATACATGTCTTTAACCTGCTCACCATCTTCCAAGGTCAAAATGCGCATACGTGGGATCCAATCCCACGAGCGAATTAAGCCAACTTCATCTGTGTAACGCGTCGCCAATGTGGCACGGCCAACTTCCAATGCAGTTAAGTATTCAGCTCTCGTTTTTTCGTCTAAACCATCATAATCAAGGGCTTCGCCAAATGAATCGTATAAAATAAAACCTAAATCGTGAGTTGAGCCACGTTTGCTTTCAGAAAACAGCGTGTTTTGATAATAGCGCGCTGTTTCGTAAAGCTTCTGTTCTTCACCAGCTTGCCAATTGTTAATATCATCCTTAGCTGACAACAACTTCCATAAAACACCTGGGTAAAAACCGTTAGTCCATTTCTCCGGCAGTTCCATATGGATTTCATCTTTTTCTTGAGAGCGCGGCACACAAATGGTCTCAGGAGTTGCGTCACAACCTTCTTTCATATCAAGGTGACGTTCATTCGCAACATGCTCGATAAGCTTTAAGTACTGATTTTTTGCAAAAGACAAGTTATCTCTGGCGGCATCAAGGGTGAAAACTTGGCTCGCTGCCGACGTTTCTGCAACTGGCACCGAGCTTGTAGGTTCAGCTGACTGTTTACTACAACCTAAACTAGCTAAAACGCAGCCAGAAACAACTGATAGCATAAAAATACGTTTCATCGACTTCCTCTTTGTACTTTATTTATATTTGAATAAAAGTGACTGTTGTTGACTAGTTGAGTCTAACACAGATTTTTACAATCAAATCAAGTTAGTCACAATTTCATTCAAGTCTAGCAACAAGTTTAAAACAAACCAAAATTGGCCTTACCACCTTACACGGCAGTATAAATCAATACTCTTTACAAAAACAACCTTAAATTAGGTAAAGCACACATATTATTGATACAAAACCTTAACAGTATGTCGCCCAGCACCTATTTTTTCCAATTCCACACCGCCATTAGCATGTGTAAATTCAGCTTTTTTGCCATTTACCCACACTTGCTCAATTTTTTTATCAAGCGCAATAGGCAAAATGATTTGAGCTCTAGCATTACCAGGGACAGATACCACCAAGGTAAATTCAGCGCCGAGTTTTTGCTCAATTTCCACTCGAATGGGACCTCGAATACTAGGCACAGTACCTGCTACATAGGTTAAATTGCTCGGCTGTGGCGCAATTTTGAAGCTTGTAAACCCAGCCACCAGTGGCTGTACACCAAGTAAGTAACGGCCGATGATATTTCCAGGGACGGCACCCCACGCGTGATTCCAATCTTGATTTGGTTTAAATTGGTCGTCCCAAGCTTCCATTGTTATGGTAGAGCCTTGGCGAATCATGTTATACCAACTGCGTATTTCCGTAGAAGTTAACAAACTTAGAGCATAATCAGCTTGCTTGTGCATGTACAAGGCTTCCATTAAGTACTGCGCAAAGTACACACTCACGGCCATACCTTTTTGTTTGATGAAATTAATAATTTTTGGCACTTTATCTTTAGGCACTAAACCGACAGCTAAAGGCAAAATATTTGCATGCACGGCGCTGTGCTTTGAACCAATACCATCAATATACAAACCTGTAGCTTCATTGAAAAAATGCTGGTTAAAAGCTTGATAAACGCTTTGCGCTTTGTGTTGGTAATAAGCTTGCTCTTGTTCCAACCCTAAAACCCCCGCTATATCAGCCATTTGTTTAAGGTTTAAATAATAAAATGCGTTTACCACTGTATTTATTGGTACTAAGTCATAATTATCACGCTCTGACGGCGGCCAATCGACAATATCACCCATTTCCTTTTCCCTGTTTCGTTTAGGGTAAGTCGACAGCAATCCGAGGTCTCCTTCAAACTGTTCTAAGGTTTTTTCAGCTTTAAGCTGGTGATAAAATTGCGCGAGTGATTCGGTATCTCCTGTGTACATCCAATCTGTCCATGCCATCATTACTGAGTGTTGTTTCCATTCAGTTGGCCATGTAGGGTTTTGCATCAGGTATTCATGTGAATGACGAGCTAAAGAAAATTCGTCATCAACATAATAGTGAGAGAGTTGATTGATATATGCGTCAGCTTCATAAGGGATGCGTTCACGATCACCATCAACATACACGCCAGCAAAACTAGTTGCTTTCATAGTGTATTTACATAATTGCCAAATGGCATCTAAAGTAGAGTTTGAGGACACAAAGTCAGATTGGTTGTCGTCAAAAGGGTAATGTAATTTGACTAGCGATGCTTGAATATTTGATATTTCAATGTCTTTGCCATCAATTTCGACAAACCTAAAGGGCGCAACGCGTCCAAATCTCCCTGGGATGGCAATCGCTACTTCAGGCTTAGTGTTACGTTGGTCTTTTGGTGGATGTACTGCGTAAACATCTGAATTCTGACTTACATTTAAAGGAACTTTATAGTACCTAACACTACTCCCCTTGTGTAATTTTGAAATGATCCCCTGCTCTGCCCCGTCTGCTACACCGCGCTCAGCAAAATGAACGTCTATTTCACCGGCTTTGTCCGTCGTCAGTTCAAGTTGCAAATAGCCAAATGCGACTTTACCAAAATCAATAAAATATCGGCCTGATGGCAGCTTGGTAATGATGACAGGTTTAACCGCAGTGCTCTCAACGTCATATCTACTCGCTAATTTGCTGGGAGTGGATGAAATACTAAATAGTTGCGGAGTTGACCAAGCGGATTGATATAAATTCTGTTGACTATCCTGAGTCCAAACTCGAACCCGCCATTGATAACTCTGGCCTACACCAAATTCATAACCTGAAATGCTTCTAGCGAGTGACTTTTCATCTAGTATTTTCCCCGAATCCCAGAGCTTGTCACTTGGCAACATAGCCGAAAAGTGAATATTCGCGGGCAGTATTTGAATTTGGTATGCAGTCTGCTTATAAAATTCTGGGTGATTGGGAAGTTGCCAAGAAAATTCGGGTGATAGGTCTTTGATGGCAGATACCCTCTGCCCTTTTAGTAGCTCAACTCTAGGCTGCTGCGGAGCATCTACCAAACTCAAACCTTGAAGTTCCATAGTTGTAGCACAGCTCAGCTGCAGCAAAACGAAAAATACCAATGAGAACAGTTTACCCATAGCAGCAATGTTCCAATATTAGATAACAGGAGAAAAAAAGCCTCTAGTTTTTGACCAAAGGCTTTAAAATAAGCGGAACTGGTGTTTTACAAAACCATATTTCGCTGCTGAAGTGGATACCATTCCACTAATTTTTTCTTTAATTTATCGACGATCTGTGGATATTGTGTCGCCAAATTAGTGGTCTCGTATGGATCGTCAGTGACATTAAACAACCTAGGCGGTTGATTAATTTGCTCATGGTATTTTTGATAACTGACGTTTTTACCATCATAACTTACGATAAGTTTCCAATCACCATCAATAACCCAACGATACATTAAGGTTGATTCAGGATTATTTAAGTCATCCATATCATGTGCAAAACCTTCACCGTAAATGGTGTCACGCCAGATAGCAGATTCATTTTTAAGTTGTCCATATAAATTCAAACCAGGTAACTCTTTTGGAACAGGCAGACCAACGGCACCTAAGATTGTTGGAACAATGTCAATACTGCTGGTCATTTCACTACGCATTTGGGCAGGAAATTGGCTCGGCAGTGAATAGATAATAGGTGTACGCACACCACTTTCATTCGGACTTTGCTTCGATTTTGGTAAAAAACGATCTGTTTGTTGTGGATTGGTGATCCAACCATTGTCAGATACATAAACAACCAGCGTATTGTCTTTTAAACCACTCTTTTCTAAGTGGTCAAAAATTTGTCCGTTGGTTTCATCAAACCACTCTATCATCGCATAATATTTTGCGACTGATTCTGCTAAACCTAAATCCTGGTATTTTTTGTAAATTCGTTCAGGTGGTGTATGTGGTGTGTGTGGCATAAATGGCGCATACCATACGAAAAACGGTTTATCCTGTGCGGCTGTTTTATCAATAAAATCAGTTATTTCCTTTACGCCTTCGCGACCAATTTTTAATCCATCGTCGCCATGGCGACCACCGGGTTGAGGAAATCCTCTAGTCATCCCCTCGTCAAAACCACCACGGCTGTAGTTACCTTCCCACCATTTTCCGGTTTGTAAAGAAACATAACCTTTAGGTTTTAACATGTCGGCTAAGGTTTCTACTTGATCAATTTTGGCGATGATTTCAGCTCTTTGCTGCGCGTATAAATCCCCTTTTTTCCCTCCTGGTAGCTCTCTTGAGGGATCATTGCCTGTTATGCCGTGTTGGTAAGCGTAAAGGCCTGTTGCAATGGTAGCAAGCGATGGCCGGCACAATGAAGTTGGTACATAACCACGCTTGAACGTAACCCCTTCATTCGCGAGCTTATCTAGATGTGGGGTTTTAACGATTTCATGCCCCATAAAACCGTAGTCATTCCATGCATGGTCATCCGACAACACTAATAATATATTGGGTTGCTTTTCAATTTTGTTATGAGCGTTATCGGATTGTGGTGAACTTGTCAGTTGGCTACACGCAGTTATTGTTAAAACTGCGACTAGCAAGCTGACTTTTTTAAGGATCGCGTAAAACATTCAATCTCCAGTAAAATTTACCTAGTATCACCCCTATTATATTTCACAAACACTCTTTGTAAATCAAACACATTATTTTTATTGACTATTTGTGATTATCGGTGATTATATTGATACAGTTTATATACATATTTCAACATCGCCATGCCGTCGAAAACAACTAGCACTTCAACAAGCTCTTTGATTTGCCCGTCGCTATTTAGTAGTACCGCTGGTGTTGTCGCAATCAAAGCTAATGCAAGCTACTTACGGCAAACTAACGTAAGCTCAAGCGGTAGCGATTTGCCATTAGCTGCTAAAGGTAACGCAAACTTATTACAAACCACACTGAAAAATGCAACTAACACAAATAAATTGCGCAAGACTTCTGGGCCTTACCAAATTGATAGAAAAGTTAAAGTGATCCTACTAAACCCTTTGCAAGTACACGCTAAACACGCAAAGTATTTTGCAATCAGCAAACTAGTCGGCGAGTTATTAAATTTAGAGGTCCGAAAAAAACACTTGGCGAAATATGACGAATTTACTGACACAAGCGATAATTTTGTTATATGTAACAATTACGTCGAGCGAGCTTGCGATGGCACAACCAACCAGTAAACGAGCCACAGACAATATAACTAAAACCAATAGTGTAATTAAGTATGTGTGCATCGCAATCAGCAGAATACATTTACTTTCAGGGCGAATATCGCACGACACCAACTTTAGCACTAACAAAATTATGAGTGCGGTTAGAGTAATTTCACCTAAGCGTGTCACCAACGCGATAATAAAAAATAATGATATTTCTCAACTTGGTGATAATGAAGCTAGCGAAAACGCGTCCATTGGTGCTTGCGGTAAGCATTACGAAGGCATTGGTTCAGACGGCGTCCAGGGTAATATACAAATATTAGATACTAGAATTATGGTAGTTGAAGGCAACCGAGTAAATTCCACTCCCACCTACGGAATTGTTACTCGCTCGTTTGATAACCGCCCTACTACAGCATACCAAGCTCGAAACAATCCGTTTGCAGCTTTAAATCAAAATACCTTAAAACTTCAGTGAGTAGAGTAAATATGGAATTTACAAAAAAAACCACTTTAGCGGCAACGCTAATTATCGGGACTTTTAGCTTTGGCACTTGTGCAGCAGATTTGTTGAAAGCAAATACGTTATTCAAACAGCAGCAATATACTCAAGCAGCAGCAGAGTACAAGCAGGGAGCAAAACTAGGTAGTGCACATTCCTACTACCAATTGGGTCTCATGTATGCAAAAGGTTTAGGTGTGCAACAAGACCAATTAAATGCACTCATTTATTTAAACTTAGCCGCACAACAGAACTACCATGACGCAGCAAACTTGCTAAATAAAATGACTGACAAATTACCTGCTGCGCAATTAGAACTGGTTCAGCAAGCACTGCAAGCCTCGGTAGAACAACAAGCTCAGGCAACAAGCATCTATTTACCTCAAATCAATCACGCTAATTTAAATAAAAAGTTTACTTTTGAAGGTGAGGCCGAACTTGAAAAGAAAGTATACTTAGACGACTTGCAAGATGAACTCGACTTAGGATTGGGTCAAGACTTTTCCGATTCATTTGAAAGTGACGGTGATGAGTTTTCAGACAGCAGCGATATACCTTTAATAACAGTAAAAACGCCCTTCCTAATACTAGAGCATGAAGTCGCTCCCGACGGTTCAATTCGTTATATTACAGAAATTCAGAAGCTAGGTTCGGTGAATCGATACACCGAAGCTTACAAGCTGTTTCCATTGCCCAAACCAACATTTGATGGCAAACCAGCTGAATTTATTCATAGGGGGTATATTGGTGCAGCCATTTATGACAAGTTCGATTTATCCGACGAACGATCTTCCTTGTATCGAGAAGTACGAAATATCGCTAGAAAGGGTAAAGACAGCCAGGACTTAACAGAGCAGTATCAATTTGCTATGGCGATGCTTAATTTTCCATGGTTAGAAGAATCACCAGGCCAAGCAGAAAAACTCCTACTAAAATTAGCTAAACAAGGGCATCCATTAGCTATGTATGAATATGGCTTGAAACTCTATCGAGAACAAAAAAATATTCCTCAGGCAATACGCTGGATTGCCGAAGCAAGTAAATATGGTCTCGCTCGTGCAGAGTATCGTTTGGCGCGCTTCATTCAAACGAGTCCATGGCTAGTCAACGACGAAGAAAAGGCATTGTTTTGGTATGAGTCTGCTATGGAAAAAGAACACAAAGCCGCGACAATTCGCGCCGCTGAGATCAAGCTGTTAGCTAACAATGAAAGTTTGCGCAATGTAGATACTGGCATTAAGTACTTGGAGATGGTAGCAGATACGCAAACATCTAACCCGGAATACTTTTATTTGTTGGCTCTATCTTACAAAGATCGAGAAGCTCGCGATTTTAAGAAAGTCGTCGAAAATTTGGAAAAAGCAATTCGTATGGCGGATAGGGCAAATTGGGATGTTAGCGAATGGGAAGACTTACTTTCTGAATTAACTACGGGTCGAGTATTGATAGTCGAATAACCAATTTAATGTTAGATTTTTATCCTTTCGAGCGCTCTAGTCTATTGAGCGCTTTTTTTTTGCAAAAAATTCAACGTTGAATTTTTTCGTAAAATATCACGCACTTCTTTTATTTTTTCAAACTCAGTTCTACACAATTCTGTTTAACCACAGCTACAGACATCAATATTTCGCTAGAAGAATTTATACCTTTTTAAGTGGCTTTTTATCTCCCCCCTAAATCTTAGTAACCGTTATTAGGAGACACTTCTATTAAATTAAATGAGTTCGAAGACTTTCTAACATCATGGTTGCAGCGTGAAGCACGTAAACCAAGAAAGCAACGAAAATCGATCAAAAATCTATTCCAAGATTTACTGCCATTAGGTTACAGCGGCTCCTACGACTGAGTTGCCGCATTTGCCCGACATTGGCGGGATGAACAAAAGTTCGCAGCCTCAAAGCACACCTATATGCCTTTACAATTTGCACCTAGCGAAGCATTCCAATTTGATTGGGGTGAAAACTGGGCACATATTGATGGTAAGAAAGTTAAGTTGCAGGTTGCTCATTTTAAACTGTGCAACAGCCGAGCATTCTTCATTCGAGCCTATTACTCACAGAGTCATGAAATGCTATTTGATGCACACAACCATGCGTTTAGAGTGTTTCAAGGTGTCCCTGAGCGTGGTCTTTACGACAACATGAAAACAGCTATCGACTCAGTGCAAAAAGGTAAAGCGCGTGTGGTTAACCTTCGATTTTTAGCCATGGTCAGTCATTACCTGTTTGAAACTGACTTCTGTAACCCTGCATCAGGTTGGGAGAAAGGCCAAATTGAAAAGAACGTGCGCGATACACGAACAATCATCTGGCAAAGAGCGCCTAGAGTTCAAACCTTAGCAGAGTTGAATCAATGGCTAGAAGAACAATGTATATCCGAATGGCAAACACGTCGTCATCCACAATACAAAGCTAAAACCATTGAACATGCATGGTTAGAAGAGCGTACACAGCTGATGAAAGTTGTGGCGCCGTTCGATGGGTTTATTGAACAAAGCAAACGGGTATCTTCAACCTGCCTAATTAACTTCGATAGAAACAAATACCCAGTTCCAGCCAGTTATGCAAATCCTAGAGTCAGCCTGCATGCTTACTCAGACAAAATTAAGCTTGTGACAGAAGGCCAACAAGTTGCCGAGCACCAAAGAGTATTTACACCCAATCACGAATTACCGCCTCGCGTTATTTATCAATGGCAACATTATTTATAGGTTGCGCAACGTAAACTAGGCGCACTGCGTAACGGTGCACCATTTCAAATGTTGCCAAAAAGCTTTAAACATCTGCAATCTATTCTGTTAGCGCGAAAACGCGGAGATAAAGAGATGGCTGAAGTATTGTCTTTGGTTCGACATCACGACGAAAAGCTTGTTGAAGAAGCAATAGAAAAAGCATAGGAAGCAGGTAACCCATCAAAAGAACACGTAATCAATTGCCTAAGCCGTTTGTTAAACCCTGTGCGAGTTGAACCTATACCAGTGCCAACCAAACTAAAATTAGTTACTGAGCCCACAAGTGATACAGCACGTTACGACAATTTAAGAGGCAAATATCATGCACAATGAAGCTTTATTAAGTACGTTAAAAACACTCAAGTTACATGGAATGGCCAGTTCAATAACAGAGCTTGCATCACAAAATTCGCCTGCTTATCAGCGAGCCCAACCAATCTTAGAAACTTTACTGAAAGCCGAAATTGCGGATAGAGAAGTTAGAAGCATCACTTATCAAATGAAAGCAGCGAAGTTCCCTGTATATCGAGATTTATATGGCTTTGATTTTAATGACAGTAACGTAGATGAATACTTAATCAGAGGATTGCATCGTTGTGAATTTATTCAAGATAGCCAAAACATCGTGTTTGTTGGTGGCCCTGGTACTGGAAAAACGCATTTAGCAACCGCAACAGCAGCTCAAGCCATTCAACATCACCAAATGAGAGTTAGATTCTTATCAACCATAGAACTTGTTAATACGCTCGAAAAACAAAAGCAAGCTGGCAATATAGGCCGCACGGCCACTCGACTTGCCAACTGTGATTTAGTTGTCCTAGACGAATTGGGCTATGTGCCCTTTAGCCAAGCTGGCGGAACACTATTATTCCATCTACTCAGCAAATTGTATGAGCAAACGAGGGTGCTGATCACAACCAATTTGAATTTTACTGAATGGTCAAAGGTGTTTGGTGACACCAAGATGACAACAGCACTATTAGACCGACTGATCCACCATTGCCACATCATTGAAACGGGTAATGACAGTTATCGTTTTAAAGAATCAACAAAGAAATCTAAGCAGAAAAAGAAGTAGCAATCGAGCTTGAAATATCGTCTAAATAGACCCGCTTGGGTGGATCACTATTCGGTGAAAATGGTGGATCATTTTTAAGTGCAAATTAAAGATAAAAAGTTTTTTAAGCATAAATATAGATATGGCGATGCTAATTTTAGTTGGATGCATGTATCACGGATGACTAGAGCGTTGAGCAAGCTCACCAACTGGCAACAAAATTCCTACTTATGCTTGATGAGTTAGAATAAATTTTCAACGACCAAATTTTAATCTGCGGTTTTCATCCGACGAATTAAATTTGTCGTAAACCAAGATATAGTAGGGCGGCGAGCTATCAGCATCAAAAAGTTTGCACTCTCCCACCCAAAAATTCAACGTTGAACTTTTCCTTATATCGCAAGTTGAATTTATTAACGTAGTGGCAGGTAATGTCTTGAGAATAAAGAGGGTAGAGGAAATTCAACGTTGAACACATAAAAAATCTAAGTTCAACGTTGAATTTTTTAACTGTTAAAGTTCATTAAGCAGTTGGATGATTCTGTCCAACTTATCTCTATGTTTAGCGTCGACTTCCAACGCTAATTTACCAGATTTCATAACCTTTGTTTTGATCCCACTGACCTTAATTCCGTTCCAAGTATCAGCCAAATCGTCATCGACTTGGTGCGTTACCACTTTAGCGCCCGAAGTTAACTCCATTACTTCATTTTGTATTTTTAACGCAATCGCCTTACATTGTTCCTCGTTTAACAAGAAATCACTGTCCCATTGCCCATACTTTTCTTTAAGGCTTTCGGATGCAGCGAGTAAACACGTTTGATCTAACTTTGTCAAAGCGACTAGAAAACGTACACCAATATACTTGATAGCAGGAAATAACTTGAATAACGAAGAGGGTAGGGCAGATATTGTTAAAGCATGATGTGCCGTACCTCGACTCACAGAAAATTGATTCATAACATCATCAACTTTAAATGACACGCTACTGTCTTCTTGTTGTTTTTTTATAGACAAAGCAAGGTCTGTGGTTGTCGGTACACCATGAATATCAGCAGTAACAACAAAAGCCTTTTCATCTTCTTCGTCCATTTCAGCGGTGACCCATACATACAATTCACCATCTGTTAACTGAGATACCGCAAAGGAGCGCTTCATTCCCTCAATTAAAACCATGTTTTCAGCAGAACCAACGGCTTTGGCTGGGTTTGAATTACGTTTATGCTCCTTAATTGTATCAAAAATATCATTTACTGAGGCGAGTGTGAAAAATTCGGAACTACGTCGATTAAAACGCGATTTCTTCACTTTCTGAGAAATGTCTTGGCTAGGTACTTTAACCATACGAAAAGTATATTCTTTTCCAGTCGCAGGGCCCTCTAGGCGCATCACATCTCCCGCAATAAGAGGCTTCATTGTGCTTCTAGCACTCTTATAAAACTGCTGTGTCATTAGAATTCACCTCCAGAAACACTCTCTAAAAAGCGTAAAAATTCATCTTTTAACGTTTCCGTATACGTTAGTGCTTTATCTAACTGCTTGTCTGAACACAAATTTTCGACCTTTCGGATGTCAAATATAGTACATTGATTTCTTGCAGCCGCTTCAAAAGCATAAGAACTAACAAGTTGGCTACTAAAAATGTTGTCACCCAAGACTCGGCGTGCTTCATCCATCATGTGTTTATCTCGACCAAATTCGATATTGTAATTAGTTGCTAAGCACTTAAACCATTTAACATTCTCTCCTTTGTTCGGCAACATTTCTAGGTTAATCGGCAAGTTGCTTAAAAAACTACAGGTACTGTGCCAGTCAAGTTCACGTGGGGTAAATGGAACTACTATGCCATCACAGGCATACTGAGCGGACCAAACTAGAGGATTAATATGGGGACCTGTATCAATTAATATAACATCATAGTCATTTTTAACTTTATCAATAACAGTCTCTTTTAACCGCTCCACGTGGTTCAAATTGCCAGTTTTAGCATAATGCAGCCATGCCGATTGAGAGAATCTTTCATCTTCAGAAAACGACGGGAGTACGTGTAAAGACGGTATATGCGTCTCATGGATACTATTGGCTAATATTTCTTCGTGCGTGAAACCTTGAGAAAGATATTGTCGGTACAACCCCTCTTCTTCTTCATCGCCCAACATCATATCTACCGCAGTTAGTATGTCGGTTGAGTAATTCTCTTGAGGTAACAGGTAGTTTCTCAGTGAACCTTGTGGATCGAGATCAATTAGCAAAACTCGCATTCTTTCATGTAAGCCAATAGCAAGAGAAGCAGCCAAAGTGGTAGCTGTAGTAGATTTACCAGTTCCACCTTTTTGATTTTGAAGGTTAATTACCTGTGTTTTGAGTCCTTTATCTGACCATTTTGGTATTTCAAAATAATCCATAAGCACATGCATGTGCTTCAAAGTAAAAAGATATTTGTTGTGTTTGAGTAAAGCCTCTGGAACTATTCCATTTGCGACCGCTTCTTCATATTTAGCTTTAAAAGTATTTCGAGACATTCGACATAATTTAGCGGCTTCGTTCATATTAACAGAATTATTCTCAATAATTCTTTCGATATCACCACTCATTCGTTGAGCGTAAACACTTTGATACCGTGAATAATTGAATTCGGTCAACTTTTCGCCTAAAGACGTTAATTTGCTAGTTACGTATGACATCCAATCACCTAATAGACACTTGTAAATGATTTATGAAATCTACAGTTATTTTTGATAGTTATCAAGTGTTTTTGAGCAAGCGAAGTATCAAAGTGAAGTATAAATATTAAATTAGCGTCAGTTAATATAAGTTATGATGAATGAACTTGTGAGAATTAAATAACATGCAGGAAGCAAACGTTCTCGTATACCTATACTAGTTTTTTCTGCCACCTTCCAGCTCGTATAATCCCTCTGGTGGCATAAATAACGATTATAAGAGTAACCAAGGTAGTTATTTATGCCACCTTAAGAAAAAGACGTTAATAGTCCTTATAGAAGTGGCATAAAAAACGACTTCAAAAGTCAGTCGTTGGATTGTTGCTAGTTATTTATGCCACCAATTCGGTTTTTTAGTAATCCGCAAGGGTACAAATCATTGAATCAGACTAAGTAATAAGTTATTTACGCCACTAAGGTAAAATTTTTGCTTCAAAAGTTACAACTAGCTAACATAAAACGTGATTTGAGACCTGATTTACTCTTTCACCTAGTTATTTATGCCACTTTATCCAGCGAACCTAAGACCTAGATATGGTTAAACGGTATAATAAATCAATAATTACAGATACTTATAGACAATTAGTGGCATTAATAACTAAGTTTAAACACGAAATAGGCGTTATTTTTGCCACTTTAGCTTCAATTGGGACAGCATTGACCCTCTTACTTAAGCAAGCGGAAGTTCATGTAGCCACGTTTTACCAGCCTCATCATGCTTAATACAGATTAATGATTAGTCAAAATCGAATTTTAAAGGGAGATCACAGATCAGATCTTATATATATAAATATATTTATGATCTGATCGATCAGGTTACCTTCTTTAAAAATCAATGAGTTAAATTGTAAAAGTGGACAAAATAACGTGATATGTGCAAAAAAAACGACTTAAAGTGGCAGAAATAACTAATGTGGTGGCTAAAATAACTAGCTAAAGTGGCTAGAATAACTTCGAATGGTGGCAGAAATAACTCATCAACTAAACACTATCGAGTTATTTACGCCACCATAGCAAGTTGATTTTGCCACTTGAGAAGTTTTAAATGCCACCTTTAGGGTTGGGAGCTAGTTTTTTTGCCACTTTCTCCAAAGAGTACAAGCTTTGCGTCTTAGATTTATTCGCTAACAACTTTGCATTTTGTTTTACATACAACTGTGTGCCTGTTGATGGATTCAAATGCTGAAGTTTTGATCAGATCTATATTTATATAAATAAATATAGATCTGATCGATCTGCACAGAATCACTTTAGATCATACACTTATCAAGTTAAAGTGGCGATAATAACTATATAGGTGCGAAAAAAACTACTTTAAGTGGCAAAAAAAACTATTACAGTGGCCTATATAACTTCGAATGTGGCGTTTTTGACTTACTATGGTGGCATAAATAACTATCTCAGCTATCTTGTAGATAGTTATTTATGCCACCATAGCAAGTTAGAATGGCCACTCTACAAGTTTAAATAGCCACTACAAGACACCTCTACTAGTTATTTATGCCACTTTAAAGTGGTCTTTTTTGGTTTTTTTGCGTATGTAGCCCCGCGTAAAGTGCGCTTTTATTCACTTGAGTAAAAAAAATGTAAAATAGTTACTTGATCTTATTGTGGCAATGGTATATTTTCAATGCCACTAATAGCTGGCGAGATTCGATACAGAAATGACAAAAACAAAAGATATAAGTCAGATCTACAAATCAGACAGGGTTGGCTTAATTCGTTCGGAAAATGGCAATATGACTGCCACAATGCAAAGAGCGTTTAACGCGATTATTTTATCTTTGCAAAATTATTGTATCGAGCAGTTTGGCGATTTTTCGACAGTTGAAGGTGTTTTAGGTGACTCTGTTTTAGATGTCGAGGTTGATTGGGTTGATTTTTGTAAGTCTATGGGCTGGCAATCCAATAATCGAACAAACGCCAAAACCGTTATATCTGCTCTAAAGCAAGCTCAGTTTGAATGGGGGTTAAAAGAAATTGATCCCAAAAGAATTGGCTTCATTAACGTACTCAGTGCCGCAAATATTGAAGATGGCGTATTAACGTTTCAAATCGTTCCGAGTGTACGCCGAGAATTATTAAATCACCGCGGTATCTCCGCAATATCTTATGACCTCAGTTTGACCAACCTAGCTTGGACCGATAAGTATACTGCCCGAATTTACGAAGAGTGTTTGCGTGTGTGGCGTGATGGTGAAAATCGTCGGAAATATACAGTGAACGAATTTCGAGAGGCGATAGATTGCCCCTATACTAAAGAAGGCGGCAAAATCGTTTGGGCAAACCCAGTGATGCGTGATTTCAAACGCAGAGTGTTGACTCCCTCTCAAACCAACATTAATGAAACTGACTTTGTTGACTTCGTGATTAATATAGAAACCGTTGGACGCCCTGTTAAGTTTCTAGTATTGAATCTAAAACCTAGACCCAAAGCCCGTAGAATAGCTGGTTCTCATTCGTCTGAAGCCTTAGTATTGAACAAACTAAGCGAAAAGGGCTTTATTAATGCAGCTGCAAGTTATTTTAATAAGTTGCACAGTGATGAAACATATTTTGAACAGGGGCTAGATGAAGAAGAAATACACTACATCTTATATGTGCTTGAACGATATGAAAGCTACGAAGACAAGATAAACCCAGGCGGTGAACTTAGCTATTTCAAAACGTGCCTAAAGTCTAATGTTAAAGCCTTCGAGCCTATCTGGGCCAAGAAAGAGCAAGAGCTGTTATTAGAGCGCGAGCGTATCGAAAAACAACAGTTGTTAAAAGAGCAAGAAATTAGAGAAAAAATTAAAAGCTCAATGGCTGAAGTCAAGAATAAGTACTATTCAAAAGTAGCGGATCAGTACTTGGCAGAATTACCCTCTGAAGAGCGCAAAGACTTGGTAGATAGTATCCTCGCTAAACATTTAAAGACGAATCCTTCGGCTGGTCGTTTGCTTAATGAAGCAGCTAGAAACGCAATTGTGAGGATGTATTTGAAAGAAAATAAAATGTTAAACCATCTGATTAACAAAGATGAACTTGATGCGACCCTTAAAGGAGTTGAAACTGGTATTCGTAACACATCTACTTAATGTATTGCTAAGTTTTCTAACTCCTCGTATACACCGCATGATACTCAGTTAAATCTATTCTTATTTTACATTGCAAAAAAGCCACTAATATGTCTGTGCCGTAGCAATATTGAACTGTAATTATCTAATAATTCAACTGGTCGATCTCACCTGCAAATTTTTCTAAATTACCTTTATTGACTTGTGCGTTGCATCGAGCTGTCTCTTGCTTTTTTCCATGTCAATTGCATGAATGTTGATGTGAAATTGGAATGTAAATTTAATCTTTTGTTTACAAAGTGATTTAAGGATTTAAAAACCTAAAGATTGATTCAATCTTAATCAATCATGAACATTCGAGATGTTACAATTTGAAAATCTAGGGACGAAGGTACTATAAATAAAAAATAGATAAATCTGAAATTGACATCAAAAGCTTTAATATCTAAGTATGCCGGAGATTGTTCTACCTGGGCTGAGGCGCTAAATTGTATAGTTGCTTAAAGGGATTTTTAAGTTTGTTTGTGCATGAAATACAAGGTAATTTACAAAAAATTTACTTTTTGCCTAAAAAGTGATTGATAATGATTGAAAAGTGATTATAATTAATCATGTTTCAAAATTGTTAAGTATGTCATTTAAGCAACATAGTGATTTACAAGTACAAACGACACTAAATTTAAACAAGGGTTACACAGTATGACAAAATCAACTAAGCGAAGCCAACTTCGTCTGAGCCAAATAGCCTTAGCGCTTGGTACTGCCGGTTTAATGTTTTCAGCAAGCAATGCATTTGCTGAAGAAGCGAAAAGGTTAACTGCAAAAGAAAAAGCACAAGCACAAGCACAAGAAGATACTGAAGTTATTGAAGTAACTGGTGTACGTAGCGCACTTGAAAGTGCTCTCAATACAAAACGTTCTGCGGTTTCAATTGTAGACGCAATATCGGCCAATGATATTGACGCATTGCCTGCATTAGATTTAGGTGAAGCACTACAGGCGATTCCTGGTATCCAGCTAAACTCTGACGGAGAAGGTCGTCAATCGAGCATTAGTTTACGTGGTTTAGGTAGTGGTTTTGTTAAAACTACCGCATTTGGTCAATCATTCGCGACTCCTTCGCCAGCGAGCAACTTATCAGTTGGTTCAACTAATCCATTTGCAGCTTTTGAATCAAGTGTTTTTGATGGTGTTACTGTTACTAAATCGCCAACTGCTGATATGCAAGCAGGTGGTGTTGCTGGTACTGTTGATAAAAAGCTCCAGCAAGCTTTATCTAAGAAAGATGGTACTGCCAGTATAAGTATTGGTGGTCGTTATGAAGAGTTAACTGGCCTTTGGGATCCAAATGTAAAATTATCGGGTGTTAAACACTTAATTGACGACAAATTAGCTGTAGCATTTAAGTTAGGTGCATCTGGTCAAACATTCCGTCGTGATACGTTTGACGTAATCAACTATATGGCAGTCGATGAATCTCGAGTAACTAACTATGATGCTTATAGAGAGCGTTATAAAGATATCCTTGGTGACGACGGTGTAATTAGAGTTCCAGTGCGCGGTCGTAACGTAAGTGAATTTAGTGACGGTGACCGTGTATCTTTTTCAGGTAATATCGAATTCCGCCCAACTACTGATTTAAAATTAGGTGCACACGTTTTATATTCTGCGCGTAACCTAGACAGTGGTACAAAAGAAGCGTCTACTATCGAAGCTTTACACGGCACTCGTGCTGACAGACATAACTATGATGCACGTATCGCATTAGATATGGACACTGCACCATTTGCCTATGATTTAACTTCAGATGCCGAAGATGCTGCTACTGCATTTGCTGTTAGCAACTATGATTTCGAAAATGGTACGTTGAAAAACGAAAATCGTAAAACAACTTTTGAAGAGCGCACTGAAGGCGTTATTTTATACGCAGACTACCGTAAAGATGACTGGGTATTAGATACAAGAGTTTCATATTCGCAAGCTGAAAATAATTTTGAAAATGTTGGTATTTCATTTACCCATAACCAAGATTGGAGAGACAAATTTAATTTCCGGGATGCTGAAGAATTCCGCAGGGATCTTCCTACTGTAGGCACTGGATTTAACGGTACAATCAACACTGGCCAAGGTAACTTGGACAAGGTTGAGATATCTGGTGGTTTTGATACACCTTACGTTTATGATGACTTAGTTTGGACCGTTCCTAACACTACTGGTGCGACCTTATCTTCAGTTTCCGATAAGAACCAAAACAGACGCTTGCAATTTGGCATTAATGGCCGTGTACGTGATTTAACTAAAGAATTTAGTAGCGCTGAGTTTAATGCACAACGCTTTACAGATTTTGGTTTTGGCGATGTTTTACGTTTTGAATCTGTGAAAATGGGTGCTCGCTGGTCAAGCGAAGAGTTAGATAGTATCGACCAACGTCAAAGCCCAGCTGGTCTTGACACAGCAAACCTTGGTTCACATTTATTGACTGATCAAGTGTTATCTAATGTTCAGAATGATTACTTTAACGGTAATATGCCTGGTACTTTCAATCACACTAATGGTTGGTTGACCTTTGATAATGAACAGGCTATCGCTAAGTTACAAGAAAATATCGTTACTGACCCTGCAAATCTAATTACTAATGTGAGTGGTTTAACCGTAGACCCTAACATTCAGAGAAATAGAACTGGATTTTGGGATAGCCAAAATAGAAATACCGGCGCGCCAACCAATTTAGGTTTTAATTTTGGGGCAACTCAAGACATTACTGCGCTTTATCTAACAACTGATTTTTCTGGTGACATTGGTTCTGTATTCTATAGCGGTAACTTAGGTGTTAGACATGAGCGCACGGAAAATTCGTTTAATGGTTTCCGAACAGAAAATAATCCTGATGGCAGCAAAAATGTATTAGTTAAGCCTATGGTGTTTGATGATAGTTATGAGCACACTCTACCTATGGCAAACATTTCATTCGAATTAACTGATGATGTAATGTTGCGTGCTGCATACTACGAAGGTTTAGTTAGACCAAATCTTTTGGCTCAAACACCTACAGTAAACTTTAGAGGCGGTGCAAACAGCGTAACATTAGACTTGCCGCGTTCAGAAGTAAGACCGTTTGAAGCAACAAACTACGACTTGTCGTTAGAGTGGTATAACCGTGAAGGTAGTGCTATTTCAATTGGTTACTTTAAGAAGGATATATCAAACTTATTTGCCAGGTTGGTGGGCTACTGTCCAACCGATGGTTCTAACCCTGTTGTTAATGACTTATTAGGTGACTTAGAGCGTGTCGATTCTGACGATGAAGAAAATTCATGTAAACAGGTTACAGCATTTGAAGATGATGAAGGTAACTTAGTTAACAGAAGTGTGACTATAAACTCGCACATCAATGTAGCAGATGAGCTTAACGTAGAAGGTTTTGAGCTTGCGATTCAGCAAAACTTAGACTTCTTGCCTTACCCTTGGAATGGCTTCGGTGGTGTATTTAACTACACTAAACTTAGACAAAGTGGTAGTGAAGCAGAGTTGACTCGTGTATCTCCTGAGTCATACAACTTGATTGGTTATTGGGAAAATGACGGTATCAGCTTACGTTTAGCTTATAACTGGCGTGATGATGCAAACCTACAAGGTGCTAACTCATTCTTAGGTGTAAACACAAGAACTCGTAAAGACTACGGTCGTTTAGACTTCTCAGGTTCATATGCATTAACTAAGAAAATTAAGTTATTCCTACGTGGTTATAACTTAACTGACGAAGTTGGTTATGAATATTTAGGTAATGATGAGCGTGCATTAAGCCGAATGACATACACTGGTCGTGTATTCCAAGTGTCGGCAAGCTACAAATTCTAAACTTATTAGTTTAAGAATCTAACCAAAATCCCAACAAGTTTTATCTTGTTGGGATTTTTTGCGTATTTAAACTAACCTTATTCCAATAAATAAAATAACAGTGTGGTGTGTATGGTATTAAACAATTTGGCTAAAACTATTTTAGTTAGTGCAATGACTGCAGGCGTTATTGCATGTTCAGCGACAGATACAGCTTCAACTTCCTCAAATGCTAAACAAGCAAATCAGTCAGCTGACTTAATTGCAGTTAATCCAACTTGGTTGAATCAAAGTTATGCAAATTACCGGGCAGGTGATGAAACGCTAAAACGTGTAGTTGCAAGTGTTGTTAAAGCGGCTGATCAGGCGCTTACTAAGCCAACAGTATCTGTACTTGATAAAACTTTAGTGGCGCCAAGTGGCGATAAACAAGATTACATTAGTGTTGGCCCGTACTGGTGGCCAGACCCATCTAAACCAGATGGCTTGCCTTGGATAAAGCGCGACGGCAAAACGAACCCTGCAAGTAAAACCACAGGTTCAGATAAACCGGCAATGAATGATATGTTGATGTATATCAGCAGTTTGTCTTTAGCTTATTACTATACCAAAGAAGAAAAATACGCCGAAAAAGCAGCATCATTTATTAAAACTTGGTTTTTAAACCCACAAACACGAATGAACCCTTCACTTGATTATGGCCAAGCTGTACCTGGTGCTGAAGACGGCCGACCTTACGGCATTATCGAAACTCGTTGGTTTATTCGCTTATTAGATGATATCGGGCTAATAAGTAATTCAAAACATTTTGATGAAACAGCGCAGCAACAGTTTAAAACTTGGGTGAGCGAATATACCCAATGGTTAATCACCAACCCATTAGGCCAAGGTGCATGTGACGCCCACAATAATCATGGTACCTATTGCGAAGCACAAATTGCCGCATATGCTTTATTTACCGGCCAAAAAGACTTGGCCAAACAATATGTTGAGCGAGTGTTTAAACATAGATTGGCTGAACAGGTTAAACCAAATGGTGCTCAACCTGACGAACTAGCACGTACTCGCCCAATTCATTATTCAGTATTTAATTTAGAAGCCTATGTATTTGCAGCTAGAGTAGGTGACCATTTAGGTATGGATATGTGGAACTACCAAGCCGCCAATGGCGCAAGCATAAAACAAATGATCGACTTTATTTTGCCGTCAATCAAGCAGCAAGGTTATTGGCAAAATGTTAAAGATAAAAAAATGCGTATGGGACGTTTGTTCTACTTCTTACAATATGCCCATATTAAATACGGTGATGTTAAGTACCAGCAAGCAATCTCTGATTTAATGCCATTAGTAGCAGAAGAAGATCGCAGTGAATTTGCTCAGTGTTTATTAATAATGCCTAAGCCGGATAATTTATCTTTAAGTGATCTAGTTAAAGTTGACCCAACTGGAGAAAAATCGACCTATCGTTGTTATTATTAATCGAATAATGCGTCTATTTATTGTTAAGCTGTTAAATTGTTACAAGTAACAAATTAACAGCTTTTTCAATTTTAATAGAGTAGGGGGTTATTTGAAGTGAAACACTTGGATATTCCTTTTAAGTGATTCACCGTTTGATGTTAGTATTTTGATTGAATTGGATGTTTCATTGCCTTGTTGGTACATAGCTTCTGATTCATCTGAAATATTATGAATGCGTTTGTTAATTTCATCTGCAACGTTTGTTTGCTCTTCTGCTGCCACTGCTATTTGGCTGGCCATATCTGTTATTTGATCTAATTCAGCTTTTATTTGAATAAACGCCTTGGTACTTTTTTCGACAACTTGTACTGCGCTTTGGCCGTTAGTTTGTAGGGTTTCCATGTTCGCTGCGGCCTTTTGTGCGCCTGTCGTTAAGGTTTCTATTTGTAACTGAATTTGCTCTGTTGATTCGTGGGTGCGTTTAGATAACTCTCGAACTTCATCAGCAACAACTGCAAATCCTCTGCCTGCATCTCCCGCTCTTGCTGCTTCTATCGCAGCGTTCAGTGCAAGTAAATTTGTTTGTTCGGAAATACCTTTGATTACTTGTAATATATTACTTATTTGGCTGGCTTCGTTATTTAAATTGGCGACAATCTGTGCGGTATTTCCTAGTTCAGTAAATAATTTGTCCATTGTCAATTTCGACTGAGTGGCATCTTTTTCACTTTCTACAGACAAATTATATACTCGTTGCACTGTTTCGGAAGTGGATGAAGACATTTTTGATACTTCATAAATCGTTGCTGTCATTTGATTAATGGCGACAGAGATACTATCAGTTGCTTCTTTTTGTTTGTCGATTAACTGCATCGAATTTGTCATAGATGTTGCTACGTTTTTACTTGTATCGTCCATTGACAACACTTTTTTACGTACGACCGACAAAGTATCTTCAAATGATTCAATTAACAAATTAAATGCATTGCCGACTTGGCTTAATTCGTTGTTGCCCGGAAGATTGCTTCGTAAGGTCATATCCTTGCTGTCTGCAAGCTTTTGCAAGTCGCGCATTAACTGTTTGAGGGGGGAATTGATACTGACGATAATTTTTGATGAAACCGCGAGTAGTATAGCGAGTAAAACAACCAAGACTATTATGGTATTGGTTACAGCAGTTTCAGCCTGCAGCATGAGTTCCGTTTTAACTTGCTCTATGTGTTGTAACACAATATCGATTACATTTGCGTATCGGCTGTCGATATCTAGGCCTTTGTTTAGCCATTCTTGAGGGTCCTCTGGCAATTTTAGATCTATTGCTTTTTTATGGGCACGGCGCAACTGTTCGTATTGGTTTCTCGCATAAACATATACTTCGGTTCTACCTAGTTCTTTATTGTATATTTCTACTAAGTCATTTGGCGCAAAGCTAGTGAAGTTACTCGTGTAAATGTCTTCAACTAAAGCTAGTTTAATGATGTCTCCAAACATGTTTACATCTAAAGGCGAGCGAGAGCCACCATGATATGTGGTCGTAAGCAGCAGTGAAGTATGCTTTGCATTCATTAAATTATGGTAAGCATTAGTCAGATTTGATAGTTCTTTGTTCCCACTTGAAAGTAAAATTACTTGGTGAACACTGTCGATTAATATTTGTGATGCAACTTTATATGATAGAAGCGTCCAAATTTTTTGTCCTGGATTTTCTGGATCTGGGGTGTTTTTTATCTTTTTGTCTGCTAAATCACGGATAGTGTCCAGTTTGTCGATTTTAGATTTTGCATCTTTGATATATTTTTGCAGTTCCGAAAATTCTAAAAGAGCTTCCGTTTCAGAGACAAAGTCCAAGTAATGCCGTAAAGCTCTATCAACAGGTATTCGAGATTGATTGAGCTGAGATTTATAATCGGATGGGTCGTCATCAGCTTTATTTACATAGAGTGTTGTATATAAACGTTCTAATTGTAAGCCTGAAATGAGAGGTGACACTTTATCTATGTATTGTTGTAGGATCTGCAAACGTTCAACATTAGTTAACTCATTCTGTGCTTTTTGTAATCGCTCAGCAGCGAAATACAAAGTCGCAGCTAGTGGAATTAGTACTAATACTATGATTCTTGTTTTTATACTAATTTGATGGATTAAATTCATCTTCGCCTCTGAGTTATTATTATAAAGTTTAACTAAACCTTTAAAATATAGTACAAAGTTCAGATAGTTAAAGTTTATTTGCGCGGATGTGGGTAATTTTGCACGTTTATGGTTTTTTTGTCTGGAGTAGGGAAAATTCAACGTTGAATTTAAGTCGTTAATTTAGCTGAGCGTGTTGAGGTGGATAAACAAAGCGCTGAAGAATTCAGCGCTTTTTGAGTCATCTAAGCTGGTTAGTGCCCCATCTTAGACTAACTTTTAAAGTATTGTCGACCGCACATAGGTCGATTATAAAAAGTTATACTTCACACCAAAGGTGAATACTTTTCCTGAGTATTTAGTTGCGCGTGGCATCCACTCATGTGTTTGGTATTCTTCGTACAAATTTTCCGTCAAGTTATATGCTTTAAAGTTAATTTGTAAGTCTTCAGTGATTTTGTAGTAGGCAGAGGCATCTAGTCTACCTGCCGCGGCGACACTTCTGTCTGCAAAGCCGTTGGCCGTGCCTGATGTACGTAAGTCGTATGCGGTACGGTAGTTATAAGCTAGACGCACACCAAAACTGTCTTGTTCATAATAAGCGATTGCATTGTAACTTTTATCAGAGATACCTGGAATGCGGTTGGCGTCGTTGTCGTCTTGTTCTGTTTGAGAGTAGTTAATTACGCCACCAAAGCCATTCCAAGGATAAGGTAAGAAATCTAAGTTTTGTTGAATAGAAATTTCCATACCTTTAATTGAAATAGTGTCGGCTATATTAACAATACCACTCATGTTTACTGTGTCACCTGCAACTAATAAATCAGGATTTGATAAATTGTCGTTGCCGTCTGTAATGCACTTACCGTCGTTTTGTACTGATAACTGACCTAAATCAACCCCTGTTCCAGTAAGCGCTGTGCTGTCACATAAGTCTTGGGTGTCAAATAGATTACTGATTTCTTTTTTAAATAGCGCTAGGGTAATTGCACTGCCTGTTCGGTTATACCATTCAAGTGACAAATCATAAGAATCTGCTTCAAATGGTTTTATGTTTGAGCCTGGTAACTGAACTGTTGCACCAACACCTTGAATATAAGAGAACTTAGACGTGGGCGACGCTGAGCGCAAATCAGGGCGAGCAATATTTTTATTGTAAGCAAAGCGCAAGATAACACTTTCATCATCATCCAGATTAGTGGACAAGTTTACGCTAGGTAAAAAATGGTTGTAGTCGTTTTTAAATACGGCCAAGGGCAAGTTATTGATGTCACTTCCACCTGTGTCTGGCGCTTTTGCTTCGGTTTCTGATTGAATATAACGACCGCCAATATTACCGTTTAACAGCATAGGACCAAATAATTCAAATTCAAAATTTGCCATACCGTACAAAGCATTAGTTTTTAAACCTGAGCTATAGATAAAACCATCCGATTGGCGGCCACCGCGTTGAATGTAACCTGTGGGTGTATACACTGCTTCTTCGCCGTTGCTAGCAGGTGCAATGTCGGCGATCTTGATCGAGTTTTTCAAATCAGCATTCATTGAATCAAAATCAAATGAGCGCCAGCCTTCAGCTGCAGATACAAAACCATCCGTTAACCCACCAAAAAATGCTTGCTCAGACACGTACGCAGGGTCAGTAATTCTGTCACTGGTCATAATCCCTGTAGGGTTGACACCGATAGAAGAGCCTTTAGCATAAGTTGAATCTTGGAAAACATCAGCAAAACGATAGCCAAATTTAACGTTTTTCAAAAATCCTTCGTCGAACTGACGAGTGAAATCAAGTTTGAATGAATCATTGCTGTGTGCAACTTGCTCATAGTTACCAGTAATCAACAAGTATAATCCGTCTGCCGCTTTGTTGGTGGTGGCAGTATTTGCTACTTGGTTTTTAGGTGACCAAACTGCGTTCGCAAAATCCATTGCTTGATCTGCACCTGTCATATTGAAATAGAAATCTTCAATATTGCCTTCACCTGTATATACAGAGCCCTTAATACTGGCTGGTTTGTCGGTACGGTTTGACAACAATACTTCAGTTCGGCGATTGGTTGCTTCAGACAATGTTAGGTTGGCATCTACTGTCCACATATCATGTGTCCACTCAGCATCAAACATATAAGCAGTTGCATCTTGCAACTGTTCGTCTTTACGATTGTCGAAGTAGTAACGAGGACGCTCAAAATCTACGCCGGACAATACGTAAGTTTCTTGACCCGCGTTATTTTTTTCGCCGGTTGGGCGTAAAGGATACGTGTCCAAAGTAGGGGTCACTTTAACAGACGTTTGGTCTAAACGCATTTCCAGCTGTTCTAAACGAGCTTCGTCTAAGTTACGTTCAGTAATTATACTGGTGAAACCCAATTTTAAATTTTCAGATGGTTTGTACTCAATACCACCTGAGAAAGAAAATCTGTCACCACTGTTTACTTCACTTTGCTGACGGTATTCACCTGGGAATAAAATAGTCGCGTCTTCGTGTACGTTATTGTCGCTAAGCCATTCGTTATACAGTGCATCTTGTTCTCCTTCTGTGCCATCGGGTGCAAAATTTTCAGCTCTTAAACTGTCATAAGCATTGATCCGAATTACGTCTTGACGGAAAGTTTGTTGTGAAAAAGATAAGGTGCCAGATACTGCTAATACATCATCGATTAAGTGCGTAGAACCAGAAATTGAAACTTCGGGGTCAATTGAATCAGCGAGCTCTTCGTATCTCCCACCAATTTGCATACGTAAAGACTGTTTACGTTGTAATGGACTTTTAACTTTTTGGTTTACTGTGCCAGCAATACCACCTTCGACCATATCAGCAGTTAAAGATTTCTGTACGGTAATACCATTAAACACAGCTGGGTTGTATGCACCAAATGGATTCGCCGCGCCATAAGGTGATGCGTCGCGTGTTGGTGTTGCAATTGAAACGCCATTTGCTGTTGTTAGCACAAATCCTGAAGGCAAACCACGTAAGTTAATGCTAGATTCACGACGTGAACCTTCTCGATTTAATTGTACACCTGGTACGGCTTGTAAGGCTTCACCCATATCTAAAGCCGGCAGTGTGCCGATATCATCCGCTGAGATACCGTCAACAATTGTTGGAGCTAGTTTTTTCTCGTTGATAGCCGACTGCAGATTTCCTTTGATGCTACTTACGATCGAGATGACTTCTACTTCTTCGTCATTGACTGTTTCTTGTGCAAATGTTGGTGAGCAGGCAAGTGCCACCAACGCGCCTAGGGTTGTTTTTTGAAATGGATGTTTGTTTCGAGTGCTCATCTTTTACCTCGCATTGTTATTTTAAGTTGCAATTATGTAAATTCATTTTTACCTTAGCATGAAGATATCTGTTGATAAAGTGGTAAGGCCAATTAATTTGGTGGTTTTTTCTATTTATCATGATTTGTTTAACTTATATTCATGATTTTACGTAATTTTATTGTTTTTTCGGTTTGTTGATATTGTTTTAACTGGCTGGAGTATTTCTTGTTGAGCTAAATTATTTGCGTTAAATGTCATGTGATAATGTTGTAAGGCCAATTTTGCTGTGCTAATGTTTTTAATTGTTAATGGAATGTATTTAATGAATGGCTTCACACTTACACAATTAAACACATGAGGTAAATTTATATGGAAAAAACTAACTTTAAATTTTTGAGGGTGCCAGTAGCGTTAGCAGTTTCGACTGTTTCGGTGCTTGCTTGTGGTCTGTCATTTGAAACGGTTGCGCAAAACATCAATGTATATTCAGCTGCAGAGTTACAAGCGGCTTTAAGAAATGCCAGTGCGGGAGATGAGATAGTCGTTTATCCTGGCAGCTATATTGGTCAAAAAGGGGAGGCAAATAGTGGTAGTAGCCCGGCACACTTTTATAGTGATAAAAGTGGTACGGCCTCTAACCCTATTGTGTTGAAAAGTTACGCTAAATCTGACAAACAAACTTTGCAAGGTGACAACGTAGACTCGGGATATATTTTATATTTGACCGGGGACCATTGGCGAATTAAAGATTTAAAGTTCAAGACCGCGCAAAAAGGCATTATGTTAGAAGGGGCAAACTACAATTTGATTGACAATGTTGAAGTGTCTGATATAGGTGCCGAAGCCGTGCATTTTCGTCAGTCTAGCTCTCACAACAAATTGACTAACTGCTACATTCACAATACTGGCAAACGTGTTGGCAAAGAGGGTTTTGGGGAAGGCGTCTATGTTGGGACACACAATGGACACGAGTCGGCTACGCTCGATCCAAGCAACTATAATTTAATTGGTGGTTGTACTATCGGTCCTAATGTTACAGCCGAGACCTTTGATGTTAAATCTGGCACCAAAGGTACTGTGATTGAATCTAACAATTTAAGTGGCAAGGGTATTATTGGTACCAGCGGCAATCCGGCTGCCGATAGTTTCATCGATTTGAAAGGTACTGATGTTATTGTTAGATATAACAAAATGGATTGGCAAGATGATAACAATCTTGCTCACGCTATTTTTACCTATCAGGAGCATAGGGCTTCCAATATTTACGAAAATGAATTTACGCTCAAATCTTCATCGCCCATATTCAAAATATTAGAAGAAACAGTTCATGCCAAAAACAATAGCCGTTTGGACAATGGTACTAAAGTCGTTGAAGCTGACTATCAATTAAACAAAATGGATGATCAGTTAGACAATTCAATTGAACAGCCTTATCAAGGACCTTATTCATGTTTTGATGAATTGACCAATGGGTGTGGATCAGCGCTTTCTGGTACATCACCAGAAGATCCAGAAGAGCCTACAGATCCAAATGATGGTAGCACGCCAACGGATCCTAGCGGATGTGATTCAACTGTGTCAGTTTCTTGGAATACTAAAACAGAAGTTACGCTTGCTGGCGCTACTTGTGTTGATTTTGGTCAAGACTTAAGCGGCGAAAATCTACAGTTTTGGGATAGTGATGCAAATTCAAGTTGTGATTTTCGCGGCTCAGTTTCTTCGATAAATGGTAGTGGCAGTCTTGACATAACCTCTAATTATGTAAGTGTTTCAAGCTTTAGCGGAACTCTACTGCAGCTGGTTGCGAATAATGGCTGTGACTATATTAAGGTAAGGGCATATTAGTTGTTAATGTGTAGACTCTAATATAAAAACTTTGCGTTTGGTCAGCTGCAACTCTTGTTGTAGTTGGCCAAAATATTTAGTGAAAAGTAAGTCGAAATTACCATTTTTTTGGATAGCATCTAAACCTACTTCGATATCTTTCGCCATGTCAGGTTCGGCTGGCGTTACATAATAATAAACAGGCAGTTTTGTTTGCAATAAAATGGTTTTCTCTATAACCATGTTTGGATAATTGTGGCTACGCGACTGAACTTCGGCAAGGACTTCATTAACACCCCTAGGGAAAAAATCGAAGCGATCTTTGGCTAACATTTTGAATAAACCATCGTAGTTAGAGCTTGTGACTAAGTTGAAATTATTTTGCTGAAAAATTCTAGTAATAGACCAAACATGGCCTGTGCCTAATTTGAGTTTTTTGAGTTGTTCAATGTCGGTTATTTGCTCAAATATGGGCTGTTTATATTGGTTTATTAATAATACGCGTTGGCCTAACAATCCTCTTAACAAAGGCCTTTTTACAGCTATCAGTGTTTTATCCCACTCCGTCCGAGCTGCCGCCCACATTACATGTGCATGTATGCCGTGGTGCATTTGCCGTTCTGCACGAGCTTCATTCATTGGCTCGCTAAAAACGACATTGTACTTGTTGGGAGATGAATGATTAAGTGCCTCAATTAATAGCGCGCTGGCGTAGTTTCCACGAACGTCAATTGCTGAACTGCTAGGGGTAACTAAAACCAAGTCTTTGGCGAGCGCAGCGTTACATCCTAAAACAAGCGTGATGAATAACCCAATGGCGTATGCATTTAGCGAGCGCACTATATTTGGTTGGTTGTCACACGAGTTAGATACAAGTTTAGACGGCATAAATGGCTACATTAATAAATTTGTTCAAGTCTTTACAAAGCTTAGCAAAGTTTTAGTTTCTGGAATGAGAATGTTAGATTATAGTAAAAAATAATTGGTAAGGCCACTTGACTGCGGAGCGATTTAAACTATAATTTTTCTTTATTATTTGATTAAATGTTGGCAAAATCAATCAATAACACGCATTTTGTCTAACCATCAACCTTGGTGAATGTATGCAACTTAGTAACGAATATTTAACTCAGCACTCGTCTAGCCTAGTAAATTCAGGTGTAGGGACTCCGAAGTATGATCGAGAAAAATTAAATATAGGTATAGTCCACTTAGGGTTGGGTGCGTTCCATCGTTCTCATCAAGCGGTTTTTACAGATGCGGTATTAAATAAAACTGGTGATTTGAGCTGGGGAATTTGTGCTGTTGCGTTTAGTAATGAAGAACTCAAAAATCACATAAATCGTCAAGATGGTTTATATACCAATGTTATCTGTGGGAAAGAACAAAATTTTCAGATTATTGGCTCAATCAAACAGGCTTTAGTTGCTTCAAAACAAATGACAGAAGTGCTCGCAACGCTAGCACTGCCTTCGGTAAAACTTGTCTCTTTAACTGTGACTGAAAAAGGTTATTGCCTGAACGAAGCTGGCACGCTTGATACCAAGGTTGCCAATGTACAGCATGACATCCAAAATATATCTTCGCCGAAAACTGCGATAGGTATTTTGGTCGCGGGTTTGTTGGGCCGTTTTGAAAAGGGGCAGAGCGCATTTAACGTTATCGCCTGCGATAACTTACCGCATAATGGTGACAAGCTAAAGAAAGCGACCGTTGCTTTAGCTCGTGAAATTAGTCCAGATTTAGCGAATTGGATTGAAGCTAATGCTAAGTTTCCAAACACTATGGTTGATTGTATTACTCCGAAAACTGAAGACGCCACAGTTAGTGCGGTTGAGCAAAAGCTCTCGTACACAGATTCAGTGCCAGTGCAACGAGAACCGTTTGCTCAATGGGTAATTGAAGATATTAAAGGTATGCCTCGCCCAGCTTGGGAACAAGCAGGTGTTTTGTTTACCAATGATGTTGCGGGCTTTGAAAAAACTAAACTAAGAATCTTAAATGGCACACATTCTGCGCTTGCTTATATCGGCTCTTTGCTAAATATAGATACGGTTTATAACGCTATTAACAATCGCAAGGTTAGAGCTTTTATTACAGAATTGCTTGAGCAAGAGATTATACCAAGTATTGAAGCACCTGCCGGCTTGGACTTACACGATTACGCTACCGCTATTATTGAGCGTTACGACAATCCATCAATCCGTCATTTGTTGATTCAAATTGCTGCCGATGGTTCTTTAAAAATCCCAGTACGTACTTTGGAACCAATTAAAGAAAATTTGGCCGCGAATAGGCCAATTGCGCACTTGTCGATTGTGGTTGCTGCTTGGATTCGTTTTGTTGTTTCGCGTGTTGAACAGCAGGCAGACATTGCTGATCCAAAACAACAAAGTATTTGTGCCCTTGTTGCTCGATTTTCCGGGGATATCGCTCAAGATGTAAAAGCGTTTTTACAAATTGACGGAATTGTTGAAAAAGAGCTGCTTGCCAATCCGCAGTTTGTCGACTCTGTCGTTCGTGCTTATCGCGAACTTGATGGCTTTTTATCTTCTTTGGCTTAACCGGCAATAAATATATTAAGAGGTTGTAATGGCTAACTTTACTCCGTATTCAATTCATGAAGACCGTTTGTTCAGTGCTGATAAAAAACTGAGGGATATCAGCCGAGAATTGTATGCGTCAATTAAAAATTTACCGATTGTAAGCCCACACGGGCACACTGATCCGCGTTGGTTTGCAGAAAACAATAATTTTTCGAATGCTGCAGAACTGCTCATCATCCCAGATCATTATGTGTTTAGGATGTTGTATAGCCAAGGGGTTAGTTTGGAGTCTCTTGGCATATCTAGGTTAGACGGTGGTTTAGTCGAAACAGACTACCGCAAAATATGGCGTTGTTTTGCTAAACACTATTATTTATTTCATGGGACGCCGTCTCGCATGTGGATGGATCATGTGTTGTGCAGCATATTCGGCTTTGAAGTTGAATTGACCGAAGCTTCAGCTGACTTTTTTTACGATAGAATCAATGAAATATTGGCAAGCGACGAGTTTAAACCTCGCGCTCTGTTAGAAAAATTTAACATCGAATTGTTGGCTACCACAGAAGGTGGTTTGGATGACTTGAGTTATCATGCCCAGTTGAAAGGCACCGGACTAGACAAAACCGTTATTACCACTTTCCGTCCAGATGATATTGTTGATCCAGAAAATGGTAATTTTGCACAAAATTTACAAACGTTAGCCGAAAAAACAGGGCAAGATTGTGGCAGTTGGCAAGGGTATTTAGCGGCAATTCGTAATAGACGTGCATTTTTCCAAGCACACGGCGCTACTGCAACAGATCATGGCCATGCAACTGCAAAAACAGCCAACTTAACCAAAACCGAATGTGAGCGATTATTTAGTCAAGTGCGCTCGGGTAATTTTACTGCTGAGCAGGCTGAACTGTTTCGTGCACAAATGTTAACTGAGTTAGCGGGCATGAGTTTGCAAGATGGAATGGTTATGCAAATACATCCTGGTGTATATCGTAACCACAATAGCCATGTACTAAAGAACTTTGGTCGAGACAAAGGTGGAGATATCCCAGTACAGACTGAATTTGTGCATAATTTACAACCTTTGCTAAATAAGTACGGTAATTCAACTGATTTGCGTATTATTTTATTTACTTTAGACGAAACGACCTATACACGTGAGCTTGCCCCACTAGCAGGGCATTATCCAGCATTAAAACTAGGACCAGCTTGGTGGTTTCATGATTCACCTGAAGGCATGTTGCGTTACCGCCATGCAGTCACTGAAACAGCTGGTTTATATAACACGGTTGGTTTTAATGATGATACTCGCGCGTTTTTATCTATCCCTGCGCGTCATGACGTAGCTCGTCGCATCGACTGCCGATTCTTAGCACAAATGGTTGCGGAGCATAGAATTTCTGAAAGTGCGGCTTTTGAATTAGCCCACGATTTGACTTATCGCTTAGCGAAAGAAGCGTATCAAAATACCAGAGTGTAAAGTTATGAATTTAAATGCCTTAAAGTTTGTTGGTGAGTGTTTGCTTACTCTTTGAGGCTTGAATGTTAGTGCTTTTACTGAGCACTTTTTGTTTTTCAAGTAGGACATGAGGCAGTGGATGACATTCACTGTCTTCTTTTTTGGGGGATTTATGCGGTGGTTTAAAACTGTTTTTTGCTTAAGTGTGTTAGTTTTTTTAGCTTCATGCGGCGGCGAACAGCAACAAGTAGTGCTTAGAATGGGTCATACACTCGATACTGAGCACAGTGTTCATAAGGCTATGGTGTATATGGCTGAACGGTTACGTCATTACTCAAATGGTGAAATGGATATAGTTATTTATCCAAGTGCACAATTGGGTAATGAACGTGAAATGGTCGAGTTACTGCAAATTGGTAGCTTAGCTATGACCAAAGTATCGGCTGCGACCATAGAAGGTTTTGTACCTGAAATGAAAGTGTTTAGTTTGCCATATATATTTCAATCACGAGAGCATAGATGGGCCGTACTCAATGGTGAAGTGGGGCAAAATCTACTAAACGAAACACAAAGTGCACACTTGGTTGGTTTGGGTTATTACGATGCTGGTAGTCGTAGCTTTTATATGACAGATACCAAAGTTGAAGACCCTGCAGACTTAAACAGCAAAAAAATTCGCGTCATGGAGAGCCAGACCGCAGTAAAAATGGTCAATGCCTTTGGTGGTGCCGCCACTCCGATTTCTTTTGGGGAATTATATGCTGCGCTGCAACAAGGTGTTGTTGATGGTGCAGAAAACAATCCACCCTCTTTCTACCTATCGCGTCATTATGAAATTAGCAAGTACTATATTTTGAACGAGCATACCTCTGTACCCGATGTGATAATTGGCAGTAAACATGTCCACGACAACTTGACCAGCCAACAAAAAACTTGGTTAAAACAAGCGACGCTTGATTCAGTGGAGTATCAAAAAGAATTGTGGCTTGCAGGCGAACTAGAGGCTTTATCAGAAGTGAAAAAGGCTGGGGTTGAAGTGATTTATCCGGATAAAACACCTTTTATCAATGCGGTTAAAGAATTCCATGCAACTTTTAAAGGTACGCGTATGGGCCAATATTTAGAGCAAATTGCAAAAATGAATGAGGGTAAATAATGAATACAGTCACCTCGCACATAGAAAGTTTATTGAAAAAACTCTTAGTCTTGTTAAGTGCATTGATTGTTGTCGGTGTAACTTGGCAAGTTATTTCACGTTATGTTCTACAAGCACCCAGCTCCGTAACTGAAGAAGCTGCTCGGTTTATTTTGATTTGGATTAGTTTGTTTGGCGCTGCTTATGCGTATCAAACTGGCTCTCACTTAGGTTTGGATATAGTTGTAAATAAGTTGTCAGAAAAAGGACAAATTTTCGCCGCTATGTTGTCGCATGTTTTTGTGGTTGGTTTCGCATTAAACGTTATGGTATTTGGCGGTTTTTCGTTGGTGGATTTAACCATGTCACCAATTCAAACATCAGCTGCACTAGAAATTAAAATGGGCTACGTATATTTTGCGGTGCCTTTGTCAGGTTTGATTATTGTTGTTTTTGGTCTTAATAAAATTAAAGATTTAGCATCACAAGTATGGGGGCGCTAGGCATAGTTATGGATTATTCAGGTTTAGTTTTAGTTATCACGTTTTTCGCTCTCCTGCTGTTAAATGTGCCTATTTCATTCAGTATTGGTATCGCAACAGCGGTTACAATGTTGTTTACTATAGATTTTGCCCCTGCCGTTACCACAGTAGCGCAACGTTTAGCTGGTGGGGTGAACAGTTTTGTATTGTTGGCGATTCCATTCTTCGTATTGTCTGGCCTGATTATGGGGCGAGGGGGCATTGCAAAGCGTTTGATTGAATGTGCTATGGCGCTGATAGGTTTTCTGCCAGGTGGTTTGGCATTAGTTAATGTATTGTCCTGTACTTTATTTGGGGCAATTTCTGGTTCGGCTGTTGCTGCGACTAGCGCTATTGGTAGTTTTATGATCCCGCAGATGGAAAAAAACGGTTATGACAAGAATTTTGCTACAGCTGTTACCTGTACTTCTGCTACTACCGGGATGTTAATTCCACCAAGCAACATTTTAATTATTTATGCTGTTGCGAGTGGCGGTGTTTCGATAGCTGCGCTATTTGTTGCAGGTTATTTGCCTGGTATTTTGGTTGCGTTGTCGTTAATGCTAGTGTGTGCTGGATACGCAAAAGCAAAAGGTTACCCTACAGGCGCACGTTTGCCATTGAGTGTTGTTGCTGAAAAAGTGAAAGCTGCAATTCCAAGTTTGCTTCTGATCTTTATCGTTATTGGCGGTATTATTGCTGGTGTGTTTACCGCAACTGAAGCGGGTGCTATCGCTGTTATATATTCGCTTATTTTGTCTGTGATTATATATAAAGAAGTCAAATTGAGTGAGATGTCAGAAATTTTACTTAAATCGGCAGAGACAACGGCCATTGTAATGTTGTTGATCGGCGCTTCTTCGGCTATGTCTTGGATCATGTCTTATGTGAATATTCCACAAGCCATCAGCGAATTTTTATTAGCGTTGAGCGACAATCCATTATTGATATTATTGTTGATTAACATTTGTTTGCTGGTTATAGGTGCTTTCATGGATATGACACCAGCTGTCCTTATTTTTACACCGATCTTTTTGCCTGTAGCTGAAGCTTTAGGTATGTCGCCGCTGCACTTCGGCATCATGATAGTACTCAACTTGTCAATTGGTTTGGTGTCGCCACCTGTTGGCTCTGTATTATTTGTTGGTTGTGCAGTTGCGAAAACATCAATTGAGAAATTAGTCAGGCCACTTATCCCACTTTACTTAGCTATGATTGTTGTACTTATGTTGGTTACTTATGTTCCCGCTATCAGTGAATTTTTACCAAGTGTGTTTGGTTTAGGCTAAGGGTTTGTCATGATTTATGTGGTTATGGGGGTTAGCGGCTGTGGTAAGAGCAGTGTTGGAGAATTGTTATCCAAGGCTTTAAAAATACCATTTTATGACGCTGACGATTATCACCCGAAAGGCAATGTTGACAAGATGTCATCTGGGATCGCACTTACTGATGACGACAGATGGCCTTGGTTGCAAAAATTAAATGAAGAAATGAAAGTTTGGCAAGCTGCTGATGGGGCAGTACTAGCATGCTCTGCTTTAAAACAGATTTATCGAGAGTGTTTGGCAAAAAATATTGAAAGTGTAGTGAAATTTGTTTATCTGCAAGGCGACTTCGATACCTTACTCTCTCGGTTAGAGGGGCGCAAAGGACACTTTATGAAATCAGATTTATTGAAGTCACAGCTAGCAACCCTTGAAGAGCCAGTAGATGCGATATTTGTTGATATTAATCAACCATTAGAAGCAATTGTTCAAAATATTACCAAGGAACTATAAATGAGTTTTACTATCCATGAAACCGCACAGGCCGGGTTGATTGATGATGCTCAACTTAAACAAATTGTTGATCAATATATTACTGGACGTTTGCTTGATGCGAAAAAAGTATTGTTGTTACCACCAGATTTAACGCGTTTCCATTCCAAAGCCGGTTTTATTACAAGTTATTTGTACCATGAATTAAAAGACCGGTGCGAAGTTGCGATTATGCCTGCGTTAGGGACTCATGATCCTATGACAGATGCCGAAATTGATATGATGTTTGGTGCAGACATTCCAAAATCGGTTTTTCACCCTCATTACTGGCGAAAAGATGTGCAAGTCGTTGGTCAAATAGGTGAAAAACGTATTAATCAATTGTCTGAAGGCAAGCTTAATTACACCATGGATGTTGGCGTAAATAAGTTGTTGTTAGAGACCAAATGGGATGCAATTGTGTCAGTGGGACAAATTGTGCCTCACGAAGTAATAGGTATGGCAAATTACACCAAAAATATCCTTATTGGTGTAGGCGGTGAAGACACTATTCATAAATCTCATTTCTTGGGGGCTGTGTATGGTATGGAGCGTATTATGGGGCGTGTGCAAACGCCTGTGCGTAGTGCATTAAACGAAGGATATGACCAGTTTTTAAGCCATTTACCTATTGACTTTATTTTAACTGTATTAGGTAAAGAAGACGGGAAATTGGCGTTGAAAGGGGTGTTTTGTGGCGATAGTTACCAAACCTATGAACAAGCTTGTTTATTGAGCCAACAATATAATCTTAATCTGCTAGATAAGCCGATTAAAAAAGCGGTTGTATATCTAGATCCCACTGAGTTTAAAACCACTTGGTTGGGTAATAAATCTATCTACCGAACACGCATGGCAATTGCCGATGGTGGTGAATTAATTGTGTTAGCACCAGGGCTGAAGCGTTTTGGTGAAGATATGTCAATTGATGCTTTGATCCGTAAGTTTGGTTACAAAACAACGGATGAAACTTTGGCCGCAATTGAACATAACCCAGATTTAAAAGCCAATCTTTCTGCTGCAGCTCATTTGATTCATGGCACAAGTGACGATCGCTTCTCCGTGACTTATTGTCCAAAAGATGCAGTAACTCAGGCTGAAATTGAGCAGGTAAATTATCAATATTGCCATTACGACGAGATGATTCAGCGTTATCCATTAGATCAGCTTGAGAATGGCTGGAACACAATGCCGGACGGAGAAGAAATTTTTTATGTCAGTAATCCCGCGCTTGGATTATGGACGACCAAAGAAAACTTTGAAAACAAATAGGCGTTTGTATGCAAGATAAACATATTCATCTAGACATTGTTGGTGGTATTGCAGGGGATATGTTTATCTCGGCTATGATTGATAGTCAAAGCTGGCTCGAACCTATAGTGTTGGATTCTATTAGTAAACTTGTTCCGGCAGATGTCGGAGTGGCGCGAATCGCAAAAGGAATCAATAAAGGTATAAGTGGTTTAACTTTTAAACTTGAGCTTGTAAGTAATTCAGCCCACCATGACCACCCACATCCACATAGCCATTCGCACTCACATCGGCATGATCCTCGCACCACGTACTCGGGCATTTGCCAAATGCTTGAGGATAGTGACTTGCAATCTGAAGTGATCAAAATTGCTAAAGCTATTCTAACTATTATTGGCAAAGCTGAAGCTAAAATTCACAATAAAACCTTGGATGAAGTGCATTTTCATGAGTTAGCCGATTGGGACTCAGTGATGGACGTTGTTGCTATAGCAAGTATTTTTGAGCAGCTCCAAGGATGTGTTTGGAGTATATCAAATTTGCCAATTGGTGGTGGCTTAGTGAAAACTGCCCATGGATTGTTGCCCGTACCGGCGCCAGCGACAGCAGAAATACTAAATGGTTTTACTTTTGTCGACGATGGTGTTGGCGGTGAGCGAATTACGCCGACTGGTGCCGCAATTTTGGCCTATTTGCAACAAGAAAAGCGTTTGGTTGCAAAACAGGCTGCTCAGCTAACCGCAATTGGATATGGGTTAGGTACAAAACAACTGCCGAATATGCCAAATATTTTGCGAGCTATGGTTTTTCAGCACGGCTCATCTGCAGCTTATCAAGATTCTATCCAAGTTATCGAATTTGATATTGACGACATGACAGGTGAAGAAATAGCCGTCGCGGCAGAGAAAATTCGGCAACAAACGGGTGTCATTGATTTAATCAGTTACTCAGCCCGAGGAAAAAAAAATAGGCCACTTGAATGTTTTCGCATTCTCGCTCGTTGCGAACAATTACACACTATCATTAAAGAATGTTTTCAACAAACCTCAACTATTGGTTTGCGTTATTTCAAGGCAAATCGTAACTGTTTACACAGAGAGCATATAGAGATTGAAGGGATAAAAGCAAAGTGTGTGACGAGAGAAGGATATCAAAGCATTAAAGTAGAAAACGACGAACTAATCGAGATGAATACTTTACAGGCGCGTCGGTCAGCAAAATTTAATAGAGAGTTTTAACTCATGAGTGGTTACTAAATGTCTGTACAGATTATTAAACCTATGCCAGAAGGACTATTGATTAAACTACAAAATTTGCTGGCGTTTGTAGACCAATTTCCAGCCGCTGTTGTGGCTCTGAGTGGTGGCGTTGATAGTATGTTATTGACTTACATATTGCATAGGTATTCATCTACTCAAGTTAGTGCTATACACGCTGCTTCACCTGCAGTGCCAGAATCGGCTCTTGAACGAATTAACCAGTATAAGCAGGCACATAACTGGCGTTTAACTATCATAGATGCACAAGAATTAGCTAACCCAAATTACCAAAACAACCCAGTTAATCGCTGCTATTTTTGTAAAAGTAGTTTGTACCAGCGAATTCAAACTCACTCTAGCGACGTGATTTTTTCTGGTACCAATATGGATGACCTTGGAGATTATCGCCCGGGTCTTGCTGCTGCTGACGAAAATCATGTACGTCACCCTTTTGTTGAAGCAAACATAACCAAAAGTGAAATATACCTGCTAGCTGAGAGTTTTGGCTTAACCGGGTTACAGTCATTGCCTGCTCAACCTTGTTTAGCAAGTCGGATTGAAACTGGCATCAAAGTAACTGCAGATGATTTAGTCTTTATTGATGCGACCGAAACTTTAGTTAGGGATATTTTGCCAGAAGTGAGTGACATTCGGTGTCGTATAACCCAAAAAGGTGTTGTTATTGAGCTTGCGGAGTTACCACAAGAACCTGAACTCTCTAATTTGATTCGGCAAGTGACTGCAGCATGTTTAAGTCAACGGCGAGTTCTTACAGAAGTACGTAAATATCAAAAAGGTTCTGCATTTCTGCATCCAAGTAATCACTTGTGGAACCAAATTAAAATTAAGCAAGTGAGTTAAGCATGGCTAACTTTATTTGGGATTCAGAGCGTAAACATCGCACTGGTGTGGCTGAAGCGATTTTTTGCCAAGGTAAATCGGCATCAGATTTACAAGCAATTGTTGCGCATAACTTAGCTGAAAAAAATCCCTTGTTAATGACCAGATTAAGCGAAAAGCATTGGTTATCATTATCCTCTGAAATACGCCAACAACTTGATTATGATCAAATTTCTGAAACCGCCATTGGCAATTTTAAAATTATTGAACCTATGCCAAATGACATTTGTATTGTTTGCGCGGGCACTTCTGATCTAGCTGTTGCAAAAGAAGCACAGCGAACTTTGTTATTTAACGGATGCGATGCACCAATTGTTGCAGACGTTGGAGTGGCTGGCTTATGGCGGTTGCTAGATAAAATTGAACATATTCAGCAGTACAAAATTGTTATTGCAGTAGCGGGTATGGAAGGTGCGTTGTTTAGTGTTTTGGCTGGTTTGATTACAGCACCTGTCATCGCCGTACCTACATCTATTGGTTATGGGATTTCTGCTGATGGTCAGGCGGCATTGTCTAGCGCTTTGTCATCATGTGCGCCAGGCGTGATGACAGTTAATATCAACAATGGTTTTGGTGCCGCGGTTGCTGCCATCAAAACTATTCGTCAATTTGCTTAGTTGGGGTTTGTATGTTTGGCGTTGAAATGTTAACTGCAATTGCTGTTGGTTTGTTTGTTGGTGTATTGCATGCGTTTGATGCAGACCATGTAATCGCTATGTCTAGTTATGCTAATACAAGCCGAAAAATGTCTCACATTCTAAGGTATGCATGTAAATGGGGCTTGGGACACGGTGGGGTTTTACTGTTTTTATCCACTGTCCTCGTCCTAGTGGGTTTTCAGTTGCCCAGTTGGTTTGTTCATTATTCAGAGATGGCGGTGGGACTGTTGTTGATTTATCTCGGTTTGCGTCTATTGATGCTTGTTGTGCGACAAACAAAAGATTTGCATAGAAGCAGAATTGTACAGCATGACCATACCCCCTTGTTTATAGGCATGTTACATGGTGTAGCAGGCAGTGCACCTATGCTCGCATTGTTACCTAATATGCTTAAAAGCCAATTTTTACAGCACGTTGCTTGGTTCTCGTTGGGGTGTATGTTGGGGATGTTTTCATTTGGTTTTATGTTCGCTGTTGTTCAAACAAAATACATTCAGCGCAATGTAAACTTAGCAAAAGGTTTTACATCGGTACTAGCCACCTTGTCGGTTGGATTTGGTGGCTACTGGTTAATGAGTTCTTAGTTTGTTGGTGGCGTGTAGCAATCGTTAAATTAGCTCAAACGTGGTCGCTTAAGTTTTAGCGACCAAATGCAAACGTTAAGTGAGGATAAAATGGTGTTAAATACCCTATTAAAGAAGGTTTTTGTGCGTAAAGTGATTGCGATCGCATTGCTACTTAGCACGAGTACTAGCCAGGCCATAGCGAATACAATTAATTATTACATAGAGGAAGTAGCGCTACAGCAATACAACAAACGCGTGTTGCAAATGGCTTTGGAGCATATCGAATTAGCAGGCACTAAGCTAAACGCTATATCTGATAAAATGACTCGAGAACAGGCCTTTATGCGCATGGATGCTGGCGAAATTGACATCATGTGGTTGAATACCAGTCAAGAGTTGGAAGATAGATTTATTCCAGTGCGTATCCCTATGTTTAAAGGGTTGATGAGCTATCGAGTATTGATGATCAGGCAAGGAAACGAACAGCGGTTTGTGGGCATTGGTAATTTTTCCCAGTTTAAAGATTTAAAAGCGGGTGTAGGTAGGTTTTGGACAACAACCAAAGTTTTTAAAGCTGAAGGTATAAACTCTGTATTAACAACCAAAACACCAAATCTATACCCTATGTTAGAAGGTGGGCGCTTTGATTACATTCCTCGAGGTGTTATGGAAATCGCCCCAGAATTAAAAAAGTATTCAAATTTACCTTTGGCATTAGAGACAACTCTACTTTTGCATTTACCAACAGCCGTGTATCCGTTTGTTAGCAAATCTAATCCTAAATTAGCCGCGTTGGTAGAAGAAGGTATGCTGAAAGCTATTGATAGTGGTGAGTTTGATGCTTACTTTAAAACAACTAATCAGTACCAAGATACGATGAAAATTATCAGTCAGTATAAATGGAAAGTTATTCCAATTAACAACTCACTTTTACCTAAATCGACGCCTTTGTCTGACAGCAAACTGTGGGTCGACTTTAGTCAATACTTGCAATAAAAACGATAAGAGTGCCTTAAAGGTGAAGAAAACAATAATAATTTTAATCGCAATTTTGTGTGCTTCAAGCACAGTTAAGTTGTCGGCAAAACCAACCAAAGATAGCTACTATGTCTGGATTGCTGCATTGGATGCGGGGATTTATGCTGCGAAATTTGAGCCGTTGCAAGGCACTTTTACTGACGTTAAACAAGTTGAGGGTCAACGCAATGGTTATTTTATTGCTAAACACCCTAAATTAAATGTGATTTATTTGGCTGAACGTTCGCACGCGAGTAGCAGTATTCATAGTTACCAAATCTTAAGCAATGGTGAGCTCAAGCATGTTGCAAGTTTAGATGGTTTACCTGCGGGTATAGTACATATTTCGATTGATAATCAGGGGCGGCATATTGCAGCTGCTTATTACAAATCTTCATATGTTGGTGTATACACATTGTCGGGCAATGGGCTGCAGGTTCAGGTGCTTGCGCAACATCAGCACGCAGGAAAGAGCATACATCAACGGCAAAAAGAACCACACCCACACTGGTCAGGATTTTCACCTAATGGAGCGTATGTCTACTTTGCGGACTTGGGGACGGATCACATTTGGGTGTACAAAATAAACCAAATGAACAGGCTAGTTGATTTAGTCCAGAAAGCACAAGCACCGGCAGGTTCAGGTCCTAGGCATGTTAGTTTCAACCAGAAGTTTGAATTGGCGTATGTGAGTGACGAGTTGTCCGCTCGAGTAAGTATTTATACAGTCAATGAAAATACAGGAAAACTTAACTACTTATCTTCTACTGATACGCGACCTGAGTTAAACAAAGAGATGTGGTTCAACGTATCTGACATTAAACTTCATCCAAATGGCAATTTTTTGTATTTAGTTAATAGAGGTTTCGATCAAGTTTCTGTGTTTGCGGTACAACCTACTTCTGGACTCCTGACATTTGTTGAGCATGAGCCAATCCGCGGCAGTGTTTCTCGCCACATCAACTTCGACCATGCTGGTGAATGGGCGTTTGTATTAGGTAAAGAAAGTAATACGTTAGCTTTATTTAAAATTGAACAACTATCCGGAAAACTGGTTTTTAGTAAACCTATTTACAATATTCCTACGCCAATGGCGTTGGTTTATTGAAGCTTGACAAGCTCTAGTGAAGTTCTATCTGTAACTTATTGTGGTTGAATGTAAAAAAATGATGATTTATTGGAGTGTCGTTATATTGTTGGCTATGCTTTAAAGCGAGTCTATACCCCTGTGTCGATTATTTTGTTGGAAAAAAAACCTATGTTAAGAAAACTCAAGCTATTGAAAAGCAAGTTGTTAATGATCTGTGCCGTGCCACTGATTATTATTGCTGCAGTTTTGACATGGAGCATTATTAGCGAAATGGAGTCATTCAAACAAGAGCAGGTAAAAGCTGAGCGGGAGACTTTGCTCTTGCAAAAGCAAAATGAGTTGAAGTCTCTAGTTCTATTGGCCTTATCGGCGATGAAAGAAACTTTGGCGAAACCGCCGTCGGAAGAACGCGATGAAGCGATTAAAAATTTTGTTTACAACATGAATTTTGGAGATGGCACATACTTTTTTATTAATAGTTACGATATGTATGCTATTGCTAATGGTCGTGTTGGGCGTGTGCCAGAGAAAAAATTAAATATTGATAGAAGTAAACTTAATGGAAAAGCTCATCCTCTAGAAGATATGCGTGACGCAGCTAAACGAGGTGGTGATTTTGTGCATTACAATGCATTTAAAAAACTCGGTGATGCAACCCAAGCGCCTAAATTGGCTTATGCGGCAGAAATTCCTGGTTATCAATGGCTACTCGGCACTGGCTATTTTATTGATGATATCGAAGAAGCAGTGCAGCGTAAGATCAACACTTTTGATATGACTCTGGGTCGATTACTCAGTAAAACGGTTATCGCTAGCGTGACTGTATTAATTATTTCGCTAGTTGCCACTGTCATTCTTATTCGAAAAGCGTTGCAGCCATTGGACAATATGAATGAAGCTTTACAAGATATCGCGCATGGAGATGGTGATTTAACTCACAGATTGAAAATTGAGTCTGATGATGAGGTTGGCCGCTGTGCAAGATCATTTAATGATTTTTCCGAGAAAATTCGTCGAATTGTGCAGATAGTTAGCCAAGAGGCGACTACAATCAATAGTTCTACTGTGGCTTTGGATCAATCGTCGAAGACCAGTCTAAATTTAGTTGAAGAGCAGCGCATCAAAACTGAATATTTAACTCAAGTAATCTATGAAATGGTCGCGAGCGCGCAAGAAATAACGAACAACGGCAATAAAGCAGCAGAAGCTGCCAATGTTGCTAGCGAAGAATCGACCAAAACATCACAAGCGTTAAAAAATGCTGTCAGTAAGTTGCAACAGCTGAATAATGATATTAATAAATCTTCCAATGCAATGAACGAGTTAGAGCGTGAAACTGATGCGATTGGTTCAGTATTACAAGTTATCCAACAAATAGCAGAGCAGACCAATCTACTAGCATTAAACGCCGCGATTGAAGCTGCCAGAGCTGGGGAACAAGGTCGAGGGTTTGCTGTGGTGGCTGATGAAGTTAGAACTTTAGCCAGTCGTACTCAAAATAGTACCGAAGAAATTAAGCTGATGATTGATAAATTGCAAACAGGCGCACAAAATGCAGTTGCGGCAATGGATATTAGTAAAAATTCAAGTATTGAAGCGCAAACTGTTGCTGAGGCTTCTAGCCAATCGTTAGAAAAAGTCAATCAGTCAATCATAGTGATTAATGAAGTTAACTCTGTGGTTGCAACTGCTGCCTCGCAGCAAATGAGCGTTACTGAAGATCTCAATCAGAACTTGCATGCGCTTTGTGAATTGACCAGTAACACCGAACAAGAAATAAAGAAAGTAGCGCATACAAGTCAAGATCTTAAAAGTAATGCGCTAGCGCTTAATCGTGAAATGGATAACTTTACCGTATAGCCTGTTTTATTTGCTCGATTAAAGAAATCAACAAAAGGCAAGTTTAACCTTGGCTTTTGTGTTTGTTCTTTCAAATTAATTGGCCTTACCACTTGGTGTTATTATAACATTGCTGATAATTTATCGAATTGATGTTAATTATGTGTTTAATCTTGACTCTGTTTCTCTACAAAGTTATGCTTTGTGGTTTGGTGGTAAGGCCAATTTTAACGAGGAAGATAAAAATGAGGTTTGATAGGTTTGTTCGCTTGAAAGTTGCTCAAACAACTGCATTCATCGTTCTAACTATTTTAGGGCTAACAGCTACACATTTGAATGCGGGCCAGCCTTTGCACAAAAACGCAAGTCAGCAGTTGCTTATTAACAATAACTGGCAATATCTTGAAGACAATACTGCAGAAGTTAAGCAAGCTTTGGCCAGTGATAATTGGCAATATGTTCATTTGCCCCATTCTTGGAATGTCTATGACAGTATTGATGCGGTCCCTGGTTATCGACGTAGCGCAAGTTGGTACAAGCGCACGTTAGTGATTGATCAACAGCAGTGGGCAAATACAATTTTGTACTTCGAAGGCGCAAATTACGAGACGGATGTTTATGTTAACGGTAAACATATAGGTCAACACATTGGCGGTTATCTGGGGTTTGAATTTAATATTTCAGGCTATGTCAATGAAGGGGATAATGAGTTACTTGTGAGAGTTAGCAACGCTTACAATCCAAATTTAATCCCGTCACAAAAAGCAGACTTTTTCCTACATGGAGGTATCACAAGGGATGTGTGGTTAAAACAATTACCTGAGTTTTATATAAACAGAGTTCAAGTTGACACGCCGTCAGTTAGCCATGACAGCGCAGAAACTAAAGTTACCGTTGAACTTAATCAAATTGTTAAAGCTGACAATGCACAAATTAAAGTTAAGCTGTTAGATCCAGCAAATAAGCTGGTACAAGAGCAAACTGTCGCAGCTAACCAAGCTAGTTCGCTAGTGGTTGATTTGGCCAATGTAACTCAACCACAACTATGGTCACCAGATTCACCAAATCTTTATACAGTGCGAGTTGAATTATTGGCAAACGGTGTGTCGGTACACAGCCAAAATGAGACAATAGGTTATCGTTGGTTTGAAATGCGCCCGCAGCAAGGCTTTTTTGTAAACGGTGAACGTATATTAATACGTGGTACGCATAGGCACGAAGAGCACTCAGGTTTTGGCGCAGCATTAAGCAATGAGCAGCATAGAAAAGACATGCAGATGATCAAAGAAATGGGCGCTAATTTTGTCCGTTTAGCTCATTATCCGCAAGACCCAGAAGTGTACAAAGCTGCTAACGAATTAGGTTTAATTCTATGGGATGAATTGCCATGGTGTCGTGGTGGTAAAGGCGGTGCAGAATGGGAAGAAAACACCGAACGCTTGTTACTGCAACAAATCGAACAAAATCGTAATCACCCTAGTATTGCCTTTTGGTCGCTCGGTAATGAAATTTACTGGGAAGAAGATTTTGTTGGCGGAGGTCGTGAAGAAATAGTCCTTCCTTATTTAACAAAATTAAACAAAATGGTTAAAGAATTAGACCCAAGCCGCATGACCACAATTCGTAAATACTACCCAGGTGCACATGTAGTGGATGCATTTTCGCCATCTATTTGGGCTGGTTGGTACGGTGGTGCCTATGGTCAATACCAAGTTGCGATTAAAGATTCAATGCAGAAGTACCCAGCCTTTTTGCACATGGAATATGGTGGTTCGAGCCATGTTGGTCGACATACAGAAACCCCAGTGACAAAAGATGGTTTGTTAGACGCACAAGTGTCTGTTGAAGAAGCCATGAACCAAGCTGTGGTTAAAAGTGTTGCTAAAGATTCGGATTGGAACGAATCCTACATGGTTGATTTGTTTGATTGGCATTTAATGGTATCAGAAACAACCCCAGGTTTTGCTGGCAATGCACAATGGGCATTTAAAGATTTTGGAACACCTTTGCGTCCACTTAATCCAATTCCGTACATGAATCAAAAGGGCTTAGTTGATGCTTCAGGTCAACCAAAAGATGCTTATTACGTATTTAAGAGCTACTGGGCCAAAGAACCCTTTTGTTACATTGAATCAAAAACATGGACACATAGAAATGGGCCAAAAGAAGGTCGCCCAGTGACTGTTTATTGTAATACTGAACAAGCTGAGCTTTTCTTGGATGGCAAAAGCTTAGGCAAGATCACAAGACAAGCAAACAAATTTCCGGCGGGTGGTTTAGTTTGGCAAACCCCATTTAAAAATGGCCAAAATAACTTAAGCGTGAAAGGTTATACCAAAGGCAAACTAGTTGCAGAAGACGATTTGCAAGTTACATACTTGGTTGGCAGTCACGGCAAATATGACCATATAAAACTAACCCAAACTAAGCTTGAAAACGGCAACGTACTCATTACAGCTGAAGCAAGAGATGCTAATGGCAATCGGGTGATTGATTACGCTGAAAAAGCGCATTTTTCATCTATGGAAGGCAATGGGTATTTATATGAAAACTATGGGGTCCCGGGGCGAACTAACGGCATTCAGATGGCTAACGGTGTTGCATCTATTGAGTTCAAACCTGATGACAAACCAGCAACTATCGAATTTAGAACGCAAAATATTAAAGGCGTCTATACTCTAGTGCAACCTAATTAACTAAATAACCTAAACTCTGGGTAACTATCTCTCCAGAATAGCAACTTGTTATCCAGAGTTCAGATTGAATACAAAATTGTGACTTGCTCAGTCAATTTGATTGCTTGGTTGGTCATAGTGTGTCAAAATCGCTCAGATTAGAGCTTTATTAGTGGGACTTTTTAGTATGAAAGATAAATCAGATATCGGCCTAGTTGGCTTAGCAGTAATGGGTGAAAACTTAATTTTAAACATGGAGTCGAAAGGCTTTACGGTAACAGCATATAACCGTAGCTACGACAAAGTTGAAAAGTTTTTATCTGGTCGTGCCGAAGGCAAGAATATCCGTGGTGCAAGCAACGTTGAAGAGTTAGTTGCTTCATTAGAAACACCGCGCAAAATTATGTTAATGGTTAAAGCTGGTCAACCTGTTGATGACTTTATTGAGCAATTGGTTCCTCATTTAGACAAAGGCGACATCATTATTGATGGTGGTAATACCCATTACCCAGACACAAACCGCCGTGTACGAGCATTAGCCGAAAAAGGCATTTTATTTGTTGGCTCTGGTGTTTCTGGTGGTGAAGAAGGCGCATTAAAAGGTCCTTCTATTATGCCGTGTGGTTCACTAGAAGCATGGCCAGCAGTTAAAGATATTTTCCAATCAATCTCTGCAAAAGTAGCCGATGAAAACGGTGAATTAACCATTCCATGTTGTGATTGGGTTGGTGATGAAGGCGCAGGTCACTTCGTGAAAATGGTGCACAATGGTATTGAATACGGCGACATGCAGTTAATCTGTGAAGCATATTACTTAA
>NZ_JH767530.1:92792-175950 GCF_000281085.1 Catenovulum agarivorans YM01
GCCATTAGTTGAGAAAATTTTAGATACAGCAGGGCAAAAAGGTACAGGTAAATGGACAGGTGTAACTGCACTTGATCTAGGTGTACCACTAACTTTGATTGCTGAATCAGTATTTGCACGTTGTATTTCTGCGCAAAAAGCAACACGTGTAGAAGCTGCGAAGAAAATAAACGGTCCACAAATTAATTTTTCTGGCGACAAAGCTGCATTTATTGAAGATTTACGCCAAGCATTGTTAGCTTCTAAAATTGTTTCATACGCTCAAGGTTACGAGTTAATGAAAGAAGCAGCTAAAGAATTTGATTGGAAATTAAACTACGGTGGCATTGCATTAATGTGGCGTGGTGGCTGTATTATTCGTTCAGCATTCTTAGGTAACATCAAAACTGCGTTTGACACTAATCCAGATTTGAACAACCTTTTATTAGATGATTATTTCTGCCAAACAGTCACAGATGCACAATCTGGCTGGAGAAACGTAGTGGGTCAAGCCATTGCAAATGGTTTAGCGGTGCCATGTTTAAGTGCGGCATTAACCTATTTTGACGGCTTCAGAAGTGAACGTTTACCGGCTAATTTATTGCAAGCACAACGTGACTTCTTCGGTGCACATACATATGAGCGCATCGACACACCACGTGGCCAGTTCTTCCATACTAACTGGACTGGTCGTGGTGGTGACACTGCATCAACAACATACGACGTATAAGTAACCTTTTAGCACCGCCTTGGCGGTGCTAACTTTTTATAACTAGCTAAAAACAGAAAAATTGAGAGGCTAATATGTTTCGAACGGGTGTATTAAGTGCATTAGTCGCATCTTTAATAATTGGTTGTACATCAACAAGCGATTCAGATAACACAGGTGCAACAGCAGCAAACCAAGCAGATAACAGATCAACTTTCGCACGTTATGTGCCAGAGCGTAAAGACGATTTTGCATGGGAAAATGATTTAGTCGCCTTCAGAGCATATGGTCCTGCAGCGCGCAGCGGTGCAGAAAACTCAGGTGTTGATTGTTGGTTAAAACGAGTTAATTATCCAATCGTTAACAAGTGGTACAAAGCACATTTTGAAAAAGGGCAAAGTTATCACGAAGATCATGGTGAAGGTTTAGACAACTATCACGTTGGCCCAACTGCAGGTTGTGGTGGTACATCATTATGGTTAAATGGCAAGAGAGAGCCATTAGAAACTTGGGTTAAGTGGGAAATACTTGAGCAGACCACAGCTAAAACCAGTTTCAAATTATATTACGAACACGATATTCAAGGTAAAACTTACCAAGAAGAGAAGCTTATCAGCATTGAACTTGGTCAGCGATTATTTAATGTAACATCAACTTTTTATGTTGATGGCAAAGTTGCAGCTAGTTTGCCTGTTACTGTGGGTATAACCACACATGATGAAAAAGCAACTACAGCTTCAAATCAAGCAAAAGGTTGGTTTGCCGCCTGGGAAGTGATGGATGGTTACGGTTTAGGCACAGCAGTTGCCGTGGAACCGTCAAGAATATTGAGTTTTAAGACTGTTTTAAGCAACGGTGTTTATGACCAAGGCCATGCTCTTATTTTGTTGGAAACCGACAGCAAAGGCCAAATCGAATACAAAGCTGGTTATGGTTGGGAAAAAGCCAAAGACATAGTGACTTTTGCTCAATGGCAAAATTACTTAAATAATAACGGTTTCGCTAAATAAATTCAGGAGCAAAAATGAGTACATTAGTTGTAATTGGCGAAGCTATGTTAGAGCTGCGAGAAAAAGATGCCTGCTCACTGCATAAATCTTTTGCTGGGGATGTGCTCAACACTGCTGTGTATGCAAAACGATTTGACCAAGATTTGTCGGTTGAATTTATGACAGGGGTTGGCCAAGACAATTATAGCCAACAACTGGTTGCGCAGTGCCAACAATATGGTGTTGGCACTCAATATATGTGGCAGCACCCGCAAGCTAATATCGGTATTTATAGCATTAATACTGACAGCACAGGTGAACGTTTCTTTACCTACTGGCGTAAAGGCTCAGCCGCAAGCAAAATAATAGAGTTGTTAGACGGTCAAAATTCGCTTGAATTTTCCTCTGATACTGTCATTTATTTTAGTGGTATTTCACTGGCTATTTTATCTGATGAAGATAAAGACAAATTGTTGGCTTATTTAAATACTTATCAGCAACAAGGCTTAAAAATAGCTTTTGATCCAAACTATCGTGAAAGACTGTGGCGTGATAAACAGCATGCACAAAGTTATTTCGATAAGTGTTATGCATTAGCGGATATTTTATTGCCAGGCTTAGATGACCATCAAACCCTATATGGTCATACTAGCCCGGAAGCAATTGAAGCTTATATCAAGCCTTTTGGTTATCAAGAGTTGATCATTAAAGCGGGTAAAGCTGGGGTATTTGGTTTTTCAACAAATGAACAATGCCATATTCCGTTTAAAGCAGCCCCTAAACAAGTGGATGCAACAGCCGCTGGTGACTCTTTTGCAGGCACTTATATGGCAGCGCGTTTGCAAGGTTTAGCTGTAGAACAAGCAATCAGTCATGCATGTGATGTTGCCCGGGTTGTTGTGCAATTTCCTGGCGCGATTTTAGATCCTCAATTAGACATAGCTCAATATATGTAGATACATTTCCTGTTTTAACGTGAGGCACACCAAGTGCTTGCTCCCTGTTTGCCTGTAAGCGAGTGCCTCACGTTATCTTCACCGTTGTTCTGTTAACTACCCTTGTAATCCCTACCTATAAAAAACTAAATATTATACGAATGATTAAAAATGCACTAATATGTTTCATAGTGACTGTTTAGTGGTGCAAATGTTCATATCTGAAACATGTTGAAGTCATTAGCTATATATAATGTTCGTCAGCTTGATGCAGTAGCTGTTTAGCAAGGTCACACTCGACAGTTAAACGCAGACAGGTCAGTCAGTTAACAATATTCAATGGTAAATATTATGTCAGACACAATCAAAATGGTTAAACCAGGCGTCGCCACAGGTAGCGACGTACAAGCATTATTGAGTTATGCAAAAGCCAACAACTTTGCGTACCCGGCGGTTAATGTTGTAGGGAGTCATTCAGCGAATGCTGCTTTAGAAGCTGCTCGCAAGGTTAACTCCCCAATTATTATTCAACTTTCGAACGGTGGAGCAAGCTTTTTCCTTGGTAAGGGCCTTAAACTTGATACACATCAAGGATTGGGATCTGCGGTTGAAGGCGCGGTAGCTGCTGCAAAATACATCCACGCAGTTGCTGAACTGTATGGCGTACCTGTTATTTTGCATACAGACCACGCAGCTAAAAAACTATTACCTTGGATTGATGGTTTAATTGAAGCCAGCGAAAAACATGTAGAGCAAACAGGTAAACCTTTATTCAGCTCACATATGATTGATTTGTCGGAAGAGCCTCTGCAAGAAAATATCGAGATTTGTGCAGAATATCTAACGAGATTGGCTAAATTGGGCATGTCGCTTGAAATTGAACTGGGTTGTACTGGCGGTGAAGAAGATGGCGTTGACAACACGGGTATAGATAGCTCTGCACTATATACTCAACCAGAAGATGTAGCATATGCATATGAAGAACTGAGCAAAATTAGTCCAAACTTCACCATAGCAGCATCATTCGGTAACGTGCATGGCGTTTATAAGCCAGGCAATGTAAAGCTTACCCCTGTTATTTTGAAAAACTCTCAAGAGTATGTGTCTGAGAAGTTTTCTTTGCCGCATAACAGCTTAGATTTCGTATTCCATGGCGGCTCAGGTTCATCTGCGGCTGAAATTCACGAAGCGATTGAATACGGCGTGATCAAGATGAATATTGACACAGATACACAATGGGCCACTTGGAATGGTATTAAAGAGTATTACCAAGGTAATGAAGGTTACTTGCAAACTCAAATTGGTAACCCTGATGGCGAAGACAAACCAAACAAAAAATATTACGACCCACGTGTTTGGTTACGTTTAGCTGAAGAATCTATGGTAAAACGTTTAGAGCAATCTTTCGCTGAGCTGAATTGCGTAAATCGTTACGTATAAGGATCAAGCCATGAAAAGACTTATTCCAGCATTACGTGCGGATGGCGTACCATTAGAATTGATTATGGTTTTGCGAACCATACTTGCGGCTAGCAAAGAAATTTCATTTCGAGTTAGTCAAGGTGCTTTATCTGGCGTATTAGGTTCAACCTTAGATGAAAACATCCAAGGGGAAACACAAAAGAAACTCGATATTCTGTCTAACCAGCTATTAAAAGATATGTTGCTAAATTCGCCAGATGTACGGTCAATCGCATCGGAAGAAGAAGACAATGTGGTAGCTGGAAAAGAAGGTGCGGCTTATATTGTTGCGTTTGATCCATTAGATGGTTCGTCAAACATAGATATTAACGGTCAAATTGGCACCATATTTACCATTTACGCTGCGCGTGATGACGTACCAGCGGATTCACCGCTACAGTTTGCTCAGCCTGGAAATGCTCAGCTTGCTGCAGGTTATGTATTGTACGGCCCGTCAACCATGATGGCCTTAACGACAGGTGGTCCAACTCGTTTATATACCTTAGACCGCACAAATGGCAGTTATTTGCTAACGCAAGACGAGATGAAAATCGCGCCAGACACCTCAGAGTTTGCAATTAATATGGCGAATCAAAGGTTTTGGCATGAGAACACTCAAACCTATATTGGCAATTTAATCGCCGGTGAAACAGGTCCTCGAGAGAAACGTTATAACATGCGTTGGAACGGCGCTATGGTTGGTGACGTACATAGGGTATTGCAGCGTGGAGGTATTTTCTTATACCCAGAAGATACTAAAAACCCAGAACAACCAGCTAAGCTACGTTTGTTATACGAAGCAAACCCAATGGCTATGTTAGTTGAAAATGCTGGTGGTAAAGCGATTGCTAATAAACAACGTATTTTAGATATTCAGCCTACTTCATTACATCAGCGTGTTGCTGTGGTATGTGGTGCGGCCAACGAAGTCGACGCCTATTTAAACAGTTAGCCAGTGTTTAAATAAGCCAACACTAATGGCGGTAAGTGATAGTTTGCGTTCACTTACCGCTTTTTTGTTTTTACGTTATGATACACCCAAGTTTAACTGTTTCTGTTGTTATGGTGATTAGAATTATAATTTTGTTGGCGCTTTTTCCGTTGTCAACCTATGCGAATATGCAGCTGCAAACTAATCAAGACACTGTCATTACTTTTTCTTGTGGTGCCCCAGAGAATTCCATTTTTGCTCAACATCTAGAAAGTGCGTATAAGCAGGTTTTTCAAAACTTAGGTTATGACTTTGTTATGGCTTATTCAAGTTTGGCGAGAGCTATTGAACAAACAAAGCACGGACGTACAGACGGACATTGCGCAAGTATTGAAGGCTTTGAAGAAATAATACAAACAGACCAGCTAGTCAAATTAAATGTTGTGGTTAAACGTAGTCAATTTAGTGCTTGGTCGGCCGATGCCAATTTTAAGATAAATGATGCTAGTGAAATTCGCACACAGGGTTTAAAAGTCGCATTTCCACGTGGACCACTGATCAACTTAAAATTCAATGCGGAACATAACTTGACTGAAAATCTTTACCCTACTGTCCACTTAACTGCTGCATTAAAAATGTTACAGTCGAGACGGGTTGATCTTGTTTTAGCTGGAGCTGAGACAATTCAAGCAAGGGCCGAGACGGCTCATATTAACCAAATTTACCAAGCCGCCTTGTTTTTTGAATATGAATCTTACCCTTACTTAAATAAAAGGCTGATTGCTTTAAAACCTCAGATAGAACAAGAGCTTTCCAAATTATTTTTCGTTAAAAGTTTAAAGTAGTAATTTCGCTTGGCTGATAACCAATGCGATGGGCGAATATTTTCACTTGAGTATTTTTCGCAATTGAAATTGGCTGTGTATAAATAGACCAAGCGTTGGGTTCAAAACCGTTTTGGATTATTTTATAGCCAATTGAGGCACCCTTTGTTGCACTGCTCACCGATAACATTTGTCCAGAGATTTGTGACACTGTGGGTTTTGCTGTAACCGGCTGGTTGCCTTGATTATTCCATAGCTCAGCTATCAATGCGCTTTCAGACAGCTTAGGGTTGTCGCCAATTTTGTTTAACCAAAGATTCATTTCAACGCTCAGTTCGTCAATCACGTCTTTGTACTTAGGATCGCCTGCTAAGTTGTGTAATTCATGAGGGTCATTGATAGTATCAAACAATTCTTCAACGGGTTTAGTTGTTCGAAACCATTGTGCTTGATATAGATTGAGCTTATTTTGTTCTTTTAAGCGCAAGAGCTCTTGCATGGTTGGGATCTTTTCACGGTACGCGACTGGCAAATAATATCCTTGAGTTGGCCGATAATTACGGATGTATTTAAATTGTTTGTTTTTTACCGCTCTGATTACATCGGTAAATCCATCAAATCTATCTGCGGCTGCGTGAACATATTCACGTTTTTTATCATCTAAGAAATTTTGTCCATGCATATTTTCTGGGATCTTTGCGCCAGCTAAAGCCAGTGTGGTCGGTGCAAAATCAACAAAGCTGACTAACTGATCGTCAGTCGTTCTTGCCCATTTTCCATTTGGAAATCTCACCACTAGAGGTACTTTTAAACCGCTGTCATAAATTAAACGCTTTTGTCGAGGTAGCGGTCCCCCATGGTCAGAATAAAAAAAGATAATTGTGTTATCTAATAAACCATCGTCTTTGAGTAATTGCAAAACTGCACCTATTTGCCGATCAGTTTCTGCTAGGTTGTTGTACATTTTCCACATATCGCGACGTACAAGGGGCGTATCAGGTAAGTAAGGTGGAATATTGAACTTGGTATCTTTTGGTAGATGAATCGGGCTTTCGTTTTCTGTGGTTTTAACTGCATGATGTTTAGGTAGTTCTGCAATGCGCGCTACATCATTAGAAAAATAATGACGTGATTCGACTTTACGTATGCCATAGGGTTCAAATAAACCGGATTCGTGGGTGGTGGTAAAATTAAACACGGCAAAAAACGGTTGGCCTGCAGAGCGGTTTTGCCAATGTGCATACGGACCATTTTCATCCCACGCGGTCGCAGGCTCTTTAAATTGGTAGTCAGTTTTTAAATTATTTACGGTGTAATAACCTTCAAGGCGCATTAACTCACTGAGCATTTTGGCATTTTCAGGTGGAACAGCTTCATACTTAGGTAAACCCGTTTCGTCGGTATTTGAAGTAGTGCGCATGTGATTAGCACCAAAAGAACTAGGATACATGCCAGTTGCCAATGCGGCTCGGCTTGGCGCACAAACACCAGAGGTTGAATAAACATTGGTATATTTAACCCCTTGTTCTACAAGTTCACTAATAGTAGGCGTTTTAATTGTGTAGTCACCGTAGTCAGGTAAAGCAGGACTCATGTCTTCAATGACTAACCAAAGAATATTGGGTTTATTTGCGCTTGCAATTTCTGCTTGTAGGTTAGGTGCGTTGGTAAGCACAAGCATCGCGGAAATTAGGCTGAGGCTGAGTTTAAATCTTTTCGTAGAGGGCATGGTTTACTCTGCTATAACTTGAAATTATATTTATTTGAAACTACCTGACATTAACATAATAAGTCAAATTCAGTCTATATTTCTGCTATTTTGTATTTCTTGTGATTGAATGTGATTATTTAAGCTAGGTTAAATCTAGCTCTCATGACTTTGTGTGCTTTTAGCCTTCGATAACAGATGAGTGATTAGAGGATTAGAGGGTGGAGGAGGAAAAAAATAGCGCCTTGATTGGCGCTATTTGAAGGCATATAACTAAGTATATTTAAGGTTTGTCGATTTGACCAACTGTCGTTCCAGTTGTTCGAGAGTCATCAGAAATTGCGTTTGTACTTAAATCTGAACCCTCAGCTAAAGTATCAAAATCTTCCGAGATTACTGCAGTTGTACCAGCGACATCAGAGAACACTTTTAAGTCATCAACATAAAATGACGCGTTCGCATCTTTGTTTACTCGGAATTCAAAGAAATTGCTACCATCTCTTGTGACCAAACCTGAAGTGATCAAGCCGTGTGCATCAAACACATCTGTGGTGATTTCTGTACCGCGTACAGGTGCACCATCAATAGACAAAGTCATTTGATAAGGAACACCTTTAGCTGCGCTGCTGCCATCCCAAGTAAGTTCAACGTTAAACCATTTACCGCCAACATTAATGTTGCCATCAGTCGTAGATAATTGGAAATCATCGGTTGCTTTTTTCGGGCAGTTTACGTCTGAATCACTCGGGTCTTGGCATGTTGAACTACGCATATCAAAAGTACCATCGGCTTTAGCAGCCATCACTTGAACGCTTCGATAGATATCTGAAGAGTGATAATTGTTACCCCAAAGCACCATGTCGACATCTTTCAGCGTATTGGCATCTAAATATGCGTTAAAGCTGATTTTACCTGTAGCTTGTTGGCTTGGGAACTTAACTGAGAACGAAGCTAAATCCGCACCGCCACCAATTTGGGCTGCTAAATTGCCACCCGCTAAACCAGCGATGGTAATTGGAACGTCTGCTGCTGTACCGTCAATAGTGGTAACTTTAATTAATTCTGTTAATGGTGTGCTGGTGCCTGTTAATGCCAATACTTCGGCATTGGTTTTGTCTACTTGATACACCCAAGCACCATTTTCATCAATACTAAAAGTACCATAGGTTGTTACTGTAGCAGATTGAGTTTGGAATCTAGCTTGACCAAAGTTAGGGTCAGTGACTGTTAATGTGCCGGTTAACTCAGCAGAATTAACATTCGTAATTGCAGTTGAATCGCCATTGTCATCAACTGGTAAACCTGAAACCACAGCAGGAACAAACTGTGAACCTTCAATAGTAATAGCAATCGTTGCTTGAGTGCCATCTAGAGATTCAATTACAAAAGAATCTGCTAGGCTAGGTGGCTGGTCAGTTGCAGTTGTATAATTTAATGCAGCAACGTCAGCATTGCTTTGATCAATAGTGTATGTCCATTCACCTTTGTCAGAGTCAAAACTAACAGATCCGTAAGTAGCTGTCGGTGTTTGATTAGGTGCAAAAAAGGCGTCTGCAGGTCTGGTATCAGACACAGTAACGATTTTAGTTGCACTGCCATCATTAGTGGTAATGGTAGAGGTTAGTTCACCTGCAAACGTTGCTGGGATTAATTGTGAACCTTTAATCGTAATAGTGATAACTTGTTCAGTCCCGTCTAAAGAACTAATTGTAAAGGTATCGACTAATGTTGGTGGCTGTTGACCAGCTGGCAAGGCTTCTACATAGTCTAATGCTTGAACGTCCAAGTTAGTTTCGTCAATGTTAAACGTCCACTTACCCGTTGTTGTATCGAAAGTGACTGCCCCGTACATGGCCGTTGGTGTTTGCTCTGGTGCAAAAAATGCTTCTGCTGGGTTTGCATCTGCAACTTTTACCGTCGCGCTTGCACTATCGTCGTCATTAAAGATTGAAAAGGTTAAGCCATCTCTGAACGTAGCTGGCACATCGATACCATCAATAGTTATCGCAACCGACGAAGTTACACCATCAACGGTTCTAAACGAAAAAGGTGTTTCTGTTAACGAGGGCATGTCGGAGCTGACTAATGCTACAATGTCTGCATTTTTTTTGTCTAATGTGTATACCCATTCACCAGCAGCGTTAATTGAAAAACTACCGTAGGCACCAACATGAGCGACAGGGAAAATCATAGATTCACCTTTGTTGCTATCGTTTACAACCACTGTTCCTGTTGGATCTAGTGCTTTTGTAGCAGTAGCCGAGAAGTCACCAGATAACTCTGCAGGTACTTGTTCTTGATTAGTATTAGTGTCATCGTCACTGCTACAAGCAGTCAGTGCTGCAATTATGGATAATGTCAGGAATTGCTTTTTCATCATCTTTCCTTTATTTGTTCTTTTCTTAAAATCAGACTGTTGATAACAATCTGATTTTTTTAACTAAAAATTACCTAGACTCGTCAATTAACGATCGCTAACAACCGTAATATTGTCTGTGGTTATACTTTGGAAATGTTTTGCACCATTGCTACTGATGTCTTTAACTAAATCACCTACATTATTGTTAGAAAAAGTTTCTACAAAATCCGGCGTATCAAATTTGACGTCAGCATCTTTATTGGCAAAATATTTGATGTCATCAATCAATAAAGCACCAGTACCACCAAGATCTGCGTTCTTTCTCACGGTAAAACGCACTTCTTCCAAACATCTGTATAAACTGGTGCCTGCTACGGTTTGAGCGACGATTCTTTGTGTTGGATCCGCTGGGATAGCTCCGTGTGAAGAGCTAACTGGTGTATCATCAAGTGACAAAGTTAGGTAAGTTAATGCACTGCCTGCGTCGTGATCCCATGTCATGGTAAAAGTAGACCATTCACCAGGGGTGAACATTTGGTCGAAAACCACTTTTTCGGTGATAAATTGATTACTCTCGTTTTTAGCGTAATCAGCAGACCCTTTGTCATAAGAACCACCTGGCACAATTTCCGCCGACCACATTTCAAATTGACCATCTGCTTGTGCATAAAATTGTGCTAGTCGGCGGTTGTCACCACCACCATCGTTGTTGCTATTCCAATTACCACATGTCATGCCTATGCTGGCAAAGGTTGCTAAATCAAGCGTAAGTTGAGCGTTAAAAACAAGTTTACCGCTTGATTCTTTGAGGCCACTCTGTGCGAAATCAACTGCAAACACGTTAGTTTCATCTGTACTACTCGGAACTTGCGCTGCGAAATTGAGCGGAGCGCCGGTAATGTTTACGGTAAATTCAATTGGCGTACCATCGGTTGAATAAATGGTAAATGTTTCAGATGTTGAATCTTCAGGGGTGACTAAACTTTGTAGGTCTGGGTGTCGTTTATTCAGGTTATATTCCCAGCGCCCCTCAGGGCTGATAACAAAAGTGCCATACTTAGGCTGATTTGTCTCGCCAACTGCTTGGAAGGCAGATTCTGCAAAGTTAGCATCATAAACTTCGGCTTTGCCAAAAGCTTCTGTACCAGTTAAAGATACGTTTGCAACTAACGCACCTCTAAATTCGGCAGGGATGTCTGATGCAACACCTTTGATTAGGATATTTAAATCAGTTGTTGTACCGTCTAACGAGGTGAGTGTCAGAGTTTCAGTTAACGTAGCATTGACATTGCCTTGTAGAGTTAGAACCTCACTGAGGGTTTCGTCCAAATCATAGCTCCAACTGGCTTCGCCATCATTGTTTTCTGCAATAGCAAAAGTGCCGTATATCGCTTCGGGTGCTTTGCTGTAATCTAGTTTAGCTTCACCAAAATTCACGTCGGTAACAATAATCACACCAGCTGCTGAACCATGGCCAAAAGTTACTTCTACATCCAGCCCTTTACCTTCAGTGCCGTCAAAGCCCACTTGGGTTGAAAATTGATTGTTAAAATTTGCAGCTACTTTTTTGTCGTCTCTATTGTCTAATTGACATGCAGACAGGGCAGTCATCATTGACAATACAATAATTTGTTTTTTCATTAGGTTAATCTCGCAAAATTTGATTAAAAGCTATAGTTCAAGCCTACTGACACGGTTCTACCAGCAAAACGAATACGGCTGATGGCTTGTTCGTTGCCACCTATATATTCGTATTCTTGTTGGTTGTTTAGGTTGAAGGCTTTCAAGTTGACTTTTAGTTTTTTAGTGAGTTTATATGATGTGGTTAAATCTAAACGACCACCTGCGGTTTGTGTCCGCGCTTCACTTCCTAAGAAAGACTTGTTGCCGCCTGCGCTTAATAATTTTTCATCTTGCCAGTTGTAAGCTAAACGAATACTGAATCCATCATTTTCGTAATAACCAATTAAATTGTACGAATACGGGGCGATACGTGTCATAGGCTGACCACCACCTTCGTCCAAATCAATTTTGGTAAAGTTAAATACACCACCGAAGCCATTCCAAGGGTAAGATAAAAAGTCGAGATTTTGCTGAATGGCTATTTCGTAGCCAGTAACGGTGACAGGAATGTCACTGTTGTATGTTTCTTTAATGGTGACTCTGCGGTTTGTAACAATATCACCACCGTCATTTGGATCGTATTCACCTACTTCTTGGCAGCGGCCTAACTCACTACCGTCTGGAATTATTTCCAATTCGCCAACACCGTATGCCGCATGGTTGCCGATTGGGCAAATCGTATCGGTTTGGATTTTTCCTTCGATTTCTTTAACAAATACACCAGCAGAAATTGCTGAACCTTCACGATTATACCAAGCGAGTGATAAGTCGTAGTTGGTTGACGTGTAGGGTAAAACTTCTGCTTTGGAGTTTTCCAAGTTTACTCGGGTACGGCCATTTTCAAACACAGGGCTAGGTGTTTGTGCCAATAAGTTTGGTCGAACTAAAGCTTCAGAATAGGCAGTACGCAATATGATATCATCGGTCAATTCAACAGCCATGTTGAATGACGGTAGCACGTGTGAATAGTTAACTTCGGTTAATACTGCAATAGCGTTGCCGCGCTCGTCAAAACCTTGGCCAATAACGTCATTTGATGTGTCTACATAACGTACACCCAAATTACCTGTGTAACCTAGATCACCCATTTCACCTTCAAATTTACCCATAAGGTAAACTGCATTGATTGCTTGGTCTGCGGTAAAATTGTTGCGATAAAACTCGTTTAAACCAGCTTCTGGATCAATGTCAGGGTCACCAGATGCCAGTTTGACTGCAAAGCCTGTTGGATCAGCAATTGCCCAATCTTCAATTATTTTGCCATCTGAGTCGTAAGCAACCATGCCTTGCTGGACTATAGTTTTAAGGTTTTTCGAGTCTAGTACTCGCCAGCCGTTACTAGAGTTATAGTAGTTTGGGTATTCTCCGTTGAAATACTCGGTCTGGCCGTCTGACGACAGTTGCGCTTGGTATAAAACGCTTTCGTTTATGTTTGCTAAGTTCATAGCACCACCGCCAACGCGAACATCGTAAGTTTCTAACATTTCACGTGAATGGCGGCCACCAAACTTAACACTGGTGATTTTAAACGTGTCATTGCCTATATCGGTAAAGCGCTCAAAATTAATTTCACCAGATTCAAAATCACGTTCAGGGCGTTGCACACGGCCGTTTACGTAATAATCTAGTGATTTACCTCCAACTTTTTCCGCTGCGTATTTTTGTACGTTGTAGTTTTCGTGCTCAGGGTCGAAATAACCCTCAGGGTAGTCTGCAAAATTAACCGGGTTGATCCACGGATTTAGGGTACTACCGAAAGCATTTAACCTGACAGAGCTCCAACCACTATCGAAAGTGTTCCATTGTTGCTCCTCAGGAATATCGCCTAAAATGTTATTTACATCTGAATAGTTCCATGTATCGAACCCTTCAAGGCTTGCCGATGCATTTTTTAAGTTGCCATTGCCGGTATTTATTGTGGCATTCATGCCTGTTGGTGCGTAATAATATGTATCACCGCTGACGGTTTTAAATGTTTTATTGGTTTTATTAGTGTGACGTAGATCAAGCCCTGACATATGGAATTCGTTGTAAGAGGTTGATTTACTGATGGTCGAGTCAATTAACCAGTCATCCGCTGCGTAGTTGGCATACAAAAATATACCTTTTGCTTCTTCTTTTTGCGACGATAGACGGTTTGATGGTGTCCAGCTCACGTTAGTTAAATCTGCGTGGGTTACTGCGTATACAGGAATAGTTGCAAGATCAGCGTGATGGATATTTGGATCGTAATATGGGTTTGGATTGTCACTAAGACGAATCGGCGCGCCGTGCAAGGTAACTTTTTGCGTTGACAATCTGCCGCTATCATCCCCATCGGCAATACTAAATTGCACATCCTCCATATTGCTTTCGCCCAGATCTCGTTTGGTGTAAAGCAGGTTTGCACCAATTTTTAATGAATCTGTGACTTTATATTCGATGTTGCCGGTAAATGAAAAGCGGTCACCGCGTGAGTTCTCAGTGACTTGACCAGCCTTACCAATTACTTTAACAATTGACAAAGGTTCAGTTATACCATGTTGCGCTTTATAATTTTCTAAATCAGTTTTGCTGATAAATTGGGTGTAATGTGTTTCATGGTTTACAACTTCATTTAGCGCCGTGTATTGAGTAAAATTGGCGGTGTCACGACGGTAATTTTGTTCTGACGCTGCTACTTTAAACGCAACCGCTAATTTATTTTTGATTAGATGTTTACTGGCAGAAAAAGCAATTTGTTTGTCCCAGTTATCAGATAATTCTTCGTAACGACCTCCAAGGTTTAACGAATATTTACCATCTTTTTTACCTAATGCGCGTTGGAGTTTTTTGTCAACTATACCTGCAATACCACCTTCTTGCATATCAGCCGTCGGTGATTTGATGACGGTTACACCATCAAATACACCTGCTTCAAAAGAGCCAAATGGATTAGAATCACCCACGTCACCACCGCTTCTGCTTGGGGCTGCAAAAGACTGACCTTCGGCTGTGGTTTTAGCAAAACCGCCATGCAAACCACGTAAGTTAATTTCTGCATTACGTGAACCGTCATCGGTATTTAATTGAATGCCAGGAATTGCTTGTAAAGCCTCACCTAAGTTTAGGGCTGGCAATGCATCTATGTCGGTTGCTGAAATTGCATCTACAATTGAAAGTGCTTCGCGTTTTGTATTTAGTGCGTTTTCTAGTGAGCTACGCACACCAGATACCTCAATTGTTTCAATTTCACTGTCATCGGCTTCTGCCGCAAAAGCAGAGGTATTTACAGACAAAACTAAACCAGCGGTACTGAGTGCCAAAACCAACTTGTTGAGTCGGTGGATACCGTTATTTTTTGTGATCTTCATTCTGAGTTTCCCGTGTTCGATTGGGTGATTTTTAGTTATTCAAAATATCGTTAACTAGCTTTTAACAACAATAAAACATAGTCATTTTATTTAAAAACCACTCAATAACAATCATTTTTTAATTGAATTTCGTAAAAAAATTACACTGAGGTTGTTTTTGCCTGGTGGTTAAGTGTTAAGTTGATAATTTATTGTGTTTTTTGCTTTTTTTGTCACTGTTTTTAAATTTGTAGTGTCGGTTTTGGTTTGTATTTCGTAATCTAATTAAATATATGTAATTTTATTTCATTTTGTGGTGTTTTTTGGTTGGATTTTTAGTGGTTAAAAGTGCTTGCGTGAAATTTTTTATAATAAGGTTTTGAAATTTAAGTGATTTTATTTTATCTGTGGAAGGGTGATGATTGAACAATATATAGTGTTGAAAGTAACTTTTATCTTAGACTAGTTAGTGTGCTAATTATTGATGGGTGTCGCTTTATTGAATCCTAGCAACAAAATTGCAGAGCTCTCATGAAGCAAAGTGGATAAGTTGGAAAATTGCTACCCTTGGTTTAGATAAAAATTTAAAAAAATAGCGCTACCTGGGTAGCGCTATTTTCTGAACATTTTGCCAAATGGCAGTGGTATTTGGATGTATTTACGGTGCTATTGGGCCAATTACCACTTGTTTGGTTTTGCTGTCATTAGTGTAGTCAACTGAAATCTCAGCGCCTTCATTTAAGGTGTCGAAATTTTCGGTAAACACTTCAGTGGTACCTGACACATCAGAATAGATTTTTATATCGTCAACATACAGAGGACCACCAGAGCCATTCTTTGTTTCGAAGCCAATAAATTTTGATCCTTGGTTAAGAATAGATGAAGATATCGCGAATGCAGGAAAGGGCATGCCCGAAACTTCACCGCCGGCAGATGTAATTTGTTGTCCGTCAATTGACAAGGAAACCTCTGGGTATCCACCATTCGCATCTCTTACGGCTTGTGTTGCATCCCAGGTAAATGCCAGATCGAACCATTGGCCTTTTACATGTGTTTGCTCCAATTCGAAAGCGTTGCTATTAGAGCTTGCGCCTGTGCCATTAAACATACGTATAGTACCATTTGATTTAAGTATTATATTTGCCATGGTTCTTTGGGGCTCGCCAGCACCTTTATACGTTTTACCATGGAATATAATTCTTGCATCTTTAGATGCCGACTCTGGGTATTGAACCCTAAAGGTCGCTTTACCCGAGGTATGGGCGTCAACTGGGGTGTTTATGACAAAACTGCCGTCACTTGCATCTCCGTTTATTTGAGCTGCTAAGTTGCCTCCAACTAAACCGTTAATTGTAACGGGAATATCAACTGCGGTGCCATCTATTGCCATCACTTTAATTGATTCAGATAAAGGCGTTGGTGCAGTACCGTCACCTTTTAGCGCGACAACTTCTGCGTTGGTATTGTCTAGTTGATATGTCCATGCACCCATTTCATCAATATTGAAGGTACCATAAGCAGTTGCAACTTCTTCCTGTACTTGGAATTTAGCTTGACCAAAGTTAGGATCGACTATGGTTAAAGCGCCAGCAGCATCAATGCTATTTACGTTCACCGCCACTGCTGAGATGCCATTTTCATCAACTTCAGGTAGGCCTTCAATTACAGCTGGCACAAGTTGTGAGCCTTTAACTGTAATGGTAACAACTTGCTCAGTACCATCAAGCGACTTAATAGTGAAAGTATCTTCTAACGAAGGCACGTCAGCATCGTCTAATTCTCCTTGATAATTTAATGCAATTGCATCTGCTTGAGTTTGGTCAAGCGTATAAGTCCAAGTGCCAGTATCTGTATCAAAGGTGACATCACCATACATAGCTTCAAGTGTTTGAGTTGGTGAGAAAAGCGCTTCTGCTGGGTTAGCATCTTGCACTTTTACTGTACCAGATGCACTGCCGTCATCATAAATTACATTAAATTTTAGTGCACCGCTAAATGTTGCTGGGACGTCTATGCCATCTACACTAATGGCCACGCTAGACGTTGTACCATCGGCCGTCTTAAAGCTAAAAGCACTTTCTTGCAACGACGGCATATCCGAGCTCACTAAAGCGATGACCATTTCGTTGGTTTTATCAAGCTTATATTCCCAATCGCCTGCAGCATTTATTGAAAAAGTACCATAGCTACCTTCAAGGGTATTTGGGTAAATTAATGCTTCACCGTCATTTGCGTCAGATATTAATACACGGCCACTTGCACTGTAATCAGCTTTTGTCGCTACACCTGCAAAATCGCCTGATAGCTGCGCTGGGGTTGCTTCGGTTGTGGCATTTTTGTCATCATCACTACTACATGCAGTTAAAGCAGCAATAATGGATAATGTTAGGAATTGTTTTTTCATCATTCTTCCTTATTACGTATTCTTTTCTTTGAACCAGATTGCTAGCAGCAATCTGGTTTTGTTCGTAATGGGTTAATTGCTAGCTTATAAATCACGCACAACTGTAATGTTGTCTGTGGTGATATTTTTGTAGTAGGTTGTTCCGTTGTTGCTAATGTCTTTAACAAGATCGCCAGCGTTATTGGTTGAGAAACTTTCTTCAAAATCAGCTGTGTCAAACAGCACATCGGCATTGATGTTTTTGTAGAACTTGATGTCATCAATCAATAGTGCACCCAAACCGCCTTTTTCAGCGTTTTTCTGCACGAAAAAGCGCATTTCATTTAAACACTTGTATAAGCTAGAGCCCGCAACGCTTTGTGCGACAATTTTTTGTGTCGGGTCCGCAGGAATAGCACCATGTTCAGACGAAGCTGGTGTGTCATCAAATGACAAAGTTAGGTAGTTAAGTGCCTTACCAGCGTCGTACTGCCAAGTCATTTCTATGTCAGTCCATTCACCTGGGGTGAACATATGGTCAAATATGACTTTGTCGGTAATGAACTTATTATCATCGTCTTTGGCATAGTCTGCGCTACCGTTTTCATATGAACCGCCAGCAACAATTTCAGCTGACCACATTGAAAACTCACCGCCTTTGTCGCCATCAACATAGAATTGAGCAAGTCTACGGTTGTCACCACCACCGTCGTTATTACCATTCCAGCGGCTACATGTCATACCCAATTTGGCTGTTGTTAATAAGTCCTCAGTGATTTTAGCTCTGAATAACAATTTACCTTCTTGAGGTTCGCTGCTACCTATTTCACTGCTTTGACGCAGGTCGATTGCAAAAACACTGGTTAAGTCAGTTTCACTTGGGATTTGTGCAGCAAAGTTAAGTGGCGCACCTGTGATATTTACCGTGAATTCAACTTCAGTACCGTCTGTTGACTTCAACATAAAGGTTTCGCTAGTTGAGTCTTCAGGAGTGATTAACGATTGCAAATCTGGGTGGCGTTTATCCAGTTGATAAGTCCAGCGGCCACTTGGTTCAATGGTAAATTCACCATATTGTGCCGCTATATCCGTTTGAAAATATGACTCTTCAAAGTTAGCGTCATAAACTTCAGCCGTACCCGCAGCAAAGGTGCCGGTTAACGAAACATTAGCAACTAAAGCACCTCTAAACTCTGCTTCACTGGTTGAATCTGTACCTTTAATTACAAATTCCAATTCATCTTGGGTGCCATCAACTGAGGTTAAGGTTAAGGTATCTGTTAGCGTTGCATTAGGGTTACCACGTAGGGCGGCAACTTCTGAGTGAGTTTCATCCAAATCATAGGCCCATTCACCGTCGCCAGCTTCTGTCATTGTGAAAGTGCCATACATAGCTTCTGGAACTAGAGTGTAGTCAGGATCTGCTTCACCATAATTGACATCAGTTACACCGATAACCCCTGTGGCATTGCCATGGCCAAAGGTGATTTCTACTTGCATAGTTTCACCTTTGGTACCATCAAAACCGATTTGTGTTTCAAATTCATTATTAAAGTTTGCTGGTACTTTTTTCGCATCACTATTGTCTAATTGACAAGCTGACAAGGCTGTAATCATAGACATTGCAAGAATCTGTTTTTTCATTTGATTATTCCTGTAAAATTAAAAGTTGTAACTTAAGCTCACAGAGTAGATGCGGCCCGCGTAACGAATGCGGCTAATGGCTTGATCGTTACCACCAATATACTCATACTCTTGACGGTTATTTAAATTGAAGGCTTTTAAGTTCACTTTTAAGTTTCTATTGAATTTGTAAGAGGTCGCTAAATCTAAACGGCCACCAGCTGTTTGCGTGCGCGCATCACTACCTAAAAACGATGTGTTACCACCAGCACTTAATAACTTTTCATCCTGCCAGTTGTAGGCTAAACGAATGCTGAAGCCGTCATTTTCGTAGTAACCAATTAGGTTACCTGAGTAGGGAGCTATGCGGGTCATTGGCTGGCCACCACCTTCGTCTAGGTCAATTTTGGTAAAGTTAAATACACCACCAAAACCGTTCCACGGGTAAGATAAAAAGTCTAATTTTTGCTGAATGGCAATTTCGTAACCTGTTACTCTAATTGGAATATCACTGTTGTAGGTTTCTTTGATGGTTACTTTACGGTTTGAAACAATGTCACCACCATCACCCGGATCGTATTCACCAACTTCTTGACAAAGACCCGTGGCGCTACCATCGGCAACAAGTTCAAGTTCACCCACTTCATATGCTTCATGATTGCCGACTGGGCAGATGGTATCAGTTTGGATTTTCCCTTCGATATCTTTAACAAAAATACCGGCTGAGATAGCAGAACCGTCGCGGTTATACCAAGCTAGTGATAGGTCGTAGTTGTTTGAAGTGTAGGGCAATACTTCTGCTTTTGAGTTTTCTAAACGCACACGCGTGCGACCATTTTCAAACACTGGGCTTGGCGTTTGAGACATTAGGTTAGGACGAACTAAACCTTCAGAATAAGCAGTACGCAACACGATATCGTCGGTAAGTTCGAGCGCCATATTAAAAGATGGCAATGTGTGTTCATAATCTGTTTCTGTCAGTACAGCAATAGCTTTACCTTCGTCGTCAAAACCTTGACCAATAACATCGTTAGTGGTTTCAACATGACGTACACCCATATTACCTGTGTAGGCAATATCTCCAAACTCGCCTTCAAATTTACCCATTAGGTAAACCGCATTAATTGCTTGGTCAGCGTTAAAATTAAATCGGTAAAATTCGTTCAGTTGGTTTTCGGCGTTATCTGCTGGATCACCACTCTTTAGTTTTAACGCAAAACCTGTGGGGTCGGCTTTTTCCCATTCTTCGACTAAATTACCGTCTTTGTCATAGGCTACCATGTCTTGTTGAACTAACTCTTTAAGGTTTTCCGAATCCAACACTCGCCAGCCGTTACTTGAGTTGTAGTGGCCTGGGTAATCACCATTAAAGTAGACTGTTTGGTTGTCAGATGACAACCTGTCTTTGTACAATACGTCTTCGTTGATTTGTGATAAATTCATGGCGCCACCACCAACACGTAAATCGAAAGTTTTTAAGATTTCACGAGAGTGGCGACCACCAAATTTAACGCTTGTGAGTCTAAAGGTATCATTGCCAATATCGGTATAACGTTCAAAATTGATTTCACCCGACTCAAATTCTCTTTCTGGACGCTGCACACGACCATTTACATAATAATCAAGAGACTTGCCGCCAAATTTCTCACGCGCCGCTACTGCGTCATCATGTAATTTCTGCTGTTCTGCTCTAGCATCTTTTTCTTCTTGAGATAAAGCTGCTATCTCCTCAGGTGTCATTGCTGCTGGAGCATCCACCATTGCAGGAAAGTAATTTTCAGGAAAGTCGTCGTAATTTTTTGGGTTGATTGCAGGGTTCAATGTGCTGCCAAATGAATCTACCGGTACTCTACTCCAACCGTTGGCGAATCTAAGACCCTCATTTTCTTCGGTTATTGGGCCTAAAACGCCGTTAACATCCGAATAATTCCAAGTGTCAAAGCCTTCAATTGTCGCTGAGGCATTTTTTAAATTACCTTTGCCTGTATTGATGGTTGCATTGATTCCTGTTGGTGCGTAATAAAATTCTTCACCACTAACTAGTTTATACTTTTTGTTGGTTTTATTGGTATGGCGTAAATCTAAACCTTGAATTTGGAACTCGTTAAATGAACTAGATTTGCTCACCGTGGCATCAATTAACCAATCATCATTTGCGTAATTTGCATATAAAAATATGCCTTTAGCTTCCTCTTTTTGTGAGGTTAATCGATTAGATGGTGTCCAAGATACATTGGTCAACTTAACGTCGGTAACTGCATAAACCGGGATTGTTGCTAACGCGGGATCATGAATTTCTGGATCATATTGACTATTTGCATTGTCACTTAAACGAATCGGAGCATCAAGTAACTCAACTTTTTGTGTGTCTAAGCGGCCTTTATCGTCACCGTTCGCGATAGAAAACTGCACATCTTCCATATTACTCTCACCCAAGTCGCGCTTGGTGTATAGAAAGTTTGCACCTAATTTTAGAGAATCTGTTACTTTGTATTCGATATTACCAGTAAAAGAAACACGGTCACCGCGTGAATTTTCAGTTACTTGGCCTGCTTTACCAATTACTTTGATAATTGATAACGGGTCGGTAATACCGTACTGTTGTTTGTACGCTTCTAAATCTTCTTTGCTGATGAATTTAAAGTATTCTGTTGAATGATCTTTAATTTCATTTAACGCAGTGTATTGAGTGAAGTTAGCTGTGTCACGGCGGAAGTTTTGCTCTGAAGCGGCAATTTTAAAAGCGACAGCAAGTTTGTCTTTGATCAAGTGTTTTGAAGCAGATAGCTTAATTTGTTTATCCCAATTCTCTGCCAACTCTTCGTATCGACCACCAATATTCAGTGAATATTTGCCATCCTTTTTACCTAAAGCGCGCTGTAATTTTTTATCAACAACACCTGCAATACCACCTTCTTGCATATCTGCAGTTGGTGATTTAACGACAGTTACGCCATCAAATACACCTGCTTCAAATGAACCAAATGGGTTTGAAGAACCAACTGTGCCCATGCTGCGGCTTGGTGTTGCAAATGATTGCCCTTCAGCCGTTGTTTTAACAAATCCGCCTGACAAACCGCGTAAATTAATTTCCGAGTTACGTGAGCCGTCATCCGTATTTAACTGAATGCCCGGAATGGCTTGTAGTGCTTCACCTAAATCTAGTGCGGGTAGTGCGTCAATGTCGGTCGCTGATATTGCATCTACAATCGAAAGCGCTTCTCGTTTTGTATTTAATGCGTTTTCTAATGAGCTACGAACGCCAGAAACCTCAATGGTTTCCATTTCTTCGTCTGCGTCAGTTAATGCTGCGTTAACCTCTGCCGCAACGGCTGATTGAGAGAACAACGTCATCAGTATGCTTGCTGATCCGCTAATTAGTAGCGACCTGTGTAAGTTTTTGTGTTGTTTGTTTACTTTGGTATTTCCCATGAGCATCTCGCCTATATTTGGAATTGTTTTATTTCACCGCGTTAACCTGTCGATAACATTACGGACATATATAGGGAAACAAAATAATCACAGTCAGTCAACGGTGGTCACTTATGAACCAGGGTGTTGAAGTGGATATTTACTGATATTTTGCACTGTTCGGTATGCTTGTTTGTGAGCCTGAAACTCAGATGTATTTCAGGTTTTTAACTGTGGGTTGTTTTTATAAGTTTTTGTATTGTAATGTTTTTATTTTATTTTTGTTGAGGCTTTTTATAAATTGTAGAGCAACGGAACTAATGTAGTTATACCCCCTATCAAAAAAAATTAAATTTTTTTTGATAGGGGGTATCAATTTCTTTATTTGTTAGCTTTCAGTTGGAACTGCAATGATATAATTGAAAATGATTTTGTATGATGTTTTAATTGGTTGTTATGATTTTTATGTTTCAATGTAGGAAGAAGCAATTTTGTTAAAAAAGACCTTTATATTAAGCGTTGTTATTGGCAGTGCTGTGGCTCAAGCATTTGCTAACGGAGTTACTGCTCATGTTGAACAAGATGGATTCGTCGCAATTGAAGCTGAAAATTTTGCAACCCAGCATTTAGACCAAAAACGAAGCTGGCATACATTTTCGCAATACAATTTTCATCACGACATGCAAGACAGTGACTTACCACACTATGATGATGCCAGTGGGGGAGCCTATATTGAGTTATTGCCCGACACCCGTGCAAACCACCATGAAACCCTAGTGCGTGGTGAAAACTTTGCCGAATTTGGCGGGGAAGTTGCGGTGCTTTCATACCCTGTGTTGTTTGAAACACCTGGTACTTATTATATTTGGGCACGAGCTTTTAGTACGGGCAGCGAAGACAATGGCGTACATTTTGGGTTAAATAATCAATGGCCTGAATCAAGTGCGCGTTTGCAGTTATGTGACGGTAAAGATCTGTGGACTTGGTCATCTGCTCGTAGGGTGCCAGATAATCATTGTGGTACACCTAATACAGTCAGCATAGAAGTGCCATCTGCAGGCGTACACAACTTGATGTTATCTATGCGTGAAGATGGGTTTGAGTTAGATAAAATTATTTTAACGCAAGACAAGTCTTTTGTACCTCAAGGGACTGCCATTCAGCCAACAGTATCAACCCCAAGCGAGTTCCCAAAAAAGCAGCAACTAAAAGGCATACTGCAATATAAGCGGATATTGGATGCACAAGAAAACTTCAAATATGTAGTGGATAAAAGAGAGGTTGGTACGCATCAACTTACCTTGGTGACCTTATCAGAAAAAATAGGTCAATCTAGTTTTCAAATTATGCTGAACGGCAAAGAAGTTGCCAAATTTGTTAACCCACCTATGCAAGTGGATAACAAAGAAATCTATTTATCAGTAGATGGTATTCAACTGAACAAAAACGACATAGTCGAAGTAAAAGTAATGCCTAGTGCTCATTCTACTAACAAACCGACACAAAGCTTATGGCGAGCTCTAGTGGTAGGTACACTTAGGTAAGTTGAAATAGATAAAAATTGCGAGATATGATGAATTTACTCAAACCCTATTTAAAACACTGTGCGGCACTAGCTGGCTTATTTACCCTAGTTGCTTGCACTCAAGAGCCAGTTGTTACTCAGCCTATAGTTGACGAGAAAACACAGCAGCAACCACTTGAAAGGCCAAATATTCTGTTTATTTTAGCTGATGATCATAGGTGGGATTTAATTGGCAAATATCACGATATTATTAAAACCCCTAATTTAGACCAGTTAGCAGATAAAGGTACAGTGTTTAAAAATGCCTTTGTCACAACACCTATTTGTGCCTCTAGCCGTGTGAGTATTTTAACTGGGTTAACTGAGCGAACGCATGATTTTACCTTTCAACAGCCAGCCACAGGTGTTGAAGAATCAGCACTTGTTTATCCACGCATTTTAAAAGAAAACGGCTACCAGTCTGCGTTTATCGGCAAATATGAAATTAAACTGTCGGGCGAAGACAGTGACAGGTTTGATTATTTTAAACCTTTATTGCAAGCAAAAACTGAAACTTATAAAGGCCAAGCGTTACCACAAACTTATTATATTGCAGAGCTAGCTAAAGACTTTATTAGTCAGTCGAAGTCATCTGATAAACCTTGGGTAATGGCAGTTAACTTTTGGAACCCACACGCGCACGACAGAGATGAAGAATTACAATTCCATTACCCTGAAGAGTTTGAGTCTTGGTATCAGGATGTAGAAATTCCTGCTGCTAAATTATCAACTGATGCAGACTTTGCAGCACTACCTGAGCCGTTGCAACAATCGGCAGCAAGAGTGCGTTGGCAGTTTAGATTTGGCAGCCCTGAGTTATACCAACAAATGACTAAACGCCATTATCGTGCAATTAGTAGTGTTGACAAAGCTGTTGGCATGATTTACCAGGCATTAGAAGCACAAGGCATGGCCGACAATACCATTATTATTTATACCGGTGACAATGGTTACGCAATGAATGAACGCCAGCTCGCCGGAAAATGGTTTGGTTGGGAAGAAGACTTGCGTGTGCCACTCATTATATACGACCCGCGTAACAAAAAAGCCGATACGCAAGAAATTGAAAAATTGGCGCTGAATATAGATATCACGCCAACTATTTTGGATTTTGCAGGTGTTGCTGCTCCAGCGTCTTATCAAGGTCAAAGCTTATTGCCATTGATAACACAAACAGAGAAAGTAGAGTGGCGTGACGAGTTCTTTTTTGAGCATATGTATCAACCGAAACGCTTTTTAATTCCACCTATGGCTGGTGTACGTAGTGAACAATGGAAATATGTTGATTTTTATAAACATGATCACGTGCAATTGTACAATTTAGCAGACGATCCAGACGAACAATATAACTTAGCTGACAAAGCCGAATATACGCAAGTTAAACAACAAATGGCGCAAAAACTCGCGGGTTATATCAATCAATATGAAGATGCTCGAAGTGCAGAAGTGAAAGCGAGAGGGACTTATCCGAATAGCCATTAACAATGGTACTTGTTAATTAGTCAGGTGTAACTTCAAGTTGCACCTGACTATATGTAGTACTTATAAATCAAAGGTTTTTAACCATTTTTCACGCTGGTTTTCCAATAAAATTTGTTAGGATTTTCGGTGTAACATTCATTTTGTAAAAATGATTTAGCTACTTTTTCGAGCGCTGGTCTTTCAGTCAAATATTGGTAAGAAGCTTTGCAGCGTCTATCGAACGAATTATTGATTTTTCCTTTGACCCAACCTTGCACAACAATGTTGTTACACTCTTTGTCTACTAGTGTTTTAACTTCGATAAACGAATCATTCTCTACTAAAGTTTGTAAATTACTTTGGCAAATGGGTGCTTTTGATATTTTTTCGTCTGCGAATGGATTGTAGTTCATAGACGAGCAGCCACAAAGCACTACACATAACGACAATTGGTAAAACTTCATAAAAAATTCCTTGTTTGAATAACTAACTAATAAAAATATAGATTAAGCGTGAGCTGGTTTAGATGCATTAAGCTCTGCTTTGTAATAAAGTTTAGTGCCTGCTTCTTTTACGATTTTTGAGATACTTGGAATTAAATCTGGGGTAAAATCGGTTACGTGTGCGGTAATGCCGATTGCAGCGACCGCATTGCCTCTATAGTCAATAATTGGTGCTGCTAAACACCGTACTTCGTTGGTATATTCACGCTCATCCATTGCATAACCTTTAGCGACTACTTTTTTCAATTCTTCTTTAATTTGAGCAACCGTTGTTATGGTTTTATCAGTACGCTTGGCAAAGCCAATTTCGTTAAAAATATCCTCAATTTTATTGTGGTAAAGGTGCGCCATAAATATTTTGCCTGTGCTTGAACAATGTAAAGGTGCCAGTGTTCCTTGACGCGAAGCGATTTTGGTTGGCCGAGGGCTGTCACATACTTCAATAATTAGTGAGTTGTAGCCACTGGGTACTGCTAGGTGTGATGAGAAGCCTGTTAGTACAGATAGCTGATGTAATACCGGCACAGCTTTCTCACGTAATTTGTTAGTAGATACCATTTGCAAGCCGATATTCAATAAACTATTACCTGCAAAATAATATCTGCCTTGTTTTGATGCCATTTGTTCATGGATCAGTGTTTTTAAAATGCGAAATACTGTGGTGTGTGGCATATCCAGCTTATTTTCAATTTCTGATGCAGATAAACCCCTATCGCTTTCTGCCAACATAACCAGAATTTTACAAGCATTTTTAAGGTTGGGGATAAGGTAGTCGTTCATTCATATGCCTCAATAGTTGAAAATTTCTCACTGGTTTATGTTTAACAAAAGTGACAATTTCAAATTCAGTTGTTAAGATTACGTTATTGCTCATGAATCGTCAAATTATTTCAATAATGGTCAGTTGATTGTTGTTAGGTTTATTCATATGAAGTTTATTAACCGGATTAAAATTAAAACACGCATTGTTGCCTTGGTTATGGTCCCACTGGTCGTAACCGTTTTACTAGCCTCTGAAAAGTTGAATGATGCTCAACTAAAGCTAAAACAAGCAGAAGATCTAGAGGTGTTGCAACAGTACGTTTATACCGCAGCGCCATTGCTTTCGGCAATTCAGCAAGAGTTGCTCTATACCAAAATGTATTTAGGGCCAGGTAGTCCAGAAGAGCCTATCGGTCTTGAATTTAAACAAGATATGTTAGATGCCAGAATACCTGTCGATCGTGCTTTAAAAAGTTACCGTATGTTCATTGACGATAAACAAAGGTTTGCCCGATTTGAGCAACTTGTTGCTGATATTGAAGTCGTAAAACAAGCATTAACCCGCCTAGAGTATGTGCGTGCATTGGCTTCTCAAAGATTAAAGAAAAAGTTAAATACCCCAGAGATGCAAGTGGAAGGTAAGTACACTTGGACAGGACTGGGTTTTCAAAAAATAGTTGATAGTTTGGTATTTAGCACCAACCAAGTGGTCTTGTTAGCGTCAAAAAATGACAAATTGTCATTGCTTGCAAACGCGTTTAAAAATTTGGTTTACGCACAAGACAGCGGCCTTGTTTTAGTTGGCACTGTTTATCGAGGTATAACCGGCACTTTGACCGTGAATTTCTATGGCGATTTAATGAAACGAGCCGCGTTAGAAGCGTCTTACTTAGATAACTTTGTACGTTTCTCTAACCCAGAAACGGTAGACTACTTTAACACTCAGCTTGGTCAACAAAATTTTTACCAACAAGCTATCAACAAATATGAACACATTCGCCGAAAAACTGCAGATTACATAGATAAACCAATCGATTTAAACGAAAAAGAATGGTTAGAAGTGGGTAGGCAAATTAGTACAGGTTACGAGCGAGTCATTGATAAGAGTTTACAGGATATAGAGCTAGCGAAAAATCGTGTAATCGAAGAAGCGCAAACACAAGTTTATAACTTGATTGGTTTAATCACATTCTTGGTGATTACGTTGGTTTTGTTGTCGGTTAAAATAATCATGAGTATAAATTCGCCACTTAAAGCGCTCATGGCTGATTTACAGAAATTAGCATCAACCAAAGATATGACTTTGCGCAGCCATATAGATGGCACCAATGAGTTGAGTTTGGTTGGTCATGCGTTTAATTCGTTAATCACTACTTTTGAAAGTACCTTATCGAATGTACGTGAGAAAATTGTTTCGCTCGACGGTATCTCAAAGCGAGTATCGAGTTCAATGAACGAATCTATGCAGTTGATTGACAATCAAAAGCAAGCAACTGAGAGCATTTCGGTTGCGGTCAATCAAATGACATCTACTATTTACGAAGTTGCTAATATGGCATCTTCTACCTCAGAAACTGTTAAACGTGTTTATGATGTATCTGTGACTAGCCAACAAGATGCAAATAAAACCAAAGCGACTATAGATGAGTTAATTGTTGAGTTGGGTGATACCAGCAAATTAGTCGTTAACTTAAATGATGAAGCAGAACAAATTAGCAACGTGTTGCAAGTGATTCAAGGTATTTCAGAGCAAACTAACTTACTTGCATTAAACGCAGCCATTGAAGCCGCTCGTGCCGGTGAAATGGGGCGTGGATTTGCAGTAGTTGCAGACGAAGTACGCAGTTTATCTAAACGCACGCAGGAGTCGACTGGCCAAATACAACAGCAAATTGAGGCTCTTATTAATGGTGCTTCGCAAGCAGCTAGTAAAATGGCGTCTTTACAAAAAAATGGACAAGCTGCAGTCACTATAGTTGAGAAAAGTACTTCGGCTTTTTCAGTGATTAAGTCGGAATTAGACCAAATAACCGATATGTCGAGCCAGATAGCGGTAGCAGCAGAAGAACAAACCAATGTTGCGGATGAAATAAATCAGCGCATTCATGCCATTAAAGACGACTCAGATGCAATGCATCAAAAAAGTCGTGAAACCTTATCATCGATTCAATCTTTATCACGTAACGGCGAAAGCCTATTGGAGAATATTTCAGTATTTCATTTCAAATAAAATAACAATGTTGTGAATGCAAGGGTATGGACTAACAACCGCAAATTGTAGTCCGAGGAAATAAAAATAACATTTAATCAGGAAATTATATGAGAAGACTAATCATTGTTTGTTTGACGCTTTTTTGCCAATTCGCAACTGCTAAAACAAGCTTATCCGATCCAGAAATATATGGCGCACTTGAAAGTGTAAGCTTGGTGCGGATTTCACCAAGTGGCGAGCGCATTGCTTATCGAACAACAGATGGCGATCGCGACATAATTGTGGTGATGGATCTTAAAAGTAATAAGGTAGTAGGTGCGATTAATGCAGAAGAGGTTAACCCAAAATATTTATACTTTGTCAGTGAAGACAAATTAATTCTGGTTGCTTCCAGTTATAAGGTTTTGCCTGGTTTTATCGGTAAACATCATGTTAGCACTGCATTTGTATTTGATGTTGCTGAAAAAGAGTTGGGGCAGTTACTCACACCGGGAGACAGGATCTATATGGGGCAATCGGGTTTAGGTCGAATTGTTGGTATTTCACCTGATCTGCAATATGTCTATATGCCAGCTTATGTTGGCGAAAGTTCTAATGAGTTACCGCCATTTAACTTAATGAAAGTAAAGTTAGAAAGACGACCAAAACCTAGAACACATGCTTTGGGCAATCATGCTGTAATTGATTATTTTGTTGACGCAAAAGGTGAACCGTATGTACGTGAAAAATATGACAACCGCAGCAATAAACATTCAGTTGAAGTTAGTCGAGACGATGAATGGGTTGAAATATTCGCTGAAACTGTACCATACCGTTACAAAAGTTTTGTTGGTTTAACGCCAGACAGACAAGAACTTGTAATGTTAACGTCGGGCAAAAATGGCCGGGATAGTTATTACACGATGTCGCTGAACGATGGCAAAATATCCGCGCCAATCTTCTCGCGCGATGATGCTGATGTTGAGTCTGTTATATCAGATGTAAACCGGATTGTTGCTGGCGTTAGATACTCCGGATTTAAACCTAGTTATAGCTTTTTCGATAAAAAACTGGATGCTAAAGTAAAGTCTATTCTAGGTAGCATGCCGCAGTACAGTTTCACTATCAGTGACTATGATGAGAACTGGAACAATATTGTTTTTTATATACAAGGTGAAGGTTTAGCTGGCGAATTTTTGCTTAATACTGGCAGCCAGTTTACGCGTATTGAAAGCGCACGTAAAAATATACCAGCAGAGCAGGTGGCTAAAGTAATTGAATATGAATACATAGCTCGCGACGGTTTAAAAATCCCAGCGTTATTAACCTATCCAGTAGCCGCCAAAACTAAAAAACATCCTGCGATTATGCTGCCACATGGTGGACCTGAGTCTTACGACAGATTTGGCTTTTATTGGTTGGCGCAATATTTTGCGAAAAAAGGTTATATGGTTATTCAACCACAATTTAGAGGCTCTGAAGGTTTTGGTGCAAAACATGTGTTGGCTGGCCGTGGTGAATGGGGCAAAAAAATGCAGGATGATTTGACTGATGCGATAAATCATTTAGCCGAAAAAGGCCAAATCGACCCAGACAGAGTATGTATTGTTGGTGCGAGTTATGGAGGTTATGCAGCTATGGCTGGAGCGGCATTTACCCCAGATTTATATAAATGCGCAATTTCAATAAACGGCGTAAGTGACGTTGAATCTATGTTAGACGAAGATGAAGATAAATACGGCAAAGATCATTGGGTGCTCAGGTACTGGGGGGATGTTATTGGCTCGGTTGACCAAGGTAGAAAATTGCTGCAGGAAATTTCTCCGATTAACTATGTTAAAAATATTAAAGCACCAATTTTATTAATTCATGGTGCTGCAGATACTGTGGTGCCGTACACACAGTCTTATCATTTAAACGACGAATTAGAAGATGAAGACAAAGACGTCACATTTGTGCGTTTAAGCAAAGAAGATCACTATTTAAGCTCAGCACATACTCGCATCCAAGCGTTACAGGCGATCGAAGCGTTTTTACAAAAACATATGTAGGTATATACTGAAGGCAAGATAGCCAAAACGCCTGCTTCATTGCGGGCGTTTTAATATGTGATTTAAAAGTAGAATAAAATGAAAGTATTGATAGTTGAAGATAATGATCAAATTAGAAAATCAATTGTGCGTGCTTTTAAAGCCAATAAATATGCGGTCGACCAAACTGGGGATGGCGAAGATGGTTTGTGGCATGCGCTTGAATACGACTACGACGTCATTGTACTCGATATTATGTTACCCAAACTGGATGGCAAACAAATACTTCAGCAAATTCGCCAAGCAGGAAAAGATGTACCAATTCTGTTTTTAACCGCGCTTGATCAACTAGACGACAAAATTGAAGGGTTCAAAATTGGCGCTGACGATTATTTGGTTAAATCGTTCGCCATAGAAGAGTTACTTGCACGCGTAGAGGCATTAACCCGCAGGCGGTACCAAGCCACATCTTCAAACTTGACGGTTGCCGATTTACAACTTGACCGCAGCGCTCGCACCGTTACTAGAGCGGGCAAAGCTTTAACCATGTCCCCGCAGTCATTTGCCTTGTTAGAGCTGTTTATGCTGCGAAAAGGACAAGTGATCTCACGCACAGAAATAGAGCAATGTATTTACGATGAGCACGTTAATCCCATGAGTAACGTAGTAGAGTCGGCCATATATGCATTGCGTAAAGCCATTCAAACTGATAAGTCCCAACCTCAATTGATCCAAACTAAACGTGGCATGGGTTATGCTTTACAGGAACCTGAAATTGAATAGTTTGCGAAATCAACTGCTTGCTTGGTTACTGCCAAGCTTTATTGCCTTGTATGCACTTGCCGCAACCAGTTTATATCAGGTTGAAAAAACACGCCTTTACGAAAAGCTAGATGATCAGCTAGGTTTGATCACCAACCAAGTTAGGTCAGCATTAACTCGGCCCTCACTTGAAAGCCGTGAAAAGCGATTCTCTAGTGAAAATTTAGCGGCTATATTAGAGGAAATCGCACAAGAGCAAACCACTGATGTGCTGTACTATCAGGTCACTAGCCAAAGTTCAGCCGTTTTGCTGAAATCTGATTCTATGGGTGAGGTGAACTTTGCTTTGCAGCCTGGCCCAAATATATACAGTCAGTTGCTCAAAGCGGACACCAAGCTTTATATTCGTAATGTGCCTATTCCAGAGCGGCGAATGCGTCACAGAATGATTATAACGGTCGCATTAGATGACGCATTATTAACGGCTAAATTGCAGTCTTACAAGCAATGGTTGGTTTTAGGTGGTGTTGGGTTAAGTGGATTATTTGCGCTTATTCTTGTCCTAGTTATACGCAAAACACTCAATCCTGTTGCTTCGTTAGCTATTCACGCAACTAATATTAACGCTGACAATTTAGCGCTTAGGTTTGAAAGTGAACAAATACCTACTGAAATTCAACCGTTTATTAATAAACTAAATGATTTGATGCAACGGCTTGATGATAGTTTTGTGCGTGAAAGGCAATTCAGTAATGACCTAGCTCACGAAATGCGTACACCATTAGCTGCCATTCGTGCAACAGCTGACGTCGCGCAAAAATGGCCAAGCGACAATGTTAATGATGATTTTGCCGATATTGAAAAACTAAGCATTCAAATGCAGAACATGGTTGATACCTTACTCACGTTAGCAAGGTTAGACTCGGATGCTCGCCAATTACAAATTGACTCGGTTGTGTTCAGCTCTATGCTGGCACAAATCATCAAGCTGCATCAGCAAAAAATAGGTGAAAAACAGTTGTTGATACAGCAAAACTTTGAAGATGAAGACTTAACCTTAAGTTGCGACCAAAACTTATTACATATTTTATGGGCAAACTTAATTAGTAATGCCATTGCCTATGCACCGGCACAATCGGAAATTGAGATCACCGCAACTACTAAAATCATGAGTATCAGTAACAATTGTAATGGCTTAACCCAAGATGATTTAAACAAAATGTTTGAACGATTTTGGCGACATGAACAGGCGCGCAGCCAGCAACAGCATGTTGGCTTGGGTTTATCAATTGCAAAACGCAGTGCTGAATTATTGGGTTATAAGCTGACTGTTGAACTGAGTGAACAACAAAGTGGCCAACAAAAAATTATTTTTAAAGTTTTTTGTAAAGAATTGTAAAGACTAAAAAACATTATAATTTCCTCATCTTCTGCTCATATTGCTTTTTATAAACTGACCTCGTCAACTAAACAAAGAGGTATTCCTTATGAAAATATTAAGCACTGCAATTTTAGCATCATTATTAACTGTAGCAGTTTCAGCTCATGCGGAAACAAATCAAGGCACTGAAGGTAAAGAGAAAAAGCGCGTTAGCCCAATTCACAAATTATTTGATACAAACAAAGACGGTGTAATTGACGCTGGCGAAATTAGCAATGCAACTACTGTTTTAAATGGTTTGGACAGCAACCAAGACGGTCAATTAGACAAGGTTGATTTTGCTGAATTACGTGAGCAGCACAAAGGTAAAAAAGGTCCTAAACATTGTCCAAAAAAAGGTAAAAAACCTTTTGGCCATCACCCACGTGAAATGTTCAAGAAAAAAGATGTAAACAAAGACGGTGTATTAGACAGTACTGAAGTGAAAGCTGAATTTATCGCTAAATTTGACGCTGACCAAGATGGTGTTGTCAGCAAACAAGAAATTAAAGAGCATTTTCAAGCAAAGCGCGCTGAGAACAAAGCCGCTGAATAAGCTGAAACAAATAGACGTATTCCCAATAAAGCGTTACAGCCTTGAGCAGTAACGCTTTTTTTGTATTTGCATTTCACTTGTTATAAAAATGTTTATTTTTGATGTTGTTTTTGGATTTTTTATGACTTAATATGACTGAAAATTATTGTTGGTGGTTTAGAGAGCTTTTTTTGATAAAGCCAATTGAGGGTCTACAAATGAAATACGCAAATATCATGGTTAAATTGATTAAAGTTGCCGGTTTGCTTGCTGCGACTGTTTTGGCAACCAAAAGCTATGCTTTAGAAATTACTATTCCAAAAGCCTCAGACCCTGCACATTTTTATAAAGTGGATCTATTAAAAGTATTGGTTAAACATGCGCCGGAACACAATATTAAGTTGGTTGAAGTCGAGGTAGGGAATCGTCGTCAGCAAATTAGTATGATAGATGTTGGCAATTTAGACCTGATGTGGGCACCAAAAAATGATGAGCTTGAACAAGAAATGAGGGCAGTAACCATACCGCTTGATCAAGATGTACTAGGGGTAACAGGTTTAATTGTGCGCAAGTCAGACGTACATCGTTTCAATTCACTCACCGACATTAATCAATTAAAAGCATACAAAGCAGGTGTACAAAAAGCATCGGTCACGCGAAGAATTCTTGAAGCTAATTCGTTTAACGCGGTATCAACGTTACGTGGTAGTTTTGCTCACATGCTAGACGGTGGTCGTTTCGACTACTATTTAACGCCTATTTTTAAAGCGCAAAAAGTGGTCGACAAATGGGCTGCGCAAGACAATATTACCGATGTAGTTGTACACCCAAATGTATTAATTAAATTACCACTCACCAGCTATTTTTACGTTAAAAAAGATAATGTGAAACTGGCTAATATAGTCGAAACTGCTTTATTGAGAGCAATTGAATCAGGCGATTTTGATGCCCTGTTAAAACAGAGCAGCGAATACAAAGCAGCTGAAGTTTATATGAACAATCAAAATCAAAGAATATTTGATGTAACAGGCAGTATATAACCTGAACCACCCCCAGTAATATTCATGGAGAGATAATGAAATTATTCCAACTAGCATCTGTGCTCACATTGGGCACAGTGCTTATGGCCTGCCAAACAACACAATCAAATTCCACTGCTAGCAAAATTGAATCTTTTAAAGCTAGATATACAAAAGCACAAAACGAACCTTTTGCTGAGCTTGTGATACCCAATAAAATTAAAACTGACTTAACCTTAACTGAATATCATCACAAAGTAATTCGCGAAAAATTTCCTCTGCAAAGATACCAGCATGTTGAGCAATTGAATGTTGCTGATTACGATGAAGCGACACAAAACACCATAGGTTTAATTAGCAAATTGAGGAATCATCAATTTGGCGAACTCAATGCTGAACTAGCTCAATTGCAACAGCAGTATGAGGCCAATCAAACGCTAGAAAATGAAGACGCACTTTTTGCCGCGTATGCCAGTTTTAACTTAGCGTACGAGCAAGACCTTGAACATTTAAACAAATGGGTGGCGCATTCTAAGCCTTATTCGCTTATGGCCAGAGCTACTTATTTGCACAGCTTTGCATGGTTAATTCGTGGACATAGTTATGTTTATAAAACAAAAGTGGGCAATATAAATACCACTAGGCATTTAGCCACTATGGCCAGAAATGATGCTTTTAGTGTATTAGCTGACAACAAACAAAACTTAGTTATGCTGCAAATAATCAACCTGACCTCAAAACTTAACAGTTGGTATTTGAGCCATAACTGGTTTTATGGTGCGGCTGAAAAATACCCTAACAGCCGGCGTTTAATTAATACTTATGCATCTTCCTTATATACCAGGTGGGGTGGTAAACAGGTGCAACGTGATCTGTTTTTAAATTATCTGAGCAAAAATGCTGCATGGGCTTTGCCGGAAGTAATTGAGAATTTCAATAAATATGAGGTCAATACTGATACAAAAGAACCTTTATTTGCTCCGGGTTACTACGATGCCTTTTTGCCTAGTGAAGACACAGTAAATACAGCGCAAAACGCAGCAGACTTCCAGCCTAGATACAGCAAAATATTGAAAGACGCCGAATATTATAAAAATATAAGAGCGTCGCACAAACAAAAGCAATTTGAGCAGTGTTTGTCGCAATCACAACTGAGCATATTTTTGGGTAGAGCATCTGCGCTTGTATTATATGGTAAAGCCACTTGTTATTCCGGCTTAAAGCAATACCAGAAAGCATTAAATATGCTGGATGTTCAACAGCAAATATATCCCAATGCTCTTAAGCGTTATCAGCAAAGATACCGAAAATTTATAAACAAACGACTAAACGCGAGCAAGGTTATTTAGTTGAATAGTGTTATTTTGATTTTGCTGGTTTTAGAGGCGTATTCTTTATGAGACATATTCATTTGTTTGTAGAAGGTAGCGAAGACCAAACTCAACCAGTTGAAGTTGAACAAATTGGAAGCAATGAATATATGATTCTATATTCTCCAGGTTTAGTTGAAGGAATCGCAGCTGGTGATAGCATTAAAATAACAAATGAATCATCAGGTGAATTTGAAGTTGTTCATCGAGGTGGCAGTGTTTCGATAAAACTGTACAGTAAGCATGAACTGGCAAATTATATGGAATGCATTATGTCGGAGTTCGAAGCGCTGCCTTCCAGATTTGACGGTGGTGTAAAGCATGCATGCGTTTGGACGGTTGATTTATCACAAACAAATTTTGGCAATATTGAAAGATCAATGAAAAACATAATGCGCAAAGTACCAGATTCTAAATGGTGGTATGGCAACGTTTATGACGCAAATAATAAGCCGCTCAATTGGTGGAAAAAGAATACTTCATAGCATACACTGCCACATACCAGAATTTATCCACGATAAATCAATCAGATAACACTACCTATCTAACTCCCAATTTGCTTCAAACAACTGCTAAATATGATCCAACACTGGTGCCCAATGCAGACGCACTGGGTGATTAGCAAAATCTCGGGTTTTTACCCGGTTCACATTATATTGATTTTCCAGTGTTTGTTTTATCTCATCAGCCTGGGCTTGGTCACCGATAAAATTGAGTACTTGATACTTAACTGTAAGTAGACGAACTAAGTCTTGATTGTTTGGCTGTAGGGCTAAGCGTTTATCCAACAAATTCAGAGCATTTTCATACTCACCCTGCAGCATATAAGCATCTACCGTTAGGATAACATTACCAATGGCAACCTTAGCGTCGTCAAAGTTAAATTGAGCTAATATGTTTAAAGCTTGCTCGTTTTGCTGTTGATGCATTAGCGCGCTTGCTGTTCTGTGTCTATAAGCTTGTGGCAATGCCTCAAGCGAGCCAAATAAAGTGTTGGTTAAGGTTACTATTTCAGCATTTTTTCGCTGCTTTTGTAGTAAAAAGTGTTGAATCGAAAAAGTATGTAATTTAATTCGCTGTTCTTGCCAAGGACTCAGTTGCTGCCTGTTGGCATACCAAGATTCAATGTTATGAACTATTTCATTCAGCTCGTTAGTATTTGGTGTCAAAGCGTTTTCACTCAATTCAACAAGCTGTTTCATTTGTGTGTTGTATGCGGAATTGTTTTCCGTTTCAGGTAGGTAAATCTTAAGTTTTTGCACATTTTCACGTCGTGCTTTAGTGTCTAATGCAAACTGGTGTAAATCTATTGATTCTGGGAAAGATCTAAACTTGGCTGTGGTTGCACTATTTATGTGTGCCCCAGCAATCGAGCTAAATAAGATACTGCAGGTCGCTATCGCAATAAATTTCATTTTCATCGGCTTTTCCTTAGATAACGACTCTAGGCGAGTTATATTTGCGTTTGCTTGATTGTTAATGGAGGTAAATCCACTTACGTTTACATCTAATTTTTTTAGCTGTTGTTGGCTATTGAGAATTATTTGTGCAAGGTCGATACAGTATTGCTCGCGCTTAATCTCAAAGCAATTTTGGTCGCAGCGCATCTCAATCAGTAGATCAATTTTTTTCAATAAAACAATCACCAGCGGGTTCCAGAAAAATATTCGTTTGGCTAGTTGTGTGAGCCATTTCAACAGTGGATCAAATTTTTCCAAGTGGGTTATTTCGTGCAATAAAATTGAGTTGAGCTCAGCAGAGTTAACCGCCTCTTTATTTAACCAGATAACCGGTTTTAATGTACCAGTTGCCATTGCCGTTGGTACAAGCGGCGAAATTTGTAGTTGTATCTGGCGGTTAAATAGCAGCTTCTGACTATAGTTTTGATTAACTAAAATTTGGTTAGCGTTTTGTGCGGTTTTATTGAGTTTAGCTAAATAAGCACGGTAACGAACAATATCGAGCAAAAACCAAGTTAAACCAAACCCAATAGCAAGCAGAAAGAAGTCGCTAAAGTTAATGTTATAAACTGTTTGCAGTGTTTGTTGATAAAAACTGGCTGATGTTTGCGAACTTTCAAACTGCGCCGCCGCTTTATTTGCTTCAAGTAAAGCATCAAAATTTGGCAGTATATAATCTATATTGCTTGGTATAAGTTGAATGTTATTTACCAGTGTTATTTCAACCGCATGCCAAGGAATAAACCAACCAAATAGCGCAACCAGCAGCAGTGAAAGCTGTATTCTTGCCGGTGCATCTGCCATGCTTTTTACCGCTGCTAACATTACAAGCGTAATTGCAAGATTGGTGATTATATAGTCCATTGTTTTAACCTTTGTTTTGTTTTTTCTCTTTAAGATATTTTTCAAGGTAGGCAATATCATCGTCCGACAGTTTGTCGTCATCAATTAAATGGGCGATTAACCCACTGGCTTTGCCACCAAAAAATCGTTTAATAAAGCTAGGCACTGCACTTGGCGTTAGTTCATCTTGGCTAATGGCTGCTTGAAATATAATAGCTCGGCCGTCTTTGCCAATGCGCTCAATTGCGCCTTTTTCTTCTAACCTATCTACTATGGTTTTTACTGTGTTGTAGGCCACAGGTTTGCTGTCACTAATCCATTGATGAATTTGTTTCGCAGAGCATTGTGGCTGTTGCCAAAAATACTGGATTACGTCTAATTCAAAATCGCTTAATTTCATGTTGTTCCTAAATTTACTGAGTTTGCGGCAGTATACCGACAAACTCAGTTAAATATGTGTTTAAGATGCACTAATAGTAACATTACCTGTTGTAAACTCGGCTAATAGTGCTTGCCATTCAGATACATCCCAATTAGCTCGACTACCCATAAAAATGGCACGCTCCAAATTCTCCACTACTAATTTAAAGTCGCGTGCTGGTCTGTCTTTGTAAGAAATCGCTAATAGGTGGAAAAACTCAGGGTTTAAGGTTTGTGACTGCTGTGCCATAGCTAAATATTCAATTGCACCTTCAACATCTCGCAGGGTTTCATCGTCAGCAGTTAGTTTTATTTTAGCTGCATGCAAAGTTGCTGCTGCATGGCCTTTTTCCATGGCTGACTCAAACCAAAATAGTGCTTTTTTCTCATCTTTTTTAACCCAAGGGCTAGAAGTTAACAATTTAGCTAATCGATACTCTGCTCGAGCTAAACCGTATTTACTCGCTTCAGTTATCCACTTAACTGCTTCAGGAATATCCTTTTGTTCTGTGTACAACTTAAAACCATACTCATACATAGAAGCTGGGTGGCCTTGCTGGGCGAGCGATTTTAATAATGTTTTTGCTTGATTTGGTTGCTCTTCTAACCAAGGAAAATTAACCATAGCCATGGCATATTGGTGTTGGTCATGCAGGCTGTTACTGTTTTCTGCTTTACGGACAATTGCTCTAATACTGCCATATAACCGAGGTAATTGGTCTGCTAATTCAAAATTATCAGTTGCCGCAGCGCCCATAAATACGCGTGTTGGAAATTCAACCGCTTGGCCTTTAAATTGAGGTTGGGCTAGCGGGAATAGCTTGTAGTCGTTCATATAGCGGCTGGTTAAACCAGCCTTTTGTATTTTGCTGATATTTCTGACTGAACCATCGGTTGCAACGTCATGTTCTACTATTAAAAAAGAAGGTTTACTAATAATTACGCCGCCTGACGAGCCCCATTCGGAATAACTGTAGCCATATCCTATGCCTGTATCCATTTCTGGAACATCAACAAAAAATTTCTTTTCAAGCGCAGGTTGCCCGCCAAAAGTAACTTTATACGCTAAATTTTCTTCAATTATTTCAGGTAGGTATTTAGACGTATAAGCCTTTTGCTCTTGTTTAAACTGTTCTAGCGAGGTTTGTATTATGTTGAGTTGTTGTTGCTCAAGGCCCACCAACATCGAGTCTAAAATGTCTTGTGCTTGAGCATAATTTTGTTCGGCCGCTAAAGCAAAGTATAAAAATGAATTGGTGAGGTCTTTTTCAACGCTCAGTCCTTTTAGGTGCATCATACCAAGTTGGTAATATGCATGAGCACTGCCTACCTTAGCACCCTGTTGGTAAAGCGTAAGGGCCTGTTGGTATTCTTTGTCTTTGAAAAAATCGTTGGCCTTTAATAAATCGACAGCTGATGCTTGAAAAGGCAAGGTTAGTGTTAAAACTGCAACTAGGTTTTTAGTAAAGTTATTCATGTTGTTTTCCTCATCCATATGACACAACTACATTTGTAGTTTTAATTAACTACAAATGTAGTGTTTAGGTGAAGAAGCGTCAACAAATTTTTAAATAATTTTTAATTTCCAGTTTGCGCCAATACAGGATCACCCGTTTCACGCATTTTGTTTAATAACTTTGTTTCTAACTCCGCCACTATATTTGCATATGCTGGCAGGTGTTTTTTAGCTATCAAATTAGTGGTTTCATCTGGGTCGTTTATTAAATCGTAAAACTCGTCTCTACCTTGGTTTTTAAAGTCTTTAACTAACTTATATTTGCCATCGCTATACATACGCATTTGCGTAACGCTTTGGTGGAGTGTTGAGTATGCAGCGTAATAGTCGGTTGATAATATTAAGTTTTCATCTAGCAATGCAGGGGTAAAATCTTTGCCTCGAATAATATTATCGTCACTTATTTTTCCCTTAGCAATGCTAACTAGGGTCGGGAACCAATCAAGGTTAGGCATGGTCGAGCTGTTTACTGAACCCGCTTTAATTTTGTTTGGCCAACGCACAATGGTTGGTACTTTTAAGCTTGGATCGTACATATTCGGTCTTTGTCCTGCTGGTATGTTGTCTGTTCCAGCAGGCTTTTTGTTTAATAACCAAAAACCATTACCTTTATGCCAGGTGCCGTTAAAGCCTATGCTATAGCCATGATCAGAGGTAAAAACAACCAGCGTATTGTCGGTTAAGCCCAACTTGTCTAATGCGTCCATTAATCTACCTATATTGCGGTCTATCCCTTTTACGCTTGAAAGGTATTCGCGCATTAATTTAGTGCCGCGTTCGGTATTTAAGTTTGGGTAGTCTGGATGCGGCAGTTTAATATCCATATCCTTAAATGGCGCTTCGTCTTCTGGTGCGACAGGTAAAAACTTGTAGTGTGGTGCACGATAGTGCAGTGACAAAGCAAATTTGCCTGCTTTATTACTTTTAATAAAATCAATTGCATAGTCAGTCAGTATGTCTGTGGTTAAACCTTCAAGCTGAGTTTCCACACCCTTAACTTCAAGTTTTGGATTAACTGGTGATGCACCACCTTCGCGAAAGCCGATAAATTCGTTATAGCCATGTTTAGTCGGGTGAAAAGGCTCTTTTTCCCCAATATGCCATTTGCCAATTAAACCAGTGTAGTAACCAGCTTGCTGCAGTACTTCAGTCCAAGTTTCGTATTTGGTATCTAAACCTAAATCAAATTGATGACCGGTTAAGGTTTTGGCTTTTGGGTTGTTATTTATCCAATCATCAATACCCAGCTCATAACCATATTGCGAGGTTAATAAACTGGCGCGTGATGGGCTACAAACCGGTGTCGTCGCATAGGCATTAGGCAAGTACATACCTTGCTCTGTGAGTTTATCTAAATTTGGCGTGATAGCTTGGGTATTACCTGCACGGCCGAGCGCCCATGGGGCTTGATCGTCTGTATAAATAAATAAAATATTGGGTGTGTCGTTGGTTGCTGCATTATTGGCTGTGTCGGTGTCTGAGTCGGTGAAAGTTGAACTGCAGCCGCTTAATAATACTAGTGCGAAAGCTAATTGCTTCATGTGTTTGAGCCCTTCAAAGAAATTATAATCGAATATTACTATTTCTAGACGTTTTTGTATATTTTATTGATTAAATGTGATTGTTTGTGGTTTTATTTGGGTGTTATGATTAGTGGATTGTCGTCCAAACAGAGTATGTAACAATGTTTATTGAGTTGTCGAATAACATCAGAAAACAAATAAAAACCTTAACTAAAGCCTGTTTATTAGTTGGCCTAACTATGCAAAGCCCTATCGCCAACGCACAGAAAGCTGAGGTGTTAGACACACAAGCAATCGATTTTGCTTGGTCTGGGCATAGAATTAAACCTTATTTGTTAACGCGCGGCGAACATCAATACGTTGCTTATTTTGATGCCAATAGACAAATGACAGTTGCTTACCGCGAGCTAAAAGGTAAATGGCGGTATTACAAAGTAGATAGTTGGTTGGGGTGGGATAGCCACAACTATGTGACTATGGAATTAGACTCTGCTGGCAACTTGCACCTAATGGGTAATATGCATGCTGATCCGCTTGAGTATTTCCGCACTTCTGAGCCTTACAACATTCGTTCACTTAAACGTGTTGAAACTCTGGTTAACCCTAAAGTTGAACAGCGAATGACCTACCCAATTTTTATGTTGAATAAAAATGGTGAGTTGCTGGTTAAATATAGAAGTGGCAGCAGTGGTAATGGTGACGAAATTTATAATATTTACGACACTAAAACTGAAACTTGGAAAAAATTACACAGTAACCAATTTTTAGACGGCCAAGGTTTAATGAGCGGTTATTTCGAAGGCCCCACATTAGGCCCAGATGGATATTTTCATTTAATTTGGGTTTGGCGTAATTCACCAAATGCCGCGACCAATCATTCATTGTCGTATGCCAAAAGTGCTGATTTAGTAAATTGGCAAGACTCAAACGGTAAAAGCATTAGCTTGCCAGTTACATTAAATAAAGCCGAAGTAGTTGACCCAGTTAAACCATTTGGCGGCATGATCAACGGTAACGTTAAATTAGGTTTTGATAGTCAAAAACGCCCTGTGATTTCTTACCATAAATACGATGCCAAAGGTAATACACAAATGTTTGTTGCGCGTAAACAAGGTAAAAAATGGCAACATGTACAAATCAGTGACTGGACAGACTTTCGTTGGGACTTTGGTGGTCATGGTTCGCTAGGGCGTTTTCCTATTCGTCCACAAGCGCCAGTGGTACTAAATGATAACGAACTCGGTGTAACTGTTAGAAAAAATGAACAAATTTTACAGTTTGTCTTGGCACAAGATACGCTTAAAACCAAGCAGGTTGTTCCGTCAAATCTGTATCCACCTATTATCAAAAAGGCTTCAGAGCATGCTAATCAGTCGCTGTTGACTGATCCGCGTTTTAACTTTGAACTACAAGTATTTGAAGGCAAGGGCGATTTAAGCCCTGCGGGTGGTCAGTACTATCTGTCTTGGTATAACCAACCAGGTAACAGAGACAATGCACATTCAGTTATTAGCCCTGCAAGCGTGCTGTTATTGCATGAAATTAAAGACTAATTAATCACGCCTTTAAATTAAAGGATTAATCAAAAACTAAAAAGGACTTTAAATGCCTAAACTTAAATCACTAGTATTCATTGCTGGCTTGTGCACCGCTGTTGGTGCACAAGCTAGTATGTTAGATGCTCATTTAGCCGTTGCCGACAAAGACTATACAACCGCAGCAAAACACTTTCAGATTTCAGCTGATTTAGGTTTGTCTGAGGCGCAATCTTCTATTAGCCAGCTATATTTGCATGGCGCGGGCATTAATAAAGACCCGATTAAAAGTTTTGTCTATATGGCGCTGGCCTACGACCAAACCAAGTCTGATGATTTACAAGGGAAAATGGCTGCTATTTATCAGTCGTTAACTGAGTATGATCAAGTTGTCGCGCTGGATACCTACGAACAACATCACGCCTTATATGGCCGCAAAGCATTAGAGAAACGCATTTATCCGCAGCTAAAAAATAGACCTATAGTGTGGACGCCGGGTATGCGAGTTAAACGGCCTGACAGCACAGGCGTAGTTATATCTAATATGTCGGTTAACCGCATGCCGCTGATGACGACAATGTATCAATACGATATCGCCATCGATGGCTCGGTAAGAGATATATCAGTAGTGCATGACTTTTTTGCCAATACCAGCATGAAAAAAGATGCAACCCGGGCAATGTACTTTGCAAAATTTCAGGCTCGAAAGCGTAAAGATGGTCAGCCTGTTCAAGTTGAAAACTATCGTTCTAGATGGGTACAAAAAGAATTAACCCGCGAATACGTTAAAAGCGAATTGCCTGATTTTGAGAGACTAATTTATCAACTCGAACAGTTAGTTAAAGACGGCAATTCTAACGCTATGTATCAGTTAGCAATGTACTACAAAGCCTACCCAGCATTAGAAGCTAATAAAGATGACGCCGTTAATTATTTACAGCAAGCGGCTAAGTTACACCACCCTGAAGCCGCTGCTGAATATGCCTTTCATTTATTTAGAGGTTATGGTCGCTCGAAAAATCCACGCATTGGATTGGAATATTTAATGCAAGCCGCTATTGCAGGTAGTGCCAATGCCCAATATCAACTCGGCCGAGAGTTACTGAGCGGCAATATTGTTGAGCAAGATATTGAAAAAGCCATTTTCTGGTTAGAACAAGCAGTAAATGCAGAGCATTACGCCGCCAAATATTGGTTAGCACGCACCTTAATAGATCATAAAACATTAGATCAACAATCAAACCAATTGGTCAGCAAGCTACTAGACGAGGTGGCGGATACAGAAAATGTTAATCCAAACTGGTATTACTATCGTGCTAAATACCAAAGTTTAATTGGCGAAAAAGCACAAGCTCAATCTTTGTTTAATGAGGCGAAAGATTTAGCAAAAGAATATGGCTGGAATGTGGATGATTGGCTGCTATAGGGTTACGGCTTTGAAAAACTTACTATTGTGTTTTTTGCTACTACTCACAGCTTGCAGCAGTACAGAAAATCAGCCAACCAATTTAAGTGCTAATTCGGCTGATTTTCAGTCTGTAATTACTCTGCCAATAAGATTACATTTGTTGCGAACACAAGCTGAGCCTCAACTGAACGCCGAGATGTCTGAGCAAGAATTAACTGAGCTATTTGAACAAGTTAATCTAATTTGGCGCTCTGCCAATATTAAGTTTTACCTCGAATCTGTACATGCTAGGCCCGTAATATTCGAGCAAGATTATCTACATGCCATTAACCATCCTGAGTTTTATCAAACATCTGAATTGGCTAAACAAATGCGCCAAGCTTGCGAAATACCTAAACAAAATAACCAAGTAATAAACGTATGCGTGGTTAAGCGCATGACAGTTAATATGGGCGGGGTGTACTTTTCAGGCAGAGATCCCAAAGTTGTTTGGCCATTAGCTATGCATAGCGGCTCAAAACCATTAAACCCTGCAACCCTAGCGCATGAAATTGGTCATTTTTTGGGTTTAAGACACAACCAAGAAGACGACATTTACTTGATGAAAGGTCGTGGCAACAATATTAGGCGTGACGGCCAATATGACAAAATTAAACTACTGCCTTCAGAAATATATGTAGCAAGAAAGATGGCAGAAAGGTTTTTTGTTATTCTAAATCAAACATAACAAATAGATTGTCAATTTACTATGGAACGTGTGTATGGATACGAGATGGCCACAACGACATTTGAGTAAACCTAGTGGTGTTGAGATTAGCGAATTGAAGAAGGCGTTTAACCTGTCTGACTAGTATTAATTTTTTGTGGGAAGTTGAGAGATAAGAGGCCTTGCGGCCTCTATCTAGTGCGTCTACACAACAAGCGTTACAAACAAACGCCTTTTGCGGTTTCTTCTGCGCTACGGCAAATTTCTGAAAAATGCTCTGGGTCTAAGCTTGCGCCACCAACCAATAAACCATCTACGTCAGCTTGTTCAAGCATGAGGTGAGCATTAGTTTTATTCACACTGCCGCCGTACATAATTCGAATGGTATCAGCAACTTCAGCACCATACATTTCGCATAATTCCTTGCGTATATAAGCATGTGTTGTTTGAGCAATTTCAGGTGTTGCTGCCTTACCTGTGCCTATCGCCCACACTGGCTCGTATGCTATACACAAGTTTTTGTTGGTTAAATCTATACCTTCAAGTGCTTCGCGTAGTTGGTGTGATAATACTTGTTCGGTTAAACCTTGTTCATACTCATTTTGGCTTTCACCAATGCAATATACTGGGGTTAAATTGGCTTCTAGCGCGCGTGTGATCTTGATTTGGCAACTGATGTTGTTTTCTCCAAAAATTTCACGACGCTCAGAATGACCAACTATGCAGTACCTACAGCCAGCTTCTTTCAACATGCGTGCAGATGTTTCACCAGTAAAAGCGCCTGAGTCATGTTTACTGATATTTTGTCCACCCACTTTAATTGGCGAGTTGCGTAAAAAGTTAAGCATATCTCGGATGTATAGGTAAGGAGGACACACCACAACTTCTGCCAAATAGGCATGTTTTACAAAAGATGACACTGATTTACATAATAAATCGATATCACCATTTAGTTTCCAGTTAGCCATGATAATTGGTCGGCGTTGATCAATTATATTTTTTTGTGTTTTCATATGTTTGGTCTTATGTGTCAATTTATAAAATTTATTGTTGTTTTATTGTACATGCAAATGACACTTTTTGATTGTTATTGTGTGAATGTGAGGTATTTTGTATTCTTATGGGTTTTTCCCTTTATTTGCCAATTTAGAGGGTATCAATTTTGCCTTTCTGCTGCTTTGGTACAAATAATATATTGTTGGATATTGCGTCAAAGGTTATTTAAATATGCAAAAACTAAAACAGGTTTTAGCCTCAACTTTAATTGGGTTGTTAGTCGTGAGTTGTGCTACAACAACAGAGTCCGAAAAACAGCCCTCAGCAAAAGCCGCTATTGAGCTAAAACAAGAAATAAAAATTACTGACAGCGCTTTGTTTTTTGACGGCAAAAAAATGGGTAATGTGCACAAATCACTCGACACAGTGAATGATCCCAATGGCAAATACAATTACCAATATGGGCCGGCGATTGCCCCGCACGGTGATGCAATAAAAACCTATAAACATTATGTGTTTATGACTTGGTATCGTGGTGGCAAATACGACCGTCACATGATGTTGTCTCGCCTTAATTTAAAAACTGGCCAGTTAAAACATATTGAATTTCCGCATCAGCACTCGGGTTTAGTCGGCCGTTGGTGGATAGGTGAAACTCACAATACAATTGCGGTGGGTATCAGCCCTAAAGATGAGAGTATTCACTTAGTGTTTGATTTACATGCGTATAATCGCCATTCCGATGCGGGTGGGTATGACGATTTTTCCAAAGACTATTTTCGCTATGCCTATAGCTTAGATGGCGCGGCTGCAGTTGCAGACCATGAGTTTACTCTAGACTTGTTTGTAAAAGATATCAGTGCCCATAGTGAGGGGACAAATGATTATAACCACTTGTCTATGACGGGTGATGAAGACCATGACGCCCATGCAAAACTTACTTATCCTAAATTTTTCTTAAATGGCCAAGGCGATTTGTTTTTCTATATTCGCCAAGGCACTTCGCATGACGGAAAAGGTATTTTTACCAGTTACAAAGGCAATGGCCTGTGGCGCGATTTTCAGAGTATTAACAAACTGAACGTTAAGGAAAACGGCCAACAATATAACTGGAGCAACTACGGTAATATGAAGTTTGCCAATGGTAAACTCGGGTTTGCTTTTCAGCGCCGTTTAAACAATAAAGAAGACAGATACCGTTATCAAAACGGCGTTTATTTTATGTACTCAGATGACCCATTAGGGCAAACAGCATGGAAAAGCCATAAAGGTCAGCCGATTCAGTTACCGCTAATTGACGCGGCGCCTGCTTTTGTTTTTGAACCAGGTGATTTGGTGAAAACTCAAGCTAAAAACCAGGTGGTGATCACAGGTAGTTTTGATTGGACCATTACCGACCGTGGCGATACACACATTATTAGTCGAGTGCGCGATAAAGAAAACAACGCAGATTTATACTTGCACCATTATAAACCTGCTGACCATGCCGAATTTATTACCAGCAGTGACTTTGTGGGTGCTGAAAATATTTATACTTCTGGCGACAGCATCTACATAATCGGTTTGGAAAACGGCCAACCCTATATTGAACAAGCGACTGGTGGCACCAATAATTTTATACGTGTATACCAAGGTAAAAAGCAGGCCACTGATTTTACCAAAGGTGTTGTTTATATTGCCGACGGTAAACTCTATTATTACCTGCTTGCTGAAGGTGAGGGTGACAAACGCACCACCTATTTGCAAGTAATTAATTTAGCTGATTGAAGTTTAAGCAAACTCTTCCAAAGTTTGCTGAGTTGTCCGCTTTCAACCAGGTTAGCTAGATAATTATTTAATTTAAAATTTGAGATCACATTTAAAAATTCCAATGGGCTGGTTTAACCCCTTCGAATTTGCTGTCTAGTTGGTAAATTTGTTTATCGAGCAAACAGCCCAATACAATTTTATTTAAATCAGTGCCTGCAAAAGCAAGCGAGGAGATGTTTTTTAGCTCAGCTGGGTTGTTGTCTAAATGTGGCCGACCCATAGTTAAATTTTGAAAAGCACCTTCAGCTTTTTTGACGTGTTGATCATCGCTTATTTCTAACATTAACTCTTGTTCACCGTTTTCTGATACTTTTATAACGCGGTTGCTAACTATACTGGTCACCCAAAAATTACCTTGGGTGTCGCGCGTTAAACCATCTGGAAATGTGCCTTCAGCAAATTTGCACACTACAGTCTGGTTACATAAGTCGCCATTTGGCGAGATATCAAATTTAAGCAGTTCGCGGCTAAAAGTTGCATTGGCGTATAATTCTGTTCCTTGTGGGTTAACCCAACACTCGTTGGTGTACCCTAAACCATCTGCGACAATTCGTGCGCCCGTTTGGTCAATTAAAATAATAAATCCATCGTCGCAGGTTGGTTTATAGGCTGCTGCGCGCGGTTGAGTGCGAGTACTTATAGTGATCCAAATACGATTTTGCTGGTCTAAATAAACAAAGTTACTCGGTGGCAGTGCTTCGCCTTCTATCTCTAATAAAAATGCCTCTATGCAGTTGTCGCGTTTTAAACGAAAAATGCCACCTTTGTCCGCACCTAAATGGGCTATTAAAAAACTGCCATCTTTTAACATGGCAAAACCATTGGTTTGTAATGGGCCAAAACCTGGGTATTCCCCACCATAAAAAACTTGGCTGCCATCTGGGTTTATTTGCGTGATGCCGCCTCTAAAATCAGACACATATATTTCGCCTTTTGCATTGGTTAACACACATTCAGGGCGGGTGAGTTGTTGGCCAATTTTTGTAATCGGGCTATTAAATTTGTTTATTTTGCTCATTTTGGAATTCTTTTTATGTTCAGAAAAACAGCACAGATAGGGGACTATTTTCGCAAATAACAATCCCTAACTGGACTATGATTCTTTATTATAATTTTTGCAGTCAACTAATATGCATAACAGGATTGTGGACTTAGCACTTAGAGCAAAACTACGCGCTTTTGCTCGTTCGAGTGATAAACCGCATCCACTATTTTAATATTGGTTAAATACTCGGCCGCGGTATTTTCAAGCGGAGTCTGCAGAAAATAATGTTTCACTATGTGCTCTATTGTTAAAAATACACAGTCACCACCAAATGCTTGGTCTTGCCATGGGTAAACTATTTGCTGCTCATCAATGTGGTTAAATGCTCTGTGCCAAATGCGTGCTTCGCCATCTAAACGTAAACAACCTTGAGTGCCTTCGATCCACATTTCACCCATAGTGCGTCTGTGGTTGCTCGCAGCGTGGTCTAAGCAGCGATTGCCGTCAAATAATGCGCTGATGTTATTTGCCATATCAAAATGAATAACCCCGCTGTCTTCGCCTTGTATAACCGGGTTACATTTACGTAAACGCGCACTTACTTGAGTAATTTCACCAAACAAAAATCTAAATACATCAATGATATGTATAGCGGTTTCGTGCACCAAAAACTTCGGCATTTGTTGAAAATAGGGTTGGCGCGCAAGGTAGGCATCGTTACCTTGACCATCTCCTGGGCGCAGCTTAAAACTGACATTTAACACGTCACCGACAAGGTTTTGTGACAATAATTCAGCCAATTTTCGATACCAAGGCATAAACCTAAAGTTTTCGTGAATAATAATGCTTTTATCTTTTTGTTTGGCATATTCAACTAAACTTTCAGCTTGAGATAGCGATTCACAAAATGGCTTTTGACAAATTACATTTGCCCCTAAATCAATTGCTTGGCGCACATTTGTATCATGCGTGACAGGAGGGGTGATCACATCAATTAAATCTGGTCGTAAATGCGCGATATCCGCTATGCTTGATGCAACATTTGGGATGCCATATTCATCTGCAACGCGTTTTGCGTTGTCGATATTGCGGTTAACCACGGCAATTACTTCAATTGGAAAAACATTGCTTAAACGCTGCCATGCTTGGTAGTGAAATTGGGCAAAATAGCCAGTGCCAACACAAGCAACTTTTAGTTTATTCATAAATTAAGCTTCCTCTTTATTTGGTTGGCTTTTAAAAGCGCTACAGCATTTGCGCAGCAAAGATTTAAACCAAGGCATTTGCTGAAAAATAACCACTAACATAATTAAAATTAAGATGAGTGAAACAGGGCGCGACAACATAGGCAATAAATCACCTTCGGTTGTTAATAACGCGCGGCGCAGGTTTTCATCGGCCATTGGCCCCAAAATTAAGCCAATTATCATAGGGGAGATTGGATATTTCAGTTCAATCATCCAGTAGGCGATAATGCCGATGGGCACCATTAAAAATAAATTAAATACATTTAAACCCAGTGCATAACTGCCAAGTACACACAAAATAGCGACAAATGGCATAAACAATGGCGCTGGTACCTTTAATAGTTTGACCACTTGTTTAGCTAGCAACATGCCATTGCAGAACATAGCAACCGATGCTAGTACCAAAATAGCGGTTATTTCTAATAAAAAGTCGGGTTTTTCTACTGGTAAAGTAGGGCCAGGATTAATGCCATGTAGCATTAACGCACCTAATAACATAGCTGCTGGTGCACTACCTGGAATGCCTAAAGTTAGTAGTGGAATAAGCGCACCACCTATACAAGCGTTGTTGGCAGTTTCAGAGGCGATTAAACCAGATTTATCACCCTGCCCAAATTTGGATTTGTCTTTAGCTGCGCCTTTAGCTGCGCCATAAGAAACCCAGCCAGCGATATCTTCACCTATACCTGGCACAGCACCGATACCAACACCAATACTGGCAGAGCGAGCGATATTTTTGCTGTTTTTGCGAATTTCAGAAAATTCAGGCACAACCGAATCAAATTCTTTTGCTTGGGCGAGCTTTTTACGTTCTGCTAAAACTTTGATTATTTGTGGAATACCAAAGGCGCCAATTAATACTGGCACTATATCTAAACCACTATCAAGCTGCGGCATATCAAAAGTAAAGCGTGGGAAAAACTGCAAAGTATCGCGGCCTATACAGGCTAAAAACAAACCAAAAAAGCCAGCAATCCAACCTTTAAGTGCATCCCCTTCGCTGGTGAGTGTGCCACTAATTAAAATGCCAAACAGCGCCAATAAAAAGAACTCAAAAGAAGTAAATTGCAACGCGACACTGGCAATTAGCGGCGCCATTAATACTAAAATTAGTAAACCAAATAAAGTGCCTATGGTTGAAGCTGTTGTTGTTAAGCCTAAAGCTTTGCCACCTTCACCTTTGCTGGCAAGTGGATAACCTTCCATTGCGGTTGCTGCCGCCGCTGCAGTGCCAGGAATATTAATTAAAATACTTGGGTACGAGCCACCATAGATAGCGCCCACGTATAATCCCAATAAAGCCAGTAAAGCTGAGTTAACATCTAACCCATACGTTAACGTGGTTAATAAGGCGACACCTAAAGTTGCGGTTAACCCCGGCAAAGCGCCAAAGATAATGCCTAAAAAGCTCGCAGCAAAAACGATTAATAAATTAACTGGATCGGTCGCTAAACCCCATAACACAGTAAAAAAGTGCTGAAATTGTTCAATCATCTTATAACCCCAACACTTGATAATAAAAATAGTCGGTTAACAGTAAAACACTGCTTTCGCTGGGCATAGGCACTAACAATAAATACTTAAAAATAAGCACAACTATTATTGGCAACAGTACGCTGGCAAATAACAAGATGCGTATTTGTTTATGCTGTTGATTGGCTGTTAGATAACAATGGGTTTTATATAAAACAAAACCGAGCGCGGGAAAGCTAATTAAGTCGCCTATATATAAACGGCTGCTGTCTGACTCAAACGAAACTAATAAATTAGTTAGAAAGAGTAGCGCGGCAACAAAACAAAATGTGATTAATAACAGCTCATTAAGCTTTTTTGCATCGGCTAAATAAAAGCGACAAGTCAGTGTGAGTTGAAACAAAATAGTTGCGATCACAAAATCGCTATTGGGTATTAGCCCATACACATAACCCACTAACATTAATACCAATAAAAACTTATCGATAGACGGTTGCGAGAGTTTGTAGCTGCTCTCAGCTGAAAACCTAAACACATTTTGCTGTTGGCTTTTTGCGGTTTTAAATAGCTTGAGCAACTGAATACTTGCCAATAACAAAATGCAGCTGCCGACCACCAAAGGAAATAACGCAGGCGATACGTACCAAACGTTTTCTAAACCACCTTGGCTAGCCGTCAGTGGGTAAGTTAAGCTTTCTGCCAAAATCGCCAAAGCAAAAATCATTAAAGCAAGGCTAGTAAAAGCTTCGCGTCGATAATTAGTCGAATCTGTAGTTGAAGTTTGCATATATCATCCTTGAGCATCTATTTTGTTAATGCCAAATTTAGCAGGTGAGTGTTTAGCTGCGCCTAACTCTTCAAGTGTCCAACCAAATAACGATTCTAACTTGCTAAATACATCTGAGGCTTGTGCACCTGACTTGCCAGACAATACAAAATAATTATCATCCGCCCACTGTTTAACCTTGTCACTTTGCATCGCTTGGTCAAATGCTTGGGTGAGTTTGACTTTTATGTTATCGGGTGTGTCTGCATTCACGGCAAAACCAATTACTTGGGTAATAGGCAAATGTTGTTTTAATGCAGGATAAACATCTAGAGCAGTTGGAATATCTCCAATGTCATCGTCACTGAAAGCTTTATTGGTTAACATGGCTAGCGGTCTGAGTTGACCACTTTTAATCAACTGTTGTTGCTCAGCCATTGAGGTGATAACAATATCCACCTCTTCAGTTACCACAGCTGTTTGTGACGGCGCAGAGCCTGGATAGGGCACAAACTTAAACTCAGCTTGGGTGCCTTTAGCAAATGCCAATAAATTTAAATGATGCAGCGAACCCGACCCCGCAGCCGCCGCTTTAACTTTATTTGGATTGGCAAGCGCGTATGCAACTAATTGTTCAACGCTGGTAAAAGGTGAATTTGCGCTAACAGAAATGAGATCTGGCGAGCCACCAATAATAAATGGATACCAAGTGTCCATACGCTCGGCCCAACCGCCCATTACGGCAGCCGTTACACAGGATTCACTTAAACCGACTAGTGTATAACCATCACTACGTCTTTGATTAACATAACTTAAACCTAAAGAGCCTGCGACACCGCCAGGTTTATTGGTTACGTTAATGTCTGTGCCTAACGCTTTGGCGAGCTCTGCCGAAATTACTCGGTTGGCAACATCTGTACCACCGCCAGCAGACCAAACAACCACGTTGGTTAATGGCCGACGCGGATAACTATCGGCATCGGTCGAAATTGTTTTTACGCCGACTAAAATGCTGATGATTACCCCACATATCAGCACTAAAGTTGTCGCGTTTGTATATTTTTTGCTTGAGTTGTTCACTTTGCTACTTCCCTTTTGTTTATTTTTAAGTTGGGACTTTTAACCCGAAGTTCAGGTTATTTTTTGGCGGGGGTTAACCCGCCAAATTTGTTAGCAAGTAATACTGTTATTTTGTAATTGTTTTAATTTGGCAAACACAGCGTCATAAATTGCTTGTGTGCCCGATGTGCCACCAAACTCAAATGGTAAAATTTCACCACTTTCGTAAGCCGCTTCTACTGCTTTGGTAATGTCTTGTGCGGCTTTCACTGCACCTTGGTTGTCAAACTTGTCGCCTAACCAATCAAGCATCATAGCTGCGGATAAAAACATAGCGGAAGGATTCGCTTTGCCTTGACCCATAATATCTGGTGCACTGCCGTGGCAAGGTTGGAATACCGCATGGTCATCACCAATATCTGCCGAAGGTGCCATACCCATACCACCCATTAAACCTGCGCCTAAGTCAGATAAAATGTCACCAAACATATTCTCAGTTACCATTACATCAAACATCCAAGGTTGGCGAACCAATTGTAATGCGGCTGCATCTACATAAATGTGGTTGGCTTCAACGTCTGTGTAGTTTTGAGCTACTTGATCAAATATTTGGCGGAAGAAAAAGAACGAACCTAAAACGTTGGCTTTATCGACACAAGTCACAGCGCCAGAATAACCCAATTGTTTACGGCGTTGACCCATTTTAAACGCGAAGTTAAACAAACGTTCGCTGCCTTTACGTGTGATAACTTGGGTATCTTTTGCAACTTCATCACCTTCTTTTTCAAAGCGATTACGTGACGCAAATAAACCTTCGGTAGACTCGCGAATTAAAACAAAATCTAACTCATGTCCACGTTTATCCGCCAGTGGTAAAGGTAAACCTTTTAGTGTTTTTACTGGGCGAACACCTGCGTATAAATCTAAGGTTTCGCGCAGCTCTAACTGTGGGGCAATTTCACGACCATCAGGATAACGAATAGACGGCATACCCATACAAGCTAATAATATGGCGTCTGACGCTTTGGCTGTTGCCATAGAATCTTCAGGCAGCGCTACACCGTGCTCTTTGTAGTAGGCTGCGCCAGCTTCTAAATTAGTAAAATTACATTCTACGCCATATTTTTCGCACGCCGCTTTCACTAATTCTAGGGTGATTGGCGTTACTTCAACACCAATTCCGTCACCCGGAAATACCGCAATATCGAAAGTCGATTTAGTCATAATGAGCCTCAAAAATAGTTATAGCTGCACAAACCTATAGGTCTCCAGCAGGTTTAATAAGGTGTGTTTACCTTTAATTCGGTGGTTTCTATGTATTTCAGCGGCAAGGTTGGCATTGCCTGCTTTTATTGCGTTGACTAGGTCGATGTGATCTTGGGTCGACCCAGTTGGTTTAGGCCGTAAGTGCAAAGTGAAGTAACGCACTCTGTGCGCTTGACCCCAAAATTGCAGTACAACCTGTTTTAATCTTTGATTGCCAGTTAAATTAACTAAAGCTAAATGAAATGCCTCGTCGGCTTCTGCCCATGCTTCTAACTGATCATTTGCTAACGCTTGCTCCATTGCTGCGGTAGGTGCTACAAGGGTTTGGTAATCATCTTCGGTAAGCTGTTTTTCCGCGAGTATTCGTGCGGCTTCTGATTCTAACGCAGTTAAAATGTCATAAATTTCGGCCATATCTTCTACCGAAATAGGTTTAACTCTAATGCCATGCCTAGGTTTAATTTCAATCAAACCTTCTTTTTCTAACCGAACGCAAGCTTCGCGCACTGGGGTGCGGCTGATGCCAAAACGCTCAACGAGTGCTTTTTCTAAAACCTGTTCACCTGCTTTGAACTGGTTATTTAAAATTTCTTCGCGAATAGCTCGGTAAGCAATTTCAGCTAAAGGTAAATTTTCTGATGTCGTGTCTTTTAGCATTTTTTATATTATCGTGTACGTTAATGTATACATTAATTTTTGGCCAGTTTATACTGACTTTTATCAAGGTTTCAACTGAAATTGTTTTAATATGACAGTAAAAGAAAAGAAAAAACCAATACTCGGTGCAATAGCCGATGACTTTACTGGCGCGTCAGACCTTGCGAGTTTTTTGCTCAAAGGTGGCTTAAAAGTTGTGCAAGTAAATGGGGTGCCAACTCAAGATATTGAATTAGCTGATGATGTTGATGCAATTGTAGTTGCGCTTAAATCACGTACCTGCGCAATCAAGCAAGCGATTAGCGACTCAACTGCCAGCCTTGCTTGGTTACAGCAACAAGGTTGCCATAAGTTTTATTTTAAATATTGCTCAACATTTGATTCAACCAGCGAGGGCAATATTGGTCCTGTCACCCAAGCTTTATTAGCCAAACTTGAAAGTGAACAAACACTATTTTGTCCTGCACTGCCAGTAAACGGCCGCACAGTTTACCAAGGGCATTTATTTGTGTTTGACCAGTTGTTGTCAGACAGCCCGTTGCGCAATCACCCATTAACGCCCATGTTAGACAGTAATTTAATTCGGCTATTACAACCGCAATTGACTGAGCAAAATGCTGAGCGTTTACAACTAATAAACCTAGCCAGTTTGCACAAATTACCTGCTTACCAAAAGGTCGAGTCAGCCTATTGGGTGGTTGATTGTGTAAATGAAAGCGACTTAGAAAAAATTGCCCAATTGTTTGCAACCAACCCTGACTATCCATTATTAACTGGTGGCTCTGGTTTAGGCGAATATATGGCGCGCGAATATGTAAAAGCTGGCTGGCTACAACAAAACAACACTAGCCATAAAATAACTAAAAACGATGGCAAAACCCTAATTTTAGCGGGTAGTTGTTCGCAAGCCACGCGCAAGCAAATTGACGTTGCACGTACACAAGTGCCAACACTTGCACTAGATGTTGAAGCCATAGCGACAGGCCAGCTAGACCCTGCAACTGTGCTAGGTTGGATAAACATGCAACACAGTGATGCTGTACTGTTATATACCTCTGCTGAGCCAGAAAAAGTATTGGCCGCCCAAGCTCAATTTGGCAAAGAGCAAGTTAGTGAAAAAATAGAAGCTTGTTTAACCCAAATTGCCAAGCTGGCACGCGAAAACAATATTTTAAATATAGTGGTTGCGGGTGGAGAGACCTCTGGCGCAATTGTTAGCGGGCTTAACTTAACAGCGTTTACTGTTGGCCAAAGCATTTGCCCAGGTGTGCCTGTAATGCAAAGCCATCATGCAGACGGTTTAATAGTTGCGCTTAAATCGGGCAACTTTGGTGATGAGAATTTCTTTTTAACTGCGTTGGAGACAATACAATGACCCCATTAGCGCTAGCACGTGAACAAATGGTTACACTGGGAAAATCTATGTTTGATAGAGGTTTAACCCCAGGTGCCTCAGCAAACATAAGTATAAAAGTGGAAGAAGGTTTTTTAATGACCCCAACAGGCTCATGCATTGGTTTTTTAAATGCTGAGACTTTAAGTTTGTTGGATGAAAACGGCAACTTAATTAGCGGTGACAAACCTTCCAAAGAATTTATTTTACATAAAGCTATCTACGACCAACGCCCTGATGCTGGTGCAGTTATTCACCTTCATAGTACTTGGTCAACTGCGCTTTCATGCAAAGCTGATTTAAACCCGGACGACGTTATTCCGCCACTAACCCCATATTTAATTATGCGTTTAGGCCGTATTGGTTTAGTGCCTTATTTTCCACCAGGGGCGGCTGAATTAGGTGCGGCGGTACGTGAAAAAGCAGCCGATCACGCTGGTATTTTAATGGCCAACCATGGGCCAATTGTTGCGGGTAAAGATTTAATTACTGCCATGTTTAATATGGAAGAATTAGAAGAAAGTGCCAAATTAATGCTGTTGTTAGAAGGCAAAAATGTAAACCCGTTGGCCGAGTCTGATCGCCAAGAATTATTAGCCAGATTCGGCTAAACAAAGGAAATAATAATGTACGTAGTCACAGTCGATTTTGTAATTAAGCCAACACACTTAGCCGATTTTTTACCAGCCATGATGGAAAACGCGAAAACTTCATTAGAAGTAGAACCTGAGTGCACTTACTTTGACGTATGCCAAAGTGAAAACAAAAGTAACCATATATTTTTGTACGAAATTTACAACTCAGAAAAAGCCTTTCAAGACCACCTGGCCAGCGATCACTTTAAGCAGTTTAGTAAAACCGTGGAAAACTGGGTTGAGTCAAAAGCTGTGAATATATTCAACCGCTGTTAAGTTGTATACGTTTGATGAATAGCCCCGAAATGGGGCTAAAGGGATTTTAATAAACAACTTATGAATGGCAAAAAACAGCATATAACCAGGGTTGTTGTTTACTTTATAGTAGCTGTGCTTTGTTCTGCATTTATTTGTATGATGCAAGAACACGGGAGTACATCTATAAGAGAAATCGTAACAAGTGTATTCGAACAGCCCTTTAGTTTTGTCGTCGGAATTCTGCTTCTAGGGGTAGGATCGCTTACAATGTTTGTATTTGGGAGCCTCGAATTAATTTTTAAGAAAAGAGCCTTAAAAGACTCATTTTCCGGATTAGTAGACGAAAAATTAATTGAAGAACTTCTGGAAAATTCAAGCCGTGGTTTAACGCAAGATTCTTATACTGAGTTAAACGAACTTTTTGTAATTGCCGTTATCCTAACCGAAAACAACAAAGACGCTACGTGCAAATCAATTGAAAGTATATGTGTTTCGGAGAAAGTTCATCGAGATTATCTAGGTGATACTTTTTGTATTATTTACTCTGAAAAGGAAAGAACCCACCAAAGCCTATCCAGTCAAATTAAACCCATTCTTGCAAATGGAATAGGGTATTTTAACGAAAAGAAATACGCCCAGAGTGGGCTTGGCAGAGTGATTTTAAGAACGCACAACTCAGCAAGATTTTATTATCAAGGGATAGATTATTTGGAACTCGTTCGAGAAATAGTAGTGGGTGCAAGTTGACGTGGTAATGCAATTGCATTACCATTTGTTCATAAAGTAAAGCGAGGTGGTTGTTATGTTACAAGCTGCTGTAGAAACAGAATCAACATTAACTGACAGATTTCAAACAACGGTTCCTAGTGTGGTGCGCCAGGCATTACACTTAGAAAAAAAAGACAAAATTAAATTCACTATTCAACCCGATGGCAGTGTTTTATTGTCGCGTTCGGTTGAAACTCAGGAAGATCCTGTTGTTGAATCATTTTTAGCTTTCGTCGCGAGCGATATGCAAAAACATCCTGAAAAAATTCAGCCTCTGAGCGCAAGCATGCGAGATCGCATTGAAACATTAACCGCTGGTACTGAGCTAGATTTAGATGCGCCATTGGCAGATGAGGACGAATAAGCTTGTCTGATGGAATGATTGTAAATGGGTGGACTTTGTACGCTCATCCATTGTTTATTGAGCAAGTTGAAACACTTGAGCAAAAAGTCAAAGTGCTCAAGGCAAAAGACCCGAGTGGTTACCTTAAAAAAAATAGCACTAAAAGACTCGCCGCAATTAAAAAGCTAGCTTACGAGATTATTCCTCAAGACCCAACCCTGCCTGAATATCGACAAGGAAAAACGCTGGGAGAGGATAATAAACACTGGTTTAGAGCTAAGTTTTTTCAGCAATACCGGCTATTTTTTCGTTTCCATGTAGAGTCTAAAGTTATCATTTATGCTTGGGTGAATGATGAAAATAATAAGCGAGCCTACGACAGCAAAAGTGACGCGTACAAAGTGTTTTCTAAAATGTTAAAGTCCGGTAACCCACCAGATGATTGGGACGCTCTTTTAAAAGCCGTCCGTACAGCCAAACATAGCAGATTGTAACCATATAATAGAGGCTACTTGTGTAGCCTCAGCTGCTGGTACATTTAGTACGTTGCTCTTATACCTAATAATGCACGTCTTCCGGTATATTCATTGTGAATAACTCTCTCACGTACATCTGCGTATCTAATGGTATTTTCATCTAGCAAGTTGCTAACATCAAAGGTTACTTTGAGGTTTTCAGACAAGCTGTAGGCTAGGCCTAAATCTAACTGGCCATACTCATCAAAGTGTTCAGGTAGGCCGGCTAAACCTGAGCGTTTAGATAAAAATTTATCTCGCCAATTCCACGACACCCGCGCAGAAAAGCTGTCATCTTCATAGAAGGCAATTAAGTTATACGAGTGTGGGGTAAAGCCCTCTAAGCCATTACCAGGCGCGGTTGTCAGTGGCAAGTCGGCAGAAGTGGCATTGTCATCATTACCTGATACAAACGTATAGTTGGCTTGCAGACCCATATTACTTAAAAAGCCAGGTAAGAAATCTAAATATACTAAACTAGCAATTTCGTAACCTTGAATTGAGCCACCATCACGGTTTCTAGCTGCAGTGTCTTGCAATATTATTTCACCAAAAGCTGGATGCGAATATCCAGATGGCACCAATTCAGTTGATTCAGCAATAAAAGTGCTTATGTCTTTGTAAAAAAGTGAAATAGAAAATGCGTTACCATTGTCTGCGTAATATTCGACAGATGCATCATATTGCCATGCTTCAAATGGTTTTAAATAAGGATTATTGGCCGTGCGGCTAGACAACCCAAACAAACCACTAAAACTTTGACTTGGCGTAATTGCGCCCATATTCGGACGGGTTATCACTTTTGAAACAGCCGCTCTAAAATCAACGTCATAGCCAACTTCTAACTTAAAGTTTGCGCTTGGCAAAACATTAGAATAGCTGTTGTTGGCGCTAATTTGTTGTCTGTCGGTGGTAACATAAGTTAAGCCCGAAGTTGCACCATCTGGATCTTCAGCTTCAATTCTAATTAACTCAACCGAAGGGCCAGACGCTGTGGTTTCAGTTTCAACAAATCTTAAACCAACATTGGCCGACCAAGGCATATCAGAAAATTCGCCACTTAAGTTGGCTTTAATGTATGCACCATAATTTGTTTCTTCAACAGCGCGAGCAAGGTCTGGTCTTGCTTGTGTACTACACACATCTTGATTACCCGAATTAAGGCGAATTGCGGCGCAATATCCTTGCATATCTGTTAACAGGTACTCTCGGGGGAAACTTGCACCTGAATCAGCCAATAAACCGTCTAAAGAAACAGGCGTAAAAATTTCTTCAGGTAATGAAAAGAAGCGACCGCCCATATGTGGGCGCGGACCATTGTCTACATTGATCGCTTCCCACGGAGACTGTACGCCGTCTGTTGGGTCAAAAAACGCGATTAAATTACTGTCGGCAAATAGTGTACCTGCTGATGTGTAGCCTGGGTCAAATGGACCATCTGGGTTTTCTGGTCGATAAATGCCTGAGTTATACGGAAGGGCCGTTTTTTTACGATCACTATAAAATACACCAGCCTCAATGCTAACAAGCGCACCGCTGTCAATATTGTAGAGTCCGTCAAATCTCGCTTCTACTACTTCATCTTCACGCGCTATTGCTGGGGTTAATGCTACATGTGCTCGAGCATTTTTTGGGTCGGCCAAATCGAATGAGGTCGACCAAGAGGGCACATCTCCGTTTTGCCAAGTAATAACATTATTCGCAAAGTCTGGGCTACTTTCGCCTGCTTTTGGATTATCTGTTGTACCAGGGGCGAGTGGTTTATCCCACGGGTTGTTGTCTTTTACTGCAGGTTGTAAACGTGTGCCTTGATTCCAGGCTTCTGCTTTTGACCAAGATATGTCACCGGTTAAAATTACACCGTTATCTAGCCTATATTGGCCATTCCAACCAAGTGCAGTTGTTTTAGTGTCACCACCACCTTCTTCGTATCTATAGTCAACTGGTCCAAAGGTTTTCACAAAGGATGTTGCAGTTCCATTTTCGTCAACTTCTACGTTGGAGAAATTTGGAAACTGCAGTGGTGCGTTAATCCCTTGTGTAACGGTTTTGCGGGTAAAATCTACATAGAGCGCATCAATTGTCATGCTGAGTTGGTTATTGGGTTTGTATTGTAATGTACTGCTGGCACTGAGCCGCTGACGCTCATCAATAGTAAAGCTTTGCCCCATTTCTTGTGGAAACCTAAACTCTATTGTTTCGTCTGAGTCTTCAGTTTTTCCATTATAGTAAGCCCATTTACCACCACGGGATTCTTCAAGCTGAGTATTTCTGTCTTCATATGAAACGGCCAACAAAACGCCTAAAGTATCATCTGCAAATGTGTTACTGATTAACCCTGATACTCTGGGCCCCCAATTTTCACCCATGTCTTGATATCTTGCTTGTACAGAGCCTGACATGTGCAAACCTGGTTTGTCTAAAGGTTTAGCGGTGCGCATGTTAATGCTTGCACCAATACTGCCATCCCACAAATCGGCTGTTGGCGTTTTTACCACATCCGCCCCAGTTAACACTTCTGCCGCTAATGCTTGAAAGTCAAAAGCGCGTGCTATACCAACGTTTGAAAAGGTATAATCTACCGTGTCGTCTCCACTGATTGTTGCTATGGTTCTGTTGTTTAAACGTACTGAGTTAAACTCTGGGCCAAAACCACGAACGGTAATTTTTGAGCCTTCCCCTGATTGCCTATCTATAAATACGCCTGTAACTCGCTGTAACGATTCTGCGATATTCTGATCGGGAAATTTCCCCATATCTTCAGCTGTTATAGAATCTACTGCATTGGCTGCAACCCGTTTACGGTCAAGCGCTTTTTCAATAGAGCCTCGTATGCCTTTAACTTGAATGACCTCTGATTTTGATTTGTCCTGTGCAAATGCATGACTTGAATGACCTAGCGCAGCGCAGCACGCCATATACACCAATCGATACTTCCAATTACTCTTCATTTTATTCTCACTATCAATGTTGTTTTTGATTAAATCGGATGTTGTGTGTGAGCGATTTTGGTATATTTGATCATTATGTGATTGAGTGTCAACGTAATTGCTCTTTTTTGTTTTTTAAATGTTAATTTGTGGTTGGCGGGATAGCTTCATCCACGTGCATCAAAAATTCCAAACTGGGGTAAACAGTTAAATATACTTTCAGTCATGTGGCTGGACTGTCAAATTAGGTGTTTGTTCTGTAATTTGCAAACTTCTAACCAGCTCGGGAATTAACTGCTGATGCTTTTTATGGATGAAAGAGTAGATGGGAATTTCTTCTATTTTTTTACTTCTTTAATGTGGTTAAAGTCAGCATAAAGTTTGATTAATTCATGTCCTTCGTCGTATGAAGTCATCATTAAATCAATTCTATTGAGGGCGAGCATTTTAAAACCCTGTAGGTCGTTTTCTACTCTATGAATATTGCGTTCTGGTACGTAGGACTGCAGCATTTTCTGAAACAATTTTCGGCCTCTAAAATAGCTAACTTTGTATATAGCTAGGTCTTGAAGGTTTTCTATGTTTACATATTCACGCCCAGAAAATAAAGATAGCCAAGTAACTGCCATCTGATGCTCAATTCTAATTAGGTTGTTGTATTTATTGTTTGTTACTTGATGAAAGTTGTGTGCCCTGGTTATTTCTCCATCAACGGCACCTGAATTAGATAATACAAGTGAACGTTCACCAGGTGCATTTATCGCTTGAAATTGGATATTTAGCTGTGCAAATGCTTTTTCCAACTTTGGTACAATCGCCTTAACTAATGGGCTTTCCAGTGGCAAGTCTGATGAAAAAACTACTTGCTTTCGGTTTTCTATTGGACTGTTTATTTCAGCAGCATTTAATTGGCATACTATACTAAGGGCAATTAATAAAAGTTTTTTCATGTAGCGCACAGAATGGGTTATCAGACACAGTTGACTGGCAATCTAATGAGTGTAGCGTAATTTCTTCGACTTGGGAGTATTAAGTTGTGCGAAATACTATTTTGTCTATGACACTTTTTTTCTGTTGTTGTGCTCAGTTATTTGCAAAAAATGTGGTTTATGCCGCAGCCGAGCAAGATAGCTATTATACTGACTTAGTCAACTTAGCTTTATCTTATTCGCCCGATAAAAATTACACAGTATCACGTTACAATAGAGATATTCCTAAGCCAAGGTTGTTTGACTTAATGGCACAAGGGCGAGGCATTGATGTTGTAAATGGCTCGGTTACAGAAGCTAGGCTTAATAAATATCAAGCCGTTCACTTTCCTATATTGCGCGGCTTAAAAGGCTGGCGTATTGCGCTCATTCATAAAGGCAAGCCAGAGCTATTTGCTAACGTGCACACATTTGAGCAGTTTAAAGCACTGAACCCTGTGCAATTTAACACCTGGATTTCAACCGGAATTTTTAAAGAAAATGGTATTAAAGTTGCCACTACAGCAAGTTTTAATGGTTTATTTCAGATGTTGAATAGTCAAAGAGCGGATTACTTTCCACGGTCTATATTAGACATTCGGCGAGAATATAATCAGTTTGCTGAATTAGACATAATGATTGATCCATATTTATTAATTCAATATCCTTCTGCGTTTTATTTTTTTGTAAAAAAAGACAATCACGAGTTGGCGGCGGATATTAAACAAGGGCTTGAACAAGCTTTAGTCGACGGCCGTTTTGATAAACTATTTTATCAAGCTTACGGTCAAGAGCTACGAGCTCTCAATATTAAGGAACGACGTATTATCCGACTTCATAACCACTCTTTACCTTCATCCGTGCCGCTAAATCGTACAGAGTTATGGGCTGAGCACAGATTCATTTTTTCTCAATAATCAAGTTAAACTTTCTAGGCTAATTGAACAGAGCTAAAGCAACTCAGCAACCTTGAAATTCTGCATTCAGATTAACCAGTGCAGAAGTATAATATATTTTGATTTTAAATGATTTAATATGATTTAAAATGGTTTTGTTGTATAAAGGTAGTATTAGTTAACGATTGTTGTTAAAGATTTTTATAATGGAATAAGCTATGAACTTGAAAATAAATAAAAATAGGTTGGCTGGTTGTTTAATGAGTATTCTTGTGCTTGGCACTGTGGCATGTTCTTATCAGCAGGGCACTACCCCAACTCTAGCTAAATCTACCTCTAACATTAGGCTTTCGGCCAAGGACTTAGGTGCACGCGCTGCCAGTTGGCAAATCAATAATTTGGATAATTTACATTACATCCCAGAACGATATCATAATGCAACCAGTGATCCGAAAAACTGGATACAAGCTGCATTTTATATTGGTTTAACTGAATGGACACAAACGTTAAACGATAAAGCGTTACTCAAGCATATTCAGCAGGTGGCTGAATCTGAAGGTTATGGATTGCGCATGCACCGCAAAACACATGCGGATGATCATGCCATTGGTCAAACTTATTTGTGGTTAACTGAAAACACCGGCAATCATCAAACCTACAAAACGGTTCAGACTGTGTTTGACGATATTCTGGCCAACCCACCACAAGTTGGTTTGAAAATGGAAGAAGAAAAGAAACAACGTTTTGCTTTTGAAGGCCCATGTCAAGACAGATGGTGCTGGTCAGATGCCTTGTTTATGGCGCCGCGTACTTGGTTGAAATTGTCTAACGCAACGGGCGATCCAAAGTATTTTGAATATGCAGATAAAGAGTTTTGGGAAACGGTCGACTACTTATTTTCTGAGGAATATGGCCTGTTTTACCGCGACAGCCGTTACTTTGAGATGAAAAGTGATAATGGTAAACCTGTATTCTGGAGCCGAGGAAATGGCTGGGTTTTTGCATCTTTACCATTAATTATTAATGATTTACCTAAAGAACACCCATCTCGCCAACGCTATATTGAATTGTATAAAAAGAATGCTGCGGGTTTAGCCCGCATTCAAAATGACAATGGTTATTGGCCTGCTTCTTTATTAGATCCCAACAAAGTTAAAACCCCTGAAGTAAGTGGCACTGGCTTTATTACTTACGGCTTAGCTTGGGGTGTTAACAACGGAATTTTAACCGAGCAAAAATATAAAGATGCTGTTTTAAAAGGTTGGACGGCTATTGAAAAAGCTGTTGAGCCAAGTGGTCGAGTTAATTGGGTACAGCATGTTGGTAAATCACCCGATCCGGTCAAAAAATCAGACACACAATTATATGGCGTAGGCGCAGTGTTACTGGCTGCAGCTGAAATGACCAAATGGTCGACGAAGTAGCATTTTATACCAGATGTGAAATAAAATGTATTATTGTGACTTTATGTGATTATTATGTGTTGATCTTTTGTGTTTTGTTGCTAATTTAGTGCTGCTGCGAATTGCTCGCAGTACACATAAGCACTTACATCACATTACACAAAGAGTAAATACATATGAAATTTTCTCGTATAAAGAGTCTAGCATTGTACGCTGCAATGTTAGGCTTATCAGCCACTCAAGCTAGCGCTCAAGTAACACTCGAAACCCAAGTTAAAATTAGCGACTACGGTTTACATTTTGACGGCGATGACCTTGACTATGGTAACGTAGGCAACCCAGATACTGGTTCAAAATACGACTACTTTTTTGGTCGCAGTATTTCTGCCCACGGCGATGCTGTTAAAGTTTATAAACACTATGTGTTTATGACGTGGTACCGTGGCGGCAAGTATGACCGACACGTTATGTTGTCGCGCTACAATACCCAAACCGGTAGCATTGCAACCATTGAATTTCCGCATCAGCACACAGGCTTCAGAGGTGACCCACTAGTTGGTGAATCACACAATACTATTGGTATAGCCATTAGCCCGATTAACGGTACTATCCATATGGTTTACGATATGCATGCGTATGACGACAATAACCATGGAGGTAAATTTAAAGACGACTATTTTCGATATTCTTATTCAGTGCCAGGTGCCGCTGACGTAAGCGATGCAAACTTTACTTTAAACAAATTTGTAAAAGACACCAGTTCGGTTAGTCAAGGTAGTAACGACTACAAACATTTAACCATGACTGGCAATTTAGCTGATAAAGGCAATTTTGCGCGTTTAACATATCCAAAATTCTTCAAAACAACCGATGGCACTTTGTTGTTGTACATGCGTTTAGGTGGCAACAATAACGGTGGTTATGTTTTTAACCGTTACGATGCAACAACTCAAACATGGTCTAAATTTACCGAGTTTAACGTAGTAACAGCGAAAAATTTTGGTAATGACTACAACTGGGGTTTGTATGGCAACATGAAGTATGTCAATGGCAAACTTAGAGTTGGTTTTCAACAACGTAGCAGCATCAACACAGATAGATACAAGTACCAAAACGGTGTGTATTATGCTTATTCTGATCACCCTGAAGGCTTTGGTCAATGGAAAAACCATCAAGGTCAACCAATGACATGGCCGCTAGTTAACTCTGATGAAATCAAGGTATTTGAACCTGGTAACTATATTACGGGTCACACTGATGCTAATTCTGTTTATATCGTAGGGGGCTTCGACTGGACTGTGACGGCCAAAGGCGATATTCATATGATTAGCCAAGTCCGCTCAAGCGATAAAAACCGTTCAGATTATCAAGAAGTTATGTTGCATTCATACAAACCTGCAGGTGCTAGCAACTTCTCTATTTCAACGGATTTTTCTGGTGCGGAAGAAATTTATACAGCTGGTGACAATGTTTACGTTATAGGGCTAAACAACGGTCGACCGTTTGTAGAAAAAGCACAAGGTGGCACCAATAATTTTGTACGTATATATGAAGACACAGACGGAATGCAGTTTGATCATGGTGTAGTTGAAATTGAAAATGGTAAAATTTATTACTACTTGATGGCAAAAGGCTCTGGTAATGCACTTCCACTGCACCTCCAAATCATAGATTTAGGTTTAGAAGATGAAAATGTTCCAGAGGTTGCATTTCCACAATCTTCAATGCAAGTTGAAGAAGGTTACGATCAGCTTTCGTTTAAAGTAACAGCACAAAGCCCCGTAGCAGGCCGCACAATTGACAAAGTCGACTTATATGTTGACGGTAACTTCATCCGCACCGATTCTGCCGACCCATTTGTTTGGGGTCACCAGAACAAGCCGAATGAATTATTAGGTCTATCAGCAGGCACTCACACCTTTACTGCAATTGCGACAGACTCTGCAGGAATTGAAGGCCAAGCAACAATGGATTTGACGGTTACAGTACCAGCTAATGGATGTACTTCAACCACTGTCCTAACTTGGGATACGCATACTGAAGTTACTTTGTCTGGTGCGAATCCATGTATTGAGTTTGACCGTAGTTTAGCCGGTTCAACCGTTCAGTTCTGGGACAGTGACGACAACAATAGTTGTGACTTTAGAGGCACTGTGACCTCAGTGGATGGCGCTGGTACTTTGACCATCGATGCCAATTATAAACAACAATCGGATTTCACAGGCACAATTCTTAAGTTATCAGCAAACAACGCTTGTCAATTTATTAAAGTCAGAGCTTATTAAGGTCATCTGACTGTTTAATTCAGCGGTTCAATTATCTTTTGAGCCGCAACTTTTACCATTAATACCTGCCCGTGCCACCTTTAAAAATCATACATTTACCAATGTTAACTTTTTTGTGTGAAAATGTTTAAGGATGTATAAATATTTTAATTGATGTTAACTAAATATTAAATATAATTGCGATTAAATGACCAACGGTGATCATTTTTGATTTGTTTTTGTTGCTTGCTATTAGCATTGGTTGAATAGGGGTAATCAAAACTTTATGTCGTTTAACTCTAGGAATAATAGAATGGCACATCGCACTATATTCAAAAGCTTAATGAGCAAAGGGATGCTTGCTCTAACTTCTATAGCTGGATTTTACGTTAATTCAGCTCAAGCTGAAGTGACGTTAGTTAGTCAAACTTTGATTGCAGATAACGCACTACATTTTGATGGTCAAAAGACTGCGGGTTCAGGCTTAACCACCTCACAGCTGCAAAACGATGAAAAATATCACTACTACTTCGGTGGCAGTATTTCAGCCCATGGCGACTCAGTAAAAGTTTATAAAAACTATGTTTTTATGACTTGGTATCGCGGTGGTAAGCACGATCGTCACATGATGTTGTCGCGTTTAAATACTGAAACTGGTGTAGTGAAAACCATTGAATTCCCACATCGTCACACGGGTTACCAAGGTAACTGGTGGGTAGGTGAGTCACACAATACTATTGGTATTGCGGTTAGCCCGAAAAATGGCACCATCCATATGGTATTCGATATGCACGCATATTCACAAACAAGCGATGGTGGCAAGTTCGCTGACGATTATTTCCGCTATAGCTACAGTGTTGTTGGTGCCGCTGAGGTACCAGATGATCAGTTTACCTTAGATCTATTTGTTAAAGATACTAGCGCGATTAGCCAAGGTGCAGATGACTATAAACATTTAGTGATGACGAGAAATCTTGCTGATAAAGACGATTTTTCGGCGTTAACCTACCCTAAATTCTACGAAACCAAGGAAGGCGACTTATTACACTACATGCGTTGGGGCGGCAATAATAACGGAGCATATTATTACAACCGTTATGACGCTGATGCAGATAAGTGGAGTTCGTTTGTACCATTTAACCACAAAGACCAAAAAAGTAAGGGCGACTCTTACAACTGGGGTTTATATGGTGAAATGAAATATGTAAATGGCAAACTTCGTGTTGGTTTCCAAAAACGTAGCAGCAATAACTCTGATAAATTCCAATATCAAAATGGTATCTTTTACGCTTACTTAGAAGATGCTGATACCAATGATTGGCGCGACCACACAGGCAAAAAAATCACATGGCCATTGGTTAATGCCGATGAAATTAAAATTTTTGAGCCGGGTGATTTAGTTGAAACCACATCAAATGCGGCAAATGGCCCAGGTACCCCTCCAGGCAAAGTGCACATTGTAGGTAATTTTGACTGGACGGTAACTGAAAAAGGCGACATTCACTTTATTCATTTAGTTAAAGATAATGAATTTAAAAAATCTGTGTATAGCCACCTGTATAAACCAGCTGGCGCTAACGATTTTATTAATGCGCCAGGTATTCCAGGTGCCTCTGAAATTAATGCTATCGGCGACGATGTTTACATCATAGGTTTAGAAAATAAAAAGCCGTATGTGGAAGTTGCTAAAGGTGGTACCACTGAATTTACCCGAATTTATACAGACACCACTACAGCTACTAATTTCCAACACGGTGTGCCGTATGTAAAAGACGGCAAAGTTTATTATTACTTAATGGAAGAAGCGTTAGGTAATGCACGCCCACTTCATTTACAAGTAATTGATTTAGGTGTTGCTGTTGACCCCAACGCACCAATCGTTTCTTTTAATAAAACTTTAGAACCACAGCTTGAAGGTTATGGCCAAATTTCTTTAGGCGTAAATGCAGCAAGCCCAGAAGGTAGTGGCCGTACAATTACTAAAGTTGATTTATATATCAATGATACTTTGATTCGCTCTGATAACAGCCTTCCATACCTTTGGGGTCATAACAGTAAACCTGACGAATTAACAGGTTTGCTAGCAGGTATGCATACAATTAAAGCGATTGCGACTGATAGTGAAGGTGCGACCAGTGCAGTGATTATGCCGTTTGAAGTGTTATCAACAAAACCAACAGCTAGCTTCCCGTCAGACACGAAAACATTATTAGAAGGTTTTGCCCAACTTACTTTTGAAGTAAAAGCAGAAGCTTACACAGGTCGTACTATCGAATCAGTAACTTTGTACTTGAACGACCAGTTAGTTCGAGTAGATGATTCTTATCAATATTTATTTGGTCACTCTTCTAAGCCACACGAAACAGGTGCAATGGGCTGGTTAGCAACTCATCAACCTAACCCAAATCCTTTAACTGCAGGTATTCACACTTTTAAAGCTGTTGTGTTAGATAGCGCAGGTGAAACAGGTGAGGCAACTATGACTGTAGTTGTTGAATCACCAGCTCAGCCACCTGTTGTAACCTGGCCAAATGAGACCGTTGAAGTGTTTGAAGGCTATCAAAAATTATCTATTACCGTTCAAGCTGAATCGCCAGAAGAAGGCCGCACTGTTCAAACAGTCACCTTATACCGAAATGGTGAGCTTGTTCGCACAGATACAGCAGCGCCATGGAACTGGGGACACTCAGGAAAGCCTTATGAATTTGGCGCTATGGGTTGGTTAGAAACACACGCTCCAAATCCAGAACCATTAGGCGTAGGTGAGCATACTTTTACTGTTGTTGCAGTTGATAGTGAAGGCTTAGAAAGCTCAGCTGATATGACCTTAATTGTTAAATCACTACCAGCACCAACTATCAGCACAGTTGAACCGGTTCTTGAATTAACTGAAGGTTATGAAGAGTTGTACTTAACCTTTGAAGTTTCAACGGCTAATGAATCAGTGACAGTTGCAAGTGTTGACTTATATTTAGATGGTTCAGCAATCAGCACGTTATACGAAGCACCTTTCACTTTTGCAGGCGCAGAGGCTGAGTTATTAGGTTTAACAGCAGGCACTTATGAGTTTACTGCGGTTGCAACCGACAGCAATAACCGTATGGGTGAAACTACAGTGACAGTTAACGTTACAGCTGCTGCAGCACCTGCATTATTAGGCGACTTGGATAGTGATGGTGATGTAGATAGAAACGACGTTCGCGCATTTAGCATGGCGGTTAGAACTAACTCAATTACCGATCTTGCTTACGACTTTAACAAAGATGGTTTAATTAATAGCTATGACGTACGTGGTGTCGCTTTATTGTGTACCCGCAGCGGCTGTGCAACTGAATAATCGAATATTTAAACGTATCAATGATGTGCGTTGTTAATAACAACGCACTTAAAGAATTAGGAATATAAATTATGAAATTTTTAGCAATGCTGTTCTCTTTTGCATTTGTGTTTAATGTGAATGCGGGTCTGATTACTAATGTATCGAAAGAATCTGATCAACTCATAGTAGATTTTTCTTTAACAGATTTTGACCCAAGTATCGGGCAAATAACCGCAGAATATTCTTTTGATGCAAGCGAATTAGTATTCGCTAGCTATTCAGACTCTGACTATTTGGTTAATGAATTAACGTCTTTGGCTTGGGGTAGTGCAGGTGTTCCGTTAAGCGGGTTATTCACAGTCGACTTTTTATTCTTTATTGAGCCATTTGATACAACATTTGATCTTGGTCGTGCGGTATTTGATATTGTTAGCAATGTATCAGTACCAACATTTGAACAAAGTTTTGTTGAGGCTCTTGATATTGCATATGCCCCTGTCGTAATCGACAGCACTGTTGTTAACAAGGTATCAGAGCCAGCAACGTACGCTTTACTACCTCTAATTGCCGGTTTGTTATTTATACGTCGACGCCAAATTTAATAAGCCATTAATCTTTAGAATTTATTGATAGGAAAGCCAAGTGAGTCATAGACTTACGTGGAATTTTTATTTTTAAACAACCAAAAAACGCGTTATTAGGGGTGTTAATTTTCATGGTCAGGCAACTTGGCAGCGTAGTTAATGTGTTCCCACAATGCTGTTCAGGAATAAATAAAAACCTAGATAAATATCGCTATTCAGCATGTCCACTTATTGAACGTTAAGCAAATTTCTTAGCCTGGGTAGTAATTTAATACCTGAGAAGCTTTTCTTTAGTGACAGCTGACAATTGACTTGAGTGCTACGTCTTACATTTCAATTGTTACTGTTGCCCAGCAGTTTCGTCGAGAGTCGAAGGGAAATTTATAAAACTCATAGCTGTTCATGAATAGGTGGCTTTAGCAGGCATATTCAGCAGCACAATTCACATAACAATAAAATGGAACACTAACAATGAAAAATTGGCAATCTGTGGTTCAACACTCATTTGCACAAAAAGCATTATGTTTATCGATGTTTTCAACTCTAGGCGCTTTTAGTTTTTCAGCTGAAGCCGCACCTTCGTTGGAAAAAGAGGTGCATATTACTGATAGCGCGCTTTATTTTAATGGCGTGAAAAAAGCTTCTACGTCGAAAGCAGAAAACGAGCCAGATGTTGGTCCACATCAATACGATTATATGTATGGTCGCTCAATCACCCCACATGGTGATTGCATTAAAACCTACAAAAACTTTGTGTTTGTGACTTGGTATCGAGGGGGTAAACAAGATCGTAAACTCATGCTCACCCGCTACAATACTGACACGGGTACTAGCGCCACAATAGAATTCCCTCACCGTCATGGTGGCTATTCTAACCGCTGGTGGGTGGGGGAAACTCACAACACCATAGGCTTAGGCTTAAGCCCTAAAGATGAATCAATCCACATGATATTTGACCAACATTCCTTGTCGGCAACTAACCCATCAGATGGATCGTCAAAAAACGACTATTTTAAATATTATTATTCAAAACCTAATTCACTGACTGTACCTGACGAGCAGTTTACTTTAGAGCTGTTTGTTAAAGACAATTATTACGCAGGTAATGACCCTATCAATCCTTATGACAACCCGCATAATGAGATGGATGAGTATAAACACATCACCTTAACCGGTGAAGTTAATACCAGTAAGTATCAGAGTTTAAGTTACCCTAAGTTCTCATTGACAGATGAGGGCGACCTTTATTTATTGATGCGTGCAGGCCGCTCTAAAAACGGCGCATTTAAATATAATAAATACGATGGCAGTGGATGGCTGAGCAGTTTTAAATGGTTTAACTACAACCAAGCGCAAAGTCGCGGCAACGAATACAACTATGGCGTATATGGTCAAATGAAGTTCGCTGGTGGTAACTTAGCTGTTGGCTTCCAGCAGCGAGCCAATATAAGTAACGATAGATATATATACCAAAACGGGTTTTTTGGCGCGTATTTCGACAGTACCAGCAACAGTTGGAAAAACTATCAACATGAAACTGTGCAATCGCCCATCATTAATACAGATCCAATTAAAATTGCTGAGCCAGGCGATCTCGTAACTGGTGACGAGAAGGATCGTTTTTCTATGGTCGGCGGTTTTGACTGGAATGTCACAGACCGTGGTGATGTTCACTTTATTGGTAAAGTTGTTGATACCCAGCTCAAAAAAATTACCTATGTACACTCGTATAGAAAAGCAGGTGACAGTGAATTTACCAGCTCTAAGGAATTTTCTGGCGGTGAAGCACTATACACAGCTGGCAAAAATATATACTTAGTTGGCTTGAAAGACGGTCGTCCATTTGTTGATAGAACCGAAGGGGGAACTAACAACTTTCAGCGCATCTATCATCAGTCAGGGGGACGTTCTTTTGAAAAAGGCGTCGCTTATATTAATAACGGTAAGTTGTATTATTACCTGTTAGAAAACCACGATGGTAGCAACCCAGATGCGCGCAGTACTTATGTGCAAGTGATTGATTTAGACTTAGATGACGATACTGTATCAACCAAACCAGAAGTGAGTTTCCCGTGGTCTTCAAGAAGCTTAAACCAAGGTTATGAGCAGTTACAATTTAAAGTAAATGCTCAAAGCCCAGTTGAGGGCCGTACGGTAGAATCAGTAACCTTGTATATTAATGGCGAGAAAGTTCGTAGCGATAATGCTGATCCTTTTATTTTTGGTCATCAAGGTAAGCCGTATGAAACGGGTGCTATGGGTTGGTTAGATACCCATCAGCCAAATCCAAGTCCACTCCCTACTGGGAAGCATGAGTTTAAAGCTGTTGCTATTGATAGTGCGGGCGAGCAGTCAGAATCAATCATGATGGTAACGGTCAACGGCATTCCTAAACCGCCGACAATTTCCTTTCCTGATCCTGAATTAACAGTTTATGAGGGTTATGAAAAACTGGCGATAACTTTAAACGTTGCTACCCCAGAAGCGGACCGTGACATAGTGTCAGTAACCTTGAAGAAAGACGGTCAAGTGATCAGAAAAGATACCCGACCAGTGTGGAATTTTGGTCACTCTTATGCGCCACATGAATTTGGCGCTATGGGTTGGATTAGCTGTGAGCAAGACCCTGTGCCAACACCTTGTCATCAGCAAAACCCTAATCCTTTGGGTGTTGGTACCCACATATTTGAAGCGGTTGCTGAAGACAGTGAAGGCTTGACTAGCAGTGCATACTTAACACTCAATGTGGTTGAGTTACCAGCGCCTGTTGTCAGCTTCAATGATCCTGATATTAAAATCGAGCAGGGTTATAGTGACTTGGCAATATCAGCAAATGTGGAAACGGCTAGTGACACAGTCAGTATTGTGAGTGTTGGCCTATATATAGACGATGTATTGTTACGTGAAGTTTATGAAGCACCATTTTCTTGGGGTATAGCTGATTACTCCGAAGAGCTATTAGGGTTAACGGCTGGGCAATATGTTTTGAAAGCGGTAGCAACTGATAGTAATAACAAAATGGGTGAATCTACTATCTTAGTTGAGATTACCGCACCTGCATTATTAGGTGATTTAGACAGCGACGGTGACGTTGATAGAGATGACGTTCGCGCATTTAGTATAGCTGTGCGTACTAACTCGATAACCGACATGGTATACGACTACAACAAAGACGGTTTGGTGAATAGTCGTGATGTTAGAGGCGTTGCATTATTGTGCACACGCGCTCGTTGTGCAACCGAATAAAATAAGACCTTAACTATCCAAAGTTTTGAGTTGCCTATAAATACCTTTCTACTAAGCGGTTTGATTTCAATCAGGCCGCTTCATTCGGATAAAACAGTCAATATGTTCAAATGTTAACTTTTTGTTCTTTTGTTGTGTTTTTTGTTTGTTTTTATGTGTTGTTGTCTTGATGTTTAAATATCTTTAAGTATTCTTGATTGTTATTGGTGTTTTTTGTTTGATTAAGATTAATGAAATATAGATTCAATTTAAACCTTACGATACTTAAGGAACTTTAAATATGAAAAAGCGCTACAGAAATAAAGGCTTTGGACGTAAGTGTTTGATTACGCTTGCTTCTATTGCTGGTTTATACCTAGCCCCTGCGTCGGCAGAGGTCACGCTAGTCGATCAAGTTAAAATTTCTGATATCGGCTTGCACTTTGACGGTAAAAAATTAACGTATGGCACACTCGGTAGTGCTGACACAGGCGATAAGTTTGACTACTTTTTTGGTCGCAACATTTCAGCACATGGTGATGCGGTAAAAGTATATAAGCACTATGTATTTATGACTTGGTATCGTGGCGGTAAAGATGATCGCCACGTAATGTTGTCTCGTTACAACACCCAAACAGGTCAAGTTGCTACAATAGAATTCCCGCATCGTCACACTGGTTTTAGAGGCGATCCAAATGTTGGTGAGTCGCACAATACAATTGGCTTAGCCATTAGCCCTGTTAATGGCACTATCCATATGGTTTACGACATGCACGCGTATGACAACAACAACCATGATGGCAAATTCAAAGACGATTATTTCCGCTATTCATACTCGCTTGCGGGCGCTGCAGAAGTAGCAGATAGTGACTTTACCCTAGAGCAATTTGTAAAAGACACTAGCTCTATCAGCCAAGGGCCTGATGACTACAAACATTTAACCATGACAGGCGATTTGGCTGATAAAGGCAATTTTGCGCGGTTAACCTATCCAAAATTCTTTACCACTACAGACGGTACATTATTGTTATACATGCGTTTAGGCGGTAATAACAATGGTGGTTATGTATTTAACCGTTACGATGCAGCAACACAAAAGTGGTCTAAGTTCACCGCCTTTAATGTTGTAACTGCAAAAAATTATGGCAATGCGTATAACTGGGGCCTTTACGGCAACATGAAGTACGTAAATGGCAAATTGCGTGTTGCATTCCAACAACGCTCGAGTGACAACAACGATAGATATAAATACCAAAACGGTGTTTATTACGCCTATTCAGATCATCCAGAAGGATTCGGTTTGTGGAAAAACCACCAAGGCACAGACATGACTTGGCCACTGGTTAACTCTGATGAAATTAAAGTATTTGAGCCTGGTGATTATATTACTGGCCATCAAGACGCAAACTCAGTTTATATCGTCGGTGGTTTTGATTGGACAGTAACGGCTAAAGGTGACATTCACATCATCAGCCAAGTGAAATCTACAGACAGCAAGCGTGCTGACTATCAAAATGTGAAATTACATTCATACAAGCCAGCTGGCGCAGACGATTTTATCATCTCAACTGAATTTTCTGGTGCTTCTGAAATTTATACCGCTGGTGACAATGTATATATTATCGGCTTAAGCAATGGTCGACCTTTTGTTGAACGTGCTCAAGGTGGTACTAACGATTTTGTTAGAATTTATCAAGACACTGACGGCATGCAATTTGACCATGGTGTATTAGAAGTTCACGACGGCAAAGTTTATTACTACCTAATGGAAAAAGGCACAGGGACTGCCATGCCACTGCATTTGCAAATTATCGACTTAGATTTAGCCAGCGAAGCAAATGCACCTCAAGTATCCTTCCCATCATCATATATGACAGTAGAGCAAGGTTACGAAAAGCTTTCGTTAACTGTTAATGCATCTAGTCCTGTTGAAGGCCGCACTATCGAGTCGGTTACTTTATATATCAATAATGAATTGGTTCGTACAGACGATTCTGTTCCTTACTTGTTCGGCCATGGCTCAAAACCACACGAAACTGGCGCTATGGGTTGGTTAGAAACACATTCGCCTAATCCTAATCCGTTACCTGCAGGTCAGCATACATTTAGAGCTGTCGCTGTGGATAGTGAAGGTGATACATCAACTGCAACTATGCTATTAATAGTGCAATCAACTGGGCCAGAAGTTTCGTTTCCAAATGCTGAATTAACGGTTGAAGAAGGCTACGAGCAACTTGGTTTTACCATTAATGCATCTAGCCCGGTGGCTGACAGAACAATTGACTCAGTTACTCTATATATCAATGGTGAATTAGTCCGTCAGGATACTTCTGTACCATTTAATTTCGGCCACAAATTTAAACCACACGAAACGGGTGCTATGGGGTGGATCAGTTGTGAGCAAGATCCTGTTCCTAATCCTTGTCATCAGCCAAACCCATCACCATTAACCGAAGGTGTTCATACCTTTACTGCTGTTGCTGTTGATAGTGAAGGCGAGATGAGCGAAGCCACTATGACCTTAACAGTCGAAGGCCCACCAAAACCACCTGTAGTCACTTGGCCAAATGAAGTGGTTACTGTGTTCGAAGGATATGAAAAACTCGGTATCACAGTACAAGCAGAATCACCAGTTGAAGGTCGTACCATTCAGTCAGTTACCTTATATCGAAATGGTGAGTTAGTCCGTGTAGATACCAGATCTCCGTGGAATTGGGGTCACTCGTTTGCACCTTATGAATTTGGCGCCATGGGCTGGCTAGACACACATGAACCAAATCCAAATCCATTGGGTGTTGGTGAGCATACATTTACCGTTGTTGCTAGAGATAGTGAAGGTTTAGAAAGCTCAGCAGACATGACTTTAGTTGTTCTAGAGTTGCCTGCACCAACAGTTAATTTTGTTGAGTCAGATATTGAACTATTAACAGGCTACCCAGAACTATCTGTGTCTGCACAAGTAGAGACTGCGAACCAAGATATTGATGTTGTGAGTGTCATCTTGTACATCAACGACGAATTAATACGTGAAGTGTTTGAAGCACCATTCGTTTGGGGTGGTCAAAGTTATGAAGATGAATTGTTAGGTCTAGCTGCTGGCACGCATGAATTTAAAGCGGTCGCGACCGACAGTAACAACAAAATGAGCGAAGCAAGCATGATAGTTGAAATTGCACTGTTTGGTGATTTAGACCAAGACGGTGATGTTGACAGACTCGATATGCGCCAATTTAACGCAGCGTTACGTGCTGGTGAAATTACTGATTTACGTTACGACTTTAACAATGACGGTCAGTTAAACATGCGTGATATGAATGGTATGGCGCGTTTATGTTCACGAGCGCGCTGTGCCGCAGAATAAATATTTGAATTAATAGTGTGCGTTGTTAGGCGCTGCGCACATAACCATTTAGGAATTTAAATTATGAAATTTTTAGCAATGATATTTTCGCTGGCATTAGCGTTTAACGCGTCAGCTGGTTTAATTACCACCCAAGCAGACCAGACAAATTACAATGCAGGCGACTTTATTACCCTGGAATTTTTTGTTGAAGATGCCAACCCAACCATTGATTGGTTGCAATTCGAGTTCGCTTTTGACGATAGCCAATTCGCATTTGTTGACTTTAGTTGGATCGATTCATTTGAAGTAGCTAGCTATGGCGCGTTCGGCGATGCGTATTTAGTAGATACAGATATATTGTTTATGAATGTTGGCTTTCTTGACGGATTTGCCGATGTGTTAGGTACATCTTTTAAATTAGGTGAAGTTCAGTTTGAAGCGCTTGCTAATGCACCTAGCCCAACTTTGTCTGTGGTTGACTCTTATGTCACTGACTTTGACTTTACCGAGATAGAACCGGCTCAGCATCAAGTATCAGTGCCTGAACCAGCAACCTATGCTTTGTTGCCACTAATTGCTGGCTTGTTGTTTATGCGTAAACGCAAACAAGCTTAATTGGTGTTAGTTAATAACTGAACTCAAGGCCGTGAAACTTAGGTTTCACGGCCTTTATTTTTATTAATTTATTTGGAATTCAGGTCAATTTAAATCAATCTATTAAAAGAATAGGGCTGTATCGTTTTAATAGGAGTCTCAACAAACAAGGAAATTAAGGATATGAATCGTTATCTCAAATGCTCCGCTTTAACTCTTTCTGCAGCACTTGCTGCTTTAGCTTCCTCAAATCAGTCACTTGCAGCAGTTAGTTTGATAGAAGAAGCGCAAATTACCGACCAAGGCTTATATTTTTGGTATCCAAATGACGCAAAGGCATATCACTACGCGGCCAATATCAGCCCACGAGGTGACTGTTTAACCGTTGTTAATGGTTTTGCATATTTTGGCTGGTTTAAAGGTGGTATGAACAACCGAAAACTCATGTTGTCACGTAAACGCATTGGCAGTGGCGAATGGGTCAGCGTTGAGTTTCCACACAAAAACACATTTATTGAAAATACCAACTGGGGTGATTCACACAGAACAATAGCGCTGAGCGTCAGTGAAAAAGATGGCACAATTCATATACTATTCGATCACCACAACGACCCACTCAACTATATAGTTTCGAAAAAGAACCTGGCTTTTGCTTCCGATGAACTATTTTCGAAGCTGACAAATTTTCACAATAAAAGAGAATATTTAGCTGAAGGACAAAACGTACGCATAACTTACCCAACTTTAGTTGAAAACGCAGACGGTGACATAGTTGTACATTATCGTAAAGGCTCAGCTGTTGGTGGCAACGAGATGGTTCATGTGTATAACGGCGAAAGCTGGACGCGTGCAAAACAAGTTACCCGAGGTTCGGGTTTACCATATGTGGCAGTAGAAGATAGAAATTACGCCTATGGCAAAGCTGCTTTTGGTAACGGCGATGTTTATTACACTTGGTCTGTTCGCTGGGCTGCTAAAAAAGCAGATGGTATCTTAAACGAAGGTGTCTATCTGGCTAAAACGGGTCCAACTATGACAGACGAATGGGAAGATTTAAATGGGGTAAAACATCCTTTGCCCATTCAAGATTATTCGCCTTTTTTAATTGATGTCCCCGCCACACCCGGTGGTACAGGTTCTTCTTCAGGACCTGGTATTTCCGTTAGTGACGACGGCGGTATTCATTTAACTTACAGAGGTCGAACCTCTAATACCGATTATCATTACACTTATTCACGTAAAGCAGGTGAACAAAGTTTTACCAAACATGTGGGTAAAACACTGGAAGGTTTGCCATACGAGGATAAGCTATATAGAGCGATAGCTTCTTCATCTGGATTGATCACTATCAGCAGCACGGTTGTCGGTTCTATTGACGATAAACCCGAATTTACTCTGCAAACCCCTTATAAATTTGGCAACTCTATTGCCCGAATAGATAACGGTAGGCTGGTGCTAATTGCCGAAGATCGTACTGTTCAAACCGATTCACAAAATTTATTCAGCTATATTTTTGATTTAACCGATGGTGAGCCCTTACCGCCTATTGGTCCTATAGGGCCAGTTGACCCAACTCCAATTGAGCCACCAGAGCAGTCAAATCAAGCCCCTGTTGTGACCTTTCCACAAGAGCATATGGATTTAGTTGTTGGATATCAGAACTTGTATTTAGATATTGCTGCCAGTGCTTCGGTATCCGGCGCGACAATTACCCAAGTCGAACTGTATATAAATGACAACTTTATTCGCAAGGAAGGTGTAGCGCCTTACGAGTGGGGACATGGAGGGCGCACCGAGTTATTAGGCTTAGCAAAAGGCAGCCATATATTTAAGGCGGTAACCACAGATTCGGATGGTCGTATAGGTGAAGCAATCATGACAGTGAATGTACATGACGAAGCGGATTTAAAACCGCTTGTTAGCTTTCCATCATCAGCTATGACTGTCACTGAAGGTTATTCTGAGCTGGTGCTTGATATAAACGCATCCAGCCCATTTAATTATTCGGCAATTGCCAATGTGAAACTGTTCATCAATGGTACTTTGGTTCGTCAAGAGTCTGTTGCACCGTATGAGTGGGGACATGCAAAATCGCCAAACCCACAAGAAACGACAGGTTTACCGGTTGGTCAACACACCTTTAGTGCTGTTGCGACCGACCAAGCAGGCGAGCAGACAACTGCCAGCATGTTATTAACAGTAACAGCAAAACCTTTATTGGGTGATTTGGATAATGATGGTGACGTAGACAGAAATGACGTTCGAGCTTTTAGTTTGGCTGTTAGGACGGATAGTATCACGGATTTAGCCTATGACTTTAACAACGACGGTGTTGTAAATAGCTATGATGTGCGTGGTGTGGCTTTATTGTGCACACGCTCGGCTTGTGCTGTGGAATAAGGGTCTATAGAGAAAGGCTTAGAGAAAAGTTAAAAAGGATGAGGAATTAGCCTCATCCTTTAACTAATCTAAATACCAATTTACAAAGTTTTACCAACGGCTTTATCTGTTATTTCTCTAAAGTAATCATTACTTCTAAACTGAGAAACAGGTGACCAAGGTGCATTTTCTTTGGGTAAATGTTTACGTAAATCTTGTTTAATATCTTGATACTGTGAAAGATTGGCGAGGTTTTTCCACTCGTTTGGATCAGTTTTATGATCGTACAATTCTTCGCTGCCATCTTCATATCGAATGTAACGGTATCTGTCGGTTTTAACCGCATGATTATTTGGACCAAAAGTGGTTACCGCTGCATGCTGCCATTGTGTATCCGCTTTGGCTATCAATGGTGTTATGTCTCTACCTTCAAGTTGCGGATTTGCCGGCAAACCACACATGCTAATTAAGGTAGGGTACAAATCTAACAAGCTGACAGGTTGTGCACTTACTTGTTTACCTTGCGATTTTGGCGGCTTGATTATTAGTGGTGTGCGGGTAGAGGTTTCCCATAACGCCATTTTAGCAAAACGGTTTTTCTCACCTATGTCGTAACCATGATCGCCCCACAATACCACTGCAGTATTGTTGGCATATTCACTATTTTCTAATGCATCTAGCACCATACCAACGCATGAATCAACAAAAGATACGCTGGCTAGATAAGCTTGCACAATGTTCTTCCACTCGTTGTTTTCAATAGCCCATTCAGTGGTAGGCATCATTTTAAATTCAGTGATGCGTTTAGCGATTTCTGGCACATCATCCAAATCATTTTTTAGATAAGGCGGTAATTGAATATCTTCAATTGGATGCATATCAAACCATTTTTGTGGCACGGTCCAAGGTACGTGTGGGCGCAAAAAGCCGCCAGCCATAAAAAATGGTTTATCGTGTTTCATTTTTAACTGTTCAACCAGCCACTTAGCTGAGTCGAAATCAGGCATTTGTTCATCTTTTTCTGGATATGCGCCCCAGTCTGTACTTGTACCTTTTTTGTCCCACTTTAATGGGGTCGGTGAATATGGGCCAAATAAATGCACACGGCCGCCAAAGGCGTCAAAACTCCCATCCGCAACTGCTTGGTGAAATACTTTACCGACAGCCGCTGTGTAGTAACCATGTTGTTTAAAATATTCACTCAAAAAGATAGATTGTGCTGCTTTGTCGTTGGCCGATTTAATGTCGTTGTCATGCACATGGCCGTATATACCTGTAGTTGATGGCGCAAGCCCTGTCATAATGCTCGCGCGTGATGGGCCGCATAACGGTGCAGGCGCGTGAGCATTGGTAAAGGTAGTACCTTGGGCGGCTAGCCTATCTATATTGGGGGTTTTTGCATTTGGGTGACCACCTAAAGCGCCCACCCAGTTGTTTAGGTCATCCAGAACCAGCATTAATACATTAGGGTATTCTTTTTTAAGCTCAGTTAACCAATCCAATTTGGTTGCACAAGCTGCAGTCATTAAACCTGCACCGCCGATAATGAAATTGCGTCTATTTATCATGATGTTTTATCTCAAATTTTCGCTAACCTAAACATGGATTAACTTGCTGCAGATTGCTCTAAATTAATATCGTTTGTTTGAGTATTATTAGCCGTTTTTGCATAGCGCTTATGGTACATAGCGGTGATAATTGGTACTAAAATAGAAGTCACAATTACACTGGTTGCTATTAATGCGGTTGCACTTTGTGCTGCTACGGCAAATTTAGGCTCGATAGCCGCTATGGCTGCTGGGTTAGCAA
>NZ_JH767530.1:176019-183310 GCF_000281085.1 Catenovulum agarivorans YM01
CATTACCTTTACCAATCCATTTGTCGGCAAAAATAAGTGGAATACCTGTGATCACTATTACTGCTAATCCTAACAAAATACCTAATAAGCCAGTTTCAAAAATAACCGCTAAATTGATGGTATTACCAAGTGCAAAACCAACAAATGGGATCATCACAGAGCTTGCTTTACTGAAAAAGTCGCGCAAGCTAATGTCCATGTTGCCTAAAATAAAGCCGACTAAAAAGGGTAAAACAGCACCAATAAAATGATGTAACTCAAAGCTGGCCGCACCGACCGAACCTAATATAAGCATAGTCATTAACGGGCCTGACTCCAGCGACATTAGTATAAATGCGCCTGATTCTTCTTTACTACCATACTGGTCCATTAGGCTTGCATATAGTCCACCATTGGTCATATCCATAGCAGAAACAATCGCAAGTGTTGATAAACCTGCAAACACACCTGCTTGAATACCATGTTCAGGTAAAAGTGATGCTGCAACCAATGCGACTATCCAAGCCGTACCTATTTTTGTAACAACCAAGGTACCTGATTTGCGAATAACTGTGCCCGTTGAGCGTAAGTCGATACTCGCGCCAATACAGAAAAACCAAACAGCAAGAATAGGTAAAATTCCAGTCATTATGCCTTTGGTAAATCCACCAAAATAATCGGCTGAGTCTGGTGCGAGGGTGTTGATAACCGCGCCAATAAAGAGCGGAACTAACATCATACCGCCTGGTACACGTTCAATCGCTTGCTTAATTTTCATTTATATTCACCTTCTAAGTTAATGCGTTTATGCCACAGCAATAATTGGCGCTCAGTATAAGCGCAACCTGATTATTCACTAGTTCAAATGTAAACTTTTAGTTAACTCTGATCCGTATTAATGCTACATTATTGGTTGAAAATGTTCAAATATGGTCGAATGTGGTGATTTTGGGTGTTTTTTCTTATATACTCTTTCAAATTACATCAGGTTTGAGGGTGGTTATCTTGACTAAAATGCAGCATTCAGTTTTGAAAATACTTGGTACTTTGTTGTTTTCTTTGTCTTTTTCTTCTTTTTCTTCTTTTTCTCAAGTAGAGCGGCCAAGCATTTGGGTTAAACCTTCCGAACGTTTACAAATACTAAACAAAATTAACACTCAGCCATGGGCGCATGAATTATTCGTTGAGTTACAGCTTCGTGTAGACTCACTTGCAGTTGATGACATAGCTCAACGAAATACAAACCTTAGAGTATTGCCACTTCAGTGGTCGGTAGACAAATCCATTCCACCTTCATTGCCGTTATTTCAAGTAAAAGGCGGCGGCTCAAGAGCTGAGTTACAACAAGTTATCAAGACCTTGCAAGATGGGGTGGATTGCGGCGTACTCTATTATTTAACCCAACAAACAAGGTATGCACAGTGTGGCGCTGATATTCTGCATACTTATATAAATGCATTGCTGCAACATCCGTTATCAACAGAAAAAAATATGAACGCTGGCTGGTTATTCCCAACCAACCACTTGTATGAAGCTCGGGTAATCGGCGCGCAACTGCCTGTGCTTTACGACTTTGTTTACCCATACCTCAAAAATGGTGGCCAAGTTTACGACTTAGCACAAGGTAAACTGAGCGAGTTTAATTTTGAAAATGCGCAAACTACTTTTAAAAATTATGTATTTTTAGCATTAAGCCGAGGCTTGCTTGATTCAAATTGGCCAGTATTAGAATCACTTAGTTTAGTACACAATATATTGGCGTTTGACGACCAAGCAGAAATTAACAAGCATTTACCTTATTACACTCACATTAATACTAAGCGACAAGCATCGTTAAAAATGGTCGCAGAAATGTTTGAAAAAGAGGGCGACATTTGGCCTGAGTCATTCCAGTATTCGCAGCATGTTGCGGCCTATTCAGTGTATTTAATGACACTGTTAGATAGATACGACCAAGGTTTGAAGTTAGGTAGCAAATATCCAAATATATCTGCTGCTTTTATGTCTTATTACAATTTGCAATTCCCAAATGAAGACTATCCTTTTATAGGAGATGGCCACAGGCAATATCCAATTGAATATTCAGCGTTAGAAATGTCTTATTTGTTGGCCAAGATGAACAATAACCAACAGCAAATGCGTGACTATGGTAATTATTTAAATTCGAGCATTAGCAAAGGCATATATGACAGAGGTCATTTGCACGACAGATATTACAAAGCTGCACCTTATTTTACGCCGACTCAGCTGTTATGGTACGAGGACAAAATTAGCAGTACAGAAACCGTTGATGTAGCACCTCCAAGGCCAAGAACCAAGCGCTTAGAATATGCAGGTTTAAACATACAGCGCAATATTGCCAAACAAAACCCAGAAAAAAATAGTTTAATGGGCTTTATTGGTGGTGGTTCATATATACATGGTCATGCATCTGGTATTGATATGGAGCTATATGGTCAAGGCCATGTACTGGGTGTCACCAGTGGTAAAAGTAAATACAGAACAGACATACATGAAAACTTCTACCGTATTTTTGCTGCGCACAATACAGTCATCAGTAATGGTGCTTCGGCATCAAAAGGTGGTTGGATTAACTTAGGTATTAACCGAGTACAAGCAGTTGCAGTTGAGCCCGAATATGGACAAGCGGGTGTATCAGGCAGTTATTCGTTTACCACTTCTTCTTTTTATGATGAATTTAATTTAGTTGCACCTGCCTACCATCAAAGAACACTTGCTTTAATTAAGTTGAATGAAAAACAAGGTTATTACTTGGATGTATTTAAAGCAAAAAGTGACTATGCTGAGCAATACCATGATTATTTGTATAGAAACCTTGCAGATAACATTAGCGTAACTAGTGGCGGTGAGTTATTAAAAACCACCGCAACTCCTGAGCGATATCAAGCTTCAGCACAATTACCATGGACTTTGCAAAGAGCCTATCGCCACCCTGGTTGGCATTTTCTTACCGAGGTAAAAACCGCGAATGAATTAAGCAAGGGTTATGCTGTAACTTTCACTGCCAATAAATTAGCTAAAAAAGACATTTATATGCGCGCGCTTGTACCTGACGGTCTGGAAACTGAATTTACCACAGCCAATGCGCCGCCAGCCTATGGTGTGCCTAACGCATATAAAGACAAGCCAACACCTATGTTTCTAATGCGTCATAAAGGGGAAACTTGGTCAAACCCGTTTGCTGTAGTGTACGAATCAAAAACTCAAGGCGAACAATTTGCGGTTAAATCGGTAGAGCGCATTATGCAAAATGGCCAGTTTAAAGGGGTTAAGGTAGAGGTTATGCTCGCCAACAAACCTGTTACTCAATACATACTGCTGCAAGACCTAGACGCTAAACCCTATAAAGATGAAACCTTAGGCATTTATTTTGATGGTCACTTTGCGGTTATTTCGCTTGACGCGGCAAACCAGCCAATTGACATGTATATCGGCCAAGGGCGCGAGCTGCATTTTAAAAATTCTAAGTTAACGGCTCAACCAGCGTTAGCAAGTGGTTACATTAAGTTTTAAGAGCGATAAGTATTAAACAAATGAAGAAAATTTTATTACCCTTAGTTATTTCCGCATTACCCCTGGCGTGTGCTCATATTGATAGACAGCCTACTACTATTAGTTTAAAGGCAATAGAGGACTTTAGTGTTCTTGACCAAGGTGACGTGCCTTATTACAAAGACACTGACAGAAATGCTTTAGCAATTGATGCGCGTATTGTCGAAAACCGTAATTTATTTGCACAAGCCACAAGCACTTTTGAAGGTAAATCAGGTTTATATGATGTCACTATCACAATAATGACTGAAGAAGATGGTGAGCCAATCTATAGATTATTGAGAAACGACAAAAACGTTGCTGTGTATAAAGCGCCTTACATAGGACCCGGTTCTGACAAAGATTTAAAACCAATGAAGCACACTTGGCCGAAAATTGAGCTAAAGCAAGGCGACAAGATAGCAATAGAGTCAGTGACTAGCACCAATGGCGAAATTCCAGAACATGGTGGCACAGCTTGGGCTAGAGGTCGTTGGCAACAAATTGAATTTGCGCCGCATGATCATGAACGTTTTGGTCGCCCAAGTTTTAACTTTGAAAAAGACTTATTATTGGCTCAATTTGACTTGCAACCAGATGCAGATGATGTGCACGCTGTTGCAGCACTAGGCTCAATGCTCGCAGATAAAGATTTTGCTAACTTAAATTACTTTGCTGTTGCTGGCACTACGGGTATTCAAGGTGGCAAGTATGTTGAGTCTAATGATTTGTTTGAATTAGCTTTTGGCCAACAAAACCATAATTGGACTGACGCTAAGCGCAATTGGCAAAGCTCAGTACAAGCTGTGGCGAGCAAAGCTAAAGCTATTCTTAAACAAGGCGGCCAAGTTTGGGTGCAAGAAGCAGGACAATCAGACTTTACCGCCGACTGGCTCAAACAACTAATTGATGATGGTGTTGATAAAAATCTAATTAAGAAAAAAGTGATAGTGGTTCAACACAGCCAATGGAATGAAGATAAAACCACAGCTGAAGATTTAGCTTATGTTAAATCTGTAACTAATTATCAAGCTATTGCCGATGGTAATAAACCGAAGCGAAAGTTTGACCGCAATGGCCGCCGTGGTGATGTAACACCACAATATGTAGATCTACAAACAAAATGGTTGGCCGCTGCGGTTAGCCCTAAAAATACCAAAGTAAAAGCCCGTAATTTATGGCAACTAGCCGACAAAATAGTTTTGAACAGTGGCTTTAATGCATATCATTCAACCATACCAAAAGGTGGAGTCGATTTTTCTGATATTGTTGAGAATTGGTGGATTTTTGAATTAAACAACAAGGCAAATTCAGTTCATGCATTTTGGGATAGATATGTCACAGATGTTGAACTAGACCAAGTTAAACCACCAAAAGGCCGCCTCGCTATTGTGATAGACGGTAACTCACCAGACCCAGATGACATAGGTGCAACCCCTGTTATGTTTGCCATGTTGCAACAAACCGGTTTGTCAGACCGTTTAGTGCATTTGTCGCACTCGTGTGATCTCAACCCATTTAGAAACGGTGGTTTACAGCAGATCAATGCAAAGAATGAAGCTGTGCGACAAAAAATACTGCATGACTTAAGTGGTAAAGGAATAGAGCTTTTTGGACCATTTAATAGTTTACGAAACTACTATAATTGCCGTGTTGACCAACAAGGGGCAACCCAAGACTTGGTGGACGCAATTAATGCCTCTAGCGAAAATGATCCTTTGTGGATTATCGAAGCAGGTGAACCAGACTTAATTGGTTATGCGTTGCAAGCGGCTGATCCTAAGTTAATAAAACATGTGCATGTTGTTTCACATCACCCAGCAAATGATGACAGTGGTGACTACTTTACTTGGCAGCAAATATTAGATTTTGGGGTAACAGAGCATCAAATTGGCGATCAAAATGTTGGCTTACAAACGCCTATCCATTATTGGGATTGGACGATAAATCATCCACACCCGGGCATTCAACATATCCGAGAAATGTTAGCCTATGCTGAACAAGACGGTATCGTCGATTTTCAAACCAATAAATATGATTGTTCTGATGCAGGCATGTTGTATTGGTGGATAACAGGCGCTGATCAAGGTGGCAACAACAATGCGACACCTATAGATATTAAAAAATACCTGCCTCACTAAAACCACTCTCTCTGACCTTGTTATACGAAAACGTATGGGTATAACAAGGTCGTTATCGAAATGATAACCCGAATCGACGATAATTATTTTTAGCAAGAGTAGCTGTAGGGATTCGTAGTTCCCAACATGCATTATCTTTTTTATTTATGGTGCAGCTTGCTAGATTTGTGTTTCTGATTAATGTTGTAAAAACCTCGATCTACATGTTTGCCACCATTTATTTTGAGTTATTTGCATGTTGGGAACCATTTCATTTAAGGTTTATACATTATTTTTCAACTGTCTCAATTAAATGAATAACTCGTTGAGGTTCTAATAGCAAATAAAAAACATTTTCTGGTTATAAAATAGTTCTTGACCGAAAGATTTACACTCCACCAGCACATTAAGTTTCAGAGGTGTCTGGCAGTTCAATACTGCCAATGCATTTTGCCGCGAAAGCTGACTAATAAGCGGTGGTTGTTCGGGTCGCGCTAGACTCTAACCCAAGCATAACCCGCACAACATCAAGTGCATGGTCAACCAAATAGGTTTCACCATGCGTCATGTCCAAAACTGCTAATGGCATAGTTAGGCTTAGCGCCAGGTGCACATTCTAGTAGCACTAAAATCTGCAGTATAGGGATTGCTAAAGTCGGCAATACTGAAATTGTTGTATGAAGTTGCTTGGTCTGGCACTAGACACATTTTTCATCCGAGAGGCCGCAAAAAAAACCAACTAGAGTTAAGTATATTCTACTATCGTTTATGGAAAACAGTCCCTCAACATTACCTGTAATGATTGCAATCAACGTTTTGAGGTAAACTGCTAGTACTCAGGAACTTAATGTAGAATAGTCAGCTCTGGTATCCATTTTTACTGTACTGCATAGATGCTCAGAACTTACCAATCTCAACGATTATATTTGGTTTTATATGGAATTGATTCTAGCTGCATAGCTAAACATTCCTTGATTTTCCACTCTCAGCACGTTTCTTGGCACTGCTTTGTACATAAACTGAATCGGTTGTTGCCATGCTGGAATGGCCTAAATCTTCAGACACATCTTTTAAGGCTCGGCCTCGTTCAATTTCCATGCTCGCCCCGGTGTGTCTTAACCAATGAGGCGAAACATCTTTATAGATTTGAGCATGTTTTTCGCCATATTTAGACTTTGCTAGATCATACGTTGCATCCAGTACTTGGTGAACCAGTCGAGCTAATTGTCGTCCACTCATACCACCAGCGCCACGGATTTTTTCGACTATTGGCTGCTTTTCTTGACGCCCCGGATAAGCGGGCAATCCGCGCCACAGGCGGTAACGTTCCAGATAAGGTAGAAAACTATCCGGTACTGAAATGTCGCGAATCTTTTTACCTTTACCAAATATTTTTAACCACCAGTTTTTGTCATCATCTTGCCAAAAATGATTCATAGTTGGGATCCAATCGTCGCGCTCAGAAAGCTCTGAAATTCGCAAAAACATGGTTTTCATCGCGGCAATCAAGAATACATTGCGTTCATATATTGGATCATCTGATGCCATATTTTCAGCTGTTTGTAATAGAAGTTCCCACTGTGACAGATCAAGTCGTTTTGTTTCTTTTATCTGAGCATCTTTAACTAAACGCTTGCAGT
>NZ_JH767530.1:183550-212606 GCF_000281085.1 Catenovulum agarivorans YM01
TACGTTGGCTAAAGCAATCCAAGTTTGAGGTGGTTTAAAGAAAAACTCAGAATAATCGAGTATGTCAGACTTACGGCAATCTATAAGCGGCTTCTTAGAAACTAAAAAGCACCACAAGAGCAATTTTTCAACATCAGAGCGGAAGCGAATATAAGTATGTTCTGATTTGTTACGACCGAGATAAATTAAATAGTCTTTTGCCCAAGTCCAGAGCTGACGATACCAGTCGGGGTTGCTATTAAAAAACTCAGTTAATTGAGGATAGTTTTGCCAATCGAAATCTTTTAGCTCTTGATAGGATGGAAACAAAGGAATGGCTTTTGGTATTGTCATGTTAAGCTCAAAACAAAAAACACAATAAATCAATTCTAATTCGACAAACTCACTATGTCCAATAATAAAGATTATTTGACATAAAACGTAACCTATGAACTAACACTCCGACAATATGTGTTGTGTACTTGGCTCCTTTGAGTGTAAGCGTCGGTTAAACCACAACTTCACCTAATGTTTCACAAAAAGTAATCTTGGTTCTTCACATTAAATTGGAGAATCCATATGCCAACAGCAAAAGCAAACCAATGGTTGCAAATTATCAACGAGCAGCAACAAAGCCAACTTAGTATCGCCGAGTACTGCCGCCAACATGGCTTAAACCCACAACCGTTTTATGCGCGTAAGAGTGCATTGCAATTCCAAGGCAAGTGATAGCAACTTTGATTTTATCATCTCTAACTTGCGAGCTTTTTGGCGCTCACTTGGCTGTTGGCTTGCTTTTAACCATGCATAATACCCACTTGGCGAAACGCGCAGAACACACACCAATCGTACAATATGAAACGATTGATGGTGCTCGTGCATAAGTTAAAAACGTGCTATTTTTGATTTTTCGCGAACTAGGTTGCCGCCTTTTTTAGGATTTTTAGTTCCTCGGCTTGTTCAGCCAGTTGGCGTTTTAACCTAGCATTTTCTGCTGATAAGGTGATTTCTCTGTCTGAAATAGAAGCTTTCTTCTGAGCTCCACTGCGCCAATGGTATATAATTGGGATTCATATACGGCTAACTCTCTGGCAGCTTGTGCAACACCTACTTTACTTGCTAATTTTAAAGCTTTGTCTTTAAATTCGATTGAATGGGTTTTTCTTTCTTTTTAAACTTTTGTAATTTTTCACCTCTGCGAGTTATTCTACTCACTTAATGAGGTGCCCAAAACTATTGGATCAGATCAAACCACCAAGCTCCCTTGATAATCACACTAATAGATTTTAAGCATACGTCCGATTACCGTTAGTCTTCAAAATGCTTAGCGGCATTGTCAGTAGCACCGTCTATATGGTTTTTCATAGCCAACCTAGCTCGCTCGCTATCTCGATTTGACAGAGCTTGGTAGATTTTTCTGTGTTCCTCAATGGATGGGTGAACGCCTTCTTTGCGGATTCGCTGGAAAAATTCAGTGCTTCTGTAAGCTTTATTGCGTGCTTCCCACAGCCATTTTACCGTTCTATAAATAGCTGTATTTTGACAAGCTTCAGCAATAATTAAATGGAACTCACTATCTGCTTCTTCACAAGCAATAGCGCTGTGCTTTTCAATTTCCATTTTATGCAAAGCCGCTTCAAGTCTATCCAACTGGTCGTTAGTAATTCGCTGGGCCGCCAATGCACAAACTTCAGATTCGAAAATATAACGCATTTCTAGGTTTTCAAACGGGCCAATTTCGTCATCTGATGGTTGCAGGTCTTTTTTAACCTGTGCTGATGCAACGTATATACCTGAACCTGTTCGAATCTCAATTAAACCAGCAAGTTCTAGTGCAATCATAGCTTCACGTATAGTCGGTCGGCTAACACCTAGCTTTTCAGCTAATGATCTTTCAGCAGGAAATCGTTCGCCTGGTTTAAAAACACCTTGCTCAATAAGTTCCTTTAATTGACCAGCAACTTTAATATAAAGTCTTTCAGTTGTAATTACCTTAAATGCGTCAAATTTCGACATACCTGTAAATCTCTATCATACTCAAGCGGCCTAAGCCAAGCTATCAATTGTCACCCAGTTAAGCTATTTTACCAATTTGCCAATTAATTACAAAAGTATTATTTTAGATAGGATTAACTAGCATTTCGCAGAGATTAACTCTATCCAAGACAACCTATAAGAGTCGATATTCTCTAGAGTTAACGCTGAGCTAGTACCAGTGTTTACTTGCAACTCCACAGCCCCCCAATTAGTTAAAGCTGCTGTTCCTGCAACTGTACCTGTATCATCCATAGATAAATATACCTTTTGTTCTGGTCTTAACTGAGCGAGCAATCCACATAATAACGGATTTTTCAAAAATGCCCCTTCAATATAAATATCACCTTGAGCATTTAATTGTGATAATTGATAGTCGACAAGTAACGCAGTGTACAGAGTTGCAACAGCAACACCGTTGTAATTTTGCACATCACCAATAAAACGAGCAGTGGCATCACCAAATGGACCACTCCCCCCCGCAAAATTGGGTAATGCATATACATTGTTGTCGATCACAGCTTGTAAATCTGCTTGTGTGAACGCATCTGAAACTGAACATGATGTTTGCGCACAAATGGCAGCGAATTCGCGTCCCCCCATAAAACGAGCGCACGCTATTGGTGTTTCTAAAGCGTCGATATTTGCTAGCATATCTTTCGTCGGATCCAAATTGCTTAATTCAACTTGCGACGCCATGCAAATAGTCCAAGTTCCCGTAGAAACAACGGTGAAAGGTTGTGAGCCTTGCGTTAAACGATAACGTAAAAAGCTCGCATTACTATCATGTAGTCCATTATAAAAATTACAATTCTCAGGCAAACCTAGCTCTTTTGCTAATTCGGTTTTAATCGTTCCACAACAGTGCCAAGCCGGTTTTAGTGGTGGAAATTTACTACGGCAATTTAACCTGTCAACAAGCACAGACAACTGATTTTGTTCAATGTCCCATAAATCAGTATGACAACCTAACGAAGTGATTTCTGAAGACAAGTGGCCTGTAAAGCGCCATGCCCAATATTGTGGATACATCAAAATATCAGTTACTTGGTCAAATTTTTCAGCGTAATTTTTATGTAACCAAAACAATTGACGACCCAAATTAAGACCTGCCGGCAAACTTGGAGAATAGGTTGTGGTAAATTCAGGACGAGCTTGTTCATATTCAGCACAATCGTTAAATACAGCTTCGTATTCGTAGTCCAAAACGGGTAGCACTAACGCTTGGTCGTCAGCGACATTTCGGTCGATCAAAGCAGCGGTTGCGCCGTGAGTGGTTATACTCAAGCTTTCAATTAGGTAATTTGCTGATGCCTGTTGAATCGATGTTTTGAAGAATTCCCAAATGCTTACAACATCTGCGCTAGGAAAAGCGCCCGTGGTAACGACCTTATTACTAATGTGTTTAGAAAACACTGAATTGTAACCCTGATCCAATACGTGAATTTTCACGTGGGTTTTACCAATATCCATAATTAAACTATATTTTTGGTCGTTTTTCTGCATAGGAATACTTCTATATTTGTTTCTATTCAATTTGCTGTCTGGGGTTGTTTATCTGCAAACGAGCAAATGCTAATTTTTAACGAGTTTAGGCTCAACTAAGTTGAGCCTTTTTGGTCAGAAATGTGTTTAGTTAGCAAGCCTAGCTTGCTTGAACTGGCTTACTTTCAACCTTGCCGGACTCAGATTCTTCGGATTGCTGAGCTGCAATATAAGCATAAGTGGCTGTTATGAAATAAATGATGGTTGGCACAATTAACCAAGAACGAGCAGATTCCATATCATTATTTACATAGGAGGCAAAGCCAATTGCAATACAAGCCAACAAAGAGGCGTATGAAACGTATTTAGCTAAATTAGCAAGAACTGGTAATTGCACCGGAGCTGCAGATGCGCTTACTTTACTTTCATTTTCTAGGTATTCAGCTTCAGCTTGTTTACGACGTATCTCGGCAACTTCAGCTGTTTTAGATTCTTTGTAACTTGCTTTTGCTCCCATCGCGCCCGCTAGACCTATATATAGCGCAGTCGCGAATAACCAGATAGGAATTAAGATAAAGAACAAGTGTAAAGTACCGCTCGCTTCTAACGCGTAAGCAACGCCCAAAGAAACAATCCAAGTTGCTAATGCCGCAAAATTAGTTGTGTTGTTCTTGTATTTAGACCAATAACGTGTGTAACCGATTTTTGGGAAAATCCAGTGTTCGGTTACGATAATTGCGCCAACAGGAGCCAACATAATCCCCATGATCCCAACAAAACCTAACAACTGAGAAAATACAAATGGGAAACAAGCAACAATTGTAGTGACCACACCAACAACGATAGTTACTTTAGTGCGACCCCATTTTGAGTTAAGTGAACTAAAAGCTAAACCAGCACGATAAATCGTTGGGTTGGAAGTTGTCCAACCAGCGATAATTACCGCTAAAATACCTGATGCACCTAATGCTTGGAAAGCAACTGAACCAGGGTCTAACTGAGTAATAGTTGTACCCATTAAGATAGCTGCGCCTGCGCCCATAATACCCGCACAAACCCAAGCCATGTAATGGCCGATAAACATACCTAAAGCTGAGAAATAACCATAACGTGGATGTTTAGCGAAACGTAATAAGGTCATATCACCTAAGCTGCCGTGCATAGCTAGATTAGCAATCCATGCGAATGCAGCTACATGCCAAAAACCAACACCAGCATCAGGCTGTTGAACCCAAATGGTATTATTGGCAATATTTAAGAAATCATCAAAACTAGATAAAGAGGCAACACCAGCGGTACCGTCCACTATTGTTGGCAATAATACTAATGCACCAACAAAAAACATTAAGATCATCCAAGGTGCACAAATTTCGGCAAAAGCAGCTAATTTTTTGAAGCCTTTAACTGCCATATAAACAACAATTGCACCTACACCTAAAACAACACCAACAAAACCTAAGTTAGTTGGATACCAATTGGTTTGAGGTGGAATATCAAATAACACCTGCACAGCCGATGCAGATACGGTAATCATTGCCCCTGCTAACACGCAGAATAAAATACCATTGATAACACTATAAACTTTGATTGTGCCAGGGCCGGCGATTTTTTCGAGATATGCGTATAACGTCAGACGTGTGTCTGTTGCGATAGGCGCAGTAATTAAACCCCAAGTTAATACCGCAAATAGGTTACCTAAAATTAACCCTAATAAAACATCGTTCGCGCTTACGCCCCAAGAAACGAATAACGCGCCAATAACAAATTCTGTACCTGCAACGTGCTCGCCTGCATAGCTTGCTGCAAATGTTTTAGCTCCTTGGAGCTTGTTGGGTGAAACGGCTTGAGTTTCAAATTCTTCGGCTGTTGCCATGTTAGACCTCCGAGCCCTCTTCTTTGAATTTTATTAATTTGAAGACAGCTACAAATAGTTAATACACTTTTATAATTTTAAATTTAGACGACTATTCCTTTTACATGATTGAGGTCTAAATTTCTTAGTAAAAGCAATAAGAAAAAAGGCGTCCCTGCCTCAACTACACACACATAAAATGAAGGAATTGTCCTGTTCCTTCACCAGGGACTACACGATACCAGAGCCACTTTGACCGTTAGAAGGACGAACCTCAGCAACGGCTTTACGGTAACCAGAAGCGCGATAAGTTGCAATTGGGTCAATTGCACCGCCTTTACGTAAACGCGCCATAGCTAAGATAGGAGAAACATCAATATTAAATGCATGTTTCAACGTATTGCTTGCCATTAATGCATCGTTTTCGTTTTGGTACTGAGTTAATAATGGTCTGTTAACTAAAAGTGCAGCAACGTATGAACGTTGAACACTTGCAGCTGAATTCATTAAACTTTCAATTGGATCAGTCACGTTATGTGATTGGTCTAACATATAGTTAGGGCCAAAACCTTCTTGTTTACGGTACTCTGCATCCACTAATTCATTGAAAATTAAGAATTGTTGGTACGGGTGTAAACTACCGCTGTCTAAGTCATCATCACCGTATTTAGAATCATTGAAGTGGAAACCACCTAATTTCTTGAATTGAATTAAGCGAGAAACAATCATTTCAATGTTTACGTTTGGTGCGTGATGACCCAAATCAACTAAAGACTTAGCTTGTGGACCTAATTCCATAGCCGCGAGGATGTTTGAACCCCAGTCTTGGATAACAGTTGAGTAGAACGCAGGCTCAAACATTTTATGTTCGATGTGCATTTCCCAATCAGACGGTAAACCAGCATAAATTTTCTTCATGCTTTCTAAATAACGCTCGAACGCATGTTGGAAATGTTGTTGGCCTGGGTGGTTAGAACCATCACCAACCCAAACAGTTAAAGTTTTAGAACCTAAAGTTTTACCCCATTCAATACAATCTAAGTTGTGTTGAATAGCCACATCACGAGACTCTTGGCTGGTATTGCTTAAACTGCCGTATTTAAAGCTTGCAGTTTGGTCTTTTTGATCTTGGAAAGTATTTGAGTTAATAGAATCCCACTTTAAACCAAGCTCATCAGAGAATTGTTTTAATTCAGTGAAGTCATCCACTTTGTCCCAAGGAAAATGTGGAGATACACGCTCAGTTGCTTGAGATAAATCGTTGATAACTGCACTATCTTCTAATTTTTCCCAGATGTTGCGAGGCTCACCTATACCAGGGAAACGCGCAAAACGCGTTCCACCAGTACCTGTACCCCATGAAGGTACAGCGATTTGGAATTCAGCTGCTTTAGCTGTGATTTCATCAATGTTGATGTCTTCACGAGCTAATTTATTACCTAACGCTTCATAATCTTCTTTCACGAAACCTTCTAACTTAGCGTTTTGTTCAGCGATTAGAGCTTTATCTATACGTGTTGTCATGTTAATTATCCTCTCGAATATACTTCGTGCTTATCGCAAGAAGGCTTCGTGTAAACCACCGTCTACACTAATAATTTGGCCAGTTGTTTTGCTTAATTGACCCGAAACCATTAAGTAAGCAGCTTCAGCTTGGTCAGCAGGCGTAATAGGCGATTTAGTTAAAGTACGCTGTGCGTAGAAATTCGCTAGCTTGTCACGTAAATCGTCATCTGAATCAGCTTCTGAAAACTCTACGTTGTATTTGCTCAAAGAAGCAATTACACGGTCACGTGGGAACATAGTGCTACCTTTAACAACTGTAGCAGGCGCTAAACCATTTACATTTACAAGTGGCGCTAATTCAACCGCTAATTCACGAACTAAGTGGTTAGCAGCCGCTTTTGATGTATCGTAAGCTAGTGAACCTTTCTTAGACACAGCAGCGTTTACACTAGTTGTTAATACTAACGCACCTTTTAAGCCTTGAGCTTTCCAGATTTCGTTTGCTTCAGTACCTACAATATAGCCACCTTTAACGTTAACTGCGAAGCTAACATCAAATTGTTGGTCGTTGCTCATACCAGCTTGACCCGGCGCTAAGAATACACCAGCAGTTACGATAACTTTGTCGATACCACCGTAAGCTAAGATAACTTTTTCAAACATTTTCTGAACGCTTGCACGATCAGTAATGTTTACTTCAGCAGCAATTGCAGGACCGCAACCAGAAATACCAGTGCCCGCAACACCAATGCCTTGGCCGTAAATCGCAGTTAATTCGTCAGCAGTTTTTTGTGCAGCTTCGGCTCGTAAGTCAGCACAAACTACGTGAGCACCTTCTTTAGCAACACGGAAAGCAGTTTCTTTACCAATACCATCGCCAGCACCAATCACTACAACAACATCACGCGCTAAAGGCGCCTCTTTTGGCATACGTTGTAATTTAGCTTCTTCTAACGCCCAATATTCAATATCAAACGCTTCTTGCTGTGGCAATGCTGTATATTCACTAATTGCCTCTGCACCACGCATAACTTCGATAGCACAGTTATAGAATTCAGTCGTTACACGTGATTCAGATTTGTTTTTACCCCAACCGATAATACCAACACCAGGGATCAACACCACTGTCGGGCTTGGGTCGCGCATTGCAGGCGAATCATCACGCTTACAATTGTTGTAGTATTCTGTGTATTCAACACGATATTGCTCGATACCAGCGTTAAACTTTTCAACCAAAGTTTCGAAGCTATCTTGCTGAGGGTTAAAATCAACATATAAAGGTTGAATTTTAGTACGTAAGAAGTGATCAGGACATGAAGTACCCAATTTAGCCAAACGCGGAGCATCAACACTGTTTACGAAACGTAGTGCTGCTTCATCACATTGAACTGTGCCAATAAACTTAACTTTGTTTGAAATAATACCGCGAGCAACTGGTAAAAATTTACGCAATAATTCAGTACGGTCTTCTTCAGATAAACTCTCAACTTTAGCACCACCAAAAGTCATTTCACCTTTGTCGTGCTCTTCAATATAACGTGCAGCAGTTTCAATTACCCATAAAGAGGTTTCGTAACAGCTTTTGCTCTCTGATTCCCAGTTAGTGTGGCCATGTTGACCTAATAAGATACCAATAGAATCAGGCTTAGCTGCATAAGCTTCTTCACAAACTTTTGCTGCTTCCCATCCTGGACGCATCCAAGGAACATATGCCATCTTGCCGCCCCAAACAACTTCTGTTAAAGCTTCTTGGTCTTTACAAGATGCGATAGAAATAACCGCATTCGGATGCAAGTGGTCAACGTGTTTTTCAGCAATCATTGAATGAAGAGGCGTATCGATAGATGACGCGCGTGGGTTTAAGCAGAAGTTACAATGCTTGTACATACCAACCATTGCATCTTCACCAGCTGACTTGTAGCCAGTTACAGGTTGCTGTTGATAAGCACCTTCCAACGCATTTAATTTACCTTGATATAAAGAAGAAAAATTTTCAAGTTTAGCTGTACGTAAATCACCACCTGAACCTTTTACCCAAAGGACCTCAACTTGCTCACCAGTTAATGGGTCCGTTTCCATTATCTTTGCTGATGTGTTACCACCACCAGTATTAGTTATACGCTGGTCTGCACCTAACGCGTTTGAACGATATACAAGGCTTTCTACTTCTGACAAACCCTCAGCAACTTCATCGTCCCAGTTGTAATTTACATGGCGAAATTCATCTTTGTTTATAGGCATCTGTGTGCTCCCAATCTATGAATACTATTACTACTAAACTATTCCAAATATGATACACCACAAACAAACACAGTCAAGCACATTCAATCACTTTAAATCATCTATAAATAACATTTAGTAAACAAAAGCTTACAAAAAAAATTCATAAAAACTTCAACCTCGTTTAATAAAAACCTTTAAAAACAGAATTATAAAGTAAGTGGTTTTTTTGATGTTGTAAAATTCACATTCGGGAAAATTGATTTAGAATGAAAATATTTTTTAACATTTGGAAATATCCGATTATCATAATATTGAATATAATCAAAAGTAATGGAATTAGAACAAAAGAAGACAGATTAAAAGAGAAAATACCTTCAAAGTAATCCAGCGTTCAATCACCTTGAAGGTTAATAAAGGCGAGATTATTTTAGATCAGTTACTTTTAGGTGATCCATATCATCAAACTCTTGGTTTTCTCCACCCATAGCCCAGATGAACGTATAGTTAGTTGTACCTACTCCACTGTGAATAGACCAACTAGGTGAAGCGATTGCGACGCCACTAGGTAAAGATAAAGAACGAACCTCAGCTGGCTCTCCCATCATATGGAATACACGTTCATCTTCGGGAATATCGAAGTACATGTATATTTCGGTACGTCGAAAATGAGTATGTGGTGGTTTGGTGTTCCAAACACTACCCGTTTTTAACTCTGTAATACCCATTACCAACTGGCAACTATCGACAATACCAGGACGAATTGACTGGAAGATAGTTCGCTCATTTGATGTTTCAGGTGAACCTAATTCGATTTTATTAGCAGCCGCTTTTGGTACGTGAACCGTTTTAGTTACTCTATGTGCTGGATAAGACACTAAATAATATTTTGCTGGATTGTTAGCATCCTCAGATTTAAATTGAACAGACTTGGTTTCTTTTGCTAAGTACAAGCTGTCTTTGTTTTCCATCTGATAGGTGACACCATCAGCAATAATTGAACCTTTACCACCGATATTAATGACACCAGCTTCTCGACGTTGGCAAAAATAATCTGCAGCCAACTCTTTATGAGTCGGCAATTCTAACGCAGTTTCAACTGGGGTAATACCACCCACCAAACCACGGTCAACATCTGTGTAGGTCAATTTAACTTCGCCGTCAACAAATAACTGTTGGGTAACAAATGCGTCGCGTAACTCTTGATTACGCATATCTTTGTAGCTACGAATATCCGCAGCAAATAAAAAATCCATCGTTTTCTCCGCTTACTATAATATTTTGCAATGCCCAAACTTTATTAAGAGTTTGGGCAGACGAATGGCGTTTTAACGTGCCATCCAACCACCGTCAACTAACATAACGTGGCCATTCATATAATTTGATGCTTTACTTGATAAGAATACGGTTGCTCCGGCTAAATCTTCTGGTTTGCCCCATTCGCCGGCAGGAATACGCGCTGAAATACTGGCAAAACGCTCAGCATCTTGACGCAAATTGTATGTATTGTCTGTTTCAAAATAACCAGGTGCAATTGCGTTAACCTGAATGTTAGATTGCGCCCATTCATTGGCTAGTGCTTTAGTAATTTGAGCTACACCACCTTTACTAGCGGCATATGCTGGCACAGTAATACCACCAGAGAAACTCAACAAAGAAGCAATATTAATAATTTTACCAGAGCCCTGTTTCAACATATGTTTACCAGCTTCACGGCAAAACTTGAACACACCATTTAAGTTGATGTTGATCACTTCGTTCCAGTCGTCATCAGAAAACTCATGTGCTGGCGCTCGTTTAATCGTACCAGCGTTGTTAACTAAAATATCAATGCGGCCAAATTTAGTAATTGTGTCACTAATAACAGCCTTAATTTGCTCTCCATCACTTTGGTCACACCCAAGAGCCAAACACTCAATATTTTTTTCTTTCAAAATATCTATCGTCTTAGCGACATTCTCTGGTTTTGAACCAACGGCAACAACCGTAGCACCAGCCTCGCCAAGTGCAATAGCCATAGCCTGACCTAAACCACGACTGGCGCCAGTAACAACTGCTACTTTGTCATTAAGACCGAATTGTTGAGTTAAATAAGCTTGCATAATTTTTCCCGTTAAGAAATTACAATAAACGACCTAAAACCAAGTCAACCACTAATAATAAAATAGTCTATTGCAGGCGATCTTGGTACTAGCTTAAAAGCGACAAACCTAACCATACTATAATGATAAAAGGTATTTTCTTTAATTTGCTATCATGTGCAATAAAAAGTTATTTTTTGCCGGATTAAGATACACAAGTGACTAGTAATGACAAGATAAAGACACATCTACCATTAACTTGATCGGAATATATTCATATCAGAACCGACGGTAATCATATGCAAACACAAAAGAAACACCAAAACAACACAAAACAAACATTTCAATCTAATTCAGTCTTAAAATTTCTTTTTATGTCAATTATGTTATAATGCAGGATGAACTATTAACTTAACCAAAAGACAATTGTGAATAAAAGATGGGTAGCGATTTAAATCAAACTGTAAATAATAATGGGAAAGGGTTTCCAATGTTAGAAAAACATAGACAGCAACTAATATTAGATATTCTCGCCAAGGAACAATTCGCAAGCGTTAAAAGTTTAACTGAAAAATTGAATGCGTCCGAAGCAACGATACGCCGAGATATTCTCAAGATGTCTAAGCGAGGTGAAATTAAGAAAATCCGAGGGGGCGCACAATCTATCAATCCGTCTTCGCATAAAAAACATCTATCTAGTTCAACATTTTTCGTCGACAAAGAAAAGCATACAGAGACCAAAAAACGTATTGCTCAGCGTGCAGCACAATTGTGTAAAAACGGCTCGTCAATTATTGTAAACGGCGGCAGTTCAACTTACATGATGGGTGAATACTTACGAGATACCAAGTTGAATATGCTAACAAACTCTTTTGTGCTAGCTTCTTACATCAGTCAAAACACGGATATTCAAGTAACACTGCCAGGAGGCGAAATTTATCGTGAGCAAGGCATTATTCTCAGCTCTTACGAAAAAGATAACACAGAGTACTACCACAGCACTATGATGTTTATGGGGACAGCAGGTATTGGTCCTTTTGGTGTAATGGAATCAGACCCACTAATAATACGCTCAGAACAACGCTTGATGAAACAAACAGAAAAGTTGGTGATTCTTGCGGATAGCACTAAGTTAGGAAAACGCAGTAATTTTATTCTTTGTCCGCTGCAAGATGTTGATATGTTGATCACAGATTCGAACGCAGACCCAGAGTTGATTCGACACTTTGAAGAAAACGACATAAAAGTAATCATGGTAGAAGCAGCTAACGATTAGCTCGGTATTTTTTGTGCCCTTGGGTTAAACGCTATACCGCAGGCAAGGTTAACATAAGTTAAAAACCAGCCTACTGACTACACCCGATTAATAAGGTGTAGTTTGGCTTAAACTTACTGAAACTTGATATTCGCCAGGTTTTAGCGCTTTCAAACCCTCAGGTTTTGCAGGCTCGCCGTTAATCGCCAGTGTATGGGCTGAAAATTCAGGCAACACAATTTCAGCTTTAGTGTTGTTCGGTATCTTTACTGTCAAATCAAATTGCTTGTCTTTAATAGCCCAACGTACTTTAATCTGACCAGCTGGCGTATCATAAAATCCTGCTGCTGAGTCTAAATAATCGGAAATTTGCGGTTCAATCACAATTTCACTAAAGCCAGGTGTTTTAGCTTTAATGCCCAAAATACCTTGGTAAAACCATTGTGCAATACTGCCATAAGCATAATGATTCAATGAATTCATCCCCTCAGGGTTGAAGCCATCTTTAATACTATATGAGTTCCAGCGCTCCCAAGTAGTTGTTGCACCATTATTGATTGAGTAAAACCATGATGGATAGGTCTCTTTAAAAATTAACTCATAAACTAGATCGCTACGGCCTGCGTCTTGTAGCACTTGAGCTAATAATGGCGTACCCAAAAAGCCGGTGCGTAAATGAACATCCGCACTTTCAATTAGCTCAATTAATTTCTGCTGTGCGATTTGAGTTTGCTCTTGACTGAACAGCTCAAAAGCTAACCCTAATAAATAGGTTGTCTGGGTTTCCTGGCCAGTTTTTAGCGACAAGTCATCGTTAAAGTAATGGCTAATAAAAGCAGCTTTAATTTGCGAGAACATTTGTTCATATTCAGCCGCTTCGGCTTCTTTACCTAACACTTTTGCTGTCTGCGCCGTTAAATAAACTGAACGTGCAAAGTAAGCTGTCGAAATTAAATTAAAATCAGTATCACCACGGTTTGGATTTTTTGACTCTGGGTTTGGATATGGCTGCAACCAATCACCAAAAGTTTTCATCGACGAAATTAAGTCTTTACTTTGGCTTTGATGATATTCAACCCAGCGAGTCATCATTTGGTAATTGTCAGCTAATATCTGTTGATCACCGGTTAATTGGTATAGTTCCCACGGAATAATGGTTGCGGCATCACCCCAACCTGAAGATGGCCAGTTAATCCATTCAACAAAAGGAATATAAAGTGGCACACCACCGTCTTCAAATTGCTCTTCACGCACACTCTGCAACCAAGCAGACCAAAACGCATACACGTCAGCCATATACATTGAAGGTGTGGTAAATACTTGTGCATCACCCGTCCAACCTAAACGTTCGTCACGTTGTGGGCAATCAAGTGGTATATCATAAAAATTACTTTTTAAACCCCAGCGAATGTTTTGCGCCAATTTGTTTAGCTTAGCGTGTGATGATGTGAAGTTTGTTTTAACCTCAACATCTGAATGTTGAACTATCGCTGTTACCCAAGATTTGTCAGGCTGCGCTGCAGGGTCAAAACCAGATATTTCAACATATCTATAGCCATGGTAGGTAAATGTAGGTTGGTACTCAGAAATACCTGTTGAAGCGGGAGTAAATAAATTTGTTGATTGCGCACTCCGGTAGTTATCAGTATAAAATTCGCCTTTATGTAAAGCTTCTGCAAAACGAATTTTAATTTGCTTATTTGCGATAGTCGGCAATTTTATTTTTGGTACGCCTACCATGTTTTGGCCAAAGTCAAAAACCACTGAGTTATTGCCATTTGCAAAATGATCGATTGGTTCGAGTTCGCTAACATTGCGAACAGGTACGTGTCTCTTCGGTAACAACTCTACTTGCAAATCAATGGCTGATTCAGCTGCAGCTACCCATTTTTGTTCATCAAATGGTGATTTTGTCCACCCTGACATGTGTTTGTTTTGGTCGTAATGCTCACCGTCATAAATGCTCGAAAAACGAATTGGTCCTTGTTGAGTAACACGCCAAGTTTTATCGGTAACAATGGTTTGTGTACTACCGTCTTGATAAACAAGCTCAAGTTGGGCTAAAAATTCAGGCGTTAACTTATGCTCTTTGTCAGTAAACTTATATACACGCCCAGTGTACCAACCACCGGCTAAATTTGCTGCCAGCACATTGTTACCATATACCAACATATCTGTTACGTCGTAAGTAAGGGTTTCAATTCTCTTAGCATATGGGGTCCAGCCAGGCGTCATCACATCATTTGGTGCCACCTGTTTGCCATTAATATGCGCTTTGAACAATCCTTTGGCTGTAACATACAATCTTGCTTGTTTAATATTGCGCTGAGCTGAAAATGTTTTACGAAAATACTGCGCAGTTGCTATAGTTTGTTGGCTTGGTTTATTCACCAACAAAGTATCAGGATGGGCTATCCATTTTGCTTGCCAGTCTTGGTTAGACAACAAGCCAAGTTCAAAGCTGTTTATTTCGCTCCAACTAGAAACCGTGCCTTGACTATCCCAAACTCGAACTCGCCACTGTAGTTTCTGGCGAGATTTTAATGCTAATCCGCCATAGTTAACCCAAGCATTTTGCGCTGAGTCTACTTTGCCGGAGTCCCATAAATTAGCGGAGAAAGCTTCAAGTTGGCTGTTTTTCTCACCAACTTGAATTTGATAAGCTGTTTGGATATTGGCCTTTGCATCGTCGGACAGCTTCCATGAAAATCTTGGTTTATCTTCATAATATCCAACTGGGTTTATAAAGTTTTCACCAACACTCAACGCCACAGGGGCATCTGTTTTTGCTAGTTGATTAAAACCTGAGCTACAGGCCACAAATAACAAGCAAAACCCAAGCACAGTCATGACAAGCCTGTGTGCACTAACCAACATCCAATACTTATTCATTAGTTACCTTTACAAGTTATTTCGACCACTTAGCCATTTCACTTGCAGTCAGTAATACTGCACCTACACCGTATAACTGCGAATCCGTTTTCTTAACTGGATCAGGTGACTTACCAACGTGTTGAACCCAGTTTACGCGCCCACTTGGCTCAACTGCACGTACTAACGCATCCCAACCTTTTTCAACAACTTTTTTGGTGTTTTCATCAGTTAAAATACCGTTATTAACACCCCAAGCTAAACCAAAAGTAATAAAACCTGTACCACTTACTTCAGGGGTTTTAACTTTATCAGGGTCTAATAACGAAGCTGGCCAATAACCTTCTTCTGTTTGTAAACCAACTAAGCCAGCAGCATTCTTTTTGTATAATTCAATATAACGTGGAAGCGATGGGTGATCTTTTGGTAAAGCTTCAATAATAAGTGGCAATGCAGCAAATACCCAACCGTTACCACGGCCCCAGAATACTGGCTGGCCATTGTCGCTCTTCATATCAAAGTAGCGGCTATCACGGAAAAACATGCCGTATTTATCTGAGAATAAATAGTCAGCTGCAGCCCAATACTCTTGGTCAGCATATTCTAAATATTTAGGATCGCCGGTAATGTTGCTTAGCATTATCCAAGTACGTGGTGCCATATACAAAGCATCAGCCCAACACCAACGTGTTTGACAGTTACCTTCTAAATGCACGTTACCATGACCAGAAGCGGTTGAATCTAACATTTCTAAACCAACGGTAGGTTTATTGTCTAAGATCCAATCGAATAATTTTTGTGTAGCTGCGTAAGCTTTTTTATTGCCCGTTTTTTCAGCTAACCAAATGTAAGTTTGACCTATTGTATGATCATCCGCGTGATATGGGCGCTCTAACAACAATTCATAGTTTTCGCGCTCAGCAATCGCTTCAACCTGTTTTAACAAAGTTTGGTCATTTGCTGTGTCAATCCAACGCATTAATCCTATAAAATAAGAAGCTTGGATCCAAAACTTAGCGTTTTCTGATTTAGCTTTATGTGACTCAGGAATATAGTACAAGTTATCTAATTGCTGCATCTGCCAGTTAGCAGCACGGTTGGCAACATCTTTTGCAGTTGCATGAATTTGCTTTTCAGTTTGTTGTGCTGTTACGACTTGAGCAACTGAATCAGTACTTGTTGAGTTACTTGTTGCACCACAACCCGCCAATAAAATTGCAGCAGCAACCGGCATCAGTGATTTTTTCAAATTAAATTTCATAATAATCTACCTTCAAATTCGACCAATCTATCTTTGAGCCAGCATTTCCTTTTGCAGCCTCATCTAACTTGCAAACTTATTTGTACTCTTCGAATAAATCGAAAAACTCTTTTGCAGTACTTGGATATTTAGTTGCCAAGTTTTTAGACTCAGATGGATCTTTAACAATGTTGTATAACTCAAGTTCAGCATCAAAACCGTAACGAACTGCTTTCCAATCACCTTTACGTGCTGCTTGGTATGTGTCACCGATAATGCCAGAGTTAGGATCGCCAACTTGTTTAGCGAACTCCCAGTACAATACGCGCTCTTCCATTTTCACTGGCGAGTCGTTTAATAAACCTTTAATAGATTTACCATTAGTATGCACACGTGGAACAATGTTTAAGTCAACACCCGCAATATCGGCAACCGTAGGTAAAACGTCAGCGAAGATCCAAGGTGTTTTGTCTGCACGACCTTGTTTAATTTGTGCTGGCCAATGAACAATCATAGGCACGTGAATACCACCGTCGTACAAATCACGTTTTTGACCTTTATAAGGCGCAGAAGCTTTGAAGAATTCAGGTGAAGCACCACCTTCATCATGCGGGCCATTGTCAGAAGTGAAGAAAATTAAAGTATTGTCTAATTTGCCTTCTTTTTCTAAGGTACGAATAAGTTTACCAACATAATCATCTAACGCAGTAACCATGCCCGCTAATACCGCATTCGGCTTTTCAACTGGTTCAGGATAATAAGCAGCATATTTGTCTGCTGGCTTGCCACCTTTCATACCTGTGTATTCTTTTTCAGGGAAACGGTACTGGTTGCTATATTCTTCTGGTACACCAAGCTCAGCGTGAGGTGTAGTGTAAGTTAACATCATGAAGAAAGGATTTTCGCGCGGCTGTTCAATGTATTTAATCGCTTCTTCAGTGAAGATTTTTTGTGCATAAACACCTTTACGACCACCTTCATTTTCTCTAACGCGGATTTTTTGACCGTCGCGCCAGAAAATTTGTGGGTATTGTCTGTGCCCTTCTAAAATTGAATACACACCAAACCAAGTGTCAAAACCCATAGCTAAGGGATCAGTAACACCCATTTGTTGACCAATAGAGTATTTACCAATTAACGTAGTGTCGTAATCTGCATACTTAAGTACATGTGCCATTGTGATGTCTTTATGATTTAACTCAACAGTATTTGAGTTATTGCTCATGTAACGACCGTCACGACCTGTGAATAAAGCAACACGTGAAGGTGAACAAACAGTGTTACCAGCATATGCATTATCAAAACGAATGCCATTTTTGGCCATTTTGTCTAAGTTAGGGGTTTTAATTGGCGTGTTGCCATATGCGCCAACTTGGTTAAAACCCAAGTCATCCGACAATATAAAGATGATGTTAGGCTTTTCGGCAGATGCCGCTTGAGCCATAAATGGAGCTGCTAGCAGCACGCTCATACAAAAGGCGAATATACTTCGTTTACCGCGATACACTTTCATTAAAGACCTCGTTATCCACTCTATAGCTGGTGTAAGTAGCACACTGGAAGTGTTTACAAACTAACCAACATTAACCATATTATTTTAACCAATATTACATTAATCAAACTAAATTTAAAGGCATATATTGATTAAACATGATTTATTTTGACCATCATTCTTACAAATACCCGTCAAATAAGACATGGTAGTTGCAACAAATGGATAATAGAGAGTAATTTGACGTGCTAATCAGGGTAGATATATTCTAAAAAAAGAAGCATCCATGCCTCACACACACATATTATGAAGACTATCCAATAGTCTCCTTCAGGGACTAAAATTGTTTCCGAACCACTATGTCCCCTACAGACTATGCCACTACACTAGTAAAAACAAAGCAGGCGTAATTACTAGTGACACGACTACGCAGCAAGTCTGTGGCGACATCATACATCCAATTTCAATCACGTCAAGTCACATTAATGCAAATTACACCTTTTTATTACGCCAAATGAAAAACTTTTGTTAATGGGTTGGAAACCGGTGAGTTATCTTCATTAGTTTCCATAATATCTGCCATAAAAGCCCACCACTTTTTCACGACTGGGTGCTGTGGCAACAAGTCGAGTTTTTCTGGTGTATCGCAATAAAGCACAGCAAAAAGAACACAAGTTGACTCATCCAAAAAAATTGAATAATCACTGACACCTGCGCCCTTTAATACCTCAGACAGCTCAGGCCAGATTTCATCATGACGCTTTTCATATTCCGCCGCTTGACCAGGGTAAATTTTCATTGTGAACGCTATTTTTTCCATACAGTACCTATTTAAAGCTGAAATTGTGTTAAACAATCAGATTATATCAATCAAATATAATCACATACAAACAAAAGAATTGTATAAAAAAACTCCAGCGGCTAGGCTGGAGTTTGATGCAAGCTAAACAAACTAGGTTTTGTTTAGAACTTTGCAGTTATACCTGCTGTCATTCGACGATCTGCGATATCTTGCTCACAAAGTAATGCGCCCTCGTTAAAGCACCACTTGGTTCGGTCTTCACGAAGTAAGTTAACCCCTTCAATACCCACAGAGATAGAATCGGTTAAGTCATAATTTACGCTCATATTCAACTGGCCTCGAGCACCTATCACAGGCGGTAAATTAAAGCGCATAACATTTTCTTCTTTGGTAAAGGCACTACGCCACGTATAACGTAAACGAACATTTAAATCATGTTTGTCATAGAACAAGGTGAAGTTGTAAGCATCTTCAGATAAGTTATCTAAAGTAATTCGTTGGGTAACAACGTCATCAGCCAGCGTCGGTGTACTGTTATCAGTATCAGTGCGTCCCAATATTTCATTAATAGGACCGGTAGCGCTGCGAAACTCTGTCAAACCACCGCTAGCCTCTTGACGAGTGTAGTTGGCAATCACACCAAAACCAGAAGCCCAACCCAACTGATCTTCGAAATCAGAAAGATCATATTGTGCGGCAATTTCTACACCTTTCTGAGTTTCAGAACCACTCGCGTTAATGTCAGTGCGGCGCGCAACACAAATACCGAAGGTATCAGTGCGACTAGAAAAGACGTTGTAGTTCTCAGGTGGTACATTCGGGTTAAAAATACCACCATCTTCACATGGAGCGGTTACATCACGTTCAATTTGACCTGTTGAGCCAATCGGCTCAGCCGGTTGCTCTTGTACCGGGGTGATTAAATTTGTTCTATCTTTTTGGAAAAAGCCAATACTAACTAATGCAGCATCAGAGAAGTAGTATTCAAAAGAAAGATCATAAGATTTAACTTCTTCAGGTTCGAGCGCCGGATTTCCCACTGTAACAACAGACGAAGGACTATTACCAAAGGTGGCTGAAGGAGACAATGCGTTGAAGTCAGGTCGACGTATATCCTTGCCCGCGCCAATTCTCATAAATAGACCGTCACCAAACTCAGCAGATAAATTGAATCTTGGAAGCACAAAGTCGTACGAAGCAGACTCATTCACTGTTTCAACTTGACCATTAATTTCAGAAACACCTTCTGAGGTTAAATCTGTGCTAACATAACGAACACCCAAATTACCTTTTACTAAGACGTTACCCAGTTCAGCTTCGTAATCCCCCTGCACATAAAAAGCAGTCGTTTCTTCTTCAATATCAAAGTACGCAGATGTACTCACATTTGGACTACCGAGCTGCTCATTGTTTGCATCTGAATTAGCGTTGTTGGTAGCAATCGCTTGATTTAAAGTGTCAATTACGCGGCTAGGATCACCAAAAGCAATGTCATTGTCTATCATCAAATAGTCAGCAACAAATAGCGTACGATCATCAGCGCTGTTGAAGTTATTCGGGCCTGCAACCACGATATCACTGAATAAGTTTGCTCTAGGTCTATCCCAATTACCAAAGCTCGAACTAATATTGCTATTATTACGAGCTGAAGTCGCTTTGTTCCATCTAACACCTGCATTAAAATCAACAAATATCGGATTTAAATCACTAACATCGTATTTAACATCTACTCTAAATGCCGTTTCATCACCTTTATTGGTATTTAGGATCTGACTAACACCACGCAAAGCATAGTTAGCAGGGTTCAAAAGGTCAGCCCGATCTGGTGTTTCATCTAACCCTGGCGCAATACCAAATTCGAAAGTATTGCCTTTGATATTAAATATCGCAGGTGTTCCGTTATCATTACTCAATCCAGGACCTGGTTGCTGTGCATTCGGATTAATAAAATCTAAGGTTGAATTTAACCCTGGTAGTTTAGTGTCTGAATCCGCATATGAAACCTCAGCATTCAACTTCAATCGCTCAGTTGTCCACTCTGAGCCAAAGCCAAAAACTCTGCTCTTTGTTAAGCGAGAGCCAGTGTTTCCATCAATCCGTAAATTTGGATCCTCGTTCGGATTCCCACCAATGCCAATCACACCACTTTTAACGACACGAATTTCGCCAAGATCAAGATTTCCGTACATACCATCAACCGAACCCAATTTAACAGTTTCAAATTCGGTATTATTGGTATTATCGATAACAGGGTTTGCACCTGTACCAGAGAAATATGCTCTCGAACCTTTACCTGCTTCTTCCTGATCATTAATGGTAGCATCAAAATAGAACTTTAAGTCTTGCGTTGGTGCAAACTCAATAGAAGTTGTAAAGTTTTTAGTCTCGTAGTCAGAAGCTCGAATAGGTTGATCTAAAAATTGGGTACGCATAAAAGCAAAATCTTCGGCACTAGCTCGGCCTGAATCTGGCATAACAACTCTGTCACGGTCAAACCTTGGGTTGACAGAAGCAACGTCTTGCTCAGCATAACTAGCAGTCACGACAACACCGAATTTACCTAAATCTGTATCCCAGTTGTCCCCGTATGAACCAGAAATTCTAGGAGTAACTGAGTCGGCAACATCACTGTGCTCACCTTGAACTCTAAATTGCAACAAACGCTCTTTTAAAGAATTTGCACGAATTGTTTTTAAGTTAACAGTACCACCGACAGAACCTTCTATAGTTTTAGCTGTCGGTGCTTTTGTTACTTCCACCGCTGCGATAATTGCCGCTGGTAAGTCTTCGAAACTAATACCAGTACGATCACTGCCTGAACCGACAGTGCCGATTCCGTTTATCTCGACACGATTTGCATCTGTACCACGAATTTGCACTCGAGTTCCAACACCAGCAGTTCGGTCAATCTGAACACCTGTAATGTTCTCCAACACTTCAGCTAAATTGTTATCTGGCAACTTACCAATATCTTCAGCTTTAATAATTTCGGTAAGATTAGTCGTATCGCGTTTTTGGTTGAGTGCACTTGCAAGTGCACTACGAATACCTTTAATTTCAATTGTTTCTGTTACTTCCTCAGCACCTTCTTGTGCAACCGCTAAACCAGTATACCCATTTAATGCTGCAGTAATTGCTATTGCTACACCTGTTTTCTTGTTAAAAATGTTCTTCATTATGTTGTTCCTTTGTTATGCCCATGTCTTTAATTTGATCCAGCCTGTTCATCTAACCACAAACTTAATCAACTTCAAACATTACATTACAAAAAATAGACATAAAAGTTCAAATACGCAACAAACATTATTATTATTTACAACAATTTTTCTTACATTTTTAGAAAACATTTTAAATCAGTAAGTTAAGGCACATTTTCCTTACTCGCGGCAACATACCTCACAAACATAATTTAACTTTAGTACAAAGTAGTTGGGCGAGAATCTGAGTATTGATAATGTACCCAAAGCTCAGGGCGGTCTAACGGCACACTTACTGGTAATAAAGGATTAGCTAAACGCACAATTTTTCTATTCCCTGTTAAAAACTTTTGTAAAAGATGATTGTGGTGTTTTGAAAAAATTTGTTCAAACTGACCACTGCTAATAATTTTTTCAAACCCTATGTTTAAAACCTTAGCCAGATCCTTGTTAGTTTTGTCCACATAGAAGTAAAAACACACAGGGTAAGTGATGAGTATGTGAGGGTCTACTGCAATAGCAAGCTTATATTCCTTTTTAAAAGTTTCAGCTTCGCGTGCCGCTTCTAAAATCGACATTGGGAAATAATCAAAGCGCTGTTTGTGTAACATCCGAAACAAACCAACGAAATGAGCCCCCTTTACAGGCTCAATGCCATTGTGTTCGAAGATTTTGTTGTCTGTCCACGTATGGAACATGCCAGGCTTGAACGCCCGCAATTGTTCTAAATTCGAGATATTCTGAAAGCGATTAATGTTATTCTCATGAACAAGGGCGACACGCCAACCACTTAGACCTTTCATTATTGGGATTTGAATCGCGTGATATGAATCAAGACGCTCTTGTGTTGCGTAGCCTATCATTATGTCTAAATCAGTACGAGTGACCAGCAGCTCAAAAGCACGTTGATGCGGAATACTCAAAGGATAACTTCTAGCAGTAAACTGACCTGGTTTTGCACTGTCTAATATAGCTTGCAACAACTCTGTATGGTACGAATCTCGATACTCTCCCAATCCACGATAAACCACCTCTTGAGCATTGCATACCTGTAGCACTGTTAGCAACGCCAAAATACAGCATTTCACCCATGTATACATACTCAATCGTGCCTCTAACTACCCTAAGGATTTATTAGACAAATTATAGTGTACAAACTCAAATTTTACTAACAAGTGATCTGACCACTTAAATTTAGCAACATTAAAATAAAATATTTATTGCAAGCCACCCATAACATCAACATTACATGTTATATTTGAACGATAATGATTCATTTTGACTAAAAAGGTTAAATAAATAATGAAAAAGCTGCTAACTCGCTTGTCAGTAGTATCTGCATTAACTACCAGTTTGCTACTAATTGGGTGTAGTTCAACTAAAACTGACGCTACCACAGTGGCAAATAATGTGTCCAAAGTAGATTTTTTTGCCGACAATGCATTAGGTAATTCGCTCGCAATTGTACAACACCCCGCTGGCATTCATTTAAATGGTATTACTTATGTGTCTTATCAAGGACCTTTGGAAGACCCTTATGTTGCAACTTACAACCACAAAACTGGAGAATGGAAAGGGCCATTTAAAGCAGGTGTAAGTGAACTAGGTAAAGATCCAGAACAACCTAAACTAATTGATAATCACGGTAAACCGACCATGATTATTGATGATTTAGGCTATATCCATGTGTTTTTTGGTGGGCATGGCGGTGACAAGCGCCATGGGAAAAACCCACTAGGTAATATTCACTACGGGGGTAATAAACATACTGTGAGTAAACGCCCTTACGACATCACTGAATGGGAAGAACTCGACAATATCACGCCATTTGGCACTTACAACCAAGCGGTGAAAATGGACAACGGAGACATTTACCTTTTTTATCGCCATGGCGCACACCGCAGTGACTGGGTTTACCAAAAATCGACAGATCATGGTAGAACTTTTGGCCCAGCCGTATCTTTTTTAAAACATAAAAAACGTGACGACATTGAAGCAGACGATAGTTGGTACGCTTGGGTTAGCAAAGGCCAAGGTGATGACATTATCATATCTTACGACTATCACGTGTGTTGGAATTACAATGCAAACGGCAACCGAGGCCATACAACCGAGCGACATGGTCTTTATTATATGGGGTTCAACACCAAAACAGGTGAATGGAAAAACGTACAAGGTCAGCCATTAACGCTACCAGTTACAAAAGAAGCAGCAGATCAACAAACCCTAGCGGCTCGTACAGGTGGTGTCGGCTATTGGACATTTAACGGTTCAGCTCATTTAGATGCCAATGGTTACCCGCACATTGGTATTAATATAGGAAAAGATTTGGGCGCGAAAACGGGTGGACCAAAGCAGAGCAGTTATTATAAGTGGACAGGTGAACAATGGGTGGGAGGCAACCCTGTTTATACCCAAGCACGCATAGACAACACTGATACCCGCGGTGACTTTATTATTAAATCGGCCGATGAAGTTAGGTTTATTTTAGGGTATCAAGATCAAACAGATGGTGTAATAGGCTATTTTGACAGTACAGATGGCGGTGCAACCTTCACCAAAGGCAAAGAATTATTACGCCGACCCAATGCAGGTTGGGCGTTAACTGCACTCATTGAAAATGCTCACCCAGAAGCACGTATGATTGTGGCTGAAAAAGTAAAAGGCACAAACTGGAACAAAATTTATTTAGTTGGTGATAACGGGCCTATTAAGCGTCCAAGCAACCAAGTAAATTTGTTGACCGAAGAACACAAAATTCGAATTAAATAAAACAATGAGGGGGACAAACACATGCTAAAAACAATTATCGCAATTGCCGCTGCTGCCCTGTTGCTAGGCTGCTGCCCGAATACACATAGCAGCAAAGACACTACAGTACTCAGCTCCAGCTTAACGCATTGGAATAATGTATATGCTGATGGTGAGTTCGAACTGGTTAATGGCGAAATGCACCTTATCTCGCACGGCAACTGGTTTTTATTGTCGAAACAACAATACAGCAACTTTATATTTGAAGCTGAAGTATTGATGCCTGATGTCGAAGAATACTCTAATTCTGGCTTTATATTTAGAGCACAAACCCGCCCACATAAAAGCGGAAAAGGCTTAGAAGCTTATGGTTATCAAGCCGAGGTAGATCCAAGCCCGCGCAAATGGAGTGGCGGTTTATACGACCAAGGGCGTCGCAAATGGCTTAATCCTTTACATGAGACTCGTTCACATCCTGACGCAGATTTTGCAGAGAATAAATCACCAGAATGGAACGAAAACAAGCGTGAAGCCTATAGACACCTTGAATGGAACAAATATCGTATTGAAGCAATACACAACGAAATAAAAATATTCGTCAACGGCGTTTTAACTACCCACGTAATAGATTTAAAAGACTCGCAAGGTTATGTTGGTATTCAGCATCATGGCAGCAAAAGCTACACAGGAAGTGGTAAACGAACCAATGTTATTAAATTTCGTAATATCCAGATCACCCCTGTTTAATTTGTAACAAATTGGCTGTTTAGCTAGTAAAAAACCGACTTAACAGCCAATCAAACAAGCAACAAAAACAACCACAAACACTCACAAAAGCACCACAAAACAATCTTACAATTATTAAAAAGTGGTTTCTTATACTTTTTTATTTCTAAAAAGCGATCGAAAATGATTGCCAAAACTCTTTTTTGACCTAAAATCGCGATCGAAAACAAACAAACATTTTGCCAACAAAGTGTTAACAACCACCCCTCTTTATTTCGAGGTAATGAAAATGATAAAAAAAGTAAACTTGTGCACATTCAAACTGAATCAAATTGCTGTTGCGTTCGGTACAGTTGGGTTGTTGTCCTTTAGTAGTTTGGCGTTAGCGCAAACTGCACAAGAAGAAGATACTGAGGTAATCGCAGTAACTGGCGTTCGCAGCTCATTGGAAGCGGCGCTAAATACCAAACGTGAAGCAGTTTCAATTGTTGATGCTATTTCAGCGTCTGACATCGACGCATTACCAGCATTAGATTTAGGTGAAGCTCTACAGGCACTACCAGGTGTGCAATTAAACTCTGGTGACGAAGGCCGCCAATCAACCATCAGTTTACGTGGTTTAGGTAGTGGTTTTGTTAAAACAACTGCTTTTGGTCAATCGTTTGCAGTACCTTCAGCTGCAGGCGGCCCAGACAAAGTGGGTACAGCAAATCCATTTTCTTCATTTGAAGCAGGTGTGTTTGACGGTGTAACAGTTGTTAAATCACCAACCGCTGACCTGCAAGAAGGTGGTATGGCAGGTATCGTAGATAAAAAACTACAACGTGCGTTAGCAAAGAAAGATGGCACTGCAGGCTTTAGTGTCGGCGCTATTTACGAAGAATTAGCAGATGCAGTTGCGCCTGAATTCAAAATATATGGTGTAAAACACCTAATTGAAGACAAACTCGCAGTTGCCTTTAAATTGAGTGCTTCAGAGCAAGAATTTAGACGTGATACTTTTGACGTTATTGATTATGTTTCTGTTGAAGACCAAATAATTAAAGTTAAAGGTGTTGATACATTATTCACTCGCGCCACCAACTTAGCAGAATACAAAACTAAATGGGCAGACGTTTTAGGTGAAAACTCGGAAATTCGCGTACCATATAGAGGCCGTAACGTTACTCAATACAGTGACGGTAATCGTATTTCTTTTTCCGGTAACATCGAGCTAAAAGCGACAGATAACTTAAAAGTTGGCGCACATATTCTAGCGTCGCAACGCAAACTAGATAACGGTACTAAAGAAACCACTAACTATGAGCTTGGTATACATAGAACAAACGCAGCAACCAGCGATTTTATAGACAGCCAAGTAACGTTAGATTTAGACACAGCGCCATTTGCATATACTTGTGTAACAGAAGACTGCGCTGGCGGACAAGCATTTGCTGTATCTAATATTGATTTTAAAAATGGTAAATACCAAATTGAAAACCGTAAAACTACCTTTGTTGAAAAAACTTCAGGGGTTATTTTGTATGCCGATTACACCAACGACAACTGGGTGTTCGATGGTAAATTATCTCACTCAGAAGCCTCTAACCAATTTGAAAATATTGGTCTTAACTTCGTTCATACAGGCAGTAACAATGTTAAGCTCGCACAATCAGGCTTTAACGGCACGATAAATACAGGCAATGGTGACCTATCGTCAATTAAAGTATCTGGTGGTTTAGATGTACCTTATGTCTACGACAACCTCGAATGGTCTGTACCAACAGCAAGTAGCACTAATGTTACGTCACGAGACACATTAAACCAAGGGCGTACGTTACAAGCCAACATTAATGGTCGTGTTCGTGATTTAGATAGCAAATATACCGCTGTTGAAGCAAATGCTAAACGTTTTATAGAGTTAAGTTTAGGTGACGTATTACGTTTTGATGCAATTAAATTAGGCGGACGTTTTTCGCAAGAAACCATTAGTAACCTAGACCAACTGCAAGGTTTTGGTGGTATTGATACAGCGAACATTGGCAGTGCTTACTTATCAACTGAAAACGTATTGTCGGCGCAACAAGCACCATTTTTTAATGGCAAAATTCCTGGCACTTTTGACCATACCAACGGTTGGGTAACCATTAATAACGAACAAGCTATTGAAATTTTACAAACAAATATAGTAACAGATAGAAATGACCTTGTTTTACCAAACGGTGTCACAACTATTGACCCTAATTTACAAAGAAATCGTTCAGGTTTCTGGGATCGAATCAATAATACTGGCTTTGCCACTCAAGCAAACCAAAATTTCGATGTTGAGCAAGAAGTTACAGCCTTTTACCTAACAACTGATTTTTCGGGTGAGTTACCACTAAGTATTGCATACACAGGTAACTTAGGTGTACGTTATGTTGAAACAGCGAATCAATTTGATGCCTTTAACATAGTGCAAAACTTTGAAAAAGACGAAAATGGACAGCCAGTTTTAGATGCAAATGGCAATACAATAGCTACTTATGCAGTTGAGCCTTTTATCATTAAAGACGACTACAACAATACTTTACCTATGGCGAATATATCGTTTGAATTGTCTGATGATGTTATATTACGCGCTGCCTATTATGAAAGCATGGTTAGACCAAACTTAGTTGCACAATTACCTAGTCCAAAAGTGGGTCAATTTAGAGACAGAGTAGACATTGACTTACCTTCAGCGACCGTTAGACCTTATGAAGCGGACAATTATGACTTGTCTTTAGAATGGTATAACCGTGAAGGTAGTGCGATATCAGTTGGTTTCTTCCAAAAGAACATTACTAACTTGTTTGCTAATGACGAGGAGGTTTATTGCCCGGTAGAAAATCCAGACCCTATCATCACCCAAGCTGCAGGTGAAATAAGATTCGACCAAGCGTCTGCAACATGTCAACAAGTAGCGGTTACCCAAATCATAGACCCTGTATCTGGTGAAGTTTCTGAATCACTCAATCGAGAAGTTGTTATAGACAGACTTGTAAATACCGACGGTGAGCTAAAAGTTGAAGGTTTCGAATTGTCCATTCAACAAAAACTCGACTTTTTACCTTACCCTTGGAACGGTTTTGGTGGTGTATTTAACTTCACTAAACTTAGACAAAGTGGTGATGAAAACGAACTTCCGCGCGTTTCACCAAAATCATATAACTTGATTGGTTATTGGGAAAATGACGGTGTAAGTTTACGTTTAGCTTATAACTGGCGTGACGAGCAATCTCTTGCTGGCGCGAACTCTTTCTTGGGCACTGGCACAAGAACACGTGCAGAAAGAGGTCGTTTAGACTTTTCAGGTTCATACAAAGTGAGCAAAAAATTCACTGTTAACTTACAAGCATTTAACTTAACCGATGAAGTTGGTACCGACTACTACGGATATGACGAGCGCGCGATACACAGTTTACAGTACGAAGGCCGCGTATTAAAAGCAGGCTTTAGTTTGAAATTCTAATGTCTAACAAAGCTGTAAATTAAGCAAAAGCCCAACTAGATGAAGTGACCCCATAAAGTTGGACTCATTTCTAAGCGGCAACCAAGGCCTGAT
>NZ_AJWM01000041.1 GCF_000281085.1 Catenovulum agarivorans YM01
CTACGACAGAATCGCTTGGTAATTAAAGTGCGACAAAATCGCTTGGTGTTAACACACTTACGTGTACTAGCTCAGACTTGACCTGACAGTTAACCGCTTTAAAGTCGGTGATTGTTAGTTTAAATTTGAGCTAAATTCTTTGGCTGTAGCTGTTTGATTAATCGTAATCTTTTTTGTTTGTTCGATATTATGGATTTATCAGTCAGTCTAATAACTTTGAGCATCAACCAACTTTATACTCTTTGCCTGATTGTTTTAAGTATTTCGCAGCTTTTAATAACATCTCAGACGATTTAGAGTTATCTAAGCGAGAAAGTTCTTTTTTAGTAAACTTTGGCAAGTGGCCGCTAAAGTAACTTCTATTTTTAAGAGAATTTGCCATACAGCGTCCTGTAACAATTTAACTAACTATAAATCAACTATTACTCGGACACAATTGATACCAATGTCAGCTGTATGGTCTTGTGGTTAGCCAATTAAACATTTTCGCTGTTATATCAGTCCACCAAGTTGAGTGGATAAATTACTTCGTCGAGCATATCGCCGTTGCTTGAGGTAAATGACACTCTAAATTGATAGAAATGTTGCTGGGCTAACTCTGTAGTTGGTATTAAATCAGCAAGCTCAAAGGTCATTTTTGAGGTGCCAGATTCACGGCCAATAACAGCAGTATCAACCAAGACCACATCTTTTACCGGTATCCATTTAGATTTAAAATGTCGCAGCCAAAAACGTATTCCACCTTGGTCTGACTTAATAACTCGGTTGCCCGTTCCTGCATGATATTCCACTTGTAACGTTACTTTATCACCTATTTTAAGTGGCTTGTTTTCAAACTCACTGCGGTTTAATATTTTGATATAAGGCACGATGTAATCTGCACTATTTTCAACTTGGTTATTCTGTTTGTGCGCAGCTGTTAAAGTTACACCAGCATCTATGATTTGATTAGCAGAAACCTTGTCAAAGCTCGCGGTTTCACCGTTGCGCCATTTAACTGTTATTTGCTCAATGCTTTTATGTTCTGCTAAGCCAAAATGGACAATATTGAGTAAACTTTGTGAGAATACTGAACCTGCGGAGCCAACCTTTTGTCGGTAAGTTTTATCACCTACTTTAGCTGTAACCACTGCCGATATAGCGTCAATCTTAGCTTTAGGTGAATAGCCCACTCGAACTAATGCATAGTTTGTTTGTGCTTGTTTAACTGGATTGGACGTTTGGTTTTGATATAAATACCATTCACCACCTTCGCTACCACTGAGTAAATCAAGATCACCGTCTAGGTCAAAGTCAAACGCTTGGCCCATGTCACCGTTTCCTGGGCCAAGCGAATCGCTGGCACCGTGCGAAGAGGTGGCAATAAACTGCTGCTTACCATTGTTTAATAACATTAAATCTGAGCCTCGGGCATGAATTAACCCCCAACGGTACACCAATATGTCTTGGAAAGTGTCGTTGTTGAAATCACCGACTGTAACACCTAGTGAATTGCCACCTTTAGGAATATTCCATTGTCCGGAAACGTCGACAAATTTGCCATTGTCATTGCGCAGTAATACATCTGTCATATTGCGATTTTCCGGTTGAAAATCAACAGCTGCTGAATTTACTCCTGCTAAACTGAATTTATAGTTCCAAAATATATTGCCATTGCGCACTAAAGCCGCTCGCCATTTGTTATCACCAAGATAGCCAAAATATGCACCATTTTCGCTTATATCTTGTGGCCAGCCTAATGCAGCTTGTTGATGTAACGTGAATTCATCACCAGACTTTACCACATGAGGTTGTTTATTTTTGCCTAAAAATATTGGGTAATCTTGGCCACGAAATTCGCCTTGAGTGAGATAATAATGGTTGAATAATGTGACTTCGGCTGGTGCGGTAAAGCTGAAATTGTCAGTACCTTTAAACCCACGTGGTTTAATCGAAAATATTTGTTTTTCAGGTTCAAAATCAACACTTGGCGCTTCGCCAAAACCGTTTTCAAATTCTTTACCGCGTGCTAGGTATAAGTCTAAATCACCATCGTTATCTATATCTAAATCGGCTACTGCCATTATGCCTTTTAGCTGACGGATTCTTTCAGGAAATTGTTTGGTGATGTTAGTGAAGGTAAAGTCTCCGTTGCCTTGCCAAACGGACAGAGGGCTGAACAAAATGATATCGTCAATTTGATCCTGGTTTAGGTCAGTGACAAGTGTTCTGGAAGGGTGTTGATCGAGTAATCCTTCAATATGACGCAACTCAAAAGTGCTATTACCTAAATTTTCATAAGCAAAATGTTGTGGTTTATCACCATGTAAACTCGTTTCGTTGACTAGGAGTAAATCTAAATCACCATCCACATCCATATCAATCCAAAAGCCACCGCGACCACGGCCTCCTTTGTATATGTTGACGTCACCTGTCATTAACACTAACTTGCCATTATTATTTTGGTAAAAATTTGCAGTTGACGGATTTTTACCATTGCCGCCACCTTGAGTTACTATTAAATCAAGATCACCATCTTGGTCGTAATCACCTGCAGAAATACCGTGGAGGTCGTGCATAAACCAGCGTGCTAAGTCTTTGTTATGTTTGCTAACTGTGCCGTCGCCATTGTTCCAATATAGTTTGCTGCTTTCAGCATTGTGATTATTAACAATAAAATCATAGTCGCCGTCATTATCAATATCGGCAATTGTTGGGCCGCCGTATTTTATTGAACTAACTTTATCTAAACCGGCTTGCTCGGAAATATCTTGGTATTGTGGAATTTTAAGCTCTGCGATATCAGTTATTTTGAGCGAAACTATATTCAAGGTTGCATTCAAGCTAGATATTGTCAGTGGGGCATCACCGGTTTGGTTAAATTTTACTAAAGCGCTTAACTTGTGTTTGCCACTGGATTGAATCGACAAATTGTCAATAAGGATTTGCTGACCACTTAATATGCTGATGCTGGCGTATTCACTTGGATTGTGTAGTTCTATATCTACTTGTTTAGTCAGTGAGCCTGTCACCTGATAGCGAATTTCGATACTTTGTTCTGGTGATACTTTAAGGTTATTTACGATTTCTAGCTGCTGTTTTGCACAGGCTGACAAAAACAGTAGTGCAAAGTAATAGAGAATATTTTTCATTGGATAACTAATTTTATCTAGTGATTGAACGATCCGCATTAATACGGATCGTTAGGCTTGAGTTTAATGATTTCGGCGTAATCAGTAATTTTGTTGGCAACTTTCCACTGTTCACACATTTTTACCAGTTTGGTGACCAGCTCAGGGTACTGTTTAACTAGGTTTTTGGTTTCGCCTGGATCTTTGGCTAAATCATACAGTTCAATACTCACACCTGATTTCGCCAAAGTTTGTAGATACCAGCCGGGTTCAATTAACAGCTTCCAACGACCTTGGTAAATAACACTTTGCTGGCCTTTATCATTATTGAAGATGGTTTCTGGTGGGGCGATTTTTTCCCCTTTGAGTGAGGCTAATACACTGCGGCCATCTAACGGGTGAATTTTTTTACCTCGGTAGTGGGTCGGGAATTGTGTGTTCGCCATTTCTAAAAAGGTTGGCATAAAGTCGCCGACCCAAATTACATCGTCGTTAATTGTATTAGGTTTAATAACATTTGGCCAAGTCGCTATGGCATGGGCTCTGGCACCACCTTCCCATAAGAGTGCTTTTACACCGTTATAAGGTGCATTCATTAAGTCACCTATATGTGACGCTGAGCCGTTATCAGACATATAAACAATTAAAGTATTGTCGTACTCACCACTGTCTTTTAAACCTTGAACAAGTTTGCCGATATTTTCGTCTAATTTTTCCATCATAGCTGCGTGAACGGCTGACATCAGTCTAAATTCTTCAATTTTGACTTTGTCTTGTTTAGTCCACATGTAGTTGTTGTTACGCACCTCTGCATCTTTTGGATACAGACCTTGCTTAACTAAACCTGCATGTCTGTCATCGGCAACTTTTTGTAAATCGCTGTAGAGAGCTAAGTATTTTTGCACTAATTCTTCAGGCGCTTGCAAGGGTTTGTGCGGCGCGCGGTAAGCCACATGCATAAAAAATGGATCATCTTTTTTGGACGCATCTTTAATCATGTCGACAGCTTTGTCTGTCATACCGTCGGTTGCATAAAAAGCTTGACCTTTTTTGCCATGGCAGTCGCTATACATTTTTTTGGCAAAGGGTGTTTTCGCATAACAATGCATTGTGTAATGGTAATCGTACTTTAATTTGGCCGGTTTATTACCCTCGTAATATTCATGTGGCTTGTTTGGTAAATAGAATAAATTTCCTTGGGCGCCATGAAAAACAAAACTTTGTTGGAAACCACGTTGTGGTGGGAGTGCTAGATAATCAAGTTCGATTTCTTCTTGTGTTAATTGCATTTGTGGTGGGTGAGTACGCTTCCAGCCCTCTGCCATTTGGGGGTTATCTTTAATATAACTACCACCTAAATGCCACTTACCCACCATAAGAGTTTGGTAACCATTGTCACCGAGCAATTCTGATATAAGCGGTTGGTCGTAAGCAAGACGACCGCGGTGTGCTTCAAAAGGCAATTCGCGTACCCAGTCACCAACAACACCACCACCAAATCCTACTTTTGCTGAATCTACACCTGTTAATAACGATGCGCGAGTTGGGCTACAGCGCGCATTGCTATAAAAAGCGCTAAATCGCATACCTTGTTGGGCCAGTGAGTCTAAATTAGGCGTGTCAATTTCACCGCCGAAGCTGCCTAGGTCGGTATAACCTGCATCGTCCGACAATATCACGACTATGTTTGGTCTTTGTTGAGCATGTGCGCAAACCGAAAAGGATGCGACTAAAAAAAGAATGAGGACTTTTAAGTTCATTATGTTGTTTGTATATTGTTGACAATTATTGTTAATGTAGAACAAATAATTCTCTATGTCACTCCTTTATTAACCAAACAGTAACTTTTCCATACTCTGTATTATTGCAGTATTGTGCAAACTGGTATAAATTCTTTGAATGTTGTTAATGGTAAATTGATGACAATGTTCTGGTTGGCAAGTGTGGTTAAATTTAAAGATGGTAGGTGTGGTATGCGTATATTGAATAGGTTTAAAATCAAAACAAGAATGATAGCTTTATCGCTTGTGCCACTTATCGTTACCTTTATGTTTGCATCTGAACGCCTCAACCAAGCGTTTTCGCAGCAAGATAAAATTAAAGAGCTAGAAATAGTGCTAGAGTACGGTCATGTTACTTACCCGTATATTTCTGCGCTATTAAACGAAGCTTATTATAGTCGCCAATATATAGATAATACTGACCCTCAAGTGCAAAACAGTTTGCGACAAATGCAAACCTATAATCAAAAAGCTGTTAAAGCACAAAAAGCTTATGTTGAATTTATTGAGTTAAATAGACAAAAGTTGCGTGAATTTACCGTTTTGTCAGAGCAAATAAACCAAGTCACAGCTTTGATTAATTCTCTGGTTTATGTGCGTAAAGGCGCAGCCGCTAAAAGTCACACACATAAAGAAAGTGGCATAGAAACCCATGTGATGTGGCAATTTAATTTAACCGCCAGACAGCTAGTTTTAACTCTGAATGAAATTGCCGTGATCTCTAGTCAAAACGAAGTTTTGAGTAGAATGTCGAATGCATATTTTAATTTGGTGTCTGCACTGGCAGAAACTTCTTTTCACAATGCTTACGTATATACCTCAATTACAAAGCAGATAGATGCGTATATATTTGGCGAAGTTTTCCGAGGTGCAACATCGGTTTCACGTTCAATTGAGTTGTTTAATAGTTTTGCTAGTGACGAAGCGAAAAGTGCATTTTTAAATATGGTGAACCACCCTGATTATAAAACGTGGGAAGAGGTTGCACTGCAGGTACGTTCCGACATTTATCAAAATGTAAATAAAAAAGTACTTTTGAAACAAGAGGTTGATTGGAATCAAATTAATAACAGTGTGATTAATTTATACGATCAAACTATGGCAAAGGTGCTGGCACAAATTATCGATACAAAAGAACTGCTAGTCGCTGACGCGCAAAACAAAGTTGTGCAAACTATCGCTATGATGGCATTTTTATTGATACTAATTGGCGTATTTTCATTTATTGTCACTAATAGTATCGTCAAGCCGTTAAAAAGCATGGTTAACACTTTTAGCCAACTGGCGAGCAAAAAAAATATGTCAACCAGATTAGATCAAACTGGCCAAGATGAACTAGCGGAATTAAGTAAAGCTTTTAACGTGTTGATTGCAAGTTTTAATACCACTTTGTTAGGTGTGCAGGCAGAATCTAATAATATTAGAAAAGCAACACAAGCAGTAAATAGTTCAATGGCTGATACCTCTGGTTTGTTGGGTAGCCAACAATCGTCTACTGATAGTATTTCTGTCGCAATTAATGAAATGACCACCACAATTGAAGAAGTCGCGAACATGGCAACTCTCACGTCAGACAGTGTACAAAAAACTTTCGAGTTATCGGTTTCAAGTGCCGAAAGTGCTGAGAAAAGCAAAATTGTGATGGAAAACTTAACTCGAGAAGTCGGCAATACTTCTTTATTGATTGAAAGGTTAAATCAAGACAGCGATCAAATTGGTAGTGTGTTAAACGTGATTCAGGGTATAGCAGAACAAACAAATTTATTAGCACTTAATGCTGCAATTGAAGCGGCTAGAGCTGGTGAGCAGGGACGTGGTTTTGCCGTTGTGGCCGACGAAGTTAGAAATTTAGCGTCTAGAACACGAGAGTCAACCGAGCAAATTCATCAGCAAATTGAAACCTTGCAAAAAGGCGCTATATCCGCCACGCAAAGCATGAACAACTTGCAGCTTGAAGGCGAAAACGCAGTTAAGAGTGTAATTAAGAGTGTTGAAGCATTTGAAACTATGAAAACTGAACTGGATGCTGTTACTCAAATGGCCGTGCAAATAGCGACAGCAGCTGAAGAGCAAAGTAGTGTTTCTAGTGAAATTAATCAGCGCATTTTAACCATAAAAGATGACAGTGATAAAATTACCTTACAAACCACTAATACGGTTGATACAGCGCGTGACATTGATGACACAGGCAAACGTTTAAATCAGCTGATCCATGAATTTAAACTGTGATCTAACTAGCCTGCTACTATGCGCGCTATGAAAAAAGCTTTTCGGCACAAACATTCTCTACACAGCGGGAAGAGAATTAACCACAGGTTTTTCGCCCCAGTTATCTTGATCATATTATCGAGCATTAATGCGCGTAAGTGACGAAAATGCCCGCCAGTTTGATGAGCAAATATGCTAGAGCGCAGGGAAGATGACGATGAACAGTAACTTGGTTACATGACAATTTTAATTGTCGAAAATATCAATGACTTTCGTCTGCTTTCTCGCTGAAAGCAGACATTTTAAACGGGTTACTCGTCAACCAACTGCCAAGTTCTGACCCAATCAATTTTCATTGTATTGCGGCTCTCATCTAACAAATCAGATTTTGCCGGTAAACCGCCAACCCAGCTTGAATCTTGAGTCCATAGATCCCAGATCAGGTGCTGTTCTAAGGTAAAAGCTTGGGTGGATGTAACAGAATTAACAGGTTCACCATTTAAGTAAAATTGAACTGTGTGAGCGTCTTTCCACCAAGCGCCATAAACATGATAGTCTTCGTTCCATTTTACCCCTCTCAAAGTATTGCCTTCCGACAATTGGCTACTGTGTGATGGGTTGTTGTCGCCCGCACGTTCGGTTACACCGTCTTTAACAATAAAATACTGAGAGTGCATTTCAAGTGGATACCTATCGTATTTTGCACCTGTCATAGATGGGTTTGAATTATTTTCAATGATGTCTATTTCATCACGATTGTTAGCATCACCATTGTTTAACCAAAAGGTGTTATAAGCGGAGATGTGCGCTGTTTTAATTCGGCTTTCTGTGTACATAGGAAATTTGATTTTAGCTTTTGAACGAACGCGTGCTGTTTCAAACCATTGGTCTGCGCTGCCTTCGTCTAACGTCGCTTTTAACCATAAATAGCCGTCGGTGACACCTGAGTTTTTGGCCATCATATTGACTGGTGTATCGCCATAATTCCAAAAGGTTTTTAACCACTTTGAATCATCCCAGATGTCAAACTCATCTGACAAAGAGGTGACTTTTTGCCATGTTTTACCCGCGGGTGTGTTGTCTTCAAATGAGACAAAAGAAGGGAAAGCTGGGTCTGCTGTGTTTACATTTATTACTTTAGCCTGAGGTTGCTCATTTTCTTCTGGTGTTTCATCTTTCTCAGGTGTCTCTGGTTGAACTATTACAGGTTCGTTATCATCTTGTACTTCTACTTGTTTGGTTGAATTACATGCGCTAACAAGGCAAAGTGTGACAGCGGCCGCGATTGTTGTTTTATAGTTTTTCATGGTCTTAAACCCTTCTATTTGCTTAAATTCAGAATTTATGGCGTGCTTTGGTATAAGCGGTTTACAGTTAAATTTGTCAGTATTTGAGTTTCACCATTGCGCCAGCGAATCGTCGCCGACTTAATTTCTCGCTCGTCGCCTAAACCAAAATGGACTATGTCTAATAAACTTTGTGCATGGATTTCACCTGCTGAGCTAATTCGCTGCTGATATTTTTTGCCCGATGCAGTTTCAATACTGACAAGCGCTGCATTGGGGTCGATATTGTGTTTGGGGCTGTAATTTACGTCGATAAGTAGATAGTTGTTGTTGGTACTTGTTTGGTTGCTGAATAAATACCAATGACCTTCTTCTTCGCTACCGCTTAATAAATCTAACTGGCCGTCAAGGTCAAAATCGAATAATTGCCCCATATCACCATGGCCACCATCTGTTGGTTCGAACGCCCCATGACTAGTGATAATGTCGAATTTTCCTTTACCCGTATTCAGCAGCAATAAATCTGAGATACGCTCACTTAAATGACCATATCTATACACAAATAAGTCTTGCCAGCCGTCATTGTTGACATCACCTCTGGTCACGCCCCAGCTATTACCACCCAGTGGTAAATTCCACTCTTTGCTTGCGTTAACAAATTTATCACCTTGGTTCACCAGTAATATATCTTGTACATTACGGTTGTTGGCTTGCCAGTCGTAACTGACATCCGACAAACCAGTTAAAGAGAAGGTGACTGTCCAATAAATATTGCGGTCGCGTACCCATTCGGCTTGCCATTTGCCATTACCCATATGGCCAATGTATAAACCATTAACATTGCGCTCGTCAGGCCAGCCTTGTGCGTCAGCAGCACGGAAGGTCATTTCTGACGGTGCGGTTTTCATTTCTTCTGGCAATTGTGTTGGTTGAAACCCTTTAGCTTTTACTATTTTGCGGGTTTTGTTTTTACCTAAAAATATCGCAAACCCATCATTGTACTGGCGATAGGTGAGATCCATATCAGATAATTTAACGCTGCCTTTGGCATCAAAATTGATTAAGGTTGTACCTTTTTCGCCATCGTCACGTACGTCTAATCGTTTGCTTTGTGGGTTAAAATCGATCGATTTACGCGATAGCTGATAATGTGTGCGGCTGCCTGCAAAATATAAATCGAGTAAACCGTCATTATTTACATCAATATCTGTTGCTGCGTTGTAACCCTCACTACCGACAAATTCTGCTGGCAACATTTTTGTCGTTACATCGGTAAAAGTGAAATCACCATTGCCTTGCCACAAAGTGATTGGTGAATAAATCACAATATCGTCGATATTGTCGTGGTTAAAATCTGTGATCAGTGCTCGCTCACCGTAAGCTTGTTCTATCCCGTCTATTTGCAGATGGGTAAAACTGCCATCACCATTATTTTTGTAGAATAGCTGGATTGGTCCGTCATAATTGGGCGTTTTCGCATTAAATAAGGCTAGGTCTAAATCACCATCTAAATCTAGGTCAAGCCAACGCGGCGAGCGACCTCGCGCTGGGGTTAAAATGCCAGTTGCAGGTGAGGCATTGGTAAATTTTTGATTGTCGTTTTTTAGCAAGATATACGAGGTTGGGTTAGTACCATTGGCACCACCTTGCGCCACCATAATGTCTAAGTCGCCGTCGTTATCGTAATCACCCACGGCTGAACCATGAAAATCTAATGAATGTTCAAATAAGCGCTCAATTTTTACCGTACCATCACCATTATTGGTAACCAACTGGGTAGGTACATGGTTGTGGTTGTTTAAAACAAAGTCATAGTCACCATCTGCATCTATATCTCCGATAGATGGACCACCGTATTTGTAGGTGATTTCTGTGTCAAAATTCGCTTGTTTGGAGATGTTAGTGAATTTTGGCAAGTTCACATCCGAGACATCTTCAAATTTGATTGAATGAATTTTGATATCCGCACTGCGGCGAATAAATGTCAGTTTTTGTATGCCGGTTTTTTCAAAATCGACCAAAAAATTTAATTGGTGTTTGCCTTTAAAGGGAATGTTAGCGTTATCGACTAATACTTTGTCGTTTGCTAACAAGGTTAAGTTTGCATACGGCTTTTCTATCGACACTTCGGCAATTAAACGCTTAACTGTTGAGCCTGTTACTAAATAGTCGGTTTGAAAATTTTGTTTATTGGTTAGAGTTTGCACTTGTTCTACGAGTTTTGCTGACGGTAACTGACTGACACAACCACTAAAGGTTGCAGTAGCCACAACACTTGCTAGTGTTGTGGCTAAAATTGTTTGAATAAACTTCATCTTATTAACCTAATTTATTGATGCCGATATTTTCGTCTTGCGCTATGGTCACAGGCCAACCGGCAAATTGGTTGTCTGGATTTTTATCTGTCACATCAACCAAAAATTTGTAAGCAGAAGTAGTGTAGGTTTTATTTTGAGTATCAAATTCAATAAAACCAAAACCACTGCCTTTTTCATGCGCTTGAATATATCTGTTGCCTGACTTGCCCACTTGAGGATTGCCAACTGCATATACGTAAATTTTATTGCCAAAGCTATCTAGGTATTCACCCGTTTGTTCAAATCCGTGTGAAGGACGGTTTTTCATTGGTAAGCCCATAGCATCAGGTCGCCACCATCTTGGCCAACCTGCGGATATTGCTGGGGTACAGAATGCCCAGTTGCTGTCGCGTTGCTCATTTACACCATATTGCGAAAGTGTACCCAAATGGGTATCACCACAAATATGCAGGGCTTTGGATTTACGCATAATTTCTATTGCACGGTTTCGTGCCGAAGCTGGCCAGCCACTGCTGTCAAAGTCGTATTTTAAGTATCTATCTGGTAACGGCTGGTGAGTAGAAATACCGGCAAATACGGTTTGGCTGAGCATGGCTTTTAAACTGTGGCCACGCCAATCATTCGCCCATTTTTCTAAGAAATCTTCTTGGCGTTTACCGAGTAATTCTAGGCCATCTCGGTCAAAATTGGGGTTGAAATAGTTTGGTGCTTCGTCGTTGCCACTGACCCCAACGTCAATATTTAAAGTTTCTGGGCCGCTTTTCCATTGTCTGTCGGCAATAATTGCAAAACTGACATTGCCGTACACTAACTCAGTGTAGTAGACACTGATGTTGCGCGCTGAAGGTGTTGGGTCAATCGGATCTGGGTGGTGGCCTGTGTGTGTTTTATGCACAACGTTTACTAGTTTTACTGGGCTAATATAACCGCCTGCATTGTCAGTGCGACCGCTTGCTATTGCCTGAACGCTCATGGCGTTACCACCTTCACCCCACAAATTACCTTGCAGAATATCGTGATCGTCCGGTAACACCACGGTTGGAGCGTTGCGCATCGCTTCTCTAAATGCCCAACCAAATTGATAGTATTTGCGTAAATAATTCAAAATTGCTAAATCCGCAGGGGCGTATATCACACCAAAACCGCCGTGATTTTCGTAAATTTGATCGCCAGAAAAATACACTAAATCTGGCTGCATATTCACAACATTGGTAGCAACTGGTGCATATGGGAAGCCATAATCATTTTGGCAGGTCAAAGCCGCCATACGTAAGTTGCGATTGGTCGGACTCGCTTTTATCGTGCCGCTAAATACGTCTTGAGTTGTGCTGTTGTTTTTGTGTTTTTGGTTATATATAACACGGTATTCGTGATCGGAATTTTCTTGCCAATTATTTACTGTGAAGGTTGCGACCCAAGCGTCTTGGTCTAGCTTTGCTTGCGCAACAGCTTGCCATTTACCGCTTTTTTTAACTTCTAATGTGAGCTGGTGGTTATCTTCTATACCTAGTGGCCCTGTTAACGCAGACAGTTTTAAAACGAAACCTTGCTCTGAGCGTGAATCATTGAGTGTGTACATGCACCACAATATCGGGCCAAATGTTTGTTGTGGATTATTACAAAATGCCTCTCCACTTATTTGCCAATCAGTAAAACGATAGAGTGAGCCAATTTCTTGCTGGCCTGGCTTTTCACTCGATTCAATCGCAAAATTACTCACAACAGCAATATTGCCTTGTACTTCATTGGCAGGATAATAATCAGTTAGACTTGCCAACAATAGGTTATCGCTTTCTGTATGAGCTTGTGCGGTTAATGCATAAATGCCGTTGGTCACATTACCCAACAAAGTCACTTTTATTTTATCTTTATCGCTAGCTTGGGTTAAGTGAGTGCGCTTTTTGCCAAGCACTAATTGTCCGTCAATTACCCCGGCGTCTATGCCTTGTTGTACAAAGCAGTTGCTTTTGTATTCGTTAATATCACTTTTAGCGCCGATACGAATACCCGCGCCGCCGTCCGTTTCGCCAGCTCGATATTTTTCAATAACAACCGAGGTTGAAAAGTTTTTATCTAAATTAACAATTTGGTGTTTCAGTGAATGAATACTGCGGTTACCACCTTTTGACGTACATTCTGCCGCACCATTTTTGATACACCAGTTTTCCATTGGATTAGCCCAGTAGTCGCCACCAATAAAAATGCGATCAAAAGTGTTGTGCCATTGGCTCGATATAGATTTGTTCAGCCGAACATTATTCTCGCTAGCGAGTTTGCTGGAAGCTTGCTCTGAAAGATTTGTTGAACAGCCAATGGCGGAAGTTGCGAGACCTGTCATTGCAATCTTTAAGGCATCGCGGCGAGATAAGTGGTAATTCATTACTGCACCCCAGTGAATTGTGTCGAGCTTTAAAAACTATATCGACGATCTGTTTATTTGATTATTGTTAACAATTAACTTTTGTTTGTAAAGTTAATTTTGAGATACCTTTTAAAGAAGGTTAATAGAATTGCAGTTTTAAGAATGGTTAAGTGGCTCAAACTTGAGCCACTTGCATTAGGATTATGGATAGGTTGCTTTAGTTTGCTGTTAATACTTGTAATACAGCAGAGCTGACATAACCACCTGTGTCTGAAAACTCCACTGTAACAGTGTTGTTTTGTTGCAGTTGGTCGTATGTCACTGGAATTTCCACTACACCAAAAAAGTTTGGTCTACCCGTACTATTTTTCCCTTGTTGTTGGTCGTAACCTTGGACGTCGCTTGGAACTGTCACACTGTTACCATTTATTCTCACAACTGGTGTTAACGATTTGCCGTGGTCTCTACCTAAGCCTAAACGCAACACTGCTTGCCCATCAGTGCCTAGTTGTACTGAGTTAAACGCAAAGTTGATGCTGGTATTAGCGACAATTGCTTGTTGATAGCTGGTGGCATAATATCTTTGTTCGGTTGTCGACTCAGTTATGTTGATATCGTTGGCGTATACCAGTTTTACTATCATAGTTGCTTCAGCTGGTAGTTCGATATTTTCAGGCAGTTCAGTTGCGGACTGCTCAGTAAATTGTGTTTCGTTATTGTCTGTGTAACTTAATAGTTTAAAACCAACAGACTGCAAACCATTGTTATTGATCCCAAGGGTATTAACCGCGAGTTTTATATCATCAAATTCCAAATTGGTTAAAACAACATACGCAGTATTGCCGTCAACATAACTTTCAGTTAATAGGTCAACTTCAGATGAGCTTGTGTCAACACGAGTACCGTTCACTTCAGACCATAATTGGTAAAAATAAACATGATCAGAGTAGACCCAAGTATTATCGTCTGAGCCGTCACGTTCTTTTTGTTGCATCATTAAACGGCTTGAATATGCAATGCTGTTGCCGTTGACATTACGTCGACCCCATTCAGCTTTTACTGGAATAAACGGGATCACTTTTAAAATCGTGTTTGGGCGTTGCAAAAATTGTGTATTCATTGTGGTGATTGAACGTACTTTTTCGGCATCACGCTGCGGTGTCCAAGCTTGGTTAACCCTAGCATGAACAGATGAACCAACTTCTGAAATCAACATAGGTTTTACCGCACCATATTTTAAATAGGTGTAATGTTCTAGCATATCTAAGGTGGCTTCTAAATTACTGCCACGGCGGTAATGCTCGCTGTTTTGAAAGGTTGGAAAATCGTATAAATGCAGCGAGATAAAATCCATATTGTCGCCTGCGGTATCAATAAAGAGTTTGTCTCTCTCTTCCCAGCGTTTAAAGTTGTCTTTGTCAAAATCTGGAAAAGCTATGGTGTAACCACCGACCATGACATTGTCATTGTCTGCATTCTTTCTGATTTCGGCAGCAACTGTATTGTGAAACTCAAAAACTTTTAACGGCTCTACATAGTCTGCTTGGCCTTCTCGGTCGGTTGTTAAGTCGTACAAAGGTTCATTCATAACCTCAAAATAGACAGGTTGAGCTTGGCCTAGGTCATTGTCATTTAGCGCGAAAAATTTCGCTAAAAATTGCGACATGTAATGTCCAGTCGCTGTACCAAACGGCTCTTGTGCTGTGTCAGTTTGTGAAAATGCCCAAGCTGGATCGCCATTAACAGGATTAATCAATGTGCCTTCTGGCCAGTAAGGATGTTGTTGACCGCCTGCTATCATGTCTTGCATTCTATCTTCGACCAAGCGCGCATTAACATACTTATATCCAGAGTTATTGTCGTAAACCCATTTTACGTCTCCTCCACGTTGGCTGCCTGAAGCTTCGTCAACAAAACCTGGACGATTTGCGTCTTCAGACACATTACGTAAATTCCAACCGATAGAGCCAGTATCTCGGCCAAAATACACATCATACCCTTGCATAAAGTCGAGCATTAAATTTTCACCCAGTTCATTCGGCGCATTTAAACTATGGACATCGTTTTGCCCCCAATCGTTTTCTAAACTAGACGCATGTATATTAATGTATTTTTTACGCTCAAATTTATCTACGCCACCAACACTGTGTTTGGTATTTAACTTAACATTTACTTGCACTATGTCGTTGTCGACTATGGGCTGAGCCATTGTGGTCACAGAGAATGTTTTATTTACAGCGTTTACGCTGACAGTAGCGACAGATTCTGTTTGATAAGTATTGGCGGAAGACACTCTAATTTTAAGTGAATCACCATTGTTTAATTTGCCGGCTAAGCTGGTGTAGCTACCATCGTTGATTGAATACTCGCCGCCACTAATGGAAATATCAATCGCAGTATTTATGCCTTTGATAACAACGAGATTTGATTCAGCTTGAGCGTTTAAACCAATATCTTTTACTGCCACAAAGGTAAAATTATCTGGTGTGCTATCCAGTGTTTCTTCTGTTTTATTTTCATCGTCAATGCTGACGGAGCCACCTCCACAAGCGGCTAAACTCAGCATTGAGCTTAAACAAATTGCAAGCAAAGGTATTTTAGCGTGACATCGAGTAAGCATAGTGTACAACCTTATATAAACTGATTTACCAATAAGTTTCTTATAGGCATGTTAATGTGTTGACTGTATATTGTATACAATTTAATATGTTTTTAACTAAAAACTTACGCATAAATACATTTATGAGGAATTGCCACATGCTCAGGAATATACTGTGGACCTGCTTATTATTGGGGTTTTCGCAACTAAGTTTTGCGAATGCCAATAAAACATTACGCGAAACAGATTTTAATTTTGATTGGAAATTTACATTAGTTGAAGATACTCAATTACCGCGAAATATACCCTTGCAAGACGACAATTGGCGCGATGTTCGCCTGCCTCACGATTGGAGTGTTGAAGCATCTTTTGCTAAAAAATGGGAGGGCGCAACAGGTTATTTGCCCGGTGGTGTCGGTATTTATCAAAAGCATTTTAAAACTCCGGCCAATCCAAACGAATTTAACGTGTTTGTGTTGTTTGATGGCGTGTACAACAATGCGACTTTTTGGCTAAACGGCGAAAAACTTGGACAAAACCCCTATGGTTATTCACCCGTTTATTGGGATTTAACTGACAAGTTATATACAGACGGTAAAGAGAATATTATTACTGTGCATGTTGATCACTCGCGCTATGTTGACAGTCGTTGGTATACAGGGAGTGGTATTTATCGCAATGTAAAATTGGTCACTGTCAATAAACTGCATATTCCAATTTGGGGTACCTTTGTCACTACACCTGAAATATCCACCGACAAAGCTCAGGTTGATTTGGCTGTACAAGTGCAAAATAATTTTGCCACAGATGTTGAATTTGAATTAACCACTAAGATAGTTGATGACCAAGGCCGCACCGTGGGCAAAATTGCAAGTCAAGTGCAGTTAGCTGAACATTCATCAGACACCGTAAAGCAGAGTTTAAACATATATAACCCAAAACTTTGGGATACAGAAAACCCTAATCTATATAAAGCAATTACTTATATAAATATTAATGGCAAACAGCTTGATGCATACACCACAAACTTTGGTGTACGAGATATCAAGTTTCAAGCGGGTAAAGGCTTTTTCTTAAATGGCCAACCAACCCTTATGAAGGGCGTTAGTCTTCACCATGATGGCGGTTTAGTTGGTGCTGCTGTACCTAAAGGTGTATGGGAGCGTAGGTTAAAAATATTAAAAGCCAGTGGTGTTAACGCAATTCGTACCGCACATAACCCGTTTTCAGAAGAGTTTTTAGACCTGTGTGATGAACTTGGTTTGTTAGTACAAAATGAGTTTTTTGATGAGTTTGATTACCCAAAAGATAAACGACTAAACAAAAATGACCGTCACAACGACTACATATCACGCGGTTATACCGAGCATTTTCAAACTTGGGCAAAAAGTGATTTAACCCGCACTATGTTGCGTGATCGTAATCACCCGAGTGTTGTCCAGTGGAGTATAGGTAACGAAATTGAGTGGACTTATTTAAACTACCGTTATGTCACAGGTTATTGGGATCCAAGCAAACCAGAATTAGACAATGATAATTTTTGGGGCGGATTGCCAAAATTTAGCCCGGCGGAATTAAAACAAAGGTATGAAGAGTCGGAAAAAGGCCAATACAAACTGCATGAAACTGCAAAAAAACTCGCAGATTGGACAAGAGAATTAGACGATACAAGACCTGTTACCACCAACATGATTATTCCACAAGTCAGTTTGGTTACAGGTTATGCGGATGTGGTGGATATTATTGGTTTTAGCTATCGCAACATTACCATTCCATGGGCTCAGAAACATTTCCCAGACAAATTAATTACCATCAATGAAAACCCAGGTTTATGGAATGACTGGAAAATGGTATTAGAACACCCAGGTGTATTCAGTATCTTTATGTGGACTGGCATAGACTATATGGGCGAGCGCCATAATAAATGGCCAGAAAAAAGCGGCTGGGGTGATATTTTAGATTTAGCCGGTTTTAAACGCCAAGGCTGGAACTACTTTAAAAGTATTTGGGTTAATCAGCCGCATTTGTCGCTAGGAACATTACCTTTGGCTGAATCTGGCTTTAAACAAGATGAACTGTCTGGATTAGCATTGCCATTAGCCGAAGATTCAAACGGCTGGGGGGCTAGTTATGCATGGCGAGATTCTAATCTGCATTGGAATTATAAAATTGGTGAACCCGTGTTGGTTGAGGTGGCATCTAATCATGCAACTGTTGAATTACTGCTAAATGGCCGTTCGTTAGGGTTTCGGAGTATGTCAGAAAGTGTTAACCGGGTGATGCGTTGGGTTGTGCCTTACCAGCCTGGCACTTTAACCGCTCGTGCTGGATTTTCGGGGCAGGAACAACAAGTGCAACTGACCACTACCACTGCACCTGTGAAATTGAGTGTAACCTCAGATAAAAATGCCCTAGCGGCGGATGCCTACGATGTCGCGCATCTGGTGGTGCAATTGCGTGACAAAGCGGGCCGGGCAGTTACCACAGATGAAACACAAGTTAACTTCGAAATAACAGGCCCAGCCAAGTTACTTGGTGTCGACAATGGTGCTCCAGACAATATTCAAGACTTTCAATCAAATAAAATAGTGACCAAACGCGGTAGGGCGTTGGCAATTATCCAATCGACCAAGCAATCAGGCACTATTAGAGTGAAAGTATCAGCAGAAAATTATCCAACACAAACTATCATTATTGATAGTGAATAAGGTCTAGTGCGAGAATTGGCATTTTATATCGGAATGATTTATTGTTAACAATGTACAATTTGTTTTGTCTCGTGTATATTGCCAATTCAAGTGAAAAATATGACTTGGTATCCAAGTGTAAAGTGGTGAATTAAATGTCTGAACAAAAATTGAGTTTAGCCAGTAAACGCGCGCTAGAGCGTGGCTATGATGAAAAAGACTCTCAATGGTTGATTGAGTTTGAAGTAGAACCTTTATTTGGTGATTTTGCATTTGAAGAAGGCATTATTCGACGAGACCCAACAGCCGTCATTGAGGTCGATGGTCTTTACCACGTTTGGTATACCAAGGGGCAAGGCGAAACCCTTGGTTTTGGCTCCAGCAACCCAGAAGACAAAGTATTTCCGTGGGACTTAACTGAAGTGTGGCACGCAACTTCAGCTGATGGTTATACCTGGAAAGAGCAAGGTATGGCAATTGGCCGAGGTGAAGCTGGTCGATTTGATGATAGAGCGGTTTTTACCCCTGAAGTCTTGGCGCATCAAGGCAAATATTATTTAGTCTATCAAACCGTGCAATTCCCTTATACCAATAGACAATATGAAGAAATTGCTATTGCTTGGGCTGACTCGCCATTCGGCCCTTGGAATAAATCTGACGCACCTATTTTAAGTCCTGCTAAAGATGGTGAATGGGATGGTGACGAAGACAACAGATTTCATGTTAAATCAAAAGGGAGTTTCGACAGTCATAAAGTACATGATCCCTGTTTAATGGTGTTAAATAACAAGTTTTATCTGTATTACAAAGGTGAAACTATGGGCGAAAGCATGAACTTTGGCGGTCGTGAAATCAAACATGGTGTCGCTATTGCAGACAATATTTTAGGCCCTTACGTTAAGTCTGAATATAACCCAATATCTAACTCTGGCCATGAAGTGGCGGTATGGAATTATAACGGTGGCATTGCGTCACTGATCACAACCGATGGCCCGGAAAAAAACACCATTCAATGGGCAGCCGATGGCATTAACTTTGAAATTATGTCGCACATCAAAGGCGCGCCTGAAGCTTTGGGTATTTATCGTGATCCTGAAGGAAAAGAAATTGCAGCACCTGGATTAGAGTGGGGTTTATGCCACAAGTATGACGACAGCTGGAATTGGAACTATATCTGTCGTTACCGTATTAAGCGCCAAATTCTCGATGCTGGTACTTTTCAAAACAGCAACTAAACCGACACTTTGGTAATTAAAAAGGTAATGATATGAATAGGTTGTTGGTTGTCGGCGAAGGTATGGTTGAATTTAAATACGCAGCCGACGGCAATCTTATCCAAAAATTTGCTGGTGATACACTCAACGCGGGTATTTATGCCAAGCGTTGGTCACCTGCAACAGATGTGAGTTATTTTAGCGCATTAGGCTCAGATATTTTTAGTCAAAAAATGCGTGATTATTTAGCGCATGAGCAAATAACAACTCAGGCTGTTTTGCAAAGTAGCAACGCCAATATTGGCATTTACGCCATTCAAACAGATGAAAATGGCGAGCGCTCTTTCACCTACTGGCGTAAAGAGTCGGCTGCAACACAAATGGTTGATTTGTTACTAGCAAGTGGTGGTGCTGCACAGTTGCCAACTGCTGATATAGTATTTTTTAGTGGGATATCTTTGGCCATTTTGACCGATGCAAATAAAAGCAAACTGCTTGAAATTCTTCAACAAGTACAAGCGCAAGGTTGCAAAATTGCATTTGATCCTAATTATCGTCCACGTATGTGGCGCGACCAACAGCATGCAATGGAGTGGATTGAAAAGGCATATCAATTGGCTGATATTGCACTACCAGGATTGGATGAGCATCAAGATTTGTTTAGCCATAACACAGTAGATGCTGTTAAAAATTACCTACTCCAGCTAGGTACGAACGAGTTTGTAATTAAAGCAGGCATACAAGGTGTGTACGGTTATTCGGCCGCTGAAGATGATTGCCATGTGCCATTTAACCCAGCACCGAATCAACTAGATTCAACCGCGGCAGGTGATTCTTTTGCTGGCACTTATTTAGTTTCACGAATTATTGGTAACTCAGTATTACAAGCAATTAACAATGCGGATAGTGTTGCCAGAGAAGTTGTGCAACACCCAGGTGCAATTATGGATGCGCACTTGTATCAACAGGCTTTTAAATAGCTAATTAAATTTTTGGCACTATTAGTTAGTAGACGCTTTAGTAGTCGTGCTCGTGTGATGAGCAATTAGCAGGGACGCTTTTTTTACCATTTCAATATCACTCCAACAACATCCGTTTGTTTTTTAACCAAAAATTAAATTTTATTTAGCTAAAATTATGTATTAGTTACATTTAATTAATCTTTTGGCTGATTTTAAATAGCTTATGGCCAATTTTTAAAGCCTTTATTCTACAAATCTGTCATAAAGTATTATTGTCATCAATAAACAATTTGAGGTGTGTAGGTGAAGTCAGGTCATTCAGGTAAAAAATCGATCATTATTAATTTGGGGTTACTCATTCTAGCCTTAGTGGCTTTTCATCCAGAGTTAATGGCCAAGGCTGTTGGTAAACAACCCAACATATTATTTATTTTGGCCGATGATGCTGGCTACCACGATTTTGGCTTTCACGGTAGCCAAACCATGCATACACCTAATTTAGACCAACTTGCTAAACAGGGTATTTTATTTTCGAACGCTTATGTCAGTGCCGCTGTATGTGGCCCTTCACGCGCTGGTATTTTAACGGGTAAGTACCAACAAAAGTTCGGTTATGAAGAAAATAATGTCCCTGGATATATGAGTGCTTCCGGTATCACTGGTGATGATATGGGGCTGCCGTTAGAGCAAAAAATACTACCGCAATACTTAAAAGAATTGGGTTATACCACAGCCCTTATTGGCAAATGGCATCAAGGTAATGCGGATAGGTTTCATCCAACTAAACGCGGTTTCGACTATTTTTATGGTTTTCGTGGTGGAGCGCGTAGTTATTTCCCTTTCGGAGAAAACAACCCAAATTATCGACCGGAAGACTATTTAGAAGAAGGGTTTGGGAATTTTGAGGAAAGCCCGAGATATTTGACTGATGCATTGGTTGATAAAACCATAGCTTTTATACAGCAAAATCAATTAAACAAAACTCAAACAGCTAAACCATTTTTTGCATTTTTATCCTTGACTGCTGTGCATGCACCAATGGAAGCGGAAGAAGCCGACTTAGCGCAATATCCTAATTTACAAGGTACACGCAAAACGCTTGCGGCAATGACCTTGTCCATGGATAGAGCAATTGGCCGTTTGTTAAACAAACTGGATCAGCTGAATTTAGCCGACAACACGCTCGTTGTTTTTACTAATGATAATGGTGGGCCAACTGATCAAAATGCGTCAAATAATGCGCCGTTAAGTGGCACTAAAGCTAATCACCTTGAGGGGGGCATTCGTGTGCCTTTTATTATGCGTTGGCCAAATAAATTGCCTAAGCAGCAAGTGTATTCCCAACCCGTTATTACGTTAGATTTATTACCAACTTTTTATCAAGCCGCTGGTGGTCATTCTCAACAATTGGCTGATATTGATGGAGTGAATTTATTGCCTTACTTAACTAACAATCGCAAAACGAAATTGTCTGAAAGACCACATCAGGCTCTTTATTGGAAAAAAGAAAACAGAGCCGCCATTCGTGACGGCGACTGGAAATTACTGCGTTATCCAGACAGGCCGGCAGAGTTATACAACTTGGTAGAAGACCAATCAGAAAAAGTTAATTTAGCTCAACATTATCCAGAAAAAGTAGTTGATTTATATAAAAAATTATTTGCATGGGAGCTCACTTTAGAAAGACCTCTGTGGCAATTAAAACGCCAATATGAAGGAGACGCAATGCAACGAATGGACAAATTTAGAACGCATATCGCAGATTAACTACAAACAAGTAATACTCAATAGGTAAATAATATGATGCAGTTAAATTATAAAAAAATAGGTTTGGCTTGGCTGTTTGTTTTAAGCTTTATCGGCTGTGCCCAAGCTCAACAAAAACCGAATATTGTGGTTATTTTAGCCGATGATTTAGGATATCGGGATGTTGGTTTTACTGGCGCAAAAGATATCAAAACCCCCAATATCGACAAGCTGGCTCATAACGGCGTGATATTTAATAACGGCTATGTTACTCATCCATACTGCGGACCGTCTCGTGCTGGTTTGTTAACTGGACGTCATCAAGCTCGTTTTGGTATGGAGAATAATGTGTCATATTCTCCTGACGATAAGCATATGGGTTTACCGTTAACCGAAAAAACTTTCGCAAAACGCTTGCAAGAAGTTGGTTACAAAACCGCTATTTTTGGTAAATGGCATTTAGGTGGGGCGCCGCATTTTCAGCCAAATAAACGTGGATTTGATTATTTTTATGGTTTTTTAGATGGAGGCCACCAGTATATGCCAGGTGAAGTGCATATAGGTACCGACGGTTATTGGTTACCTATTATGCGTAATACTGGGGTAGCCGAGTTTGATGAATATTTAACAACAGCTTTGAGTAAAGATGCGGTTAAATTTATTGAACAAGCGCAAGATAATCCTTTTATGATTTATATGTCGTATAACGCGCCACATACGCCATTACAAGCACCAGAAAAAACCATTGCCAAATACAAACATATCCAAGACAAAGAACGTCGTATTTACGCTGCAATGATTGATGAAATGGATCAAGGCATTGGTTTATTGGTTGATGCGTTAAAACGAACTAATCAGCTAGAAAATACACTTATATTCTTTTTGTCTGACAATGGTGGTGTTTACCCTGAAGAATGGTTGCCAACCTTTGATTGGTCTGATAACAGTCCGTTTCGACGCGGCAAAGTTGCATTATTAGAAGGTGGTATACATGTACCATTTATTGCTCATTGGCCTGCAAAAATTAAACAGGGTTTTGAATTTGATGGATTAGTGTCGGCGCTAGATATTGCCGCTACTTCTGTCGCAATTGCTGGTGCGGATGCAAGTGATGGTTTGTTAGAAGGGGTTAATTTAGAGCCTTATATGACTCAACAAAAAACTGATTCACCACATCAAGCTTTGTACTGGCGCTTAGAAGAAGCAGATCATATTTGGGCGGTAAGAACAGAAAGCGCAAAATATATGAATCAACCTTTGCCAAATGTAGGCCGGTCATTTTTTGATATGGTTAATGATCCATATGAGCAAAACAATATTGTTGACCAAGAACCACAACAACAAGCTGAATTAGCAAAACTGTGGAACCAATGGAACAGCAAAAATATCAATAACATACTGCTACAGTCATGGGAATATAAAAAAGCCCGCGATGATTTTTATAATCAGCTATTTGAGAAAAACAAAGCGGATGCGAAAGACAGGGCTGTTTATAATGTAGAGTGAGCAACAGAGTTGGCCTGATATTCTTTCGGGGTTAATCCGGTTTGTTTTTTAAATACAGTGGAAAAATAGGCTGAGTTATTAAAACCCACTTCATAAGCTGTTTCGGTTACACTTTTCGTTAGTAGTAAGGTTCTGGCTTTATGTACCCTGACGTCTACTAAATATTGCAATATAGTTTGTGAAGTGACATTTTTAAACACTTTAGTGACGTGTGAGCGACTGCAGCCTACATTGTCAGCGACATTGTTGAGAATAATGTCGCTGTCATAGTTGGTTAGAATATAGGTTTTGATCGACTCAACTAAGCGCTTATCTGCGCTACTGTCAATTACATTGTCACGCTCTGAGGCTAAAGCCGTGGCTTCACTTAATAGCAGCTGGTTAATTGCTAAAAAGTCAGTTGCTTTGTCAATATTTGTGCCGGCTTGTTGCAAACGATTAATTAGGGTTTGTGCATTTCCACTGTCAAATATAGCCGCGTCAAACATCATAAAAAGTATTTCTTTAGTTCTGACTTTAAAAGTATCTAAACTATTTTGTGCAAAAGCAGATAAGGCTGAAGTTAACTTTTCAACTTTTTCAGCAACAACACCTATATGTCCATGGTTAACGGCTTCCAACAAAGCTTCGCGTTCTTTAAACGGGTAATCTTCATTTATTTTGTTTGGGTAGTAATCAACAAAATTAGTTGGGGTCGGCGCTGTATATTGAGCCAACGCCATTGAGTTTTGATGTAGGTGGTGTTGTTTTATTTTGTGATTGGTAATTTGGATATCTTTATAAACAGCGACAATCCAAACAATTGCTGTAAAGGCGGAACCACCATAATAAATTGCCCATTGTTCAGTTGATAATCCGATGGTCATAGCGGTAAATAATAGCAATACACCAAGGATAAGTAATTTCACAGCTTGTTTTAGCGATTGTTGTAATAAAAATAAGCAAGGTAGCAACAGTTGAACGCTAATTAACGCTATTTGACTGTAATAAACTTGTTGTTTGCTTACGCCACTTAATAAATGTAACCACTTAGTTTTGTGTAAGTGATCCATATAAAATGGTGGAGCGAACGCAAAAAATAGGCTCCAGCAAAACCCTAGTAGCGCAAGGCAATAAATGGCTTTACGAGCATTAGTTATATTGGCTTGAATACATAGACCATAAATAAGCGCGGGCATACCAAAAGTAAAAAGCACAACATTTCTCATTAAGTCAAACCAGCGCCGAGCTTCTTCAACTGGCATTAAATTGACCAAAGGTCCACATAAAAATAACGTGAAAGACACAATAAAAATAGCATACCAAGGATAGGCAGAACCGATGCGGTATCTCACGAGCGTGAAATAAATTAACACGATTGAGTAGACATTAGCTGCAGTAAAGGGAAAAACTGCACGAATTAATATGTCCCAATTTAATGCTATGTAATTCATTGTGTTTTATGTTTATTGTTAACCATTGTCTATACTTTATGCCTTTATTTGTTACCTGCAAGGTTTTTTACTATTAATTGCTCTAATTTAGACCAAAAGCCAATTTTAAAAACTTTAGATTTTTTATCGTTATGTATTTGAATATTCGTGCAATCTCGACCTAATACAAATTTTAGATATGTAAAACTCAGCGTCAGAAATATCGCATCTACAAGCTGTTTGGGTATATAATGCGTTTGTTTCAACAAAAGAGCGTTTATGGTTAAGTTTCGTCTGATAGTGGTTGTTTTTTCAATATTTTGCATTGCCTTTAACGGGCAGGCAATGGCGCCTATGGCGTTTGAAAAATGCGATGAAATGTATTCAGAGACAAATGAACATCAAACCTTAAACCAAGAGACTCATCAGGATAGCGAAGCAGAGACGCATGATTGTTGTGATGTCGACTGCTGCGATGCCAGCTGCGACTGCGCTAAAGGGTCGTGCCAATCAGCTGTATATATAATCGAACAACATCTAACATCGATACAAACTAACGCACCTAACCGAATTCGTTTATTGCCTTTGGTGCAATTACCAAACTATTCGACACAGCCATTTCGTCCCCCCATTTTAGCCGCATAAGGGTTTTTCTACCCAAAATTCACCGAAAAATTTAAATGTGCAGCAGCGAACTGTTGCCAAATGTAAACCCATATTTTGAGGTTAAAATGCGAAAAATATCAGTTAGTGCAGCTATATGTATGCTGTTAATGCCTGGGTTAGTAAAGGCTAATGCAGATGATCACCATGATGAACACCACCACGAAGAGTCGAATATAGAAACAATTCAGGTTAGAGCTTCTAGGCTAGGCAGAATTGTCACAGAGTCGGCCACACGAATTGAATTAATTAATGGCGAAGAAATTCAAGAAAAAGCTATCATGCGCCCTGGCAATATTTCTATGTTAGTGGCAGAAACCGGTGGGGTGCGGGTGCAAACCACCTCACCGTCATTGGGCAGTGCTAATATTCGATTGCAAGGATTGTACGGTCGTTATACTCAATTATTAAGCGATGGCTTACCATTATATGGCGGGCAAACCGCATCAATTGGTTTGTTACAAATTCCACCGACCGATTTAGCTAATGTGGAAATAATTAAAGGTTCGGCGTCATCTTTGTATGGTGGCTCGGCTTTAGGTGGTGTGATCAATTTAATTTCGCGCACCCCGTCTAAAAAATTTCAAGGTGAAGTGCTGGCTAACCTAACCTCAAAAAATGGCCAAGATTTAACCACGTATCTAGCATCACCTCTGACTGATAATTTTAGTGCCTCGTTAACTGGTGGTATTCATCTCCAACAAACCCAAGATTTAGATGACGATGGTTGGATTGATATTGCAGGTTATGAAAGAACGAGTATCAGACCGCGTTTTTATTGGCAAGGTGAGCACGATGACAATTTGTATGTCACCCTAGGTGCTATGTCTGAGAAACGAAATGCAGGTACAACTAACAATGGCCAACTACCAAATGGCGAACAATATCAACTTAACCAAGATAGCCAACGTACAGATATTGGTTTTGTTTACGACAGGCCAATTGGCGATGACTTGAGTGTAAATGTGCGCGGCTCAGCAATGGATCAGCAGCATCAACACCAATATGGCACAGTTTACGAAGACGATGCACATCAAAGTTATTTAATTGAATCTAGCTTGGCTGGTTATAACAATAAAACGGCTTGGCTGCTGGGAGTTGCTTATCAATCAGAGCAGTTTAGTTCAAAAACCTTTCCTGAGTTTAACTACAACTATCAAGTACCTGGCTTATTCTCGCAATTAGATTATGAAGTAAGAGAAGATATTTCGTTATCTTTAAGCGCTCGGTCAGATTGGCACAATGTATATGGCAACCAATTTAGCCCAAGAGTTTCAATTTTGTATAATCCAGACAATTGGACTTTTAGAGGGGCCTACGGAAAAGGCTTTTTTGCCCCCAGTCCATTTATTGAAGACATAGACGAAGTTGGTTTATCTAAATTATCACCACTGAATAATTTAGATGAAGAGCGCGCTGAAACCGCATCAGTCGATGTCAGCTATGCTGTGGGTAGCAGCGAGGCGAGCATGACTTTATTTGCGTCGAACATTAGCCAAGTAACTGAGTTGCAAGAAATGCAAATAGTGAACACCAAGGGGGAAACGCAAATTCGTGGTGCGGAACTTTTGTTACGCTATAAGTGGCAGGATATTAAGTTTACCGGTAGTTACTTGTATACAGACGCCACAAAGGTATCAGAGCAAGGTGATGGGCGAGAGCCACTTACGTTAAGCCCTCAGCACTCCGCTGGTATGGTGGTTATGTGGGAAGAACACGGCAGTCATTTATTAGGTTTTGAAGCTTACTATACAGGCACGCAGCACTTAGCGAACAACCCATACCTAAATAAAAGTAAACCCTATTGGCATTTAGGTTTGTTAGGGCAAATCACCCTAGGTCGCTTTAGTTGGTTTGTTAATGCCGAAAACTTACTGGATATTCGTCAAACCAAAGAGCACCCATTATTGTTGCCCGAGCAAGCCGAAAGTGGCCGGTGGACGACAGATATTTGGTCGCGCAATGATGGTTTTACCGTGAATGTTGGTGTGAGGTTTAAGTTTTAGTTTTCAGCTGCTACAGCAAAAAGTTAACCATTGTGCTTTGATACTTTATGGGATGCTTGTAACTAGGAGGTTATAACTCTAGATAGGGAGCTTTTTTATCAAAATAGAAAAATGCCCAATGACAAAGTGTTGGGCATTAACTTGACTCATTTACAATTGGGCTAGATGTTATTTTTAACTGCTTGGAGCATGTAAGTCACCTTTGCGTTCAATTAGAGCTAGTTCAATCTCTAACATGGTTTTATCTCTCAGCGGATAAAAATACATTATTACAACTTTTAAAAACGCTAAAAGTGCTGGAATCAGGCTAAAACATAGTAAAATTCCAAGCTTAGCTTGCTCATCTTGAGCTACATTTCCTACAAAACCATAAGCAGCGAGAATCCAACCAGCCAACGCACCGCCAACAGCCAGCCCTAGTTTCAAACCAAAAAGGGCAGCTGAAAAAATGACACCTGTATTTCTATGGTGATGCTTATATTCACCATAATCAGCAGTGTCGGCATACATTGACCATTGCAGCACTGGAATGAAACCAACAGCTATACCGTTGATAGCTTGAAACACAAACAACAAGGTTAGACTGCTGTCTTTAATAAAATAAAAACTGGCCATAATAATGCAGTTCACTAATGCAGCATAAATGACTAACATACGTTTATCGATATGTGCACTCAAAAATTTAGGTACCGCAGCGCCGATTACACTAAACAGCAATCCAACTGCTAAGAACAAGGTTGATAGATCAAAAGGACCCAAAACAGCTGTGCCATCATCACCAATCCAATATTTAAAGAAGTGGAGTGTTACTGCCCCGTTAATTGTGAAGTAAATCCCATGGACAATATATGATAAGGTCAATAATTGCCACGGTCGGTTTTTAAGCAGGCTATTTATATCCTTTTTTATTGTCGGTTTATGTTCAAGCGCTGGTTTAACTCTTTCTTTGCAAAACAAGAAGGTGCACCAAAACAAGATGATTGAAATTATCGCAAACAGAGCCATTGTTAGTCTAAAACCTTCCGCTTCATTGTCTGCACCAAGTGCTGAAACTAATGGGCGAATTAGTAATGTCAAAAGCAAGCCTCCAGAAAAAGCACCAACAAATCGATAACCAGATAGCGTTGTTCTTTCATATGAGGATGGGGTCATTACACCGGATAACGAAGCATAAGGAATGTTTATAGCGGTAAAAGCCAGCATCATTAGTGAATAGGTGACGAATGCATAAATGATTTTTCCTTCGTTTGACAAGTCGGGATTTAAGAACATTAAATAGCCGCAAACACCGTATGGAATCGCGACAAAAAGCAAATATGGCCGATAGCTCCCCCACCTGCTTTTCGTTCGATCAGCTATGGCTCCCATCGCCGGGTCTGTTACCATATCTAGTAACCGCGACAGTAAAAATATACTACCAACGACACCAGCAGAAAGCCCCACGGAATCAGTGTAGTAATAAAACAGAAAAAATTGAAAAAACTTAAAAAAGAAATTAACCGCCACATCTCCTGCGGCGTAGGCAATCTTCTCAGATATAGACAGATAAGTATTTTGAATATCTTTCATTATATTTATTTAAACCTCTAAGAAGTACTGGAAGTGATAAACTCCCGATGTTATTCGATACTGTTCAAGTGTATCTGGTCCACAAGCTGCGTTACCTAAACCACGTTGCTTGTAGTCAATATTTACTATTGTTTCTTGGCGTGGTTTTAAGTCAATTGTATGACGTGCATTTTCTAGGTCTTTGTCGGTGAAGTGACTTACTGAAACATTTAGAGGTTCAGGAAAGGTAAACTTCAGCCGAGAGCCGTTTTCGTGAGTTAATTCAAGCCATCGGACATCAGTATGGTTACCATGTGATTGCGGTAAGATATAAGGGACATATTGTGCTGCCACAGAACTTGAAAAACGACTAATCCAATTGCCTGATTTACGGTCACAATAAGATTCATGGGGACCCATACCATACCATTCACAATTTTTTATTCCACTAGCCAACTGCATCTGAATACCAATCCTGGGCAGGTCGGTTATCTCAGGTCCAATCTTGACCACAGTGTCAACTTTAATCAAACCATCTTTCAAGAATGTCCAAATTGTTTGTTGGATAACAGAACTGCCACTATGCAATACAATTTCATGGTCAACAGTTATTGAATATATATTTTGCTCAGACGACTGCTTCAAGCCAATCAGTTTAACATCGTAATCGTCCAACCCTAGGCGGCGCCAGTTTGCCAATGGCTTGGGTCGAGTTTCATTTTTTAAGCGCAATCCGTCATTGTCTATTGGGCAGCGCCACAGGTTTAAAATTGGCGCAGATGCAAGTAACTCAGTGCTATCTTTATACCAAGAACGCCACAAACCAGTGCTGAGATCCATTTGCAGTTTAGTTCCATTCCAGCAGATTTGACCGTCATTTTTAACCTGAATGGTAGAAGGCGTAATGGTGTGTGGCAATAGCTGATTTTTTGCTCGACATAATGCATGTTGCTCCCATGCTATTTCATCTCCGGCTTTGCACCAACTGGTGTTGTGGCTGGCTGTGACGCTAAAGCGAATAAATGATTCTCTTGCATTAGCATAAGCATTCTCATAAATATGCTTGGGTAATATGTATTCGATAGATTGTCTCGGGCCAATTTCAACTATAGTAAAGCCAGAGTGTTCGCTGTTGGCAATTTCTACACCCTCAGACTCGACAACCCAACTAAACTTTAACCATCTAGTGGTTGTGAAATATTGTTTATTTGTAATTGTAAAAACAGTTGGGTTAACTGGATTCTGTTTAATTGTGACTGGTTGGGCTAGCTTTTTGAATTCGAATAGAGCTGGGTGAGGTGTTCTATCTGGCCAAACTAGTCCGTCAATAACAAAGTTAATGTCATTTGGATTGTCATTGAAATCACCACCATACGCCCAATACTTTTCATTATTTGTGCTCTGCTTGACTATTCCATGGTCAATCCATTCCCAAATAAAGCCGCCTTGCAGACCAGGCATAGTCTCAAATAATTCGAAATATTCTTTTAAATTACCATTTGCATTACCCATGGCATGGCAATATTCACAGGGGATACAGGGACGAGGGTCGGTATACTCATTTGAAAATTTTATCAATTTTTCTAGTGACGGATACATTGGACAAATTAAATCCGTAGCTAAAAAATGATCTGGTCGATGAGATCTGTTTTCACTAAACTGAGTGTCAAAATTATCGTCCCAGTGCATATCTCTAGTCGCGCCCTCATAATGAATGATTCGAGAATCATCGTATTTTCGGATCCAAGCTGCCAAAGCATCATGGTTACAACCGTATCCAGCTTCATTACCCAATGACCATGAAATTATGCTAGGGTGGTTCTTGTCTCTTTGTACCATTCGCATACCACGGTCAAGCCAAGCCGCTGCATATCTAGGCTCATCGCATAAGTTGAGTCGAAAGGCATGACTTTCGAGATCGGTTTCATCTATGACGTATAGACCATGTTTATCACAAAGCTGATAAAAATAGCTGTCGTTGGGGTAGTGTGCACAGCGTACTGCATTAACATTGAAACGTTTCATTGTTAATACATCCAATTCCATAGTTTCGCGTGACAAAGCCTTACCATCAGTATCGTGGTGGTCGTGGCGATTAACGCCGTTTATTATAACGCGTTGGCCATTAATCAATAATGAACGATCTTTAATCTCAACTTTCCTGAATCCAGTTGATTGACTGACAACTTCAACCACATCATCGTTGTCATCAATCAACTCGACAACTACTTTGTATAATGTTGGTGTTTCATGACTCCACAAGTTTGGTTGCGTTACAGTGCGTTCGGTTGATATCTGCCACCAAGCTTCACGCTCAATGTATGTTTTTGATTCAAAGTTCGTTATCCATTCGTCATCAAATACCGGTTTGTTGCAATAATCTAACAGTGAAACGCGTAAGCGCCAGTTGCCGAAGGGGGTACTAGGAAATTTTAGTCTTGCCTTTAGTGACAAAGTTGCTGACGTGAAATCGTCATTCAAGACAGGCTTAATAAACAAGTCTTCGATATTAACTTTAGGTGTTGAGCGTAAAAAAACCTCTCTAAATATGCCTGCCATCCACCAATGATCTTGGTCTTCAATAAATGATGCGTCAGACCATTGGACAACCATTGCAGCTAAAATGTTTTCTCCCTTTTTTAATGCGTTTTCTAAATCGAACTCTGCGGGTAAGCGTGAGCATTTGTTTAAACCTATAAATGTACCATTTAACCAAATTGCCAATACACTTTCAGCAGCGCCAACATGCAGAATTGTTCTGCGTTTGTGCCATTCGTCATTAATGTTAAAAGTGGTGTAATAAAGTCCTGTTGGGTTGTGTTGGGGGACATTTGGGGGAAAGTCGGAAAAAGGCATTTGCACATTTGTGTAATGAGGTTTTCCATAGTCTTGCATTGTCCAATTTGATGGGACTTTTATAGTGTCCCAAGTTGAAAAATCGAAATGTTCGCTTGCGAACCCCTGCGGCGCATGGTTTGGGTTATCTATATAATTGAAATACCAATCTCCGTTTAATGGCATGTAAAAAGGCGAGTTTTCAGGAACTCCCGATATTGCTGACTCAATAGAGCTTTGTGAGATTAACCTTGGCCTAGATGCAATTCTATGAATATTGATGAGTTCAGGCGCTTGCCAGAAATATGGCGGAATACTATTTGGTAGAGGCATGATGATTTCTTCGAATTAATGTTTAAATAGGATGTACATTTTTATTGGGCAGATCGCAGCACTAGTATCCATTAACTAGTGCTGCACTTATGCTTAAGTTAGTAGCTGGCCCTTATGCCAAAGGTGTAGCGTGCGCCAGAGTCCACAAGTGATACAAAGTGATTGTCAAAACGTCCTTTTGATTTAACCTTTTCTCCGGTTACATTCAGACCTTCTAAAAATATCGTGATATTTTCACTAACGTCATAACTCGCGCTCATGTCTACTTGGCTATAATCTTCAACAAAAATTGGGTCGCCGCCTGTCGGGTTTCTCAATGTCTGTAAAAATTCGTCTCTTTGGTTTAAAGCGACACGCATTTGCAAAGCATCTTTCTCATAGAAAACAACAAAGTTACGAGAGTCGCCCAAGCCTGTTAATGCGAATGATTCTTCGAGGTTATTAACATCAATTTCAGTATCACTATCAACTATAGTCATATTGGCAAATACACCTAACCCGCTAAAAATACCAGGCAGCATGTCAAAAGTTTGCTGGTAGGACAGTTCTAGGCCGTCAACAGAAAGTGTTTCAGGAGAATTGACAAACCCAGCCACGTCCCATAACGCTTCGGACCCATCAGGCTCTGTGATATCTTCTCCTGTATTGGGGTTCTTAAAGATTTCTTTTCGAATGCCAGTAACAATAAAATTATCGACACTCTTTCTGAAATATGCAGCTGAAACATAACTTACGTCACTGAAATACCATTCCAAAGACAGATCAAAGTTTGTTGATTCGTATAGGTCTATTTCGGGATTGCCTGAACTAGCTCGAAGAGCACCTGGGCTTAACACATCATAACTTGTCCTTGGTGCAAGAGTGCGCATAGTCGGACGGGTGATCGTTTGTGAATAAGCGAATCGGCCAATTAAATCATCCGTGATGTCTAGCTGGAAATTAAATGCAGGCAATAAATTTGAGTATGAATTTGTTTTATTTACTGCTATTTCGTTTTCTGTGAATACCGCGGTCAATAGTGTTTCATCATTAGGAATTTCTTCCAGAGCAAGCAGGGCAATTTGACGGCCTTTGGCTGTCATATCTGTTTCGGTGTAGCGCAATCCGAAATTGGCTCGCCAAAACATATCGGCCAATTCGCCGTCAAAGGCTAAGTCGACATACGCAGCTAATACACTTTCTTCAATGGCAAATGAATCAGCCTGTCGCTGAGGGCTAAAACCATTGTTAGCGTCCAAAATTGCCCGAGTAGTACCTGGTTCTAAATTAAGTGCTTGGTCACGAGCACTTGCAGCTTCATCAGATTCAAGATAGTCAAAATAAGCATCGCCATCAAACCTTAGCCAACTTGTCGGTACGCCATCAGTATCTTCACCGCTCATAAAACCGTCTGGCGTGAAAGAGGTTAGCAAGTTATCAGGGACATCTATAGGGTAACCGCAATATAAGCATAAGACGCTAGAGTTTGTTCCATAACTGGTGTTTGCTTTTTCTCTATCTAAACTCGCAACGCCAAAATTGATGGAAGTAAGTGGTCCTAATTCAATGAAATACGAACCATCAACTTTGATTTCAGAGACATCATCTTCAATTTTTAAACCTTCTCGATTTGCCAAGTGAGCACGACCTAAAGAAGGTGATAATTCCGGAATTCCTGTAACTTTGATGATTCCAGAGTTATTGGTCGAACTAATACTATTGTTAAAACCAATAACTGCAAATATATCATTACCGCCATTGTCTGATTTGGCAGAGCTTTCGGATATATCAAATTGCATTTCTAGCTTGTCTGAGATTTTCCACTCGGCGTTTAAACCAAATCCTTTTGTGGATGTTGGTCTGTTGAAACTTCTAGCGACAAAATCCGTCGCGCCGTTATCGCTGTGGGTTAGTTGGGTGACAGTACCGTTGGCATCAACGGTGATATCTGAAAGCTCACTCATGGTCATCCAATGCCCAATTGAAGTTGCATCAGATTCAACGTTAAAATCCGAATAGAGCGCGTCAGCTGTAATGGTCAGATCTTCAGATGGTGCGTATTGCAAAACGACAGTCCCTCCAGTCCGAGTTCTGTCCTGAAAGTCAACAATTTGGTCGTTGGTTTGTTGTACAAATGAGCTTGTAGCGCCCCCAACGTGCGATAAATCGACGTCGTTTAAAAAACCTCTTGTATTAACTTGATCGACTCTAGCTTTTCGCTCTTGATGTGAAAATGAAATTAGTAGACCAAGGGTATCATCAGCAAATGTACCGCTAGCTAAACCTGAAAACTGAGGTGTAGTTTTACCGGATAATTCCTCATGTAAGGCTTTTGCACTGAACACAAATTTGCTACCACTAATATCAAAAGGTCTTGCTGTAATGAGGTTAACTGTAGAGCCAATACCGCCATCAGTCATATCAGCTGAATATGTTTTATACACTTCTGTCCCGCTGATCAACTCTGATGCTAGAGTGTCAAAACTAAAGTCTCGCTCTTGATTTTCTGTTGCCATTGTCCGGCCATTGACCAATACATTGTTGAATTCCGGACCAAATCCACGAACTGTTATTCTTTGGCCTTCACCGCCACTACGATCAATAGCAACCCCCGGAATTCTTTGTAACGATTCTGCGACGTTTTGGTCAGGGAACTTGCCAATATCTTCTGCAGAAATGGAATCAACAACCCCCCGGGCTTCTCGTTTAGTGTCTATCGCTTTTACTAAACTGCTTTTGATTCCTTTGACTAGAATTATTTCTGTTTCGTTTGGTTCTTGAGCTATAGCTTGAGCATTTATTAGGGCATTACTAACAGCTACTGCCACAGAGAGGTTGATAAATTTTTTGTTATGCATTGTTAGTCCTTACTATGTTTTGTGTTTTATATGGTGCTGAGTACTAGAGCGGGTTTTACAATTAATGTTTAATTGTTGTACATCACATGTTTATAGTATGTTTTAATTTTTATTTCTGCAAGCGCTTGCAGAAATGATGTTTAAAAAATTTGTTAAATGCATGTATAGTAAGGAAATATATTGTGACTGCGTTGTCATTATTTGTGTTTTTATGATGAGTAGATTCTAAAAGTGGTATTTTTTTCCAACTTAAAGGATACTTGTTTAATATTTTCTGAAGGGGTTGAAAGCAAACGTGATAACGTTAAAGCATGTCGCTGAATTAGCTGGTGTGTCTACTTCCACAGTTTCTAGAGTGGTAAGTGGAAAAGATGTCGTATCTAAATCTGTCAAAGATAAAGTAGAAAAAGCTATTAAAAAAACAGGTTATATTCCCAATGTTAATGCACGAGCGTTAGCTAACAAAAACTCTACATCTATTGGATTGGTAACGCCTGATCTGTCGCTAGCATTTTTTGGAACATTAGCTGCAGGCGTGATTGATGCTGCTGATGATCTCGGCGTAACCGTTGATATTTGTAATTCAAGAGGTAAAGATCAAAATAATTTAAATGCGGTAAAAACATTAATCAAAAGAGGTTTTAACAATATTTTGTTGGATGAATCTCACTGTGCCGAAAGCAAGATACTTGAACTTTGTGCAGAGGTTCCTGGGTTGGTCCTTATGAATCGGTTTATACCACAGATAGCTGAGCGATGTGTCTGTGTTGATAATGTTACTGGTGGTAATATGGCTGCTAGCTACCTGTTGGATAATTTGCATAACAATATAGCTTTTATTACCAGTAACTCAGAGATAGCAGACCCTTTTGATCGAATCCATGGCGCGAAGATAGCGATGGCAAAACGCGGAATTGATACAAATAATTGTTTAGTTGCCCAAGCAGCGCCAACAATTGACGGTGGTAAGCAGGCCGTTTTAGAGTTGTTAAACAAGTCAGATGAATTTACTGCTATATTAGCTTATAACGATAATATGGCTGTAGGGGCAATGAATGAGTTGCAAGATCGAGGAGTAAGAATTCCAGACGAAATCTCAGTTATAGGGTTTGATGATTTAGCTATATCTACAGTCTGTCGTCCAGCTTTAACAACCATGCACTATCCAATTCGAGAAATGGCAGACTATGCTGTGAAATTGTCATTGGATCTAACTAGCAGCAAAAAAACATTGGGTACCAGCCATAAATTCATTCCAAAATTAATAGAAAGAAGCTCAGTATCAAAAATTTAGTCGTTGTTGTGCATTGCCGAAAATTAGGCCTTTGCGAGCACATGACAATGTTAGGTGTAACGAGATAGGGCAATTGAGTATTCTCTAATAGTGTAAAAATTCCTTTGATTTATTGTTTACATTTAACTGTTGGTGATCAATCATAATTGCGCTTAATACACTTACACAAAGAAGGCTCTATTAATGCTTCAAAAAATCACACTCTGTGCTTCTCTAGCACTAACCAGTACAACTATGTATGCAGCAGACTGGGATGGTGTACCGATTCCGGCACCAGCAGGTCAAAACAAAACTTGGCAAATACAATCTGTGTCAGATGATTTTAACTACACAGCTTCAGCCAATAATAAACCAAACGCTTTTACCAGTCGTTGGAACGACAGCTATATTAATGCGTGGTTAGGGCCTGGTGATACTGAATTTAGTGCAGGTCATTCGTACACAAATTCAGGCAAACTGGCTTTGCAAGCTGCTGAAAAAACAGGTACAGACAAAGTATACGCAGGTATTATTTCTTCAAAACAAACATTTACCTATCCGCTTTATATTGAAGCGCGGGCAAAATCAACCAACAACACTATGGCGAATGCAGTATGGATGTTAAGTGCTGATTCAACTCAAGAATTAGATGCAATGGAAGCTTATGGTAGTGATAGGCCAGGCCAAGAATGGTTTGATCGTCGTATGCATGTGAGCCATCATGTATTTATTCGCGAACCATTCCAAGATTATCAACCAAAAGACGAAGGCTCTTGGATATACAATGAGCAAGAGCCATGGCGCGTTTCTTATCACAACTATGGTATGCATTGGAAAGATCCTTGGAATGTTGATTATTACATTGATGGTGTTTTAGTTAGAAGTGTCTCTGGCCCTCAAATGATTGATCCAAATAACTTCACCAACGGCACAGGTATCAACAAACCATTACATATTATTATTGATATGGAACATCAAGACTGGCGCGATGTTAAACCAACGTCTGCTGAGCTTGCAGATCCTGCAAAAAGTATTTTTTATGTAGATTGGATCAGGGTCTACAAACCAGTTGATTCAGGTGCTTCAGCGCCTACGCCACCTACAGGTGCCACTTCTTTACAGGCGAGACATAGCAGTAAATGTTTAGACTTATCAGCTGGTAATTCGGCCGATGGCACTAACATGCAGCAGTGGGGGTGTAGTGCAACCAATACTAACCAAGATATTACTTTTGTGGCTAAAGGTGATGGTTATTATGAAATGAAAACTAAACACAACAAATGTATTGATGTTGCAGGTAAAGAAACAACTAATGGTGCTAACCTTGTGCAGTGGAGCTGTTACAACGGTACCAACCCGCAGTTTAAATTACTCGATAAAGGTAACGGTTGGTTTCAATTACAAGCAAAACACAGTGGAAAATGTTTAGAAGTCGTCAACTCTGCTACCACCAATGGTGCAAATGTGCAGCAGTGGGCTTGTGGAAATGGTAACAACCAGCAATGGAAGTTCCAATAAGCTTATTTTACCCGCAATCAGTTAATTGGTTGCGGGTTTGTTTTTATAACGAATTAGCTGTATTAGCTGTATTAGCCCAGTTATTTGCAGCCTCTTCATCTATTTCTCGCCACTTTTTTACAATAATCCGCGCAATTTCAGCTTGGTTGCTTTTGGGAATAGCATCAAATTTTTCAACTAGCCATAGTACATCTTGATTAGCGATATTTTGCGCTACATTCAATAACAAATGTTGCTGCATGTTAGGTTCTGCTTCGTTTAACGCCAATTGCCAAGCAAATTGATGGTTTTGTGGCTCAGCAACCGCCAAATCTAAAATAGAGTTTAATGCTGCTGCGCGTTCTATTGGTTCGTTCAATGTAATTGCCCAAGTTAAAGCCGAATTTAAATCTTGTTTCGCCACTGTATGTGCGTAACGCGCTATAAGGATAGTTTTTTGTGGATTTTGTGGCATGAGTTCTAAATAATACAAAGCTTCAGCAGGTTGTTGCTCTAACAAATTTAATATCAGTTTGTTTATCACCGAATAATACATATTTGAACGCTCGCGCCCTTCAATCCACTCCAGTACAGCTGTGTACTCGACTTGCGCCCAATTGACTAAAATACTGTCCATTATTTGAGTTTTTAAGTTTGCATCGGATAGGTTTTCAGCTAACGCCAGTATCGACGCTTGGTTGTGCTCACTCGCACCAACGTAGGCAGATATTAATAAATCTGACTTCACGCTTTCTTCCAATGTTTGTGAATCAAGCCAATTTAATACTGAATTTAAATTATCCGCGCTAGCGGCGCTGATAACGTCATAAATTAAATAGCTAGAAACCTCAGCGGGCTGCGCCATTAAATGCACCAATGCACTATTTAGATCTAATGCGGCCCAAGCTTTGTATAAATTTAATAGGTCATTGATGGTGGAGGGATTTTTAGTGGTTAAAAGCGTAATACAACTTTGAATCTGTTGTAGGTTATCAAGTTGCCAACCTGTATTTTTACATTCAGCTAAGCTCTGGTTTATTTGTTTTTCGGTAGTGGTTTTTGGGTTAGTTGAATTGACAGATTCAGGTTGCTGAGTTGCATCGGTGCGTGTGTTATTGCTGTTGGTTGATTCAATTGCAGACTCAGGCGAATTAGCAGGCTGCCTAAGAAAAAATGACAACAAACCTACAATACAAAGCATGACCACAGATAACGCAACAATCGAACCTTTCATAACCAAACCATAAATTTAGATGATATTTAATTGTACACAATTTGATTTCATGTGGCATTTTGAAATTTTGTCTCAATGATAGAGCGGGGAATATATGAAGAGAGTTTAAATAGCGATATTCCGTAATTGGTTACTTCATGTTTGCTGGATAATTTTGTTGTTTTTATATGACAACTAAACAAAAAAGTTGAGAAAAATCATAATAATGCTAGTGTAATCACAGCCAAACAAAAGACAAATAATAAGCACTGGCAGTGCAAAAATGGAGTTTAATTAATGTCGTCTCCCAGCCAAACTAGCAATTTCGGATTCCTTCAAGAACACGATCCACTTTTTGTAGAACTAGCAGCATCTGCTGAACGTGCATTTTATAGCGATCCAAACACGACATTAATTAAACTCAGGCAGTTAGGTGAAGCACTAGCACAGCACATTGCTGCCTTAGTCGGAATTCAGTTTGATGAACAAACTTCACAAGCCGATTTGCTATACAAAATAAATCGTGAACTAAAGTTAGAACCAGTGGTTAGGGAGTTATTTCATACCCTTAGAATTGAAGGCAATAAAGCTACACACAGATTCAAAACCAAACATAAAGAAGCCATTAATGGTTTGATGGTCGCGCGAAAATTGGCAATTTGGTTCCATCAATCATTTGGCAAAACGGGTACAAAGTTTAAAGCAGGGGCTTTTGTTGCGCCAACAGACCCAAGTGAGCAATTACGCAAATTACAAAGTGAAATAGAAAAACTAAAAAATGATTTAGACCAAGCGAATATAGACCTTAACTCAAGCCAACAACTTAACGAACTGATTGCCCAAGAAAAAGACGAATACCAAAGCCTAGCGCATGCAATGGATGAGGAATCGCGCCTGTTAGCTAAACAAGCCACAGAGCACGAACAAGCATTATCAGCACAAAAACAAGAATACGAAGCCAAAATAAAAGCATTGCAAGCGCAATTGGCTGAGCAAGATGAAAACAGCAAAACATCACAACGTCAGCAGCTTAACCGCAATACTCAAGCTGCTAGTCAGAATATAGAATTAGACGAAGCATTAACTCGTATCTTGATAGATCAGCAATTAACTGAAGCTGGCTGGCAAGCAGATAGTGAAGCGTTGACCTATCAAAATGGCACCCGCCCAGAAAAAGGCAAAAATATCGCAATTGCCGAATGGCCTACTGAATACAAAGGCAGTAAAGGCCGCGCAGATTATGTGCTGTTTTGTGGGTTAACACCAATAGCAGTAGTAGAAGCTAAAAAAGAAAATATCAATGTAGCTGGAAAAATTCCGCAAGCCGAACGATACAGCAAAGGCTTAGCTGTAAATTCACCATTACAAGGTGCATGGGAACTAGCGGGAATGACAATAGCTTGGCCAGACGATGAAGATGGCCATTATAAAGTACCTTTTGTTTATTCCTGCAATGGGCGACCATTTGTTAAACAACTTGCAGAACAATCTGGCACTTGGTTTAGAGATATTAGGCACGGGTCAAATATTAAAAGGCCATTAGAAAGTTTTCATAGCCCAGAAGGTTTGCTCGACATACTGAAACGCAGTAAAGAAGACGCCCAACGAAAACTAAAAACCGAGCCTTTTGGTTATTTAAAATTACGCGACTACCAACAAAAAGCCATTTTAGCGGTAGAAAAAACACTGAGTTGCGATATACGCCAAGCCTTATTAGCTATGGCAACCGGTACAGGTAAAACCCGCACTATAATTGGCTTAATGTACCGATTTTTAAAAGCAGAACGTTTTAAACGCATTTTGTTTTTGGTAGATCGCACCGCGTTAGGCCAACAAGCCTTAGATGCATTTAACGAAGCGCCACTTGAGCAAAACCACACCTTATCCAAAATATATAACTTGGCTGAATTAGGCGACATGGCCGCCGAAGCGGAAACCCGTGTGCAAGTAGCTACAGTACAAGCTATGGTTAATCGCATTTTTAAAAGCGACAACCCACCACCGCTTGATCAGTTCGACTGCATAATTATCGACGAAGCCCACCGAGGTTATACGCTCGATCAAGAAATGACCGAAGGTGAATTAGCCACGCGCGATGCCAGCCAATATTTATCAAGTTACCGCCGAGTATTAGATTATTTTGATGCAGTAAAAATAGCCTTAACAGCAACACCAGCCAAACATACTAGCGAAATTTTTGGTAAACCTGTTTACACCTATTCATATCGTGAAGCGGTTGCAGATGACTGGTTAATTGATCACGAACCGCCTATTCGCTATGAAACTTTACTCACCCAAAAAGGCATTCATTTTGAAAAAGGTGAACAAGTCCAATCTATCAATACACAAACAGGTGAGATTGAATTTGCCGAGCTAGAAGACGAACTGAGTTTTGAAATTGACGCTTTTAACAAGCAAGTGATAAATGAAAATTTTAATCGAGTTATCTGCGAACAACTAGTTCAGGAATTAGACCCATTTGGTGAAGAAAAAACTGTTATATTTTGTGCGCCATCACAAAAAGGATTACATGCAGATATGGTTAAAAGGCTGTTAGATGAAGCCTTTAAAGAATTATACGGTACAGATTACAAACAAGCCTCTGTAGCGGTAATTAAAGGTGACTCATACAAAGTAGACCAATTAATCCGCCAGTTCAAAAACGAACGTTACCCAAACATTGCCATTACAGTTGACTTGCTGACTACTGGTATCGACGTACCAAAAATTTGTAATCTGGTATTTATGCGCCGCGTAAAATCACGCATTTTGTATGAACAAATGATCGGCCGCGCCACACGCCGTTGTGACGAAATAGGCAAAACAGTATTTCGTATATACGACCCAGTAGATATTTACGCCGCCCTTGGCGAAGTAAACAGCATGAAACCATTGGTGAAAGACCCAAACATTACGCTGGAACAGTTAGTTGAAGAAATAGCCGACCCAGAACAGCTTGAACGCGCATTAAACGCACCAGGCGACACAGCCGAGCAAAATCAAGCTGATGTGGTGTTAAGTCAACTTAGCCAGAAGGTGATGCGAGTATTGCGTAAAGCTGAGAAAAAATCTGAAAACAAACCTCAGTTAAAACAAAAGCTAGAAGAACTGCACGATTTATGGGGCGTAGAGCCTAAAAACTTACACAGTCACTTACACCAAATAGGTCCAAAACAAACGGCTGAGTTTTTAAATAAACATGTCGGTTTTATCAATCAGTTGGCACAAGTAAACCAACTACTAGGTAGCGAACGCCAGCCAGTAATCTCAAACCATGAAGATCAAATTAAAGAACGTACACAAAGTTACGGGGTGCACCAAAAACCACAAGATTACCTAGACAGTTTTAATGAATTTATCAAGCAGCAAGTTAACCAAAGTGCTGCATTAGCTGTTGTTGTAAATAAGCCACGCGACTTAACCCGCGAACAACTAAAAGATGTAAAACTCTTATTAGATGGCGCAGGGTACTCAGAAGCCAATTTACAAAGTGCAGTACGCAATCAAACTAACCAAGACATTGCAGCCAGCATTATTGGCCATATTCGCCGTGCCGCCTTGGGCGAACCACTTGTGCCATTTGAAACTCGTGTAGCCCAAGCTATGCAACGCATATATCAAAGTCACAACTGGTTGCCCGCGCAACGTAAATGGTTAGAGCGTTTAGCTAAACAATTAGTCCATGAAGTGATTATCGACCGCGAATTTGTTAATAACCGTTTTGCAGAACAAGGTGGCGCCAAACAACTAGATAAAGTGTTGGGTAATCAACTTGATATTGTTTTAGACGAACTCAGTGACGCAATTTGGCCACCGAAAAGTGCTTAACAAGCATAAAAAATTGCCTTTTTTAAGCATGTTAGTCTCCTCATGTCGAAATTTTTGAAAAATATCGACATGTTTTGTATTCATGTCGATGCAATCGACATATTAAAATAAAAAAACAGTTTATTTTAACTTAGCCTTTAACTTAAAATAACGGCCAGCGTTAATTTAACTTAAGGACAAAAATGGAACGAGGACTAACAGGGCAATATATTGACAGCATTGCTGGCGGGGTGAATTGCAAAGCGTTTATACCTAATCCGCTGCCGCCTATTCCAGCACTCGAATTAACCAGCAAACTACAAAGCCGCATTAATCAGGCAATGTTGGCTTTAGGTCGGCTAGACGCTATTAGCACCTTATTGCCCGATGCAAGATTATTTCTTTACAGCTATGTTCGCAAAGAAGCGGTAATGTCATCGCAAATTGAAGGCACACAATCTTCATTAAGCGATTTAATGTTGTATGAAATGGAAGGTATACCGGGTGTACCCATGGACGATGTGCAAGAGGTATCTTGTTATGTTGGGGCATTAGAACTCGGTGTAAAACGTATTCGTGAAGACCACCCAATTACGTTTCGGTTAATAACCGAGCTGCACACTGCACTAATGACATCAGGGCGTGGCATTAGCAAAGGCCCTGGGCAATTTCGCAAAAATCAGGTATGGATTGGCGGCCATCGTGCCGACGAAGCCACTTTTGTGCCAACCCCTGCTAATGAAATAGCCAATTGTTGGGCTGATTTAGAACGTTTTTTAAATGATGTACCCGAAGCAACCGACCCACTGATAAAAGCCGCGTTAGCCCATGTGCAATTTGAAACTATCCACCCATTTATGGACGGCAATGGGCGTTTAGGCCGCTTACTCATTCCACTTATTTTAGTAGAAGCAAAGGTGCTTACTGAACCATTATTGTACCTTTCTGTATTTTTTAAAAAATATCGACAGGTGTATTACGAGCGTTTGCAACAAGTAAGATTAACAGGCGATTGGGAAAGCTGGTTACTGTTTTTCGTAGATGCTGTAGCCGAAACCGCCAATCAAGCGGTTAAAACTGCACAACAGCTGAACCAATTGCGCCAAACACACCGCGAACAAATTGCCAAGTTAGGGCGAATTGCTTCATCGGCACAGCAAGTATTAGATGTATTGTTTGAATATCCAATTGCTAACATTAATACCCTGGTAGAGCACGGCAATATAACAGCCGCAACAGCGGGTAAAGTGATGGATAAATTATCTCAGCCTGATGTTGCTTTAGTTACCGAGCTAACAGGCCAAAAACGTAACCGCGTATATGCTTACAAGGCTTATATCGACATATTAAATAACGACTAAATCTAGAATTAAAATTCTTGCTAAAATTATAGAGAACCCCATGACCAATAACGACATAGTACAAAAACTTTGGAACCTGTGTGACGTATTACGCGACGACGGTATTAACTACAGCGATTACGTAACCGAGCTGGTACTGCTTTTATTTATAAAAATGGTGCACGAAAACACCGAAGCGGGCACGTTAAAAAAACACCCGCTGCCACAAGGTTGCCGTTGGACAGATATAAATGAAAAATCAGGTATTAATTTATTAAACGACTACAAAGCTATTTTACTTGCACTTTCAACTGGCAAACGTACCGAAATTATTAAAAGCGAAAACCCAAGCGAGCCAGATAAAGTTGAAGAAGTCATTGTTCACCAAGACCCATTAATTAGCGCCATTTATGCTGACGCACAAACCCGTTTACGCGAACCACGCCATTTAGAACAAATGATCAAAACTCTTGATCAAATAGATTGGTTTAACGCACAAAAAGATGGTTTAGGTGATTTATACGAAGGTTTATTAGAAAAAAACGCTAGCGAAACTAAATCGGGCGCGGGCCAATATTTTACCCCACGTGCATTAATTAACAGTATGGTGCGCTGCATAAAACCGCAAATAGGTGAGGTTATTCAAGACCCAGCTGCAGGCACGGCTGGCTTTTTAGTAGCCGCCGACCAATATATGCGCGAACAAACCGATGACTATATGGATTTATCCGCCAAAGATGCCGACTTTCAAAAAAATGAAGCTTTTGTTGGCATTGAGTTAGTGCCTAATACCCGCCGTTTAGCTTTAATGAACTGTTTATTACATGGCATGGAAGGCGACGATGAAGGCGCAGTGCATTTAGGTAATGCGCTAGGTGATGCGGGTAAAGCGTTACAACAGGCAGATATTATTTTAGCTAACCCACCGTTTGGTACCAGTAAAGGTGGTGAAGCCAGCAATACCCGTGATGATTTGACCTACAAAACCAGTAATAAACAACTGGCGTTTTTACAGCATATTTACCGCAACCTAAAACCCGGTGGCCGCGCCGCTGTGGTATTGCCCGATAACGTATTATTTGAAAATTCCGACGCAGGTTTAAGTGTTCGCCGAGACTTGATGGATAAGTGTAACTTGCACACTATTTTGCGTTTACCCACAGGTATTTTTTACGCGCAAGGTGTTAAAACCAACGTGTTATTTTTTACCAAAGGCAGCGCAACAGATAAATACCAAAGCGAAAACTGTACCCAAAATGTTTGGGTATACGACTTACGTACTAATATGCCAAGTTTTGGTAAACGCACACCTTTTGGCGATTCAGGTTTAGGTTTTACCGCAGAATGTTTTGGTAAAGACCCACACCTAGGCGCATTTGAAAAAGTATTTGGCGATAAACCAGATGGCACTAGCAATCGTGTTGAAGGTGAATACAGCTTTGGTGCTGAAGAAATTGCCGTTGATAAAGATGCAGCAGCGGAAAATAAGAATATTGATGACAAACTGCTCCATTCCCGCTGGCGCTGTTTCAGCCGCGAATGGATTAGCGAAAGCAAAGGCGACTCGCTCGATATTAGCTGGCTAAAAGATAAAGACAGTGTCGATGCCGCCGATTTGCCAGAGCCAAGTGTATTAGCACGTGAAGCGAAAGAAGAATTAACTGCCGCGCTGAGTGAGTTAGATGAGTTATTAGCAGCGTTGGGAGAAGCACAATAATGGCTGAACAACGTCATTCTCGCGACGGCGGGAATCTAATGCCAGAGGGGTGGTGCGAAGATAATCTTGGAAACTTAGTTCTTGTAGAACGTGGTAGTTCTCCTAGACCAATCAAAAATTTTGTTACAGATAAAGATGGTGTTAACTGGGTCAAAATCGGTGATACCAAGGAGGGGCAAAAGTATGTAGCAACCACAAAGGAAATGATTACTAAAGAAGGTGCATTGAAATCTCGTTTCGTTGGCGTTGGTGATTTTATTTTATCCAATTCTATGTCTTTTGGTCGACCTTACATTATGGCGATAGAAGGATATATTCACGATGGTTGGTTTGCTTTGCGATTACCAAAAGGAATTAACAGTGATTATTTCTATTATCTGCTATCTTCTTCGTTTGTTCAGGATCAATTTCAGTTATTAGCTGTAGGTGGGGTTGTAAAAAATATTAGTGGCGACCTAGTAAAAAAAGCAACACTTCCACTCCCCCCCCTAGCCGAACAAATAATCATTGCCGATAAACTCGACACCCTGCTGGCGCAGTTGGAAAACACCAAAGCTCGCCTTGAACGCATTCCACAAATCCTAAAAACCTTCCGCCAATCTGTGCTCGCCACCGCTGTGAGTGGTAAATTGACGGAAGTGTTTAAAGCTCACGAGCAACTATCTTCCCGCTCATTTAGATTGAAAGAGGTTACCGCAATATCTGGAGGTAAAACCCCAAGTAAAAGCAATTCAAATTTCTGGGAAGGTGGCGATATACCTTGGGTTTCACCTAAAGATATGAAGACAGATTTAATTGGGAGTTCGCAAGATAAAATTACAGAGAAAGCGATAAGCTTGGGGGGCATGAAATTGATTCCTCCAAATTCCATTTTAGTCGTAACTCGAAGTGGAATACTTGCACATTCGTTTCCAGTAGCCAGAACAATAGCGCCGGTGACTATAAATCAAGATATAAAAGCACTTGTACCAAACTTGGCTCTTATCAGTCCCGAATACTTGTTCTTCCTACTAAAGGGGCTAGAACAAAGAGTGCTAGATGAGTGCTCTAAAGCAGGGACTACAGTATCTAGTGTGGAAACCACCGAATTGATGAATTTAAAGTTTGATCTGCCGTCATTAGAAGAACAAACCGAAATCATCCGCCGCGTCGAAGAACTCTTCGCCTTCGCCGATAATATCGAGCAAAAAGCCAATGCTGCACTAGCACGGGTAAATAACCTAACCCAATCTATATTAGCTAAAGCTTTTCGCGGTGAACTAACCGCTGAGTGGCGCGCACAAAACCCTGAGTTAATCAGCGGCGACAACAGCGCCGAGGCATTATTGGCGAAAATTAAGACCGAACGTGAAGCGGTAAAAAAACGGTCCAAGAATAAAACAGCTACAAGGAAAAAAGCCTAATGCGTTTACTGTCACTGACACTAGACGGTCAGTACAAAGGATTAACAAACCAAACATTTAGCTTTGATACTGCACAGGGTAACATCATTGCATTTATCGGTCTAAATGGTTCCGGTAAATCTCAACTATTGGAACTGATTGCGGAAAGCTTTGGCTATTTAGAACGTTTTATGCGCAGTGATTTTAAGTGCCGTAATTGGTTCTCAAATCTCGCGATTGAGCTTCATTATACCAATCAGGCTTACGACTCAGAGCAATACGGTAGTACCTATTATGTTTCAATTGACCATGAGGGTTTTGTGACTGTTCATCGTGATGGCATCTTAGTTGATATAAAAGATCATGAATATTCAGGTGTTGAAGAAGAAATTCTGCCGAGTCAAATCATAGGTTATTCCTCCGGCTTAAACGAAAATCTACAGCGCGCCTTTATGAAAAACACAATTCAGTATTTGGATGTGATGAATGTTAAGCGCCAATGGGAACAGCGCTTAACGGGAATTAATAAGGCAAGAAATGAAAAAGGTAAGCGCCTTACAGAAAGGGATATTGAATCGCTTGACCGACAATTTAAAGAGGCTTATCAATACTATCAAACTCGCCACCCTGCGTTGTTTCCAACTTTACTTGGAGAATCATCACTAGGGGATAACGCTAACATTGGTTTAAGGCCAACGGCTTTGCCCCGCCTTAAGTATTTTGATCAGGACACCACCGCCCTTATGCTGGCTAGCATGGGCATGCTCGAAGATATCCAGCAGCAATCTATCTGGCAAGGGAAACAACGCTTCAATAAAATTCACTCGGTGAGACTACGTTATGACTTACGTAAGTTCACGCATGATGCGGGGGCTTTGTTAGATGTAGCTAAATTGATCGAATGTTTAGCTAATATACCCTCATGTAACTTTAAAGCGTTGCCGAAAGTGGGCAAAACCTCAGAAGAGTTTTTCAACCAGTTTGAGTTGGATTATTTAGCGGGTGAAATCACCATAGATTTTAGCGATAGCCGTGTTCAACATATTTTGGAAGACAGTTTTTTCACGCCACAAGTGTTGTTCGAAAAGCTTTACCGTTTACAACTGCTGGCTGCGGACTTTTGGCAAGGCGAAACCAAACGGCAACTGAGACAAGATAATTTCGACCGTTCGGCCAAAAGGCCGCAGAAGTGGAAATCACCTATTCATATTATGTCGCTAAAGCTAACAGACGGTCGGGCATGTATTGAATTTGATGATTTATCCGACGGTGAAGCACAGCTGATTCAAATTCTTTCTATGGCTTATATCTATAAAGATAGCAGAGTATTGTTTTTACTTGATGAGCCAGAAACTCATTTAAACCCATCATGGCGCACTTATTTTCACTCCTTTGTTGAAGATGCAATCGGTAACGATAACGAGAAAGTTCAGCTGTTTATATCAACTCATTCGCCATTCATGGTTTCTTCGCTCAAGCGATATAATGTTTACCAGTTTAGCCGTGACAATTCTGGCTTGATTGACATGAAAGTCGCACAGAATGAAACGTATGGTGCGTCATTTGATGTATTGATTAAAGATCTATTTGACCTTCGCTCATTGATTTCGCAAAGCGTGATAGATGAAATTCGTGAGCAGTTGAAACAAGGCGATGACCACGCCAGAGAATGGATTGAAGCAAACCTTGGTTTATCAGCTGAAAAAGCGTATTTAATAAGGAAGTTAAGCCAATAATGTTATTCCATTTGGCCGCCAATACACCTAGATTTGAAGTGTTTAGATTGCTCAATGCTGAGTTATTACATTTTATAGAGCAATCGGTTGATACCAATGCCTTTGAACGAGTACTTTTTACTCAAAGCGCTATTGGAGATGCGTGTTGGGGTAACGCTCCGACTCGTGAGAAATTCAATTTATTATTCAGCGCGTTACAAGCGGCTGGTAATAATACAAAACAGCAATTATTTGAAGTGATGCGGGACAATCAGGATTTAGAAGCGTTCTTTGGTGCCCCAAAAAGAAATCTGTTTGATTTTATGAACGAGCCTTGCAGAGAAGCTCTAAAGTCATTGTGTACTTATCTATATTGCGCAACCAAAGATTTACAACCTGTTATTAACGCATCTGGTGGCTTAGACATCACTGATCATTTCAATGACTACCGCGCCCAATCTATCAATGGCAATATCTGTAAAGCATGTGGGATGAAAGAGTTAGCCCCGTTTAGAGCTGGAATACCAGACGGTGACCAGTGGCGCGCAGATTACGATCATCAGCTATGCAAATCTAAATATCCTATTTTTGCCGTCCACCCAGATAACCTTGTACCTTTGTGTGACGTGTGTAATCAGGATGCTAAAAAGGCTAAAGACTTGTTTAGACACAAAAACGGCACAGAGCGGTTGGCGTTTTATCCTTTTAACGAAGATGCGCAGGCTTTAGTTGAGATAGAAATTGATAATTTGCGTGATCCAGAGCCGACCATTAAGGTCACGTGGAGAACGCGGGGCGTCATGTTACTGGACAAGCTTAATACCTGGGATGAAATTTACGAAATTAGAAGCCGCGTTGAAGGTCGCTTTCGGTCTTTAGAAGCCATCATAGAAGACGAGATTCGCCCCAGAAATTCAGCCCATCTTGTTCGCAGAATAAGCGATGAAGCTCGCCCACACACTATCGCAACACTAAAGCGAAAAGAATGGGCATTTTGGTATCAAAAACTATTTTTTGCTCTAGAGCAAATTGATACAACGCCATTTATCGCCAAATGGGATTTTGTACAAAAGCAAGGAGAAAGCGGCGGGGAATTTATTTTAGATACCGCATTTCGCTAATTTTCCTTTAATAAACGATTACATTCTTGAAGTTGGTAACGAATCGGACGACAGCTGCTTGTTGTAGAATGTGATTTTATAACTACGAGAAAGCGAAAAACCTCGATGCACTCACCGAGGTTATAACGCCGATCGGGCACTCCCAATCCACTTGGGCATAGTGTAGTAGGGTGTACGAGTCGAACTCAAGCATTTTTTATAATTAAACAAAATAACTAAGGTTAGTAACAGTGAACAAACTTATCAACAAGCTCGCTCATTTAGACAAAAGCGAGCTAATAGAATTTATTGTAAAACTGCATAGCGACTCACCTGAGCTACAACAAAAAATTGAGCTATTCGCCAGTAAAGAATCGGCCGACGAGCAAATTAAGTTATTAAAAAAACGCATTCAAAGCATTAAACGCGGTAACCGCTTTATTGATTATCGCCATACTCGTTCGTTTTGCAGTGAATTGCATGATATTGCAGATTCAATATCTGCGCTAGTTTCCCAAAATACCCAACACAAAGCCGTATTTGAATTGGCGGATGCTTTTATGCAAAGTCATGAAAAAGTGTATGAACGAGCCGATGATTCAAGTGGTTATATTGGCGATATTTATCGCACTTTTGTTGGTACATGGTTAACCGCTGCTAAACAATTGCGATTAGTGCAACAAACAACAAAACCCACTAAAAATACAATAAATTGGCAGGATGAAGTGCTACAACGCTTTAACAATAATGGCTATTCAGTGTGGGATTATTTGCTAGAAAAAACAGCTATTTTGCTTAGCACGAGCGAGCTAGAAAATCTTGCTACACATTTTGAAAACAAGGCGCGTCATGCGCTGAAAAATCCGCCTGAGAATGATAGATACGGCTATACAGCCTTGCGTGCACAAATCGGCTTAAAAGGGGTTGGTCAAGCGCTCAATAATCCTGAGCTTATTGAAAAAGGTACTTTACTTGGTAGCCCAGAGCCAAACGAATTACAAAAACAAAGTTTAGCTGAAATGCTATTAAATTTAGGCCATGCAAAGCGTGCTCTAACTTGGTTACAAGGCAGTTGGCCACAAAGGCATGGATACGAACAACAAAAATTATTAGACGCATGTTATCAAGCTTTAGGCGATGTAAATGCGCAAGTAGAGCTGCGCCGCCAGCAATATCAACAGTTACCTAACCACCATAACTTAACCGCATTGCTTGAAATTAGTAGTGAAGACGAGCGTGAAATTTTAACTCGGCAAGCTGTCGCAAAAGCACAAACAATTGATGATTTTAGTAGTAGGGTTGGCAGTTTAATTGACTTAAAAGCGACCGATGTTGCGGCGGTTCAGGTTATTAATAATACCAGTGAGTTACCTAGAGTTGGCTACTATGCTTTGCCTGATTGGGCAAAACATTTTGCAAAAAACGGCCAGCCTTTAGCAGCTAGTTTATGCTACCGCTCATTAATTGATGATATTTTACAATCAGCTCGAACTAAGGCTTATCACTACGCTGCAACATATCTTGAAAAGCTATTTGTATTGGCGCCTAAAATTACTGACTATCAGACACACATTCATCACAGTGAATATGTCGAGCAGTTAAAAGCTCAGCACAAACGTAAAAGCGGTTTTTGGGCACGAGTTAACTTTTAGTTTCTTTAACGCTCATTTAAAAAATCTAATTTCAAAAAGTGTAACCTTTGTTGGTTGAAAACAACTAACCCTAACATTTTTAGTTGTAGTCATCTGCTATTTTTGTAGGGCCAAAAAGTCGTCATATTTCAAATATTCGAGACCACTTCTGTTAGTTAGAGTATTGTTGGCTATTGAATTTCCTAATATTTCGACTTTTATACCTCGATATTTTCTAAGCTGACCTTGCAATATAAAATCAAGTTTTGGCCAAAACTTGAGCGCTAAAGCTTGTAGTAATCCATATCTGTTTTTAGGCGTTATGATCATAGAGGGTTGAAAGATACTCAGCCTTTCAAAATTTAGTCGAATTAGTTCTTCAATTAATTCGCCTTTGGTGCGCAGGTAAAAATTTCGAGAGTTGCTATCTACAGCTACAGATCCAAGTAACTGAAAGTGTTTTACACCTTGCAATTTGCAAACGTTAGCAAATTCTAAAACTGCAGTTTTATCAATTGCAACAAATTCATCTTTTGTTACTTTTGACGGTTCACCAACACCTAGGGTGCAAATTGCGGTGTTGAAACCATGGATTAACTCCGCATAAGTATTGGGGTTATGAATATCGATAATTTCTGACTTAAAGTTCGATTTTGGGGTTTTTACATCAATTTTTTTCGTCCCAGACATAATACTTTCACGACTTGAGAAAAACTTAAAACACGAGTTAAAACGACTGAACCAACAGCTCCAGTAGCCCCTAAGAATACAATTTTTTTTTGAGCCTCAATGTTCATCACGCCACCAATTCTAATTAGTGCAAAGGCAGTACCAAAATAGTCATTATCGTGACTTTAATACACTTTGGTATGATTGTTAAATGTGTTTTTTAAACAAAAAGTCTTTTTTTATAAAAAAAATGGCCCAATTTAAAAGTTTTAATTAGTCAGTTTATTAGTCTTTTCATGTCCATCTTAGAAGAGGAATAACCATGATTAGACAATTTATATACAGTGTTTTAGTTGTTAGTTTAATTGCTTCTTGTAGTACAAAAACAGACTCAACATCTAAAGAAACCTATCAACCAACTGAAAAATCGTTAGCCACACATTACGCCGCCCCAGACTGGTTTAGAGATGCTAAGCTTGGCATCTATTTTACTTGGGGGCCTTATACTGTTGCTGCAAAAACCAATGAATGGTACCCGAGGTGGATGCACTTTGGTTTAAACAAAGAGGATTGGCAAGGGGATAAACCAGGATACCATATTGATTTAAAACAATGGCATAGTCAGCGTTTTGCACAGCCTAGCGAATTTGCTTATCACGATATGATTGAACAATTTACTGCCGAACACTTTAATGCAGATGAGTGGGCTGAATTGTTTGAGAGAGCTGGCGCTAAGTTTGCGGGACCTGTCGCAATGCATCACGATGGTTATGCGTTATGGGATAGTGATATTACTCCTTGGAATGTGGCTGATATAGGGCCAAAAAGGGATATTACCGGTGAGCTGGCAAACGCATTGCGCCAACGAGATATTAAGTTGATAACAACCTTTCACCATGCCCGAAATTTACAGAGATACAAGGGGCAAACGCTGCAGCAAGCGAAACAAAGATATGGACATTTAGACATGTACCATTTTTTCTGGAATTCTCATTTTCCTTGGGTTGAAGGGCTAGCTACCAGTTCTGAGGATGAAAAATTGAAATGGTTGTATGGCAATGTGCCAGAAGCTGAGTGGCTAGACACTTTTTGGTTGGGGACGTTAAAAGAGGTTATCAATAAATATCAACCAGATATGATTTGGTTTGATACTTGGCTTGATTTAATTCCGCAGCAGCAGCGTTATGAGTTTGCAGCATATTATCTAAATCAAGCACAAACTTGGGGAAAGGAGGTGATGATGACGCATAAGGATATGGATATGCCTGAAACTTTTTCGGTTGAAGATTTCGAGCAGGGACGCAGAGATAAGTTAACCGGTGCGCCTTGGTTAACGGATGATACTATCACCAAGTGGAGCTGGTCTTACGTTGAAGGTATAGAGGTAAAACCCGCGGCATGGGTGATTCATGACTTTATTGACATTGTTAGTAAAAATGGCCAACTATTGTTAAATGTATCGCCAAAATCAGATGGGACAATTCCACAGGACCAAAAAGAGGTTTTATATGAACTGGGTGATTGGCTCGCGGTAAACGGAGAAGCAATTTACAACACTAGACCATGGAAGATATATGGTGAAGGCCCAACACAAATGGAAAGTGGTGGACACTTTACTAAACACGTAGATTACACAGCAAACGACATTCGCTTTACCCAAAGCAAAAATGCTTTGTATGCAATTGCCTTGGGCACACCTAGAAAACCGCTAAAAATACTCGCTCTGGCTAAAAACAACAGTATTGGCGTGGCAAATTTTAGCAAAGTAAGCAGTTTAAACGGCGACTACATAAAAAGTTGGCAGCAAAAAGCAGATGCTTTATACATTGAATTAACGGCCGATGCGCCTGAACAAATTGCCTATGCTTTTAAGTTTGAATAGTAGCCTTTAATTTTTGTTGAAACACTTTTGGCGAGCATCCAGTCTGTTTTTTAAACACGGTTGAAAAATAGGCTGGGTTATTAAATCCTACATCATACGCTGTTTGGGTCGCATTTTGGCTAACGAGCAAATGCTTTGCCCGGTCAATACGGGTATTCGTTATGTATTGATTTATGGTTAATTTAGTTTGCTGTTTAAACAATTGTACAGCACGCGTGCGGCTAACCCCAATTTGTTGGCAGATAAGGTCTAAAGTGAGATCTGCGGTTAAGTTATCTTGAATGTAATGCTTAATTTTACTAACAACTATGTGTTCGGTATCAGTTGTTTGAAAAGGAGACTTTGTTATGGGAGAGTTTCTAGCGGTTGTTAGGTCAGAAAATACAAAATAAACCCAAAAGAATACAGTTAAGCTAGCGCCGCCGTAATACCAACTCCATTGGTTAAAGATAATTCCCAACGCCATACATAAACTTAACCATATCGTGGCTAAACACAGCAGCAAGGATTTTCGTGTTTTAGTTAACAGGTATAAGCAAGGTATGAGTACAACAACACATACCCAAGCAACTTGAAACCAGTACACTTGCTGTGGATTAAACAATACATTTTGCCAAGGTAGTTCGTTTGGGGTTATTGAATCGAGCGGCGGGGCCAATACAAATATGCTACACCAAGTTGCGCCTAGCAGGAAAGGACTAAACTTTGTCACATTGCTCAAACTTAACTCAGCACTTTGAGCTAATCCAAGCAACAAGGAAGGGATTCCTATCGAAAAAAAGACGATATTTCTAAATAAATCGTAGTATCTGTGCGCAGCGTCAAAGGGTAATAGATTTACCATCGGGCCGAGCAGAAATATAACAAAACAACCTATGAAAACGACAAAGAATCTATTTATCATTGGTTTTTGCGTTACAAAACAAAAATAAGCCATAAGCAACAAATAAATCACCGATGCGGCCAACGGTAGTACGGCCTGTGTAAATACCTCCCAAGATATCAAAGCTCTGGTTTCCATAACCCCTCTCATTGTGTTGGTTTTTTGTTGTATGTTAACAATTTGTTGGGCGAAGGTCTTGTTCTAGTGTAAAAAAATATTTTGTAAAAGTGTCACCTTTGTTGGTTGAAAACAATTAACTCTAGGGCCTGTTGAACTTTTGTGGACAATTTTGCAGCATTTTGACTTAATCCATTAGGCCTTCAATGCTGCGCCTGGATTAAAAAGCATTTAGTTAGAACAAAATTTGTCCACGAAAATTCAACAGGCCCTATAACCAAAAAACAACTAATAAAGGCGATAGTATGAAGTTAACAACAAAAGCCGTGCTGGCGGTGCTATTGGCAAGCTCAGGCTTAAACGCGTGTGCAAATATTCAAGAAAAAACGCAGCAGTCACAAGCTTTTAAAGGCGCTAAAAGCATTGATATGTCTAAGTGGCAGCTCGCTTGGCAAGACGAATTTAATTACATGGACGAGAAATTAGATGAAAATTGGCTTTCACAAAACGGTCCAACCGAAAACCCATGGGTACTCAGCAGTCGTTGGCGTGAAAATGCTGTAGTGAAAGATGGTGTATTACATTTAAAAGCGAAAAAAGAAAGCCGAGGTGGACAAGATTGGACTACCGGGAATGTTTGGACTAAACGCACTTTTGGCTATGGATATTTTGAAGCTAGATACAAATACGCTGCGGCTTATGGTACCAATAACTCATTTTGGTTTTGGCCAAGACAAGGTGTTAAAGACGGACAAAAAGCCTGCGAAATTGATATAAACGAAGGCCATTTCCCAAATATTATCAACACCAATGTGCATAATTGGACAGATACCTACACTTTACCCAATGGTCGGGTAACGCATGATTCGAATCAAAAACATTGGACCTTGCTAGGCAAACCCGATCACAACATCATCTTAAAAATGCCAGTTAAAACAAATAAAATTCGCTTAACTTCGCATAACCCTGCGTCTATTCATATTTCAGAATTTAGAGCGCTTGCGCCATCTTCAACTGGTTATTCTGCCCCAACAGCAGAGCTGACAGATAACACGTTAAATCATGCTTTGGCAGCAGACACTAAACTCACCACCAATGGCGTGTTCGACAAGTTGCCGTCGAAAGAAACATTTGCGATTGATAACAAGTTAGACACTCGTTGGGTATCAGAAAAACATGGGAAAAAATGGCTACAGCTTGAGTGGAATACAGCGAAGGAAATTGGCGCGATCCAATTTGTAAATGGTTGGCTGCAAGAGTATGGCGACTCAAAAGGTTTTTACCGCAACTTAATGGGTGATTATGTCATTGAATATCACAACGGCACTGACTGGGTTGAATTAACAAGTTATAACGCTGCGGATGTAGCCAACTTTGGTGAGCAATACCACACCTATGGCCTCGAGTGGGATGAAAACTACTTCAAGTTTTATTTTGATGGTGAGCTATACCACACCATGCGTAACGATGTGTGTTTCAGCGAACAAACTTTGCTGTTTAGCTTAGCTATTTTAAAAGCAGAAATTGCTGGCCCAGTAACAGATGCTATTGACGGAACAGCCATGCAAATTGACTGGGTTCGATATTATCAACGTAAACCATAAAGCGAGTGTTGGTTATGAGTTCAGTTGATATAACAGTCATTATTATATTTACCCTGCTGGTGGTTGGTTGCGGCATCAGCTTTGCGGGTTCGGGCAAAAATATGAAAAGTTATTTTTCTGCCGGCGGTGCTTTGCCGTGGTGGATGAGTGGCTTGTCACTTTTTATGAGTTTCTTTTCGGCAGGTACATTTGTTGTTTGGGGCTCTATTGCTTATCAGCATGGTTGGGTCGCGGTAACTATTCAATGGACTATGTGTTTAGCAGGTGTGGTTATAGGCTTTTTTATTGCGCCAAAATGGCAAAAAACACGCGTATTAACGGCTGCTGAATATATTAGTGAACGTTTAGGTGAGCGCGTTAAAAAAGTTTATACAAGCATATTTTTAACCATAGCGACGTTTTCAACAGGCACATTTTTATACCCAGTTGCGAAAATTGTTGAAGTATCAACTGGCTTGCCCATAACCAATACCATTATCGGGTTAGGTTTATTAATTTTACTGTATACCGCGGTTGGTGGTTTGTGGGCGGTTATTGTTACTGACATTTTGCAATTTGTGGTACTGACTGCCGCAGTGCTTGTGGTCGTACCTTTGGCGTTGCAAGAAATTGGCGGCATTAGTAACTTTATTAACAAAGCGCCGGAAAACTTTTTTAGCTTAACGGGCGGTGAATATACTTGGGGATTTATCGCCGCATTTGCCTTGTATAACTTATTTTTTATCGCGGGCAATTGGGCATATATTCAAAGATATACCTGTGTTGCCACGCCGCAAGATGCGAAAAAAGTCGGTTGGTTATTCGGTGGTTTGTATCTAATTAGCCCAGTTATTTGGATGCTAGCCCCTATGGTTTATCGCGTGCTTAATCCAGATATTGCAGCTGCTGATAATGAAGGTGCTTACTTACTCATGTGTAAAGAGGTGTTACCTATTGGCATGCTGGGGTTAATGCTAGGTGGCATGATATTCGCGACCTCAAGCTCATTTAACACAGCCCTCAATATTACGGCAGGTGTCATTACTAACGATGTCATTAAGCCGTTATATCCAAAACTAACCGAATCGAAATTAGTTAAAATTGGCCGATTAACCACAGTGTTGTTAGGGCTTGTCACCATAACAATAGCACTGTTAGTGCCTTATATGGGTGGTGTAGTTGAAGTGGTTATGACCATGGCAGCACTGACTGGTGGCGCATTGTTTTTGCCGCCTATTTGGTTGTTGTTTTCAAAATATCAATGTGGCTTTTCAATTCTAACCACATCAATTTTAACCTTATCGATTAACGCATATTTTAAGTTTATCAGCCCTTGGTTGTTTGAACTGTCATTAAGTAGAGCAGAAGAAATGTTATTAGGCGTAACCACTCCGGTTATTTTGCTTGGTTTGTTTGAATTGTATTACCGAGCAACTAAACAAGTTGCGCCAAGGTATGCACAGTACAAACAACTAGAAAGCTTAAAACAACAAGCTGAAAAAGAAACTGCAAACACAGATTCTGACAGCAACAAAGCTGCAAATACCAAGGGTAATCAAGTGATAGGTTTTGGCATTTTGTTTACTGGGCTCATCTTAATTTGTTTGGCTATTTTAGCCGAAAAAGGCAACTTGATTGTTGCTGTAATGGCCAGCATAGTAACGCTAATCGGTGCTTGGTTGATTTATAAAAATAAAACTGCTGATGTAGAAGGTGTGTATGAACAAGCCTAAGAAAACTGATTTTCCATCTGCCTTTCCATGGGATATACCACAAGCTAAACCAGATAGGCCGTTAAGCAAAGCGATGGCGCGTATGTACGATGAATATCAAACGCCGCGGCCAGAAGATAATAGTTTGTTCAGTAGTTTTAAATATACTCAACTACAAGGTTTTGATTATCGAGATGGCGACGGCACAGTGTCGCGTCGCGATCCATCAAAAATTATTCGAGTAAATGGCTTGTACTATGTGTGGTATACCAAGCGCGACACCCAAACACCACCAAAAGGGCCAGAAAAGTGTAGTGACAGCATACCTTCAACCGATTGGGATTTAGCCGAAATTTGGTATGCAACCAGTCAAGATGGTTTTAGTTGGCAAGAGCAAGGTTGTGCCATTAAACGCCCAGCTAAACCACTGCCTGGTTGGCGCTCGGTTTCTACACCCGATATTTTAGTGTGGCAAGGTAAATACTATTTGTATTATCAAGCTTTTATGCAAGCCAGTGGCATAAAAGGTGATCATTGTCCTGTTACTTTGTCGTCTGCTGACAGCCCTGATGGTCCATGGACTCCTTGCAATAAAATTGTGGTGGAAAATGGCCCTGTAGGCAGTTGGGATCAATTTTCAATACACGATCCATACTTATTGGTCTACCAAGGAAAAATCCACTTATATTACAAAGCTGCTTTTGGCGACAGGCCTGAATATTTAGTCGCGAATGGGCTGGCGATTGCTGATAACCCAATGGGGCCTTTTAATAAACATCCATTAAACCCTGTGCTCAACTCAGGGCACGAAACTACTTATTTTCCGTTTAAACATGGCATAGCAGCTTTGGCTATTCGTAATGGTAACGAAAACAATACCATTCAATTTGCACCGGATGGGGTTAATTTTTCCATAGCGTCTGTTACCTCGCTCATGCCTGTTGCGGCAGGGCCATATGTGGCCGATGCCTTTAGCAATACTGAAAATGGCCAAGGGATAGAGTGGGGCTTATCGCATTTTTGTGACAAAACCGACCCAAGCACTAAACATAGCTTTTTAGGCAGGTTCGACTGCAATTTAACTCAAAACGGCAATTACACAGATATGAAAGAAACCGATGTTATCCATCATCCAAGTGTTTATTTCGCCCAAGGGTTATCTGAAAAGCAAAAAATACAGCGTCAACAAGCTGCCCAAGAGGGTAAACAAAAGAGTGAACAAAAGAGTAAAAATGCATGTTAGTAGAAAGTTTTAGCCCACAAACAAGAACCAATAGCAAACTACAGATTACTACAGATTTTGTGGTGGTGGGTGGTGGGCTTGCCGGTGTGTGTGCTGCAATTGCTGCAGCGCGCAATGGCAGTAAAGTTGTATTAATTCAAGACAGGCCAGTATTAGGTGGTAATGCGTCTAGCGAAGTACGTGTTTGGGCATTAGGCGCAACCTCGCATATGGGCAACAATAATAGATGGTCGCGTGAAGGCGGAATTATTGACGAAATTATGTTGGAAAACCTAAAGGTTAACAAAGACGGTAATCCAATAATATTTGATGCTGTGTTGTTAGATAAGGTCGCGGCAGAGCCGAACATTCAATTACTGCTTAATACCGCCGTTTACCAGGTGAATAAATCTACGGAGCGTAAAATTGCCAGTGTTGTTGCTTTTTGTAGTCAAAATTCAACTGAATACACAGTTTCAGCCCCGTTGTTTTGTGATGCAACGGGTGATGGTTTAGTTGCTTTTAATGCGGGGGCAAGTTTCAGGATTGGTGCTGAATCGCGTGATGAATTTGGCGAACAACTTGCACCAGAGCAAGCAAGCGATCAACTGTTAGGGCATACCCTGTTTTTTTACAGTAAAAAGCTAGATCATCCAGTTAAATATACCGCCCCAAAATTTGCCTATACACATGAACAAATTGGCGCAATTCCACGCTCTAAAAATATTCAAGGCAGTGATTCAGGCATTAAATTTTGGTGGGTTGAATATGGCGGTATACACAACACCATTACGCAAACTGAAGAAATTAAGTGGGAATTATGGAAAATTGTTTACGGCATTTGGGATTACATTAAAAACAGCGGCAAATTTGAAGATGTTGAAAACCTAACTTTAGAATGGATAGGTACAGTACCGGGTAAACGCGAAAGTCGCCGTTTTAACGGTGAATATATGCTTAAACAACAAGATATAGTTGAACAATCTCAGTTTGCTGATGCTGTTTCTTATGGTGGCTGGGCGATTGATATTCATCCATCAGAAGGCATTTATAGTAATAAACCAGCCTGTTCGCAATTTCACTCCAAAGGCGTTTATCAAATTCCATATCGTTGTTTTATTAGCAAAGACATAGATAATTTATTTTTTGCTGGGCGTAATATCAGTGCTAGCCATATGGCCTACGGCTCAAGCCGAGTTATGATAACTTGTGCTCATGGTGGTCAAGCTGTTGGTACTGCCGCTGCATTGTGCAAACAAAATAATATTAGCCCTAAAAGCATGTTAAACCCAGAACAGATGCAAAGTTTGCAACATCAACTGAATTTGTTCGGTCATGGCATACCGAATGTGCCTTTAGCGCAGCAAACTAATTTGGCCAAACACGCGCGTATCTCTGCGAGCAGCGAACTTGAATTAAAACAATTATTGCCAAGTGGAGAATATATACCTTTAACGCAAGCTTGCGCCCAGCTTATGCCGTTTAATCAAGGCATGGCACCTGTAATGAAACTGCAAGTTAAAGCACAAACTGAAACTCAGTTAAAAGTTGCTTTAAGAGTCAGTGTAAAAGCTGAAAATTACACCCCAGAAATTGACTTAAAAACCATAGAGCTAAACCTAGTTGCCGGTGAACAAACAATCACACTTGATTTTTCTAGTGTAGAAATTGCCGCTCAGTATGGTTTTGTCACGTTTTACCCAAATGCTGCGGTAGCACTGGCTATATCTGAGCAATTAGTTACAGGTTTCATGCCCGTATTTAACAAGGTGCACAAGGCGGTATCTAATACGGGTAAACAAACTATGCCTGTAGAGTCAGGAATAGAGAGTTTTGAATTTTGGACGCCAGAGCGTAGACCAAAAGGGCAAAATTTAGCTTTGCAATTTGAACCAGTACTCAAACTACACCCGTTGTCACATATAACAAATGGTTATCTGCGCCCGTGGAAACAAAGCAATGCTTGGGCAGCAAGTTTTAAAGACAAACAGCCTCAAGTTAAGTTTTGCTGGCCTGAGCCTGTCAAAATCAGCCAAATAACTCTATTCTTTGATACAGATGCAGACCATGCGTTAGAAACAGTATTAATGCAGCATCCAGAAAGTGAAATGCCGTACTGTGTGCAAAATTATCGGGTAAAACAGGCTGATGGCAGTATTTTGCTTGAAGTGGTTGGAAATTATCAAACTGTTAATAAACATAAGTTAGCGCAAGCAATTCAAGTAGATGAACTTGTGTTTGAATTTGACCAGCCAAGCGATTTGGTACCAGCGAGTTTATTTCAAATAGAGATCCACTAGCTAAATGCAAGACGATAGTCATTTAATTTTACAAGCGCGCAATGGCGACATGCAGGCTTATGCAACTATTGTAGAACGCTACCAAAGTAGCGTTCGTGCCTGTTTGCGTATGCGTTTGCATGAGCCATCTGAGGCTGAAGATTTAACCCAAGAAACCTTTATTCTTGCGTTTAATAAATTAAATGAATTTGATGAAAGCCGCCCAGTAGAAGCGTGGCTGCGTGGTATTGCCATTAACTTGCTTAGAAATTACCTACGCAAGCATAAACCCATAAGTGTTGGCAGCCATGCCGAGCTAGAAATGATAATTAACCAGCAACTTGATACCGATTATTCTCAAGGGCAAGAAGTAGCGAGCGTTGCAGCACTTAAAGATTGTATGACTCAGTTAAATGAAAAAACGCATGAGCTGGTTAATCAGCATTATAAACAAGGGTTTTCAATTGCCGAGCTTACTAAAAAACATGGGATGCGCCATTCGGCTATGACCATGCGTATGTTTCGTATACGAGAGAAATTGCGAGACTGCATAGAAAAAAATCTCAAGGAGTATTGTTAATGAATCAATCAAATAGCTTGAGTAAAGAACAACGTCGATTAATTGCCGCGTATTTAGCGGGTGAAGAGGTAACCGATGCGCTGCTATACGAATGCCGTAATCATCCTGAAGTTAAACAAGCATTAGCAAAACTAGTTGGCACTGACAGATTAATTCAGCTTGCGTTAGACACACAAAACCACCAAACGGTTGATTCAGTCATGCAGCGAATTAGCCAGCAGCAGTCAGTTAAACAACCAGCGGCTAAAACTAAAGTGATTCGTCCTTGGTTTAAATCACAAATGGCGTTTGCGGCCAGCGTGGCAGCTATTGTTATGCTGTTTTTTATCAGTAGCTTAGTTTCAATGCAAAACAACTTAGCCGTGGTGACTAAAGTGGCTGCTTTATCAGAAACAAGTGAGCTTTCTTTGGGTAAACGCCTGCACAAAGGTAAAATTTCTTTAGAGCAAGGTTACAGTGAAGTTGTAATGGACAATGGTGTGATATTGGTTTTAGAAGCGCCCATTCAATTGAACATTCGCTCAGAAAATTTGGTGATTTTAGAAAAAGGTAAATTGGTTGCCAAAGTACCGCCGCAAGCAATCGGTTTTAGGGTAGACACCCCAAGCTCCGAAATAATTGATTTAGGCACTGAATTTGCGGTTGATGTAAATGAGCAAGGTGAAAGCCAAGTGCATGTATTGGATGGCGAAGTAAAAGCGCGTGCATCAAAACAACAAGCTTTTAAAATGCTAAAAAAAGACCAAGCACTTTCTTTTAGTTTGGATGAAAAAATACAAATCATTCAAAGTAGCCCACATTTGTTTATGCGAGCTTTGCCGGGTAAATCAGCGGTTAATCCTGATTATTTGCATTGGTCTTTTGACCAAATTGAGCATGGGCAATTTGCCTCTAGTGGCAAAGGCATGGCAGGGCAACATTACCCTGCATATGACAAAACCCAAGCCGGACAAATAAACCAAGTAGCAGGTGTATTTGCCAATGCAATAACCTTAGATGGCCGCAGCAATTGGTTAGAAACAGAATTTCCAGGTATTTCTGGTGATGCACCACGCACAGTTAGTTTTTGGGTAAAAGTGCCACAAGATATCGGCAGGCATGAAGTATTTGGTATTGTTAGTTGGGGCACACAGGAGTTTTATTCAGCATGGCAAATATCACCCAATCCGTTCCCACAAAATGGCCCAATTGGTGCACTGCGCATTGGTACTTACAATGCACAAGTGGTTGGTACGCGTGATTTGCGAGATGGGCAATGGCATCACGTAGCAGTAGTCTTGTATGGCGGAGAAGCGTCAGATATATCAACTCATGTACTTATGTACGTAGATGGTGAATTAGAAAAAACCAACGGAAAATCAGTTGCTAAAGTAAATACCAAAACAAGCCAAAATAACTCACGACCTTTGGCATTAGGGCGAAACATTGGTTACACAGCTGCACATGAAAAAGATAAATTCTTTCGCGGTGCGGTAGATGAGTTATACGTGTTTGATGCTGCACTAGAGCAACAACAAATCCGCCAATTGATGAAAAATAACTTATTTGAAGCAAATAACTAACCTCACTTTGTATCATACACTCGCTCTGAAATGCCGAACCGACAGACAGAGCGAGTATCATGTTACCACCAAGTCGCGTAAATAGTTACCAGCACTAACATACAGCCTAGAGCTGCTAGATTAAAACTTGTATCTGTAGTGAAATCAGTTGGATTAATTGCCACAGAGTGGTCATTTTCTGGGGTCTTGTTCAAGTATGAAACTGCGATAGATAGTAGGATACATAGAATAAAAACAATGCCGATGCGATCCATAAATGGCAGTTCTGGCCATAAAAATTTAAAACCAACCGAGAATATTGCAGAGCCAATTGCAGCGGCAATTGCACCTTCAGATGTAGTGCGTTTCCAAAACATTCCCATAATAAATATAGCCGTTATGCCTGGTGAGAATAATCCGGTAAATTCTTGAATATATTGGAAAGCTTGGTCAAATTTACCTAATAAGGGCTCTGCAGTTATCAAGGCTATACTCAAAGCTAACAGCGTAGTGATGCGCCCTATGTGTACGTAATGACGTTGGGTTTTATTTGGTTTTAAGTTGCGATAAATATCCATGGTAAATATGGTTGAAATACTATTGGTCATGGACGCGAGCGACGAGACAATGGCGGCAATGAGCGCTGCAAATACCAAACCTTTTATACCGACAGGCATGAGCCCCATCAGTGAGGGGTACGCTTGATCTGGCTTAGCAATATCTGGATACAAAATCACTGCAGCTATGCCAGGTAGCACGACAATGACAGGCATCAGCAGTTTTAAATAGGCCGCAAAAGCAATGCCTTTTTGCGCCTCGTTAATATTTTTAGCCGCTAAAGCGCGCTGAATAATATATTGGTTAAATCCCCAATAACCTACATTCATTACCCATAAGCCACCAACTAATACAGAGATACCAGGTAAACTCATGTAGTTAGGATTGTCTGGCGACAAAATCATATCAAAGTGCCCAGGGATAGTTTCAGTTAAAATATTAAATCCGTCTAATACGCCATTACCATCAGCAATGGCTTCAAGTGCCAAATAACTTAATAGTAATCCGCCAAAAATTAGCAAAACAACTTGGATAATATCGGTATAAGCAACGGCTTTTAACCCCCCATAAAGTGAGTATGCAATAGAAAATAGAGCTAAAAATATCATGCCGAACATCCAGTCGACACCCGCCACTGTGTGTATCGCGAGTCCGCCTAACCATAAAACTGATGTTAAATTGACAAAAACAAATACAGCTAACCAGAATAGGGCAAGAATTGTTTTCACTCTGGAGTCAAAGCGTTTCTCTAAATACTGCGGCATGGTATAAATTTGGTTTTTTAAAAATATCGGGATCAGATATTTTCCGACCAAAATTAACGTAATTGCTGCCATCCATTCGTAAGAAGCAATTGCTAAGCCGATTGCAAAACCTGAGCCCGACATACCAATTATCTGTTCGGCAGAGATATTTGCGGCAATCAGTGAAGCACCGATCGCCCACCAAGGTAGAGATTTACTCGCGAGGAAATAATCTTCGGTATTTCGTTCTCCCTTATGATCATTTTTTGATATCCATAGGGCTATGCAGAGCAGGCCGATAACGTATGCGATAAATACGCTAAAGTCTAATTGTTCTAGTTTCATATTTGCACTCTTCGTTTGCACGATACAATTTAAGGTTGATGTTATTTGTTTAGTATGATTTTTGATCATTGTAAACAAATAACATTTAAATTGTAAATGCTATATTGGTCTGTGTGATAGCCTCAACAACTATTGATTAAGAGTGCAGGCGAGTTCACCTACACTCCCAAAATAGGCAATAGCCGATTACCGATTGACACTAACCGATGCAAATTGACCCGGTTTTTGCTGAGCATCTAAAGTAGCTATTTGTAAATCAGTTGCTTGTACAAGCCGAGGATCTTCTAGGTTAATAAAGTTTGAATAGGCTAACCTTGTGTTTAATTCAAACCTTTTACCTTTCGCATCTTTAGCTGTTATACAGTAACCCGTTGCCCCACGAATCGGCGTTAGTTTCAACACGTAGCCTTTTATTGTGGCAATTGCTGCCGCATCACTCGGTGGAAGTAAGCCAGAAGGACTTTGGAGTACCACTTTGTGTTCTTCGCTCCAATCACTGTCTATTGTGCCGGTAATTAAACGTCTAAATTTAAAATAATGGTCTTTCCCTTGCTCAATAGCCGGTATGCGCGTTGCTCCTTTAGTTTGCACTAAATGTTTGTGGGTATATTCGCCTGGACTTAAACCATATTGCACTTCAAATGCGAAATCGTTACGTGCAACAGAAAAACCAATATGAAATGCGTCTAACTTGCCTTCGGTTGCCCAAATTATCGGTGGCAATTCGTTTGGCGCAGTTTCTACTTTTAGCTGCTTTTTATTGGCCTGGCCACGACCTGCATCATTAAGTGCATATAGGTGCAATGTGTATTCGGTTTGTGGTTGTAAACCGCTGACTTCGGCAAAATGATTGATGGTTGGTTTTCCCAGAATTTTTTCACCTTTAGGACCTATTGCAACCAATTGATATTCGTTCGCTAGTGCTGAGCGGTTATAGACAACTCGGATTGTATCCAAGGAAGTGAAATAAGCTTTAATTTCGCTACTAAGCGGCACTTGTTTATCGTGCGAGATCTGCTGTGCAACATACCCTGCTGAGTCAATTAAGCTAACTTGAAGTTTCGCGTAGTCTCCGAAATACGGCACTTCAAATACTGGGGCACTTTGTCCTGGCGATAAAGTAGCAATGGGCAGTTGGCCAATTTGCATAGTGTCACCTTTACGGTTGAGTGCTTGCCAAATAAGTCGATAGCCAGACATAGTGTAAGATGGGAAACTATTTAACGAGCGTGATGTCAGTTTGATTTTGGGGAATTTACCGCTGGTGTCTAGTTCAAATTTTTCTAATGGTGAATAGAAATTTTGTAACTTGGCAAACGAGCGCTTTTTATTGCGATACGAGGTTAATACACCCCAAGCTCGGTTCTGTGAAAAGTCAGTCGTCCACGATGGTTTTTCGTCGTACCAAGTACTACGGTAGTCGCTAAACGCGAAATGCGATGTGCCAATTAAGTATGGATATTTACGCAAAGGCCCCATCAAGGCTTCAACATCTAACACAGATTCATTTGGGTCAACCCCATCTAGTGCTGTGCCAATTTCTGAGAAAAATATTGGTTTGTCAGGGTGGTATGAATCAACTACCTGCAAGCGTTCTTCATGTTTACCATATTTATTAAACATGACAATTTCAGAAAACTTTGACGGATCATTTTTCTGGTAGTCAGCTGAATAAGAGATGTACACAGCTAGTCGCGTCGGATCTAACGCTTTTGCATGGGCAATTGCGCTTTCCACATATTCAAGCACTTTGGGGTTTTTGTTTAAATCGCCAATTTCATTGCCAACACTACGCGCAATAACAGATGGGTGATTGTAGTTGTCTGAAACCAATCGCTCTAACCATTGTTTTGGCAATGGATGGTCTGGGTCAACTAACGCATCTTTGCCCCATAAGGCAACTTCTTCAACCACTAAAAAACCAACTTCATCTAGATAGTCTAAGTATTCTTTTGGTAGTGCAGGGCCTGACAGACGAGCAAAATTAGCATTTAAAGATTTTAATAAATCAACATCTTCTTTAATGCGCGAAAGTGGCAGGGCGTTACCATCAAATCTGTCTTCTGGTACCATGTTAAGTCCAACCAACCGTACTTGTTCGCCGTTTAGAAATAACTTACGCTCTTTTACTTCCACAGTGCGAATGCCAAATCTATCTTTATGTTGATGGATTATTTGCTTGTTGATACGCAGCGTTGTTTCAATATGGTAAAGATTTGGGCTATTAAAGTGCCATAGCGCAACTTTGTTAGGCTCTAACGTATACGATGCCGTTAGTTTTTGCTGATTATTCTCAGCTATTGTAACGCTTGGTATATCGTTATAAACAGCAACAACTTGGCCATTGCGTAATAATTTATGCTCAATGGTTGCGTTGATTTGTTTGTCATCTAAGTTAGCTAGAAAGGTTTCTAACTTTATGTTGGCGCTGCCGCTGGATAAATTGGGTTGAGCCGTTACATAGACTTTTTCAATATGCGTTTTAGGACGAATATCAAGGTATACTGGACGGCGAATGCCACCCCAATTCCATACTGCACCACGCCTAAATCGGTTGTTTACCTTTACAACTAAGGTATTGTTTTGCTCTGGTTTTAAGTGTTTGGAAATATCAAATTCAAAAGCCATAAAACCCAGTTTGTTGGCACCTAAATAAACACCGTTTAACCAAACTTCTGAATCGTTGTAAACACTGTCAAATACCAAACGCACTTGCTGTGTTTGCCAATGTTTACTGCCTTTGAATTCGGTTCGATACCAAGCATCGCCCATGTAATTGGCGTATTGGTCGTATACGTCCCACACACCAGGTACGGCTATTTGGTCCCAATTTTGTGTATTTGTACTGGTTTTCCACCATTGCTGTTTATTGCCATTTTTATAAGGATCAATTTGAAATTGCCATTGTCCTGCCAGAGATACTTTTTCTGAGTAATGGTTGTTTTTGAAATTGTTGTCTAAAGCATCGCTTGTTGGGTATACAGGTGCTGAAGTTAAGTTGCACGCACTCAATAGCATTAAGCTTGCAACCGCTAAAATCGGTTTAGCTTTGAGTATTTTATTAAACATAATTATTTAAACCGTCGCGTGTAGATTGTTTGATTGACTTCTTTAGCTGCATCTACCAAAGGCTGATATGGAACATCCGCAACATTTACAAAACCGACGTTGTAGTTTTCGCCATCGTAGGCACGGCCTGTCAAAGGAGAGTCTATATATTGAAACCAGTGTGCGCCGACAAAGTAAGGGTTGTCGATTACGCTGTACATGTACTCTTGATATTTTTTGCCGCGGTCGGCTTGGTTGGTTGCATGAATCAGCCCTGGATTAAATAAACCTGAGTCCATTGAACCGTTGTGAAATTCACCAATAATGCTTGGCATGTCTAGCTCGGTTAATATATCCCAATATGGTTGGTCTATACCTTCTCTGTAGTAGTTGTAGCTCATTACATCAACCCATTTTGCTGCGGCTTTTCTAACTTCAGGTGTCATTGCCCAGTGGGCAAACCTTGGCCCCATGTACATATGGTTTGGCATATGTTGCTCAAGTAAATTGGCGACTATGCTGAAGTATTTGTTTGCGTAGTGGTATAAAAGCGCAGAAAAATCTTGCTGCATTGCGTCTGAAATAACATCAACGGTATAAGGCGCTTCAAGTTGTTGCCAAGAAGTAAAATTACTCTGCCAAGCGCTATTTAATTGACTGATGCTGGCATAACGCTGTTTTAGCTCAGTGACAAAACTTTGTTTAATTGGACTTTCTGATGCTTGTTTAGTTAGTGCGTTGATGACTATGCCGTATTGTGCGGTTGGTCCCCATTCTGATCCCCAACTTTTTTCATTGTCGATAAATACGCCTACACACCAAGGGTTATTTTGTACTTCATTCGCGATTTGTTTAACGGTTACTTCTGCTTTTTGTGCAAATACAGGATCAAATACGTCAGGCATTGCGCCCCAATAGTCATTGCCTGAGCTGACTGTTTTAAAGTCGCCAATTATCCAACCATTGGCAAAATAGGGTAGGCGGTTGAGCTGGTAATAGCTTGGGTCTACCCAGTTACCAAAAGAGGTGAATCCCCAGGTATGCATACGTTTAATTGTGGTGTCGCGCCATTTTTCCATCAAAAGCGCTTCGTCATTGGTTTGGTATTTACGCGCTAAATTAGCGCGATAAAAACTATAGGTTTCACCGTGCTCAATTGCACCAGTGTGGACTTCACGCCGGTAGCCAAAACTTGCCGCTTCTTCGCTTTGATAGCTGGGTAACCAAGTAAACATATTTGCGCGGATAGCGGAACTTACGTGGCGAGAGGCAATTGCGCTATCAGGCGCACGGTTTAAGCCAATGGAGTCTTCAGGCGTATAGTCTTGTGGGTCTCTTTGTTTGATGAATTTTTTGTCAAAGTCATAACCTGTGATGGTGGAAGTATTGGCCATGCGGATATTGGCGATGCCATTTGAGAAAAACAAATAGCCTTCAGGATCGACAATAGACCATTTACCTTGATATTTTTCAGTGCGATAAAAACCCGTCGCTTTTAGTTTGGGGCCGTCAGCCCAGCCATTAAATTTTGAGCGAGAAGGCAGTGGGTGGTCGACTAGAGTTTGTTGCTCTTGCTGACTAAAAGCTTGTAGCTCTTCTACAGAATGGACTTTGCGTTCAAATTCTTGTTTGGCGTTTTGGCCAAATTTATCCACTATGCCAGTTAAAAAGTTCTCATCAAATTGTTTAGGCTCAACCAGTTTTATGTTGTCAATTTCTAACGTTTTATTTTCGAGTACACCTGAGACTAAAAATTTTATTTTACTGATAGCGCCAATGTCAGGCTGTTTAACTCCACCGCGCCAAATAGTGTGCACATAATCATGTTGCCAACTTGGTGGGTTATTGCGAATACCTGAGTTAACTTGCAAGCCCAAGCTTTTTAGCTCAATTAAATAGCTGTTGTTACTATTGGCTGGTATTACTACATTACGTAGTTGAAATGCATTGTGTGTATCGTAAGTGTAAATATACACATGGGTTGAAGATGAACTGGGGTTTTTAATATCTAGTGCAATAGCTGCATTTTGATATTGGCTAAAGTCCCAAGGTTTAGCTGGCTGTATGGTAAAAGACGCATCGTGATGGTCTGTCGAGGCGAGCTTAATAACTAAGGATTGCCCATTTGCATTAGATTGCAATTTTGCTTGAGCATTTTCCAACAAAATTAATTTTTTGTCTGTGTCGTTTTCAAAGTCTATCAATAACGAATCCGTGGCTTGTGTTGGTAATGAGTTGCTACAGGCACTGCAGGCTAGGATAAAAATAGTTAATGCTAATGGTTTTATTGAATCTAGCTTCATCAAAACTCCAAAATAAGTGTTGTTAGTTATTAACAGTATTGTTTTGGAAGCGTAAGGTTGACACATATTATTTTAAAAAATTGTAACAAGGTAACTGAAGCTGCTTTCAAGAGCCTTGTTGCTCGTTAAATGTCGGTATGAATTGGCTCTAAGCTTTAAAGCTCCTATGTTAATATAAGCGCCAAATAATATGCTTGAGGGCAACAATTTTGACAGCAGTTGAAAGAAAGACTGGCAGTACCAGCAAAACAAATAAGTATGCAGTACCAGCCTTAGACAAAGGTTTGGATATTTTGGAGTACTTAGTTAGCCAAGAGTTACCAAGATCACAAGCTGAAATAGCCCAAGGTGTTGGGCGTAGTGCTAACGAAATTTACCGAGTATTGGTTGGACTTGAAGCGCGCGGATATTTAGTACGTGACGAATTGTCAGGCCGCTATCAACTGTCGTTAAAGTTGTATAATTTGTCGCGCTCCATTTCGCCAATTGATCAATTGCGTCAAGTCGCTTTGCCACAAATGGAAGACTTAGCTGTGCGTATTGGGCAATCTTGTTATTTGAGCATGCTTTATCAAAGCCAAACTATGGTCATTATCCAAGCACGCAGCCAAGTACCTGTGTCAGTTAACATAGCTGAAGGTTCATTATTTCCAACTATGACAACAACCTCAGGTAAAGTATTGTTGGCCAATAGTAATGATGAAGTACGCGATATGATTTTACAGCGTGAAAAAAGCTTTTCTAAATTGACTAAATCAAACCAAAATATCTTATTTTCAGAATTAAATACCATTCGCGCACACGGTTATTTGTTGGCAGATAACTCAATTACTGACGGTATTTGTGACGTCGCTGTATTAATAGGTGAGCCAGAAGGTAAAGTGGTTGCTGCGTTGGCGGTATCAGTATTAAAAAATAAAACTGACCAAACAAGCAGTATGCTTGATATTAAAAATGAATTGGTAATCACGGCAGATAAAATCGCTAAGCAACTTGGCTACTAATTTACCAAGCTAAAGAGGTGTGTAGCCGCCTTTATTGCGGCAAACAAACTAATTTAAAAGGCAGCTACACGAAAACTAATTAAACGAATTAGCTTGTTTAATACTTGAATGTTTTGCTGGTGAGTCGTCGTTTTCTATTGAAATTAAATCTTCAATTTCTTCAATTGTTTTTCCTTTGGTTTCTGGGGTTATTTTCGCCATAATCGCTAAACCGACTATACAAAAGCCCGCATACGCAAAAAAGGTTAAACTCGCACCCAAATTCTCAATTTGCCAAGGAAAGAAAGTCGGAACAATAATGCCGCCAAATATGGTCGCAACTAAGGCACTAGAGGTAATCGCCACTGCACGCACTTTAGTTGGGAATATCTCGGAAAACAAAATCCACAAAATAGGCCCAAGTGAAAAGTTATATGCACATACAAAGGTGATGATCCCTAATAAAACTAGCTCGCCTGGCATATCCGTAGTGAGTAACAACAAATCTGTTTCTAACAATGAGAATTGGCTTTGTCCGATTAAGTTAATTACCGCTGCTTTAAATTCGATATCGCTATAAAAAGCTTGATCAAGCATAGGTTGCAAGAGCTGGCTGTTAAATTGAGGATGCGTTAAAGCTAACTGTTCAATTGTACTGCTTTCAATAAGGTACACTGCGTTGAAAAAGCCATAAGCGACTAAACTTAAACTAACAACACAAGTAAACAAACCACCTAGTAGTATCTTGCGACGACCTAACTTATCAATTAATACCAGGGCTAACACGGTAAACACAGTACCAATTAAGCTCACCCAAATTGATTGTAAAAATGCCGAGTCACCACCACCAACTTGTTGGAATATCATAGGCATAAACGCCAAAATCGCATTCATACCAGATAAAGATTGAATAATGGCCATAAATACACCTATTAATAAAGCTAGGCGCATACTTTTGCTAAACAAGCATTTTATCTGCTCTATGTAACTCAGGCTGTGCTCTGTAGTATTTAAATGTTGTTTGATTTGTTGATATTCAGCGTCTACTTCGGCTGCTGGAACTAGTTTTTTAATAACATCAAGCGATTGTTGTTTTTTGTTGTTCAGCATTAACCAGCGAGGGCTTTCTGGAATAATGGTTAATAAAGCTAACCAAATTAACGCAGGTAAAATTTCCAAGCCCAACATCCAGCGCCATACGTTACCTTCATTCAAACCAATAGAGCTTGCCCATTCGCTTTGCGTGCCAACAGTTTGCACTAGGTAATAATTTAAAATAGTGGCTGCAAGAATACCAAATACTATATTGAGCTGATTTAAACCAACTAGTTTGCCACGCATTTTAGCTGGGGCGATTTCACCTATGTACATTGAAGCTAAGCTGAGCGAGGTAAATGCGAGTCCACCGATTAAGCGGGCGAAAAACAACCAAAAATAACTTGGCGCAAATGCTGAGCCTATCGCTGAAACTACGTACAAACCCGCTATTATCATTAAGGTTTTTTTGCGGCCGAAGCGTTCACAAAAATAACCAGCAACTAATAATGCCAATAAAGCACCATAATTTGGCGCTGCAGCAATGTTGCCTTTTTCAATTGCGGATAAACCAAACTCAACCGTCGTATATTGAAAGGTGCCAGAAATTAGCATGATATCTAGGCCAAAAATAAAACCGCCTATTGAAACAATAAAAGCGTAAAACAAAGCGTTTCTTTCAGGTTGTGACATTCTTAACATTCTCTTAAATGACTCTTTGCAATATAAACCAAACTGTATAACAAGGCCAAAGTATCATAGATATGTTTTTTTTGGAATCTTTTTAATGTTTATTGTATACAATGTTTTGTTTGGGAAATTGTTTATTTATATTTGTTTAACCCTTAATCTCTTCTGAGATGTTACTCTAATCGTTACAGGAATAGATTTACTCGTTGGAGTAAACGAAGCCCTGCCAACACTGTCAATTGCCAATAATGGGTTGGTTTCTGGGTAATAAGCCGCTAGGTTTCCACGCGGGATATCGTAATAAACCAGTTTAAACGCTTTAATTTCTCTGCTGATCCCTTGATCACACACAGAGCTGATATCTACGTGCTCGCCTTCGGCTAAATTAAGTTGTTTTGCATCGTCTTTATTTATCAATAACACATTACGTTCACCACTAATGCCTCTATATCTGTCATTTAACGCGTAAATGGTTGTATTGTATTGGTCGTGTGAACGCATACTTTGCAGTACAAAAGTAATGTTTTTAGCATCACCCATTGTTTGCTGCATATTTGAATAACAGTCGGCCAATACACTGTTAGGTAACTTGGCCGCATTAAAATTAGCCAGTTTGCTCGCAGTATTCCATCTAAGCTCTGCTGCAGAGTTAGTTAAATGAAAACCTGCTGGTTGTTCAATTTTTTGATTAAATTGTTCAAAACCAGCAATAGTTTGGGCAATAAGTTGTCTAATTTTTCTGTAGTCATCTTTTAGTTCGAGCCAGTTAAATTTATCTGGGCAAGTCGCATGTGCAATGTGCGCAACTATCGCGGTTTCCGACATACAGTGCGGCGAAACTGGCTCTGTCATACCTTGTGAGGCATGCACCATACTGAAGGTATCTTCTACCGTTATCTTTTGTAAGCCGCTTTGTTGTTGGTCTTTTTCCGTTCTGCCTAAACATGGCAATATCAATGCATCTTCACCGACTAATAAATGGCTTCGATTAAGTTTGGTGCTGATTTGTACATTCAACTGCGCATTTTTAATTGCTTGATGGGTAAATTGACTATCAGAAGCCGCTTGGGCTAAGTTGCCACCCAAACAGATTAATACTTTACTTTGTTTTTGCTGAAGGGCATTTAGAGCATGATAAACATTATGCCCAGCTGCGTAGGGGAGTTGCACCTTGAGTGTTTGCTCTAAAGCTTGGATAAAAGCTGCAGTCGGTTTTTCGTTAATGCCCATAGTGCGGTTGCCTTGCACATTGCTATGGCCACGAACCGGGCATAAACCCGCGCCTTTTTTACCAATTTGTCCAGTTAACAAATGTAAATTAACCACTTCTCGAATGGTATCAACTGAATGGGTATGTTGGGTTAAACCCATAGCCCAACAACTAATAACCTTGTCACTTTCAATAAATACCTTGGCTGCTTGGGTAAGTTCATTTTGAGTTAAACCCGACTGTTGTTCTATGTGTTGCCATGAGGTGGTGTTAACAATAGCTAAGTAATCATCCAAACCTTTAGTATGTTGCTGTACAAAGGTTTGATTGATTTTACTCGGGTAACTTTCAACTAGGGTTTTTACCATACCCCGAATAGCAGCCATATCCCCACCTAATTTAGGTGACAGATATAAATGACTTATTTGTGTTGCAGCAGGGGTTAATAACTCTGTTGGGTCTTGAGGGCTGGCAAACTTTTTTAATGCAACTTCTTTTAAGTTATTAAAAGTGACGATATTGCAGCCTTGTTTTGATGCTTTACGCAGTGCATTCATCATTCTTGGATGATTTGTTCCTGGGTTTTGCCCAAAAACAAAAATGGCATTGGCATGGTCAAAATCGTCTAACACTACAGTGCCTTTACCTATGCCAACTGATTGGGTTAGGGCAACACCGCTGGCTTCATGGCACATATTCGAACAATCTGGGAAATTATTGGTGCCGAATAAACGCCCGAATAATTGATATAAATAAGCCGCTTCGTTGCTCGCTCGTCCTGAGGTATAAAGTTCAAGCTGGTTTGGATCGGTTAAACTATTGAGTTTATCGCCAATTAGTTTAAATGCATCTTGCCAGCTAATGCTTTGGTAATGATCATTTTTTGCATTATAGCGCATCGGCTCAGCTAGCCTGCCTTGGTATTCAAGCCAATAATCAGATTGTTTTAACAGTTGCGACACACTATGGGTTTTAAAAAATTCAGCATCCACTAACTTGTCGGTTGATTCCCAAGCAATCGCTTTGGCGCCATTTTCACAAAATTGGAAAGTACCATGCTGGTTATCACCCCAAGCACAGCCAGGGCAATCAAAACCATCGGTTTGATTAACACGTAATAAGTTTTTTATATTTTCACGTGTGCGATGGCTTTGCAGCAAATGTTTAATGGTTGACTGAACCGATGGCAAACCACCTGCTTTTTTCGGTAATTTAGAGGTCATTTGTTATTATTCTCTCGCTGATGGACGGCTGTTTTGCTGGGTAATAAATTAAGTCATCACGTTTGGGAATATGAATTAAATTCAATTTGTATTGTTCGGCCAAACGAATGGCAAGTGTGCTAGGGGATGCCAAACTAATTAATGTTGGTACAGCTATTTTTACTGCTTTTTGAATAAGCTCAGCACTGCAACGGCTGGTGACCAATAACGCATGTTGAGTCAGCTCTTTATTGGTACATTTTTGTTTTTTAATCACGCCAATTATTTTATCCAGCGCATTGTGACGGCCAATATCTTCACGACAAGCAAGTACTTGGTTGTCTTGGTCCAACCAAAAAGCGGCATGCAATGCACCCGACGCTTGCGCTTTTAACTGATGTCGTTTTAAAGCTTGTTTAAATTGTTGGGGTTGGGCAATTGTATAGGGTGTGCTGCTAGCAAGTTCGGCTATATCCGGAAAGGCATATTCCAACGCTTGGCTACCACAAATACCACACCCAGACGTACCTTTTAATGAACGTTGTTTTACCGCTAGCGTATGCATGCATCTATTCGATAACTTTATATTGATATTAAGCCCAAGCGGGTGGGGGTCAAATTCGATATCGTGCACATTATGGGCGTGGTCAATTAAGCTTTCACTAAATAAAAAACCGACAACAAAATCTTCAATGTTGTCCGGCGTTATCATCATAACGGCGTAATTAACTTGATTGATGCTGATAGCTGCTGCAATTTCTTCAACTACTTTTGGCATATGCGCGTGCTTTAAATCGCTAAAAAATTAATCCTGTGGTTATGCTAATAGATCATAGCTTGTGCTGCCAATCAAACAAATTTATCTGTTAATAGATAAATTCTATCAAAAATGTTAGTTTTGATTTCATTCTGACGTTAGTTAATCCAGATGACTAAATGAATATTAAACATCTTGAATACTTTTGCACATTAGCGAAAACACGCCATTTTGCGAAAGCAGCACAAATTTGCCATGTCACTCAGCCCACATTATCAGCCGGTATTGCAAAATTAGAGCAGGAATTAGATGCAGAGTTGGTTGTGCGTGGTCGCCAATTTATTGCGTTAACTGAACAAGGCCAATTGGTATTGCAGTATGCAGAGAATATTTTGTTGGAGCAGCAAAATATTAAACAAGAAATTAGTTTGTTGCAGTCTGGTTTAACAGGTCATTTAAAGTTGGGGATAGTGCCGCAATCGAATGTTGATATTATGCCGATTATCGCCAAGTTTAACCAAAGTTTTCCAGATGTTGCTGTGCAGCTGTCTGTAATGACCAATCAGCAAATAGTGAGTGCTTTGCTCGGTCATCAAATCGATATTGGCTTAGGTTTCTATGATGCTGAGATGGCTAGGTTAGAAGCTCAATTTAATATTATTCATCAAGGCAGCAATCAGCTCGCAGTGTTGCTGGCCGCGAATAAAACTGAGCAATTTTCGAATTTTAAACAGCTTGCGTTGGCTGACGTGGCGCAGCTGAAATTATGTTTGCTCAATAAAAGCATGCAATTTAGACAAAATATTGATGGGCTGTTTAATAACGCTGAACTTGAAATGCAATTGGGGTTTGAAACGGATTCGCTATTTCATCTAATTAATGCGGTTAAACATAAATTAGGCAGCGCTATTGTAACTTTAGAAACAGCTAAAATGGCCGAAAAATTATTCGGCATATCGTATTTAAAGTTACACGGCAGCCAAACACCAGAAACAGTATTTTTAAGCCGAAAACATCACCTGACTGTGGTAGCAAAAGCATTTATCAACTCAATTTAGTTATTTCGTTTTGCTAACTTGTAAGATAACAGATATGATACTTGTTTTGTGAGTTACGCGAGATAGCTATGACAGTAGAATACACAACCCAATATGCGATTGGACCAAATGAAGCCCGCCAATTTGATACCAAACAGCTTAGAAGCTCGTTTTTGGTCGAAGATCTTTTCCAGCAAGATAAAATCCAATTCGTTTATACGCATTATGATCGCCATATGGTAGGCAGTGCTGTGCCTGTTGAACAAACTTTGGAGCTCACGTCAATTGACCCACTTAAAAGCGACTGGTTTTTATCACGTCGTGAGCTTGGCATTATCAATGTGGGTGGTGAAGGTTCAGTTACGGTTGATGGCCAAGTGTATCAATTGGCAAATAAAGAAGCTTTATATGTAGGGGCGGGTGATAAAAAAGTACTATTCAGTAGTGCTGATGGACAAAACCCTGCAAAATTTTATTTAAATTCGGCAACTGCGCATCACGCTTACCCAGATAAAAAAGTAACCCGCAAAGAAGCCAATGTTTTGCAGATGGGTAGTGCCGAAACGTCAAATGAGCGAGAAATTAATCAAATGCTGATTAATGGTGTAGTGCAAACTTGCCAATTGCAAATGGGTATAACCGTTTTAAAAACAGGTAGTGTGTGGAATACAATGCCAGCTCACCAACACGACCGAAGAATGGAAGCCTATTTGTACATTGATTTACCGCAAGATCAAGCGGTAGCGCATTTTATGGGTGAACCAAAAGAAACTCGTGTTTTATGGGTTAAAAACAACCAAGTTGTCGTGTCGCCACCTTGGTCTATCCACAGTGGTGCTGGCACTTCAAACTATGCTTTCGTTTGGGGAATGTCAGGCGAAAACCTAGATTATGCTGATATGGATAAATACTCAGCGACAGAATTAACCTAGTTGTAATGCTAAAAGTTCATAATCGACACAGCTTGGATTGGCACGTTAATAGTTATTGTCGCTGTCGTATTGACCCAAGTCTCTGGTGTGCTTGATTCACGAGAACAAGCGCGAGTGGTGTTATAAAGATTGAAGAGAAGCAGATTTTTCTGCTTCTGCTTTAGCGCTTTTGTATATACATGCGCTGGTCAGCTTGCTCAATGAGATCTTGGATGCTTGTCCCATCAAAAGGGAAAATAGACCAGCCAGCAGAAAAACTGAGTTGGTATTGAATATCGCCAATTTTAACATCGGTACAATGCATTTTTATATCATCAATCACTTTCTTAATAGACGACTCGTCACGAATATTCGGTAGTACAATGACAAATTCGTCTCCGCCATATCTTGCTTTAATATCTGAACGTCTGAGTGTTTTATTTAAACTATTTGCGAAAAATTTTAAAACTTCATCACCAAACGCATGGCCATAGGTATCATTGGCAGGCTTGAAATTATTGAGGTCGATAAAAATAACCGCTGCGTTTTGCTCATTACGTTGTGCAAGCTCTAAAATTGCTTCGGCATTTATGTTTAATGCTCTTTTATTGTCTAAGCCTGTCAGCGGGTCCTGCATCGAAATTACTTTATGATTTATTCTGTCGAGCGCCATGGCCAGCGCATTTGAAATAACATTAAAGTAGGTTATTTCCTCTTGAGTAAGGGGTTTTACACCTTCATCAAAAAATGAGCCTGTGCCGAAAACCCCTAAACTTTTATCCCGTACATAGAGCTGGCAGTTGATAATGGTTCTATTACCCCAAGTTTTAATAATCTCTTTGTTTGTTGTGTCATCAATACGTGCATCTTCAATGTATACAGGACTTTTGCTTTGAAAGATCTTTTCTAGCATTTTATCTTGCTTAATATCAATAACCGGATAATCTGCCGAAATAGCTTGTTGACGTTTGCCTTTAACAGAAATTAGTTTGATTTGGGTAGATTGATTGTCTGCAAATTCGTAAAGCCAGATGAGGTTAAAACCAAATAAAGTTGTAATCTCAGCTTTTAGTAGATTTAACATTAAATCGATACTATTGATTTGATACAGAGCTTGGGTTAAACGATTAATCGAATCAATTAGTTCTGAAGACGTTCTCATTGCGTATTCCTTGCTAGCGAGCGCTGGTAATCCTGTTCAATCAAATTCAAGCATAATTTTTTATACACGGCAAGGTTTAGTAGCGATAAACTTTGTTAAATGACACACTTATATAAAAGGACTATTACTAGATGAAAATTCAAGTTTTAACTATGTTTGCACTCATAGTGCTAACAGGGTGTAACAGCATGAATGATATTGAAGTTGCTCAACAGCCTTCGATAACTGATTATCAGCTTGGTGAAAAATGGATTTGGAAATATAAAGGCGTCACTTCCGATGGAACAGTTCGTGCGCAAGGTAAAGATATCAAACAAATCATTGAACAAAATGGCCAATTAGCCATGTTAACCGCCAATGGGCCTGTAGCGCTTGAGCAAATCATCAAACCTGTCGACAACAAAAATGCTAGGTACAATTGGCCTTTGCAAGTGGGTAAAAAGTGGCAACTTGCTGAAAATTGGACCAGCGAAGATGGCACCACTAGCAATTCGCGCGGCTACAAAGTGCAATCGGAAGATGTACACTGGTATGCACCCAAATTAAAAACCTTTATTAAATTAACCCAAACTCAAGGTGATTATTTATACGTAGAAGAATTAGTTGAATACTCCGAGCACTAAAGTGTTGATATTGAAAATATAAATTTTGTCATTTTTGCTTGATACTAACTATAGTTATCTAGGGTCTGCGAAGGGGATTTAAGCTTGTTTCCCTCTGTACAACACTTTAATTAACGGAACGTTTCTGATGAACCATCTAACGATAAAACAAAAATTTGCTGTACTCATCTCAGTTGTCACCCTGATTTATTTTTTTGCTATGTTGTCGTTAAAATTATCAAACAATGCAATTGCTGATAATTTTAACGATTTTTATCAGCACAACTATACATCTTCACGTTATTTAGACGAAATTCAGCAAGAGCAAACCGCAATTTTATCCAACATTAGAGCTTTGCAAATTGGTTATCTAATTAATATTCCGCAACAAATCAGTAATACCAACCCGCTCATTTTGGCGTCGTACAAAAATACCGACAGCTTATTGGATAAATTTAAGCAGCATTACAACGGTGATGATGGGCTTTATAGGCAGTATGAAAAACACATAAAAGACTTCCATCAAAAAGCCAAAAAATTTGTAAATGAAATGAATAGCAGTGCAGACAATGTTGCATCAAGGAAAACCTATGTTGATTTTGTTGAAGCCAACCAAACTTTACTTGAATTTCAAACCAAGTTTGTCGCACAAGGTGAACAAAGTGCTGAAGCAAACAAAAATTACACTGAAGAAACCATCAAGCACTCAAATATTATTTTTTATATCTCTTTGGTAGTCGCAACTGTGTTATCTGTTGGTTTTATTTTACTGATATCTAATGGGTTAATTGACAATATAACAAGAGTTGGCCGTTCTGCTCACGCGATGGCGCAAGGTGATTTAACAATTAAAGCTCAAATTAAAGGGTCGGATGAAATTGCGATTTTAGGCAATGAAATTAACACAAGTATTTCTACTATAGCTGCTGTGATCTCAGAAGTGGTTAACTCGTCAAAAGTGGTTACCAGCAACAGTAAGAATGTATTAGCCTCTACTCAGCAGATGGAATCCATTACTAGTGATGTAACAGAAAATACCATGCAAGTTGTTACCGCAATTGAAGAGATGGCTGTGACCAGCAAAGACATTGCACAAAATACGACCGAGACAGCGCACGCCGCGGAAAATATGGCAAACCTAGCTGATGAAGGCATTAAAGAATCGGACGCTGCAATCTTGAGAGTAAACGAACTTGTTGGTAGCTTAGAAAACTCTGCTTCTGCGGTACAGCGCTTACAAGTAGAAACAAAAAATATTGAAGGCATTTTAAATGTTATTCGCGGTATATCTGAACAAACCAACCTGTTAGCTCTAAACGCAGCAATAGAAGCTGCACGCGCGGGTGAACAAGGTCGAGGTTTTGCGGTTGTTGCCGATGAAGTTAGAACGCTCGCTCAACGTTCGTCTGAATCAGTTAATGAAATTGAAAAACTGATTAATCAAATCGCTCAGGTAGGTGAAGAGTCATCTGGAAAAATGCAACAAAGTCAGCAATTAGTCACAAAAACTAAAGAACAAATTGCCTCAAGTTTTGACAAAATCCGTGTGATTTTAGCGCATATCGACGATATAAACGCTAAAGCGCAACAAATTGCCACGGCAGCAGAAGAACAAAGTTTAGTCGCAGGTCAAATCAGTGAGAACACCCATGCCGTGCAAGAGTTGACCGATAAATCAGCTGAATTAGCCGGTAAAACACGAGGTTTCAGTGACGAAATGGATAAAGTAAGCCGTGCGTCTATCGATAAATTGTCATTTTTTAAGGTTTAGTAATTAGATTTAATATTTTGCCCTACATTATAGGAGACTTATGTTTAACGGCATATTAATTGAAAAAAATGAGCAAACTTACCACGCAAATTTAACCGAGCTAGACGAGAGTGTTTTGGCAGATGGCGACACATTAGTGAAGGTGTTATATAGCACGCTAAATTATAAAGACGCATTGGCGATAACTGGCAAAGCACCTGTGGTTAGGAACTTCCCACTTGTGCCGGGGATAGATTTGGTTGGTGTGGTTGAAAGTTGCACTTCTGGCAAATTTTACCCTGGTGATGTCGTTTTGCTCAATGGTTTTGGGGTAGGCGAGCAATACTCAGGTGGCCTTGCAGAAAAAGCTAAACTTAAAAGTGACTGGTTAATTGCATTGCCTAAAGGTTTAACAGCTAAACAAGCTATGGCCATTGGAACAGCAGGTTATACGGCAATGTTGTGTGTCATGGCGCTGGAAAAACACGGTATTAAACCTGGTTCTGGCGAAATACTGGTGACGGGTGCAAATGGTGGAGTTGGCAGTTATGCCATAGCTATTTTAGCTAAACTTGGTTATACCCTAGTTGCTTCCACCGGCAGAGTTTCAGAATCGACTTATCTTAAAAACCTCGGTGCGAGCGAGATTATTGATCGCGCCCAATTATCTGAACCAGGCAGACCATTAGCCAAAGAACGTTGGGCAGCTGTAATAGATTCCGTAGGCAGTCATACTTTGGTTAATGCGTGTGCGAGCACAAAATATGCTGGTTTAGTTGTTGCTTGTGGTTTAGCTCAAGGTATGGATTTACCCGGTACAGTTGCACCATTTATTTTACGTGGTGTTACTTTAGCTGGGATAGACAGCGTAATGCGCCCAATAGCTGATAGGGTAGAAGCGTGGGGCAGACTCGCCAATATTTTACAACCCGAGGTTATTGACAACATAGCTAAAGAAATTACTTTGGCGCAAGTGATAGACACAGCGAATGATCTCATTGCGGGTAAAGTGCAAGGCCGTGTTGTGGTTAAGGTATCAGCCTAACCTTTGGTTTTAAGAATAATTCCGCCTAATTGTTTTAAAGCTTGCAGCCTGTCGGCGGTTAATTCATGGGCAAAACTCAGTCGAATAAACTGATTAAATTGAGCATTGCTAGTAAACAAAGCGCCTGGCGTTAAAATTATGTCATGCGCTTTAGCCTGATTGTATAAGGTTAAACTGTCTGCCGTGTTGTGCAATTCAACCCACAAACACAAACCACCTTCTGGTGTTGTATATTTAAAACTAAAATTCCAGTTGTCATTTAATGCCGTGATTAATTGGTTTCTATGTTTGAGCAACTGTTGTTTGTACTGCAGCAGGTGTTTGCGGTAAAAACCTTCACGCATAAAGCTAGATAATCCTTGTTGAATCGACTCACTGTTGGACAGCTGAGTGAGCATTTTTAGGTGGATTATTTTGCTGAGCGATTTGCCTGAAACAATCCAGCCAATTCTTAAATCTCGCGATAGTGACTTAGACAACGAGCTGCATAAAATAACATTGTTGTGTTTGTCGTAAGCTTTTAAAGGCAAAGCGATATGGTGAAAAGCCAAATCACCATAGATATCATCTTCAATAATGGTAAATCGCGCTTGATTGGCTAATTCACACAACTGGGATTTGTGTGTTTCTGGCATAACTGAACCAGTAGGGGTGTTAAAATTGGCGGTGACAACCAGTGCTTTTAATGGCCATTTTTGCGCAATTGCTTCAAGCTTTTCTAATAAAATCCCTTGAGTCGCTGATGACGGAATTTCGATGACCTTAAGCTCTAATTGCTGCAATATTTGTAATACGCCATAAAATGCAGGGCTTTCAATTGCAACTGTGTCGCCAGCTTTAGTACAAGCGTTTAACGCTAAGTACAAAGCATTTTGACAGCCGGCAGTAATACAAATTTGTTCCGGCTCTATATATAAATTACGGCTTAAATAGTGTTGGCTAATTTGCTGGCGGAGTGACAAATTACCTTGTGGCGGCGAATAATATAAAGTGTTACTGCTGCTATGTTGGCGCATCGCTCGATTTATATGGCGGTTGAGCGTTTGTATGTGAGTGGCGCTAGCTTGTGATTTGGCGCTTGGGTAAATATCAAACGCTGCGCTTTTTTGCATAATTTGCTGAAAAATATCCGGCACTTCAATTTTTTTTGGTTTGCTAACTTTTTGCGTATGTTGCGGTTGATTGGGCTGGTTTTGTTTTGCAACATAATATCCTGAACGAGGTTTGGCGATCAGCAAACCCGCGGCTTCGAGTTTTTGCAATGCAGTTTGAATAGAAACTTTAGAGCTATTATATGATTGGCTCAAAGTTCGAATTGAAGGCAGTTTATGTCCTTGTGGCCACAGTTGTTGATCAATATTTTTGCGAAACTGTTCAGCTAAAGTTTCATATAAAAACTGACTCATTTTGGCTACCTCTCGCATATATCTGCAATATTTTATCTGTCTCTATTATTTTTTATTTTTCTGTCTATATCAATGTCAGTTTTGCTCGCTAAACTCATGTTATTGCCACTTCTACAGTCAAATAAATGAGCACACCTAAACCTGAACAAATTATTATGACCACAGGACGTAACAGCGAAAATAAGATTTATTTTCGCGAGCAGTTTGGCCATTTTCAATCAATTCGTCGCAACTTATCTATTGTTCTGCTGGCAATTTTTGTATTATTGCCGTTTGTTCGTTATCAATCGCAAGCTGCGATAAACATTGATGTGGCTGCACAAACCATACGTTTATTTGCGCTCACCCTATACCCGCAAGACTTATTTGTGCTGGTGATTGTTTTTATTTTGGCCGCTTTTGTGCTTTTTTATGTTAGCCGCTTGTATGGCAGAGTTTGGTGTGGTTATACCTGCCCACAAACCATTTGGATGTTGTTATTTAATTGGGTCGAGCGGCGAGTTGAAGGCAATTTTCAGCAGAGTAAAGCGTTAGATAAATCAGGATTAACTTGGCAAAAAATCGCCAAAAAATCAGTTAAACACAGTATTTGGTTGTTGCTAGCTTTGTTAACCGCCAGCACTTTTATGTCGTATTTTGTGCCAGCTGAAGTGCTGTACCCAAACTTATTCAACTTTAATGATTATTTTTTAACGCAAAATTGGCTGTTATTCTTTACCGCTTGTACCTATGTTAATGCTGGATGGATAAAAGAGAAAATGTGTTTGCATATGTGCCCGTATGCACGTTTTCAGTCGGCTTTAGTTGATAATACAAGCAAATTGGTTAGTTACAATCAGGCGCGGGGTGAGAGTAGAGGACAACGCAAACGTAATGCAACCAAACCCAACCATTTGGGTGACTGCGTAGACTGCAAGTTATGCGTGGAAGTTTGCCCAGTTGGCATTGATATTCGCCAAGGGCTGCAGTATTCATGTATTAACTGTGGGTTATGTATTGATGCTTGCGATGCGGTTATGGATAAATTTAATTATGCCAAAGGGCTCATTAGTTATTCGAGTATAACAAAACCTGCGAGTCGCTGGCGTCAACATCTAACCTACGGCTTTGTTACAGCTGTGATGATATTAATCTTAATATTTTGGATGGCTAGCCGCAGCGAGTTTGAAGCTGATATTAGCCGTGATCGCAATGCGCTTTATCGAGTAAATTACTTAGACGAAGTAGAAAATACCTACAAGATAAAATTACTGAATAAATCACAACAGCCTAAACAGTTTGTAATATCACTGCAGGCGAATGATAACTTTGCCCTCAAACATCAAGGCGAAATAACCTTGGCTGGTGGACAATCGGATATTCAAATTCTTGTGGTTAAATCAAATTCGCTAGTTGGCACACAACAAATTGCCTTCCAAATAACTGATGTAAACAAACAAGAAAGTGAAATTATTTATAGCCAGTTTCATAGTCCTGAGCTGTGATCTATACCCTTAAGGTTTAACCTGCCCACTCCCCAAGCTGCATAAAAAATATTCAATACCTCCTTGCTGTTTTAGATATGGTGTTATATTGTTGTATAACACTATATCTAGAAGGACATGTGTAGATGAATAATCACTGGCATGACGATATGCCAATTTATAAACAATTGGTCGAAAAGCTGAAAAAAGCCATTTTGAACAATTCGTATCCTGAAGAAACAGCTTTGCCTTCGGTACGGGCTGTCTCGGCTGAGTTACAAATTAACCATATAACTGTATCTAAGGCTTATCACGAGTTATTAGATGAAGGTTTGATCGAAAAGAGAAGGGGACTAGGTATGTTTGTTAAAACCGGTGCAATTGAAGCATTACATACAGCTGAGAAAAATAAATTTTTGGCGGAAGATTTGCCGCAGTTTTTGCAAAAAATGCAGCAGTTAAACATCAGCCAACAAGATGTAATTGAAAAAATACAACAGCTGAGCAAGGAGCAAGAAAATGGCTAATATTATTCAAGCGCGTAATTTACACAAATGTTATGGCAAAGCTCCAGCCTTAACCGACGTCAATCTAACCATTGAACAGGGAGAAATTGTTGGCGTTGTTGGCACCAACGGTGCGGGTAAAAGTACCTTATTAAAATCTATTTTGGGTTTAACTTCAGCAACTGGTGAACTCACTGTATGCGGATTAAATCCGCGCCAGCAGCAAGCTAAATTAATGGAAAAGGTGAGTTTTATTGCCGACACAGCTACTTTGCCTAAATGGATCTCCCCAGCTCAGTTATTCGAATATACGCAAAAAGTTCACCCAAATTTTGATATTAAACTAGCAGAACAATTTTTGGCTAAAACTAATATTAAGCCTGATATGCGAGTTAAACATATGTCGAAAGGCATGGTTACTCAGCTGCATTTGGCCATAGTAATTGCGATTAATTCTGAGTTGTTGGTATTGGATGAGCCGACGTTGGGCTTGGATGTTATTCGCCGCAAAAGTTTTTATAACAGTTTGTTAGAAGACTATTTTGACGACAACAACACTATAGTGATCACCACCCACCAAATCGAAGAAGTGGAACATATTTTAACTCGTGTAGTGTTTATTGATAACGGCCAAGTATTGTTAGATGTACAAATGCAAGATTTTGCCGAGCAGTTTGTTCAGCTAACCACGCATGCGAGCAATCAGGCGCAAGTTGAATTGTTATCCCCCATTCATTCCAACAAGGTGTTGGAAGGGATGGCATATATTTTTGATTTAAAAAATTCAGATACGACCCTTGAACAAATTCAACAATTTGGCCAAATCAAAACACCTAGCCTAGCCGACATATTTGTCGCGTTAATCGAAGGTAAAACTCAATCAAGCACTACACAACAGGAGGTGACTTATGCTTAGTATTTATTACGCACAATTAAAACGAGAATTTTGGGAACACAAAGGGGTTATTTTATGGTACCCAATTATTCTGTCGGCCATCGCAATTGGTGCTGTGTTAATTGCGCTAATCATGTTTGGTGATGTGCAAAAAACCGTGACAGTGGCAGCAGATGGTACGGTTAATGTGCAATTACATCAAAGTATTGACAATAGCCCTGCGGTTGTTAATAACTCAAACGCTGAAAACATAACCACGAAGCCGAAAGACTTTAAAAAAGTCGCGAGCTTTTTGTTTACTATGATGTGTATGGACTTAGCAATATTTGCGCTGGCAATTATAGGCAACGGATTAGCGGGAGATAGGAAAGACGGCAGTATATTGTTCTGGCGCTCTATTCCGGTCGACGAGCGGGATAACGTACTATCCAAGTTTTTGACTGCGCTTTTGGTATTACCTGCTTTTCATGTGATTATTTCGTTAATTGCGCTGTTTGTTATTTCCGTTATGGTCGCCATCAGTGAAAGCCTGTCTGTGACCTCGGGTATGACAATGACAGCATTTACTTTCCCGTTATTTATCGACTACTTGAGTTTGAGTATTTACACTTTATTCGCTTTGATGTGGTTGTTGCCATTTTTTGCTTGGGTTGGCCTAGTTTCAAGTTATGCCAACAAACTTGGGTTCGTTTGGATATTTGCACCATTTGTGATAATTCCTATGTTGGAAAACCTGTTTTTGCAGTCAAACCAGTTTTGGCCAGCGATTAAAACTTATATAGATTCGGGTATGGATATTAGTGTGGCCATGTTTAACGGTAACTGGCAAGCGATTGATTTATTACCTGGTTTTGCTGGTCTAGTGCTGAGTGCAGTATTAATTACAGCGACCATTTATGTTCGTAAGATAAGAATCGATTAACTGCATACTTGCTGCAAAGAGCTTTAGCCTAGCTAAAGCTCTCCTTTCTAGTTCTAAACTTTGTTTATACCCTCGACCTCTAATAAACCTGAACTCTGAACTTCAAATGTAACAAATTATCCTGTTACATTCCGGCGTTTTACTTAAAAGTTAACTGTGTTTTAAATAGATTGGATGAAAACGTTTTAATTGGTCGAATTTTCAATCTGGACTACATTTAAAGCATATTTGTCTACCGGTAGATTTAGTTAAAATTTTACGTTTTTTACTATTGTTTTTATTAATGTTGGTAACCGTTTACATTTTGTGTATTTGGTGGAGATACTTATAGGTCATTTAATGTTTTACTAAATGTTATATTTATCAGTATCTTATTTTGCTGTTAGAGTGCAACGCTTGGTTTGGTTGTTAATTTTTATAAAAAACCAATAACAAAATATAGATCGCCAGGTAAATTTAATGTAACCTTTTGTAACCGGTTTACAGTTTGGTTTTATGTTAAACCGTAGGTTAGAACACATGGGCACTCTCAAAATTGATTCAGAGGATAAAACTTATGCTCGAAAACTACAGAATTAATAGCAAAATTAAAAAGTCTGTATTAGCAATCAGCTGTGCATTATTTAGTTTAAATACACAAGCTGCTGAACAAGATTCAGAAAAAACCGAAGTAGATGAAACTATTGCCGTGCAAGGTGTGCGTGGTGCACAAGCTGCAGCAATCGACTTTAAACGTGCAGCGTCAAATATTGTTGATTCAATTGTGGCGGAAGACATAGGTAAATTACCTGATACAACCATAGTTGATTCATTGCAGCGTGTTACTGGCGTGCAAATTAAGCGTGAAGGTAACGAAGGTACATCGTTAAATGTACGTGGTATGCCACAGGTGTTAACCACGTTGAACGGTGAGCAATTCTTAAGTCCTTGGTCAATTACTGGTGTTAGCGCAAATTACTCGGATGTGCCAGCTAGCATGATCTCTGGGGTAGATGTATATAAATCTATGTCATCAAACCTATTGTCTGGTGGTATCTCAGGTTTGGTTGACTTAAAAACAACACGCCCTTTAGCTTTGAAAGAAGGTTTTACCGCCAAGCTAAAATTGGAAGCTTCATACGGCGACAATTCAAACAAAAAATATACACCGTTTGAGCGTGAAGTAACTAATGACGATGGCAGCACAAGTATTGAGCGTGGCTCAGAACAAAGTACGCGTGATCCTGATCACAATGTGCATTTATTCTTAGGTTACAACACTCAAACAGTTGGTTTTACATTCGGCGCTTACAGTTCTGAATCAAATGCTGCTAACTACCAAATGTGGGACGACTCACGTTTAGCATTCTTAAAAACGCGTGGTGGCTCACCGCATGATCCACTTGATTTAGACGGTGATGGCGATACAGAAAACGATTGGTATTTAACCCCGGGTAACTTTGGCGCTCGTGCTAACTTAATGGAAAGAACTCGTAGTGGTGGTGCTTCGTCAATTGAAATTAAATTAAGTGATCAACTGTCGATGCGTGGGGATGTTTTTTATACCAAAATGGATCAATACGACCGTGGTGTTGCGGCAAACTTTAATGGCCAAAGCAGTCTGCAAGCTTATGAAGAAAATGGTACTCCAGCATCATCAGAAACAGATTTATACAACGCGCTGCAAGACGACAGTATAGTTGCTAAAGTCGCGGACATTTCATTTGTTGATGCCAATGGTAATACGCAAAACCGTACCATTAATACCTTACAGGTTGCGCACGTTATTGCACCCGACTTTATGACCAACACAAATACCCATATTAATCACACAGCGGCATTAAACAGTAATTTCCAAGTTGATTATGTCAGTGACAATTTTGAAGCAACCGCTCGAGTTGTTTACGCTAAAGCGCAAAAACAATTTAGAAATATGAACCTATCTCAAGGTCAGCCTGCATGGTTATGGGTCGACCAAGATGGTATTTCAGGTAAAGATCCATTAGCTGGCTACGATGTGACTGTTGATTATCGCGGTGATGTGCCGGTTTTTGATTTTGAAGCGGATTTATCACAATCAGAGTTATTACAAAAGTATCAAGCACAAGGTTATGGCGAAGACACGGATGCAACACTCGCGGCGATTCGTTTTGATGCTAGCTATTTTGCTGAATACGGCATGTTTAATTCATTTAACTTTGGTGTGCGTTACGGTGAGCGTAAAGCCGATCATGCAAAGTTCTTCTATGTTGCGCCAACGGGTCGTACAACTACTTGGGATGATCCTCGTGTACCTGCTGACAAACGTTATCAATTACGCGAAGGTAACGAAGTTTGGCAAAAATATCCAGAGTGGCTCGACTTCAGTTATGAAAACGAAAACTCAAACCTACGCACAGTTGGTGGTTTAGTTGATAACGGTTTTGATGCTACCCAAACAACAGTTCATTACGATTTTGGCCCAATTAAAGGTTTTGAAGGTGGTGTTGCAGCGCTTGATCCACACGATATGGACAAACCTTTAGAGTTTATGAACCGCTTATACCCAGGCTCAAAAACAGCTAACGATCCGGGTTACACTTATAAAGTAACTGAAACTTCAAGCTCTGCATTTTTCCAAGCCAACTTTAGTGATGACACAGGTTTGTTTGGCATTCCATTTGAAGGTGACTTAGGTGTGCGTTTTGTCCGCACTGAGCGTGAAATTGAAAAAACCATAGTGCCAACAGTGTTAGATAAATTTAACTCTATTGGTTATTACGATTGGGAAAAAATTGCCTTTGTTGCCGACAAAGAAACCATACATCATTCATTTACCGATGTTTTACCGTCAGCCAATATTAATTTCTTCCCAACTGACGATGTCATTGTGCGTTTTGGTGTATCGAAAAATATGACTAGAAATGACTTAAACAACGTCGGTTCTAGCTTATTTTTATGGTATCAACAATGTGCTAAAACCGATGAAGACGGTAACCGCATTTACGTGCGTGATACTAACGGTAACCTAGTTGGTGAAAATGTATCTTGTGTTGGTGGTGGTAACGACCAAGGCAATCCATACATTAAACCTTGGCGTGCAACTGTATTTAACAGCTCGGCTGAATGGTACTTCGCGCAAGATTCTATTTTAGGTGTGGGCATCTTCTTAATTGATGTAGACACAGCAGTACAAAGTTTCCAAGAACAAAGAAATTATGCTGATGGTGATGGTATCAACCGTGGCAATATGGCAAACATTTGGACAACTAAAAACGTAACTGCATCAGATTTATCTGGTATCGAAATTGGTTATAAACAACCATTCACTTTCTTACCTGGCGAGTTTTTAAGTTCTTTGGGTATGGAATTTAACTATACCTACTCAGATAGTAAATCAACCGACGTTGACATTAATGGTGATAATTTCCCATTGGCGTCTAACTCAAAACACCAAACCAATACCATTTTATGGTACGCAAAAGACGGCCTAAATATGCGTTTAGCTTACAACTGGCGTAGCGCTGAATATATTGGTCGTGTTGGTCTAAACACCAATGAAGCTCCACTTAGTTTAGGTAATTGGCAAGAAGCATCAGGTTATTTAGATGCCTCAATTAACTACTGGTACAACGAGCATTTAAGTTTTTATGTCAGCGGCACAAACTTAACCTCACAAGACAGAAAAACTTATGCTCAGTTTGAAAACCAATTCCACTCTTTATATGTACAAGAACGAAGATACACAGCTGGTGTGACTTTGAGTCTTTAATGAGAATACTAATGGAGACTAATATGAAATTACGTACTCACTATTTAGCTTTAGTTGTGGCAGCTGGTTTAGGTCTTCAAGGCTGCGGTGACTTGTTAGATGAAAATGCCGATACAGATACTTTAATTCCGGAGCAATCTGAGCCAGAAGTTGATCGCCCAAGCCCACCAAGTGACGCTTATGTGATTAAAACCAATGCAACTGAAATATTTGATGCATCAGGCAAAGCCATTCTATTGCGTGGTATTAATTTACAATATGGTGATTCACCATCAACCCGCATCAACAGTATTGAGCCTTTAGCACAAACCGGCTCGAACGTAGTGCGTTTACAGTTGCGTGAAAATACCACAGCAGCAGAGCTACGCGCAGCGTTAGACAAAATTGTTGATGCTGGCTTAATTGCTATGCCTATGTTGTGGGAAGAAGAAGGTAAAATTACCTGTACCGAAACCGATACTTATTTAATGCAATATCTAGATGAATTGTGGTTAGGTGAGTGGTTAGAAGTATTGGTAGATGCTAAATACCAACCACATTTAATGATCAATATCGCTAACGAATGGGGGCCGATGAATGTTTGGAATGCGGCTAGTTATGGTTATTCTGGTTATATCGACACTTATAAGAGCATAATTCGCGAATTTCGTGAAGTTGGCTTTAAAGTACCACTAGTGATTGATGCGCCGCATTGTGGCCAAGACTTCAATGCATTTTTGGGTGGTCGCGGCCAAGAATTATTAGTGGCAGACGTTGAGTCGAACCTTGTTTTATCCGTGCATGCATATGGCTCGAGCTGGAATAGTTCAAGCAAAATTATTACCGCCGCAGATGGTTTAGCTAAAACCGGTGTGCCCTTTATTATTGGTGAATTTGGTGGCTCATTTGCCTTTGGTGATGCATCGATTGACCACATGGACGTAATGACAAAATCTGTGGGTGATAATGCTTTAGTGTTTGATTTCCCATGGACAGGTGATACCGACAAAGTTGCTTATCAGCACACATTTGCTGAGCCACTTAACTTAACTGGTTCAAGCGTAACCGCCAATGTATACATCCCTGAAAAGTACATTAACGATGGTAAATTAACCGCGCAATTGTACCTAAAAGATGCGGGTGGTCGTTTTGCTTCATTTGGTACTGAATTAGCAAATGATAAAGACTTACGGGCAAATGCGTGGACACGCTTAAATTATCGCATTGATTCTGCATCGGATATGGAAGGTTTTGTAACCGATGGTTTTGAATTGGATAATGTAGCAAGTTTAGGCATTGAGTTTTTTGCTAACGGCAAACCTGCCAGCATTAACGCTCAGATTAAACTTGATAACGTCATGATAGAAACTGGCGGCGCGACACCACCTATGTATTTGGCTGATTTCAATTCAGATGCAAATGGCTGGGCGACCTCTTGGGGTAATACTAATACCACACAAGCGTCAGGTGCGTTAAATCTAGATCACGACTGGTTAAATAACGGTGATTTTGCTATCGCTATTGGTGGCGGTAACGTCAACTTAGATGTTAGTCAGCCGTTAACTTTAACTGCAAAAGTGTTTATTCCTCAATCATACGAAACTGAAACAGGCTTTGGTCTTAAGTTTTTCTTACAGTATGGTGATTCATGGGGTGGCTGGACAGATACAGGTGGCACTAGCTTTGATAATTTAACCTTTGGTGATTGGAATGAGATTACCTTTGCCAACGTAGATTTATCTGCTGTTGACGTACTTCAGCGATTTGGTGTGCAATTTTATGGCGCGACGTCTGCCCACACAGATCCTTTATTAGTTGATGAAGTTGTCGTGACTGGCGCTGACGGTGGTGGCTCAGCAGCTATGGTTGCCTTGGTTGGCTCAGATTTCTCCGCTGGTAATGACGGTTGGGGCACTGAATATGGTATCAGTGATGTTACTGCAAGCGTTGCCAACGAAACTTTAGCTTTAACAATCAACTGGCCGGATACGGCGGAAAAGGCAACATACATTTCACCTGTTGCTGAAGGTGTCGTTAATGCAGTTGGTAAAACAGTTAAAGCTAGTTTTAAAATGCCTGATGACTATATCGACAATGGCAACATGGGGATTCAAATCTACCTGCGTGACGTAAATGGTGTACCTGCTTATATTAACTGGGAAGGTGTTTGGGCCTTTACCCGAGGCGATTTCACTCATATTAGTTATGCGATTACCGACGACTATAATTATGGCTGGGGTGATGCTGGATTCGATCCAACTCAAATCAACCGAATTGGTGTTGAATTCACGCCAAATGGCAAACCAGCTGAAATTAATGGTGCAATTGAAATCGGCCAGTTATTGATTGAAGGGGAAGGTAGTGGCGAATTAGAAACTATTTTCGAAATGAACTTTGATCAAGCGGCGGATGCGGATGCTTGGGTGTTTGATTATGCCGATGGTGGCTTTAACCAAACCGTATTGGATACTGCGAAAAACTATGGTTTTGGTGTAGTGCCTTTTGGTTGGTTAGCTTGGTCTTGGTATGGCAATGGCGAAGAAACCAAAGCGCTAGATATGTCGAATACTGAAGATGCATACGATTTAAACGAACGTGGAACAGAAATTGTTGATTCTGAAAATGGCATAAAAGCCACAGCAGTTTCAGCAGGCTTTGCACCATAAATTTGGATTTATCATGCAGTAAAGCAGGGCATTGGCCCTGCTTATTCTTTTATTACAAGAACTTCAAGTTATGACAAAAAATACTTCACTCACTACTGGTGTTTTATTGTGCTTATCTGTCGCAATAGGGACATATGGTTGCAGCTCATCGACTAATACGGTCGAAAGCACCAAAGTCGATAAAACGACCGCTGCTGGCAACACTTCTGAACAATCGAACGATAATAACCAATACAAATATGCAAAAAATGTAGTGGGCGCTAATCAACTTCTAATCAACAAAGATGCTAATGCAATCACTCATAAAGTTTACCAATATTTACTCGATAATTTTGGCAGCAAAGTATTGGCTGGACAGCAAGATTTAACCTGGCAAGACAACATAGATATGTATGCTCGCGTGCTTGCTGACACGGGTAAAGCGCCAGCGATAATGGGTTATGATTTTATGAACTACGACCGTTATCAATACGGCTCTGGTTTACAGCAAACAGAAGAAGCAATCGCCCATTGGCAACGCGGCGGCTTAGTGACATTTGCTTGGCATTGGCGTGATCCTAGTTTAAAAACTCAGGAATTTTATACGGAAAAAAGTGACTTTGTGATCCCAATGAAAGAGCAGCAGCTCGATACTCAATCTGACGATTTTAAAGCAATAGTTAGAGATATCGATATTATCGCCGCTGAGCTGAAAAAACTCCAACAAGCTGGTGTCCCTGTATTGTGGCGACCTATGCATGAAGCAGCGGATAATCAATGGGGCGGCTGGTTTTGGTGGGGCGCTAACCGCACCGACGGTGAACAACCGAATGTGGCTTTTATCAAATTATGGCAGTTTATGTTCCATTATTTAACCGAAGATCACGGCTTAAATAACCTTATTTGGGTGTGGAATGGCTTACAAGGCAGTTGGTATCCAGGTGATGAATACGTTGATGTGATTGGTGATGATATTTACGCAACGCCTCACGATTACGGCTCGCAAGTAGAGCGATTCCAATTGGTTAAATCGTTCAGCGCTAAACCCAAACCTGTGGCTTTAACGGAAAATGGCGTATTGCCAGATCCGAATAAAATGGCCAATGAACAAGCCATGTGGGGCTATTTCGTAACTTGGAATGATATCGACACAGCGGCAGGTGTAACCGACAAAGGCAATTTTTGGACCGGAGAATACCATTCCTCCAATGCGCATAAAAAGTATGTGTATAACCACGAATTAGTCATCACCCTAGATGAATTACCCAAGTTTACTGAATAAAAATAGTAGGTAAAAAATGAAATATTTAGCATTAACAGCGCTAACCTTAACTATGTTGATAACAGGCTGCGGCCAAACGCAAAAAAATGTCACAGAGGAAAAGAATACTTCGTTAGATTTAAACGGCCTGATTGGCAAAACCCAAGGTTCGATCCCAGCACCGCGTGATAAAGAATTTGAGTGGATGTCGATTAAACGTTGGTATGAATTGTTTGAAGAAGACCAACAAGTTGCCAAAACCCAAGATGTAGATGTGTTATTTGTTGGTGACTCGATAACTGAAGGCTGGATGTGGCATGGCGTATGGCAAGAACAAATTGCCCAATTAAATGCAGCAAATTTTGGTATTGGCGGTGACCATACAGCCAATATTTTATGGCGATTACAGCAATTACCGGCAGACAATAAATTATCACCCAAAGTGGTTGTGCTTTTGGCAGGGGTGAATAACTTTGGTCATTTACAAGAAACACCAGAGCAAATATTTGCTGGGGTGATTTCTATTGTTGCCCAGTTAAAAGTGAATTTTCCACAAGCGAAAATATTGCTCAATGCAGTGTTACCTTATGGCGAAAATCCACAAGATTGGTCGCGTGGGCAAGTTAAACAACTTAACCACTATATTAAATCGCTCAACAAGTTAGACAATGTTTATTTTCGCGATTATGGTGATGCGTTTTTACAAGCTGACGGCAAAATTAGCAAAGAGATAATGGGCGACTTTTTACACCCAACCCGCCAAGGTTATCTTGCTTGGGCGGATGTTATGCTGCCGGATATCAAAAGTTTATTAGCCGGTAATACACCAAAACAAACGCTCGCAGTGGCGGATTCGCCGGTAAACATAATGGGGCGTTTTGTGACTACAGATACTAAATCTGTTCGATTTGGTTATCCGGGTGTGAGTTTAAATTATCAGGTTGAAGCACAAGCTTTTTCTTTTACAGCATCGCACGCTTGGGGTGATAGTTATTTAGATGTGTTGCTGGATGACAAACTGATTAAAACTGTAAAGTTAACACCTAATATGCAAACGATAGAGGTGTTTAAAGGCGACAAAGCTCAGCAACACAAAGTCAGCATAGTTAACCGCTCAGAAACTTGGCATGGTGTAAACCAAGTGCATACTGTGACGGTTGAAAATGGTAAGTTTTTAGCACCACCACAATTGCCGAAACGCAAAATAATGGTACTTGGCGACTCGGTAACTTGTGCAGAAGCAATTGACAGAAAAGCTAATGCTCAGCGCAGCAATAGCTGGACTAACCCATTAGAAAGTTACGGCTTTTTAGTGGCTAAAGCCTTTAATGCGCAGGTGCATTTGGTTTGTTATGGCGGCCGAGGTTTAGTGCGATCTTGGAACGGTAATACTGATGACAACAACTTAATTGATTTTTATCAGTTGGCTATTTCAGACGCAAGTAAAGAGTTTGTGTGGCAGCAAAATCAATATCAACCAGACTTGATTATTAGCGCAATTGGCACCAATGATTTTAGTAAAGGCATAGTGCCAGAGCGCGAATATGTGGATGCCTATAAAAAGCTTATCAAACGCGTACGCCAAGACCATGCTAATGCACAAATAGTCTTAACCGAAGGCTCAATCTTATCTTGGGCACAAAAAGATGCGTTAACTCAGTATCTGAACACAACGATAACAGAGCTAAACGATAGTAAATTACATTATATGTTGTCGAGCCATTATCCAGGTGGTGACGGCGATGCGCATCCAACTAAAGCTCAACACGCTAGCATGGCGGTTGACTACATCAAACAATTACAACCAATTATGAATTGGTAAATGCAAGGAATTAATGACTAAGCTACTTGCGTTTAAGTAGCTTAGTCATGCCTGTTAAACCCATTTTATAATGCAGAAAAAATTCACTCTTGTTATTTGTATATAAAGAGTAGCTATCTTGATTTGTAGCGATTTCAGCTGATTTGTAGCTGCAAATAAAAACTAAGTCGTCCGGCAACAATAAAAGACCTTCTTCAGTTGCTACTATGTTAATTTCTTCGACTGAGGTTTGTGTACCATTGAAAAATGTGTACTGAATAAAATCTATTCTTGCCGCTTTACACTGCTCAGCAGAATAAACTCCACTTGTAAAACTACTCAATACTAAGGCTGCAAACAAATATTTCATTATCCAGTTCCTAGAAATATAACGGATTTTCAACTGTCTAGTTGCTTGAACTATACAGCAATCCTTCAGGTTTTAAACTGGCAAGTGCAGGCCTTTTGGCCACTTTTTCTACATACGCCGCTAAACTTGGATGTTGATTTAGTTGCCCATCAACGTATAGATAAGCTAAGTTTTGCCACGCAAAAATATCCAGCAAACTAAATTCATTGTTGTACCAATATTCACTGTTGTTGAGGTGTTGTGCCATGGCGTCTAACTGGTGCGGAATGCGTCTTTCTAATGCTTGACGAATTTGCTCTTTTTCGCCGAATACGTGTAAACCAATAATCCCGCCACTCAGGGTATCAAGTGAGCTCGCGAAGTAGAATAGCCATTGCATAAACTGGCTATCTTGTTCGTTGATCAGATGAGGAGCATGCTCACGGCAAATGTCTAAACAAATAGCGCCAGCTTCAAATAACACTTCGCCGTTTTCTTTTTCTACCGTTGGAATTAAACCGTGTGGATTTATGCTTTTGAACGGCTCGGTTTTGTGCTGACGCTCTGCAATATCTAATTTGATAATTTGTAGCGCGAGATTAATTTCGTTAGCTAACCAGCGAACTTTTAGTGAGCGGTCGTATGCAAATATATGGTAAAGCTTCATTGAGGTATCCTTTCTAAAAAATAATAAGTTACCGATTGGTGTAAAATAATTTAGTGGAGTTAATCTATTTATGCAAGGTATTTTTTACCGAATGGTGTAAAATAAGTTTGTGTTGAAGTATGGTGGTAATTGTTTAGAGCAAAATTTCTTTTTCATGGATGAAAAAGCGAAGCGTACATGGAGGTATTAACCTGAACTTTGGACAACAAATTAGCTAATACGTTGTGATTCAAAATATAATTTATTTGCGTTACTTCTAGGGCGATATTATTTTTTTAGAGCCAGGCGAATTTGCGTACGTAATAACAGGCTATTACTAGTGAATTCAACGTAGCTACAAAGAATAATAGCCCCTAGAAAGCAAGTTGTTATTCACAGTTCAGGTTGTTGCCTGCGTTTTTGCGAAAATAATTACCTCCATGCTTTGAATATAACTGGTATGAAGTTCAGGTAAATTATTCAAGATGGCAAGAAACAAAAATTACGAAAGACAAGCAGTGATAGAGCAAGTTACCCAAGTGTTTTTAGCTAAGGGGTATGAGTCTACTTCTATGGCTGATTTAATGGAAAGCACTGGCTTAAACAAAAAAAGTTTGTACAACGAGTTTGGCAACAAAGAAGCCATGTTTATCGTTATTTTGGCAGCTTTTATTGAAAAAGAACGTAATTATGTAACACCTATTTTTAGTCATCAGCCACTTGGTTTAACTAATGTGCGTGCGTTTTTTCAGCATATCCTCACTGAGTTTAATGAAACTGGTTGTTTATTAACTCTCTGTATTAACGAAGCGAGTTGTATTCCTGAACAAGCGTTAGACATGGTTAATCAAAGTTTTCTTGGTTTAGAAAAGGGATTAACGGCAAATTTAGCCGCTTGTTTGGCTGACGCCTCCCAAGCTGAAATGTTTGCCCGCAATATGTTGTCGTTAATGTTAGGTTATGCCAGCCTAACACGCTCGCCAGCGTTACGCGCAAATAACAAAAAACAGCTAAATGCATTACTGGATTTTATCCAGCAGAAAGCTTGTTGAGTATTCAGAATTTTAGATACCAGCTTACTTAAATCAAAGCGCAAATGTATGCAGTATCACAGTGGGTTGGTTAATGGTTTAATCGGATAAAAATTCTATGGAAATGATCTTCTCAAAATATAAAACACATGCAGCTTTTGCTTCTCTCATTTTAGTGGTTTTACTGGTCGTATTGGCCAACTTTATCCAAGCGAAAGCCGCAATATTTGCAGTCGCTTTTATTGCTTTTGCTGGTTGGAAACCTAATAAAACTTGGCAGAGAATCAGCCATGTGGTTTTACTTGTAGTTGCTTCTATTGGATTGATTCTGCATTTAGTGCCGGGTTTTAATAATATTTTAATTTGGCAAGATAGGCTTTTTAGCGACAACAGTGTACCGCACACTTTTTATCTCAACTTCGATAAGGCTTTAGTCGCGGTCGCTTTGCTGTTTTATTTGTTTAGGCAACAGGGACTGCATGAAAAAGCCAGTCAAATGACTCGCCATTTACTAACGGTTTCGGCTGCTACCACAGGAATCACCTTTGCTACGGCCTTGCTACTAGGCGTGATTGATTGGGACTTTAAGTTACCTGACAATATTTTATTATTTATGTTTAGCATGCTGTTTATCACAGTGACAGCGGAAGAATGTTTATTTCGCGGTGTGTTACAGCGAACCTTATCTGCGAAATTAGGTGTTTGGTCTGTCGTGGTTGTTGCCGTGTTATTTGGTTTAGCGCATCTGCCATTTTCTGCTGGTTTCGCCATTTGTGCCAGTATCGCCAGCTTAGGTTATGGTTACGTCTATTATAAAAGTGGGCAAATAATTTGGCCGATAATGCTGCACACAGCGGTTAATTTCACCCACTTGTTTTTGTTTAGTTATCCATTGATAAACTAGCTATTTGGCTTTTGGTATGCGTGTCTAAACGTGAAAACTCTTTAGCTAAGTTTATCTGCATATTTGCAGCAGCAACTTCTTTCATCGCTAATTCTATCGTTTTATTTTGAGCTGATTCATACCAATTAAAGAAGTTGCTCAAGTGCCAAATAGCTGTGTTGCCTGCGTGTACAGGAATAGGGAAATTCGCATTTTGCGTCATTAATTTTCGAATATATTGTCGAGAAAATCCCATTAAATCAGCTATGTCGCTTAATCCGACTAAATCCGGTGTTGATTCAATTAATGTTGCGTCAGGGATAGCTTTTTTTACATCGTCAATAGCCGAGGTAACTGCTTTGTAAGCATTGTCAGCTTCTCTATTAAATTGCAGCGCAATACGCCCTTTTTGACCTAAACCAATAATTGCGTCGTCACAACCAGCTGCACCCAAATTTTCGACATACTCACTTGGATTTGCTAACGGATTCGCCAAGGCAAATTTTAAAGTAAATTCAAACTCTTTCATTTTTGACTCCCGCGTGATTTTGCAAGGATCTTACAATTATCCACTACGCGCCTAATTTGTTTCGCATGGTTGGTTGAATTTTTAGGTGTGCTCCAAACACTAGCAATACAAAACTCACCGCATCGACAATCTTTGTCATTGAATGGGCAATAGATTTTGCCCCATGCATGACTTCCACCCACTTCAACCTTCCAGCCATTTTGTTCTGCATATAACAAGGCGCCTTCAATTTCCTTTTTAGCATGTTTTTTACGTTGCATATGGTTAAAATCCCTTTTTAAGCAAAGTGTATGGAATGAATCTAAAGGTGTCAAGTGACAACCTTGTGGTGACTGGTGAAGCTTGGATTTTTTGTTCCGGTTCAGGAAACATTCGCCATTTTTGCAGTCCAACGCTGAACAAAGCCGAAAAATTTATATATTTACAGCATCACAATGCATGCGACATTAGGGAAAATAAATGAAAAAAATAATAAATGCATGTTTGTTGTCATGCAGCTTAATTGCAGGTTTTAGCTCTTTTAACCTTGCTGCAAATCAAACTAAACAAGTGGAAACTGACTATAACCAAATAGAAGACTTTTTTGTGGTTGGTGCTGGTTTTCGTGAATACCAAGGTAAACCCGCGGCTTGGATTGGTTTATCTAAACCGATTAAACAGAGTCAGTCGTTAAATCTGAATATAGACTTAACCAGTAACGACCAACTTGTCGACGGTGGTTGGAAATTAGACGAGGCTAAAACAAATCTTTATTTTCCCGGTTTAATGCCGGAGCAAACTTATCAAATTAAAGTGCGCAAAAACTTAACCAGCTTTGCTGATGAAAAACTATCTGAGACTTTTGAAAGCAGCTTTACCACGCCAAAAATACAACCAAGTGCAAGTTTTTTACATTCAGGCTCTATTTTAAATCCTAATTTTTCTGAAGGTTTGCCTATTGTTGTAGTCAACCTAAATTATGTTGATGTTGAATTTTATCGTTTATCTGAAGAGCAATACCGCAGCTTTTTGACGCAAAAATCGACTTCAGAGCAATACGCCTATCGGCTGACAAAGACGATAGAACAAGCCGAACTTGTTTACTCACGAAAATATCAGACCAAAGCGGATAAAAATCAAAAACAGCAATTGGTGTTAGCAACGCAAGATATAAAACCCTTAAAAGAGCCAGGTGTTTACATGGCGGTTATGCGCGGGCATGGCGAATATGGCAAAGCGCAAACAGCCTTGTTTAATGTCAGCCAATTAGCACTTGAAGTTAGAGAGTACAAAGAAAGGTATTTATTAACCCTGTATCAGCAACAATCAGCACAACCTGTTGCGAATGTAAAAATTGCTTTGTTTGATAGGAAAGGTCGGCCGATAGACTGGAATGAATCAACCAATGCGCAAGGGCAAGTTTTTATCGACAAATCATTATCCGCAGTGGTTGCAACTGCGAGCGATAAAAATGATTTTAATTTGATTGATTTAAGCAGTTATCAAAAACTTAATTTAACCGATTTTGTAACAACTGGCAGAGCAAATTTGCCGGTTGAAATATTCAGTTGGGGTGCGCGTGATTTATATCGCCGCGGCGAAAAGCTCGAATATTATGCCTTGTTGCGTGATCAAGATGGCCAGCGCATTGCTGATTTTCCACTTAAAGCAGAGCTTATTTCGGCTGATGGTAAAAGTTTAAATCAAACCACATTACAGCCTGATGCAGATGGATTGGGATTATATTCGTATCATTATCAATTGGCTGATGAAGTTGCGACTGGCCAATACCAACTGTTATTTAAACTAAATGACAAAATTTATCGGCATAAATTCACAGTTGAAGATTTTATGCCCGAACGTATGGCAATTGAGATCACTCAAGACAAAGCTTTGTTAGAAAACGCCGGTGATACTCAACAGGCAGTTAAAGCAATTTATTTATATGGTGCGCCAGCAAGCGACAGCCGCATGGATGGCAATGTGGCAATTAGCACCACAGAAAACGCTCTTGCGGATCATCCAGGGTATTATTTTGGTGACAATACCAACTTGGGTCAGCTTGAGTATTATGCAATTAATACGGTTAAAACCGATGGTGCAGGCTTAGCTCAACTCGCTATATCAGATAAGTGGAGTCAAATTGACGCAGCCCTTGAGATTAATGGTTATGCCAATTTATATGAATCGGGCGGTCGAAAAGTTACTAAAAAATTCACTAAATATTGGTGGCCTCACCAAAGTTTGATTGGCATTAAACCAAGTTTTGACAAGCTCACGAGTGAACAAAATGCCCAAGCTGAATTTAGTTTAATTCGTACGAAACAATCCGGCGAGCTAGTGACTGACGATGTACTAGTTAGTTTGGTTTGGCACAAAACCAGCTATTTGTGGCAGCACAATGAGCGTGGAGGTTGGCAACGTATCGAGCAAGTTGAAACCATTCCGGTTTGGCAAAAATCACAAAAAATTTCAGAGGTATTAAAACTAGCGTTGCCAGTTAAATGGGGAAAATACCAGCTGATCGTTAAATCTAAAAAAGACGGTAGAACTAGTAAACTCTTTTTTAACGCAGGGCTTGATTGGTATTCGTATTGGGCGCAAGACCACGGTAACCAAGTTAAACCAGACCAAATTAAACTCGCGTTTGACCAAGCTGGTTATCAACATAAAGATATCGCTAAAGTTAAATTGCATTCGCCCTATCAAGGTCATGGATGGTTACGAATTGAAGCGGAAGACTTGTTATATCAACAAGCTATTTCGGTTAAAAAAGGCGAAAACTTAGTTGAGTTGCCAGTGGGTGATTGGCAGCAACATAATATTTATCTATCCGCTGTGGTTGTTGCTCCAGCAACAAAAAATACCCAATTGCAAAGAGCACTTGGTTTAGCTCATTTACCTTTAGCGCGAGATGATCGCCAACTAAGCGTTGCTATCGATACTCCCGAAATAACCAAACCAGCACAAACGCTGGATGTTGCAGTTAAGGTTGAGGGGAGTAGTGCAAACACTAAAGTTGTATTGGCTGCGGTTGATGTTGGTGTACTAAATTTATACGACTATAAAATGCCATCGCCATTTGACTACTTTTTTTGCGCGGCGCGCATATCCAGTCGTATTGCGCGATAACTTTAACCAAATTATTGCGCCGAATAATTTAAACGCAGCCAATATATTATGGGGCGGTGGTGCGGCATTGTCGCACGGCGGTCAACAAGCAGCAGCGCAAGTGCAAATCGTTTCTTTTTTATCTGAACCTTCCCAAGTTGATGCTAGTGGCACTGCCAATATTACTGTGCCCATTCCTTACTTTAATGGCAAATTAAAATTGGTTGCAGTTGCGTTTGATGCGAATAAATTTGGTGCAAATTCAGCTGAAACTAAAGTGGCTGATAACTTGGTTAGCCAAATTAATTTACCAAGATTTATTGCCGTGGGTGACACAGCAACAGGCGTTATTGATTTAGCCAACACCAGTCAGTCAGCTATGGAGTTAACTTTGGCATTGCAAACCACAGGTATTAAAGCTGAATTGGCCAGCTCGCAGGTTAAGGTTGAAGCAGGTCAGCGCATTAAAGTTAAATTTAACTTAGATGCAAGAGATGCGATTCAACAACTGGCTGAATTGAAATTAAGCATTCAACAAACTAACCAATCGACTCAAACGCGCAACTGGCAACTTGCAGTGCGCCATCCATACCCAGCTGAGCGTCAGTATCAACAATTTCAACTCAGCTCAGGTGATAAACAAGATTTACAATTGGATTTAGCCAATTGGCATCCACAAGTTCAATCCAGCATTCAAATGAGCAATCGCCCTGATTTTGCATTAGCAGAACAAATAGGCCAGTTGTTTGCCTTTCCGCTAGGCTGTTTAGAACAAACGGCCAGCCGAATGTTACCTTGGATAGTCTTACCGCCAAATATGCGCGAGCAATATATAGATGTTTTGGCTGACAAAACGTTAAGCCAAACCGTGCAGCAAGGTATTGATGGCATTTTAAGTAAACAAACACCGAGTGGTGGTTTGAGTTTATGGTCAAACCGCGGGGTAGAACATTCGTGGTTAACTGTATATGCGACAGATGTTTTATTAACTGCGCAAAAAGCAGGTTATGCAGTGCCACAAGAAAAAGTCGATTTATTATTAAAACGTTTGGCTTATTTTTTACGTGCCAGCAGTATTAACGACGGCTATGGTGACTTGTTGCATTACCAATTTGCTACGCGCAGTTACGCAGCTTATGTATTGGCTAAACAAGGCCAAGTAAACATTACCCATATGCAAAAGTTAGCTGAGCAAGCTGAGTATGCAAAATCGCCCTTGCCTTTGGTACAACTGGCTGCAGCGTTTGATTTGCAAGGTATGCCCAAACCACGAAGAAAACTGATTAAACTCGCTCGAAACACTAAGTTTGAAGCGCAATATTCGGCTGACTATAACAGCGAAATACGCGATTTAGCTTTGACTATACACACCTTACTGCAACAAAAAGTCGCGATTAAATGGGCGCAAGAATTAAGTTTTGAGTTGTGGCTGCAAGTAAAACAACAAACTTGGTTTAATACGCAGCAACGCATGGCACTGGTATTAGCTGATTTAGCTTTGGCTGAGCAATTTTCGCAGCCGTTTAACTATCAACTTAATGTTGCAGGGGCTGAATATCAAGGGCCAGATCAACAATCTGCCTTCTATCGAGTTGATGGTTTAAATATCCAACAAACCAGTATTAAAAATACTTCAGAGCAAGACTTATTTGTGAGTGTGATCAGCCAAGGTTATCCAAACAAAAAACCAAGCAACAGCAGCCCTGAGCTAAAGGTAGAGCGCAGTTATTATGATTTATTTGGCAACCCGGTAGAGGTTGACCAAGTAATGATTCAATCCGGCCAAAGATTTTTGGTTAGATTACAAATAAGCAGCACCCAGAGTTATCGCGATTTGATTTTGGTGGATTTATTGCCTGCTGGTTTTGAAATTGAACGTGGTGACATAACACAGTACTTAGATATTCATAATGTGAAATTTGCTGAGCAAAGTGTGGCGCAACTTATTAAGCGCAGCTCAGTTGATTACCAAGCAGGTCGGGACGATAGATTTATCGCCGCAATTAATAGCTCAAATTATTCACCAACTGATGTGTTTTATGTTGTACAAGCGGTCACGCCCGGTGAATTTATTCATCCACCAGCCTTGGTTGAATCTATGTATCAAGCTGATTTAAGAGCGGTAACAGAACAAAGTGGGCGCGTGAGCATTGAAAGTTATAATCCAGCGCTACATTAACAAACCTTTTGTTATTGCAATTGTATTGTTGCTGGTTGCGCTTAAGGTTTTAGATTTAGTTTTTCCGCTAAATTTAACTAAGTTAACCGATAGCGCGACCGTAGTGACAGACAGAAACGGTGAGCTGCTGCGCGCTTTTAGCAATCAAGATTATATTTGGCGCTTTCAGGTGGAACAAACATCCGTTAGCCGCCACTATATTGATGCGCTACTCACCTACGAAGATAGATACTTTTATTATCATCCTGGAATTAACCCTTTGGCATTGCTACGAGCGTTTTGGCAAGGCATAACTTCCGGCAAAATCGTCTCTGGTGGTTCAACTTTAACCATGCAGCTTGCACGTTTGCTTCATCCGCATGACAAAAGTTTAGTTGGCAAAAGCCAGCAAATGTTGCGTGCGTTGCAGCTTGAATGGCACTTTGATAAATCACAAATTTTAGATATGTATCTAAACCTAGCGCCTTTTGGTGGTGTGATTGAAGGGGTTGAAGCGGCAAGCCTAACCTATTTTGACAAACAATCTCGTCACCTAACTCAAGCTGAAGCTGCTTTATTAGCTGTATTGCCCCAAGCGCCTTCGCGTTATCGACCAGACAGATATCCAGATAACGCAAAAAAGGCGCGCAATAAATTATTAGATAGAATGGCTGAATATTCAGTTTGGTCACAGCAACAAGTTGAAGAATTGAAACAACTGCCTGTTTATGCCGATTACTTTACCCAACCACAAATAGCCCCTTTGTTAAGTCGGCGTTTGCGTCAGCCGCAGCAAAGCCAAATTGAAACCTTTATCGATAAATCATTACAACAAAGATTAGCCTTTTTAACTAAACAACATGCTACACAGTTGGGTGACGAAATATCTGCAGCCGTTATGGTGATGGATGGCTTAAATGGCGAAGTGCTTAGTTATATTGGCTCGGCCGATTTTTATAGCAAACCACGCAAAGGGCAGGTGGATATGATAACGGCCATTCGCTCGCCTGGCTCTACCCTTAAACCTTTTGTTTATGCCGATGCTATCGAAGCTGGGCTGATTCACGAAAATAGCTTGTTGTTGGATATTCCTGTTGTCAGTGGTGATTATAGTCCACAAAATTTTTCTGGCGGTTATGCTGGCGCTGTTAGTGCTAAACAAGCTTTACTGAAAAGTTTAAATATTCCAGTGTTGCAAGTGATTAATCATGGCTCAATTAAATCGTTAACGGCCAAACTTGAAAATGCTGGGCTAACACTTAATTGGCCAGAGTACGCCGAAGCTAATCAAGCTTTGGTGTTGGGTGGTGTCGGCACACGATTAGAAAGTTTGGTACAAGTTTATTCAAGCTTATTAAATCAAGGCATGGCGGTAACGCCTAGATTTAACCAAAATCAGCCACTAGAAACTAGATTTGCCATGCAAGCTGGTGTTGCTTGGATAATGCAAAATATATTGCGCCAGCAGCAAACCGACTGGCAGTTTGAACAGCAACAAATCGCCACGTCAGCAATTGGCTGGAAAACAGGTACAAGCTATGACTACCGTGACGCTTGGGTGATAGGTTTTAGTGGTAAATATATCATTGGTGTTTGGGTCGGTCGAGCGGATGCTCAACCTGTTTTCGATAACTCAGGGGCACAAAACGCCTTACCACTATTTATGCAAATTGCTAAACAGCTAGAATCAGACTTTAAACCGAATAAACCAACATCCGTTAGTCAAGCGCTTACTTGTTGGCCATCCGGCAAAACTTTGCAAACAACAGAGGCGCACAATTGTTTAGTGCAGCAGCCAAGCTGGTTATATAACTTACAAGCGCCACCAAGTATGAATCATCATACCGCTGATTTTAACGAACAACTTAATATAGATTATTGGATAGAACCAAACGGGCAACGAGCTTATGCTAGTTGTGCAACAACGCAGGCCAAAAAGGTCTCGCAAGCTGTCTTTCCAAAATCACTCGATATTTGGCTGCCAACACAATGGCGCCGCGCCAATTTATTGCCAAAATTGTCTGAACATTGTGACAATTTAATGGCGAGCAACAGCGAGTTATTGATAACCTCAGTTCAAGATGAAAGTCGTTTTATCCGCCGCAATTCAACCGATACCATTCAGCTAGAACTAGTCACCAATGAGCCAAACCAAGTTGTTTTTTGGTTTTTAAATGGCCAACCAGTCAAGGATGATAAACTGATTTTGCAAAAAGCAGGGCAGTATAACTTGGTGGCTTTGGCGCAGTCGGGCGCGAGTGATAAGGTTAATTTTAGTGTCGAGTAGAGGGAAACTAACTATGTTTAGACGATTTTTATATTTGTTGCTGGCAAGTGTTACTGCTGCGGGTGGTTATTTGTATTGAATTAACGCGAGTTGGTTAGCGGATAAATCGGACGGCAATTTCACTATTATTTCGCATCGTGGGGTTTATCAAACCTATGATAGAACCGATGTTGGTAAATTCGATTGTACCGCAACACGTATCTATTCGCCTACGCATAACTATTTGGAAAATACTCAAGCTTCTATCAGTAAAGCGCTAGAATTAGGCGCTGATGTTGTAGAAATCGATATTCGTAAAACCGCAGACAATCAGTTAATTGTTTTCCATGATAATACTTTTGATTGTAGAACCAATGCTAAAGGTGCAACTGAAGATTTTACCTTGGCACAGATTAAAACCTTTGATGTTGGTTATGGTTACACTGCGGATAATGGTCAAACCTATCCGTTTCGAGGTAAGGGGATTGGTTTAATTTTATCGTTAGCTGAAGTTTTGCAATCTTTTCCAGACACGCAATTTTTGATCAATTTTAAAGATGGCCGTGTGAAAGCGGCAGACGAACTAGTCGAGTATTTACAACAACATCAATTATTAGCCCGCACTAAATTGCTAGTTTATGGTAATCGCAAAACGGTTGAACGATTAAAATACTTGGTTGCAAATGCAAAGGGCGGAGACAAAACAACTGCAAAAGCCTGTTTTAAAGCATATATGAAATGGGGTTAGTCGGGTGTTATACCAGATGTTTGTCACAATACGTACGTATACGCGCCAGCTGACAAAGCGGATATGTTATGGGGCTGGCCAAATAGATTTTTACAACGAATGGGCAAAGCGAATACCCAAGTTGTATTAATGGGACCTATGCGTGATGGGCGTGTACATGGTTTTTACCAAGTAGACGAGCTTGAATATATACCCCAAGGGTTTAACGGCGCAGTTTGGGTTGAGAAAATAGAGGTGGTAGGTGAAGCATTAGTCGAAATGCGCTTACGCTAAAGTTGATAGGGTAATTCTTTATGTGTGTTGATATGTGGAATGTAGGAGACATCTTGTACGACGTTACAGCTTCATTCTACAGCCCATCTGAAGACTTAATTATCGGATTTTTAATTTTGCTTAGTGCAATAGCGGTCGCTGCTTTTAGATTGAAATATAAATTTCAATCTAAACCACCACTTATAATTATAATTTTAGCAGGCGTAGCATTGTTTAATACCCTGTTAATATTTAATGATTATCGCTTTTTTGTTAGAGCGCAGCAATTGGCTAAATCTGGTGCTTTTGAGGTAGTCGAAGGTGTTGTTGAAGATATTGATTCACTATAATTTTGACGAGGGCATTATGCTTAAGGTGTGGAAGGGGTAGAATTTAGCAGCAGGCAGTGCCAACATAACAATTTTTCGCTCAGATAAATTGCGCTCGTGGTTCCCATTGTGCGGCTATACAAACACTTGATTGCCTTGGATTATGTTAACCGTTTTTTGTTATCTAGAGTTGACGCTAAATATTTAAAGTAAAAATTGATAATGCTACACCTGTGGAGTATATTTATAGTTAATACACAGGTGGAGGATTTGATTATGTCAGCCTTAGAGCAAACCATATTGTCACAAAACCCTGAAAAAACTGCTCAAGTTGCCCTTTCAGTGTTTTTTAACATAATGACAGCTTGGCATGTTAAAACCAAAGACCAGATTGTCTTGCTTGGTAAGCCGCCCGAATCAACTTTCTACAACTGGAAAAAAGGTAAAGTTTCGAGTTTATCTCTTGATACGTTAGAGCGCATATCCTATGTAATGGGGATATACAAAGCATTGGGGATTTTATTTCCGACCCGCGAACAAGCAGATGCATGGCCGCAAAAACCGAATAAAGCCTTTAATAACGAATCTGCTTTAGCCTTTATGCTTAAGGGTAGCATGATCCATTTGAGTGATATGCGGAGATACCTTGATGCACAACGAGGTTAATACTTTATTACCTGACTGGGAAAAATTACACAAATTAGTGCCTAGCCACTTCCCGCCAATTGATTTATTTGAGCATGTGGCATCGCCTGACGAGCTTGAACTAGTTTTTGCAATTGAATCTCTTACTAATGACAGGTTGCGTGAAGAAGTGGGTAATTTGGCGCTTGTGCCAACCGACGAAAGAATTTCCGGCCCCGGTTCAACACCTGTTATGGCGGCGTTTACCCACATTGCTACGCCAACTCGTTTTACCGACGGAACCGAGTATGGGGTTTATTACGGCGCGAAAGACCTCGATACGGCTTTTGCTGAAACTATTTATCATAGAGAAAAATTCTTATCGGCGACCAATGAGCCAGATACTGAATTAACAATGCGCTGTTACATTAATAAAGTCGCACTTGAACTTCATGATATACGTGGAGATGAATTTGCTGATCTTTATACCGAAGATTATGCAGCACCTCAACAGTTTGCTAAGGAAATGCGTGGCCTTGGCAGTAATGGTTTATTGTACAAAAGTGTTCGTGACCAAGGCGGCGAATGTGTCGCCGCATTTAAACCTAAAGCAGTTACTATCCCAGTGCAAGGTGGCCACTACAAATATATTTGGAGTGGTAAAAAACGTAAAATAGAAAATGTTCTCGAAGTCAGCCTAGTTAGGTAATAACGACGGCTTAAGGCTAAACCCTTAACCCTTAACTTATTCTATTGGTTTGCAAAAGTTTGTTAGCGCTCTATACAGTTGGTTTTTATCAATAGGTTTCCCAACGTGCGCGTTAGCACCAGCGGCTAAATATGTTTTGATGTCTTCCTGCATTACATTTGCCGTTTGCATGACTATGGGTTGGCTAAATCCTTGCTCGCGCAATTTTTTTGTTGCGGTTAAGCCGTCCATTACTGGCATTTGCACATCCATTAAGACTATGTTGGTTGGCTGTTTAATTGCATGTTCAATCGCTTGTTCACCATCTTCGACTAAAATCACTTCTGCACGGGTCTCCAACAGTAAAAACTGCATAATCTCTTGATTGATCATGTTGTCTTCGGCAACCACGATCCGGCAATTTTGTAAGTCGGGCGCTGGAATGTCTTGTTGAGCATATTCCACTGTCTTATCGTCACAGGCGCTGGTTGGCAATTTTACATAAAATGTACTGCCGATGTTTTCTTTGCTGTCTGCCCAAATTTGTCCACCCATTAATTCGGTTAAATTTTTACAAATAGCTAAACCTAAACCTGTACCACCAAATTTTCGCGTAGTGCTGGCATCAGCTTGTTTAAACTTTTCAAAGACATTTTTTAGCTGCTCTTCACTCATGCCAATTCCCGTGTCGGTAATGGCAAATACTAAATAATCTTGCGCGACTTCAGTTAGCAAGTTTACTTTCAGCTTTACACCACCATGTTTGGTAAATTTTATCGCGTTGGAAACTAAGTTAATTAATATTTGGGATATACGCGTAGGATCTTGCTGCCAATAACCATTGGCTTCTGCTTGAATTTCTAACTCTAGTTTTATCTCTTTCTGTTCAGCTTGGTACTGCAAGCCATTTAATGCACTTTCAATGGTATCGGCTAAATTAAATGGCACCATTTCAATTTCGAGTTTGCCCGCCTCAATTTTTGAGATGTCTAGAATATCATTAATGATCACCAACAAACTTTGTGCAGATATGCTCGCTTTATCTAACCAGCTTAATTGCTCTTTATTGAGTGGATGGTGGCGCACCAGTTCTAACATGCCTAACACCCCATTCATAGGGGTACGAATTTCATGGCTCATATTGGCGAGGAATTCTGATTTAAGTTTTTCAGAATGTTCGGCACGTGCTTTTGCTTGTTCTAAGCCAGTTATTTGTTGGTCGATTTTTGTCGCCATACTGTCTAACGACTGCATCACTTGATTAATTTCCTGGTACTGGCTGGTATGCTGGGTGTTTTTATATTGTCCATTGGCAAATTTGTGACTAATTTGCTCAAGTTGTTTGACTGGTTGCATCAGCCGAGTAGTCAGGTTTCTAAGCAAAATTAATAGTACTAATAAACAAATTGAAAATAGCACTAAGCTAAACAGCAATGCATTGTAAAAAGGACGCATTTTTTGCGTTTTGTTGTAGGTAAGTTTAATACTTAATGGACTTGAACCTTCTAGTGACTCAATATAATACGGAAGGTTTATTTGTTTGCTTTCTATTGACTGAAAGTGAGAGTCGCTACTGCTATATAACACTTGTTGATGGCTGATAAATTCTACTGACTGATCATCAGACTCTGCAGCAAATTCTTGCGCTAATAAATTGGCTAAATCTAATACAACGTACAACACGCCAGTGGTGCGGGTCGGTTCTACTAAGGATGTTTGCTCGAGAATCAGCGGAAAAACGAATGCGACAAAACTATTTTGTTGATTAGGCATCGCCATCACTGGGCTGATGTCGTTAGTTAGGTTGTATATTTGTTTATCGTCAAACTTATGTTGGGTGAATAAACTCAATGTTAGGTCAGTTAAATCGGGCGATTGAACCTTTAAAGTTACAGACGGGTAACCCTCAATAACAAAGCCTGAATCATCCATAATAAAAGCACTTTGCACATACTGATTATTTTCGACAAAATCTTGCAGTGCTTTAATTGCGTATTCAGAAAACAGAATATTTATTGGTGTTTCCGCTAAAAACTTATTCCTGCTTAATGCGTAAGATTGAAATTGTGCGTAGTTAATTTGATTGATAACTGAAGAGGCAATCGAGCTGGTTTGCCAGTACAAGTGTTGTTGGATTTTTTCTTGTTCTTGTAGGTAAAAATAGATAGATAAAAAACCACCAACAATAATAATCGGTAAACTAATAAAAATAGCTATATATTTATATATGGTATCGCGAAACGAGGTTGTGGTGGCATTTTTACTCATTTGCATCGCCTCTTTGCAAAGAGCGCTCTGTAATATGACGCATATATTCAATACTTTGGTCTATGTCGTAAATACCAGAGGCATATCTATTAAACCCTTTAGCTAATACAGCCCATAAAACCGGCATATATTTATGTGTAGGCAATGGTTTGGAGCGAGCAAGTTCCGAATAGACAACGGATAGATTCTCGTTTAATTGTTCACCATCAACGACCAATGCTCCAGCGTGAACGGGCAACAATTGGTATTGTTGTAATAGTTGTTTTTGGGTGTCGACTTGTTGCAAAAATAAACTGAGCTTTTGCAATAAGTTCTGTTTCTTAGCATCGTGTCTTTTTTGCGGGAAGGCGATAACATACACAGAATAAAATGAGTACAAGGGGGCATAATCTAGCTTGGGCAGAGGCGCTATTCCCAAATTATCGCCTAATGTTTCGAGTAACTCAGGATAAGACCAATAGCCAGAAATAAAGTAATCTAACTTACCGTCTTTAAATTTGTTGTTTGCGCAAGTATAGCCGCATTTGGTGTCTAACACATTTTTAGTTTTTAGCGTCATGTAATGCTGAAACGCAGATTTTAAGCTAACGCTGTCAAAAATCACTTGGCCATTTTTTAGCGGGAACGCATCATAAGCATGTAGAAATGGTGCAAACCAGTAGCCCTCATAATAGCTCCAGCCAATGTTATGATTGTTTTTACTTTCTATAAAATCAGTCCAACTAGATAAGGGAGTCTTGACCAATTTTTTGTTGTAGTACATCAGAAGGTGGTTGCCCGCAACAATAGGGATCCCCAATTGTTTTGTTTCTATTTGTCCCATAGCCAGCGATTTAGGTGCAATTTTTCTGTTTATCCAATCGCTTGGAATCTGTTGATATTGAATGTCTGCTAAACCGATAAAGTCGTTCGGTACTAATACAACATCAGGCTGATTACCGGTTTTCGATCTTGATAGCAGCTCTACTTTCAACTCGCTATTATCAACAAAACGGCTATTTATCGTGATTTTTTCTTGATGAGCAAATTGTTGCAATACAGCTTGAAAGCCTTGATTCGAGTGGCCTATAGCAACGTCTAAAGTTTGTGCAGCGAGCTGGAAATGTGTGCCGATAAATAATAAAAATACAAACTTTTGTATGCGCATAAGCTAGTGTGAAATTTTGAGTTGTGTTGGTTTATATAGAGTTTAGCTGCCATTAGTAAAAATGCGAGTGAGATAACAGAGCGAAACGTATCGCAAAACTTAACAAAAACAATGTGTGTGTTAGAATACGCGCCCTTGCTAATAGCTATTCACGGGACTGCTTACCATGTTAGACAACATCCGCATTATTTTGGTTAATACTTCGCACACAGGCAATATAGGTTCAACCGCACGAGCGATGAAAACTATGGGGTTATCTAAGTTGTGGTTAGTTGACCCAGTACAAGCACCTGACAGCCACTCTAGCGCACTTGCAGCAGGTGCGACAGATGTTTTAGGCAATGCACGAATTGTAAAAACCTTAGACGAAGCTATTGAAGGTTGTCGGTTAGTGGTTGCCACCAGTGCGCGTAGTCGTACCTTATCTTGGCCAGTAATGGACCCACGTGATTCAGGTTTAAAGTTAGTCGAAGAAGCACAAACAGGTGAAGTTGCGTTAATATTTGGCCGGGAAAATAATGGCTTAAGTAATGATGAGTTACAAAAAGCGCATTTCCACGCGGTTATTCCGGCAAATCCTGATTACAGCTCGCTGAATTTAGCCGCTGCGGTACAAACTTTATGTTATGAAATTCGCATGGCGCATCTAGCCAATACGGAAATAAAATCGGAAGTAGAGCCTTATCCACTAGTTGAAGATTTAGAACGCTTCTATACTCATTTAGAAGGCACTTTGTCGAAAACTGATTTTATTGTCAAAAATCATCCGGGGCAGGTTATGGCAAAACTTCGTCGTTTGTTCAATCGTGCTCGCCCTGAAACGCAAGAGTTAAATATTTTACGCGGTATTTTGTCGTCTATTGATAAGTTGACCAAATAACAGGATTAATTAAATGTTTGAGCGTTTAAAAGAAGATATCGATTCGGTATTTCACCGCGATCCGGCTGCACGCAATTTTATTGATGTATTAACCAATTACCCAGGCATGCAAGCTATTTGGTGGCATAGGTTAAGTCATCCTTTGTATAAAAATAACTGGAAATGGCTAGCGCGTTTTGTCTCAAATTTAGCGCGTTGGTTGACTGGTATTGAAATTCACCCAGGAGCGACAATTGGCCGCCGCTTTTTTATCGACCATGGTATGGGCGTGGTCATAGGTGAGACCGCTGAAATTGGTGACGATGTTACTTTGTACCATGGTGTAACTTTAGGTGGCACAAGTTGGAACAAAGGTAAACGCCATCCAACACTTGGTAACGGTGTGGTGGTAGGTGCTGGCGCAAAAGTTCTAGGGCCAATTTATATCGGTGAAAATGCCAAAATTGGCTCAAATTCTGTTGTCGTAAAAGATGTTGCTGAAGGCGCAACTGTGGTTGGCATTCCGGGGAAAGTGGTGGCCGCCAAAGCTAAACCTGCAGAAAAAGATGGGGTAACAGAGCAGCGCAAAGCCATTGCAGAAAAATATGGTTTTGATGCTTATGCGGTGAGTGCCGACAACCCAGATCCAGTTGCCAACCATATTGGTAAAATACTCGACCATTTACATATTATGGACAGTAAAGTGACTGAACTTTGCCGTGAAGTGAAAAAAATGGGGGGTGATGTCTGTGATCAAGCTTTGCCTAATTTATCTATAGATGACGATGATGTGGTTAAAGCAGAACAAGACGCGGCGCGTAGTCGCCAATCACAACATGAGTCGTTTGATCCTCAAATATAAATCTTATCTACAGTTAAGCCTTAAGCATGGTGTTTAAGGCTTAATTTGCTAAAAAATCTCAAATTATATCCAGCCTTTATCTAACATATTTGAGTTGTTTTGATATAGTAAATGTATCTCTGTTTACTGGACAACTGCATGCAACTTCTCTCTATTAATGTTTCGAAAAAACAGCTGATTAATTATGGCACTCGGCAAATTGAAACCGGCATTTTTAAAAAGCCGATTTATCAAGCGGTTGAGGTTTATGAAGATCATATTCAAGGTGACGAACAAGCTGATTTACGCAATCATGGTGGCTTAGACAAAGCTGTCTATGCGTATAGCTTTGCCCATTATGCGTATTGGAAAGACAAACTCGGGTTATTAGAATTAGACTTTGGTAGTTTTGGCGAAAACTTTACCTTTGCAGAGTTAGACGAAGCCAGCATTCAAATTGGTGATATTTTCAAAATAGGCAGTTGTTTATTGCAAGCCAGTCAACCGCGCGTACCTTGTTTTAAACTTGGGCTTAAATTTGATAACGCCGAAATGCCGCGTTTATTTACCAAATCGGCCAAAACTGGCATTTATTTTCGAGTATTACAAACAGGCACAATTGCGCCTGACCAGCAATTAGAGCTTGTTGAAAAAGCGCAAAACAGTGTGTCGGTTCAAAGCTTGTTTAACGCTTATTACAACCAAGATGTAGCACAAGGTTTACCAATAATTGCTAAAGCGGTTGAACTAGCAACTTTGTCTGAAGCTTGGAAAGGACAGTTGGCTAAGTATTTAACGAAACATGCTTAATCACTGAATACAAAAAAGCGCTAGTGATAAACTCATCTAGCGCTTTGGCTTTCTAGCCTATTTACTTTTAATGTAAAACCGGTTACATTTTGTTGTGGGTTTATGAGGTGACAATTTTGAACTATGTAAATTTCCGACTGAGTGTTGATACTATGCTGATGGTGGCAAATGATCTGGTTTGGCAAATAACAGATGGGATCGCACTGCACGGACAACAGTTAAAGTGTTTACCTACCTTTGTTGCCATTAAGCAAACTCTTTTTAACGGGGATGCATGTGTGCTTGACTTAGGCGGTTCTAATTTACGCGCAGCCAAAGTAGTATTTATAGATGGCAAAGTGTTTGCCATCTCTAGAGCTTTACCTATTCCAATGCCATGGAAGCGCGGCACCAGTTACAACAAAATTGATTATCTAGAAAAACAAGCTGACGCCTTAATCAACTGTGGCCATATCCAAGAATTGCCGTTGGGATATTGTTTTTCTTTTCCGGCAGATGGATTAACCAATGGTGATGCGCAGCTGATTCATTGGACTAAAGGTTTACATGTAAACGACACAGAAGGTCAGTTGGTCGGTAAAACTTTTGTTGACTATATTTCGCGTGTTCATCAAGTGGAGTTAACCCATCCAACCGTTATTAACGACACAGTTGCTAGTTTATTAGCTGGATTGACTTTGCCAACAACTGATGCAACTTTTGGGTTAATTGCAGGCACTGGTTTTAATACCGCAGCACTTATTCCAGCAAAGTTGATTGCAAAATTGCCCGAGCAGTATAGTCACTTGGGTGGAATGCCGGTTAATTTAGAATCAGGTAATTTTAATCCCAGCTGTTTAACTGAATTCGATAGCTTAGTCGACCAAGAGTCGGAAAACCCGGGCATGCAAGTATTTGAAAAAGCAGTTTCTGGTATGTATTTAGCGCGAATTTTTCATGCGGCTTATCCTGATGCTGGAGTTGATCCACAACAGGGCGCAAAAGGTGTGATGCAATTTATCGATAGTAATAGTTCAGCTTCCGCTGAAGTTTGCAGTGCAATTAGTCTAATGATTCGAGCAGCGCAACTTATCTCAATTCAAATGTTAGGGTTAATTGAGCACCATCTAACTTATGTTAACCCAAAAGCTAAAACCTTTAGGTTTGTTTGTGAAGGTGGTTTGTTTTGGGCATCAGGACATAAGTTGGGCGGATTTAACAAGTTGGTTAAAGACAGTTTAAATGATGCTTTGGTGGCAAAAGGCTGGCAGGCACTAGCAGTGGATATCTGTAAAGTGGAACAAGCCAATTTAAAAGGCGCGGCAATTGCCGCATTAGCAAATAAACAAGCCGCAGTTCAATTACAGCATTCTGCTTAGTTTTAGTTTTCTTAAATTTTTAATTTTAAAATGTAACCGGTTAAGTGAGGTTTTGGTGGAATCAAAAATCATCCGATTAGAAAATAGTTATCAGCATTACGATTGGGGGACAGACAGCGACATTGCAAAAATCTTGGGTATTAGCGCGCCAGCAGGCAATCTGCCACTTGCTGAATTATGGGTCGGCGCACATCCAAATTTGCCGTCATTCGCGGCTGAATACAATTTACCTTTAGATCAACTGATTGAGCAAAACCCTCAAGCTATCTTGGGGCAATACAGTCAGATGATGGCAAATAAGTTGCCTTATTTATTTAAAATATTATCTGCTAAACAAGCTTTATCTATTCAAGTGCATCCGTCGAAAGCCCAAGCCGAAATTGGTTTTAAGCTTGAACAGCAGGCCGGTATTAAAACAACGGATAAAAACTGTAATTATAAAGACGATAACCATAAACCTGAGCTTATCTATGCATTAACTCATTTTTCCGCAATGGCCGGTTTTCGTCCAGTACAACAAATGACTCAGGCGCTAGCTAAATTGGATGTCGAGTTGTTTACACCTTGGTGTAATAAGTTATTTGCCGCAACAGAACAATCACAATCGATTCAGCTGCAAGTTGTAGAAGAGTTTTATTCATGGTTGTTGTATTTAGAGCAAGAACCGCTTGAGCTAGCTTGCGCCCAGGCTGTCGCTCACGCTAAAAAATCAGCTGCAACGGATGTTGAGCTATATTGGCTCATAGAGTTATATTCAATTTATGGCGTTGATAGTGGCATATTTTTTCCATTAATTCTTAACTTGATTGTACTGCAACCGGGCCAAGCGATATTTTTAGGCGCAGGCTGCCCACATGCATATTTGCAAGGGACAGGCATTGAAGTTATGGCCAACTCAGACAATGTATTGCGCGGTGGTTTAACCCAGAAATTTATGGATAGACAAGAGCTGATTAAAGTGACTCGTTACGACAGTGCCGCTAATAATATTCAAGTGCAACAGCTATCAAGGGACGAGCGTGAACATACCTTTGATGTACCTGTACCAGACTTTCAATTGCAATTATTAAATTTAGTAGATGATGAGTTTGTTTGTGGTCAATCAGGCTCTGCTGAGTTGTATTTTGTGGTCAAGGGCAGTGTGCAAATTGACGGACAAAACTTTACCAATGGCCAAGCCTTTTTGTTACCTGCATCGGTTAACGGGTTAACTTTATCAGGCAAAGCGACGCTTGCTCGGGTGTATACGCAATTACACCTTAATTAAGCTTAATCTAGCTCAGCACGCAAACTGAAAAAGGCTTGGGTATACAAGCCTTTTTTAATTATTCGGTGTTTAGGTTAGTTGCATTAAGCCTTCGCTCGAACAGGTTTAACACTTTCGCGCACAACAAAGTCGTGTTTTAAAATAAACTCTGACTGGTTTACTTCTTTGCCATCCATAATTTGCAATAACAACTGCATGGCTTTTTTACCCATTTCTTCAGCTGGTTGTCTGATTGTTGTTAATGCTGGATCTGTATAAGTTGCAAAAGGCAAATCGTCAAAACCTGTGATAGAAACATCTTCTGGCACTCGTAACCCAGCTTCCCGGAACGCTTTAATTGCACCTACCGCCATTTCATCATTCATTGAAAATACCGCTGTTGGTCTATCAGACATATTGGCAAAGTATTCGCCACCAGCGTGACCCGAAGGCATAGTAAAGTCACCTTCAAATACTAACTCAGGATCAAATTCTATTCCTGCATCAGCCAGCGCTTGTTTGTAACCTTCAAATCTATCTATGCTATGCGGATTTTTTTCTAATCCAGCAATGCAACCAATGCGTGTATGACCCATAGATATCAAATAATTCATAATTGCTAGTGAAGCCACGGAGTGGTCCATTCGGACTGATGTGTATGGAGTACCTGAAGCACCACAAGCTGCAACAGCAGGGATATGTTGGTTTGGCAATAGCTTATAGTCTGGTGTATGTGGGCGCAGTTGTATTAGGCCGTCTGCTTGGCGTGATTCAACTAAACGTATATATTCCTCTTCCAATTTTTCATTGTCTCGGGTTTCACCTAATAAAATATTGTAACCGTTTTTAACAGCAACTTCCTGAATTGCTCTAATGACTCTAGTAAAGAATAAGTTAGCGAAATCAGGAACTAACACGACAATTGCGTACGCTTTAGCTGAACGAAAATTTCTAGCCATCATATTCGGGCGATAACCAACAGCGTCTACCGCATCCATTACTTTTTTTAAGCTGTTTTTTGATACTTTTTCAGGGTTGGTAAAAGCTCGAGATACAGTGGCAATTGACACTCCTGCCTTTTTAGCGACTGCTCTAATATTACTCATATATTTATTCTTTTTTGTTAAATTCTGGTAGAAATTTATCAAAGAAACAAATGTAAATCCACTAACAAAAATAACTTTAGTTATAAATATATATAGCTAAGAAACCGGTTTTGGTAAGTTGTGTGTTAACCCACTTAATTGGACAACGTCACCAGCTGTTCTAAACTTTAGTTATCGAAACTCTGTATCTGTATAGTTAAATGAAAAAGTTGTCTAGGCTGTTATCGTTTTTAGTCTTCATGAGCCATTCGACGTTAGCGGTAAATATTGCCTACCTGTCGCCCTGCAAGGAGGATGCAGCTTGCACTTATTGGAATGAAGTCCAACAGTTGATGGAAAAGGCTGCCAAGGATTTAGGGGTTAACCTCTATACTTTATATGACTCCCATGACAATAATTTCCGTGAGCAAGCAGATAAGGTTCGTTATATTAAAAAGCTTTCAGTAAAACCCGATTTTGTAATACTAACACCTTTACCTAGTCAAGTGAGCCTGAATACTCTAAAAGAATTGGAGGCATTAAAAATTCATTCTTTTATTATTTCAGGTGAAATACCACCAGCCGAAAAAATGCTCTATCAAAAGCCTCAACAAAAGTTTAAATACTGGTTTGGTCATATGTACGGTAATAACGAAGCTGCTGGTTATTTGCTAGCACAACGTTTAGCTAGTGAAAGTTCGAGCATGATGGCCTTAGCTGGCAGTAATATGCACAGCGAAAGTGAAAATAGAGTTGATGGTTTAAAAGATTATGTCGCCGAAACTAACATTATACTTAATCAAATTGTCCCGACTGATTGGACTGAACAACAAGGCTATTACAAAACATCTAAACTGCTAAATAGATATAAAGATATAAATTCTATCTGGACCGCCGGCCACAGGTTAGCATTTGGAGCAAGTAAGGCTGTCTTGGAAGCAAATTTAGATAAAACGATTAAAATTGGAACTTTTAATTGGACTGCAGATACTTTGGCTGAGTTAAAGGCAAAACATATATATGTTTCAATAGGAGGGCACAGTATTACGGGGGCTTTGGCTATCGTTTTATTACACGATGCTTACCACAGACATGACTTCATTACGTTTAACGGCACTAGGCAAATTCCCGTCGAATTGATTGCTGCTACTGTTGACAATTTGGATGATACGATTTTGCGCTACAAAACCTGGTTTACCTTTAACTTTAAAAACATAAGTAAAGTGTACAACCCATCAATGAGCACACATTATATCAACGTCTTGCCTCCTAGAGCCGCTAACTAGCTATATTTTAGAGTTTTTTTGACCTGAGCTTTTAAACCGTTCGCCCTATAACCTCCCTAGTTAAGTTAAAAAAATGTTTGTTTTTGCAAAAAACATTATTACTTAACGGATTTACTGTGCTAATATTTCTTTAAATGTAACCGGATACAGTTTGTTTCAGGGTTAGAGTTTACGGATAGATTTAACAGACGTGAGTAGCAGATATATCTATGAATGAATCACAGCATTTAAAATTGAAAGAAAAAATTGGCTATGGCTTTGGCGATTTTGCCTCATCCATGTTTTGGAAAATGTTCTCTGTGTATTTAATGATTTTTTACACTGATGTGTTTGGTATATCTGCCGCAGCTGTTGGCACTATGTTTTTGTTAACCCGTATTTGGGATACTGCAAATGATCCGGTAATGGGCATTATTGCCGACAGAACCCATACTAAATGGGGTAAATTTCGTCCGTATTTATTGTGGGGGGCTATTCCATTTGCCACTATAGGCGTGTTGACATTTACTACACCTGATTGGTCGCAAGACGCTAAATTAGTTTATGCCTATATTACTTATACGTTAATGATGATGGCGTACACAGCTGTGAATGTGCCGTACGCTTCTTTATTAGGGGTTATGTCATCTAACAGTGACGACAGAACTCAACTCGCTTCATTTAGAATGGTATTTGCTTTTGCTGGCAGTATATTTGCCTTTATATTAGTTGACCCATTAACTAACTTTTTTACTCATTTAGGTAAGGTGGCCGATCCCCAAACCGGCTGGTCGTTAACTATGCTGGTGTATGGCTGTATCGCTGCTGTATTATTTTATTTTACCTTTGCTTGGACCAAAGAGCGTATTGCGCCACCCGCTTCACAACAGTCTAATTTGAAAAAAGACTTTGCTAACTTAGCCAATAACAAACCTTGGTTTATTTTACTTGGTGCTGCGTTAGCAACCCTTATCTTTAATAGCATGCGTGATGGTGCGTCGGTTTATTATTTTAAATATTATATCCAATCGCCTGAGTGGAGTTTGTTTGGCTTAAGTTTTGGTTTAACCACTGTTTATTTAGTATTAGGTCAGGCATCTAATATTATCGGTGTGGTATTAGCACAGCCAATTGCGAAACGCATTGGCAAACGCAATACCTTTATGTACGCAATGTTTTTAGCGGCTATTTTAAGTAGTGTGTTTTATTTTTTAACCGCTGAACAAATTGGTTTAATTCTACTTTTACAAGTATTGATCAGCGCATGTGCTGGCATAATCTTCCCACTATTATGGTCTATGTACGCTGATATTGCCGATTATTCCGAATACAGTACCGGCCGCCGTGCAACTGGGCTGATATTTTCTTCATCTTCGTTCGCTCAAAAAATGGGCTGGACTTTAGGTGGTGCGCTGACAGGTTGGACTCTAGCGTATTTTGGTTATGTGGCAAATGCCGAACAAACCGAACTTGCCAAAGAAGGTTTGCGTTATATGGTGAGTTTTATCCCAGCCGTCGGCGCAATGATTTCAGCATTATTTATGATTTTCTATCGCTTAACTGACGACTATATGGCCAAAGTTAATACAGATCTTGGTTTAAGACGTTCAGAAAGTTAAATATTATTCACTAGCTTATTTATTTTGTTCGGTTACTATTAAAAATGTAACCGGTATTCGGAGGTTTTAATGTCTACACATTTGCAAAAAGTTAAAGCGTTAATTACAGCGCAACAAAGTTTATTAACTAAACCAAACGCAAAAAAAGCGGGTGGCAACCGAGTTTATAGCAGATGGCAAAATCCTATTATTACCCGTGAGCATGTACCTGTTCACTGGCGTTTTGACTTTAATGAAGCAACAAATCCACAATTACTAGAGCGCCAAGGCATCAATGCAACTCTTAATTCAGGTGCGATTTATTTAGATGGTAAATATTTATTGGTTGTGCGGGTAGAAGGTGATGATCGTAAATCATTTTTTGCCGTGGCCGAAAGTGAAACCGGTATAGATAACTTTAAGTTTTGGGATCGACCAATTACTATGCCTGAAACTGACCGCCCCGACACCAATGTGTATGACATGCGTTTAACTCAGCATCAAGATGGTTATATCTATGGTTTGTTCTGTACTGAGCGCAAAGACGAAGACTTCCCAGATGATTTATCCGCAGCCGAAGCTCAATGTGGTATCGCCCGCACTAAAGATTTAGTTAACTGGCAAAGATTGCCTGACTTAATCACTTATTCAGGACAACAACGTAACGTAGTTTTACACCCAGAGTTTGTTGATGGTAAATACGCTTTATATACACGCCCACAAGACGGGTTTATCAGTGTTGGTAAAGGCGGCGGCATAGGTTGGGGTTTAGCTGAATCAATGGAAAATGCCGAAGTTAAACAAGAAGTTATCGTTGATAATAAGATTTACCACACAATCAAAGAAATCAAAAATGGCCAAGGCCCAGCTCCGATCAAAACTGACGAGGGTTGGTTACACTTAGCGCATGGTGTGCGTAATACTGCCGCTGGTTTGCGTTACGTTTTATATATGTTCATGACAGAGTTAGAGCGCCCTTGGGTGGTAACGCACGCACCAGCAGGTCATTTTATTGCACCTGAAGGTGAAGAGCGTGTGGGTGATGTTTCTAACGTGGTATTTGCCAATGGTTGGACGCAAAAGGGTGAAGAGGTCAATATTTATTACGCATCTTCAGATACGCGTATGCACGTTGCCACCACGACTGTCAGCAAGTTAGTTGATTATGTAAAAAATACCCCAGCAGACGGGCTACGCTCGGCCGAATCGGTAAAAGTGCGCAATAAGTTAATTGATAGTAACTTAGCCGTATTAGAAACCTTAGGGCTTAAATAATATGTCAGTGTTTTTAAAACCTGAAGTAAAAGGCCTAATTGATGAGTTTCGTAGTGAACTCATCAATATTGCCGACTGGTGGATAAAATACGCGATTGATGAAGAAAATGGCGGATTTTATGGACAAGTAAACGCAGATGGCAGTGCAGATGTGACCGCAGAAAAAGGCATTGTAATGAATGCGCGCATATTGTGGTTTTTCAGCGAAGTGTGTCATTACCTTGATAAACCTCAATATCAAGCCGCAGCCAAACGTGCTTATCAGTATATTAAAACTTATTTTAATGATACTGAGTACGGAGGTGTTTATTGGTCGCTCCACGCAGATGGCAGTGTAGCAGACAGTAAAAAACAAACTTACGCCCAATCGTTTGCGATATATGGTTTAAGTGCTTATTACAAATTAACCAAAGAGCAAGCGGCAATAGATTTAGCATATGAATATTTTGCTCAGCTACAAAAGCATTGCCACGACGATATTAAAGGTGGTTATTTAGAAGCTTTTGATCGCCAATGGCATGAAATTACCGACATGCGTTTGAGTGACAAAGACGACAATTTGCCAAAAACTCAAAATACGCATTTACACGTAATGGAAGCATTTGCGACTTTGCATATGGTAAAACCGACAGCTGAAAGTGCATTAGCATTACGCAGGTTAATCGACTTTTTTGATAGCACAATTATCAATAAAGATAATTATCACCTACGTTTGTTTATGGATGTTGATTGGAATGATCACTCTCGTGCCTTTTCTTATGGGCATGATATCGAATGTAGCTGGTTGTTGTATGAAGCATTAGTAGCATTGAATGATCCTTTAGTTATGAGCAGAGTCAAACCTTTAGCCATAGAAGTGGCAAAGACTACTTTAGCCGAAGGCATAGGTAACCAAGGGCAAGTATGTGACGAGTTCGAGTTTGCTGGGGAGCATAAACACCAAGAAAGTTGTTGGTGGGTACAGGCTGAAGCATTAGTTGGTTTTTTATATGCCTATCAGTTAACCGGTAACACAGATTTTTGGTCTGCATTTGAGAATGTGTGGGCTTTCACCAAAGAGCAACATATAGATCAACAATTGGGTGAATGGTACTGGTTAGCAAAATGCGACCAAGATGCTAATTACGACACTTACAAAGCTGGATTTTGGAAGGCGCCGTATCACAACGGCCGCGCCATGATGGAAGTTATAAAAGTGCTTAGCGGCAAACTACACTGCTAAGTTATCAGGTTATGGATTTTTTGCTTGGTTAATGGATTAACACCCATGTGTTTTGCCCGTCTTATTGTCGGGCTTTTTTTGTTTTATACTCTAAAAAAATGCAGATTTTGCGTAATACTCTAAAAAGAGCAATTTGTTAGTTTAAATAGGTATTTATATGAATGAGCATAGTTCCCACGTCAAATCTTTCTGTATCTTAGGGGGCGGCTCTGCTGGCTGGATGACCGCCAGCATGCTCCAGCATGTTTTTCCACAGTATCGAATTTGTTTGGTCGAATCACCTGAAATTAAAACAGTTGGCGTTGGCGAAGGCTCTACACCAGCGCTCAAGAGTTTTTTCGAACTCTTGGGGATTAACGAAAGCGAGTGGATGCCACAATGTGACGCTACATATAAAAACGGAATATTTTTTGATAAGTGGTCAGAGAATCAAGGATATACAAACTATTTCCATGCTTTTCCTTCAATAATAGATAACCATACATTACCTCTTTTCATGCATAACTCTACAGCGAGAGTTCGAGGAATAGGCGTTAATGCAAATCCTAATGACTACTTTTTAACCGCCAAACTCGCGCGCGAAAATAAACGGCCCATTGCCCAGGAGTCATTTCCTTTCGAGATCAATTACGCATATCACTTTAATTCAGCAAAACTTGCCGACTACTTGCGAATAAGGGCAATTGCCAATGGCGTTGTGCATGTGCAGGCAGAGGTAGTAAGTAGTGAGTTGTCGGTCACAGGAGATATAGCGAAATTGATTTTAGATTCAGGTGACTCGATAGTAGCTGATGTCTTTTTCGATTGTTCGGGTATGGCGTCTGCATTAATTCAAAAAGCTCTGAATGTGCAGTTTAGTAGCTATGACAAATTATTGTTTAATGATTCCGCTGTTGTGGCACAAACTTGCAATGCAAAGCAAAATATTGGAACTCAAACAATTTCAACCGCAATGAAAGCCGGTTGGAAATGGCAAATTCCTTTGACTACGCGTACCGGCAATGGCTATGTATACAGCTCGCGCTACGTTAGTGATGAACTTGCAGAGGATGAGTTTATCAATTCAATTGCGGCTGATTCAAAAATAGAAACTAAGTTGTTGAAATTCAAGCTAGGTAGGGTTAACAAGCATTGGCATAAAAATTGTGTTGCAGTTGGCCTTTCGCAAGGCTTTATTGAACCCTTAGAAGCGACCGCTCTTTATTTAATACAGCAGACTGTAGGTAAATTTATTGATTATTGGCAAAAAGGTCAGGAGTCTTGCGAATACCAAACAAAATTTAACCAAGAAATAAATTTCCAATTTGATGGCATTCGAGACTATGTAGCCCTTCATTACAAACTAAACTCGCGTACTGATACTAATTATTGGCAAGATAGTCGAGGTGGTTGGGAAAATATGTCTGATAGTGTTTTGCAGTTGGTAGATTGTTGGAAATCAGGGCAATCAATAGTGCAAAAAGTTAAGGAATTAAAGCTAGACCAACATTATCCAGTGTCCTCCTGGTTTACTATATTTTCAGGGCATGGTTTTTATCCACCAGCTAACAAAAATGTTGTGGCGGAACAACAAAAGTATGACTTAAATAAGCTGGCAGAATTTATTCGTCGAGCAAGTTTAAATTTTGACTCTGCACAATAAACATATACTGTGGCATCCCCAGTTTTATTTGAGGTTTAGAATTGTTAGGTGTGGCTGTTTAACCATAGCCCAGCCTTTGGCTAGATATGGATCGCTAAAAAACAGTTGGTCGAAACTGCCATCTGCTTCAGCAATTTTTAATCCGTGTAATATTCGCTGCGCCAAAGATGGGTTATCTGGGCTAACGAAAAAAAAGTAACTTGCATCGTAACGTAACACTAGGTGTTTTTCTATTGATAAACCTGAAAATCGAGATTGCTCCAACTCTTGCCAAACAATATAAGCGCTGCGTGGGAAGTAGTCAGCTCGCTTAGCATGAAACATTTTTATGACTCTATCGTAGTCTGGCCCAGTAGTTATTTTTAACCCATTCCTACGGAATACTTCCGTATCATGCCAATGTAATGCTGATATTCCAATAAATGCAGACAAATCAGCTAGGCTAAAAATATGATTAAAGTGATCTTGCCTCTCCGGGTGTATTAATAGTAATTTGTATTGATTGAGTCCTTTAAGTATGTCGAATTTCACCGCGAGTAACTCTTTCTCTCGTTGTGGGTTTGAGTTACTCCAAAGCACGTCAAAATATTGATTGTCAGCCAATAGTCTTCGCATGCGTTGTTTGGTTGATATGGCGGTTTTGCGCTCAGTTGTGAATTCGCCAAATTCGTACTTGGATTTTTCTAACGCTAGATGTAATAAATCGGCAAAGTAGTTTGTGCTATCTTCCAAATAAGCTACGTGGGTAACACACTTACATTCTTGATTGCCTGAGTTAGCATATGCATGTATAGGCATCAGCGACAATAAGCTTTGCAAGATAAATATATATTTTATTAGAGTCTGGATTGTGTGCATTCTTTTAAGCCTTATGTAATTAAAATATGCAGCATCCTTGGCTTCGCCTCTAAATGCTTGGGAGCTACCTGAAATTAGTAACTCAAAAGCCAGTCTAATAGTTTAGGCTCAGCAAAAGCGTTATCCCAACTATTGTGGTATACACCAGAGTAAGAGGTAAATTTAAATTCAGTGTTGTCGTTAAAGTGTTTTGCGGTACTTTCACTATACGCATAGTCAACTATTTCATCTTTGTCGCCATGAAATATCCATAGGGGCATGTTTTTGCGAATTTTTTTAAGTCTAAAATCTGGCGCAGCACCACAAATGGCAATTGCAGAACTAAAAGTTGTTGGTAAATGAGTCAAAATTTCATATACACCCATTCCTCCCATACTCAGTCCCATTACATATAATTTATCGTTGTCGACATAATTTTTTTGTTTTACTTGTTCAACAAGCTGTATCAGAGCTCGCATTGAGTGTGTTTTAGGTAACTTTTGGTTGAAGTCTAACGTTAGTGGTCTTGTTGTTCTGTCAACCTTCACCGCAGCCCAATAATCATCTTTTGGGACTTGCGGGATGATGGTAATAACTTGGTGAGAAGCCCGAAATTTCGAATTCAAAAATATATTAGCCCCATGAGTAAGCTGTTTTTTATTGTCGCTTCCTCTTTCGCCAGCGCCATGTAAGAAAAAAACCACTGGGTATTCTTTATCGGTGGTGAAGTTGCGTGGATATAAGATGCGGTAGTCTAGTGCTAATTGGTCGTGTGAGAAGGTCGCAAATTGAAACAATTCAATTGGCGCGCTTTTGACAGGAATACTGATGGTTAAAACAAAGAGAAAAGGTAGCAATAGTTTCATATTAAGCCCAATAATTTATTTGAAGGCCATTAAGTTAATGGCCTTATTGAAGAAAGCTACAGGTCAAATATAAAGACTAGGTCTTGGCCTGCGGCTATTGTTTGATAGGTATCATCAGTCGAATCTATGAAACTACCTGTCTCACAGTCGTATACCGCGTGAGGTTTAGCCAGAGAAGGGTGGCCCGTTAATGTAAATTTTTGTTGAATGTCTGTTGCATTGTACACATAGGCAAAAATATGGTTACCATTATTAACAGCTAGCGTTGTTAAGCTGACATTAGGGTTGTTTAACGTTTGCTCACGTATATAACCATTGCCGCTTGTTAGCATTAATTGATTAATTTTTTGCACATTTGCAAAGTATTCAGTTGTGCCATTCTCATCAAAATATTCCCACCACCAACTAAGTGGCATAACAGGTGTTGGCGAGAAAATACCGTACCATAAACCGCGTTTGAAGTCGCTTACCATTAACTCTTTGAAATCGTCAAAGTTTTTACTCCAATCCCACTCTGCACTAAATTCGCCGGCAAAATACGGTTTGTCGTGATGTTTAACAAATTTATTAACTATTTCTGGAATTCTATTAGTGACCTTGTACAAGTGGCTTTGGTTTAGGTCGATATCTTTTATATCAAACAGCCCAGTTACACCGCGATGAGAAATACTTGTTGTAATCAGATGTTGATGTGGGTCAATAGATTTGAGATAAGCACTCATTTCGGTATGCCACGCGGTAATTATATCATCAGCTATGTGCTGCTCTTCACCATGATACATAGCGTTATCAATTTCGTTAAAGAACTCCCAAGCCGCAATGGAAGGAGAGTGACTCCATTTACCAACTAAAAATCTAAGCTTGTCTTTGTATCTTTGTTTGGCTTTTGGATTTACAAAGAAATCCTCAACTGAAGACGCAGGCCCACCATTTGCTTGATTGTAGCTGTTTAGCGCCCAGCCGTTGCCATCGAAACCTGCATGGCTATCCATTGACAGAATAATTTTTATGTCATATTTCGTTGCAAGTGAAATCAGATCATCCATACGGTCAGTACCTGAACGGTTAAATCTTTGCGCATCGTCTGAATAGCGAGAGGCATTTTTAACTGTTTTCCAATCTACTGGCAGGTTCCAATAGATCATCCAAGTCCGGATAATGTTTGCGCCTTGCTGATTTAATTTTGCGAGGATCTCGTCATAGTTAAAACGCTTTTGCTCATGTAGTTCCTTGAAGTACCTGGAATCATCTTCGTCGCGAGCTTCCCAGCCAAAGTTTTCACCAATGCCTCTAAACAATTCTCCATTGCTATACTTGAAAGTCCAATTGTCTTTGCTCTCTATGAACCCTTTTGCATCAGAAGGTTTTACTGTGAAATTGTATATTAAGCTTTCACCCGTTACTTTGCCGTCGTCAGTTAAAACGGCGTGAACTTGATATGAGCCAGTCTCTTTAGGGGATAATTTAAATCTCCACAGTGAAGTTTCTAGGCTTTTTCCGTCAACATAATAACCAGGTAACGAAAGCTTTTTATTGCTAGGCGTAACAATTTTAAGATCTAGGGCTACATCGTCCGATGAATAAGGATCTTGCCATTCAGCAATTAACTGACTATCAAACGAGACAGTTTCAAATTGATTGATTGACGATTTGTTGTCGAAAGCATTCGAAGTTAAAGATTTAATTGGGCTCTGGTCATCACCTGAAAGGCTGCAGCCAGTAACCAGCATCGCTGAAAGTAAAATTAAAGTTTTGTTCATTTTTACACCATAGACAATTGCAATATGGGGCCTGAGATATTCAGACCCCCTAATTTATTTATTTTCTAAAATTTAGCTCGTACTCCCAATGTATATCGTGCTTCGAAAACGTTTTGGTTGACCTTAACATCTTCCCATTGCATATAGGTGCTTTCGAATTCTTTGGTTAAATTTTGCCCTTGTAGGTAGACCTCAAAATTATCATTTATTTGATAATTAACAGACGCATCGACATACTTAGTCGGAGACGTCATATATGCTGCAAAGTGGCCATCAATACCAGGAACGCCATTAAATCTTTCGCTGCGGTAGTTGTATGCGATACGAGCTTGTAAATTGTCTTTTTGATACCAAAGTATTGCATTTAACTGATGCTCTGAGTTATCAGTCATGATCATACTTTTGCCGTAGAAATCTTGATTACCACCATCACCTGTCGACCAAGTGTAATTGACGGTTGAGCCTAAACCGCTCAAGAAACCCGGTAAAAATTCATAACCTTGCTGGTAACCAAACTCGATACCTTCAAGAGATAAACCTTCACCATTTGTCGGGTATGCATAAGGTAATCCATTGTTGCGGACAACACCGTCTGAATCTGGGATATCCATAATTAATTCACTGCTGACAGTCATAGGAGCGCTTTCAATGTCTAACTTGTATGCACCGATACTGATTATACCCTCATCGTTAAAATACCATTCCAAACTAACATCAAGATTTTTAGAGCTCCACGGATTTAACTCAGGGTTACCGCTCACGTCGACACGTTGAGCTTGAAATACACCTTTAAGTTCTTCGTTGCCATAAGGTGTCATGGTTACTTTCGAACCAGCGCCTAGCAACCGTGCGTCTAACTGAGTTAGATTCTCTGTATATGAAAAACGCAATTTAAGGTTTTGCATTAAATCAAAATTCAAATTTACTCGTGGTAAATAATCTAACGTTTCTTTACTGGTTACTGTTGTACCCACTTTTGGACCAGGTGCACCAGCTACCGCATTGTATTGCTCGCCATCAACTACCAGGAATGAAGTATTACCGCCACTATAACCGGTTACGTCTATGGTGCTGCTAACTGCTTGAACACCAAAATTTGCGTTAAAAGGCACTAATAATTCGCCACTTAGATTAGCTTGTAAATAGAATGTCTTAATGTCTTCTTCAACTTTATATGAATTGAACCAGTTGTTTGCTTTAACATTACCTGGGTAAATTGAATCTTGGAAGGCTAATGCATCAGACATGACTTCTGGGTTTATAAAGAAGAAACTTTGGCCATTGCTGGCAGGCCCGAAATCAGAAACCTCGTGTATATAACCCATATCAGCTAATTCTTCGTAACCTATGTAACGACCGATTGTATCGCCAGTTCCAGCATCTACAGCAATACCTGAATCTTTCCATTTAGCATAAGATGTTAACACTTCACCACTGTTGTCATTGAGTTTACGTGTGAATGGCGCGGCTAAGTCATAATTGTTTGAAATAACTTCGCGCTTCGCGATTCTTGCACCAAATTCAATAGATGCCATGTCAACAAAAGAAAAACTTCCGTCAAATTCGTACTTACCATCAAGGCGTAAAGCGTCAAGGCTTGCTTCGTCAAGATGGTTATTTTCGGAGAATGTAGACACTAAAGCATATTGGCTCATATCCGTACCAAAACCTTCAGGGAAAGTAAAAGTCGGGAATTCACCTCTTGTGTCTACTTCGATAGTAACATCTTCAGGGCCCCAGCCACCTGGGTTAGCAACTTCTTCCACGCCATCGACACGACGGTTTAAATTTTGTTGTGCACCGCTAGTTGCATATGCATCAGCATAATTGTATGTATTGTCGCTGGTTGCTTTACCATGAACGTATCTCACTGTACCTTTCAGGTTGTCAGATACAAATACATTGGCTTGTAAATTTAAATTCAATGAATCACGTTTACTAGTAACAGCTTCACCTTTTGATAAAACTCGGGGCGCAACAATATTGAAATGATCTGTGGTATAGAAATCTTCACCTTCATGTCCTGGGTTTACACGACCTTGGCCATGATTTGTATATTCGATTGGCTCAATAAATCCACTCCATTTTTGCCAAGCATTGTCCACGACTAAACCATTTGCATGATCATTGTTTTCCATTTCGGTATAAAACACATCAGCGACTAATTCGACTTGGTCATTTAAGTAATATTGAAAGGTTGCAGATGCACCTAAGCGATCACGCTTGGCTGTTTTGTTGGTAATACCATAATCTATGTTGCCAAATAAAACGTCTTGTTCACCATCTTCATTTACATCCATATGATAACCACGGTAAATCCAATCGCCGAACATGCCATAGCGGAAGTTTGCAAGCGTTGCATCTGATTTTGAAATGGTTGCAATAACCCCAAAATCATCTTGTTTGAATCCTGCGAAAGCGGTTAGTTTTTTACCTACATCATCAGTGTAATTACCTTTTGAGCCTTCAGCTGAGCCAACAAAAGTCCATCCATCATCCAAGTTTAATGGGCGGCGACTCTTTAGATTAACTGTGCCAGATATACCACCTGACATTAAATTAGCTTCTGACGATTTATAAACAGCTACGCCGCCTAATAATTCCGCAGGTACATCGCTAAAGTCAGGTTGTAAACCGGTAATTGCCCCCGTGCTAATAAACTGCTCACCGTTTAATAATGTAGTGACTTGAGATAAACCTCGAACGTTTACACTAGCACCTTCACCGGCCGAGCGTCTTATTTGTATGCCTGTTACACGCTGAAGAGAATCCGCGATTGTAATATCTGGTAACTTACCTATGTCTTCTGCTGTAATCGCGTCTATTACAGAGCCTGCGTTTCTTTTGTCCGCGACTGATTTAATCAGTGAACCACGGATACCCGTGACGTTAATTACTTCGGTTTGTTCTTCTAAGTTTTCTGCAGCTAACGCTGTTGGAGCTATAATTTGTAGTAGTGCTGTCGTAACACCAGTTGCAAGTAGTGTTCTTTTGAAGTTCATAAAATATGTACCCATATTAGTATTGTAAATTTAAGAAAACCGGTTACATAAATTGGGTGGCATTACACCTAAAAAATGTGATGGTTTAGGCTAATTTAAATCAAAAAAGGTAACTATTCAATTAAAAATATGTAAAAAAATAGGAAAAAAAACTAGCAGTAAGTAATTTGTATTGATTTTTATAAAAAAAGTAACTTTTTTGTAAAATATATATATTTTTAATTTGTAACGGGTTACTTATTTTGTTATTGTTTTTGTCAAGTCAGCATGATGAGGCGTTCGTAAGCATTTTAGTGCGACTTACTAGCTTTTTATTTTTGCTTTATTTTGGAGTAAATGAATGAATATTACACAACGAGCAGCTGTAGCTGCCGCGATTACACTAGCTTTGGTTGGCTGTGGCAACGAAGAGCCTGTTATTACTTATACACCTGAAGTTTCAGGTGGCGAGCAAACTGAACTTGAAGATAATCGTTTATTGGAACCTGTGATGCTTAACTACCTCAATTCTATCAAAGGTCAAAAAACGATTGTAGGTGTTCATAATAGAGAACCAAATAGTGATCCAGATAGATGGACTGAAGAAGTTGCCAAAACCACAGGTGTTTGGCCGGGTTTATGGAGCGGCGATTTCTTATTTTCAGAAGACGATGTTGCTAATCGTTGGTCTATGATCTACGAAGCCGAAAAGCGCTGGAAGCAAGGCATGTTGGTTAACATTATGATGCATGTTTGTCCTCCAACAACTGCTGAAACTTGTGGTTGGAATACAGCAGGCATGCATTATGAGTTAACTGAACAACAATGGTCTGATTTATTAACTGATGGTAGTGAGTTAAACAATACCTGGAAAGCTCGTTTAGACAACATGGCTTTTTATTTAGATTACCTTAATAAAAAGGGCGTTCGTGTGATGTTTCGTCCTTTCCATGAAATGAATCAAACTATTTTTTGGTGGTCGTCCAAGACAGCTGGTAAACAAGCATATACTGCTGAACTGTATCGGTTAACGCATGATTATTTGGTTAATGACAAAGATCTAACTAACTTAACTTTTGTTTGGAATGTTCAAGATTTTGCAACATTAGCTGATGACTTAAACACATATGATCCTGGTTCGGAATATTGGGATATTTTATCGCTGGACATGTATGGCACTGACGGCAAGGGATTTACCCAAGAAAAGTATGATGCATTAGTTGCAAAGGCTGGAAATAAGCCTATTGCATTAGGTGAGGTGCAAACACTTCCATCTCCAGAGCTTTTGTTAGAGCAGCCGTTATGGACTTTTGTGATGAGTTGGGCTGAGTTAACTTTTGAACATAATTCTAAAGCCAACATTCGCGAGCTATATAACGCAGATAATGTCGTTAAATTAGATGATATGCCAGGGTGGACAAATGGAAATAAGGTAGTATACGAAGTTCCATCGTCTGGTGCACAAACTGTTGAGCCTTTGGTTATTTTTAATGAAGAGCTAACTAATTGGCAGTTACCTTCTACCAACGCCAATATCACCGAGGCTGTTGTAGCTGAAGATGAAACTTATGGCAATGTTGTTGAGCATACTTATGTTGGTATTGAAACTGTTAGTGAGTTTCGTTCAGACACTGCTGTTGATTTATCTGCATATGTTGGCGGAACACTTGAATTTGATCTGAAAGTCGTAAACGAACCAGCAGCAATAAACGGCAATTGGTTTATGAAAATTGACTGTGGCTGGCCGTGTGGTACTGGCGACGTTCCGTTAACTGCTAGTGTTGAAGGTGTCGCGCCTACTGTTGGCCAGTGGCAACACTATACGTTTAATATTGATGATTTAGTTGCGTTAGAAAATAACGGTAATCCACTACAAATTGATTCAGTTTCGTCTCCTTTGGTTATATTTCCTGAATGGGGTGCAAACCAAAAAGATACTGTGTTTAGAATCGATAATATTATTGTGAACCCTGCACCTGCTGCTCCTATCGCTGATACGATAGTTTTTGCGGATGAAATAACTGATTGGAAGTTGCCTGATAAATCAGTCGCTGCTATCACTGAAACTGTCGTTGATGCTGAGGATGCGCATTATGGCAAAGTTATTCAACATGAATATATAGGCGTTGAAGTGGTCAGTGAGTTCAGTTCTGCATCACCTTTGGATTTTAGCCCTTATGCTGGTGGAACTTTATCGTTTGATCTATTAGTTGTTGCCGAGCCAGATGGTATTGATGGCAACTGGTTTATGAAAATGGATTGTGGTTGGCCATGTGGTACAGGTGATGTTCGCTTAGATGCGAGTGTGGAAGGCGTTATGCCATCGGTCGGTATTTGGCAGCATTATACTTTTAAAATCGATGATTTACTTGCGCTAGATAACAACGGCAGTCCGTTGCAGTTAGACTCAGTCAATTCACCTCTGGTTATTTTCCCTCAATGGGGAGCAAACCAAAAAGGTGCAGTTTTTCAGATAGATAATATCGTGTTATCTAAGGATTAAAACTATTAGCTAGTTATTCACTCTACCGGTTACATACAATTGCACACAATCAATTTATGTAACCGGTATTTCACTCAACCTATAAAAAGGTACACTTATGCACTACACAAAAACTAGACTTACTAACTTTTCTAAGTTTGTTCAAGCTGGACTTGTTTCAAGCGCGCTGATTATGTCGGCGAGCAGTTATGCGTTGGAAACTTTAGATTTTTTATATTCTATTAAAGGTTCTAAAACAATTGGTGCCATGCACAATAGGCAACCCAATTCAGATCCTAACAAATATAGCCGAGATTTAAATGCGGTTACCGGTCAATGGCCTGGTATGTATAGTACAGATTTTCAGTTTGAGCCGAATGAGATAGCACATCGTCAAACGATCACAAATCAAGTGATAAACGAGTGGAATAACGGTGCAATGATCCATTTAATGTGGCACGCCTGTAATCCTGCCAAACAATCACCTTGTCAGTGGGACTCAAACGGTGTTTTGAGTACTATGTCTGATTGGGAGTGGAATCAATTAATCACAGATGGAACAGCAATAAATAGTAACTGGAAATCAATGATGGACGATGTTGCTTATTATATTCAGCAAATGAAAGATGCTGGTGTAGAGGTGTTGTTCCGACCATTACATGAAATGAACCAAGGTATGTTTTGGTGGGGGGGGCGACCTGGCTCAAATGGTTCTGCTCGCTTATACCAAATTACTCGCGATTATTTATTAAACCAAAAAGGTTTAACCAACATTGTTTGGTTATGGAATGTTCAAGATTTCAGTAGTATGGCAAATGACTTGAATAGCTATGACCCTGGGTATAACAATTGGGATGTGCTAACTATGGATATGTATTGGAGTGATGGGCAAGGTTACACGACAGCAAAATATAATGCCATTTTAAATAAAGCTGCAGGTAAACCAATAGGGATTAGTGAATGTGATGATATTCCAATGCCTGCTTTACTTAACCAGCAATCACAATGGACATTTTTCATGCCTTGGTCTGAGTTGACTTTTCAGCATAACTCCAATAGTAAGATCCAAGAGGTATATTGGTCAGACCGTGTTTTAGTGTTGAACGAAATGCCAGGATGGTTGGGCTATCAATTTCCGCAAAACCCACCACAACAAGCTACTTATATCCAAGCCGAAAACTATTCGAATATGAGTGGGGTTGTTGTTGGTTCAACAACAGACACTTCTGGCGGTTATAGTGTCGGTTCTATTGATACATGGGATTGGATGACCTACAACAATGTACAAATTAGCCAAAGTGGCAATTATGTTTTTGGCTTTAGAGTTGCCAGCCCTAATGGTGGTCAATTGCAGTTAGAGCAAGCCGGAGGTGGCAGTGTACTTGCAACTGTTAATGTACCCGCAACAGGTGGATGGCAGACTTGGTCAACTGTTTATACTACTGTGTATTTAACGGCTGGAACGCACAATTTAGGCATTAAGGCTAATGCAGGTGGTTGGAACTTCAATTGGTTCTCTGTTTCTCCACAGTAAACCAAGCGTAAAAATAAGAAAATATTTATTCATTTCCAAGCTCACTTTTTAGTGGGCTTTTTTATCACTAATGTTGGGCTAGCTTTTTACTCTTATGTTAATTCATAATTCGATTTAGTTTTTGAAAAGATGATGAACTTTAGTTTTTCCAAGACAAACTTGGTATTCAAGCAATGAAATTTATTGATGATGGTGACATAGAAATTTGGGTAAAAGCATTAGACGGTGGTTAAATAACAAAAAGGGTTTAAACGTGGTCAAGCAGGCCACGTTTAAACCAAACAACGACACACAATGATAGTCAAAAAGACTATTTTGTTAGTCTATGTGACTATTTGGCTGTTTGCAATAAATTTATGGTTGGCAGTGGATACGCATCTACCTCGATTTTTTATTTTGAAACTTTAAGGTTGTGTTTGGACTAGCTTTTGCTCATCAATGCACTGATAAAATGCTTCATCAAGCCCAAGTGTTAAATCAAAATTATGCTGTTTAACCGCCTGGTTTAGATGTCGGGAGTATTTTCGGAAATTAAAACAAGGCCAGACGCTTGAATCTTTAATTACACCAAATCTATGTATATTTTCTTGTGTTATCGCGTGGTAGGCTAGAGGTAACTGTTTACGCACGTTTGTTATATCAACTGTGTGAGCGTGATCATATGCAAGAATAATAGCCCACGCGGCTTCAAAAATATGCCCTCCGATACTGACAGCGTAAGTATTAGATTCAATGCCAGAAATCGCTTCTGATTCCCAATCTATTCCCCCTACAATCAAGTTTGAATGCAGATTGGTTTCACCTGATATCTTGCTTATATTCAGCGATAGCTGGTCTGATGCTGCCCAAACTATGTTTGTGTCTGGATATCGTAAAATGGCTTTTAAGAATTTTTGACCCGCCAGCTCTGGGTTCCACATAGTATGCAATACTTGTTCTAATTGAGCATTCTCTTGCTTGGAAATTATAGAAAGGCCCATGGCTCGCTTAGAAGATATCGAAGAATAGTCGCCATTGAATGCGAGTATGCTTGCAGGTCGAGAACTTGTTTTTTCATGGACTGCCAGTAGCTCCTTGGTTAACAAAGCCCCGGCTTGAACGTCATCATAGTATATTTCCCCTATCCACAATGGGTATGTATGAGCTGGGTCTCCAAGAGTGTTCAATTCATCGTTTGAAATCGCCCTTTCGAGAGTGATAAAAGGTGTTTTTAGTTGGCTTAGTACTTCAAACGAACTAATTGCATTTCCAGCGTGTGGAAAAAAAATTACATAATCATATTTATCAGTTAAATTTTCTAGCTGAAACTGATTGCTGAATCGATTGCCTCCGCCGTATGTTACTTCAAGGTCGACACCTAGTTGTTTGGCTGCAGTAACAGCAATTATTGTGGTGACATCCCAAAAATTTCTTCCAGGTTTGTCTGGGTTGATGAACAAAATTTTTGTCGCGTAACTTGGCCATGAGACAAGAATAATTAATAAATAACTCAAAATATGTTTGGTCATCACACAATCAAAACCACAATGCACAGATAAGATTAACATTAGACCAAGAGATCCTAGTTAGCGAGCAAGAGTTCAACTATCCACTAGGTGATCTTCTAGATATATTGTGGCGATTACAGATTGGTTGTTTAAATCATCTGAACGATTAACGCGAATTTGTTGTGTGTTTAAACGTGTTTGGCTAAATTGGCGAACACATGATTGCTAATTAATACTCGAAGTTGAAACCGAAGTCTTTCAATTTCTCATAAACATTGATGTCAAATCTAAATAAAGCCGCTGCTCTATGCGCGACATCTTGCTGCTTTTCTTTGCAGTTTATCAGAAGATTCATTTTCTGAATTTTCCGACGAAAGTTAGGTTTGTCCAATTTGGTGTCTAAAATGGCTTCATATATTTCTTGTAACTGAAATAAGGTGAATTTTTCCGGCAATAAACTAAATCCTATAGGCTCGTGACGAACTTTGTACTTGAGGTGGGCGAGCGAAGCCACAATGATTTCTTTATGGTCAAATATTAAATCGGGTAACTTTTTAACATCAAACCACGCAACTTCATGAGTATTATCGCCATGAACAATATTCACCTCATCTTTACGTACAAAGGCATAATACGCGACAGTTATAATTCTGTGATAAGGGTATCGTTTGACATTACCGAATGTTGCGAGCTGATCCAAATGAAAGTTTTTTACTCCAGTTGCTTGAGTAACGACTCTATGGGCGGCACTGTCTAAATCTTCGTCAAACTTGACCCAATGGCCGATTAATCCCCATTTATTTGCTGCAGCACCTTGTTTGTATTTAGCCAGCAACACTTTTAATTTACCTTCATCCATAGCGTAAATTAAATTGTCTACCGACAGGTTTTTCATATAGTCGTCTGTCAAAGGCTCTTCTTGATCGACTTGAGTGATAAAAAGTTGTGTGTTGTTATGCATTCTATTTCAGATCTTTAGCTTAATTCATAAATGACTATTTTAGGAGTAAAGTGGTCAGTACGCAATATAACTTAATTTATATAGAACATTTATAATGGCTTATTCATAATAATTATTTTCCAATCATATTGAGTGGAATAACCTTAAAGTGCATTTAAATCAATGTTTTAATCTGGATTCGGCAAGCTGCCTAGTTGGTGTTTTGTTACAATTTATTTAATCTTTGGAAGGTTATTTTAAATAAAAAAATAATAGTGAGGCAAAATTTTCATTTTTAAATTTGCTAATCTCCGCCAAAACATCCTTATTGTTGTGTTGACTATTTATAATTTGTTTCTATAATGTTCGAAAGATTGAATATACGCATGTTAGATAGTGCGTCAGCAAATTAGGTATTGGGTTAAAGATGTTAAAAGAGAAGTTAAATTTAATTAGTGATGCTGAACGTGTACAAAAGCAAGATATGCAAAAAGCAGCTAGCCTAACCTCAATAGCAGAGCCGTTAGTTACGCACATGTACACAGCTGATCCGTCTGCGCACGTATTTAATGGCAAAATTTATATTTATCCATCACATGACATAGAAACGGACTCGCCGGTTAATGACAATGGTGACCAATATGCTATGCGTGATTACCACGTTTTTTCTCTAGATTCAGAACTAAGTGAAGTAACAGACCATGGTTGTGTTTTAGACGTAGCGGATGTGGCTTGGGCGGAAAAACAAATGTGGGCACCGGATGCCGCAGAAAAAAATGGCAAGTATTATTTGTATTTCCCTGCGCGTGATTATCAAGGTGTGTTTCGTTTAGGGGTTGCCAGTGCAGACCAGCCGTGTGGCCCATTTGTCGCCGAACAACAGCCTATGCAAGGCAGTTTTAGTATAGATCCGGCGGTATTTTGTGATGATGATGGCCAACACTACATTTATTTTGGAGGCATTTGGGGCGGACAATTACAACGTTGGGCAAGCGGTAAATATCAGGATAAAGACATCTATCCAGCTGACGATGCACCCGCTTTGTTACCAAAAGTCGCCAAGTTGTCTGATGATATGTTGGAATTTGCGCATCCTGCACAAGACATTCAAGTGATTGATGAAAATGGCGAACTGATATTGGCTGGTGATACTGACCGACGCTTTTTTGAAGGTCCTTGGTTGCATAAATACCAAGGCAAATATTACTTTTCCTATTCTACCGGCGATACCCACAAAATTGTTTATGCGACAGGCGATTCACCGTATGGACCTTTCACCTATCAGGGCGTCATACTCGAACCTGTGTTAGGTTGGACGACTCACCACTCCATAGCCGAATACCAAGGGAAATGGTACTTGTTTTATCACGATTGTACTTTGTCTGGCGGTCAAACTCATTTACGTTCTATGAAAATGACAGAGCTGACTTACGATAAACAAGGTAACATCAAGACGATAAAACCCTATGTTTAACCTGTTTATCCGCTCCAATAGTTGAGCCTTAGGTTGAACTGATATGAACAAGCGTTTTCGACTCTATTTGCTAAGTTGCTTAACCGCTATTATGTGTTGGGCTGGGCAGGCTGCTGAGCAACTCAACGTTGTTACTTCACTAAGCCAGAGCGATCCTATGTATCATGGCTTGATAAAATTTAAACAATTGGTTGAGCAAGCTTCAAATCAGTCAATAACTATCCAAATTTTTATTGGTTCACAACTTGGCAATGATAATGACATTCTAGAGCAAGCCATGGCCGGGGCGCCGATCGCTGTGCTGGTCGACGCTGGGCGCTTAGCTTTTTATCAACATGAGATTGGCGTGGTCGGTGCTCCTTATTTGTTGAATAATTTAGCTGAACTTTCGCTGTTAATAAATTCTCCTATTTTTGCCAACTGGTCAAAGCAGCTTGCAAAGGATTCAGGGTTAAAAATTTTAGCTTTCAATTGGTGGCAAGGACAGCGGCATGTTTTGGCGAACAAAATTGTTCGCCAACCTGAAGATTTAGCCGGTATTCGTTTACGCACTATAGGTGCGCCTGTGTGGATTGAAACAATTCAAGCTATGGGGGCGACACCAACACCATTAGCTTGGGCAGAAGTATACAGTGGTTTGCAGCAGCAAGTGATTGATGGCGCGGAAGCACAGCACGCAGGCACATATGGGGCAAGGCTTTATGAAGTTATCTCTTACATCAACAAAACCGCTCACATCAACTTAATATCAGGACTAGTGGCTAGCAATCACTGGTTCGAAAAATTATCACTTCAACAGCAACAAATAATCTTAGATTCGGCACTGGTTGCTGGTAAGTTTGCGAGTGACTTAGTTGTAGAAAAAGAATCTGAAATTGAAGCTCAACTGATTGCTGAAGGTATAAAAATTATTACCCCTGACATCAGTGAATTTCGACGCGCGACTCAAGTTGTTTATCGAAATTTAGGTTATCAAAAGCTTCAGCAACAAATTCGCACCTATCTAAACCAGCAGGCTGTTGGGGTAAAAAATGTGGAATAAAATTGAAAAACAACTTACCGCATTGTTGTTGTTATTAATTGTCATTTTGGTTTTTTTAGCGGCTTTGATGCGCACATTTGGCCAACCTATTATTTGGTCTGTTGATATTGCGCAGCTCCTGTTTGCTTGGGTTGCAGTATTAGGTGCAAACCAAGCGCTCAGGCAGGGTAGCCATGCTAAATTAGATGTATTCCAGCATAAACTTACATTGGCGCAACAGATAAAGCTGACTTTTGTGTTAAACCTTTTTGCCATCGGCGCTTTGGCTGTATTAATTTATTATGGTGTCCAGCTTGTTCAACTAAACCCCAAGCGAACACTGGGGAGTACTGAGTTATCTTATGCTTGGGTAACAGCGGCTATTCCAGTTGGAGCAAGTTTAATGGCAACAACTTTGATTGTTCAGTGCCTTGAGCTAATTAAATTTTCTTCAAGTCTCAAGATGGTGACACCGCCTGCAGATCTTCCCTTGCATATAAAGGCATTAGTTGAACGACACGAGCAAGAGGTGAATAAATGATTTTTTTACTATTTATTGTGTTGCTGCTGCTTGGTATGCCGTTGGCTTTTTGTTTATTAGTTAGTGGCTTAAGTTATTTCGTTTTAGCCGACAGTTTGCCGATGCTTGTAGCTGTACAGCGTATGGTTGCAGCGAGTCAAAGTTTTCCTCTATTGGCAGTACCGTTTTTTATTTTGGCTGGTCATATCATGAATCATTCAGGTATTACCCAGAGGTTAGTCCACTTTTCCAACGTATTAGTTGCGTGGATAGCTGGCGGCTTAGCGCATGTCACTATTGTTTTGAGTGCGCTGATGGGAGGCGTGTCTGGTTCTGCGATTGCTGATGCGGCAATGCAATCACGAATATTAGGGCAGCCGATGCAAGATTCTGGTTTGAGTCGTGGTTTTAGTGCCGCCGCCATATGTGTTAGTGCATTAATTACCGCCTGTATTCCACCTAGTATTGGATTAATTCTCTATGGGTACATAGGCAATGTATCCATAGGTAAATTGTTTATCGCAGGTTTGTTGCCAGGACTATTACTTACGTTAACTATGATGTTAGTTGTTTATTGGCAAGCTAAAAAACATGGGTTTAAAGCAGACAACGCAGTTAAACCAACAGGTAAACAAATTTTAGTGGCGATGAATGATTGTAAATGGGCTTTATTGTTTCCAATTATATTAATTGTCACGATACGTTTTGGAATTTTTACCCCGTCTGAAGCTGGGGCGTTTGCAGTTGTGTATGCATGTGTAGTTGGCAAACTCGCTTATACAACATTAACACTGCAACAAATAATTCAATCACTCTACGAAAGTGTTTCTGATATTGGCATGATAATGTTGATTATTCTAGCGTCCGGCATTATTGGTTATGTTGTTGCGTTCGAGCAGCTCCCAGTTACGATAACTGAGAGCATGTTAAGTCTTACTCAACAGCCAATCTTGATTATGTTTATTGCATTATTTTTACTGCTATGTATTGGCGTGATAATGGAAGGCACGGTAACCGTTTTACTGTTAACTCCCATTTTAGTGCCTATGGTGCAGTCCGTCGGTATAGATCCAGTGCATTTTGGTATTTTAATGATGATTATGGTGACTTTTGGTGGGACAACTCCTCCCGTTGGCGTTGCCATGTATGCCGTTTGCAATATATTAAAATGCCCAACGAGTGAATATATCAAGGGCGCTTGGCCATTTTTCGCAGCAGTCATTTTCCTCGTCGCTGTGCTCGCGGTATTTCCGTCAGCCGTGATGTTTTTACCTAATTTATTGTTTTAACCTGAGCGGTTATAACTCAATACATAAAGTGGAGCTAACAATGAAGATAGTTGATGTTCGAGTGATAGTTTGTTCACCAGGGCGTAATTTTGTTACGTTAAAAATTGTCACTGATGAAGGTTTGTATGGCATTGGCGACGCTACCCTGAATGGCCGAGAGAAAAGTGTTGTTAGTTACCTACAAGATTATGTTGTACCTATGCTCATCGGCAAAGACCCGCAGCGCATTGAAGATATATGGCAATATTTGTACAGAGGCGCTTATTGGCGCAGAGGTCCTGTTGCTATGACAGCGATTGCAGCCGTTGATACCGCGTTGTGGGACATAAAAGCTAAAGCTGCCAATATGCCGCTCTATCAGCTGTTGGGAGGGCGCAGCAGAGACAAGATAATGGTATACACTCATGCAAATGGCGCTGATATCGAATCTACCTTAGATGCGGTCGGTGAAGCAATTGACATGGGTTACAAAGCTATTCGAGTACAGTCAGGTATTCCTGGCGTAAAAAGCACCTATGGTGTTGCGAAAGCTGGGCATAAATATGAGCCTGCCGACGCGGATTTACCGAGCGAGACGGTTTGGTCGACTGAAAAATACCTCAACTTTGCGCCTAAGTTATTTCAAGCTGTACGTGAACAATATGGTGATGATATTCACTTGCTTCACGACGTCCATCATAGACTTACGCCAATTGAAGCTGGTCGTTTAGGTAAAGAATTGGAGCCGTTTCATCTATTTTGGATGGAAGATCCAGTCGCTGCTGAAAATCAAGATGGGTTTAAATTAATTCGGCAGCATACCACAACCCCAATTGCGGTAGGCGAGGTATTTAACTCAATTCACGATTGCCAAGCTTTGATTCAAAACCAGTTAGTTGATTACATTCGCTCAACAGTCGTGCATGCGGGCGGGATCACTCAATTAAGACGTATTGCCGATCTCGCGAGTTTATATCATGTGCGTATGGGTAGCCACGGTGCAACAGATTTATCGCCTGTCTGTATGGGCGCTGCATTGCATTTTGATTTTTGGGTACCAAATTTCGGTATTCAAGAGCACATGCCGCACAGTGAGCTGATGGAATCAGTATTCACTCGAGCGTATCAGTTCGACGATGGATATTTTACCCCTGGTGAAGTTGTCGGGCATGGTGTGGATATTAATGAAGAATTGGCGAAAAAGTATCCATATAAAAGAGCATGTTTGCCGGTAAATCGGCTTGAAGATGGCACACTTTGGCATTGGTAAAAGTGTTCAAACAATACCAAGCGCTAAAGTTGAATCTTTAGCGCTTGATGATTTTAATCGCAACCCTGAGTAACAGATAATTCAGCTGGATAAGCGGGTAGATTAAATTGGTTAAATAAATTGGCGCGTTCTGGGTTGCTCTGCCAAGCATAGCGGACATATTGTATTTTCTGCGCGCTATCAAGATGTAAAACAACCTGTTCTTGCTCAATTGTTGCATCTACCCATTGGTAATGCTCCCCATCCTGTGACACGGCAAAACCACCTAATTTTTCACCTTTAACCATCAGCCCATGTTGTGGATTAGCCAATGTGATAGCTATGTTATTTGATTGCGCTAAATATGCACATGTTAATATAGGTCCTTGATAAACAAACTTGCTTTTTCCATAGACTGTATTTAAAGCCGCCAAAGCAAATCGCTCACCAACAGACTTTTTATTTAATGGGTGAATATCGTTCCACTCGCCCACATCAATTGCTGTGATCATAGCAGTGTTTGTTAATTTGAGTGCGTGAGCTTGGGCGGCTCTGGTTTCAGCCCAACCTGAGATTGAGGGATCATTTTCAGCTTGTAGGTAGTTGGCTAATTGGGTGAAAATGAAAGGTAAATCTGGACGGGAAAAAGTTTCGCGCCAGTCATTTATCATGGCTGGGAATAGCTTTCGATATGTTATTGGGTCGTAGGTATTTGATTCACCTTGATACCAAATGACCCCTTTTATTTTTGTGTGTTTAAGCGGTGCTAACATCGCATTATACATTGCATTTGGTTGCATATGCGGCCAAAACTGACTGGCTGGCGCTTCAGTCATTTTGTGTCCAAATCTAAATTTCCAAATACCAGCTAAGTTAACTTTACTATCATCAAAGCTCAGCTGATAAGGCTTATCCATAACAAATCCACCTTTGCCATGCTGTGAAACTATGCGCACAACCAGGGTATTTTTTCCGGGTTTGAGTATGTCTTTGTTCACTGTGTAACGTCTTGGTGGATATTGGTAACCAACCCCTCCGACCTCAATCCCATTCACATAGGCGGTATCAGAATCAATGATTCTACCAAGTTGTAACAAAGCGGTTTGCTGAGCTTGGGCTTGGGTCAAATAAAATTCAGTTCTGTACCAAGCTACGCCATTGCTACTTTCGCTGCCTTGATCACTCCAGTAGCCAGGTACGGATATGCTTCGCCAATGTTTGTCGTCATAATTAGGGTTTTGCCACTGATATTTTATCCCTAGATCAGCTTGCTCAAGCTCAGAAAACCATTGTTGTTGGTTAACTAGATCTTGTTGGCGGGTGTTTTCAATATAATTTTCTTGTTGGTTCATTTGCATAATTTGGAAATCGGTCGGAAATGCACTTAAGGCTTTTTCGCTCATCCACCCTTGTGCTCTAGAACCACCGTAAGCATTGTTAATTATCGCAACTGGTACGCCGGTATTTTGATGAAGTTTTTTAGCAAAAAAATAACCGACAGCAGAAAATTCAGCTAAGTTCCCTTGTTCGGCTTTGTCCCACTGGCCGGCTTCTATTTGCTGTAATGGACCTTGATAGGCTGAACGTTTAGCAACTTTAAACTGCCGTATTTGAGGAAAGTGGTCTTGTGTGTATTCATTATGATATGTGTATTTTACTCTTTCTATTGGCAATTCCATATTTGATTGACCAGATGCAAACCAAACATCACCGAATAGCACATCATTAATATGGGTGATACCGTCATTGCTGACAATCTCTATTTGATAAGGCCCGCCAGCTGACATCTGAGGTAAGTTTATTTGCCAATAACCGCTAGAAATACGAGATGATACGACATCCTTGCCATCAATGCGCACAGTAAGCGAATCGACTCTATCTGAATAGCCGCTTAGTGTATTGGAAGTATCTCTTTGCAGCACCATGCCGTCACTAAATTGGGGCGCTAGGGTAATCTGACTCTGTGCGTCAACACACATTAGCAGTAGGCTTGTTGTAACTAATTTAGACAAAGGTTTATTCATTGCATCTAGTTGTTAATTTAACAATAAGGTTAATTTAGTCTTGTTTAAACATATATTCAAACTTTTTGTCAACATATCGGCAAAAAGTGCCTTTTAATGCGCTAAATGAAAAAGATTTTTACATTGTTTTAAATTTTGTTTTGAAAAACTAACGAAATTTCCTTATTATAATTATTATGGTTTTTGTGACTATATATTAACTAGGGTCAAGATGAAATTTATTAAATATACTGCCGGCATGTTGTTGATGTGCGGCTTAATTAGTTGCCAAGCAATAAAATCAGATAAGGCGCAGTCGAAAGCTGCGCCTCTCGTTTCACAAATTTATACAGCAGACCCTTCTGCGCATGTATTTGACAATAAGTTATACATATATCCTTCTCACGACGTTGACAGTGGTATTGCTTCTGATAGTGATGGAGTACATTTTGCGATGCGTGATTATCACGTTATTTCGCTAGATTCAGTTGATCAACCAGCAACACTGCACCCAAAAGCGCTAGATGTCGATGACGTGGCTTGGGCTAGTAGGCAAATGTGGGCACCTGATGCGGCTGAGAAAGACGGTTTATATTATTTATACTTTCCAGCAAAAGACAAAAATGACATTTTTCGTATTGGCGTAGCTGTTGCCGACAATCCTACTGGGCCATTTAAAGCGCAACCTCATCCTATAGCTGGAACCTATTCAATTGACCCTGCCGTATACAATGACAATGGCGAGTATTATTTATATGTCGGTGGCATTTGGGGTGGGCAATTGCAACATTGGCACTATGGTAAATTTCAGTCGCAAGCTAAATATCCTGCAGACAATGAACCAGCATTAATGCCCAAAGTTGCAAAACTTGCAGATAATATGTTGTCGCTTGCTGAACCTTTAAAAGATTTAATACTGCTCGACCAGAACGGTAAAGCAATTACTCAAGGTGATAACGACAAACGTTTTTTTGAAGCTGCTTGGATGCATAAATACCAAGGTCGATATTATTTTTCTTGGTCTACCGGCGACACCCATAAAATTGTCTATGCTATAGGTGATTCACCTTACGGCCCATTTGTTTTTCAAGGGACTGTACTAGAGCCGGTGGTCGGTTGGACAAATCACCATTCTATCGCTGAATTTAAAGGTAAGTGGTATTTATTCTTTCACGATAGTGCCGCCTCTAACGGAGCAACGCATCTACGCTCGGTCAAAATGTTAGAACTGACATATGACTCTGAAGGTAAAATTATCCCTATTAATGCATACAAATAAGCGTCTATATGCCTATATCGTCATTTATAAATTTGGATTAATCATGAAAAAACTTATACAGCCAATAGGCTTAATTTTTGCGTTATTCGTTAATAGTAGTTTTGCTTCGACTAAAGTAGACCATGCCGCTTTGGTCAATGCAGATAGCAGTAACGAGCAGTGGCTTACCACAGGTAAGAATTATCAAGAGAACCGCTTTAGCCCACTTAATCAAATAAATCGTTCAAATGTAAAGGATTTAACTTTAGTTAATCGTACCTATTTACCCGAGTGGCGCGGCATAGAAGCTACGCCGATACTGATAGATGGCACTTTATATTTTACTGGGCCTTGGAGCAAAGTATTTGCGGTAGATGCCAAATCAGGCGAAATACAGTGGACTTACGATCCTCAAGTACCCAAACAAACAGCAATAAATGGTTGCTGTGATGTTGTTAACCGTGGCGTCGCCGCTTGGGATGATAAGATTTATTTTGGCACTTTTGACGGACGACTCATTGCGTTAGAAAGAAAAACTGGCAAATTAGTTTGGCAGAAAAAAACGGTTGATGAGACTAAACCATACACAATCACAGGTGCGCCAAGAATTGTCAAAGGGTTAGTTTTTATTGGCAATGGTGGCGCTGAGTTGGGGGTTAGAGGTTACTTCTCAGCTTATGACGCTCAAACTGGTGAAATGAAATGGCGCTTTTACACAGTACCAGGTAATCCAAAAGACGGGTTCGAAAACGAGGCGATGCAACATGCTGCAAAAACTTGGACTGGTCAGTGGTGGAAATATGGTGGGGGTGGCACAGTTTGGGACTCTATGGCGTATGATCCTGAACTAGATTTACTCTATGTTGGAACCGGCAATGGCTCGCCGTGGGATAGAAATCATCGAAGTCCACAAGGGGGCGACAATTTGTATCTTTCGTCGATATTAGCGTTAAAGCCTGAAAGCGGAAAATTAGTTTGGTATTACCAAACAACCCCAGGTGATTCATGGGATTTTACTGCGACACAGCATATGATTTTGGCTGATCTAAAAATAAAAAACAAAGTCCGCAAAGTACTCATGCAAGCGCCAAAAAATGGTTATTTTTATCTCTTAGACAGAACCAATGGTGAGTTAATTAGGGCTGATGCCTTTACTTATATGAATTGGTCTACCGGCATTGATATGCAAACGGGTAAACCGATTGAAAGTGATTTTGCTCGATATCAAGATGTAAATGCCGAAATAGCGCCGAATTATGATGGTGGACATAATTGGCATCCAATGTCATTTGATCCCGAGCTTGGTTATGTGTTTATTCCAGGACGTAACACTGTGTCTTTTTATGGACGCGATCTTGATTGGGAATTCAATAAAACAGGTTTTGGTACTGGGGCCGGTTGGAATTTAGCCATAGGTACGCGCCCAGATAAACCTTTTATTCGTGATAAAAAGGCTCCTCCAAGGAATGGCTTCTTAAAAGCTTGGAACCCTCTAACGGGTCAGGCCGCGTGGACTGTCATTCAAGATGAGTTTTGGAATGGCGGTGTGCTCGCAACAGGCGGAAAACTCGTGTTTCAAGGAACCGCCGATGGATACTTAAAGGTGTATAACTCTGCTAATGGCGAATTGTTATTAAGTTATCAAACAGGCGTTGGTATCTTAGCTGCCCCCATGAGTTATCAACTAGACGGTCGACAATATATAACTGTCGCGGCGGGTTGGGGCGGTGGATACGGTATGAAAAATATTCATACCGATAAACTAAGATCTGGCCAGCTCCTGACGTTTGCATTAAAAACTGTTGAAAATCAACAGGAAAACATTGTCCACAAGAACAATTTAGTTGAATTTGACCGTTTTTCTCCTGCCTCTTCACCCATTCAGGTTAATCAGCAGTGGCAAACAGATGCTGACAAATTTCAACGTGGTGAAACTCTATTTTATGCAAATTGTGCGGTATGCCATGCTGTCAATGAAGGGCGCGGTGGCGTTGCACCTAACTTAAGGACTAGCCACATGATTAAGCAACAGGTGTTACCTATGGTATTGTTAAACGGTGCACTGCTCAGTCGAGGTATGCCGTCTTTCAGTGGCAGACTAGATCAAACCGAAGTAACAGCATTGAGTCACTTTTTAGAAAGTTTACAAAATAATAAACGTCCTTCAAAGCAATAGAAGCTTCTTCCGATAGGGCTATTTGTCAATGGCCCTACATTTTTACCTACCGTCACCTAAACTTACTAATCTGGGCCTATGCCTATGCTTGATAAAGTCACATGGACAAAAACATGTTTGATCTATGCTTAATGTTAAGGTTATGTATCTGTTTTTTACCGTTAAATCATATTTATTTGATAAATTTAGCTTTTTTATTGGTTGGTATTTATCTTATTGGGGTTTTAAGCAAGAAATTTATTATGACTATTAATCCAAGGTGTAAATAAAACGATAAAATAATGAAAAAAATGTAGATAAACATAAATTCTTACGATATAGTTCAAACAACTAAAAGCATATAGTTTAAATGACATTATAAGCTTTTTTGAAAACTAGTAAGAATAATAGCCAGCAGCAGCTTTAACAAAGTTTGGCAAAACACAAAGCAAAGAGGGTTTTATGAATACACATAATATTTTCAAATTTAGCCGTAAAGGTTTACTGATGCTTGCAGTAGCATCGGCCGCAGCAAATGCGCAAGAAGTGAATGAAAGCGAAGCTGAAGCGCAAACCGAAGCAGCTGAAGTGATTATGGTTAAAGGTTATCGTGGTAGCTTATTAACTTCAGCCGCAGCAAAGCGCGACTCACAAGGTTTTGTCGATGAAGTTTTTGCAGATGATATCGGTAAAATGCCTAGCCAAAATTTAGCGGAATCGTTAAGTCGTATCCCAGGTGTAAAAATTAATCGTGATGTAACAGGTGAAGGTCAACAAATATCTGTACGTGGTTTAGGCCCAGGTTTTACAAAAATTGCGCTAAACGGCAATGCAATGGCTATCGCATCTACTGGCGCGCTTGGTGCTGGTAATCGTAATCGCGAAGTTGATTTAGACATGTTCCCAACTGAATTGTTTAGTAGTTTGGCTGTATCAAAAACAGCAACTGCAAGCCAATTAGAAGGTGGGGTTTCTGGTTATGTAAACATGCGTACTGCACGTCCTTTTGACAGCGCAGGTGAGCGCTTTAAGTTCTCGTTAGAAGGTGCGTATAACGATTTAGCAGAGAGCGTTGACCCTAAATATTCAGCTGTTTACAGCAATACGTTTGATAAATTTGGTGTATTGGTTGGTGTTGTCGGCTCAAAAGCAACTAAACGCGTAGACGGATATGAAGCAACTGTTTTATACACTGACGGGTGCGTAGCTAAATGGGATAACCCAGAAAGAACAGCATCTTCTTGTGTTGAAGGCAGTGAAGGTTTAAACCATTTCTTTTGGAGCCCTGAAGCAACAGCAGATTACGCGGCAGCGCACCCAGGTGTGAATGTCGGTGACCCTGTCGATCCGATTGCCACTTCAGGTTTGTCAGCTCAAGCTTTAGATACAGCGAATGTTCCGTATTTAGGTCGCCCTATGTTTACCTCTGGCGATACAGACAAATTCACAAGTTTAGTTTCACTGCAATATCGACCAAATGACGATATGGATATTGTGTTAGACCTTATGTATGGCGAAGCCAACAAAGATTTTGTTAGAACTGAGGCCATGTGGTGGGGACGCCGCAATTATTTGCACCAAGGTGCAGCTATGATCCCAGAAAATTTGACCGTGGCAGATAATGGCTACTTAGAGTCTGGTACCTTTTACAACGCGCACGTTTGGGTCGGTTCACATGATTACAAAGAAGAGTTAGATTTTGTAAGTGTCATGCCAAGCCTATCATGGCAATTAACCGATATGTTAAAAATGGATGTTTCGGCAAGTATGACAGAGTCGAATTTCTTCCGTGACGAGCCGTACGCTTATTACATGGCACCAGCTGGTACATTGACCTACAAAAACGATGGTACTGTACCTAGTTTTGGTTTCTCTCATGATCCTTCAGATCCAGATATAGGATGGACTTGGGCCAAAGAATATGATCAGAATGGTGATGGCTCAATTTCTTCAGATGAAAAGTTTGGTAATACTTTCTTAATCAACCAAAACAAGCGAGAAACAGAAACTCAAGGTTTCCACTTAGATTTTGCTTATGGCGAAGCACCTGATTTTGCTGGCTTTAAATTTGGTTTAGCTTGGGATAAAAACAGTAATAGTATGCGTAGTTTTGGTGGTTCAAGCGAATTTTACCAGCAACACATTGTTGGCTCAGGTGTGATTGAAAACTTTGGTGATTACATCACTGACCCTGTTGTTGATGATTTGGGTAAAGTCATTGATGGTTACAATGCATATTCAGGTATTGCACAACTTGATTGGAATAAATTCTATCAAGCGACCAACTACGCTCAATTTGAACCAATTGAAGGTGCGGGTGACCAATTTGGTCAGTCAGCTGGTGACATCGAAGAAGAAGTTTTAGGCGTTTATTTTGAAGCAAATGCAGAAACTGAGGTTGCAGGTCGACTACTGCGTATGAATACAGGTGTACGCTGGGTTGATACAAAACAAAAAGTAGCAACCATGAATGCAGCGACAGAAGCTGACTATAGTAAGCTGTTGCCGTCAATGAGTTTAGTTTATGAAGTGCATGATGATGTAAAACTGCGTGCAAGTGCCTCACGTAGTTTAACAAGAGCAAATCCTTCTGATATGTACCCTAACGCAGCATGGTCATCATCAGGTGTTGAATCTGCTAGAGCGGGTAATCCGTATCTGTCTCCATTTGAAGCGACCAACTTTGATATTGGTGGTGAATGGTATTTCTCAGAGTTAGGTTATCTAGGTGTAACTTACTTTGAAAAAGAAGTTACTGGCTTTACTGAATCCGGCACTGTATCGGTTCCTTTCTTAGAGTTACCTGGCTATGGGTTGGACATTGAAAACTTGGGTGATTCACGTGCAGAATCTCTTGAACAATGTGGTGGTGCAGAAAACTGTACAACATTGGTAACAACTTTAAGTAACATTAATAGTGTTGCTAAGTTGAGCGGTTTTGAAGCTGTACTTGTTATGCCACTTGATTTTGTTGTTGACGGTTTAGGTTTTAATGCAAGTGCGACGACAATCAATTCGAGTGCACAAGACCCTAGAGCAATGATCACAGGTATTGCCGACTGGACTTACAACGTAACTGGATTTTATGAAAACGAAGACTTCCAAGCTCGTTTAACTTACTATCATCAAGATGGCTCGACGAATTGGTTCTCAGTATTCGATCGCCCAGTTATGTCAATGGATAGAACTCAGGTCGACTTCTCTGCAAGTTACAATCTGCCACTAGAGTATGATTTAACCTTAACCTTTGATGCATATAACTTAACCAATGAGCAAATTGGCTCATGGTATGAGTATTCTGGTGTGACATACGATGTGTTCTATTCTGGCACAACCTACACACTAGGTATTCGTGGTTCGTTTTAATTAATCGCGGATAATTTGTACCGTCGTAAAATATGCTGACGGTTTTAATGAAAGGCCAGGCGCTTCTGCTCCTGGCCTTTTTTGTTGTTAGTTGTAGGAAATTTGTAGGTACAATCTGCTTGGTTGACCAACGAAATATCTGTAATTGCCAAAAGCAAAATCTGCTCGCTCTGCATAGGCTGTATTGAACGCGTTGTACCATTGTAATCCCAAGCGCCAATTGTTGGTCATTTGATATTGCCATCTTAGGTTAACCAAGTTGTGACCATCATATTTTGCGCTATTTTCAGGGTTTAGATAATATTCAGCCATATGTTGATACTCTAATTGCAGCAAATTCTGGTTATTTAATTGCCAATTTAGCCGTGTTGAGGCGATTAAATTTGGTGCTGTATCCATTTTGTTGCCAGTCATATTGATGTCACTATTGGATAAATCAGGATCATTGGTGTAAACATGTTCAGCTAGACTTAAATTGGCATCAATCGAAACGAATTGAGTTAAATTTTGGCTTAAATCAACTTCGATTCCACGATGGCGAGTTTTTGCGTCATTGACATAATTTCTCTGACTATCTAAAAAGATAACGTCAGATTTGTTCATTTGAAACATAGCAAGTTTCAATTGACTTTTATTCGAAACAAAGTGGTAACCAATTTCAAGTGAATTGGCCTTTTGGCTATCTATCTCTGGCTGCATTTGACCGTTTTGCAATCGGTAGAGTTCACTCGTATGCGGTGCTCTAAATGCATGATCTAATTTTATATATGTTGAAGCTTGCTGAGTTAACCGGTAATTCAGTTGCCCATTCCAAGATAAGTTATTAAAGCTGTCATTGCGATCATCAGGTCGAGTGTAGCGGCAGCCAGAACCAGCACAATTGCTACCATCATCCTTGCTGTTACCGCTTAACATTAGATTGTCGTATTGATATTTTACCCAGTCCCAACGAAGGTTAGTTGCTAAGGTCACAACCGAACTTAAGTCATGTTCTAAGCCTATATAGACAGCAAAATTACTTGCATCAACTCGATAGTCGTAGTGCTGTCCCGCAGGTAATATCGAATCTAAAAAGGCTGATCCTGAATTTGTTGAGTTTTGTTGTTGCTGTTGTACAAAACCTCGGGATAGGTCTAAATCAGCACCTGTGGTGATAATACTTTCGTTTAACTTGTATTGAAATACGGCTTGAGCTCCTAGGCTATGGTGGCCATTTTTTTCGTCTGGTTGACCGGGTAGATAATGCATTAAAAATTCCATTTCATTCCAGCGTAAATAGGGGGTTACTGCCCAAGAATAGTCGCGACTGCTTTGACTTAGCTTAGATTGTGCATTAACTGATATCGCCTTGCGGTATGCATCCGGAATGGCGTTGGTTCGAGTTAAACTATCGTTTTTATAACTATTTTCTCCGGCCTGTAAATATCCTGCTGTTTGTTGTGACAAGTGACTCAGATAAATTTGATTAGTCACATCAATATCGGCAAATTGACTTTGTTGCTTTACCAGCAACTTCTGTTGGTCATAACCTGAACTGTGTTGATATCCACCATCATGTGTTAACGCTAAGCCCAGATATAAAGGTGAGCTGTCTGTGTTTGTATGTTGGCCTTTAAGTTTGATATATCCGTCTGGCCCGAGTGTCAAATCTAGAGTGTCGAGAGCTTGAGTTGGCTGCGGCGATTTTATATTAATCAGTCCATGCACTGCACTGCTACCATATTGTGCAGAGTGTGCCCCTTTGACTACGTCAATTTGACCTGCTAGCTCAGAGCTTGAGTCAAATAATTCATTGACGTTACAAAACCCGGGAGCTCTCAGGGCGACGCCGTCTTGCATTAACAAAAATTCATTACATGCCCCTGCGCCAGTAAAGACAGGCGAACGTATTGCCAATAGTGATTCTTGGCCGTTTCCTCGGCTCAACCATGTACCACTGACTTGGCTCAGCATTTGGTTTAAATGCTGAAAGTTGTTGAGTTCAAGTTGGGAGCCGATAAGACTGATGTTATTCGACGACAAATCACTAGCGAGTAGTCCTCGATTTGCTGTAACGTGGATGACTTCTTGTGCTATTGCAGTCAAGCTCAGGCCTAAGCCAACTATGCTAGAGCATTTAGTCAGTTTTATCAGAGATTGTTTATTTCGTTTCATAATGGGTAAACCGAAGGTTGTCTGGAGTTTTACTGAGTTAATAAAAGAAAAAGCCCTATTAAAATAGGGCTTTTTCAGAAATTTGGTTGAAAGTTGCAGTTAAGCTATTTGCTTTTGAATATCATAGAGTTTGCCTTCGGTTAGTTTGTATTTAACCATAACAATAGCGGCTATAAACAACAGAACAGCTGGGATAGCAGCAAATCCAAGCATGATACCCGTGAGTGCTTCATTTGTTTGCGCTTGATTTGGAACATAATTATAAGCACTTAATATCCAACCCGCCATTGCACCGCCAATTGCAAATCCAAGTTTAATACCTAATAAATGGCCGGAGAAGGTCATCGCCATAACTTTTTTACCTGTTTTTAGATGGCCATAATCTACAGTGTCAGCAATCATAGAAAACATTAACGGTGTGACAATCATATGTACGAAGTTAGCGATAAAAAAAGTAATGAATATTAGACTGACTTGATCAGCAGGCAAAATAAACAAGACTGCATGTGACAATACGCCAATGACTAAGCCGAATTGGAACAAGGGCTTTTTACCAAATTTTTGTGATAAAAAATGAGTAGTAAGTGCACCCAATACCGAAGCAAACATCCCTAGGGTTAAAAAACTACTGGTTAAAGATTCGTCACCGACATAATATTTTATATAGTGGGGAGCGATAGCAGAGCGTAAACCAATTAGGGTTAATACAAATACAGTTGTTAATAACATAACAACCCACTGGTCGTTCTTAAATAAATTGCCAAAGTCCTGAAGTATGTTTGTATCTGAGGTATTTTTGATCTCTTCCCTTTCTTTTGTTAATAAAAAGCACACTAAAAAACACACAACTGCTAAGCTAGCTAAAATCGCCATTGCGTATTGATAACCTGCTTGTTTACCGTATTCAGCAAACGAATCGACTAATTGAGGCAATGCCCAAACAACGATAACACCACCACTCATTGCCATTGCAAAGCGGAAAGACTGTAATGAAGCGCGTTCTTTTGGATCATTTGTCATAACACCACCTAACGCGGAATAGGGGATATTGATAGCGGTATAACAGGTCATTAATAACGCATACGTGATGTAGGCGTAAATTAGTTTGCCGTCTTGCGATATGTCTGGCGTTGTGAAAGCGACTACAGCTAGCACTCCGTAAGGAATTGACATTAATAGTAAATATGGGCGGTAAGTTCCAAAGCGCGTGCGTGTCCTGTCTGCAATTCCACCCATAATTGGGTCTGTAATACCGTCAAACAACCTAACTACCAACATTAAAGTACCTGCGGCTGCAGCACCAATACCAAATACATCGGTATAAAAAATAAGCATAAAATTAGCAAGTATCTGAAAAACAATATTACTTGCTGTGTCTCCTAGGCCATACCCTAGTTTCTCTTTTATAGAAAGGTTTTGTTTAGACATCACAAACATCCAAATATCTTATAATGGTCATATAAACTATATAAAGAATGGTGAAATGTAAACCTGTTTGTTTCATTATTTATTACATTTATTAAAAATCTATCTGACTAAATGTGACTTAGTTGTAAAAATTTTGCTGGATTAACTAGATTTTTGAATTTTACCATTATATAGTAATTAGGACTATTATGTTTTGTTTTAGAATTTAACTTTCATAATTGCAGTTATCTATATGTAAATCACATATTTATCGTGAGGTTTTAAGTAGAGTTAAGATTTAATGGGTAAATGGTTAAACCAACCCATCAGGCTTTACGACGCTGCTGACGGCTCACTTTGATGATTAACAATAAGATTGCATTGAAAGCACAATGGATAGCATATGAAAAAATTAGTGTTAACTTTATTTGGAGCGCTTACGCTTAATGCATGTTCAGGTGTCAATGAGGCGCCGAGAAACACTGTTGAAAGTAAACCTGTCCGAGAAATTCAATCTTTGAATCAGGACTGGCGTTTTTATAAATACCCGGACACAGCATTGGCAGATAAGCTGATTTATGACGTTCGCCCTGAAGTTACCGTGTTTAAGGATGATAAAGATGCCGACAGCAGACCAACTGATGCGGTCGCGGTAGAAAGTACCCAACAAGTACTAAAAGCTTGGATATTGCCAACAGGCAATAAGTTTATCAGCGATCTTAGCAACAAGCATGTAAGGCCTGATGGAAACCCTGGTGCTGATTTTGCGTTTGTGCAAGATAACTATGATGATGCGAATTGGCAATCTGTCGACTTACCGCATGATTGGGCAATCAATGGGCCTTTTTATCAAGGTGAAAACCCAGAAGTTGGCGGCGGTATGGGGCGCTTACCTAGTCCGGGGGTTGCTTGGTATCGCAAAGATTTAACCATCAGCGAACAGGACAAAAATAAACAAATCTATCTAGATATTGAAGGCGCTATGTCCTATTCAATGGTTTGGCTTAACGGAAATTTAGTCGGTGGCTGGCCGTTTGGTTATTCATCTTATCGGTTAGATTTAACGCCTTATGTTGAATTTGGTGGTGCAAATCAGCTTGCTATTCGTTTAGATAATCCTAACCATTCTTCGAGATGGTATCCCGGTGGTGGCTTGTATCGAGACGTATGGTTGGTTAAAACCTCACCTGTGCATGTTGCACAGTGGGGAAGCAAAATTCGAACTGTATCTGCGACAACTCAGCACGCTGAAATTAGTGTTGAAGTGAATGTGGAAAATACCACTGCCAATACTCAATTGGTAGAAGTGCAAACTGATATTTTTGCATTAAATGCTCTAGGAGAAATAGATGGCGGTTTAGCTGCACAGACAAATAAAAAAGTTGTGCGGATTCAGGCAAACAGCAGTGCTGCAAGTCAAGTACAAGTCTCGTTAGACAATCCTAAATTGTGGGGACCTAAACCACAACAAACGCCAAACATGTATACGGCAATTACTAAGGTGTTTAAACAAGGCAAACTTATTGACCAATACCAGAGTGATTTTGGCATTCGTTCTCTAAAGTTTGATCCAAATTCGGGTGTATATGTAAATGGTCAATTAATCAAACTAAAAGGTGTGAATCAACACCATGATTTAGGCGCGTTAGGTGCTGCATTTAATCGCCGTGCTGCAGAGCGCCAACTTGAAATCTTACAAGAAATGGGCACGAATGCTATTCGAATGGCACACAATCCACCTGCTCCAGAATTACTAGAACTCACTGACAGAATGGGTTTCTTGGTGATGAATGAGTCTTTTGACGTGTGGCAAAAGAAAAAAACTCCGTTAGATTTTCACCTTATTTTTGATGACTGGCATGAACAAGATATGCGCGCATTGGTTCGCCGCGATTATAACCATCCTTCTGTCATTATGTGGAGTATAGGCAACGAAGTTGGAGAGCAATATGATGATCAAGCCGGCTATCAATTGGCTCAGCACTTAACTGATATCGTAAAAAGTGAAGACCCTTATCGTCCTACAACAGCTTCGAAAAATTGGGCAAAACCAGACATGCCATTTGCGAATGGTATGGACGTAATTAGTTTAAATTATCAAGGTGAAGGTATCCGCCAAGATGCAATTTTTGATTCGGTGAAAGACCGTATTAAAACAAAACCTCAATACGCGCCATACCATAGGGCACATCCAGATAAAATTATTCTTGGTAGTGAAACTGCTTCTGCGATTAGCAGCCGAGGTTTTTACACTTTTCCTGTAACCGACAAACTGAGTTCACCTGCTCGTGATGGCATGGGTGGCGATTCAGTTGCAAAACATGTCAGTAGTTATGAACTTTACGCGGTCGATTTTGGTTCGTCTGCAGATAAAGTATTTAAAGCGGTTGAAAGTAACCCGTTTGTGGCTGGCGAATTTGTCTGGACTGGCTGGGACTATTTAGGCGAGCCCACCCCGTATTATTCAGCGCGAAGTTCATATAACGGAATTATTGACCTAGCGGGTTTTAAGAAAGACAGATTTTATTTATATCAGTCACATTGGCGAGCTGAGTTACCTATGGTGCATATTCTGCCACATTGGAATTGGCCTGAGCGTGTTGGCAAAGTGACACCTGTGCATATTTTCACCTCGGGTGATGAAGTGGAGTTGTTTTTAAATGGGATGTCTTTAGGTCGTAAACACAAAAAACAATATCAATATCGTGTGCGCTTTGATGATGTGGTTTATCAGCCGGGTGTGTTAACTGCGGTCGCATACAAAAATGGTCAGAAGTGGGCTGAGTCTAAGGTGCAAACTACCGGAAAAACCGCGCAATTAAACTTGTCGGTTGACCGTTCAACTATAGTTGCCGATGGCAAAGACTTAGCCTTTGTAACGGTAAAAGTACAGGATAAAAATGGTTTAACCGTACCTAGAGCGGATAACGCAATTCAATTTCAAATTGAAGGAAATGGTGAAATTGTAGCAACCGACAATGGTGACCAAACTGATTTTACCCCATTTAACTCACATCAGCGTAAAGCCTTTAATGGTCTAGCTTTGGTGATAGTTAAAGCTAAAGCAAATACCAATGGCCAATTTAAGCTGGTAGCAAAGTCTGCAGGTTTAACGGCTGATAGTATTCAAATTACAGCGAAATAAGAGTAAAGAGATGAAAAAATTATTTTTTGTTGGATGGTTTTGCATAACAATGTTGTTTAGTGCTTTTGCCAGTGCTTCAAGTATTGTCACTGGTGAAGATGGTTATCGGTTGTGGCTTAAATACGACCAGATTCAAAATAAAGGTATATTGCCAGAATACAACAAACTACTGGCGCAATGGCATGTTGCTGGAAATTCAAAAACTAGCCAGCTAATTCGTGACGAATTGGACTACGCATTAACGGGTATGTTACCAAGCGCTAGTCAAACAGATATGTCTACGGCAAACTTGATCGTCGCAACAGCCAAGGTTGCTCAGCAGTTTTCTGCTGACGTGGCGCAGCAACTTAAATCTGTTGGCGACGAAGGTTATGTCATTCAACAATTTGCATATCAAAACCGACCTGTTGTTTTGGTCGCGGCAAATACGGATATTGGTGCGCTGTATGGCACATTTAATTTACTTAGATTAGTGCAAACAGAACGCAATTTAATTCATGTGAAAATTGCTTCAGCTCCAAAAACAAAAGTTAGGGTATTAAATCATTGGGACAATCCAGATAGACATGTTGAGCGTGGTTATGCTGGCGAATCAATTTGGGATTGGCACAAACTTCCAGAATACAAATATCAAAAATACGTAGATTATGCGCGCGCTAACGCTTCGGTTGGCATTAATGGCACTGTTTTAAACAACGTCAATGCTGATCCTATTATGCTTACTCCAGCATATCTTGAAAAAGTTAAAGCGCTGGCAGATTTGTTTAGACCATATGGTTTAAAGGTTTATCTATCAATTAAATTTAACTCACCCAGCTCTTTGGGTGGTTTAAAAAATTCCGACCCACTTAACCCAGATGTACGAAAGTGGTGGGAGAATAAAGCAGCTGAAATATATCAATTAATTCCTGATTTTGGTGGTTTCTTAGTTAAAGCCAATTCAGAAGGGCAACCTGGTCCTGGCGATTATGGTCGTTCACATGCGCAAGGCGCTAATATGCTGGCTGATGCTTTAAAACCGCATGGTGGCATAGTTATGTGGCGAGCTTTTGTTTATGCCAACGAAAAGAATGAAGAGCGCTCGAAACAAGCCTATTCCGAGTTTAAGCCTTTAGACGGAAAGTTTCGCGATAATGTAATGGTGCAAGTAAAAAATGGCCCGATAGATTTTCAGCCTCGTGAGCCGATTAGTCCTTTATTTGGTGCAACCAAACAGACACCTATGATGATGGAATTTCAGATCACCATGGAGTACTTAGGTTTTAGCACGCATTTTGTTTATTTAGGCCCTATGTATGAAGAAGTACTTAAAACCGATACTTTCGCCAAAGGACCTGGCTCAACGGTTGGTAAAGTTGTTGCGGGTCAAGTACATAAGTATCCGTTAACCGGTATGGCCGGTGTGTCAAATATAGGCTCTGATCGCAATTGGACTGGACACATTATTTTACAATCTAATTGGTATGTATTTGGGCGTATGGCTTGGGACTACCAATTGACCGCTGCAGAAGTTGCTGAAGAATGGACACGTATGACTTTAAGCAACGACACTAAAGTTGTTGAAAAAGTAACGGATATGATGATGTTGTCACATGAAGCAACGGTTAATTATATGACGCCTCTAGGTTTGCATCATATTATGGGGACTGGACATCATTACGGACCAGGTCCTTGGGTTGATAATTTAGGTCGTGCCGACTGGAATCCTGTTTATTATCACAGAGCAACTAACAAGGGTATAGGTTTTAATCGCTCACCATCGGGTGTGAATGCGGTAGAGCAATATTTTTCACCATTGAAAGAGCAATTGTCAGATCCGAAAACAACACCTGAAAAATATTTGTTGTGGTTCCATCACTTACCTTGGGATTATACCTTGCCGTCAACTGGACGAGCTTTGTGGGATGAAATTGTTCACAGGTATTATCTAGGTGTGGAGCAAGTTGAGCAGATAAATACAGAATGGAACAAGTTACAAGGACTGATTGATCCACTGCAATTTAAGCAAGTACAAATGGCAAATGTGATTCATTTAAACGAAGCAATTTGGTGGAGAAATGCGTGTGTATTGTATTTCCAAAGCTTTTCGCAGCGCCCGATTCCAGCTGGCTTGGAAAAACCTCAGGGTACTTTGCAGCAATATAAAGCGCTAGAGTTTCCGTTTGCTCCAGGACAAGGAGAGTAACTTAGATTTTTGTTAGTGCGACCGTGTAGTGCTTCCGAGCACCTTTGAGCCAGCTCAGGCCTGTCTGGCTGGCTCTTTTTTTAACACTAACCTGAACAAATAGGCTCAGATTGAGCCTATCATTCGGTACAACTACTGATTATTCAAGCCATCATATTTGGTTGAATATTCTTTGATGATTTCACACACAGGTTCGTGCAAGTCTAGGTGAATTGTATCACCTTCAACATTGCTGCCCGGTGCGCCAAGTGTAGTGATGGAAAACTCTGCAGAGTTAATGGTGCAGTAGTATTGGAATCCATCGTTATTGGCTGACCAACCGCCTGAGTATTCACCGTAAGGGCCAGAACACCATTGGCATGAACCAACATTACCGTTACCCCATTCAAGGCCAGATAACTGCCAACCCAACATGCCACCAAGAGAATCTTTTAATTCAAATGCTTTGCCATACCAAGTTGCGAATAACTCTGCACGTTTAGCTAAACCTTGTTCAATGGTGCCAGTTTCCGAACCTTTAGGGTTACTTGCTTGGCGAATTTTATTTGCTGGCCAGCTAAACTCACCAATATAAGCTGGTTTGCTTAGTTCGCTGGCAAGTTGCGCAAGTTTGTCGAAGTTTCCTAAAGTTTCTTCGTCGGACATGCTCCACCAAGTTGGGTATAAATGAGCGCTAATGGCATCTATATCTGGGTTGCTGTTTAAGGTTTTTAAGTTGGCATAAGTGTCTGCTGTATCAGCAAAACCAAATGATGACTCCATACCAATTGACACCAATTGTTTTGGTGCAACTTGGCTGATATGCGCAGCAATATCGTCAACCCAAGCTTTAAAGCCATCGAAGTCGCTACCAATACGTGGCTCGTTAGCCAACTCCCACATCATAATGGTTGGGTCTTCGTTGTATTTAACCCCAGTTATTTGATTAGTATGGTTAACTAGGTTAGTGATAAAGGTTTTAAACTGCTCACGACCTGCGACATCTGCATAACCACCATAGCTGCTAATGTTACCGAAGAAGTTCCAGTGATCAGCAAGTGATAAAACTAATTTGATACCACGCTCTTCTGCCAATGCGACATAGTTGTCGAATAACTCGAAGCTACGGTCAACTATAGCTTGTTGTTCAGCTGTGCGTTGTGCTGGATCCATGCTTAATAAGAAGTTGTCGCCAACTTTCATATTAATACACACGCCATCATGGGTTTTGCCATCGTTACAGAACATCCAAGTACGGACAACGTCTAAACCTAAATGCGCTGCACGGTCGAAAAAGTCTTTCGCCATAGCTTCAGGTTTGTACATTAAGTAGTATTGGTTTGAACCATTAAAGTAGAATGGTTTGTTGCCTAATACAAATTGAGAGCCTGCGGTTTCAACAAATTGTGGACCCGTGGTTTCACCAACAGTTACCCGTACGTTTTGGCGAATGCTAGTGCCGGTTAAACTTAGGTTAAGTCGATAAACACCATCACCTTGGTTAGCAATGATTAATGGGCTTTCACCTGTATAAGTAACAGCATCAGCTCCATTAAGTGAGTAGGTTAAATCTGAAGTACCAAATTTACTAAAATCGACTACCACATCAGAGCCTGTTGCTAATTGTGATAGGTTGGCAGGGCTGTTAATTTGCAAGCCGCCAAGTAGGTCAATTTGTAAACTGTGTACTGCCATATAACCCCAGTCATTGCCCTGTGTAAGAATACCAGCTTGGTGAGTGCCAGCATCTAACTGCACAACTTGGCTAATGCTTGTTGGGGTTTCTGAATCGAGCGTCTGTGAAGTGCTGCTTCCACCCATAACCACAGTATTTTGTTTAGAGCCATCTGGTGTACTGTATGTAATGGTAATGCGGTATTCGCCCGGCACTTGTACATCAAAGTTCCATAATACTTCAGAGCCAACTTCGGTTAGGTAAGCTGAATCCGTGCGTAGTTCAACACCTTCAGTAGTTGTTGCTTGTTCAAAACCATAAGTTTGAGATTGAACTGGCTCTACCACAATTGGTGGATCTGTCGGCTCATAACCCTCGCCATACAAGTCACCCATAGTATTACCGAAAATACTGATTGAGCTGTTGTAGAAATTGATAAAGTCATTTGCTTCCACTGAACCATCATTTTCAAACGGCACCACATATTGGTCGTCACGGTTAATTGGGTTGCGCCATACAAGTAGATATGAAATACCTAAAGTTTCAGGGTAGTTTTCAAATACTGGCATTAAATGGTCAGTAAACCATTCAGGTTGATCTTTTAATCGACCTGTTTCAGATAACGCGGCTGGTTTGCCTTCTTGTTTAGCAAATGCCACTATGTCACGCAAAGTTTGTGCAAAACGTTCTGAATCGCCACCTGCACTATAAGGTTGCTCTAATTGCCAGTAGTTATCTTGTGCGATAATGTCAACGTAATCGCTACCTGGATACATAGGTTTGTAGTGATTTTCAACTCCCATGCCATCCCAGTTCCATAACCAGTCTGAGCAAAATGCGTAGATCAGGTTATTTACTTCCATCTCGTCACGCAAATAAGTCACAGTGAATTGGAACAATTGTTTAAACGCATCTAAAGTCGCTTGGTCTGCGTTGCCTGGTTCACCATTTGGTGCACCGTATGCGCCAATACCCCACCAGAAGAAATTACCACTGCCTTCATGCCAAGGGCGGAAAATCACTGGAATCGTCGTGCCATCAGCTGCTTTTAAGTTTTTAAAGTAGTCGCCAATTAAGGTTAAACGTTGTTTAAATACTTCATGTAATGAACCGCCTGGCAATACATCGTATAAAGTTGTACCTGATGTATCCCAACTTGTCCCAGCAACACTACCAGGACTTTTTAAGTGTTCAGTTGCAAAGTTTGGTGCATGCCAGCTTACTGTTACTATGCCACCGCGCTCGTATGCTTCAATCATATTGCGGCGGTAAGTGCCCCAAGGTACACCGTCTATATTGGTATCTGTACCTATGCCATCAATATCAAAACCATAAACCGCTGGCATTGTGCCGGTTACATCTTCAACGTCTGATGCGATAGGGCGGTGAACAACTAGTGGATCATCATGTAACCAAGATGACCATTTTGTGCCATTTTCATCACGGCCATATGAAGTGGTATCTTGTTGACCGAATAGGAATCTATCGTCAGGGATATTTAACAAGCTAGTGTATAAAGCTTTAGTTTCAGCTGTTGCATTGGCTGTAACTAAGTCGCCTTGTTCAACTTGGGCTGGTGGGTTGTCTGGTTCTTCAACAGTATCTGTTTGGCTAAAACTAGTTGAGAGAATTTCGATAAAACCCCAGTTGCCATTGCCACCATCTACACCAATAGTATGCAAACCCGCAGTTAGGGTAACTGCACCGAATAAAATATTGTCGCTGCTGCTTGAGCTAGTGGTAATATTGCTTGATTGGCCGTCAACATAAATAGTATTCGACTTTTGTCCGTGAGGGGAGGCGATATTAAAAAATACTTCTCCATGCACTTCGGCTGATACATTTACTTGCCATTCAATGCGGCCATTATTCAGTTGGCCAACACCGTTAACAAGCTCTGCGCCGTTTGTATAGTTTGCGTCTGCTGGGTCTAACACTAGGTCGCTACTGGTATTTGTGTACTCAATTACGACACCTTGCTGTGGCGGCGCTTGGTCAACAATACAGCTTTGGTTGTTTTCCCAGCCCCAGCCATCGCCATCTGGATCTGAATCTGCAGATGCACAAGTTGGATGTTCAGTTTCTTCTTCTGGTTGTTCAACAACAATACAGCTCTGGTTGTTTTCCCAGCCCCAGCCATCACCGTCTGGATCTGAATCCGCCGAGCTACATTCAGGTGCTGGGCTAGGGGTTGGCGTTGGCGTGGGAGTTGGCGTTGGTGTGGCTGTGCTATCACAATCCGCGATAAACTCCCAAGGTCCCCATTGTTCGTTTTTGTCTGGTGCTTGCCCTTGGATCCACCACTTAGCTTTAAACTCTGAATTTTGGTAGACGATCAATTCGCCACCTTGGTATTGAGTTTCAGCTGAATAGCTAGGTGATTCACAAGCTGCTAGCGCATTTGTGCCGTAAGCACTTAGCGCAGCTAGGCAGCTAATCACTAGTTTTTGCCTTTTAAATTTCATTATTAGATTTCTCCATTTTTTGTGTTGTGTGCCTTATTAGGCGTAATTTAGGCGCAACAATCTCTGCACAGTTAAATGCATAAAATTGAATTGCCTAGATTAAATGGGCTCGAGATGAGCCCAAAAAGTGTGTGATTTCGTTAGATATTAGCTGTCAGCAGATGAACCGCGAACGACGCAAGATGAGCTGTTTTCCCAACCCCAGCCGTCACCGTCTGGATCAACAGAGCTAGAGCTGCAATATGGGTAGCCATTGTTGGCGTGTGTGGCTTGATTATTTGAAGAAGATGTATCAACTATGCAGCTTTGGTTATTTTCCCAACCCCAGCCATCGCCGTCAGGATCTGCTGCCGATGAAGAACAAGTTGGGTAACCACCATTTCCGCCACCTGTAGAACCTGTATAAATTGACGCTAGTGTACTTGTGCTACTAATGCCATTGCTACCGTGAATTAAAGTATTACCCCAGCTAGATAAACTAGAGTTATTCCAGTTGTTAACTATATCTAAGTCAGCTGTTGAAGCGTCGTTACCTGACCACGACCAACCTAAATAGCCCATTTGATATGCTTGTGCGCGTTCCATAATGGCTGCTTCATCTACATTTGAGCCTTTATGAGTTGAAGCAAATTCGCCTATAACTAAGGGTAAATTGGCGCTGTCAAAAGCGGCCATATAATTGTTTACAGCGCTGTACGAGCCATATACTTCGTACATATGTACACTAAAAACGATATTTTGTTGTGGATCGGCATTAAACACGCTTGATGCATTGTCACGCATAATATTTTGCCAATCTTGACCCCAGTTTGGCGCGTCAACCATAAGCGTGTGGGTAAAACCTGCATTGCGTAAGCGGCTAATGGCAGTGTTGTGCTCGTTAACCCACTGCGACGCGCTAACATTGTTGCCAAATGGTTCATTGCCAATATTGATGATCACATAGTCTTCTTGACCGATTAGCTGATCTTTGATGGCAATCCAATAATCTACAGCGCTTGCAAGTGTACTAGCGGCACTGTCTTCACCATAACCTGTGGTGTCGTGTACTTCTAACACAGCGATAAGATTGTTGTCTTTAGCTTGTTGAATAATGTTGGCTACTTCGCTTGCAGAGTTATACGTCCATCTGTGCCCATTACTTAAAACCACTCTAACTGTGTTGGCGTTATACGAAGCTATTCCTTGCAACGAATTGGTTAATTGGCTTTTGTACCAAGTGTGCGCGTGGTTAACGCCGCGCATTACAAATTGACTGCCATTGCCTTCGTACAAGTTACCGTTTTGTACATAAAAACCAGCAAGTGCTTGTGACGCTGAAGTTAATCCTAGTGCTATCGCCAAACCTAAAGCTTTAACTTTCATTTTAATCCCCTAATTGTTAAATGTGAGTGTGTAGGTGTTAATGCTTATTTAATGTAACCGGTATATTTTTAAAGATCAAAATGTAAATTCATTGTAACTAAATTTACATTTTTGTTTTGTTTTATGACTGGCGTTTTTTAGTTAATTATAGATAAAACAGTGGCTTGAATGGTTGTGCATGCTAAGTCAAAGGATAGGTTTTTAGTGTAACTTGTTTGCAATTTATCCTTGAGTATATAAATTGGCCTGCAAAATGTAACAGGCCATAAAGAGATAAATTAAAGAATTTGAGTTATCTCGATAGCTTTAATTGCAAGTGGCGCTTTTGGTGATTTTTTAAACTGAATTAATAATTTGTCTGTTGTTGGTGGCAACTCAAATTCACAAGGTTCAGAATAGCCCCAGCTTTGTTCTACCGCTTCGTCGGTATAATACAAACGCTGGCCTAGCTGAACGTCGGGCTTGGTTGCTGCAAGGGTTTTAACTAAACAGTTTTGGTGGTGAATTCTCAGTTGAATACTATTCTCCTCAACCTGGTTTTCGCTGTTGTAGCGCAAACGCATTTGATAACGTCCTGCGGCAACAACCTTGAGCGGAAAATCGATAATGGCGTGCTGTGGCTCTGTTACATCAATCCAGTCATGTGCCCAGCCAGCTTTGTTTGCGTAGTCTATTCCCAAACCTGATATATGGCCTTCATGTGCTGCAAGTTCGACTGTGTTATGGTTTGCATGGCCAATATGTGTCGGTATTTCTGCTAGATCACGACTGGCTTCCAGGTACCAATCCATATAGGCACTGCGCATTTTATCCAGTTGGTTTTTATGAGTTGCTGCTACATCTAAGCTTTGGCTTTTGTTATCTGCAATATTAAATAAACGCCATGTTTGATCTGTTTCAAATACAGCAAACCATGGGTAGTACAGGACAGATGCAGGGTTAGGAAGAATGGCTTGCTGGTTACGCCTTTGAGTGTTTCTAAAATGGTGGGTGTATAACAATCTAGGGACTATTTCAGCTGTAGGTTTTAGCATGTCACCGGCCATTGAAATGCCATCAAAATCAATCTTTTCAGTTGGCTGCAGTGACATTAAATCTAATAAAGTTGGCACTAAATCTATGTGTTGAATAGGTTGAATAACTTTAGTTTTGCCGGCAAGTTTAGCCGGATATTGAATGTGCAAAGGTGACAGAATACCACCTAAATCAACTTTGCCTTTGTGGCCTTTTAAATTGCCATTAAAACGCTTGTTGCCATGCGGAAAAGCAGGGCCATTATCCGACATAAATACCACTATAGTATTGTCTATCAGATTGAGCTGTTTGAGTGTTGTTAGCACTTTACCGACATTGTCATCAATATTTTCGACCATGCCATAAATCGATGCATCTAAGTCAGACAAACCTTGTTGTTTATATTTAGCAAATAGTTGTTGCGGTAATTCAAACGGACTATGTGGGGTGTTAATGGGTAAAAAGGCAAAAAACGGCTGGTGTTGATTTTGTTTAATAAAATCTATCGCATAGTCGCTGGTCACATCGGCAATATAGCCGTTAGTTTTGATCTTGTTTTGATTGTGTTCTAACACAGGATCAAAATACAAAGTTTGGTGGCCATCGGAAAAACCAACAAATTGCTCAAATCCTTGACCGTTGGCGTTGTGAGGGTAGTGAGCGCCATTGTGCCATTTACCAAAAGCGCCTGTTGCATAACCCAGTTGTTTTAGGATTTCAGCTAGGGTTACTTCACTAGTACGCATTTTGTCGCCACCTCGGGTTACACTATACACACCGGTTTTTAATGCGTGACGACCGGTTAACAAAGCGGCTCGCGAAGGTGAACAAACAGGGCTGACTAAAAAGGTGTCAAACTGAGCGCCATTGTTAGCAATGCTATCAATATTTGGTGTTTGTACTTGTTTGTTGCCGTTTAAACTTATGTCTCCCCAGCCTAGATCATCGGCCATGATAACTACTAGATTCGGTTTGTTTTGTGCAAAACAATCGACTGTATGTGCTGACAAACACAAAGATAAAATAATTAAAACTTTATAAAACATAAATAGTTACACCTTTAGCATAGTTGATTTTAACTAAAACCGGTTACATAAATTGCTATTTTAAGCTAGTGGAATAACCAATAAGATAAGCTTGTTAGTGATGAATATAAATTTTTTGTTTTTTAAAATTTTATTTTTGACATGTTTTTTGCTCGGTTATTAACTGATTTAATTTCTTTGAAATCTATTTAGATTGTTGTTTTTAAATGCTTTATGTTTGTTGTTGTCTGGTTTTATAGTATTTGCTTTATTTTGTGGTTTGCTGCGGGTGGCTGATTCATTGAAAAAAATAATTTGCTAAATAAAATGTATTCGGTTACATTTTGTTGGTGTTTGGAATTTATTCTGAGGTTTTGGGTGACACAACTAACTTGTTTTAAGGCATACGATGTTAGAGGAAAAGTACCGTCTGAGTTAAACGCAGATATTGCTTTTAATATTGGTCGTGCATTGGTAGATGAACTGAATGCCAAACATATAGTGGTTGGCCATGATATTCGTTTAACAGGGCCAGAGTTATCAGATGCGTTAATGCAAGGCATAAAACAGCAGGGTTGTGATGTTACTTTTATTGGCACTTGTGGCACAGAAGAAATTTATTTTGCCGCACAGTCTGGCAGTTTTGATGCGGGTGTTTGTGTAACAGCGAGCCATAACCCACAAGATTATAACGGCATGAAGTTTGTTTCAGCTGGTGCTAAGCCATTGGATTCTATTCAATTAAATGCTATTCGAAGTAAAGTTGAAACGACAGACTTTAATGCAGTAAACAAAACGGGTAATACTTATTCGGCTGATTTTAAACCCGCTTATAAAGCTCACTTATTATCTTACATCCAACTAAACAAATTGAAGCCGCTCAAGTTGGTGGTTAACGCAGGTAACGGTGGGGCAGGTGCAATTGTTGACTTATTAGAAGATGCCTTGCCGTTTGAAATTATCAAAATAAACCATCAAGCAGATGGTACTTTCCCAAATGGAGTACCTAATCCTTTGTTGCCGGAAAATCGCTTAAGCACTGCACAAGCTGTGGTTGAACACCAAGCCGATTTAGGCATTGCTTGGGATGGTGATTTTGACCGTTGTTTTGTTTTTGATGAAACCGGTAACTTTGTTGAGGGCTACTATATTGTTGGTTTGTTGGCTGCGGCAATGTTGGAAAAATCACCCGGTGAAACAGTCGTATTTGATCCGCGTTTATGCTGGAACACGCAACAAATTATTGCGGATCATCAGGGCAAAGGCCAAGTGAGCAAAACTGGCCATGCTTTTATCAAAGCGACTATGCGTGAAGTGAACGCAATTTACGGCGGTGAGATGAGCGCACATCATTATTTTCGTGATTTTGCTTATTGTGACAACGGCAATATTCCTTGGTTACTCATTTGCCAATTGCTCAGTGAAAAAGGTGTTGCTTTGTCTGAACTGGTTCACCGCCAACAACAAGCATATCCATGTAGCGGCGAAATTAACTTCACGGTTGCAGATTCAGCCAGCGTCATCGCCAAGCTGAAAAATACCTTTGCGGAGCAAGCTGTGTCGGTTGAAGAAATCGACGGTTTAAGTCTGTCATTTACTAACTGGCGCTTTAATATTCGGGCATCCAATACAGAACCTTTATTACGACTCAATGTTGAAAGCAAGGGCGATTTTGAATTGATGCAACAAAAAACTCAGTTATTAAGTGATTTGATCAAAGCTTAGTGGTTGCTAAGCAAAAATTTGTTCGTGTGTTTCGACAAGGATGTCGTAATGTAAATATGAGGTCGGTCTATATGAAATATTTATTTATTACCTTACTGTTAGTTTGTGCAAGTGTATGTGCTCAGGAAATTAAATACACCCAAATCAAGGATGATAAAAGCCGTTACTTTGTAGAACTAATTGAGCTGGCGCTTGATAAGGCACAGGCTTCTAGCCAGTTTAAATTAAACGAATCAAACAAGAGTTTTAATCAGCAACAACAAGTTGAGCGTTTAAATTCAGGAGAGCTGTCGATAATGTGGGCCGGTACTCAACCTGAATATGAAAGCAACTTGCTGCCTATTCGTATTCCTTTGATGAAAGGTTTGCAAGGGCATAGATTATTTTTAATTCACGCCGATCAACAAGTTGAGTTTAACCAAGTTCATTCTATAAATGATTTACGCAAATTGCGCGCAGGCCAAGGACGTTTTTGGGGCGATACCAATATATTAAAACATTCAGGTATGCCAGTGGTAACACCGGTTAAAAAAGAAAGTTTGTTTTATATGTTAGACGGTGGCCGTTTTGATTATTTACCTTTAGGTGTACACGAACCTTGGGATGAAGTGCATCGTCGTGACGGTTTATCTTTGGCGGTGGAGCAAAATATTCTATTAATTTATCCAATGCCTATGTACTTTTTTGTCGCGAAAGATAACTCAGCTTTGCGTGATTTAATCGAACAAGGGTTAGAAACAGCGATAGCCGATGGCAGTTTTGATCAGCTTTTTTATAACGCGCCACATGTCAAAAATGCTTTAGATAAAGCTAATTTAGCGGCCAGAACTGTTATTCGTATTCCTAACCCTAATTTACATCGAGCCACCCCGCTGGATAGGCCTGAATTATGGTTGCAGTTGTAAATTAATTATCTTGGTGATTTGCATGCGGGATTTGATCTTGGCTGGATAAACAATATTTAGCCATTATCTTTTCAATGTTTCCTTGCTGTTTTAATTGCAGAAGCGTTGACGATAACGATTGTTGAAAAAAACTTAGAGGTGATTTTTTTGATATGGCAATAAATAAATCTTGGCGCTTGGTAAAGGAAAATTCGGCTACATCTAGCAGCTCACTGTATTCAACTTGGTTGATGCGTTGACGAATACTTAAATCTCGCGCTAAAAAAGTGTCTATACGTCCTGCGCGCAATAATGCAATTAATTGCTCATGATCAACAACTGGAACTTTAGCTAAGCGTGGGTCATTATCAAAAGGTTGAAAATATACCGCACCGCGTAATACCCCGATCTTTTTATCAACTAAATCTTCGTATTTATTAATTTCTGCAGGGCGATTTTTATTTAAATAAAATTTAACAGGGGTAATTAAACTTGAATAAGGCTGAGCTAAATAACTAAAAAACTGCGCGCGCTGCTCAGTATAGTTTATGCCCACCATCATGTCAGCTTGGCCTGTTTGAGTTTGATACAAACAGCGAGCAAAAGGACAATAAACAAATTCCACTTCAAGATTGAGCGACTCAGCCAATAGTTTAGCGACTTCAACATTGCTGCCGTGAAAAGAGCCATCAACCAACTGATAAACCAATGGCGGTTCAATATGAGTTGCAACGACAATCTTAGATAATTGCGATTGGCTGTGCACAAAAGGTGCACACAGCCAGCTTAATACAATCCAAACAAAACAAGGAGTGGTTTCATCTACACCTCGAAAAATCTTGTGTTAACTACAACTCCCTCTATATATGGATTGGCTATCTACTGATAATAATAAGGCCCAGTCCAGCTATAAATTTGTTTGTCGATAGTCACTTTATGTTTAGCTGAAGGCGCAACAAGCTTGTTCGCGACAATAAATAATTGATGATTACCCGCGATATCAACAATGCGCACAGCGGTATAATTCTCATCGTCATAAACAAGTTTTAATTCAGCAATATTACTATTGGAATTCAGTGACAACTCAGTCACTGGACTATAACTACCATGCGACTCAATGACAGATACAAAACTGGTATTCGCAACATCATTGCGGCGCAACATAATTCCAGCTTCACGACGTAAATTGAAATTAGGATCATTTGCACCAATTCGAGTTAACAATACTTGGTCACTGTCGTTAGTGACGGCTGTTAAGGTGTGATACTTTGTTTTACCTAACCAAGAAAATTGCGTATTGCCTGAAACTGCCTTGCCTGTACCTTCAACCCATAAGTGTTGATAGCCATTTTTGTCGCCTAAAGGTTGCAAGCTTACCGGAGATTGATAACTAAAATTCGTGCTAATCACTTGACCCAAATAATAAAAGGGTAAATCGTACTGATTTTTGCTCGCTGATTTAACTTTAAAAATGTCTAACAAAAACGCTTGTTCAAAATGTTTATTTTTAATCAAGGCCATAGTGCGACGCATTTTTGTACCTGGGTAGGCATTACTTTCAGTTGCGCTTATCACTTGCACATTAGGGTTATCAATATCATAAAACGCTAAATTTGAATGATGTTGGCTTGCGACTGCATATTTACCACCAAAATGCATCTGTTCATTTTGTGAAAGGGTATTGTGTGCAATCGTGGTTTTTGCCCAAGTTTTGTTTTCAGGTAAATAGTTTCCACCACCTTTTTGTCCAATATTTACAAAACGTGCAAGGCCATAATCTTGCAAGACTTCATTGCCTTGTTGGTAAAACGAATAAGACAATTTATCGTAGTGACCGTGGCTTAAACCTTGTGCAGCATATTTAAAAACTAATGACAGCTCTTCATTGCCATAACGTAAAATTCCCACACCACCTTGTGAACCATCATGTCCATCACTCAATAGGATAGACTGCTTTTTAAAAGGTTGAGTTTTGCCTTGTTCAATTGCCAACGCAACGTCTAAACCAGACTGGTCGAGCAATACTTGATTCTGCTTTTGCGCAATACTGAGCAACTGTGGATTTTTATCGCCATAATGATAAGCAATGTTCACCGCGGTTACTAACGAAGCGGTATAATACGACATACCCTTTTGCCCATCGTTTAACGGAAAAAAGTTACCGTCAGCATCGGTTAAATTCAGTAGTGCATCAACGCCTTTCAGCAACACATTATTCTTGTGTTGCAATACTTTTAAATCAGGGCGGGTATTTTCCATTGCTAATGCAAATATTAGGAAAGGATACATAGCGTATCTTTGATAATACGGGCCTTCTGTATAATAACCATCAGGAGAGAAAGGGTCTTCTAAATTCGCTAAAAAGCCTTTTTTCTGATCTGCAACTTTGATAGTGCCACCATCGTTGTCAACCCCACCAACTGGTAACCCATCATCCTCGATACCATATAAAGCTCTATCGATAAGTGCTTGATCATTCATCACCAAACCTATCATACCAACAGCAGCGTTACCCCAAGTGCTATGGTTGTGAATTCGATTATAAAATGCTGGGTTGTCTAACGAAATATAATCAGCAAAAGGGCGAAATAAATTATTTTCTAACTTTGAACGCTGTTCTGCGGTCAGAAAATGGTAAATCGTATCGTAGGCTTGGCTCATATAAACCAACCAGTTACTGTCGTTTAAACATTGCCAAAATAACTTGCCAGGCGCATACGAACGTTTTTGTGGATGAATTGGTAAGTGTTTGTACATGGCTTCGTATTGCAACAACATGTCACGTACATATATAGCGTATTTGTCATCTTGCAATATTTGGTAGAGTACACCAGCTTTTTGCGCAATGATAAAATTTTGTTTGTGGCGGTAGTGGGTATAACCACCAGAAAAATCTTTAGGTTGTGGTGTGGCTATGCCAAGCGCTATTTCTTCGTCAACTTGTTGTTTTACTTTTTCTAAGCTTGCATCAAATAACGGAGCTTTACCCAAATTTTTCTGGATTTTTTCAACACCCGTTTTAGTTAATATCAGCTTTGGATGTTCATTGGCTTTCGCTACATGCGCTGTTGTTAACACAAACACAGATAAAATTAGCGTACTAATATGTTTAAATTTCATTGTATTTCCTCTATTAGTGCGTTTTATTCGCTAAAACTGTAACCGTCATGGCTATTTTCAATTCGGTAAAATGTCGCTTGAACGTAATCAGCTTCGTCTGACGTGTTATTTTGGTTATATACGCCAGCTTTAAAGTACATATACTGACCACCTTGGTCGTAACCACTGTTAGACATATCCAACACAGAAGTCACATCCGGTTTACCTACTCTACTAATCACAACCTTCAACTGATGACCATTTACTTCAATTTGATATTCAAACTTTTCATTCAGCGCTATACCATCTGTTGGATTTGCCGCTGAGTCTGCGCGCGAGCCTATCATTTCTACGTAACTGTCATCACCACCTAATTTTTCATGCGCAAAATAAATACTGCCTTTGCTGTTTTTCGGTAACTTGCGGTAATACAGTCGAATAGGTTCGTCATCATTTGCGTGTATTTGTCCGATAATAACTCGGCCAATTTGGTAGTTATCACCTGTGGTGGTTACATGGTTAACTGCTAGTTCAGCTGTTAATCGACCATCAATCCCACCGGCTGCTTGTCTGTCAGCTAAGGGGGCGGTTGAAAACACCCAGTTGTTTTTGTTCACACCCTGAGTACTTATGCTGGTATTGTCGCGGCGTAACATCTCGCGTAGTTCAGAGCGCACGTATTTGGTATTGGTTGAAGTTCTAAAACCATAACTTGGGCTTTTAAAAACTATTCCGCCGTCAGTCGCTGCATAGAAAAAGTTGCTATCAACATAACCGGAAATTAGATTTTTTGTGCTGATCGAATCAGCTCTACCATTGCCATCTGTATCTGTTGGCACACTTAAATACCAATCAGCTAATTCGATGGAAAGTTCACTCGGCGAAACGCCTTCTGCAAGAATAGGTGGTTCACCTTCTGGCTCTGGGGTAGATGGGGTATTTGAATCTGGTGGAGTAGTGGGGGAGGTATCTGCTTGAGTATTTTGTGAACTACCACATGCCGACATTAACATTACACAGAACACGATTAATAGAGTTTTAGTCACAGCCAACTCCTTCCCCGACTATGGGGCGAATTAAACGCCGAAGATACAAAAAGTGGACAGCTGTATCTTCGGCAAATATAAGCTTGAGATTAGATACCTAAAGCTTGACCACCACCGATTTGAATTGTTTCAGCAGTAATAAATGACGCATCTTTGCTAACTAAGAAAGATACAACTGAAGCAACTTCTTCAGGTTGGCCTAAACGACCTAACATAATGCTGTCTTTCCATGATGCAAATACTTCAGGCTTAGTTGCTTTGATTTGCGCGTGGAAAGGCGTGTCGATAGTGCCAGGAGATACAGCGTTTACACGGATACCCGCTGGAGCTAATTCTTTGGCTAATGCACGAGTTAAAGTATGCACTGCACCTTTAGATACAGCGTAAATGCCTGCACCTGGGCCACCAGCATTCCAACCAGCGTTTGACGTATAGTTAATAATTGAACCGCCAGTTGTTTTCTTCAAGAAAGGAATAGCTGCTCTTGAAACAAAGAAAGCACTATCTAAGTTAAGCGCCATAACAAAACGATAAAAATCAGTTGTCATGCTCTCAACTGGGCTACGGCCACCTAAACCACCAGCGTTGTTTACAACAACATCGATTTGGCCATATTTTTCGCCAATCGCAGTTACATTCTGGCTAACAGCTTCATCATTAGTTACATCAAAACCATAATACTCAGCTTCAATGCCTAAGCCTTTAAGCTCTTCAACACGAGCAGCACCTTGCTCATCTTCAATACCATTAAGTACAACAGTGTATCCATCTTGGCCGAGACGCTTTGCTACTTCAAAACCAATACCACCGGTTGCACCAGTCACTAAAGCTATTTTTTTAGACATATTAAATTACTCTCTATTATTTTTTAAACGGTCTATCAAAGTCTGCGCCCCGAATGGACTTAAGGTGATAATTCAGCTATGCCATGCAAAAACGCATTACAAAAAAGCTAACACCAATGTAAGACAATTGATTCTTACAAAGAATACCAAGTATTACATTTTTGTCTACCATTTTATTTACATGATTATGATGAAAATGCCACCTCTTTTTTTCAATAGCTAACACACCAAGACAAATTTAAGGACACCGATATCTCATAAGTATTTGTATATTAATGGTTTTAAAGTTAATTGTTGCTAACTTAAAAGCTCGAATTTCTATAAAAGCGACAATTTCTACTTACTGTGAACAAATAAATTTATTCTAATTTATCTCATGACTTTCGAACTGATCGACTTAATTTTGGCACATTTGGCATACAGAGCAAACAAAATTGTCTTTCAAATTATGCGATAAATTGTTGATAGGGTGTTTTTAATGTGTAAATATTGTAAATCAATGTATTAAACAATGTATGCCACAAAACAAACATTGTAGTTGTATTGGTAAAACACACAAAACTAACAAAGGAAATATCTAAATGAAAACACACACAAGTAAATATTTGGCTTACTGCATAGCTGGCGTTTTAGCGAGCGCCGCGGCAGGCATTTCGCAAGCTAGTTCAGTAAATATTGCTAACCCAGGGTTTGAATCAAATTGGGATGGTTGGAACGACACAGATCCTTCAGCTATTTCAAGCGATGCATATTCAGGTAATAGCTCTGCAAAATTTACTGGCAGTGGTGCCAAAGTCGAACAAACGGTTAGTGTAAGTGCAAACACTCAATATCGTTTAACTGCCTATATTAAAGGCTCAGGTAAAATTGGTGCCGTTGTCAATGGCACTAGCTACAGCCAAACTGGCGGTGGTAGTAATTTTGAGCAGGTTACAGTCGAGTTTAATTCAGCAAGCTCTACGTCAATAAGCATATTTGCCGAATACAGCGGTGGAGAAGGGCGCTTTGATGATTTTTATTTAGAAAGCATTTCGTCTCCAACACCCACGCCCACTCCAACACCCACAAGCGTTAATTGTAGTGGTACCACAGATTTGAGCATAGCTAACGCGACCGATGATGGCACAAATGATGGACATGGCCCACTCAATACCATAGATAGCGATTTAGCTGATGAGTCACGTTGGTCATCAAATGGGTCAGGCAAATCGATTGTTTATGATTTAGGTGGTTTAGTCAAAGTCAAAGACTTACAAGTTGTTTGGTATAAAGGTAATTCTCGTAGTTCATATTTTGATGTTGATACTTCTAGCAACAATGCTGACTGGACTTCTGTTTTGGTCGGTGGTCAATCGAGCGGCTCAAGCTCAAGTTACGAAACGGCTGATGTGACGGATTCTGACGCTCGCTACGTGCGCATTACGGGTTATGGTAACTCATCTAATTCGTGGAATAGTATTATTGAAACTAAAGTACGTGGCTGTACTGACGGTTCAGTTACTCCGACCCCCACCCCGACTCCAACTCCAACGCCAACACCAACTCCATCCGGTGATTTAGATCCGAGTTTGCCACCTTCAGGTAATTTTGATCTACTCGATTGGACTTTAGGTGTACCAGTTGACGACAATAACGATGGTAAGTCTGACACCATTAAAGAAAATGAACTTGCAAACGGCTACGAACACAACCAATGGTTTTACACAGCAACCGACGGTGGTATGGTGTTTAAAGCGCCAATTGATGGGCCTAAAACGTCAACCAATACAAGTTATACACGTTCAGAGTTACGTGAAATGTTACGTAGAGGCGACACCAGTATTAGCACTCAAGGCGTAAATAAAAATAACTGGGTATTCTCAACATATTCATCGTCAGACAAAAGTGCTGCTGGTGGTATAGATGGTGAATTAACGGCTGAATTAAAAGTTGACTACGTAACGACGACAGGTAGCAGTAGCCAAGTAGGCCGCGTGATTATCGGACAAATTCACGCAACAGATGATGAACCTGCGCGTTTGTATTACCGTTTATTACCTGGCCACACTAAAGGCTCAATTTATTTGGCGCATGAACCGGGCAATGGTAATAGTGAACAGTGGTACAACATGATAGGTGATCGCTCAAGCTCAGCCTCAGAACCTTCTGATGGTATAGAGTTAGGCGAGCGATTCGGATACTCAATAAATGTTACAGGTAACACATTAACAGTCACTATCTACCGAGACAACAAACCTGATGTGGTACAAACTGTCGATATGAGCAATAGTGGTTACCATAACGGTTCAAATCAATATATGTATTTTAAAGCTGGTGTATATAACCAAAACAATACAGGTGATGGTAACGATTATGTACAAGCGACTTTTTATAGCTTAAGCAATACACATGATGGTTATAGCTATTAGTTGTTAAATTTAATACAAGTATAAATACTAAGTTCAAATGAAGGCCGCTACCTTTTAGGTAGCGGCCTTTTTGTTTGCCCAGCGAAGCTGGCAAACCCGTCAGATTGAAAGAAATCTGAATC
>NZ_JH767531.1:0-4956 GCF_000281085.1 Catenovulum agarivorans YM01
CAGAATCTGAACCGTAATCTAAACCAAGCGTGTAGCGTGTCATAAACTCACCATTTTTTAATATTTTCATCTTTATAAGACGAAAAAATTAGAAAAAACCGTAAGAATATGACTGAATTCGCTAGTAGGTTAAACCTTCAAGTGTAGGTTTAGTTTGGCGAATACTACCATCGGCATTAAACACTAGCTTGTCGATACATACCTCTCGATGAAAACCAGCATCACCACCCATAACAAGTCCATTTGGCCGGTTAAATCTGTGATAAATAATGTACCAGTCATCGGTCCCTGCTTTGTTGATAACTGAGTTGTGCCCAGTCGCGAAGATTTGTTTAACTTTATCTTGTTCAATCACTAAATTGTCGGCTGGTATAGTTAATGGCCCCAGCGGCGAATCTGCTGTTGCATATCTAACTCTATAACCAGGCTCACGAGTATCGTTTTCTGACCATAAAAAATAATATTTGTTATTTCTAAAGAAAACCTCAACACCTTCACGGAAAGTTGAATCAGGCGTCATAACTTTGATAGTGGATTTTTTTATGCTTTGCATATCCGCATTAAGCTCTGCGACAGCCATATAACCATTGCCCCAATACAAATAACTTTTACCTGAGATAGGATCGGTAAATACATCTGGATCTATCTCTTGTCCCCAAGTTATACCTTCAGGTTTGAAGTCGATTAAAGGTTTACCTGAGTCGACAAAAGGTCCAGCTGGATGGTCGGCAACTGCTACACCAATTTTTTGTGCCGCCGTAAAGTAATGAAAATATTTATACTGGCCGTCAATGCGCTTTTCAATTGCACTGGGTGCCCAAGCATTTCTATTTGCCCAACTGACATCTTTTGTTAAATCGAGAATTGTGCCTTCTTTTCTCCACTCAACTAAATCTGTACTAGAGAAAGTTTCAAAGTGGGTGCCAGACCATCCGTGGAATCCATCACTTGTTGGATATAAAAAATATTTTGCGTGTTTTTGCGAATAAATAATCTCAGGATCAGCGTAATAACCTTCAACAATTGGGTTATTGACGGCCTGAGCAAATACTCGGTAAGTTTTGATATCAGTTCCTTGGCTAAAGCTATAGTCTACCGGCCCTTGGCTAAAGTCTTGCGGCCCCACTGGCTGCAACTGAGTCGCTGTCGGTAGGATAAATTCTGGATCAAAAGCAGTTAAATCAGTGCCAAGGTTAAGTGGCAAATAAATTGTTTGCGCGATTTCATCAACAGCAACATTGAGCTGTTTAACTTGAGTCGATGCTGATTTGGGTGCCAGCATCTCCAAAGAATTGGCGAATGTAACTAGTTTGTTATGTTCAGTTGGTGTGACAGCTTGCTGGCCACAAGCAAGCAACACGCTCGCCAACACCAGTGAAGTTGCAATTGTATATTTTGTTTTCATACCTAAGTTAACGCTCCAACAAATATTTAAATCAAAAAAAATCATATAAAAGCTTTAATAAAAAACGAAAAACTAGCCAAAAACCGTAAGCGAAATTTAATTCCACTAAAAAGTCACATAGATTTTTCATCTAAAGCCCTTGGTTTCCTCCACTCAACCAGCTAACGAAATAGCCATATAAAATAATAACATAGGATTATTTTTACGGTTTAATTTCATCCATTCGTTTTTTCTAAAGATGCAGCTGCCAAAAAATATTTTTAACAATAAATCATATTTTTTTACGGTTTTGTTTCATCCGTTCGTTTGATAGGAAACAGCGCTAGAGCAGTTCAATTTCACAAAATTGGCTGATTTAGCATTCGATTTACAAATAATAAAACGTACTGATTGGAGATTAGAATGCGAAACATTCCTTTTTTACCCACAGCCCTCACCTTGGCTTTAGCAACCGCTTTAGCACCTGCTTATGCCCAACAAGAGACGCAAGAACAAACTGAAGAAGCGAAAGCGAAAGAAAAAGACACGGAAACGATTGAAGTTAAAGGTTTACGTTCAAGCTTAATTAAAGCGCAAGAAATAAAAATGAACTCAGATTCTTTTGTCGATGCGGTTGTCGCTGAAGACATAGGCAAATTACCTGACGTAACCGCAGCAGAGAGTTTAGCGCGTATAACAGGTATTCAAGTCGACCGCTTTAACGATGAAGCGAGTGCCGTACTTATTCGTGGTTTACCTGACGTAACCACCACCTACAATGGCCGTGAATTCTTTACCGCAGAGAATCGCCGTGCATCTTTGCAAGATTTTCCAGCACAAGCTTTAGCAGGCATCGAAGTATACAAATCAGCCACAGCTAAGTTAGTTGAGCCAGGTTTGGCTGGTTTAGTTAACGTTAGAACTCGTCGACCATTTGACTTTGAAGGCGAAAAAATCGCAGGTGGTTTCCATCTAGGTTATAACGACCAAAGTGAAAAAACCGCACCTTCAGGCAATCTTTTATATTCAAACCGTTGGAATACAGACTTTGGTGAATTTGGCTTTTTAGGCAATGTTACCTATGCCAAATCAGAGTTCTACAATGGTGTGCGTTACAACGCGACTTGGTTTGACACAGCACAATCACATTGGAATATCGAAGAACCGCATCAAGATGGTGGTTTTGTTTTGCCTGCTCGTGTGGGTTTGTATAACTCTTCAGGTAAACGCTGGCGCCCATCCGCGAATATGGCGATTCAATGGCGTCCGAATGACCAACTAGAAGTTTATTTTGATGGTATCTACCAAGGTTACCGAGGTAGAACTATGGTAGACAATTATTGGTTCCATATGGGCGCTTTTGACTGGTTGAATGGAACGGGTGATGTCAACTTGTCTAATATTGTTATGTTAGACGGTAGCAACAATACCGAAGTAAAAAGTGTCACTAAATCAGGCGGTTTACCACCTGAATTTTGGCGCGCGACAAATGCATCTAATACAGATACCTACCAATACGCTATAGGTGCAAAATGGGTTGGCGACCGGGTTACTATAGAGACAGATCTGGCCTACACAGATAGTAAATACAACGATGACCAATGGAGCTTAGATGGCGGTTTAAGTTTCTCCCCAACAGTTCATGCAGATTTTTATGGTGATAATGGCTCATTGTTCTCTACAGGTGATGACTGGGACATTATGGACCCAAATACTTATGAAATTCGTGGTTATTACGAATCTAGGTTTGATGTGAGTGGCTCTGGTCTTCAATGGCGAACAGATGCAACCATTAACACAGGGTTAGGCGATTGGTTACACACTATAGAAACAGGTGTACGACTAAGCGATCGAGATGCAACCAGAAGTCAAGGTAGTCGTTATGCTTGGTTATGGGATTTACATGTTCCTATGAGTGATCTGGATTATTTAGATATGCAATTGTCGCACAATCCGTTCAGAAGTAAGGAACAAGGATTTACTCAATATATGGTGCCAACCCGCAACAGCATAGCTGGTAATGCTGCACAATTACAAAACTTTGCTTACGAAAAACTTGTTGAAAAAGGCGATTCAGTCGGCGCTGAATTATGGAACAATCCAATTGAAAACGATCCTGCAAATGAATGGTTAGCCAAAGAAAAAACCTATGCGGTTTATTTGCAAAGCAAATCATTCTTTGAACTCGGTAATGTTGGTGTTGATGTTTTTGCAGGTGTACGTATAGCTCGAACTGAGGGATCTAATGACGGTATTTCAACGGTTTGGTCTGATGGTGTAAAAACGTTAGAACCTCGTCACTCTGAGTATGCATTTACTGATGTATTACCTAATTTTAGTTTCAGAGCACAATTAACCGAAGATCTACAACTACGCGCAGGTTATACCCAAACCGTTACTAAACCTAATTTTGGCGACTTAAATCCAGCATTAAATATCACCCAAAGAAATAACGTTGATACAGGCTTTGAAGATCCAAATGCGGAAGAGCCAGACTTTGATGCAGAAGGTTCTGGTGGTAACCCAGATTTAAAATCACTCACATCTAACAACTACGATGTTAGCCTTGAATATTATTTCTCAGACAGCGGTTATCTGAGTGCAGCAGCATTTTACAAAGATCTATGGGGTTTCACCAGTTGGTATTCGCGTTATGTGGAAACACCTGATTATGGCACTGTTAGACTGAATCGACCTGAAAATGCGGGTGAAGGTAAATTGGAAGGCTGGGAAATCAGTGGTCAAACTTTCTTTGATTTTGATTTCATGCCAACTGCGCTGCATTATTTAGGTATTAGTGCAAATATGACCAAACTTGAAGGTCAACAAAGAATACCAGAAGCAGATGGTACATTTGGTGAGTTCGTGCAAATTAACGGCTTGTCAAAATATACCTACAATGCAGCGATATTTTACGAGCGTGAAGGCTTCTCAACACGTCTTTCATATAATGTGCGCGACACTTGGGTGAATTGGTACGATGAAACCGACGACGGACTTGCCACGCAAAACAAAACCGAAGCGCGCAACCGTTTAGATTTTTCAATTGGTTACGAGGTTAGTGATAACTTCACTGTGTATTTTGATATGGCGAATATTTTAGCCAGACCATTTAGAAATTACACAGAAGTTGAAAACGGCTACCGCTTCCCACAAGACGTACGTGACGAAGGTCGTTACTACGGCGGCGGTATTCGCTTTAATTTCTAATACTCTTCTTAACATAGGCTCGTTGTGCGAGCCTATGTCTACAAATTGAGGTAATCAAATGTTTCCATACAAACTTTCAATTGTTGCGTTGGCAGTTAGTTTATCCGCTTGTGGTGTTAGCCTAGAGGTTAACAACGGTGAAGAGGATGCAAACAACCAAGCTGATATTCAACCACCAACAGCAAATGATTCAGCAGATGTTGTTGTCGCGGCTGACGCGACAACAATAATTGCACAGCCGCAAAGTGACAGAACAATCGCTTTTAACACCACGGACCAAGGTGTAGACAAAAAAATAGAAACTTGGGGGTTAGACACAGCTTGGCCTGATGCTGGCAACGTTATCCGCGGCAGGCGCTTTA
>NZ_JH767531.1:4972-21956 GCF_000281085.1 Catenovulum agarivorans YM01
TTATGGGCAAAGAACAAGTAGATGTTGTGCGAGTATCTTTCCGCCCAACTGAAGCTATATCAGCAGGGACACTTACTGATCTGCCGGATACAACCGACGATATGTTAGGTTGGACTGAATTACGAGTTGATATTGCTGATTTAGTTAGCGCAACTGTTGATGTTGTTATCAATGCAGATCCACCAACAGTGGATGATTCATATAAAAATGCCGATGGCTCGGCAAATGTTCAAAACTGGCTTGAGCTGCTTAAAGCAACCAAAAACTATATTGAGTCTAGAGGCCATAATGTTATTGGTATTGCCCCATTTAATGAACCGGACTATTCAACTCATCAAGGTAACAAACAAGACTTCTTAGCGATAGCGACAGCTTTAAGAAACGATCCTGAATTTGCTAATGTCGCTATCATTGGCGGTAATACCCTCAACAATGATGAAGCATTGCCTTGGTATAACGTGTTAAAAGACCAACTCGACTACGGCAATACCCACCAACTTGCGGGTTCATTCGACAATTATGCTGGCTTCTTTCAACAAGTGACAGCTGACGGCCGCAAAGCCATGAATGATGAACTGCACAATATAATGGAAGCTATGGTGGGTGTTGAATATGGTATTGATACTGGCATTTTCTGGGGACCTGCGGAATATACCCGAGGACAATTTGTGCAAGCCAGTGATGGCAAGCGCTTAGGTTATGCTGAATTTAGAGAGCGATGGACAGCTGCGTCAGTTTACCGTGCACCAACTGGCAAAATTCAAGCATTTGCAAGTGGTTCAGAGCGACAAGCAACAACTACGCAATTTCGTGTTGTTGTTAAAGATAAACCTGTGTTTTTCGACGGGCACGGGCCGTTACATGAATACACTATTACTGTGCCTGGTGGCAACGGTTATTGGGTTAACCAACCGAATGCTGAAACAAGTGTCGATATTGAATGGGGGGATGATATTCGCCCGGTTATTTCTGGCCGCTATAAAATAGTCAACAAAGACAATTTACAGCTACTAGAAATGGCCAGCAGTGACAATGCCGCGAATTTTCAAACCGCTGATGATAACAACCACCAGCTACAATTATGGGATGTGGCCAAGTTAGCCGTTGATGTAGGTGGCGATAACATCTATTACACTTTAGTCAATGCCGAAAGTGGCAAGTCGCCAGACATTTTTAATTGGAATCTAGATGCCGGTGGTGATATCCGCCAATGGGACTTTTTAAACGGAATTAATCAGCAATGGTTTTTGCAATATGAAGGCAATGGTTGGTTTTCTATTTGTAGCCGCTACAGTGCATATTGTATTGAAACAGCTGGTAGCAATGCGCAGCAAGGTATACCAAGCGGCGAAGACAAACAGCTATGGCGCTTTATCCCTGAAGACGCACAGGTTGAGTTGGTAGCACCGGCAAAACCTGTCAATTTACAAGCTAGTGCCCAAGCAGAATCGATTCAGCTAAGCTGGGATGATAACAGTGAACTAGATCTAGCAGGTTATACGCTACTGCGTTCAACTGCAGCAGATGGTCAATATGAAACGATTGCGCGAAATATTGTCGACAATACTTTTGTTGATCACCATATAAATGCTGGCACAAGTTATTTTTATAAATTACGAGCAGAAGACAAAAGCTTAAACTACTCTGATTTATCCGATGTAACCAGCGCCGGGGCAACAGGTGACGATACATTATTAGCGCACTTTTCATTTGAGCAAAATGCTGCCGATAATAGCCCAAATAAATTTGCTGCCGCTGTATCTGGCGACCTAGTGTACGGTGCTGCAATTGAAGGCGACTACGCAGTAAAACTAAATGGCTCAAGCCAATTTATTCAATTACCTGCTGGAATTGCAAACCACGATCAACTAACCATTGCAACTTGGGTTAAATGGAACGGCGGCGAAGCTGAACAACGCATTTTTGACTTTGGTAATGAAGCAAGCGACAGCATTTCATTAACACCAAAATCAGCTGCTGGCCCTATGCAGTTAAAAGTTGCGCATGCTGGACAAGTACAAACCCTAGACTCAGCTCTGATTAACACAGGCCAATGGGTTCACTTAACCATTGTGTTTGCTGATGGTAAGGTAAAAATCTATCAAGATACTATGTTAATGGCTGAAACCAGTAACATGAGTATAAAACTGCAAGACATAAGCCCTGTCGCAAACTTTATTGGCCGAGGTCAGGACCATACCGCCAACTTCTTTAACGGTAGTATAGATGATCTGCGCCTATACAATTATGCGTTATCCGAAAGTGAAATACAGGCTATCTATAGCCAATAAATATCCTCTAAACCCAAGCCCAGACACAAACTTGTCTGGGCTTTTTCAGTCGTGTTAGTCTGCAGCAATCACATAGGTATGCTGCCATTTCTAAAATGTTTATGCCCAAAACAATCTAGAAAATTTTTCTTAAAAATTAACACCATAAATTTTTAATTACACTGGCAAGTAGTTGTCAAATTTGTTAAAAATATCCCATTCGGAAAAGAGCACGATTTACATAATGATAAATGGTTTCCAGATAATGTCCCCAATTAAAGTTAAATACGGAAACCTATAGACATAACTTTCTCAACCTGACAGCCTACTTTCTAAAACGACAAGGAATCATTGGAATTGGAAACCGCAGACTTACTCATAAACGCCCTGCTATTTTTGTTCTTACCACTTTGGGGCATCGCTGGTTTTGTTGATTGGTGTTGTCACCGAGCTACCCGCATCGAACAAACTTCGGGCCTCAAAGAGTCCATTATGCATTCAATAATGGGAGTGCAGATGGCCATCCCTATTGCGCTCTGTCTTATTTTTGAAGTTAATGTCCTTATCTTAATTATTTGTTTTATCACCTGGCTTTGCCACGAACTTGTTGCGCACTGGGATGTACATTACGCCTCACCTCGACGAGAGATCTCTATCTGGGAAATGCACGCACATACTTATTTGGGTTCACTACCTACCTATATGTTAGCAACCATAGTCATCATCAATTGGCAGCAGTTTGAAAACCTGATCACGCTAAACTGGCAAAACAACATGGAACTCAAACTTATTGAGGATCCCCATGGTGGCGAGATGTTTATCCCCATTTATTTATCGTTTATGGCTGTGGCCTGTGTATTCCCATACATAGAAGAAAACATTCGCTGTTTAAACGTGCATTTAAAAAAGGAAAGGTAATTGGACGTATATATTACGAGTACAGGTAATCATTTACCTGGACCGGCTATCACCAATGAGCAAATCGAGCAGGTATTGGGTTTGATCAACGGTAAACCAAGTCGATTAAAAAACAAAATACTGCAGTCCAACGGCATTAAGACTCGTCATTACGCTATCAATGAACAGCAACAAACCACTATCTCAAATTCAGCCATGGCGGCTTTAGCAGGCAATGAATGTATCGATAATAGCTCAGTAGCTAAAAATGCTATTCAAATGCTTAGCTGTGCCACCAGCCAAGGAGACTTAGTACTGCCCGGATTTGGCAGCATGGTGCAGGCAGAACTCGACCTTTCTGGGGTCGAACTGCACACCAGTCACGGTATCTGCTCAAGTAGCATGATGGCGCTTAAAGCCGCATTCACCAGTATCAAAGCCGGTTGTAATAACAACGCCTTAGTCATTGCCAGTGAACTGGCTTCCAGACTGTTTAAACACACACGCTATGAAGCATTAGAACATCAAGAAGTCGACTTTAACGCCGAGTTTTTGCGCTGGATGTTGTCAGATGGTGCAGGCGCCTTAATGTTAGAGGACACGCCGGCGACAACCGGCACTAGCTTACGAATTGACTGGATCAAAAGTTACTCACATGCCGATGTCTATCCGACTTGCATGAGTGTGGGGACACCAAAACAAGGCGGCGATAAAACGTGGCAAGACTATCCTACCTATAGTGATGCTGAAAAAGACGGCGCCCTGTTGTTAAGACAGGATGTTCGGCTACTCGACAATATCGTCAACGTTGGTGTGCAAGGTTACCTCAAAGTTTTAGACGAGCAACAGCTGTCGGCAAACTCTATCGATCATGTGCTGTGTCATTATTCATCTAAATATTTCAAATCTAAGATATTTGAATTGCTGAACATGGCTAATTGCATGATCCCTGAAGACAGGTGGTACACCAATTTATATGAACGAGGTAATACCGGTTGTGCGTCGTTCTTTATCATGTTGGACGAATTTTTAAAGACGCAAAGTTACCAAGCCGGTGACACTATTTTTTGTATGGTGCCCGAAAGCGGCCGTTTTAACTGTGCTTACATGCATTTAACCGTTGTTGAAAAGTAACAGCGAAAACTAACTGGGAAAAACTAAATGAAACAACACGTATTAACCCCCAGCGGCCAAACTTGTTTGCAGAAATTACTCAAGGTTTGGTTTGAGTTTGATCTAGCCTTATCAAAAGTGGGCATCATTAAACGACTAGAACACGGTAAATTAAGCCAAACGGATTATCAAAAGCTATTGTTAAACCTGCGCCAGCAGGTCATCGAAGGTTCGAGATGGATCACGCGCTGCGCGTCTAGTTTTGACCGTGACCACAGCGACATCCGTTCATCAGTTATTCATCACGCTAAAGACGAACACAAAGACTATTTGATGTTAGAAAAAGACTACGTCAGCGCTGGCGGTCAGTTAGAAGACATCCAGACAGCAGAAAAAAACATAGGCTCAGAAGCCTTGCATGGATTTTTGATGTACCGTGCGTCTCAGCCTAATCCAGTAGACTTAATTGGTGCAATGTGGATAGTCGAAGGACTTGGCAACAAAATGGCTGCCAAGTGGGCTAGTCTCGTTGACGAACAATTTGGTGCAGAACCGAGCATGGCTAAATTTATGAAATACCATGGTGAAAACGACGAACACCATATTGAAGAGTTATATCAGCTGATCGATCGTGTCGCGACCAACGAACATGTCATTGCCAAAATAGAAAAAACCGCCAAGGTGGTAGCTCGTTTATACGCCTTACAACTGGAGGAAGTGGACAATGTCTAAATCAAAATTCAGCCCTTATTTACAGGCGATAAGTAAAGACTCTTCCCTGCCGCTAGAGCAAGCTGCGGTTAAGTTATGGCTAAAAGATTTGGATAATCCTTTTCGTTGGACGATAAGACCTTTGTTGCAGTTTGTATTTGCCATTCTGCTTCACATTGTGTGGTTTTTAAAACGGTTGCCCTTGCCACAATTCAGTGCCCATGACTTTTTACAAAAAACCATTTGTTGGTTTTGCACTCATTTTGTCTCTCCAGAGGCCAATTTGCTGATCCTCAGGCATTTTTCTACCGAGTCAAACATTCTTAATTTTATGGCCGAGAATTCCAACCAACACGCTAGACTCGAGTTATATCCTAAGTCTATCAATGACATGCTGAAAGACTCGTTTGTAAAACACGATCAAGAGTTGTTTGATTGTTTTATCCACCTTGAAAACAATGGTCAGCCTTTAACACCGGAACAACTTAAATGGCAAGCGTGGCGAACTATTGATATGGACCAGTTCGATATCAATAAACGTAAGACTCAAGTGTTCGATTTTGAAACGTCTCATGCCCTATTTATGTGTTTGTTTTGTTTATTGCTAACGAAAGAAGAATATCGTGATGCCATCAACGGCTTTAACTTAGACCAATCCATTGCGATTAGAATCGGCAAGATTATTGGCGAACCAGAAATAGTTGAATACGCTTATAATAAATATCCCCAGTATCTTGTCGGTCCATGGAACTTAGGCCAACGTTTTTTGATGCATGGTTTTTTTACTGAATATCTATATGCGAAATTAGAAACAATTAGGACGGAAACCTAAATGACTAAATTCAAACGGTGTTTTTTGCTAGGGCTAATTATTTTCTCACTAAATGCAACAGTAGTATTTGCATCAGAATGGCAACAACAAATCAAACATGACGCTTATTCTATTTTCACTCGTCATTTTGAAAGTTCTGATTACTTGCAAGTTAAAGCTGAAGTTAAAATTAATGCTCCAGTATCGTCTATATCACCTTATTTCTCAGCCAGCGATCGCTGCTGGCAATGGCAGCTTAGATGTGGCTCTACCAAACTGCTGAAGTCAGATTCAGCAAATAAAAATACTGTTTATGTGGTAGTGGACATGCCTTGGCCAATAGATGATCGAGACTTTGTTTTTGACACGGCGTACTATGAAAGCCCTGCTGATAATTCTATCACTTTGACAATATCTCCTTCTGAGATTGAACATAAAAGTGATTATGTTCGAGCGAAGTCCAATGTGAAATATACCTTATCTCCTGTAACAGAGAATAAAACTCTGCTGTCGATTTTGATGCACACTGAATTTGGAGGCTCAACACCTGCATTATTTATTAATGGTATGTTACATAAAGAATTGAAAAATGATTTAGAAGCTTTGATAGAGCTCGTTTCGAATGAAAACAGCTCTAAATGATGCAGGTGTGTCTGTCGGTTTTAATTTACTATTGGAAACCCTTGCAGTTTAGTGATGAATAACACGCTTTTGTCCAACGCTGAGCTAGCAACTAATTGCCCCATTACGAGTTTAGTCGAGCGTCGTAAATGAGCGAAAAGCAGATCTTTTATGTCAATGGCTACCGTTAAGATGGATGTCTGCTTTTAGCTACTAGCCGCCACGAATTCCACATAATTGTTACATAAATTGATAAATAACAAATATTTCATTTCGGAAAGTTAGCTTGTTTTAAATTAGATAAAATACCGCAATCTTTTATTTTCCGGTTTGCCGAACATGAGTTTGCCATTTTATTTAAGCTCGCTTTCAGCGCGTTCAACTCTTCTATTTTTGCCGAAATCTGTTCTATGTGTTCATTAATTATGGCATTTACACTGTCGCAGCTTTGTTCTGGCGTTTCTCTGCTTTCTAACAAATACGAAATTTCTTGGATTGACATGTCGTGGGCTCGACATTGTTTAATGAAGATGAGTTGCTCTAGCGTCTCTTTCGAGTAAATACGGTAATTACCTTCAGTTCTTTTTGGCTGCGCAAGTAAACCTTTGCGCTCATAGAATCGAATGGTTTGAACACTACACCCTGTTATATCTGCTATCTCGCCAATCTTCATAATGATAAAAAATTTATTTGACCCTATACCAAGTATAGACTTTATAGTTAGGTTATTAAATAAATTACTAGGAATGATTTATGAGCGGATGTGGTTGTGAAGTTGAATTAAAAGATGCACAACAAAAAACTGTGCTGTATTGGTTGCTCGGCATTAATGCCATTATGTTCATCGCTGAGATAACTGTAGGTCTATATGCCAATTCGACAGCCTTGATAGCAGATTCTATGGATATGCTTGCTGATGCAATTGTCTATGGTATTGCTCTATATGCAGTAAGTAGAACATTAAAACATAAAGCCAATGCTGCTCTTATTAGTGGCTATTTTCAGCTAACGCTTGGTTTATTGATTATCTTTGACATAGCAAGAAGAATACTCGGAGAAGGTGAACCGCACTCTTGGTTTATGATCGGCTTTGGTTTTATCGCATTAATAGCGAACGTCATTTGTTTAGTTTTAATAAGGAAGCATAACAATGGTGAAGTGCATATGCGTGCAAGCTGGATATTTTCAGCCAACGATGTAATTGCAAATATGGGGGTTATTACTGCTGGTGTTCTGGTGATGATACTTGATTCGCGTTGGCCTGATATTGTAATTGGTAGTGTCATTGCCATGTTAATTTTAAGAGGCGCTTATCTAATTATTACTGATGCGAAGAAAGAACTTAGCAATGTTGAATCAACAAGCGAAAGTAGTAGCTGTAGCGGGAGCAAATCAAAATCATGTTCTTGATGGAGAGTGGCAATGAGTGTCCATTATTTAGAAAAAACACAAATATTAGACTTTGATGATCACCGTATCCAATCATTGATTACCAAGCGTAATTGGCAAACCTTGGACGATTACAACAAGATTGGTGCAGCTTATACCTTTGTTAAAGACGAGATTCAATTCGGTTACAACCGCAGTGACGATATAGCCGCAAGTGAAGTTTTGGCTGATGGCTATGGGCAGTGTAATACTAAGGGAAACTTGTTGATGGCTCTATTACGGGCACTTGGTATTCAATGCCGATTTCATGGTTTTACGATTGATCAACAACTTCAAAAAGGTGCTATTCCCGCTTATATATTTTGGCTTGCACCTAAGTACATTATTCATAGTTGGGTAGAGGTCTTAGTTAATGGTGAATGGATCGATTTAGAAGGCTTTATTCTTGATGAAGCCTACTTAAGTGCAATTCAATCCAAATTCAGTCAAACAAAAGAGAGTTTCTGTGGCTATGGTATTGCTACTACCTGCTTAGCAAAGCCAGAGACTGAATGGACAGGAAAAAATACTTATATCCAAAAGGAAGGCATACACGATGACTTTGGCATTTATGATTCACCCGATGAATTCTATGCTGAGCAAGGAACCAATCTAACTGGGATTAAACGTTGGGCGTACCAAAACTTTATCCGTTATATCATTAATTGGAATGTACAAAGGCTTAGAGGAAAAAATGTAAGCGCCGAGGTTCAACATGCATAGCCACTCTCACGGTCATAATCACTCTCACCATGATGAAGGCGCTTCAAGACGCATTGGTTGGGCATTTTTTCTAAACATAACATTTACCATAGTCGAGTTTATCGGTGGTTGGTTAACCAATAGTACGGCGATTATGGCTGATGCAATCCATGATTTAGGGGATAGTATTTCCATAGGTATGTCATGGGTTTTAAATAAGCTAAGTAACAAACCTGCTTCTAACCGATTTTCATACGGCTACAAGAGGTTTTCACTACTTGGCGCCCTGATTAATGGTTTAGTGCTCACTGTTGGTTCCATATTTATATTAATAGAGGCCATACCAAGACTCGCCAACCCTGAAATGCCGCACGTCGAGGGAATGCTTTTATTGGCAATTTTTGGCATGGTGGTAAATGGTTACGCTGCCTATAAGCTAAGTCACGGAAAAACACTCAATGAACGAGTGTTAAACTGGCACTTGCTTGAAGATGTATTAGGTTGGGTCGCTATATTTGTTGTTTCGATAATCCTGATGTTTGTTGACTGGCCTATACTTGATCCCATTTTGTCGATTTGTTTCACACTTTTTATATTGTTTAATGTACTCAGGACATTAAAATCGACTCTTATGCTGTTTTTGCAAGCTGCGCCAGATATTGAGCTTATTGAAAGCATAAAATCACGAGTGTTATCAAAAGCCATTGTCGGTGAAGTGCATCACCTGCATATTTGGTCATTAGATGGTGAAAACAATGTTTTAACCGCTCATATTGTTTTAAATACAGAAATATCAAATGAAGAACTGAAAGCGTACAAGCTAGAGTTACGGCATGAACTTAAAGAGTTTGATTTTGCTCATACTACACTTGAAATTGAGTTTCTAGATGAGCAATGTCGTGACGCCAGCCATTAGATAGTGGTAGTATTTGCATAACTAAGTGATAATTAAAACGAAATGAATATTAACCGACTTCCTGCACACATTATGATTTTACTGATATTACTTCAGTCATTTTCTGCTGTGGCTAAACTTGCGGATATTCATGTTTTTGATTCTGAACACATAAAAACCCAGCATATTCATGCTTTAGATGACCACCCTGTCTCTGCACAATCGACACAAACCGATGAGAATGGCCAGCATAACCATGCTGATTGCCATCATTGCGGACACTGCAATGGTTCACATGTACAATTTGCCGCGCTAATCTACATTAGTAAAAACTTGCACTTTAAAATAAACCATTTCTTTGACTACTTGAAGATAGTTATTGAAGCCCCAGTTTCTCAACTACTTCGCCCTCCCAAAATAAGTCCTTTTATTTAATTGGCGCGATAGGCAATCAGCCTTCGCTCGTTTTATAAAAATAAACAGGACAAAATATGAATTGGTCTTATTTTAAGGCTACCGTGAATGTTTTGAAAAAAACAATACGGTTGTCTGTATTGTCATTTATTGTGACAACTAATATCGCTTTTGCTAATGATTTATACCTTGAATCAGTTTCATTATCAGATGCGATACAACGAACGCTTGCAAATAACCCACAGTTAACAGCGTTTGAATATAAACAAAAGCGTTTAGACGGCGAATTAGTCACCGCAGAGCTAAAACCTGAATATAACTTCGGTGTTGAATTGGAAAACTTTGCAGGTACTGGCGATGTATCTGGACTTAGCGACGCTGAATTAACCTTGTCGATATCTTCTGTTGTAGAGCTGGGCGATAAGGTAAATAGCAGAAAGTTTTATGTTAACGCGCAAAAGCAAGCTATTGCAGTTGAAGAAAGAATACAAACACTCGATATTTTGGGTGAGGTAACAACCCGATATATCGATGTTTTGACCTTACAGCAAGTCATGCGTGTTAATGAAAATGCAGAAAAGTTAGCACGAGAAACCTACCAAACTGTCTCCAAAAAAGTCCGCATTGGTTCAGCACCGTCATCAGAGCAAAAACGAGCTGAAGCAGCTCTGGCAACAGCTAGATTAAAGACACTAACCATTTCCAAGCAATTAGATGCCAGTGTTCGTAAGTTAGCTATTATGTGGGGAGAGCAATCACCGAAATTTTCTAGGGTATCAGGCGATTTATTTGCATTCCCTAAAACAATATCGCTTGAATACATTATGACTCAACTTTCTCAAAGCCCTCATTTGTTGGCCTATGCACAGCAGTCGAGAGTTCAACAGGCTCAAGTGCAATTAATCAACACACAAGGCAAGGCCAATATAACTTGGAGCGCAGGTATAAAAAGGCTTGAAGGTAGCAACGACACAGCCTTGGTTGCAGGGGTTAGCGTCCCTCTATTCACGAGTGATAGAAATAGGGGAAACTATCAATCCCAAAAAGCAAAATTGAGCGAAGTGGAACAGCAACAGAAAGCTGCAGAACGAGTGCTATATAGTCAATTAGCTATGTTCTATGCAGCGCAGGAAGAAGCTCGTCTTACGGTTGAAGCATTACAAACCAATATTATTCCACCGCAAGAAGAGGCGTTGGCGTTAGTGCAAAAAGCCTATTCAGACGGGCGCTTTAGTTATTTGGAGTTAGTTTCAGTGCAAAAAGAGCTTATTGATATGCAATACGCACTTATTTTCGCAGCAAGTGATGTACATAAGCAAAGTGTGGCCATTGTGACACTATCAGGCATTCCTTTAATTTCTTCCAGTAATACAGCAAGCCAACTTTCAAGCTTTAGCGAGAATTAATCATGAAAAAGAAAAAAATATTAAATTCACCAATCAGCCTTTTCAAATTAATGCTTGTTGTGATTGGTTTGACCACCATCTCGACTCAAGCTAGTGAACCCCATGAACATGGAAAAAACAACGAACAGCACGATGAACATGACCACGAGCATGAAGAACATAGTCACCAAGGCAGAGACGAAAAGCATGGAGACGAGCACGCGGATGAGTTTGTAACCATGTCTGCTGAAATGGCGAAACAAAATGGTATTGAAACTGCCATTGTTACTAACGGAGTTATTCGTGATGAAGAAATTTTATACGGGAAAATAGTTGCCAACCCAGCCTCACTTGCGCATGTCAACGCGAGGTTCCCTGGTGTTATTAAGGAAATCAAAGCCAATATCGGCGATGAAGTTAAAAAAGGCGAAATCCTCGTCATGATTGAATCGAATGAGAGCCTAAATCAATATTCGATAAAAGCACCAATGTCTGGACGTGTAGTCGCTAGGCAAGCAAATATTGGCGAACTGACAAATGGGGCAAACTTGCTGACAATAGCTAACTTTGATGTCGTTTGGGCACAACTGTCGGTATTTCCGAACCAGCTTAGCAAAATTAGCGACAAGCAACAGGTTCTAATCCAAAGCACTGAATTTAATCAAAGTGGGCAAATTAGCTATTTAACGCCATCTCTAAACAACAAGCCTTATTCGTTGGCATTTGTAAAGTTAAATAACAAAACGAACAACTGGCCACTTGGCGCTTCAATTAAAGGGGCGGTTACAACCAATCAACACTCTGCTCCAGTTGTTGTGCCAAAAGAAGCCATTCAAGAGTTTGAAGGCAATGATGTTGTTTTTATTAAAGAGGGCAATGAATACCATCCTAACCCAGTCAAAACTGGCGCTTCAGACGCTATCAATATAGCGATCATCGAGGGTTTAAACGTCGGTGAAAGTGTGGTTGTAAAGAACAGCTATCTGCTAGTTGCTGATCTAAAAAAATCGGAGGCTGGACATGAACACTAACCTCCGCGCTTTTTATTCACCTCATATTGGCTTCAATATTATCGAGGTGAAAATATGATCGCCTGGATACTAGAATTATCTATCCGTAGACGTGGCACTATGTTGCTCATGGCTTTGTTTATCATTGCTTTAGGAATGTGGAATTATCAAAAGCTACCTATTGATGCTGTGCCAGATATAACCAATGTACAGGTACAAATAAACACGCAAGCTCAAGGTTATTCACCTTTGGAAACAGAGCAACGGATCACGTTTATCGTCGAAACGGGGTTGGCCGGTTTGCCTAAGCTGGATTATACCCGTTCACTTTCTCGATATGGTCTGTCGCAAGTGACTGTTGTGTTCGAAGAAGGCACTGATCTGTATTTTGCCAGAAACTTAATCAATGAACGGCTTAGCGCAATTAAGGAGCAACTACCCTTGGGCATTGAACCAGAAATGGGGCCAATTGCGACGGGCCTAGGTGAAATATACATGTACAGTATAACTGCCGACGAAAGTGCCAAGCAAAAGAATGGCTTACCCTATGATGCGATGGCGTTAAGGGAGATCCATGACTGGGTTGTGAAACCACAACTTGCATTGGTTAAAGGGATCACAGAAATAAATGCAATTGGTGGCTATAAAAAGCAATACCATATTAATCCTGATCCGTTAAAGATGTTGCACTACGGTATTACCAATGAAGCCCTATCACATGCAGTAATGCGAAATAACGCAAATCAAGGAGCGGGTTTTGTAGAAAGAAGCGGACAGCAAATTCTTGTTCGTTCACAAGCTCAATTGCAAACTATTCAAGACATCCAAAACGTCATTATTAAAAGCGATGACGGCACACTTGTAAAAGTAAAAGATGTCGCCGAAGTTGCGATAGGAAAAGAGCTAAGAACTGGTGCTGCATCACAGGAAGGCAAGGAAAGTGTAATTGGAACAGCAATGATGCTGGTAGGTGAAAACTCACGCTCAGTGGCATTAGCTGTAGGTGAAAAGCTTAGTGAAATTCAAAATAGCTTACCTCAAGGAGTGTCTATAGTTCCCTTGTATGACAGGACAACTCTAGTTGATAAAGCAATTAGTACCGTACAAAAAAATCTCATTGAAGGCGCATTACTGGTTATCTTCGTATTGTTCCTATTGCTGGGTAATATACGAGCCGCTTTGATTACCGCCGCAGTCATTCCACTGGCAATGTTGGCAACAATCACGGGCATGGTTCAAAGCAAAGTCTCGGCGAATTTAATGAGTTTGGGAGCCTTGGATTTTGGATTAATTGTCGATGGAGCGGTAATCATTGTTGAGAACTGCATTCGACGGTTAGCAGAAAGCCAAAAACGAAATGGTTCAGTCATTTCCCTCAAAGAACGTCTAGATATTGTTTATACTGCAACCAATGAGGTAATACGACCTAGTGTTTTTGGCGTATTGATCATCACGATTGTCTATGTGCCTTTGTTTAGCTTGTCGGGCGTTGAAGGCAAAATGTTTCATCCGATGGCTGCAACAGTAATCATCGCCCTATTGTCAGCAATGGTATTTACTTTCACAATCGTCCCCGCTGCGGTTGCCTTATTCTTGAAAGGCAAAATCAGCGAAAAAGAAAGTCCGATCATTGTCGGTGCAAAATCAATATATCGTCCGGTTTTAAAGTGGGCTTTAAAACTGCGTTGGCTAGTCGTTTGTGGCGCAGCTTTACTTGTAACACTTAGCATATTCCTTGGTAGTAAATTAGGTTCTGAGTTTGTTCCACAACTGAATGAAGGTGACATTGCATTACATGCTATGCGTATTCCGGGTACAGGGATTGACCAAGCTGTAGAAATGCAGAAGGTACTTGAACAACACATTATGAAATATAATGAAGTCCTCACTGTTTTTTCTAAGACAGGCACAGCAGAAGTGGCGACGGATGCAATGCCGCCAAATGTGACTGATACTTTTTTGATACTAAAGCCCAGAGAGCAATGGCCCGCCCCTAATTTAACGAAAGCGGATTTTGTTGAAAGGCTAGAAAAAGATCTCAGCTCTATTCCCGGCAATAATTATGAGTTTACTCAACCAATTCAGATGCGATTTAACGAATTAATTAGCGGAGTCAGAGCTGATTTGGGGATTAAGCTCTGCGGTGATGATTTATCCCAACTTGTCAGCTCTGCACAAGAAATTTTGGCTACACTCAATACAATTTCAGGTGTTGCTGATGCAAGACTTGAACAAGTTGATGACGTGCCTATTTTTACTGTGAATCCCAAGCCTGAAGCATTAGCTCTATATGGGCTAGATGTTAGCGACTTACAATCTTGGTTAAAAACTGTGGTGTCAGGTGAAAACACAGGGTTAATATTCGAAGGTGATCGTCGATTTGAAATTGTAGTTAGATACCCAGAGCTGTTGCGAACAAACCTAGATCAGCTAGGTAATTTGCCAATCACGACAGAAAGTGGTGATTTTGTACCTGTAAGGGAGGTTGCAGAGCTAAATTATACAACGGTTCCAAGTCAAATCAGCCGCGAAAATGGTAAACGACGAATTGTTGTCACCGCCAATGTTCGAAATAGAGATTTAGGCTCATTCGTACTAGAAGCACAGCAAAAAATTCGACAAAATGTTGAATTGCCTGCTGGTTATTGGCTTGAGTACGGTGGAACATTTGAACAACTTGAGAGTGCAACTCAAAGATTATCTATCGTAGTTCCTGCCACATTGTTTGTTATTTTGACACTGCTCGTAATAGCGTTTAGTTCAATAAAAGATGCACTAATCATATTTAGCGGTGTGCCCCTAGCACTAACGGGTGGTGTATTGGCTTTGTGGTTAAGAGACATGCCTCTTTCAATTTCTGCTGCTGTTGGATTTATCGCCCTTTCAGGTATAGCTGTATTAAATGGACTGGTGATGCTGTCATTCATTAAACAGCGATTACTTGAAACAGGAGAGTTAATAAACTCAATCATCGAAGGTGCAACCATCAGGCTTCGCCCTGTATTAATGACCGCTTTGGTTGCCAGTTTAGGTTTCATCCCTATGGCACTAAACGTCGGAACTGGAGCTGAAGTTCAGAGGCCATTGGCAACTGTGGTTATTGGGGGAATTATTTCCTCAACTTTACTTACTTTAATTGTTTTGCCTGTGCTATATCGGCTTGCTTACAACAAAATGAAATCTTAAAATTGCCTAGGTAGGCTTCTAGCGTTATACATAGAAGCCTATTCAAAAATCTTGGTGTACAAATCTGGTTTTTAACAATTTAAATGGTCACACTAAATATACTATCAGCGTGTTGATTTTGTTTGGTTATAAAGTAGTAGCAGACACAGGAATGAAACATTCTTGAGCATCCGCGATTGACACAGATCCTTCCTTCGGCTCTAAATTGTTTCTGTCCAGAAATGAGTTAGGACAGTATGATACTTTATTCCTCTCCTACATCTTGCGCAAAATCAGGGAAACCCTTTACATCCCAACTAAAGGCTCTAACTCTAGTGTGCCTATTTGGGTCTGTTAATGGATTGCCGATTAATTCTAAATAATCGCGCGCGTGATAAATTAACAAATCCGTTTTGCCGTCTTCAGCAACAGTGAAGCTGTTGTGTCCTGGGCCATAACGTTGCACATCTTCATTGGTGTAAAATACTGGCGTTGGTGATTTATGCCATGAATTAGCATCCATTAAATCGGCGTTAGCATCCGCCCATAATAACCCCATAGCATAATTATGATCAGTTGCACTTGCTGAATAGGTGACAAATACTTTGCCGTTGCGAATAATTACAGCCGCGCCTTCATTAACATTATAAGTGACGGTTTCCCATGCAAGTGTTGGTTTAGTGATAGCAATAACATTACTTGTATCTATGCTGGTTGGGCTAGTCATTTCAGCCATCCACAGAGCTGTGCCACGGAAGCTGTCGTCTGGTGGGCTCTGCGCCCAAATCATATAGCGTTTGCCTAAATGTTCAAAACTAGTCGCATCTAGCGAAAAACTTTCCCAGCCAGAGTCAACACGCCCCTCTTCTACCCAATTGCCGGTTAACGGGTTATCTGCCGCATTCGACAGCGCATACATGCGGATATTCCATATATTTTCTGCATCACCAGCTGCAAAATAAACATACCACTTGCCATCTATTCTGTGTAATTCAGGTGCCCAGATATGTGCGCCCATAGCGCCCTGTGTATGTTTAGACCATATCACCTTTTCTTCAGCGCTGTTCAAACCATTAATGCTAGATGCACTGCGCATAACTATGCGATCAAACTCTGGTACTGTGGCAATAAAATAATAACTGCCAGTGTTATCATCTTTAAATACCCAAGGATCTGCTCTTTGTTTCACTAAAGGGTTTAAGTACTTTGTTTGTGGCTGATTTACATTTGTTTGCACATCAACAGATTTACAGCCAAATTGAAATGCCAAGCTTATTAACAATAAGCCTAGATAGGGTAATTTTTTTTGCTTCATGTTACTTCCTCAATGTTATGTTTAACTCGTAAATAACGAATTACTCCAGCAAAACCACAAAAAAAGATTATTAAATCAATTGTATAACAAGACTATTTTACGGTTTTAAATCAAAAAAACGTCTTAGATAGATAACTAAATTACTCACACTTTCTAGGATGTACATGAAACTTTGTCGAATAAAAAAGCTGGCCATCACTCTAGCTGTACTAATTTGTGGTTGTTCACAACCACAAGACACTAAAAC
>NZ_JH767531.1:22016-157295 GCF_000281085.1 Catenovulum agarivorans YM01
ACACCACCTTTAGGTTGGAATAGCTGGGACTATTTTGGAACCTCAATCACAGAACAACAAGCGTTAGCACAAGTTGATGCAATGGCCGAACACTTATTACCTGCCGGATATGATATTTTCACCATAGATATTCAATGGTATGAGCCAGGCGGTAATTCACACTATTACGATGCCAATGCGACTTTAACTATGGATCAATACGGCCGCTTAACTCCAGCGCTCAACCGTTTTCCGTCTGCAAAAGATAATATCGGATTTAAAACCATAGCTGACTATGTACATGCCAAAGGTATGCGTTTTGGTATCCATATTATGCGAGGCATACCAAAACAAGCCGTGGATAAAAATTTACCGATTAAAGGTACAGAGTTTTTTGCTAAAGATATTGCTTTGCTTGATTCGATTTGTCCGTGGAACCCAGATATGTATGGGGTTGATGCAACTAAAGCTGCAGGCCAAGCCTATTATGATTCCATCATACAAATGTATGCTGATTGGGGCGTCGATTTTATAAAAGTTGATGATATTTCTCGCCCTTACGACAAAATACAAGAAGCTGAAATAGTTGCGATCCGCCAAGCAATTGATAAAACCGGCCGTCCAATTGTTTTAAGTCTGTCACCTGGTGCGACACCAATAAGTGCAGGCGAGCATGTTCAGCAATATGCCAATATGTGGCGAATTACCGATGATTTTTGGGATCGATGGGGCGCATTGCGCGAAATGTTTGAACGTGTACATGCGTGGGAACCCTACCGTTCGAGTGGCGGCTGGCCTGATGCTGATATGTTACCTCTAGGTTTAGTTGAATTTGGCCGCCCAACCAAATTTACCCACGACGAACAATATACGCTGATGAGTTTATGGAGCATAACGCGCTCTCCACTCATTTTTGGTGGCGATATGACTCGTATGGACGAGTTTACTAAAGCTATCCTAACCAACCCTGAAGTATTAGCGGTTAACCAACACAGCATTAATAACCGCCAAGTTTCACGCATCAATGACTTGATTGTCTGGACTGCAGATGAGCCAAATAGCCAAGATAAATACGTTGCGCTGTTTAATGCACAAAGCAAAAGTGACGGCCTAAAATTTGCTGATGCTGACTATGCAAGCCCAGTTATCGCTGGCTTGGGTAAATCACAGCAAATAGACGTTAATATTACAGGTGGCAAACAGCTGGTTTTGTTTGTGACAGATGCAGGAGACGGTTTTCACTTTGACCATGCCGCATGGGTTAACCCAACACTCTCTGGAGCCAAAGGGACATTAAGTTTACAAGGATTAAAATGGACATATGCAGATACGGGTTGGGGTGAGGTTCAATGGAATGCAACTGCCGAAAACAAACCTATAGTCGACGCGGGAAAGCCAGTAGTAGGTATAGGTACGCACGCAAATTCAACCATAATTTACGATATACCCGAAGGTTACGATACCTTTAGTGTTAAAGGTTTAACCACTAATTCAGGATCTGTGGTATTTGCCGTTTTAGTTGACCGTAGTAAACAAGGTATTGCCGATGTAAGCGATGTTTCGGTGAAGTTGAGCGATATTGGCATCAGTGGCAAAGCTCAGGTGCGCGACTTGTGGGCACAACAAGATTTAGGTGAATTTACCGACACTTTTAGTCGACCCTTACCGTTACACGACGCTGGGCTGTACCGAATTTCACCACGCTAAAGATGCAGATTTAAACCTGTACTTTTTTTGAGCTATTTTTACGGTTTTTATACAAACATCCGTTTTATTTAACAGAGCCAAGTTGCTTGGCTCTGAGCTATTTCGCCGTAACACTAAACTTAAAAATAGGTATAAATATGCAAATAAAATGGCAAAGCTTACATCACAATTCCGATACACATACTCAAAAGCAGCCCAAGCACAGAATAATAACCTGCGTTAAAAAGCCCTTGGTTATTTGTTGTAGTTTGTTGCTGGCTTCTCAAACACTCGCAAATGAACAAACCATAGTATTCGACACTCAAGCAAATGGTGAATATAAAGGCATAGATTTGTGGGGGTTAGACACAGCTTGGTTGTGGGATCTCAATGTTATTCGTGGGGTAAATTACACTGGCAAACAAAGAACGGATGTTATTCGCTTCTCTTTCACTGGTGACACACCTCTAACAGATAGCAATGGAGATGGGATAAATGATGAATTAACCGGTGAAGGTTTAACTGAATTTAATACTCGAATGGCTTTGGTTGACACTTATACGGATGCACATACGCAATTGTATTTGAACACAGATACAGAAAACTGGACGTCTAACCCATATTTAGTCGGTGATGGTGTTGATGCGGTCAAATGGGCAGAATTGATTGCCATTACCACTCGAAAAGCGCAGCAAGCAGGTCGGCAAGTCATTTCAGTTGCGCCTTTCAATGAACCAGACCATGGTACTTGGCAAGGTGATGTAACACGCTTTGGTGATGTGGCGTGGCAATTGAGAAATAACCCAAATTTCCCAGAGTTTAACACTGGCGCAAGTAATCCCATTCGGCTGATGGGCGGTAATACACTCGACAATAGTAATGCTGCATCTTGGTACAACACGCTTAATGGCTGGGGATATTTAGAAGAAGGCAATACACATCAATTGGCTGGCAGTTTTGACGACTATGTCAGCTTTTATCAATCAGTCCAAGTAAATGGTGATACAGGCACCAATGATGAATTGCATAATGTTGCTGAAGCTATGATTGGCGCAGAATATGGGATGGACGTTGGTATTTGGTGGTACACAGCTGAACGCGCCCGCGCTGAATTTGTTAAAGCCAGCGATGGGGTGCGCCTTGCTTATGCAGAAAATCGATCAAACTGGACAGCCGCGTCAGTCTATCGTGCACCAGATGGCAAAATCCAAGCATTTGTTGGTGAATCAGAGCGCCAAGCAATTCCAATGACCTATAGGTTTTTATCCAAAGACCGCCCGGTGTTTTACGATGGGCATGGGCCTATGCATAGTTTTGAAATTACCACCACAGGTGACACTGCTTATTGGACAGCCAATCACCATAACGCTGAACGTGTGGTTAATATTACTTGGGGTGACGATGTGCAGCCTGTTATTGATGGCCGCTATTACCTGATAAACCGCAGTACAAAATTGGCGATGCAAGTCGACAGTGGCGAAGTAAATATTGGTCAAGCAACACCAAGCAGCAGTAGTAATCAATATTGGGATGTAAATCCGACGCCAAACACTGTGGGTGGCGACTATAGTTATTTTTCAATTATCGACGTGCAAAATAATATGGCGCCATATGTTGATTGGGGCAATATGAGTGATGGCGACAATATTGCTACCTCAACCTCAGTGTTAGATGCTAAATCTTTATGGTTCCTTGAATATGTGGAAGATGGATGGTTTAAAATCGGCAGCCGCTGGAGCGCACTGTATCTCACAGCTAATGGCGCAAATGTAGAACAACAAGCTGATTATGCAACACATGAACAACAATGGCGCTTAGTTCCTATTAGTGCCGACCCGGCAGATTTCACCGCGCCTGCGCAACCAGCCAACTTAACAACTGCGGCTAATCCAGCCTCTGTGACTTTAAATTGGAATGCCAATACTGAAAGTGATCTGTCTGGTTACCATATTCTAAGATCCGTTACATTTGGCGGCCCATATGAAATCATCGCCAGAAATGTCACGGCTAATGCGTATACAGATAATACGGCTAACCAAACTAGCCCTTATTACTATGTGATTGAAGCAGTCGACAACTCACTAAATCGCTCTGCCCGCTCAGCTCAAGTATCTGCAACACCTACGGGTAACGCTGGACTCATCGCCCACTATACACTGCAAAATAATACGTTAGATGGAACGGTTAATAATAATGATGCTGTACTCACAGGCGCAGCACAATTTGTTAATTGGGGCGCTGGTGAAAGTGCATTGAATCTCAGAGGTGGCCATGTAAATTTACCTGCGGGTATAGTTAATCACCCACAAATCACCCTAGCTACTTGGGTTTATTGGCAAGGAAATACTCAATGGCAAAGAATATTTGATTTTGGCAATGGCACACAAGACTACCTATTTTTAACACCAAAAGGTGGTGATGGAAACATGCAATTTCAAATGTTACACAACGGCGTGTTAGATACCTTATATGCACCTGAGTTGACAACAAATCAGTGGGTTCATGTTGCTGTTGTTGTCGCTAACGGTAATGCCGAACTATATGTAGATGGTACTTTGGCGGCGTCTATGTCAACCAGCATCCAACCGACAGACATTAATCCGTTAGTTAACTTTATTGGAAAGAGTCAATTTGCTGATCCTGCTATGCAAGGACTAATTGACGACTTTAGAATATATAACAAACCTTTAAACGCGACAGAAATTGCCGCATTGGCAACGTCAGCACCGAGCGATCCTTATGCGCCAGTACCTGTGACCCTGATTAATGGTGATTTCGAAGCGGGTATCGACACTCGTTGGAATTTTACAGGTTTTGATTCGCCGGCTGACGTGCCTGGATGGACAGATTATGGCACCAACTCAGATTCTGGGGTTGAGCCTAGTGATGCTTGGTGGGGAACTTATCAAAATAGTTATTCAGGTTTTATGCAACCGGGGGACGCTGGCGCATATTTATTGAGTGACTATACCATCAAGGCTGGTGATGTATTTAATATCGGCTTTGTTGGCAAAAGTTGGGATGGCGCTTCTCAATGGAGCGCGACACTCTACTTTGATACACCAGCCAATGTAATTGGTACTTATGTACAAGACGTCAACGGCAGTTGGCTTGCGTACGATACCAATATCACGGCAACGGCTGCGTCTGTTGGTGGCAAATTGGGTGTATTATTTGTCAATTCTGGTAGTGGTTTTGCCAATATCGACAATGTTGCTGTAACGGTCAGCTCAAACAACTAAACAGGCTTTTACATAAGCACTAAGGCGTTGAGCTGTGAACTGACAATTAATTTTACGGTTCAGCGCCTTAACTTCGTTATATAACTATTATCACCCTGAATTAAATTAACAATCACAAGAGAATAATATTTATGAAAAAACTGATACTTGCAATGTTGATAGGCTCAAGCTGCTTGACGCTTGGCTGTGCGCAAACAGAATCTAACCTAGCGGCTGTGACCGCCTCTGAGCAACAACAAGAAGTTGGCGGGTATTTATTTGCAACCTTTCGTGGCGAAGCAACACCTATGACAGAACAAGTCTATTTTATGCTGAGCCAAGACGGTAAAAACTGGCAAGCACTTAATGACTCAGATCCTGTGCTAGTCAGTCAATTGGGCGATAAAGGTGTTAGAGACCCATTTTTAATTCGCTCTCCAGACAATGATAAATTTTTCTTAATTGCAACCGACTTGTCCATCAATCTAACAAACCATGATTGGGGTCGTGCATCTACCAACGCGAGCCAGTCTTTGATGGTATGGGAGTCAACCGACTTAGTAAATTGGTCTGAGCCGCGTTTAGTTAAAGTAGCGCCTGACAATGCAGGTTGTGTTTGGGCACCAGAAGCAATTTGGGATGAGGAAAAACAGGCTTATATGGCTTTTTGGGCTTCGCAAACCGCAGATGATAATTTTTCCAAGTTTCGCATTTGGGCTGCACACACCAAAGATTTTAAAACCTTTAGCGAACCATTCGTCTACATAGAGAAACCAACCACAGTTATAGACACAACCATAGTGCGTGAAAATGGCAGTTATTATCGATTTACCAAAGATGAAAAACACAAAGCCATTACTATGGAAAAAAGCGACAAGCTTATGTCTGGCTGGCAAGATGTGAGTAATTTTTCATTAGCCAAATTAAAAGGATATGAAGGTCCGGCGGCGTTTACCTATCAAAAAGCACAAGACGGACAATCTGACAAATGGACCCTGTTACTGGATTATTATAGCCAAGCTAAAGGTTATCAAATATTTGAAACCGACAATCTTGCATCCGGCCAATTTACCCCGGGTGAAGCAATGACTTTCCCGTTCCATCCTGTACGTCATGGCACAGTATTAAGTTTAAGCAAAACTGAATTTGCTCGACTAAAACAAGCAAACAACAAAGCTGTATTTACCGTTGGTAATAAAGCGCTATAACATATAGAACAACCGAGTTACTTGGCAGATGTTTGCTGCAAGTAACTTGGGTGTTAGTAGTTAAACCTCAGACCTATACCAAAATAACGCCCTTCATCGCGCACATCCTGCGGATAACGTTTATCCAAATCATATTGGGTATAATTTTTAAACGGCTCAGCCAACAAATTAATCACATCTGCGTAAATACTAATGTGTTCACTCATTTGATAATTGAGTGAAAAATCGAGTCTTGAACGGGCTTGAGTTTTATTGCCAATAAACCCAGTTGATTGTGCACTTGTGTTATACCAATTAATCCATGAAGAACGGGTGTTATAAGATAATCTTGCGCCCCATTTTGCCAATTCATAAAACAGCGAAAAGTTATAAGTCCACTTGGATAATTCAGGTAAATTTACATAGGCGTCATTGCCTTGATTACTGGTGCCATCTAAATAAGTTGCGTTCGCACTCATCCCTAGTCCTTGCCAATTACCGGGTAAAAAATCAAAAAGCATTTGTGTATTTAACTCAGTACCATATATTTTGCCTCTACCACTATTACTTGGTTGCATTAGGCTGATGGTGCCGTATTGCTCATCTTCGATAACTGTGTTGCCTGTACTAATAAAACCTTGGATATTTCGTTGAAACAGTGCGGCGCTGATATAGCCTAACTCAGCAAAATAATACTCTAAGCTCAGATCATAATTTTTGGAGCTAACAGGTTTAAGTTGATAATTGCCACCACTGCCAAGTGCATCTATGGTGCTGCTGTCTTGGTCTGGTTGAGTATTAATGATTTGAGTAATTTCAAAACTGGCGTTTAAGTCTGCAAAATAAGGACGGGTAAAGGTTTTTGCATAACTGAATCTTAACAATAAATCGTCGGTTAAATTCATTTTTATATTTAGGCTAGGCAACCATTTCTCATTCGACTGCTCACCGAGTAACTGAGATATTTGCGCAACTTGATTTAACCTATCTACCTTGTTGCCATATGATTGAGTTGAAGTTTGCGTGGCTCTTAAACCTAGTACTGAGTCTATACCTACTCCTTTGTACTCAATATAGCTGTGTAGCTGAGCATAAGCTGCATAACTGCTTTCATCTATCAAAAAATAGCTCGCTGGATTAACCGCAACTTTTGCTTGTTGCCAATTATTGGCTTGGTTCTCAGCCCACTGCCACTCAACTCCACGCTGGGCAAGTTGTAATAAACCTTGCTCGGCAAAATTGGCTAAAGCAACATGATTATCTGCAATACTGCTTCTGCTCGGTGCCAGATAATTAACAAATTTTTGTTGCGAGCTGCGCACCGGATCTTCAGTTAGTTGCATATCAAGAAAATTAATATCTGTTACCGGAATATCCAAGTCTAACAACCAAGCATAACGAGCACCCTCTTTGCGTTGAGAACTGCGATCTGTATAACGAATGCCAGCTTTAATGGTATGCAACCAATCTAAGCTGGTGGTATAGGCGATATCTGTTCGCCATTGCACACCATTGCCATACAACTCGTTTATTGCTTCGTAATAACCACGTACCTGATATAGATTAACTTCGTTGGCGTTAAAGTCGGTTAAATTAAATGCTGCACTACCATCAACAAAAAAATCCGCATCTACAGTAATTGGACTATTAATAGCTGTATCAAAACTCCAAACATAGTCACTGTAGCTAGTATCTGTATAAGCTAAATCGGTTGAAACCTTCCAACCATTGTTCCGCCAGGTTCCACCTACGGCATATTGGTAGGTATTGGTTTGTGCATCTGCTGTCAGCCTATATATCCAAGGTGAACGACCGCCTGTTTTAGTTAAACTCACAGCTTGATTTTGTTGATTAAGCACAACATTTTTCAACACAGGTTGGCCATATTCAGGATCTGAATCCGTTAAAAATACATTAAAATTGTCTGTGTATCTTTCGCTGCGATATCCTTGGTAGATGGCATCAAAATATATCTCAAAATTATCATCTACACGCCATTGCAGCGTTGAGTTGAACGATGGCCGCCAACGTTTTCCTCCAGCGTTATACAAACCAACAGAGGCTGGCAAGGTAAAACCACCTTGAGCATATTGTGCAGGTTCAATACTCCAAAAATCTTCTGCTGTTGGAAACCAAGTAGCATTGTAGCGAGTTCCATTGTAATACTCAGACGCGGCGTAAGTTGCATTAAACAACACGCCTACTTCACCAACTGAGCTATTCCATCTGTTTGCATATAGTAGATGGCCGTTAGGTGAACTTTTTTGACTTTGGTCGTTGTAAGCAAGGTGCAGCCCACCAGCAATTTTTTGTTGGTCAAAATCAAATGGGCGGCGAGTGGTAACGTTAATTAACCCAGCAAGCCCAGGCTCGATAATTTCCGCTGTCGCTGATTTATATATCTCAATTCCAGCAAGTGCTTGTGAGGGAAAATCTTGTAAACTTGCTACACGCTGCTCAGCAGTAAAAAACTCCCGGCCGTTATAAGTGGTGACAAAATTTGGCAAACCGCGAATCAGCACTCGATTAACTTCGTCTTCATAGCGAAACACTTGTACCCCCGTTAAACGCGCTATGCTTTCGGCTGCGGTAATGTCGGGCAATTTGCCAATATCTTCAGCGACTACGACATCAAGTATAGAGTCAGCATGACGTTTAATATCTTGAGCTTTGTACAAACTTCGTCGTAAGCCGTCTACCCGAATCACCTCAGTGGCAACAGTTGCTTTAGTTTCTTCATTGGTTGAAAGAGGCTCAGAAACCTCTGGAGCGGATACCTGCACTTGCACTGGCAATATTTGAATACCACTTGGGGTAAAGCTTGCTGTTAATCCGCTGTCTAACAGTACATAGTGCAAAGCTTCAGCTAAGGTGAAGTGTCCGTACAAGGCATTGGCTTGTAGCGCACTTGCCTGTTCGTACGAAAAGGTAAAAATAGAGTCGGTTTGGCGAGCAAGTTTATTCAGCACTGTCGCAGCATCAGCTCGCGCAATATTTAAATAATAAACTTGCTCTACTTTACTTGAGTGGGTGTTTTGTTTTGCAGACGCTGTCGCGCTAAGCCAACTGCAGCAACAGAGTAAAAACACACCAAACCTGATCATTTCAACAACTTTAAATACACACATTTAACAAATAATATACCCAAAACAGTTGAAACATGCACCTAGTGATAAACAGTCGCAAGTCAAAAATGGGTTAATTTCTGCTAATAACCACTTTGTCTAATGCAGTTTTATGTACAGTGACATTAAAGTTTACTTCTAGGTTTTGCAAAAACGCGTCTATTCGATCAACTTTAAAACGTCCACCTATTTTGAGTTGCGCCAAGCTTGCATCTGCTAACTCTATATTCATCGGTGAATAACGCTTTAATTCGCCGATAACTTGTTCAAGTGACTGGCCGGTAAAAACAATTTCACCGTTTTGCCAAGCTTGTCTAATCTCCAATTCATCTTTATTCAACTTGACAATATTCTCTGCGATAGAGGCTTTTACCGCGTCAAAACTGATATTGGTTGCTATGCTGGTGTAATCGCCTAAATCCATGTAAGCAACATTTTCCATCAGCGCTTTATAGGATTGGTCGATAACTTTGCTCTCAGATGCGAGCATTTGATTTAGTTTCAATTCACCTTTGTCAATATTGGCAACGGCAAGTGCGATGCGCCCTTCGGTCACCAATACATTCATTGCGTTGTTTTCTGTTAGATCAACGGTAAAAGCTGTACCAACAGCTTGCACACGTCCATTTGACGCATATACGTTGAATGGGCGTGATTTATCTTTTTTAACTTCAAAGTGAGCCTCACCTCTTACTAGCCAAATATCACGAGTCGTTTCGCTATAATGCACAGTAAGTTGGCTATCTGAATTTAACTGGATCACAGAACCATCAATTAACTTAATACTTTGCTGCTCACCCAATGCGCTAGCATATTGCTGTTGCGTGAATGCACTTGTTGGCTGAGCCGAGTCCTGCATCCACACAAAAGTTGTAATCACACTCAACAGCAATACACAGGCAAAAGCGTATGCTGGTTGAAACCAACTCGTTTTACTTTGGCTCTGTTGCTGTTGCGCTTGCGCCTGTGTATGCGCTGGCACAGCTAATTCAGTTAATAAAGTATTGCCCCAGAATTCATTTAAACTTCTGATTTGCTCTATATGCGCTGGGCTTCTACTTAACCACTCAATTAAGTTGGATTTTTCTCTATCAGACATTGGCTCATCAGCGTCGAGGCGAATAATCCAATCCCACGCTTCTGATTCCATTTTGCTCATGCTTTTTTCAAATTCTTCAAAAGATTTCATCGCACTTTCCTCATCCTGAATTCACTTACATTACTACTCGTAGGATTTGACGCTTGTCTGTGCTCATGGATATATTGCTGGCAAAAAGCACCACCTAACTTTAAGTGTTTTTCTACACTGCTCAGTGACACTCCTAACTTGTCGGCTATTTCTTTATGCTTTAAACCATGAACTTTTCTCATAAGGAATATCTGCTTACATTTATCTGGTAATTGTTCTATTGCTTCACAATAGATTTTTATTGCTTCATTGGCTTCAAGTTCACTTTCAATTGTATCTGTCTTTTCAGTGGGCACCAGTGAAATACAATCTTCAAGATAATTGGTTACTAATCTAGATTTTTTATTCAGCTCATCTAAAGCTAAATTTTTGGCAATTCTAAATAAGAAGGCTTTAGGCTGATCTATGGCTTTTTCTTTTTCCGCATTGTGCGCGCGAATATACACTTCTTGAACTATGTCTTCTATGTCTTGTTCGGAAGACATAAAACGCGTCAGAAACTTTTTCAAAAAAGCGTTATTCTCCACAAATACGCGGGAAATTATTGACATTATTGACCCCAATACTGCGGCAATGGCACCTTTGCCGTTATCTAGTTTAATTATAATCCAAAGATATAAAGTGACTGAAATTAGCCTAACTATATAGAAAACGAATCAGTTTAAAAAAACCGTAAAAATAATTGATAATTTTTTTAATAATTTATTTTGTGATGTGTAGATGTTTGATTTTGCTAAAAAAGCTCTGTTAAACAAATTTAGTTTAACAGAGCTATATGCTTGGATAAGTTATTCTGCGCTAAGGTCTAATGGCTCAAAACGATATGAATATCTATAGTCTAACCAAGGTAAAATATAGTTTGCCAACGGTGCAGAACCCCAAGAATCTGTACCACCAACACCTCGCTGTCTGTGATCTATATTGACATAAATACGGTCTCGTTTAACCAATTCATTCGGATGTAAATTACGTCTAACATGGTCTTTTTTCGACGCGTCGTAATCGTCAGTAGCATAATACTCTGCGCCAAAGCCGAGCAGTTTGTTGGCTGAAAAGCGAATGCCTTTGCCCGAATTGTTGTAAAAATCTACATATCTAACATCGGTGCGATAACCATTTTCAGATGGTCGAACATAAGGCACATACAGGCTATCAACATCCGTTTTGTACAAACCAACAAAAGCTGAAGCTTTTCTGTCTGCATAGTTTTCATGTGGGCCACGACCATAATATTGCACATTATAATAACTAGTATCTAACTCAAACATGCTGCCAATACGTGGGAGTTCACCATATTTTTTGTGTGGTGCGGCGTAAAACCAAATATCAACATCTACCACACCATTGCCATAAATATTTAAGCTTGTTAGATATTTACTTTCAATTTGTGGAAGCGCATGTTCAAGCTCTACTTTTAGTTGGCTTGGTGTTACTTGGGTTAATTGCAAACTAACGAGCTGAGTATTGCGTCCTAAATGTTGATAGACCGCAAAGTTGGATTCATAAGCGCCAATTTCTAAATCGTTGTAGACTGGTGCACGCCAAAACTCAGGACGTGATTCAGCTTTTAACAATTCATTGCCAAAGTATTTTAATGACGAAATTAATCCAGATTGTTTATTAATCGTCAGGGCAAACTTATCGCCGCTAATCGCAATTGTCTGGTCATTTTGCACAAGATTCAGAGGTTTTGTTGTACTGACTGGCGCCAATGCAACTTTGGCAGAAATGGCCAATTGTTCTTCGGCAACTATGTGATCTTTCGCGAGCAAGCCGACATTTTGTTTTAGTTTAGCTTGGACATTTAAAAAATACTCTTTGTTCGACTTTTTGCGATAGTTTGTTGCTATTCGAATCGTTTCAGTTTCGCCCGCTTTGGCAAACAAAGGTATATTCGTACCAGACTCAACAATTTGGCCATTTTCTAATAATTGCCATGACAATTGATATGCGGATAAATCTTTAAAATAATATTTATTGGTAACATCAATTAAACCATTATTGTTCGCGTGTAAGGCGAAGCCTATGTTTTGTTGTACTTTTTTCACTTCCCATAAATAAGGGTAAGGTGTTCTATCAGCAAATACTAAACCGTTGGCACAAAAACTATCACTGTTAGCTGTACCCTCAGGTTCAAGATCGCCGCCATAAGCTTGATATTTTGTACCATCAGCCGCCGTTTTTTCAAAAGTTTGGTCAACCCAATCCCAAATAAACCCACCTTGCAACGAATCATATTTTTCAAACGCGTCCCAATATTCTTTGAAATTGCCTAACGAGTTACCCATAGCGTGTTCATATTCAATTAGTAGTACAGGTCGCTCGTCATGCTGAGTTTCCGCGTAACGAATAATATCTGGTAGTGGTGCATACATCTGTCCATAGGCATCTGTATGGCGACGTAATTGAGCTTGTTCAGACATAACAGGCGCTGGCTCTTGAGCTTTTAACCAATCATAAGTGGCAGCTAAATTAGCACCATCACCTGATTCATTGCCTAAAGAGCGAATGACAACAGAAGGATTATTTTTGCTTCTGTGATACATATTTGAAATACGATCTATGTATGCTGCTTGCCACTCAGCTTTGTTAACTATGTGTTTAGTCGGATCGTAACTTGCTTGATTGGCAGCCCCTAATCCATGTGATTCCACATTCGCTTCGTCCATCACATACAAACCATATTTATCAGCCAGATCATAAATATACGGATCGCTTGGGTAGTGCGACATTCTGACTGCGTTGATGTTGAATTCTTTCATCAATTTGACATCTTGCAGCATAGATTCTCTGGTGATCACATGGCCGGTATGTTGGTCATGTTCATGGCGATTGACCCCTTTAAACAGTATGGGTTTGCCATTGATAAGTATGTTGCCATTTTTATATTCAGTAGAGCGGAAGCCTATGTGACGCTGAATATACTGCGGCTGTTCACCAGCTGTGGTTAGTGTTAGTTGCACTGTATATAAATTTGGTGCTTCTGCGCTCCACAACTTAGGTTGATTAAATTCAGCATTAAATTCAACTGAGTTATCCGTGTAACTGTTAAGCGATTGGATTGTTTTTGACTGGTTAAAAATAACTTTGTTTTTGTCATCTAACACCTTAGCATCCAAGCGAATATCGCGCGCAGTTTGCACCGAACGGTTATCAATTTTTGCCGTCAACTTTAAAATACCATTGGTGTATTCTTGATTAAGGCTGGTGTGAGCATGAAAATCACGTACGGCGACTTTTGGTGTAGCATAAACATACACATCACGCTCAATACCACTTAAACGCCACATGTCTTGGCATTCGAAATACGAGCCGTCAGAATAGCGATAAACCTCTAGCGCGATATCATTGTTGCCTTGTTGCACATACTGGGTAATATCAAACACAGCTTCGGTTTTTGAGTCTTGCGAATAACCAACTTTACGACCATTCACCCATAGGTAAAAGGCCGATTTTACCGCGCCAAAATGAATAAATACCTGTTTGTTTTTCCAACTAACTGGCAGATTAAAATGATGGCGATATGAGCCAACAGGATTGTAATCAAATTCGCCCTGCATAAACTTCATGTCATTATCAAAACAGGCATGGCTATGATAGAAAGGCGTGCCATAACCGTTTATTTCCCAGTTGGCAGGTACTGGAAAAGTCTTCCAACTGCTGACATCAAAACTAGGTTTATAAAAGTCTACTGGACGTTTATCTGGATGGTCCACCCAATTAAATTTCCAGTCACCATTTAATAACTGATAGTTATTTTGTTGCCAAGGTAACTCAGCGGCCAATGCACTTTTTGTTTCATAACTATAGAAAAAACTGCGCGCTGGCTCTTTATTTATTCTAAAAACTTCTGGGTTACGCCAATCTTCAAAGGCGCACGCGCTTAAGCTAACCGCATAGGTAATACACCCAATTAAGGAGGCTTTGAAAATGCTTAGACTCATAATTAGTCCTTAATTTATATAAAAACAAAAGTGTTTATTCGAACGAATTGAATGAACACAACAAAACTAAAATTGATCAGTGCCGACACTGCCAACCAGTGTGACAATTGTTTGTTTACCGACAACAAGGGGTTTATGTGCGCTATAGTCAGACTTTTGCGCTAAATTTTCGTGATGGTTTGTTTGGTAAACTTGATATAAGTTGATGGCGCTGCTCGCAGGCAAATTTGCCACTTTAGGATGTATAGTCAGGTCTTTGTCACTTGCATTAACCAGGACTATGACAATTTTATCGCCGTCAGGACTCTTATAAGCACTGGCCATTAGACCGTTTAAGTCGTCAGCCTCAGCTAAGCCTATACGTTGATAACCAGGGCGAATAAAGCGACTGAATTGACCTAAGGTCCAAAAGATTTTAGATGTTTGTAAAGACTCGGCCTCAAGCTCAGGATTTATTTTTAATAAACCGTCTTTATAGTCATACGGAGTTACGGCCAACCACCAATGCCAAGCACTAACGTGTAGCCGAGTTAAGTCTCTGTGTAACATCTTGGCGACATGCAAAGCGATGTGAATGTCATTTACGTCAAAACCATGGCCATGAAATAAACGCACATCACCGGGTTGGCCAAGAATACAAACTTCGCTCATCCAAATTTTTGCGTTTGGTGCGACGGCTTGGAGATTACTCCAAACTAAATCTCGCAATTGCCCCATGCGATCCGTCCAGTGATCTGAAAAGTATCCATGCAAAGATATTTTATTGTCGATCTTCGGCGCTAAGTTTTTGTCGCCAACAAGCTGCTCGATATAATTTCGATACAAACCTTGATTGTGTTGGTTCATACCTTGGTTATATAAATGACTACTGGCGGAAAAATCCTGATAGTAGCTGTCGCTCAGCGCAGCTGCATATTCAACAACTTCTCCTGCTTCAATAGCGACTTCATCAACCAACTGAGCTTTAGTTAACGCCTGATATACAGCCAAATAGACAGCTTTAAGCTCTTGCATATTATATCTATTCGCTTCTTGGGAATGGCCTTGCCATTGCCAAGTTGGTTCGTTAACCGGACTAATATAATTAATTGGAATGTGTTTTACTTGACGCAAATAGCTGACAACGTCAATCAAGAACTGGGCAAACTCTTCTAATTGGTCTGAGCGTAAATTTGTTGATGATGTTTCGGCTGTTGGGTGTGCCAATCCATTTACTGTCGCCCAAACTGGTGGGCTGTTTGAAAAGGCAATCAGGTCTGTTACACCACGCTCAACTGCCTCTTGCAGCATGCGTATTTGTCCAACTTGTTTTGATGAGTCTATTTTTGCGTTGGCTGCAGCTTGCATTAATTCGGCACGTCGGTAGTCTTTACCTTGTTCATCGAGTTTAATTTTGCTGTTATCCCCTTGCTCTTTGCTACCAGCACCTATATTAAAACGCCAAGCTGATAAACCTATTCCATAGTCAACTGAAAACAACAAATCGGCTAATTTTTCAATTTGTTGTTCTTGCTGCTTGTGCTGCCATTTGCAGATCATAGGATCTATAGTCCAAGCGTCTGAAGCGGCAAAATTGTCTATCGTCTGATAGGGTTGGGCAAAATCAACTGTGATACTGGTGGTGGCGGTCGCCTTGATGGAAGTGATTAAGGGCAGACAAATAAATAATACCCAAAATAAGCTAGCTCTGTTCATTACTCACCAAAAGACAATAAAATACTAGATGCGCGACTATATTAACTAAGCGCATAACCATAGATAATTAAACGAAAAACTTAGGCTAAACCGTAAAATTAACGGTGACCAAGCAGCTGTTTACCTAATTTAATTTGATCGCCTAAATCATGCGCTTGGTAAATTTGTAGGCGGGTATATGGCTGATTAAAATAGCGATGCAGTGCGATTCTAAGTTCACCATCGAAGGTTCTAAATATGTTGCCATGTCCGCGATCGCCGTCTATCTCTGGCTGCTGTTGTTGCAGCCAATTGCCGCTTAACTTGCCGTTGTCCGAATAAGCAAAAGAAGTTGTATAAGATTTTTCACGCTCTTTATTCCAGCTTGACCACATAATGGCCAGTTTTCCGTTTTTAGTTTTATAAGGCCAAGGGCCATCGGAAATAGAAGCTTTGATCCCCATATAACCTTTGTAGTTTGTTTCCCGTTCAGTCCAAATTGCATCTGCGGCACTAAACAGCACAATTGGCTCGCCAATTGAGTGAGAAAGATCTGGCGCTAATTTAATTGCTTTAAACAAACCAAAGCCAGTTTGTAACCATTCTTGACAATAGATCATCCAAGGTTGGCCATCTTCAATCCATAAAGTGCCGTCTAACGCCATTTCGTTAGCTGGTGTGTGTGGCCAATTTTGTGTGCGTTTAAACGGACCAAATGGTGAGTCGCTAACAAATATTTGTGTACCTCGCAGAAAAATAGCCGGTCTATCATTCGGTTGGTACATCACGCGTCGATAATTATGCAAAGTGGTAAATAGATAATATTTTCCTTGGTAAAAACTCACCTCTGGTGCCCAAGGCGCGTGGTTTGGCTCGGCCCAGCTATCATGCTGAATTTCATACACCATACGTGGACCTTGCCAGTTTATTAAATCTTGGCTCCAATAAACCTGCACACCTGAATTGCCGCTTTTCGACTCAATACCTTCGTATTTAGAACCTTGCTGATAACTACTATAAACATAATAAGTTTTAGTTTTTGGGTCGGCTAAGATGGCTGGGTCGTGAACATTAAGAGTATCAATATGGTGGATTTTGCCTGCGCCAACGACAGATGCTGCAGTATTGTTGGGAAGCATAATGTCTTCGGCCAGTACAGGGTTCACCATGCATAGGAAAACTAGGATAAATTGGATTAAAGTTTGTAATCTTTCGAATGGGTTTAGAGTCTTTTTCATTTGAGCCTTACAATCCTTTGTTTTGTTAAATATTAGCGATGCAATTAATATGTATACAAAACGAAAAGCTTGGCTAAACCCGTAAAAATTCCCTCATTATTTGATGTTTGAAGCTAATTTATGTACTACTTAAGTTGAGCACTTGAACCTTATTGATAATGTGCAGATTGATCAGCCGAATTTCTTGCTGCTTGTGCCGCACTTGCCAGTGCATTTTTTATCGCTGTATTCTGCACTGGTTTAGTGATAAATAAATTCATTCCTGCCTGTTCGCATTTCAATTGGTCTGACTCGGACGTATTGGCGGTTAAAGCTGCAATGATGGCTTTTTCTGTCACCAGCTTGTCTGCACGCAATACTTGGGTTGCTTGCCAACCATCCATAATTGGCATAATGCAGTCCATAAAAATGAGGTCGTATTTTTCAGCACGGCATTTTTCGACAGCATCTTTGCCATCAATCGCGATATCTGCGTTAATATTGAATTGACTTAAACATGAGGTCATTACAATACGGTTTATTTCGTTGTCATCGACTACCAACACGGCTAAACTGGAAAGATCTATCTCATTATCAGCCGTATCAGTTATATGAGTTTGCGCTTGCACACTTCCAACGGGCAATTGTAAGCGAATATTAAATGTAGAGCCGTGGCCAAATTCACTGCTAACCGACACTTGCCCTTGCATCATCTCAATTAACTCTTTAACAATCGACAGCCCTAACCCAGTGCCACCATATTTTTGAGTAATATTGCTTGCACCTTGGTTAAAAGGTTTAAACAAGGCTGTTATCGTCTCGGCTGTCATACCAATGCCAGTGTCAGATACCGCTATGTTTAAATCAACATACTCAGCGGATTTATCCGATTTGCATGCGACAACGGATAAAGTAACAGCACCTTGTTCAGTAAACTTAATCGCATTACTTAATAAGTTAGACACGATTTGGCTTAAGCGAGTTGAATCAAAATAAACAGCAACATCATCTGCGATTTGCAAATGACTGTTTAATTGAATCGATTTATTGGTACATACAGAGGTAAATAAATTGGTTAAATCGTTAAACACATCTTTTAACAGAAAGTGGCTGGGTTCAAGTTTTAGTTCGCCATGGCTAATTTTTGAATAATCTAACACCTCATTAATTATTGATAACAAAATATCAGAGCTGCGCAATGCTACTGTTAATTGTTGTTTTAATTCTTGTGGGTTTTGCTCTGTCATTGCTGCGTTTAACATGCCTACTATGCCGTTTAACGGCGTTCTCAATTCATGGCTAATTTTTGCAAACAACTTACTTCTTTCATTCAGCATTAATTCAGCTGCTTCTTTTTGTCGCGCTAACATATTTTTAAGCTCAACCGCATCGGTAATATCCTGAACTGTGCCGAATAACCTAACGCATTTACCATTTTCAAACTCGGCAGAGCCTTGGGTGGCGATCCAAATAAGCTTGTTTTTTGCTGTGGTTATTTCTAACTCTAAATTCCAGCCTTCGCCGCTATTTATTGCATCTTCTACCGCTTGTTGAATCGTTTGTCTGCTTGTTCCTTCATTATAAAATGTTAAAGCAGTTGCTAATTCCGGTTGGTAGCTCTGTGCAACTTCGTGGATGATTTTAGTTTGTTGGCTCCACTCCAGTGCATTATTGGTTAAGTCGAGCTGCCAAGTACCAATGTTGGCAGCTTGTTCTAACTTGCCTAAAGTTTGGTTATTTTGTTCTAGTTGTTCAATTGTTTTTCTACGTGCGATTTCTGCGCCTAACCACTGAGCAAATAATTCAATATAATCTATATGTTGTTGGGTGAAAGGTTGTGAAATTTTCGTAGCTGAAAAATTAACCGTGCCAATGCTATTGCCATCCACTTGAATAGGCGCGCCGATATAAGACTCTAATTGAAAACCTTGATAACAAGGGTGAGTGGCAATTTCACTTTCTCCAGCGTGATGAAAAGCTAATGCTTGGCCTGCTTTGAGAGTATGCACACAATATGTGTTGCCTAACGGAAATTCTGCACCTGCGGCTAATTCGTTATTAAAACATGCAACATATTCTACCCTGTAATTATGCTGTTGAATTTTACTAATAATAGCGATATCGAGTTCAAATACTTGCAAACCAAAGGTTAATAGCGAATGCACTTTATCTTCAAATTTAAGTGTTTGATCAGTAACTATATTGTGAAATGTTCGTAAAAAGCTCAATGCATACACTCCTTCAGCAACAGGCTCAGGCATGTTTAAATAATAGCCTAACTTACAAATTAAGTTAGGCTAATCTTTGCTTATTTGTACTAGCGGCGTGTTTGGGGGTCTGGCATTATTTAAATGGAATGACAAAATCTTAAGCTACTGAATTCATTAACCGCTAACTCTGCTGGATAACCACGCGCCTTAGCATAAGCTAGGGCTAACTCTGTTACTTGTTTTTCCTGACACGCCTGAGTAACTGGGAAGTGATGTTTGTTTAATCCCTCACCGAGTTGATTTGAATCGACCAATCCGCAATTTAATAAATCACGTAAAATCGCATCCGCTGCATTCAAAGCAGACGACGCCTTTACGATTTCAGCTCTAGCGTATCGTTTATGGCTAAAAGAAGCCGACATAGCGCGTAAATCAGGATCTTCCCCCGGAATTTGCTGCGCGCCAAACATAGGTTTGCCATATACCTGAGCGGATGAAAATTCTGGAATAAATTGGCTGATATGTTTAATTGCGCCTAAGGTGCGTGACTGCACAGTCGCCGCTGGCCATTGGTGATATATTTTATCTAAAAAGATTTGTGGCAATTTAGGTTGTGCGCTGTTGTTATTACTTGCAACCAAACCTTGTTCAAATAAGGTGATCTCTTTGGTCATACCATGCAATTGAAAATAACCATTGTGGTAAGGCGTCAATTGCGCCATGCCTTGAGGTGTACCGCGCTCACCATAAAATAACACCTCAGGCCAAAGCCCCTGACACTGCGGCCAATGTGCAACATAGGCAGCTTTAAATTCAACCATGCGCTGCCTGTTTATATTGATCAGGTCGTCTATTTCACCACTTTTAAAGCCACAGGCGTTAATTACATAATCAAAGTCTAATTGTTCTGTTTCGCTTGTATGTTGATTTTCAATGGTTAACTGCCAACCGTCAGGTGCTACTCGTGGAGATATGGCGGTAACTTTGCTGGCTAATTTTATATGACAGCGGGTCAAATTTTGTTGAGCTAATTCGGCAATCGCCGCAATGCGAAATGCCGACCAGCCATATTCTTGCACTAACACCAGCGGAAATTTTAATTTAGACATATCAACATGTTTGGCAAAAGCAATTACCCAATCACTGCGTTTTGTGATTGCTGTTGGCAGTGGGCTCTTGGCTAAAGCCTGTAATTGCGCTTGTGAGTACAATTCAAAGTATTCGTCTGGCTCACCAAGTACTTTGTTGCTGGCATCGTCTTTGACCAATTGGCGATATCTTTCACGCAGTTTGCTTAAACGCGGTAATAAATCCAATGGTTCGGTTTTTTCCGTTTTCGGTAAAGCAACAAGTGTTGCGCGCGCATTAATCGCCAACGGGAATACTTTTGCAGTTTCAATAGCTTGCTGTAGCAAGGTTAAACATTGCTCATCAGATATTTCTCGGTAAAAATTACCACCAGCATGTAAATGGCAAAAAGGCGGGCCATTAACTAAGGTATCACCCTGCTCAATTACAGTGGTATCTATTCCGAGTTCAGAAAAACGTAAAGCTATAGTGGCGCCAGCAACACCGCCGCCAATAACTGCAACTTTAGCCGAAGGTTGGTTCATTCTCGTGTGCGATCAAGTTCAAATCGGTTATTGTAATAGATCTCAACCTAGTCACCAACAGTTAAAGCTTAATATCAGACTATATGTTTCTGTTCCCTACTAGCTTTTGTTTGCAATCATAACGACAAGTGTGCCCTTCAATTGCAAAAATGACCATGAGTCCTATACTCAATACAGTCATATTTTTTGAAATTTCTTCCATGTCAGAACCTGAACACGAGTATATCGCCCTGCCGATAAAGTTTATCGAAGAGCTGAATTTAGCCAGTGATCTCAAGCAAACTTTGGCATGTATAGCCTCTTGGTGTTACTACATTTTCGATGTTTCGAGAGTAAGCATCACGCTATACAATGAAGACTCAAAAGCACTTACGGTATTTTCATTAGCGGGTAACACAGCGATAGAGCTTGGCACTGAAGTGCCAATTAACAGCTCTTTTGTTGGTCAGGTTTTTCAACAGCGCCAAGCAGAGCTTTATTTACACAGTAGTGGCAAAAATTACATTGATACAGACGCGCTCGCGCAAAATGGCATTTTCGCTTGTTTTGACGTGCCCCTGATCAAACAAAATGTATGTTATGGTACGCTCAATTTTGGCTTTAGTGACCAAGTAACTTCACAGTATTTTGACCAACGCAGCGCCAGCACCTTTGCCAATTTTCTTTCTGTGTACATTTACATGTATTACAGCTATAGCCAAGAACACGATTTCGCGAGGAAAGATCCGTTAACTAAACTGCCAAACCGTCGTGCACTTATCGAAGATGCCAAACGTTTAATTAGTCAAAACGAATCAAATCTTCAATATTACCTGCTGCTTATTGATATAGATTATTTTAAAAATATTAACGACACCTTCGGCCATGATTTCGGCGATAAAGTGTTGGTTAAATTTGCCCAAGAGCTCAGTGGCTGGTTTGCCAAAGAGTCAGTGCACTGCTATCGCTTAGGTGGCGAAGAATTTGTCGTGTTAATTGAGAAATCACAATTAGACAAGCTAGACGATCAGCTAGAGTCTTTAACTCAATTAGAGCTTAATTTGGAAGAACAGGTTATTTCGATTTCAACCAGCATAGGGCTCGCTCAATTTCAAGCGAACGAAAGTAGCATAGCTAAAGCACTCTCTCGCGCAGATCAAGCTTTGTACCGTGCAAAAGACTTAGGCAGAGGTTTAGTAATAAAAGCTGAATAAGGTTTACCTTGCAGAGTAGCATGATAAACACTAGAATTGGTCCGGCCAATTAAATCAAGGAATTAATATGATAAAAAGTTACCTAGTGCTTGCCGTTTTATTGTTAAGCAGCTGTGCAAATACCAGTGTTGAAAAAAATAATAAAACTAATTTGCTCCAATCTTTAGACCAATGGCAAAACGTATACAATGATGGTGAAGCTAATTTGGTTGATGGTGAGATAGAGCTTATCTCCAAACGTAATTGGTTTTACCTAACTAAAAAACAATATAAAAACTTTATATTCGAGGCTGAAGTAAAAATGCCATCTGGCATTAGCGAATATTACAACTCAGGTTTTATTTTCCGCGCACAAGTTAGAGATAAAGGTGATTTTCAAGAAGCTTATGGTTACCAAGCAGAAGTTGACCCAAGTGATAGAAAGTGGAGTGGTGGTTTATACGACCAAGGCCGACGTCAATGGCTAAACCCTATACACCCAAGCCGCTCTCACCCAGACGAAGATTTTAAACAAAATTTATCCCCAGATTGGACGGCCGAAAAATCGAACGCTTACAAAGCGGATGAATGGAACCAGTATAAAATTGAGTGTATAGGCTCTGAGATAAAAATTTACCTCAACGGTGTGTTAACTACTCACGTTATTGATACTAAAGATGCACAAGGTTTTATCGGTATTCAACACCATGGCAGCAAAGCTTTTGCTGAAACAGGCGCACGCGATAACGTGGTTAGATTTAAAAATATCGTGATTACTGAGTTATAAGAAGTTATTTTGAGAAGTATTTTGCCCGATGAAGGTTCGGGCAAATTGACTCTGTTCAACTAGTCAAACTTAAGCTCGATCCGCTACTTGCTGAGCCAACATACTCAACTCTGCCGCTTTAAAGGTATGTGATTGTTTCATCGCCAATTCTGTGCGGTTAATACAATCTAAAATCAATTGGCCAAAATACGGAAAGTGCGATTGGCCGTAACAGTCAATCTCGCTTTCAGATTCTTGGGTAACTAAAAATATCTTAGAAACCGGTGCTGCACGCGCAACATCCATATATTTTCTGATTTCAATTGTACCTTCAGTGCCAACAATAAAACTGCGTCCATCCCCCCAAGTAGCTTGCCCTTGTGGGGTAAACCAATCGACTCTGGTATAAAACGAACAACCGTTATCTCCTGTCATCGACGCCTCACCAAAGTCTTCTAATTCTGGTTTATCTGCATTATTTACATTGCGCACGCGGGCAAAATTAATGCAAGCATCGCTTGCACCCGAGTAGGTTAAGAACTGCTCTACTTGATGCGAACCTATATCAGTTAAAATGCCACCATAACTGGCTTTTTCAAAAAACCACGCTGGGCGATTTTCTTTGGCTAATCTATGTGGAGCTAAGTTAATGACTTGAATAACTTTACCAATTTGACCTTCTGTGATTAATTCACCTGCACGCCACGCAGCTTCATTGTGCAACCTTTCTGCGTAATAAACAGCATAGATGCGTTTTGTTTGTTGCTGAACTTGTTTAACTTCTGCCAACTGTTCAAGCGTGGTAAATGGCGATTTATCGGTAAAATAATCTTTACCCGCTTGCATCACTTGTATTCCTATTTGTGCGCGCACATTAGGAATAGCCGCTGATGCAACAAGTTGCGTTTGTTCATCTTGTAAAATTTGCTCGAAGCTGTCTGCTACCTGAACATTCGGGTATTTTTCACAAAACGCCGCGAGCTTTTTCGCATCAGGTTCGAACACATACTTTAGTGTTGCACCAGCTTGTAATAATCCATTGGTCTGACCAAAAATATGGCCATGATCTAAAAATGCCACTGAAAAATAAAATTGGTTTGGTTCAACAACTTTAACTGACTGGCCAACAGGCGCATAACTAGCGCCATCTTTGTGGTTAACTTTATTACTCATTAGTTTTCTAACCCAACTTGATCATCATCGAATATACAACACTTGATAGTACCGCAGTTATGCACAATGCCATTGCTACGTTAAATACTAGCTTCTTTCGCCCTTTAGGGGTTGCATCACCCAAATAGGCTTGATTATTGTTTAAAAACGCCCAGCCGATATAAGCGATAGGCAATAAAAACCCACAGATTGCCGAGGTAGGAACAACTAGATATGGACCCATTTGTGACCAGTAAAATACACCAAGTACGGCTGGAGTTGGGGCAAGCAACGCGAGTTTGTATTTAAGGCCATCTTCCGGCCAGTTAAACATGGCCGCAGCAGCAGAGCCACAACATAGCATATGCATAACTAGGGATCCCACAGCCATACCCAATATGCCAAATGCAAATATCAAACGACTGGTGACTTCATCTAACCCAGCTGACATAAACATAGTACCAGCCTGCACCGGACTTAGTTTACCTTGGATATCCATATCTGCGCCGAAAAAAGCTCCAGCTGCCGCAATAGAAATTAAACTGGTGACTAAAAAATATGGCACAACCAAACCAAGCGCAATGTCGTATCTGGCTAGTTCTGCATGCTGCTTATTCCATTTTTTATGTAGCAAAGTGTAGCCGTAGATAAAGGTCATGTTAATACCTACCGCACTGCCAAGTGCCGCCATTACAACAGTTACACCAGCACTATCGGTCGGCAAAGACCGCGGGACAAAACCCGACAATACCGCACCCCAATTAATTTTACCGTTAAGTGCAGCGCTCATTACAACCCAAGCAAACGCGATAATTATCATACCGCTGAGCAATTTAATTCCAGTTTCGAAAACTTTAACTGCACGGCCATGCGAGCCATAGCTCCATGCTGTGTAAGCACAGCCAGCCCAAACTAGCGTAGCCAAAATCAGTAGATAGATATCGTGACTTAGCCAAGAATCGCTATCTACGGTCAGGCCTGTGCTAACAGCAATAATTTCCTCAAGCATACCTGCGCTTAAAGGATAATGGGCAAAGCCCCAAATAATTGACGAAGCAAAAGCGGCAATCGCCCAGCCCCAAGCTAAATAAACGCTGACATGTTTTTTCATGGCAGTAAAAGGTTTAACTTGGGTGTGTAATGTTTGATGCGACAAAGCAAATAACATGATGCAGCCAATTATCATGGCGATAGGTTGCACCCACAATAATTCGTAACCAAAAGTAGCGCCTATGGTTAATGAGGTAACCGCACTGCCACCACCAAGTGTCATTGCACCTTGTAACCAACCTGGGCCACTTAATTTGACATAACCAGGAACTCGTTTAAACCAAGGTTTTGCTGATAAAGCCTGTAGCGTTGCGCTTTCGGATGAATGGGTATCTGTGTCATATTGCGACATAAAATAAACCTTATTATTGATTATCTGTAGGATTTACTCATATCTACAGTAGCTTGAATATTGCTTTTCACGCGTAACTTCGACGAAGCTATTTTTTGCTCTAGTTGCTGTTGATAGGCTTTACGATCAAATGGTAGTTTAACCTGCTGATTGGTCCAACTTGACATTAATATGCCGTTAGCAATATCAAGTGAAGCTAAACCAGCCTGTGCTGGTGTCATCAAAGTTTCTCCAAACAAAATCGCTCTTACAAAATTATTTAGAATAATCGCGTGTTGGTTTACTTTCTCATTAGCCGTGATGTCAGTTATTTCTACTTCGGGCATACCAAACATATCTGTGGTATTTCGGCTAAATGCTTGTGTGCTTTGGCCATTTAGTTTTTGAATCAATTTACCTGGTTCGAAATGTAGGCTACCTTTATCGCCGATTATATCGAAGCGATTGACACCGGGAGATTCGCCAGTTGATGCAACAAAAACACCGGTTGCCTTGTTGGTATAACGGAAATATGCAGTCACTTCATCTTCTACTTCAATGTCGTGATATTTACCAAATTCACAAAAACCGTTAATGCTGGCGGGTATACCACAAATCCACTGAAAAATATCAATATTATGAATACACTGGTTAACTAAAGCACCACCGCCTTCACCTTTCCAAGTTGCTCGCCAGTCGCTTGCCTGAAAATAAATTTCAGGCCTAAACCAATTTGTCATAGTCCAATGAGTGCGGGTAATTTCACCAAGTACACCTGAGTCGACTATTTGTTTAATTTTAACGTAATTGGCATCGGTTCTTTGGTTTAACATCAGCGCAAATTGGGTGCCTGGCTGCACACTAGCAACTAACTGTTCACCTTCAAATGAAGACAATCCTATTGGTTTTTCCAGTAAAACATGAATGTTTTTTTGCAACGCGTATTGGCTAATCTCGAAGTGAGACATAGTTGGTGTCGCGATTAAAACAGCATCAACAATACCTGAATCTATCAGTGCCTTATAACAACTAAAATGACGAACACCTTCTAAATCGTTTGGCGTTTGCTGGCGAGAACATACAGCAGTTAATTTAGTATTTTCAACTTCACCCTGCAGCACATTATTAATGTGCTGTTGCGCTATATTGCCTAAGCCAATAACGCCCAATTTGACTATCTTGTCAGCCATTGTCTTCCCCACTAATTAAATTTATTTTTTATGGTATCTGTAGTAAAAGGTACTGATTGGTCTTGAGTCGACCTGCGAATTTTTTCTATGTCTACCGCTTCAACCGCTGTTGTTGAATTGTTCCAAGCATTGCGAATGTATGTGGCGATATCGGCTAACGCTTGATCATCAAATCGACTATTGCCAGCTAATCCCGGCATAGACATCGGCGAGTCATACATTTTGCCGTTTACTTCCATTTTTCCAGTAAAACCATGTAACAGAATTGCTGCAAGCCGCGCGTTAGAGCCAGTTACCCACTCACTATTATTCAAAGGCGGTACAATTGCAGTACCTTCACCGTCTTTGCCGTGGCAACCAAAACAGGCTGCTTCGCCTTCAAATAAAGCTTTGCCCCGATTAAAACTTGCTAATTGTTTTTCTGACAAGTTGGCCAAAGTGTTATTTGCTATGGCTACTTTCATAACGGTAGTAATTTTGTCGATATTTTCTTGCGAAATATTGCTGGATTGGCTAGATAAAAACTCAGCTTCCGCGCTGCCAAGGGCAGAGTATGTAAAATCTGTCAAACCAAATTTATTGATGAGCACAGCTAACACGTCCCATGCTTTATGCTTCCCACAGGCAAATTCAAGAGCATTTTTGCTTTCTGAATCTACCTTCTGCGCTTGCAGCGATAACCACTGGTTAATTGCAGGTTGTTGAGGTAATTTTGCAACAAGTCGATAAATAGAGCGCTGAACCTTAGGATTGTTCGATTGTGCAGCTTGTTTTAACACAGCAAAATCAACAATACCCATGCCCTCTAAAGTCCATAACGCGTTTATTTGCGCCAAAGTATTCTCTGGCTGTGAAGCAAGTTTCTTTAAAGCGGGTATGAGCTGTGTATGTTGCTCCATCACAATGAGTTGTTTTGCCATATCCCTATGCCAGCCGTTGTCATGACTAAGATAGGACAAAAGATCTTCAGGCGCCACATCATCCAAATAAGTGACTTTTTTCATAGGTGAATTTTTGTGTTTTAACCGATAAATGCGGCCAATATGTTTGTTGCGTTCTAAATCGCGCATATTTATTTGCTCACGCAAATAAGTGGTTAAAAATGTTCTGTGCTGAACTATCCCGTGATAGAAATCAAGCAGCGTAACCGTGCCATCAGGAGAGTTGTAAGCGTTGACAGGTCTAAATCGTTCATCAGTTGAAGCAAGTATTTCTTGTTTTTCAAATAGGTTTTCACCTGTGACAACCCCCTTGTTTTCCAAAATTCGTGTTGCTTTAACTAAATTGGCTGCGGGTTCAGATACTAAACCTATACCCTGATATTCGTCAGGGAATTGATTGCCGCGATAAATTAACGGCCCACAAGCTGCGGTATGATTAGCTAGACGATAGTTTTCGTCTAAAATCCCGTCAACATAACCGCGATTTATCCCAGGATTAACCCGAATTGGGTATACATCTGTTGTACCAACTGGCTGGGCTAACACAGATTTTGGAAATTTGTATTTGTCATTTTGGATAGCTGCGTCTGGTAAAAATGACGTAGTTTGAATTGGGCCAGAATTAAAATTGAAATAGTGGCGACCATAGTCGTCTTGCGAGATCCCCCACTGTCCCCTAAATTCGGTGCGCGCTTTAACCATCTTCCATAAGTGATTGCGATATATTTCTTCAGCGCCCACAGGTAGATTTGCAGTCAAAGGATATGGGCGATACTTTACATCGGCTTTTGCGCTGTAATACCAATTGTCTAAGCTATACAACAAACCATTAGGTTTGTGTTCAATATTGCCGCCTGCGGCGTACTCAGCATCAATTACTTCAGTTTTACCCGCTGAGAATTTATTTGAAATTTCAGTAAAATACAGTTTTTCATTATCCGCCCATAAAATGCCACCTTGAATAAACGCTAGTGCTCTAGGTAACAGCAATTTCTCTAGGATTACTTGGCGTTCATCCATCACACCATCTTTATTTTTATCCTTCAATACAACAATTTGACTTTCATGTTGCATTTCGCCATTAGCTTCTGCATCAGGCATAAATGTGGTCATTTCAATGACCCACAAGTTGCCTGCAGCGTCATATTGTGCTGCAACCGGATCAAATACCAAAGGGCTGTTTGCAACGACTTCCAACTGAAAATCAGGGTGCACAACAAATGACTTCATTGCATCTTCTATATTTAAAATTGGTGCTGGTGGAATAGCTTCTCTAGGCACAACTTCTTTCATGTCGTGACCATCTCTATCCCCCGGATTTTCTTTGGTAAATTCTTCTTTTTCCGATATTGCCTGCATTTCTGCAGCGCTGGTTATCATTGACATTCCAGCTAAAACGCACCAAACAGCTAGTTTGATTGTTAACTTGTTATTATATATTCGCATTACCACCCCTTATTGGCCTGACCAATTTATTTTAAAAGTATTTCTTTTATCGAGTCAACCTCGAATTTATGGGAGTTTTTCCAATATTAAAATTGGTCATGCCTTATTGGTTTTAAAATCTTTGTTATTTAGGCATAATAAGCATAGATGATTTTTATTCTTACATAGACACATGGAAAATTCTCAAAAACGCTTATATATTCAGATAGCGACCAAATTAGCGGCCGAAATATCTGCAGGAGAAATAAAACCTGGTGAGCGGTTCCCTTCAGAAAGAGATTTAGCGTCTAAATATAATGTGAGTCGCTCGACTATCCGTGAAGCCATGATCGCATTAGAAGTAAACCAATTAGTTGAAATTAGAACAGGTTCTGGCATATATGCCCTTGAGCCAACAACTGTAAATCCAATTGATCTAATTGATGAGTTTCCAAGTCTTTTTGAGATATTGGAAGCAAGATTCGTGTTAGAAACAGAAGCGGCAAAACTTGCCGCAACTCGGATCAGTAATAGTGAATTACATCAGTTGATGCAATTATCCACAGCTATGCAAGAGGCATCGGAAAGCAGTGATGTTGCTAGAGCAGAAAAAATTGACCAGATGTTTCATTTAACCATAGTGCGAGCGACCAGAAACAACGCTTTGATTTCATTATATGAATGGTTATGGCAAGCACGACAAAAGTCTGTAGTCACGAAACAGTTCCACCATAAACTACGCCAAAACAATGCAGATGCAGTATTAGAAGAGCATCGCAACATGCTCAACGCGTTAATGCAACGAGATGAAGAATTAGCAAAAACAACAACTATGCATCACCTTAAACAAGTTGAAAAACGTTTAGCCACCGACAGCTTTAGCTAACGAAAATAATTGGTATGGGCTGAATGAGCGACTAAAGTTTAAGGGGTAAATATATAAAGCAACTAGCGCATAAAATTTAATACTGCTAAGCTGAAAAAATTACAATAAAAAGGAAAAGTGTATGATTTGCCCTAAGTGTCAATCGCATATGAAAGCTTTAAATGCTTTACCTATTACAGCGCTTAAATGCGAAGGTTGTGCAGGATTATGGTTTAAAGACGGTCAAATTGCAGTCGATAAAGCAATCGAATATGCCGAATTTTTTGATTCGCAAAACAACAAAAACGACGGTTTTTTTAATCAAGTTCGTGAAATAGATTGCCCAGAATGTTCTAAACCTATGAGTAAAATGACCGACAAAAGCCAGTTTCATATCAAGTATGAAATGTGCACAGACTGCCGTGGCGTCTTCCTGGATGAGGGGGAGTTGTTAGATTTGTCTGAATTTACCTTGGCTGAGCGTTTACAACAGGCGATTAAAACTTACCAATCAAATATTAAGTAGATCAGTATCAATTGTGTAATTTTGCCTAATTCCTTTATTAAACGAGTCCGACGTCACAATTTATTCATGGAACCAGACTTTCGCAAGTTACAGCGAGTAATTTGAGCTACACTAAATTCAGCTGATGCATCAGTGCTTAACCAAAAACATAAAACAGACGGAATATTCGTAATGAAATTAAAAAGTAGTGTACTAATTTGCCTTACGTTAGGCTCTGTAGGACTTGTAGGTTGTAACGTTGAAGTTGAAATTGATGAAAACGAACAAGAAGAACAAGTTCAAGATAGTGATCTTGATGGGGTGATTGACCAAGAAGACGCATTTCCTTTTGACGATTCGGAATGGGCTGATCAAGATGACGACGGCGTCGGAGATAATAGTGACAACTGTTTAAATATTCCAAATGCTAATCAGTTTGATGACAACCTAGATGGACTCGGCGACGCTTGTGATATATTTGCGGCTAACGAGTCGGCGATACCCTTTACGGCTGATGAAGCAAACTTTGAAGGCGTAGTCGCATGGAATGTGGGCGCACCTGCTGCAGAAAACGACAATACGGGTCACCAAATTCCAGTGCCCTACTACATTGAAGACATAAATGAATTCGCTTATTACTACATGGCATCACGAGACTATGCTGGAATTAACCCAAATAGCCCAGGCGTGATTGCCGCAACCGATGGCGGTATGACGGGTTTCCCTAATTTTGCACATGCTTTGCACCTTGCTGGTTATAGTGAGTCAGACATTAATCTGCAATTTGGTTTGATGAGTCTAGGTGCAGATATTGAGGGTCAAGATTGGACTTTAGTCGGTAGCTTAGAAACCCGTTTTTATACGGGCGGAACTTTTACCATTACGCTTGACGGTGAGGTTATTGTATCTGCACCTATGCCAAAGCTGACCCTCTCAATTGAGTATAATGAGGCTCAAAACCCTCTAGACGATCAGATTTTTGGGATAACGGAAGCGGTTGCCTTTCATCTTATCGAAATAGAAGATCAACTAGACGAAGAATTAACTGTGATAGCTAAGGCTTTTTTGAAAGACATAGCTCAATCTAGTTCAGGTTTAAGGCTCGTTTTTGATTCTATTCAGCCTGCAGGGCAATCAGAATATGTTGATCCAGCAAACAACAGGGGGGGCGCTTATTTTGAACCTCAACTTGGTAAACTTGAAATTGTCCATGATTAACCCAGCCTGTTAGACTTCGTATTGACGGAGCATCTTGTCCAGTAATAACTCAAGTTGACTGACTTCAGAGCTTGTCAACTTGAGTGGTTTTTTTTCTATTGCATGTATCTTAGGCATAATTTCTTCAACTAACTGCTTGCCTTGCTCTGTTAGTTGAACCATTTTACTGCGTTTGTCATCCGGATTTTCAACACGTATAACTAACCCTAAACTCTCAACTCGATTGACTACTTTAGTTAGACCACCAGAGCTAAACATCATAGTTTGGTATAGCTCAGTTGGCGTTAAAGTATAAGGTTGCCCACTTCGTCTAAGTGCGCTTAACACGCCAAAGTCTGCAATTTGTAGATGATAGCTTTTTAGTAGATCACTTACACCTTGTTGAATGTGCTCATGTATTCTATGCATTTTTAATACAGTAGGATTGAGTGTGCCAGTTATTTCGGGCCATTTGCGCTCGATACCAGTCAGCATTTGCTGAATAGATTCACGTTTAGTTGTCATAATTAGTTGATACTAGTAAATCAGTGATTGTTAATAATATATCTTGCTAGGAAGGTAAAAATCAACTAATATCTTTCTGGTAAGATAAATTTGGAGGCGACCAATTAACAAAATTACTTTACCTTTTACCCTGTTATTAGCGTCTATCTTCGCAATATCACCTTTTGCGATAGATACCTATTTGCCCGCCATTACATCAATTGCAACAGATCTAGCAGTTGATGCTGAATGGGTCAGTATGACTGTGAGTTTATATGTGTTTGGCCTCGCTTTTGGTCAATTATCTGGTGGGCCTTTGTCAGATAAGCATGGCAGACGTAACATTATGTTGGTTGGTTTAGCTGTTTTTGCAATAGGCTCTATGTTATTGGCAACCGCAAACAACATTGAACAGTTATGGATTTATCGAGTGATTCAGGCTTTTGGTGGTGGTATTACTGCTGTTTGTGTTCCAGCAATTATTCGGGATCATGTTTCTGGTGCTCAAGCGGCTAAACTATTCTCGCTGATTGCGCTAATTATGATGTTGGCACCAGCTATAGCCCCAAGTATAGGCTCGTTAATTTTAACCTTTGTCGATTGGCATGGCATATTTGTGTTTTTAACTCTGTTTGCCTGCATATTAGCTTTCACAATTGTCAAAATGTTGCCCAACATACAAGCGACTAACCGCACAAGCCAAAACAAGACAACTTATTGGAAAATTTTTAAACATCCACAGGCGTTAAAGTTTTTAATTGCGCAAGCCTGCGGTTACTCTGTGTTGTTAATCTTTTTAACTAATGCACCACTGATTTATATGACGAATTTTTCATTATCATCAAGTCAGTTTTCTATGTTATTTAGCTTAACGATTGTTTTCATTATTATCACCAATAGAATAAATGCTTGGTTATTGAATCGTTACACACCACAAACACTGCTAAAAATGTTTTTTGTTTTGCAATTTATTGGTGGATTGGTCTTTTTGTTATCTGCTTGGCAATTTAATCACAACTTGGTTATGGTATTTATTGCCTTTACTATTTCTGTGAGTGCGATTAGTGGTATGGGGCCAAACAGCCAAGCCTGTTTTTTACACTATTTTCCTGAGCATGCGGGCCGAGCATCTGCCGCTTTAGGTTTTAGTCAATATGCTTGTGGTGCCTTAGTCAGTGCGACAGTGTCAGCTTTGTATAATCAAAGCTTTTGGCCTGTGAGTATTGCAATTTGTTTGTTGGCGACTATTTCTTTATTGGTGTTAAATTTAAAATGGCAGCTAACTAACTAGCTGCCAATTTTTTAACCTCTGTCTGGATAACTGTAAGCAGTTCGTCGTATCTATTTTCTAGCTCGGGCAATAATTTTTGGTAACCTTCAATATCTTCAGCTTTTGCTTTATTTTCAGTTTGGATAAATACTTCACGTAGCAGATCCCCACCTAAGTCACCACACTGGCCTTTAAGGGCATGGCTCAATTTTTGTACTTGTGTTGACTCACCTTGTTTGATTGCTTCTAACAGTTGCTCGACTTTATCAGCCGATTGAGACAAAAATATCTCACATATTTTTATGTATAAATTTGTGTCATTGAGCAAACGAGACATTGCTTCTTTGGTATTGAGCACTTGTTTGTCTTTTTTCAAACTAATTACTTTTTGATCAGAATTTGGTTTATTCATTTGAGTTAATTGCACCTGTTCGGTTGATTTACGCGGCTCATCGTTTATCAAGTATTTTGACAATATTGAAAATAAGTTATCTGGATCAACAGGTTTAGAAATGTAATCGCTCATGCCAGCAGCTAAACATTTTTCGCGTTCACCCGACATTGCGTTGGCGGTCATAGCGATAATGGGCGTCTCTAAATATTTTATACCAGCAGAGCCTTTTCTGATTTCTTTGGCTGCCTGATAACCATCCATGATAGGCATATTACAATCCATTAAAATAGCTGAAATTCGAATATCAGAATCGCTTAGACTTTTTAATTCCTCAAGTAAATTTAAGCCGTTATACGCAGTTAATACCATAGTTTCTTGGGTTTCAATAATACCTTTAGCCACTTCAATATTGATTTCGTTGTCGTCTACAACAAATATGGTTTTGCCACTTAATCCCGCATATTTTAAGTTACGGTTTTGTTTTGCTAAAGCTTTGGTATTTTGTTTATAACCTAAGGCTTGTGATGCGCCCTTATTTACCACGTCTAAAATATCGCCTAATTTCAACGGTTTATTAATACATGCGTAACAGTGTTTGCCGATGTCAAAACGGCTATATGGATTGACTAACACAATGGCTTTTTCAAACTCTGAAGAGCTGACTATTTTGTTACAGGATGGATTATTTAAATCAATCACATAAAAATCAGGGTTTTCTTTTACGGTTTGTCCTGCAAATTTCGCTATCAATCGTTCCCAGTAACGCATTTCATATTCAGACGCCAGCAACAAACTGAATGTTTTACCCGCAAAAGTCTCGGTATTGTCTAGTTGTTTGCTTTTGTCTAAATCAAAAGGGAGTTTAAAGCCAAACAAGCTACCTTTACCCAATTGTGATTTAAAAAATACCGAGCCGCCCATCAATTCGCACAACTGTTTGGTGATGGATAAACCTAATCCAGTACCACCATACTCAGATGAAATCGAGGCATTTTCTTGGCTGAAAGACTGAAACAGTTTGTTGTGATTTTCTGCTGAGATGCCTTTGCCGGTATCCTTAACTTTTATTTCTAGCCAAACTTGTTTATGTTCAACCCAGGTGTTAGCTGAAATAAATACCCCACCACTTTCAGTAAATTTAATCGCGTTACTAACCAAGTTATACAAGATTTGTTTGATCCTTGAGGCATCACCAACTAGTTGAAAAAAGTCTAACCCAAGCAAATCTAGGTGGCAGTCAAGTGCTTTTTCTTGGGCTTTAATTGCAATTGAATTTATCGTGTGCTCTATGGTAGAAATTGGGTTAAAAGGCTGTTGATTGATATCTAGTTTGCCCGCTTCAATTTTAGAAAGATCCAGTACGTCATTAATCAAAGCTGCCAAAGTAGTTGAACTTTGTTCCATCATATCGATATATTTCTGTTGCTTGTCAGAGAGCGCTTCGCGTCGCACGAGATCCATCATGCCTAATATCCCATTTAGCGGAGTGCGCATTTCATGGCTTATCGTTGAAATAAAGGCACTTTTGACTTCTGATGATTGCAGTGCGAGTTTATGTGCTTTTTGTAATTGTTGTGTTCTTTCATCGACTTGTTTTTCTAACGAACGATTTATTTTCGATATTTCAGCTTCTGCGAGTTTTTGTTTGGTTATGTCCCGAACAATTAATGACAAGCCAATGAGACTTGCTGTTTCAGAACGAACAGGAGAAACCGATACTAAAAAGTGATCGTTTTGAGTATTTTTAAATTCGAAGGAGTTGTCTGCGATAGATTGTGTTTGCCCTTGTTCGAATAAGGTTTGACGTTTAACAATTTCATCGTGCGGAAAAAAACTCGGTAACAATGCGTAATGGTCAGTATTGTGCGAGAACAACTCAGGAAAAATTTTAACAGCAGATGCATTATATTTAGTGACTTGTAGTTGAGAATTGAGGCCGATAATTGCATCCATCGCACCATTAACAATAGCACCGAATTCAGCTTTAGTTTCGCTTAACGCCTGACGATTTCTATAATACAGCCAAGTGAGTATCAATATTGCGAGAAATATAGCTGAAACAATTCCGATTAAGCCATAGGTTGAGTAGCGGCGCTGGTTTAATAGCTCGGTGTAGCTGCTATAAGGCACTTTAACTAATACATTAATCTGTTGGCTATTTAACATTATTATGTCTTTGCGTTTTAACAATACTTGATGTGAATCTTGGTTAAATTTGGCGAGTTGTACACCCTTAATTAGCCAGCTTTTTACTTGATATTCACTATCTAGTTTACGTTGAAGTTCACGGTCGAGCGAAAAACTTAATTCAGGATTAGGGTGAAAAATAAAGTTATTGTCTGAGTCCATAACAATAATTTTATTATTTTCGTCCAAGGCTTCTAACCATTGTTGATATAGCTCGTTTGCATCTACGTTTAATACCAAAACTTTAGCCAATTCACCTGAATCGGCATAGATAGGTGTAGCAAATCTAATTGTCGGCTGCAGTGGATAGGATATACGCCCTTGTTCCTTGTTCAAATTGATTGGCGACACATAAACTTGCTTTTCACCCAATTCAATTACTTCCGTGACATAACCACGGTCAGCTTTATTTTGTAGTTTGCCTGCTGGCACTATATTTACCCGCGAAAAGCTTCTTTCAACTCTTACTTGTTCCATTCCTGTGTGGGCATCTATTACTCTAACTTGAAGAATTTGTGGGTAGGTAAAAACAAGTGACTCAAAAATGGTTGCAAACCTCAGTTTCCATTCTTCAGTGGGTGTACTATCTTTGGGGTCGATACCGTCATTTGCTTCAGCTCTAATTAATCCCTGCATTGGCGGTGTGCCAGATAAGAACTGCAAATAGCTGATGTTTTGTTTAATAAAACTTTTTAATTGGTTATCTACTTTATTCAGGTTGGATTCAAGTTTGCTGTTTATTTCCTGAGCTACACTGGTATGGATGACTTTTTCAAAGTAATAAACCGCAGTTACAAAAATGCCAATTAAAACCAATAACACTGTAGCTAAAATGAGCGAAGTGCTGACAGCCTTAGTGTCGTTAGTTAGTGGCATGACCCTCTCCTAGCTTGGCTGTTTTTATGCAATTACGCCCGTTATTTTTGGCTAGAAATAAAGCTTCATCTGCACTATTAATCCAAACAACTGGGTCAGTTTCATTGACTGTGTGTGTAGCTGTTATGCCTATGCTAGTTGTCACGTGACCAATAGGTGAGGCTTGATGTTGAATATTTGTTTGTGCGATTAGCGCCTGTATTTGCTCTGCAATTAATTTAGCGCCAACTAGGTCTGTTTGCGGCAAAATACATACAAACTCTTCACCCCCATAACGAGAAACGGAATCACTTTGGCGCAATAAGGGTTGTTGGATAAGTGTCGCTATTTTTTTAAGACAACGATCTCCTTCTAAATGACCGTAATGGTCGTTGTAGAGTTTAAACCAATCTACATCTAGTATGAGAAGTGCAAAAGCGGATGCGCTGCGTTTTGCAACTGATAGTTTTTTACTCAGTTCGCAGTCCAAGTATCTGCGATTATAAACACCGGTCAGTCCATCGACGTAAGCTTGTTTTTTTAATTCATTTTTTTGTTGTTGATATTTAAATTGCGCATGCACTCTATGTTTAATCGTTAATGCATTTACCGGTTTTGAGACAAAGTCATTACCGCCAGCTAACCAACATTGAGTTTGCTCGTCGTCATTGTCATGGGAGGTGACGAAGATAACTGAAATGTCGGCTGTTTCGTTAGAGGCTTTAAGAAGCTTGCAGGTATCTAACCCAGATAACCCAGGTAAACCTACATCTAATAAAACAACTACAGGTTTATGTTGATTGCAATAATTTATGCAGTCGATTCCTGAGGTACAGCGTGCGACAAAATATTCATCAGAAAAAATTTTTTCTAATACCAGGTAATTTATCTCATCATCTTCAACAATTAATAGGTGAGGCAAATTGGCTTTATCTAGGTTCATCAGTCTGACCTTAGTTCAATCCTGTTGACTACGGACTACCAACAAAAAGTAAATATTTATAAAATTATAGTCTCAAAATCTTTTTTCGCTAATGGTTTGTGATAATGGTAACCTTGGCCGATTTGGCAACCAAAAGACTTTAATATTTCTTCATGCTCAGCTGTTTCTATGCCTTCGCCTACCAGATTTAACCCCAGTGAATGGCCTAAATCTGAAATTGTTTTAACAATGTCGAGGCTTTGCTTGTCTTGTAACATGTCAAACACAAAAGACTGATCAATTTTAAGTACGTCGACCGGCAGTCGTTTCAAATATGACAAACTTGAATAACCTGTGCCAAAGTCGTCAATAGCGATAAAAATTCCAGTTAACGACAGATCACGCAAAACACTTTCTACTAAGTTAATATCTTGCATGAGTAAGGTTTCAGTAACTTCCAGCTCCAACATTGAAGTACGCAAATTGGTTTCTTCTAATACTGAGAAAACTTGCTCAAAATAGCCGGGTGCACAAAACTGCAATGCTGAAACATTTACGCAGACTCTAATTTCTTTGCCGCGGTCGTACCATTCTTTGGCTGCGATACAACTTTTACGCAAAATTTGTTGACCAAGTTGGTCTATTAAACCTAACTCTTCTGCTAGGGCGATAAATTTAGGCGGTGGTATGTAGTTGCCGTTTTTATCTTTCAAGCGAGCAAGGGCTTCGGCTGAGTTTATTTTCTGTGTGGTTAAGTTTATTTGTGGTTGAAAAAACACTTCAACACTGTTTTTATCAATTGCTTCGCGCAATATTTTTTCTAATTCAATGCGCTCGTGTAAATCTTGTTCTAAGTTCTGCGAAAAGAAACAATAACGCTGTTTACCTTGTTTCTTGGCTCTAAACATTGCCACATCTGCGTTGCGCATCATGTGGCCTTCAGTTTCTGCATCAGTTGGATTGATACTAATGCCTATACTCACTGACAAATTATACTCTTGATCTTCTAAAACAAAGGGCTTTTGCATCGATGCTTGAATGTCGCTTGCTATACTATTGAGTATACGTACAGCTTGAACATTCGGGATTAATAAAACAAATTCGTCACCACCAACTCGAGCTAAGGTGCAATTTGCATCCATAATTGAATCTAGTCGCCTTGCAACTTGTTTGATTAACATATCGCCGATATGATGGCCCAAGCTATCGTTTAGATACTTAAAGTTGTCTATATCAATCAGCATTAAGGCTGTCATTAATTTGTTTTGTTTAGAGATTTTTATCGCTTGTTCTAACCTATCGTGCAGTAATATTCTGTTGGGCAATCCGGTCAATTGGTCATTGTTGGCCAAATGATTCATTTTCACCGCCATTGCAATAGATTCGCTGACATCATGAAATACCACTATTGAGCCAGTAACATTACCATTTGCATCAACAATTGGCGCCGCCGAATCTTCCACTCTATAAACATTGCCAGTGTGACTGTAGAGTTGGCAATTAAGCGCCATACCCACCACTCGCTCTTCATACAAAGCTGCTACTGCAGGGTTAATTGCTTTTTCGTGGGTGGTGGCGTCTTTAAGTTTCATAACAGTTTCAATATGGCAGCCGACTGCTTCTGATTCTTTCATTCCAGTCATGTGCTGTGCAATCGGATTTAAAAAGGTTACAAAACCCTCTGCGTCGGTAGCTATCACGCCATCACCTATGGAGTTGAGTGTCGCTTTAAAATGTTCTTTTTCATTAAATAGCGCTTTTTTGGCGTTTTCTAAATCTTCGGCGTAATAGCGTAATGCAAGTTGGTTCGCCACACGCATTTTGCAAGTTTTTAAGTTAATCGGCTTAGTTAAAAAATCTATGCCTCCAGAGTCGAGTGAAAAATACTCTAGGTCGGGGTTGTTGTGTGAAGTGACAAAAATAACCGCGGTTTTGGCCGTTTCAGGGGCGTTTTTGATTTGTTTGCACAATTCAACGCCGTTATATTCACCCATATCTATGTCCATTAGCACCACTTCTGGTTGAATATCACGTATTAACTTAAGGGCGTCTTCGGGGGTTGTGGTGGAAGTCACTTTACCGAGGTCTTTTACCGCAGCTTCAAGTACAATTACACTTGATATTTCATCATCAACAATAACGATATTGGCAGGTGGTCGTGGGGCTTTCTCACGTCTAGTTGGTTGCATAAAAATAAAACCTCTTTTACAGCGCTCTTATTTAAGTTTAGAAGCCCCTAGTTAATTTGCTATTCAATCCTATTTGAAACTTATCCATCCGATAGTTTGTAATCTAATTGCTCTACCCACTTAACACTGTATTTCAACGAGTTAAGCTAAAACAATTTAATTTAGGGGTAAAACTTTAGGAAATTTCTTTGTCGCGTTTGCGAAATGTCTCACAAATAAAATTGGCCTTTACAAGTTGAGAATTAGTTTATTGGCTTACGCACGGCAATGTTATTTTATAAATGTGTAGCAGCGGGTTTGTCAAAAAACCAATACACCATTTTCTAGTGACACATCTATGCCCTCACTACCTTTTATACGTTTTATCCAATCATTTGCGATTTGTTCCATTTCACCGTTTGAAGATATTTCTTGCGCGGCCATTTGCCAGCGATTAATTAGATCTCGGTCACTGCTTTTTGACATAGCGATATAAACGTCTGAGCGGTTTAACACAAATACCACTTTTAAAGTATTCATAGATAAACCAAGCTCATGCGCAAGATAATGTGTGGTGAGTTTTTCAGTGGCAATTACTGGCAAACGATCCGCCATCAATCTGCGTAAATTTTGACTATGGTTGGTAACTGGATGTAAGTTTTCAAAGCCCAAACTTTCTAGCCATATTGAGCGGATGTCGCCACGTACAACTCCAATACCTGATATGGTGCGCAATTGTTCTATGTTGTCTATGGTTATCATTGAATCGTGCCGTGCGTAAACTAACCAGTTTTTCGACAATACATGTTTGATCCAGTGATAGTTGAATTCTCGTTCTTTTGTACGGGAAAAACTATAGAAGACAATGTTTCGGTATTTGTCGGCCGTGTACAAAACTCTGAGTTCAGGCATAACTTCTATTTGTGTTGTATCTTTTAATTTTCTTTGCATTGCCTTAACGATATCAGTGACATACCCGTCCACTTCGCCTGATAAATTAACGAAATTGGCCGGAGGTTCACTGACAGTTATTATACGCACTGGATCCGCTTGTGCTGCAATCGCAATAAACATTAGGCATATGAGGCAAATTTTCATGTAAATTACTCAAACACGAAGTTCGTTATAAAAGTATAGTTTAGATAACTAACAATTAAAGTTTGCTGATAATTTAACTAAGTTGTTATGCTTTATTCAGATTTTGTACTAAACCTTTGTTAAGAATAAATAATGGGTTAAGGATTTATTATGGCTAAGTACGACGAATATAAAGTGATGCATGTTGTTGAAGGTGGTTGTGGAACATTATTGTTAGGCTCAAGTGGTTTGCCACTAAAGAAGTTAGAGTCAACCTTAAATCAAGAAGCTGCGAGTGGTTGGGAACTCGTTTTTCAGGTTATTGAAAATAAGAGGTTTTGGTTGTTTTGGACACGTGAAGCCGTAATTATCACGCTTGGCAGAAAAAATGGCTAAACGCCTTATTTTAGCCGCTATTCGACGCTATCAGCGCAATGGCGGCTCTAAACATTATTTTAATTTAGAGTGTAACTTCACCCCAACTTGCTCTGAATATACAGCTCAAGCAATTACTAAATATGGTTGTGTAAAAGGCATAAAGTTCGGTTTTAAGCGCATTTGCCGCTGCAATCAAAGAGACAATCCGAATATTATTGAAGATCCGCTGCAATAGTTTAGCTCACAGGTAAAAATTAATGGACGAACAAAGTTTACGCGAGGAAGAAGAAGCGCTTCGCCAACAAATTCAAAAGCTTACTTCGGAACAAAAAAAACGTTATTACCAATTAGAAGGCCAAAGAGTTAAAGACCCAGATACTTATGCGGTTTTAAACTACTTTTTTATCACTGGTTTGCATCATTTTTATTTGGGTAAAAACCTGCAAGGTTTTATCGATTTAGCCATTTTAGCCATAGGCATTTTGTTTATTGAATATTATGGTTGGGTATTAATTATCGCCATTAGTTTGTATGAACTCATCCAATTGTTTAACAGCCAAAACATATTGTACCAATACAATAATCAAGTAATGAGGCAAACGCTTGCTGAGGTGAGCCAGCACAATATGACTGAACAAGCGAAAATTTAATCCAATAAATTGACCAGTACAGGTCGATAGAAACATGGAATAAACACTGTGGAAGAAAAAATAGTTTTTCGAGAAGACCGCAAACAATGGTTGATTATTGGATTAGCTATCGCCGCCGTTACAATTCTGGCAGTGTATAAAACTTACACTTATATATTGCCGACATTTTCAGAATTCGTCGCGAAAAAAATCCCAGCCGATATTGTGGTAGATATAGCTGATTCGACGATTGAAGAGTTAGACAAAGAGATACTCAAACCTACAAAACTGTCGGCGCAACAACAAAATCAGATTGATGCTTTATTTAAGCAGATGTTGAGCGGTTTACCTAAAACACGCCAAAGCCAATATAAGTTACTTTATCGTAGTTGGCCAGATACGCCGAATGCTATGGCGCTGGTAGATGGACGCATAGTTCTAACCGATGAACTAGTAGAATTAACCGATAATCAGCAACAAATAGCGGCAATTTTATTACACGAAATGGGCCATGTTGAACATAACCATGGGCTAGAGAATTTGGTACAAGCTTCTACCCTTTCTATCGCTGGTTTATTATTTGTTGGAGACATTACCAGTTTGAGCGCGGTTTTAATGCAAGGTGCGGTACATGGCATTAATTTATCTTATTCGCGTCAAGCTGAATTAGAAGCGGATCAATTTGCCCATCAACATATGTTGCAACACTATCAATCGAGCGAAGCATTTTTGCACGTATTAGAAAAGCTTGCTGAACACGCAGAAAATTCAGACAAAGCAGAAAATTATTCGAGCGAGCACGATTGGTTTAGTACTCACCCGAATATCAAATCACGAATTGAGATTATGCAGAAATCAAATTAATGAATCTCGGCTTAATTCATTAATGTTTTTTGCGCCAGTTAAGGTCATAGCAACACGCATTTCTTTGGCATATAGATCAAGCAAGTTTTCAACCCCAGCTTGACCATTTGCCGCTAACGCATAAATAAACGAGCGACCTAACATTGTTAAATCTGCACCTAGTGCCAACATACGCACAACATCTAAACCAGAGCGAATGCCTGAGTCGACAATTAATTTAATATCGCCTTTTACCGCATCAGCAATTTTTGGCAGTGCTTTGGCTGAAGACATTACCCCATCGAGCTGACGACCGCCATGGTTTGACACAACAATTCCGTCTGCGCCAAATTTAACTGCATCTTTGGCATCATCTTCATCTAAAATGCCTTTAATCACCATAGGGCCATCCCAAAACTCGCGGATCCATTCAAGGTCTTTCCATGAAATTGATGGGTCAAAGTTGGCACCTAACCAACCAATATAATCTTCCAATTTGGTTGGTGTACCTCGGTAAGTAGAGATATTGCCTAAATCATGTGGTTTACCCAATAAACCAACATCCCACGCCCATTGAGGATGTGTCATTGCTTGTAATATTCGACGTGCTGCAGCATTTTTACCACTCATGCCTGAATGCATATCGCGATAACGCGCACCTGGCACTGGCATATCAACGGTAAATACTAAGGTAGTTACACCAGCTGCTTTTGCACGCTCTAATACGTTTTTCATAAAGCCGCGATCTTTTAACACATACAGCTGAAACCACATGGGTCTTTCAATTGCTGGAGTAACTTCTTCAATTGGACATACAGACACTGTTGATAAGGTAAAAGGCAAACCTTTGTTGGCCGCAGCCTTTGCAGCTTGAACTTCACCACGGCGAGCATACATGCCAGTTAAACCAACAGGTGCTAACGCAATTGGCATATTGAGTTTTTCACCAAAAATTTCAGTGCTTAAATCTAACTCAGCCATGTTGTTTAATACCCTTTGTTTTAGCGCGATATCGGCTAAATCATCGGTATTTTTTTGTAAAGTATGCTCTCGATAAGATCCACCATCTATATAGTGGAACAAAAAGGGTGGTAATTTTGCTTCGGCCGCTTTGCGGTAATCTGTTGGTGCTGAAATTATCATTTATCTAACCTTTATTTTTAGTTTTACAAACAATAACGCTTTATCTTTTGTCGATAAATAGAAATAATGAACAACACTGATTCCAAAAACAAGCAAATATGTTAGCAAACGACTTAATTCTATTTTCACAAGTAATTGAGCTCGGTAGTTTTAGCAAAGCGGCTGAGGTGAATAACTTAACCAATTCGGTGGTGAGTAAACGCATTGCTCGTTTAGAAAAAGAGTTGGGCGTGCAATTGCTCTACCGCACCACCCGCAAATTAACAGTCACTGAAGCTGGCAGCATTTTAGCGGCACGCGCCAAACAAGTTGAGCAAGCGACGACAGAAGCGATACATGCTGTTTCTGGTTTAGGCGAAAAAATTACCGGCCATATCAAAATGTCGGTGCCCACTATTTCTGGTGATTTGTTATTAGCAGAGTCGGTTGCACAATTTTGTAATCAACACCCTGGATTAACCGTTGATATGTCAATGGATAACCGTTTTGTTGATTTAATTAATGAAGGATACGATTTAGTTATTCGCACAGGTTTATTAGAAGATTCCAGCTTAATCGCCAAACATATAATAGATTCGCAATGGGTTGTTTGTGCATCCCCCAACTACATAAAACAATATGGCAAACCACCAACCCCTAAAGCGCTGCAACAACACAATTGTTTAAAGTATAGTTACCAAACCTCTGGCGCAAACGAATGGGAATTTAAATCGGACACTGGCAATTATTTCGTCCGTATTGAAGGCGCGTTTTCAACCAACAACGCCAGCGCGTTACGCAAAGCTGTGCTAGCTGGTCATGGCATTGCTTATGTACCTAGGTGTTTGGTGTATCCTGATCTAGTCAGTGGCGAATTAGTCGAGTTATTTCCCAAGCTGGTTGGCAAAACGTTGGGCGTGTACGCTGTATACCCTTTCACCAAACATCCGCCAAATAAAATTAAGTTATTAGTCGAACATATCAAACAAGCATATTTAAATATGTCGCATTATTTTGTTGGTTAAAAAGGAACTTTGTAACATGCGTATTCAATCTATCGACCTTGTTCGCGGTGTCGCCATTTTAGGCATTTTGTTAATGAACATTTATAGCCATGGCATGTTGGAATTTGACTATGTGCTTTTATCGCCTTCGCCGCTGTCCGATAAAATTGTTATTAGTCTTAATGCGCTATTTTTTGATGGGCGTTTTCGCACCCTGCTCTGTTTGGTTTTTGGTGCCGGGTTAGCAATTCAGTATCACAAACTCAATAACGAGCAGCAGAATTATCAAGCATTGATCAAAGCGCGTCTGCATTGGTTATTGTTATTTGGCTTTGTGCATACAGTGTTTATCTACGCTGGTGACATTTTATTTATGTATGCTGTGGGTGCTTTGTTTATTGTTGATAAATTATCGCTACCCGCAGAAGAAATGCGTAAAAAAGCACTTGTTTATATAAGTATTGGTTGGGTAATTGGTTTGTTGATAGCCTGTTTCGCCGCACTATTTCCTGAGCAAGAGGTGTTTTACCGCGACAGTGCTGAATATCTTGAAGCACACAATCTGTGGTACGGCAGCTATTTATATCAAATAGAAATGCAGTTTTACGCTTGGTTAATTGGCCTTGCGGTTATACCGACCTTTTTCTTTTTACAAATTTCTGGCGTGATGTTGCTTGGCGGTTACCTGTATAAAACAAACTTTTTTACCCAAGGATTGTCCGCCAAAACCATGTTAAAGCTCTGTGTTATCGCAAGTTTAATTATTGGCTTGGATATTTATTTGCGTATGGTAAATGAGCATAGGTATTTTTTGTTGTCGCATGAACTGGCAAATATTTCAGGCTTGTTTGTCGGACTTGTATACGCAAGCTTTCTAGTCAAGCTTGTGCAAGCCAATAATGCTAGGGTTAAGCTATGTCTAAACTGGCTAGCAAATGCTGGAAAACTATCGTTAACTTTGTACTTAACACAATCGATCTGTATGGCTATTTTGTTGCGTTATATTATGCCAGAGTTTCACTTAACCGCGGTTAGAGTCGATTATTTGTTAATTGCAGCAGTGTTCATTGTCATTCAGTTGCTATGTACACAAATGTATTTTAAATGCTTTAACCAAGGGCCATTTGAATGGCTGTGGCGAAAATTAACTTTGCGTACAAAATTGCCAAAAGATACAGTGCAAACTGAAACGGCTTAATGTTGTCCCGCGAGATCCCCAAATTTATTTAGCTCTAAAAGAGATAACAAGGAAAGTAAGAATGATAGTTGAAGTTAACTCAGATTTGGTTGGGCATGTTGTTAATATACTGAATGATTCTTATCGAGTCGGTCCGAGCTGGACAACTGAAAAGCATTTAGTGGCTGGCCAGCGAGCAACAGAAAACACAATTACCAACGAAATTAACAAACAATACAAGTACTTTCTGTTAAAGGACAAAGATCAGTATATTGGCTGTTTTAACCTAAGACGACAGCAAAACACTATAGAGATCGGCGGGCTTGGAGTTGCTTGCAACCGGCAAAACTCTGGTTATGGTAAATACCTTTTGAAAAAAGCAGAAGAACTATCCTGTACATTTCATGGCGTGAGTAGGCTGATAGTCAGCGTACTTGAGCCAAGAATTGAGCTAATTGAGTTTTATAAACGCCAAGGATACAAAACCACATCAATCAAATTCCCATTTCCACTCGATAGAGATGTTGGTTCACCGCTGGTTGATAATTTGCAGGTTATCGTGCTAGAAAAACTATTAGCGAATTAAATAATTGTTCAATTAGAGTTGATTTAGATTCGCCAACAAACTTTCAGCCCTTGCAAGAATTTGCTGTTGTTTGTCTTCAGCATTTTTTTGCCAGTTGGCATAAACCATTTTATTGCGGGGGTTGGCACTAAAGCTCTGTTGGTGCTTTAACATAAAATGCCAATATAAGGCGTTGAGTGGACAGGCATTATCACCAACTGATTGTTTAACCTGGTAATGACAACTTTTGCAGTAGTCAGTCATTTTATTAATATAGTTGCCACTTGCGGCATAAGCTTTTGAACCCACTATACCACCATCAGCAAACTGGCTCATGCCACGGGTATTCGGCAATTCGACCCATTCGATGGCATCAATATAAATACCTAAGTACCAAGCATCGACTTGGTCTGGGATAATACCGGCGATTAAACAAAAGTTACCAGTAACCATTAGCCTTTGAATATGATGGGCGTAGGCATATTCTAACGACTGTTCAATGGCATGGCGCATACAGTTCATTTTGGTTTGCCCATCCCAAAACCACTCGGGCAATTGATTATTCGCTTCAAGAGAATTCATATTTTGGTAGGCGGGCATATTTGCCCAATAAATCCCTCTAACAAACTCGCGCCAGCCTAATATTTGGCGGATAAAACCTTCGACTTGCGCTAATTGAATATTCGAATTGTTATACGCTGCCAATGCTTTGTTTACGACTAATTGCGGACTGAGCATTTTACTGTTCAATGCAAATGACAAACGAGAGTGATACAAACTCCATTGTTTTTTAGTGAGTAAATTGTCTGCCTGGCAAGTCATAGCGTCCTGAAAATAGCCAAACTTCGGCAAACAGTATTGGCAAAAATAGTCGAGTAATTGCAAAGCTTGTTGGCGATTCACCGGCCATAATAATTCTTCATAGGTTTGACCAAAGGTTTTAACCTTATGCCGCTTAAGCCTTGCTAGAATATCTACCACTGAATTAGCAAACACCAGCGGTTGTGGAATTGCAGCTAAATCTTGCGCTTTGAGTTTATTACGATTGTCTGCATCAAAATTCCATTTGTCACCCAAAGGCTTTTCACCGTCCATTAATATACAAAAGCGTTTGCGCATTTTGCGGTAAAAAGCTTCCATCCTATGGTGTTTACCAGCAGAAAAGTATTTTGTTAATTCATCATCGGCAAGAAAAAAGTGCTCGGTTTGAAATTGTCGGCTGTCACAAGCTAGTTGTTTAGATAACTGCTCAAGTTGTTGCCTTAATCTGTATTCATCCGGCAACTGATATTCAAATTGTTGTGCTTGGTAATGATTAACTAAACTGACAATCAGGCCATTCAAACTTGGGTAGTCACAAGTTTGATCTAGCGTTAAATGTAAAACCTTATGTCCAGCCTTGCTTAGAGCGCTGGCAAAATTTTCCATCGCAGCAAAAAACGCGCAGACCTTTTGTATATGGTGCATTACATAGTCGGTTTCTTGTTTAAGCTCGGCAATAACATACAGCACAGAAGGGTCTTTTTGTTTATACCAAGAATGCTTGGCATTTAGTTGATCACCTAATATTAAGCGCACTGTTTTTATGCTGTTGTCGGCAGGCAGATTTAAGCAGTTCATGCCCTTGCCTCACGCCGACAACGTTTGGAACAATACTTCACCTGTTGCCAATTATTCGCCCACTTTTTTCGCCAAGTAAATTCTAGTAAACAAACTGGGCATAACTTAATGGGCAGATGGCGTTTGTTACCTTTAAAACTATTCATTCAATATCAACTAATAAAAAAAAAGCCTGCAAACTAGCAGGCTAAAAGCAGAACCACAGTCCTTGTTGTGTAGTTATGTAACTACAAACTGTGATACGAATGAATATAAGTTTTGGATTAGCTAATTTTACTCTGTTAAACAGCAACTGAGTCGTACACCTCGACCTTTTGCCAAAGGTGGCTGTAGTTTTCAACAAAGGCTTGATGGGTGGGATGTGATTGATAGATTTTTTCATCTTCTACATTTTCAAACATCAGTAATTCAGAAACTTGGTAACTATTCACTACAACTTCGCGTTGCTCGGTACTGGCTGGCACACCTATATGTATGGCTTTTACTTGCTCGATTTGCCCAAGTGTTTTTAGCCCTTCAATGAGTTTGTTGAGATCTTCTACTGAATCCGGATTTTTTAACCAGAAAAAGACGGTATGAGAAATTTTTGGTAAAGACATTCGCTCTTTCTTGGAACAGGCTGATAGCGTTGTTGCTGCAACAGCAGTTGCTGCGGATGTTTGAATAAATTGTCTACGGGTTTGCATCTGGGGTCGCTAAATTATTTTTGGACACAAGGTAGCAACACTGTAGCAATAGTCACGTCTAGGTAATAGAGCTGAAGAAAAATTCTAACCTAGAAAATTAAAAAAGATACAAAGACTGAGTTAATTGCCAAGTTCAATTAAATTTTGCACGCTTAAAACTGGAGGGTTTTGATTATTGGTGCTTAAGATAAACTTCGAATAATCAGCCTGTTGCCATTTATGTTGTTTGATAAAGGGTGAAAACTGCGCGACATTGGCCGCATCAATCAATTCAAATTGATAGTCTTTTATCAGGCTCGTTTGTTGACGATCTTTTTCAATAATATTGATTAGCGCCTGCGCACCCATTAAAAAATGCCCACCAACCAAAGCTGTTATTTTACCAGCTTTGATTTGTTCTACAGCTTCAGGTAGCCAATCAAATGCTCCAATATACCACTTTTTACCACTGGTCGACTTACCACTTTGTAAGTTTACCTCTAATGCCATTTGTGCACTTGCACACCAAAAAATATCTGTATCTGGGTAACGGCTTAACACTCTGCTAAATCTTTGGCTCAACACAGCTTGTGAAAACTGCATCGGGAATACTTGGTTAAGTACTATCTTTTTCGTTTGGCGTAAATAGCTTCTTAATCCATCTTCTCGTCCGCTCGAGACTCTGTCGTATACGCCGCCTAAACCAGTGAGTTGTGCGACTTTTCCAGCATGTTCTTTGGAAAATTCTTTATGTAGTTTTTCGGCTAATTTAGCACCAGCATTTTTTTGGTCGTATTCAATTTCATCTAACCAAAACTGAAAAGCTTGTTGAGGGCGTTGTAATAACTCAGCTTCTTTACCTTCAAAGACGCGTTCTAGCGTTATAAAGGGAATTTGTGCCCGCTCTAAGGTTTCGAAAACCAGTTGGCTTGAGCCTTGAAATGGCCTAAACACCACGTAATCGGGCTTGCGTGTTCGCTCAGCAACTTCAGTGATTTTTTCAGCTAGGGTGAATCTATTGTTGGAGACGTGGTAACTTTCTAACTCGATTTGCTGTTGCTTGCCAACAGCTCTAACAACATCCGCTACCCAATACCAAAACTGGTGCTCTTCGTAGTCGGGTAAAACATACACTACGTTTAGCGCACTGGCGCTACTGCTCATTAACAAACATAACAGGCCAATGAGGTAGTTTAGGAATGTTTTTTTCATTTACTCGCTCAGCTCAAATGAATATTAAATTTATAGTTCAAAAGAGCTAAAAGTAAAGTTTACTGACTAACTTCGCCTTCTTTGGTAATGGTCACTCGGCCTTGTGTCCAATCAGCCAGCATATCTTGCCAAGCACTTGAATCCCAATTGTAGCTATCAGCCAATCGAATTGCAGTTCGCATGTGTTTTAGTGCCAAAGGTAAGTTTCTTGATGGTTTGTTTTTAAAATAAAGTGCGCTTAAAAACTCATAATCAGGATCTTTATTCGCAAGTTTTTTAAGCTTATTTAAACGTGTTTTTGCTAATTTAAAGTTATTTAAGTTTTTGTCTTTTGCCGTTAAATTTATTTCCGTTAACTTCAACTGGGCAGGTATTAAAGATTCACTCTGCTGATACCACAAGTAGGCTTTGTGTGTGTCATGCGTTACCCAAGGGCTAAATTGTATTATTTGCGCTAAATGAAAAGCGGCTTTTTCATGGCCGTATTGTGCGGCGGTAAATAACCAGTTTATTCCCTGCTCAACATCAATTTGTTGTCGGTATAAAGCCAAACCAAGTTCATATTGCGCCGCAACCATATGTTGATTTGCAAGATCGGTTAGAATGTCTATTTCTTCAGTTGGATGTTTTTTTACCCAAGAAAAATTAGCCAGCATCATGGCGAGCTCAAATTGTCCATCGGCACTTTTATCTTTGCGCAACTTAGCTGCTTGGCGCTTAATTTTGGTATATAACCGCGGAAATTTATCCATCATTTTAAAACTGTCGTATCTAGCTACCCCCAAAGATGCGCGTTGGATAAAATTAACCGGCGATTCAACATAAGTTGCTGGCTCTAATAGCGTTGATTTTAGTGCACCCATTGCTCTGTCTATTCGGCCAAGCTGATTAAATGGCATTAAATCACGTAGGCTTCCGTCTGTTGCTAAGTAATAATCAACTAAAGCCAAATACGGCGCATTCATCAATTTATCACTTTTGGCCGCGGCGTTAAGTCGTTGTTGATTCATCTTATTCCAGTTAAACCCCACGCCATCGCTGTCTTCCATATCAAACTCGATATCAGCAAGTACTTCATCGAACTCATCAGCAAAGGCATTTTCATCGTCAGCGGTTAAACTCTGTGTAACAACTATTTGTGTTGTTAAACGTTCGGGCGTGATTGTCGGATAGTATTTTTGTTTAATGCTCTTTTGGCCAAATATTTTTTGGTAGTGAGCCGCTTGTTGTTGAATAATTTTTTGTTGCTTAGGGTCAAACATAGCCAGAATATCTTGGTACATTTTTTCTGCATCTTGAAAATTCTGCTCTGCGGCTAAATAAAACCATACCGCAGCTTGTCCTTCGTTTGCTGCTTGCCCTAAGCCATTATAAGCCATCACAGCTAATTGATAATAAGCATGCGCGTTGCCAAGTTGAGCGCTTCGGCTGTATTCTTCATAAGCTTTTGTGTAGTTTTTTTCTGCAAAATAGACTGAGCCTTTTAATACGCTTGCTTGGCTACCGGTGGCAGTGAAAATTAAACTAACTAGCAGAAATTGAATGAATTTTGCCATTCCTTGGTGATCCTAGATATTGATATTCTTGCATAATATGCCTAAGCGGCCATCTCACACAAGCATAAAAAACATTTTACAAATTTAACATGTCATTTATATTGGTAGCCACAAACGAATCAAAACAATTCCAATTGTTCGGAGAAATATAGTGCACAAAACTCTCTTGAGCGGCTTAATCGCTGCGATATGCTTGGCAGGCTGTAAATCTGTCAGTGTAGACATTGATGCTCCAACCAGCACCAGTGACAATATTCATGCTGAATTAACCATAGAAGAAATGACCACTGGTTTGTGCCAATACGATGGCCAAGTGGACGATAAACATTTAGGTTTTAATGGCATTGGTTTTATCGATACAGTTAACCAAGTGGGTGCACAAATTAGTTGGCAGGTTGAGCTTAAACAAGCTGACGATTATATTGTCATGTTTAAATTTACCACCGGTAGCAGTCGTGCAGGTAAATTAACAGTGACAAATTTAGCTAGCGGTGCTGAGCAAAGTGCTACATATCAGTTTAGTAGTACGACTGATTGGGATAATTGGCAGCAAGAGAGCCAGCAGTTGACCTTAGCCAAAGGTTTATATTCTATTGTTTTAACTGCCGAAACTGATTCAGGTTTACCTAACATTGACTCACTCACCATAAAAGGTGGTGATATTGTTGCAAATGCGTGTGATGTTCACTCGGGGCCGTTATTAAATCAACAAGGTAACCCTGTTTATGGCGAGCTAGATAATTATCAGGATTGGTTAGCCGACCAAGGTAGTGAGCAAGAAAAAATCGCTGATGATAAGCAAATTGCCGATAATATTTTAACTTGGCAAATGCCTCACGGCGGCTTTTACAAATATGGTGTGAGTAAATATCAAACGCCGTGGAATGGTTCTGATGCGCGCTCTGATTGGGTTGGCAATGGCATTGAGCTGGGCACAATAGACAATGATGCAACCGTGTCAGAAATTTTGTTTTTAGCTGACGTTTATCAAAGAACTGGCGACATAAAATATCGCGATGGCGCACGCGCCGCAGTCGACTTTTTATTAACCATGCAAACATCAACTGGTGGTTGGCCACAAGTTTATCCTGCACGTGGCGGCAGCTCTTATTCAGATCACGTGACCTTTAACGATGACGCTATGGCACGTGTACTAATTTTATTAGATAAAGCTCAGCGCCAAGAAGCACCGTTAAATAACGACCTACTCACTTCTAGCCAAATTGAGCAAATTGATTTAGCCATTAAACAAGGGGTGAATTTCATTTTAAAAGCGCAAATTGTTCAAGATGGTAAATTAACTGTGTGGTGTGCTCAGCACGGTGTTGACGATTATTTACCTAAACCGGCGCGTTCGTATGAACTTGCGTCAAAAAGCGGTAAAGAATCTGTGTTGGTCGCAGCGTTTTTAATGACACGTCCACAAAGTGATGCGGTGGAGATGGCAGTAAAATCTGCACTCGCTTGGTATAAAGATCCACAAGTGCAAGTTGCTGATACTACTTATATCAGTCGACCGAAGAGCAGTAGCGACGACAACTATAATCCAATTCAAACGCAAGCTGGCAGCACTATGTGGTATCGCTTTTATGATGTTGACGCCAATACTGGCTTTTTCAGTGGCCGCTCTGCCAGCGATAACCCACCGGGCGCAGGTAAAGTGTACGACATTATGCAAGTTGAACCTGAGCGCCGATACGGTTATCAATGGGGTGGCAACTACGGCACTAAGTTAATTAACTATGCTAACAGTGTTGGTTACTACTAATTGCTAGCGACTAATTAGCAATTCCCCCGTCTTATTGCGTGGCTAAACTTGTTTTAGCCACGCATTCTTCAACAAGTTATTTCCCTACTTTTTCCACCTTTTACATCCTTGCTTGCAAGCGTATACTCTTTGTAACAATGGATATTTGAGGAATGCCTATGTCTGGCTGCTGTGCAACCGAAGCTAAAAATAACAAAGAACGACAACTACTTTGGATCGTATTAATACTCAATGCAGTGATGTTTTTTGTGGAGTTTATTGCCGGTTGGATCGCTAATTCAACCTCATTAATGGCCGATTCACTCGACATGCTAGCAGACGCTGTCGTTTATAGTTTGAGCTTATATGCTGTTGGCAAAACCATAGTGCAAAAAGCGCGCTCGGCTTTAGTTAATGGCTATCTACAACTTAGTTTGGGCGTGTTTGTATTGGTACACATTGGCTGGAAAATTTACACCCAAGCAACACCTGATGAATTCATTATGACTTGGGTTGCTGTATTAGCCTTAGTGGTAAACGTCTGTTGTTTTTTAATTTTGTATCAGTTTAGACAAGGCGACGTCAACCTGCGTGCCAGTTGGATTTGTTCGCGCAATGATATGCTCGCCAACTGTGGTGTAATTGTTGCGGCTATACTTGTACCAGTTGTTAATGCTGCTTGGCCAGATTGGTTAATTGCCGCTGTAATTGCTTTAATTGTGATTCGCTCGGCATTACAAATAATTAAAGAAGCCAATAGCCAGCTACGCGGTGAACCGGTGAAAACTACATCTTGCTGTGCACCATCAACTAGCTGTGGTGAAACTAAAGCGACAACTAGTTGTTGTGATAGCAAAGACTAATACTTGTTACTACAAATAACCCTGCGGCAAATTCGCAGGCAAAATAAGTTGTTTTGCCTGCATACTCGCTACAGGATAAGCACAATAATCCGCCGCATAAAATGCACTGGGTCTAGCGTTGCCACTTAAGCCAATGCCACCAAAAGGCGCACTACCACTCGCCCCTGTTGTTGGTAAATTCCAATTCACTATACCTGCTCGGCTTAATTGTAAAAATTGCTTAAATTTAGCTTTGTCGTTACTCAATAAACCAGCAGACAAACCGTAGCGCGTATTGTTAGCGAGCTCTATCGCATGATTAAAATCTTGGTAATATTGCACCTTTAACAGTGGGCCAAAGTCTTCTTCATCAGGCATATTTTCAGGCGAAACTTGGCTAACATCCAACAAGCCTGGCGATAATAAACCTGTATCGCGCTCTAAATGCTGCATGCTCAACAAAGCATTCGCTCCCGCGCTGATTAATTTTTGCTGCGACATTAACAGTTGGTTAGCCGCCGCCAGCGACACCACAGAACCATAAAAACCTGCAGGCTCAGCATCATAATGAGTAACTTTTAGCTGTTTGAGTTTAATAATTAATGCTTCAATGAGTTGCTGGCTAAAATAAAAACTTTCTGCTGTATTTGCAGGTAATATTAAGCGCCGTGCACAGGTACATCTTTGCCCAGCTGTGATATATGCAGATTGTATAATGTGATAAACCGCAGCATTAATATCGACATCAGAATCTACCACTAACGGATTATTGCCGCCCATTTCTAAAGCTAAAACCTTGTACGGATACTCTAAACAAGCACGCTGAATGGCAATACCGGTTTGTGAGCTGCCAGTAAAAAATACCCCAATAACATCAGGGTGCTGCACTAAACTTTGACTGGTAGTTTTATCCCCTTGTACTAAATTAACCACACCTGCGGGCAAACCTGCTTTAATCCACAATCGCAGCATTAAATCAGCGGTTTTGGGAGCTTGTTCGCTTGGTTTAAATACCACTGTGTTGCCCGCCAACAGTGCTGGCACTATATGGCCATTAGGTAAATGCGCTGGAAAATTAAACGGCCCTAATACAGCACAAACACCGCGTGCTTTGTGGGTTAAACTCGCTTGATTTGCCCCAAGCTGCTGACGCTTGCCACCAGTGCGTTGATGGTAAGCTTTTCGCGAAATTTCAATTTTGCCAATTACCGCGGCAACTTCGGTTTCCGCTTCCCAAATTGGTTTGCCTGTTTCAGATGAAATTGTATGCGCGAGGATAGTTTTGTATTCAGCAACTAATTTGGCGAATTGGCGGCAAATATTTAAGCGCTGTTTAAACGGCGTTTGCATCCAAGGCATAAGTTGCTGCTTGGCAGCCATAACAGCTTGATGAACTTGCTCAGCGTTGGCGGCACTGCCGTACCAAACTTGTTGACCTTTAGTTGGGTCTATTTTCTCAAACGCTCTACCATCACCGACAATCCATTGATGGTTAATACAATGCACTTTGTTTTGCATACCACCTCCGCGATTCACCTCAATCTTGATATGTTTACATCAGTAAAATTCTCACCGACTCATCTTGCTCTACATTTAAATTTTTAGCTTGTTTAGCCGTTAACATTAGCCGATTGGCTATTTCATCTACCCAACAATCGAGTTTTGCCGCGCGAAATTCACTTACTTTAGTATTGCAAACCAAAGCAGACTTTAGCGGCACAGACTCATCATCATTACGGGTACAAATTGCCACCGACAATTTTTGACTGGCTTTGACACTGCGTATTTGTTTTAGCTCAGCCTCAACCGTTGGCCCTGCATCAAAAATATCAACATAACCTGTGTAGCGAAAACCTTCGCGTTTTAACATAGCAAGCGCAGGCTCAGTATTCGGGTGAACTAGGCCAATTACTTTCCGTGCCTGTTTGTCTAACAAACAAATATAAATTGGAAAGCGCGGCATTAATTCGGCAATAAAACTTTTTTTGCCTATACCGGTTAAATAATCTGCAGTGGGAAAATCGAGCTGGAAAAAGTGTTTTTCTAACCAATGCCAAAATGGTGAATGACCTTTATCGTCCGTTACCCCACGCATTTCGGCAAATATTCTGTCATTAAACCTATGCCTATTTTCAGCTATAAATAAAAATCTAAACTTGGATAAAATAATGCCAAGGCCAGAGCCACGAGCTTGCTCGGTTAAATACAAACTTCCAACTTCAGTTGCGCCTGTGTAGTCGTTACACAAGGTTAAAACTTCTTGTGGATTATAAATGCCCAAGGTTGGGGAACTATGCACAACTTTGCTAATTCGGTAATGGTAAAAAGAGTCGTCTAAACCAACAGCCGATGTAATACCACTGGTGCCGAGTATCTGTTTGGTCGACAAATCTTCCAATACAAACAAATAACTTTGATTTTGTTGACCAAAATGGTGATCAGCAGGCAACGCCATAGCAGTTATACTATTTTCAATGCGTTGCGTTAACACGGATTTATTATTAGGCAGTGAGGTAAAACCATGCCCAGATGTTTGTGCTACTGTCACCAATGAGTCTAAATCATCCATGCGAATTGGCCGAATTACCTGCATAACCGCCTCCAGCAAAAGCTGCTACTCTTTATATAATAGTTCAGATTATTAAAGTCATAATGTTTATCACTAAGCAATAAAGGTATAAACTGGCATTGTTTACGGTATTTAATACAACTAAGGAGAAATTGATGATTGTAATTCACACCCACCCGGTAAAAGCTCAGAACTAAAAAATTTACCTCGTTAGTTCTAACCTTTCCAAGCTCTTTACCCGGTGAAAATTATCTACCGGGAGTCATGATATTCATTACTCCTGCTTTCTTGCATAACAGCAATGTGCTGTTTTGGTTAGAGAAAAATAATGAATACAAATATTTCTTTGCAACAACTAGGTTGGCAATCGTTTTATCAACAACAACTTTCTTTAGACGAGTTTGAAAACCTACAGTGTGGGCGAATTGTTGCTCATCATAGAAGTGAATATATTGTTCAACTTGAACAGCAACAAATAAAACTGCCGATTACCGCAAGCTTACCAATAATGACAGCCGGAGATTGGCTGCTGCTAACGGCTGAGTATAGTTTCAGCAGATTATTAGAACGCAAATCGCTTATCAGCCGTAAAGCTGCGGGAACTAAGGTTAATGAGCAATTTATTGCTGCCAATATTGATAGCTTGTTTATTGTTAGTTCACTGAATCAAGATTTTAATTTGAGCCGCATAGAGCGTTACTTGGCACTTGCGCATCAAGCACAAATCACCCCAGTGATAATATTAACTAAATTGGATTTATGTGACGATGCAGCGCCATTAATTGCTCAAGTTCAAGCTCTAGAGCCTTATTTAGCCGTAGAGGCAGTTAATGGTTTAGATTCTGCTAGTTGTTCAGCACTGCAAGCATACTGCCGCTTAGGCAATACAGTTTCTGTTGTTGGTTCATCAGGGGTTGGTAAGTCTAGCTTGATTAACACCTTATTGGGTGAATCAACTCAAGCGACGGCTGGCATTCGAGAAGACGATGCAAAAGGTCGACACACAACAACTGCTCGTTCAATTCATTTTATGCCATCGGGAGCTATATTGCTCGACACACCAGGCATGCGTGAATTGCAGTTGCCAGCGTGTGAAGCCGGAGTAAAACAAACCTTTGCTGATATTGAAGAATTTGCACAGCAGTGTCGATTTAGCAATTGCCAACATGAAAATGAACCTGGCTGCGCTGTTGTTAAAGCAATAAACCAAGGTGATTTAGATACACGGCGCTTGGAAAACTATCGAAAGTTATTGCGCGAACAAGCGCACAATGCAGATAGTTTGCAGCAAAAACGCGCTAAAGATAAAGCCTTGAGTAAAATGTATCGACAGGTGCAAACTGGCGCCCGCCAGCAGAAAAAAGGTTTTTAAATTTTATAGCGGGGCTTTGAACCCCCGCGCTTTTTAACAGCTTAGGACACCTTAGTTGGTTAATTTGATTTCTTCTAGTTGTCCAGATTCAAACGAAAAAATTAACTTCTTATGTGCTGGATATAGCTTAGCGTTATAAACCAGTAACTCCTTTTTATTCTGGCTGTCTCCCGAAATGACCTCGGTATGCAAAGGCTCGCCGCATTTAGCTATTACGTCCCATTTAGAATCACCAATGCGAACAAAATCTTGCCCGCACCCGTGTGCTCTGATTGTTTTTGCTTGAGCTTGGTGCGATGCTGATAAAAACGGCATAAATACGATAGCGATAAATGCAAATTGTTTGATCTTCATATCAGTTCCTTATGTGTATAAGATAAGAATAAGTTGGCTCACGACTCGCATTTAACTGCAAAGTCGACATGATAATGCTCGTCATGGCGAACCCATGAAGGTTTTGTCGAAAATTGTATATGAGTTTTCAGGTAGTCGCCGTACTTAGTTTTAAATAAGTTAGCTTGCAGCTTGGGGTCGAAGATAACGCGCCAAATATCTACAGCGCGTTTTTTCGATTCTTTGTGTAGTTCTACAATGTGTGCAGCTAACGCGACATAATCAATTTCGTAATTCGCATAAAAACCGTCTGGGCTGAATTCGATGTTGTACCCAAATTTATTGAATGGATGCGTAGGTAAATGCACAGACTCTTTGTTGTTATTCAAAACTGGCGTCATAAAGTCGACAGACAAACCATTCTGATGTGTTTTGTGTGGTCTAAATTTACCACCATCAGCAAAACCTGTTTCTGCATACTTGAATACTTTCTCTGGCTCTAATTTTTCTAAATTTTTATAAGCATTAACCACTATATCGTAAACCGTTGAATGCACATGTGTTCGGCCAGCTAAACGAGCTATATCACTGTAAACAATAAAATTGTTGCCACTTCGTGGTAGCTGCACACCAGCTTTTAAACTGCCATTAGCTGTGGTTCCAAAACATACGCTCTGCTTAGCGTGAACCGGCAACACTAACCATAACAACATTGCTATTGCGTATTTCATTTGAATCTCTCTATAACAGTCAACAAAACCTCTGCACATCCAACCGGGTTAGATTGAACAATAAAGTGACCACCCGCTAAGTTAATGATTTCAATATTACTACAGTGCGCTGTTAGTTTAGCCACTGCTCGCTTTGAAACCAAAAAGTCGCGGCTGGGTTGAATATAAGTGCACGGAATATCTATGTTGTCGTCTGGCATAGGTAAATTTGCCATATTTCGAATTCGTTCTTTTAAAACAGCTTCACTGGTGGTTTGTAATGAACTAGCCAGTAATTTAAATGCATTCGCTCCAGCTCTATTGGCAAAACACATGTGATTCAGTATTTTTTGCGGAGCCAATCTTAAAATTTGGTTTAAAGGCATGGCAGCTGCAATTTTCACTAATGGATGTGGCCGCGTGATAAAGCTAGCAGCAAAAACGATATGAACAATATTATTGGGTTTTATATTTGTGACTAGTTTTGCCAAATAACCTGAGTAAGACTCAGCAAACAAAACTAGCTTTTCATTACCTAGTGAATCCGCAATAAGTTGCGCTTGGGCAGCGTAGTTTTGGTTACCACTTTGTTCAAGCGCTATAACTTGATACGAACACTTACCATCAATCAAATTTAGCAAGGCCTCATACATCAGGCCAGAGCCATCCATACCAGGCAAAAAAATAACTCGCATAACGTCCCTAATTAAACTACTACCTCAAATAATTGCCCAACAGCAGCGGTACAAGCCATGGCAATTGCTCCCCAAAAAGCGACACGAAACGCGCCTATTTTAATAGGTGCGCCACCAACATAAGCGGCAAGCATGCCAAGCACGGCTAAAAATAATACAGAACTTGTAGCAACACTGGTTATTAACCAAGACAAAGGCACCAGCCATGCCATTAACAGTGGTAAAAAAGCCCCAACCGAAAAGGTAATTGCTGAATAGGCTGCTGCGGCAAATGGCTGGGCACTAGAGATTTCTGATATGCCAATATCATCTCGTGCATGTGCGCCGAGTGCGTCATGCTCCATTAATTGCCGAGCAACTTTTTTTGCAAGGTCAAACTCAACGCCGCGCTCTTGATAAATTTTTGCAAGCTCTAACACTTCAAGCTCGTAATTTTCTTCTAATGATTGTTTTTCTATTGCTAAGTCAGCACGCTCAATATCTGACTGAGAACTAACCGAAACATATTCACCCGCCGCCATAGATAAAGCACCAGCAACTAAACCAGCGACACCCGCGAGCATAATATTTTCAATACTAGAGCCTGCTGCTGCGACACCTATAATCAAACTTGCGTTTGAAACGATACCATCATTTGCGCCCATAACTGCCGCGCGCAACCAGCCTGATCTATGCGACCTATGTTCTTCTTCGTGTGGAATGTAGTTCGTCATTCAGTATCCATTATAGGGTTGGAATTACCGCTCGTTATATAAGAGTTATAGCAGACATCTGCCGCTAAGTGCTACAAAATTAGCTTGCGCTCCCACGTATCCATTCTGATTTTAAGCGTAAATAAACTAATCAATAACTTTGGAAAGTTGCATACAGCTGGATTGTTGCATCCTTTGATTAGGGCAACGCGGTAGTTGGATGATTGAGGTGGGGGGAATCCGCAATCAAACAAGCATAATTTTCGCAAAAATGCTGTAAATACAATCCCTGTACGCTCGCAAACGTCGTCCCAGACGTTTGAAGTTTTGCTCTAAATTATCGCTCGCTTGCTTGCCGATTATCGGGCTGTGGGAGCAACGCAGATTACGCTTAAGTGCTTGCTGATTTTTTAAACCTAATCGCCAGCAACAACTCGTGCTACTGCTTTATCAAAACGTTTAAAACCTTCTTCAATGTCTTGTTCTTCAACAATTAAAGACGGCGCAAAACGCACAACATTTGGGCCTGCAACTAAACACATAAAACCTTGTTCGATAGAAGCTGCAATAAACTCTTTCGCACGACCTTCGTGCTCTTTATTCATTACCGCACCTAACAACAAGCCTTGACCACGAATGGTTGAAAATACATTATATTTTTCATTAATTTGCTCAAGCTTTTCACGGAACATAGCTTCACGCTTTGCAATACCCGCTAAAACTTCAGGCGAATTAATAATATCAAATGCCGCTTCAGCTACCGCACAAGCTAAGGGGTTACCGCCATAAGTTGTGCCGTGTGTGCCAAATTTTAAATGCTCAGCAATATGGTTTTTAGTTAAAATTGCGCCAATTGGGAAACCACCACCTAATGATTTAGCGGTTGATAAAATATCTGGTTCAACCCCATAAGACTGGTACATATATAAATAACCAGTACGACCAAAACCAGTTTGCACTTCGTCTAAAATCATTAATGCGTTGTGTTTGTCACATAAAGCACGTACACCTTGCATAAACTCAGGTGTTGCTGGCATTACCCCACCTTCACCTTGCATAGGCTCTAAAATAACCGCACAAGTTTTGTCAGAAATTAACGCTTCAAGTGAGGCTAAATCATTATAATCCGCATGGTCAATTGCACCCGGTTTAGGGCCAAAACCATTTGAATAAATTTCTTGCCCACCCGCAGTAACGGTAAAGAAAGTACGGCCGTGGAAAGATTGTTTGAACGAGATAATTTGGTCTTTTTCTTCACCATATACTTCAAGTGCATAACGACGCGCTAGTTTTAATGCTGCTTCATTTGCTTCAGCACCTGAATTACAGAAAAATACTTTATCAGCAAAAGTGGCATCCACTAACTTAGTGGCTAAACGCAATGCTGGCTCGTTGGTCCAAACATTACTTACATGCCATAATTTTTGACCTTGCTCTTGTAAAGCTTGTATTAAGGCTGGATGACAATGACCCAAACAGTTCACCGCTATACCACCTGCAAAATCAATATACTCGCGACCGTCTTGGTCCCACACATGCGAACCATCGCCACGTACAGGAACCATATTTTGTGGGGCATAGTTTGGTAACATCACTTCGTCAAAAGTAGCTCGATTGACCTGAAGCTGATCAGTCATTGAAATTCTCCATTGAATAATTTTCTTATAAGTATAGTGGCAATAATATTAGCCACAACCGTAAATTCATTGAATTAGAATTAAATTTTGTTTGCCATCAACTTAGCTTTAGTAACGATGCACGACAGCTACAAAACCGCTGCTGGCACGAACTTAACTTTATGTCGAAGCTTTGGAAATAATATACGAGATAAAAACGGCAAGAGAAAGATAATTATTCTTTAATTTTGAATCTTTATGCATAATTGAATTTTCGACATTTTATAATGCTAAAGAGTGCTACTTTCCATCAGCAAATCACCTTTGCCCCTTCACCTCGCCCTGATATTTGATTAAACTTGCCGCAACATAAAACGATTAGTTCAAGTGAATGAATTTCTGCCAAATTACCAAACCTGCATTACCGAAAAATAGTTCGGACCATATTCAATGGGGCAATTTAAAAGGCAGCAGTGCTGCGTTTGCTATTAGCCAATTGAGCCAACAACAAAAGTCGCCTGTGTTGGTGGTTACGCCTGACACTGCGTCTGCGCTAAAAATGCATGCAGAAATTGATTCGCTGTTAAAAGAACACAAACAAAACGCGCATTTTTTCCCTGATTGGGAAACTTTAGCCTACGACACCTTTTCACCACATCAAGACATTATTTCGCAGCGTTTGCACACTTTGCATAATTTACAGCAGCGCAGCGGTGTTTATATTGTATCCATAAATACGCTGATGATGCGTATGGCGCCGGTTGATTTTATTGGTCAATACAGCCTTATTTTAAACCAAGGTGATAAGTTAGATATCGACTCTATGCGTGGTCGATTAGTACAATCAGGTTATCGTTTGGTTGACCAAGTAATGGAACATGGCGAATTTAGTATTCGAGGCTCATTGCTCGACCTTTACCCTATGGGGAGCAATCAGCCGTATCGAATAGATTTTTTTGATGATGAAGTAGACTCAATTCGAGTATTCGACCCGGAAACGCAGCGCAGTGGCGATACAATTAAAACAGTTGATTTATTGCCAGCGCACGAATTTCCAACTGATGATGCTGGCATAGAAAAATTCCGCCAAAACTGGCGCGCGCAATTTGAACCAAGTACAGATAAAGAATCGATTTATTATCAAGTCAGTAAAAAAATCATGCCGGCGGGCATTGAGTATTATTTACCACTGTTTTTTGAACAAACCAGTAGTTTGTTTGAGCATTTACCAGCACAAACCACTATTTTATTTACTGACAAAATACAGGCTGCCGCAACGCATTTTATCGACGAAGTTAATAAAAGATATGAAAACCGCCGTTTTGATAAATCGCGTCCGTTATTAGAGCCTAAACAACTATTTTTATCGGTTGACCAATTATTTTCTGGCCTCAAACAATTCGCTCGAATTGAATTTACCAGCCAAAATTTAGATGAAAAATCTGGCCGTTTTAACTTTTTAATTGAAGCAATTGACGACATTGCTGTAGATGCCAAACTGGCAAAACCGTACGACAAGCTCAATCGCTACTTAGCACAAAACGCAGCACGCACCTTATATGTGGTGGAATCGCAAGGTCGTCGCGAAACTTTATTAGAGCTACTCAAACAAAATAAAATAAAACCAACTACCTATCAGTCGGTCAGTAACTTCTTAAAAAATACCGCGGAAGCTGGCATTGTTGTTGCCGATTTAGAGCACAGCTTTTTAGCTGAAATCGACGGCAAAAAAATTGCTTTTGTTACCGAAACTGAACTACTTGGTAATGTTGTTAGCCAAAGGCGTCGCCGTTCAAGTGTGCGTGGGCAAACAGGTAGTACAGACTCGGTTGTTAAAAACCTTGCTGAGTTATCCGTCGGCCAGCCGGTAGTACATTTAGATCATGGTGTTGGTCGCTATTTAGGCTTACAAACAATTGATGCTGCGGGTGTACCCACTGAGTTTGTTACCATTGAATATGCTGATTCAAAACTATATGTACCAGTTTCGTCATTACATCTAATCGCCCGTTATACAGGTGGTGATGTTGACAACGCGCCGCTGAATAAACTCAGCAGTGACGCATGGGAAAAAGCCAAACGCAAAGCGTTAGAAAAAGTCCGCGACGTTGCCGCAGAACTTTTAGATATCTATGCGCGCCGCAATGCTAAGCCTGGTTATCCGTTTAAAATAGATGCAGACCAATACCGTCAATTCTCGGCAGGTTTTCCGTTTGAAGAAACTCAAGACCAACTAGATGCCATTCAAAATGTACTAGCTGACATGCAGCAACCTATAGCTATGGATAGGCTAGTTTGTGGCGACGTTGGTTTTGGTAAAACTGAAGTGGCCATGCGTGCGGCTTTTGTTTCGGTAAACGAAGGCAAACAAGTTGCAGTGTTAGTGCCAACTACCCTACTTGCGCAGCAACATTATGAAAACTTTAAAGACAGATTTGCCGACTGGCCTGTGCAAGTAGAAGTATTATCACGCTTTAAAAGTGCTAAACAACAAAATGAAGCTTTGGCCAAATTAAAAGATGGAAAAGTCGACATTATTATTGGCACACACAAGTTACTTTCAAAAGACGTACAGTTTGCTGATTTAGGTTTATTAATTGTTGATGAAGAACACAGGTTCGGCGTTAAACAAAAAGAATTGATTAAATCGCGCCGTGCTGATGTGGATATTTTAACCCTTACCGCCACGCCAATTCCGCGAACGCTCAACATGGCCATGAGTGGTATGCGCGATTTATCTATTATCGCCACGCCACCGAAAAAACGTTTATCAGTTAAAACCTTTGTGCGCCAGTCAGACGACAGCTTAATTAAAGAAGCAATTTCACGTGAAATTATGCGTGGTGGTCAGGTGTACTTCTTACACAACTCAGTAGAGACGATAGAAAAAACTGCACAAAATGTACGTGAGTTAGTACCCGAAGCAAATGTTGTAGTGGCACATGGGCAAATGCGTGAACGTGAGCTTGAACACGTAATGTCTGATTTTTATCACCAAAGGTACAATGTGCTTGTCTGTACCACTATTATTGAAACAGGTATCGACATTCCAAGCGCCAACACCATAATTATTGACCGCGCCGATAACTTTGGTTTGGCGCAATTACACCAATTGCGTGGCCGTGTTGGCCGTTCGCATCACCAAGCTTATGCCTATTTAATGACACCGCACGTTAAACGCATGACCAAAGATGCACTTAAGCGTTTAGAGGCAATTGAACAATTAGAAGATTTAGGTGCAGGTTTTGCCCTTGCAACACACGATTTAGAAATTCGTGGTGCAGGTGAATTGTTGGGCGAAGACCAAAGTGGTCAAATTACCTCTATTGGTTTCTCACTATATATGGAAATGTTAGAGCAAGCGGTTAATGCATTAAAAGAAGGCAAAGAGCCTTCGCTTGATTCAGTATTACAAAACCAAACCGAAATCGAGCTGCGTATTCCTGCGCTGTTGCCAGATGATTATATTACTGACGTCAATATGCGATTGTCCTTGTATAAACGCCTAGCAAGTTGCCAAAACAATGAAGAGTTAGACGACTTCCAAATTGAGTTAATCGACCGTTTTGGTTTATTGCCAGATGCGGCGAAAAACCTAATAAAAGTGAACCAATTAAAACTACTAGCAGCCAAAGCTGGTATTAAGAAAATTGATGTGGGGCCAAAAGGTGGTTTATTAGAATTTAGCCAGAATACCAAAGTAAGCCCAGCCTTTATTATTGGTTTAATTCAAGCACAACCTAGGATTTACTCAATGTCAGGTGCAGACAAATTAAGATTCAATATTGAAACTGAAGATACCCGTGACCGCATCAAGCTGGTAGAATCTATGTTAAACGAATTTGCGCAACAATCTAAAGGCTAACAATAAAGATGGACAGGCTGTCTAAATTGAATTCACTCAAATTAAGCTTATTAATTGCAGGCCTTGGATTATTCTGCGGCAATTCGGCAGCCATAGCCGCCGATAAAGAACGTTGGTTCGAAATTGAATTATTAATATTCGCCCACAACCCGTCGGACGAAAATATTAATGAAGAATATCAACCGCAGATCAAACCTATATTGGTGAATAAAGCGCGCGATTTAATTAGTCCAGTATTTCAGCCTGATCCGCAGCAACTACGCAAATTCTTACCACAATGTGCGGATGCAACACCCTATTTGCCCCCTTTGCAGTTGCCTGCAACTGCTGATTATCAAGGCCCGGCTGAGTCGTTCGCATCTAGTGAAAATGCCAGTTATTACGCGGGTATTTCGCAAAATGGCGCAAGTTTTTCTGACGATACAGCATTTACGTCGTCACAAAACCAAACAGAAGAAAGCAGAACAGGTGCTGACACTGCTGAAGGTGGATTAGCAATAGAGCAGTCTAACGTGCCTACTTTTGCTTTAACAATTGAGCGCCCTGTTGATATTCAGCAACTGACATTTCCTGTTGATGCACCAAGCTGGTTATACCCAATACACTGTTACCAGCCAACAGCCAGTGTGTTAAACCCTGACAGAGAAATATTAGACGAAGCGGATAACAGTGTGTATTGGTCACAAATGCCAACACGCATTACTCAACATGTAGACGAATATTCAACCGAGCCTTACTTGTTAAACTCTGAACTTTTGGCCTTTACCGAGCTAGCCACTAAGTTTAGATGGCGTAAAGACATTCGCACACTCATGCATATGGCTTGGCGTCAGCCAGTTAAAGCAGAAAACCAAGAAATACCTTGGCGCATATACGCTGGCAACAATTATTCAAAAGAATACAGCTATTATGGCGAACCCATTGTTGCTGAGAAGTTTGAAAGCGAACAACAAGTAACTGGCATCCAGCCGATTGAAGTGAATGAAAACGACCCAGTATTAAACTTGTCGTCTGAGCAGTCCCTTAAACACCAAAGCATTTTAAATAATATTCAGCAGGTTTTAGATAAAGTCGACTCTAATACTTGGTCAATTGAAAATGCACTCAAAGACAAACAAGCACTGGAATGGCAACAACAGCAACAAATAGCTGGTACGCCCAAACAAACTTGGCAGTTAGATGGTTTATTTAAAATATACCTGCGCCACTATTTGTTTATTGAAACCGAGTTTAACATTAGAAAAGTTGGCCCTCATCCAGAAAAAGTAATGGCGGATGACACAATTAAAGCGACAGATAATCCAGCAGGGTTAGATTTAGCCGACACTTTTTTATACCCCTATTACTTTAAACAGAATAAACGTATTCGCTCGACTGAAATTCATTATTTTGATCACCCACATATGGGTATAGTTTTACAAGTAAGGCGCTATACCCCACCAAACCAACCACAGGCAGATTAGCTTTTATTGGGGTTGATCCTAATCAAATCATCCCCAGTATTAATAACATCCGGAAATAAAAAACGATCCTTAGATCAAGGAGAAAGTTATTTGCCAACGGAATTCACCAACTGATTTGGGTTATGCCCAATATATACACTACCTAGTCCCCTGCCTGATAGTTTTTACGCTTGTCAGCAGCCTAGCGCTTGCTCGTGATTTATTTTTGCCACTGGTGTTGGCCAGTTTGTTGGCGCTATTGTTATCGCCATCCGTCAAATTCTTGCACAATATCGGTTTGCCGAAATTTTTAAGCAGTTTGATCATGACTCTTTTTTCAGCACTTGCGATGTTTTCAAGTGTTTGGGTGGCCGTACCGGCAATGGCTAAATGGATGCAAACAGCCCCTGAAAAAATAAAAGCAGCGATAGAAGCAGACAAACAAATTCAGTCAACTATAGATAAACTGCAAGAAACCTCGGAAAAAGTAGACGAAATGGTGGCTGATTTAGTCGAAAACTCAGCCGAAACCAGCATAGTGATAGATAATCAAGCTGGCTGGGTAGACCAAATATTTACTGGGTTACAAACAAGTTTTGGTGTACTCATTATTGTCTTAACACTCACCTTATTTATGCTCAATAACGGTGGTGAATTACTGCACAACTTAACCAAACTGTCGAACAACCGGCAAACTCGCCGCCGTGCAATCAAATTATTTAGAAGGTTACGCACAGAAGTTGGCCGCTATCTCGCTACGGTTTTAATAATCAATTTAATCTGTGGTTTGTTAACTAGTTTAATTGTGTGGTATTTCGATTTACCCATGCCTTGGGTTTGGCTAGTACTGGTTACTTTATTGCGTTTTATTCCCTACATAGGTGTCGCTGTAATTTGTGCGCTTATGTTTGTAATTAGTGTCAGCCAAATGCAGGCCGTGTTGCCTGCGCTCATGCCGGTTGGGGCATTTTTGTTATTAACCAATATTACTGGCATGTTAATCGACCCATATGTTCATGGTATTCGCTTACGTATAAACCCAATTATTGTATTTGCAGCAGTTTTGTTTTGGGCTTGGTTATGGGGCATTGCTGGCGCGATTGTGGCAGTACCCATGTTAACCATATTGTCGGTAACCGCGAGAACACTTGAATGGCAATCAGTTAATCAAATTATGGAGGGACGTAAATAATGAATAACTCATATATTCAACCAGACAGATTAACCACGGAGCAACACGAGCGCCGAGTTGGTTTTGAACTTGAGTTTGCCAGTGTCACTATAGCTGAAGTCGCCAGTGCTATTGCCAATGTATTTCACAGCAAAACAGAATATGTAACGGATACTGATTACAAAATTAATGTTGAACAGCTTGGTAAGTTCACCGTTGAACTCGACTGGCAATACGCACAAATTAAGGCGCAACAACGCGCATCTAACACCAATCACAACAAATCTGAATTAGATGTAGCGGGCGAAAAAATTCAACAATGGATCACAGAATTATCGACCAGTGTTGTTCCAACAGAAGTTGTTTGCCCACCTATACAGATTAGCCAATTACATCAGTTAGATAAAATGGTCAATGTACTACGCAAACTAGGCGCAAGTGGTACCAATGAATCGGCCATTTATGCGTTTGGCGTACATATCAACCCTGAGCTGCCAGACCTGTCAGCAAAAACAATTATTGCTTATCTGCAAGCTTTTTGTATTGCGCAAGATTGGTTAATTAAACAACATCAGGTGGACTTAAGCCGCAGGGTCATGCCGTATATTGAAAAATACAGCAAAAGTTATATCGACACAGTATTGCGATACAGCAGCGAAACGCCGTATCAAACACTTGTAGAGGATTATTTAACCTTTAATCCTAGCCGCAATAGAGCACTCGACTTACTGCCGCTATTTAAGCACATTGATGCGCAGCCTATTGATGCGAAATTACCACACGAAAAAATTAATACGCGGCCAACCTTTCATTATCGTTTGCCGAATTGCCAAATAAATGAAACTGATTGGCAACTATCTCGCTGCTGGAATATTTGGTGTGTTGTCGAGAAAATTGCTTCCACACCCGAGCTGTTACAGAGTTTAATCAACGAATATCAACAACAATCTGTCATTGATAAAGCAATAGGAAATAATCCATGTTTTGCACAGCTAAATCAAATTTATCAAGACCTGTTATCGGCGTAACAGGCAATGCCAAGCGTATTTCGCCATCGTGGCAGTGTATTCGCTTGTCGATATTTTTGGCTGGCGGCCGCGCGAAACGTATCAGCATTAAAACACCGCAAAAGCAGCGCAATTTTGCCGCTTTGGTGATCAGTGGCGGGGATGATATTCACCCCTCTTTATACGGCGGCGAAGTCATGGAAAAAGCCAGCTATGATCGCAAACGCGATGCGCTCGAAATGCATTACATTAAGTATGCTTTAAAAAACAATAAGCCTCTACTGGGTATTTGCCGTGGCTATCAGCTTATAAATGTTGTTTGTGGTGGCAGCTTATATCCTGATATTAGGCCTATGCGTAGAAAAACGTCCAATAAAAGTATGTTATTAGCACGCAAACCGGTCAGACTTAAAGCGGATTCTAAATTGGCAAAAATTGTTGGTAAAACCCATCTAAAAGTAAATAGTTTGCATCATCAAGCAATTAATACCCTAGGTAACAACTTGGTCGCAACTGCTTTTGATGCGGATAACTTTATTCAAGCAATTGAAGCAGCCAACAATCAAGCTATATTGGGTGTACAATGGCATCCTGAATATTTGCTCTACAAAAAAAGCCAGCGCAGACTATTTCGCTGGTTGGTTAACACATCCAAATAAACTTAATTTATGCTTAGTTACCTCACACTGTTTTTTAGCTCATTTTTAGCCGCAACTATTTTGCCTTTTTATTCGGAAGTGTTTTTGTTTGCTATGGTGCAACAGGGGCTACCTGGTTGGAGTTTAGTTGCCACAGCCTCTTTAGGAAATACTTTAGGCTCAGTTGTTAACTGGTATTTAGGCCGCTATCTACTTAAATATCAGCATAAAAAGTGGTTTTATTTTAAACAATCACAAATAGAAAAATCGCAAAAGTGGTTTGAGCGTTATGGAAAATGGAGCTTATTATTCGCTTGGCTACCAGTCGGTGGAGACGTTTTAACTTTAATTGCCGGTATGCTTAAAATTCGCTTAAGCACTTTTATTATATTGGTTGGAATTGGCAAAACTTTGCGTTACATCAGCGTGCTGTATTTTGCGCAACTTGCACAATACATATTGAATTAACCTCCCTTGTAAAAAAGTGAAATCCCTTTCCAAATACATACAAACGAACTTAAACAAACGATAGATAATTTAGCTTGGTAGACTTAAATTATCTAAAGTTACCTGTCACAAGGCAGAAACAATATAACAACATTTATATAGTAATACAATACCACTTTAGTGTTTTTTAAGCGCCTTCTAATAAAAACCTTTCTGCCCGTTCAACTCGGCGTGGAACACCCAAAACAATCAACACATCTTGTGGTATTAATTCCATATCTGGCTCTGGGTTGTAATACTCTTTACCGTCGCGTCTAAGCGCTGTAACTTCAACACCTCTGAGCGGTAAATCTAATTCATTTAAATGTAAACCAACGGCAAAAGCGTTATCCGTTAAAGTAACAGCGTGTAAATACTCCACTTCCCTTTCATCTTGTTTGTACGAATCACCTCGGTAGAAACCATGTAAACCATTGTAGTGATTTTTGCGCTCACGTCTTACCCGACCGAATATGCGTTTAACAGGTACACCCGAATGAAGCATGACATGCGAAACTAGCATGAGGCTGCCTTCTAAAGTTTCAGGTATCACTTCGTCGGCTCCTGCTTCAATTAATGCTTCCAAATTATCGTCGTTACCGGTACGAACCAATATTTTCGCGTTGTCAGCGTATTTTTTTATTAAATCGATAACCGCGAGCGATTTATGCAAATCATCGAATGCTATGATCACCAATTTAGCTTTTTCAATACCAACCGCTTTTAATACTTCAGTTTTACGTGCATCACCAAAATGAACTGGCTCATAAGCGGCTTTAGCTTCATGCACACGCGTTGGGTCTACATCTAGTGCTACGTATGGGATAGATTCTAATTTTAAAAAGCGACTAACAATCTGCCCAACCCGGCCAAAACCACAAATGATCACATGGTCGTTTAATTGTTCTTGTTGTGACTGAGTTGCATCTTGTACTTCTTCTTGGGTTTGTTTCGCTAAAAATTGTGCAAAACGTGACGAATGATTAATTAAATAGGGCGTGATCCCCATGCTGATAACACCAACACCCACCAACATAGAAGCCAAATGTTTGTTAATTAATCCTTGATCAAGCGCAAGTGCGGCAATAACAAAACCGAATTCGCCCATTTGACACAACATAATGCCACTGGCCCAAGCGTCAGCTTTGCTTTGTTTAAACAAACGAGCAATCACTTGAATAATTAAAACTTTAATTGCCAAAACTATCGCAACAAACAGTAATAACCAGTGGAGCGATTCAGCCAGAATAAAAATGTCTAGCTGCATGCCTACACTGATAAAAAACAAGCCCATTAAAATGTCACGAAACGGCCGAATATCGGCTTCTAATTGATGTTTATATTGGCTTTCACCTAACATCATGCCTGCTAAAAACGCGCCCAGTGCCATAGATAAACCAAACAAATGAGTGATAGCGCCTGTTAGTAAAGCAACCAAAATAGTGGTTAAAACAAATAATTCATCGGAGCGAGCTTGCGCGATTTCATTAAATAAACGCGGTAACAACCATTTACCAACCGAGATCAGCAAGATAAATACTAAGGCACCATTGAGTAATGCCATTAATAAACTCGACGCCAAATTTGCCTGACTAGCTCCGGCAATTATTGGAATAACAATTAACATGGGCACTACAGCAAGGTCTTGAAATAACAAGATAGACACAGCCAATTGCCCACGTTTATTTTGTAACTTGCCGTTTTCTGTCAGCTGTTTAATAACAATAGCGGTTGAAGACAAAGCCAAGGCGAACGCGACCACTAATGCCGATTGCCAGTTATAGCCACTGACTAAACAGACTATTAATATGATCAGCAGTGTGACCACCACCTGCACTAAACCTACACCAAATACCAATTGGCGCATGGCAATCAGCCGGGGAAAGGAAAATTCCAAACCTAAAGAAAACAGCAGAAAGACAATACCCAACTCACCAACAAAGGCGATCTCTTTGGTTTCGGATAAAAAATTGAAGAGTGAAGGGCCAACTAAGATGCCAGCGACTAAATATGCCAGTATCGGTGCTAGCTTGAGCCGACGAAAAATCGCCACTAGGCTGACTGAAATGGCAAGTAACAATAAGATTTCTGAAAAAAGCGTCAATTCCATCGTATGGTTATAATTCTATTAAGGAAAACTAAGACTATGTATTAATAATAGGTGAACATTTTAGCTCTGCCGAAAATTTATAAAAAAATAACCAACAGCAAAGGAATTAACGTGTGGTCAATTTATTGACTTCTAAGTTTATCTCTTATTAAGAAACGTCAAAAAAGCAAATTAACACCATTAACCTTATGACTTTATTGGTTATTTTAAAGTTGGCATTAAATTGGCTTTAACTAATCTATCAATAGCCATAAATAGAGGTGTAAGGTGGATATATTACAAAGTTACCTGTCATCTGACCAAAACACATTAAATCCCTTGCCAAGCCAGTTCTTAGCGCAAGACCAGCAATCCGATTTTTCATCGTTTGCTAGTCTGACTGAGCGTTTGCACTCTTCGCTTGATTTACAGCGTATTGTGCAAATTTTTGCCGATGAAGTGGCAAAATACGTACAAATTAGCGGCATTAGAATTCAAACCGAAGCAGCAAGTGTGCAAACTGAACGATTTGTTGAAGGGATTTACGAACATATTACGGAACTACATATAAATCAAAAGTCAGTGGCTATTTTGACTTATGCTTCATATCGTGAATTTGAAAACCAAGATCTAAGGTTGTTACAAAGTCTGCAAAACAAATTAACTATGCCGGTTTACAACGGTCTGCAGTATTTTTTGTTGCAACAACAAACGGTCAAAGATCACCTAACTCAGTTGGGTAATAGAGCCGGTTTTGATGAACAGTTTGAAATGGCGATTGCGCGCACACAAAGAGATGAACAACCTTTAACTTTATTGGTTATTGACTTAGACAACTTTAAGCGTGCAAACGACACTTATGGCCATGAAATGGGCGATGAAGTATTAAAAACCTTTGCAAAAATATTACGCCGCTGTATTCGCCGTAGCGATTTAGCCTTTCGGTTTGGCGGAGATGAGTTTGCGATATTGCTCAATAACGCAGAAGAAGACATAGCAATGCGTGTTGCCTCGCGAATTCAATCTTTGGTAGCACAGTCAGCAATTATGCACCAGTGCCAAGTTTCTAGCTCAATTGGCTGCGCGGCTTGGGAATATAGCGAAACGAGCAAACAATTGTTTAGACGCGCTGACAGCGCCCTTTACCTTGCAAAAGACAGCGGTAAAAATCAGCTAAAATGTGCTTAATAAAGTGAAATTAACTTGCTAGAATCCGAGCTTTGTTAAGCTCGGTTAACCTACTAAACATGTCCAAAATTGAACACGCTATTCAAACTGCACTCGAAATCATTTGCCAACTTCATAACGAAAACAAAACAGTCAGCGTTGCTGCTGTGCGCAATCGCGCTTTATTACCTCTTCCATTACCAGCCATAACTAAAGCGGTTTCTGCTTTTAAAGAGAACCCAGAAACTTATTTAAAAGCTTGGCAACACAACAATCCTCAAGCAATTGCTGTGGAAGAGCCTGAAGTTGAACAATTAACCGAACTTACCTTAGAACAAAGAGTGGTCCAACTAGAACAACAAGTCGCACAACTCCAGCAAGCATTAGACAAGCTGGTTAATAAAGTCGACTAAGTTATCTGCGAGTTTGCGTTTTGGCGCCTTGCCGACCATTTCTAACATAACTGCCCCACTCGTATTATCTAATGAAATAATATATTGGTCATCATCGGTTGCAGCGATAAAAACGGTTGGCGCTTGTTTTAGCTTTTGTTTCATCAAAAGGTGGCCAATTATATTCTCTTGCAAAATGGTGAAGTCTTCATCATTCCAAGCTTGAATTAAACTTAAGTTATTACCATCAAACTCAGCTTCTAAGGTGGGTGCATAAAAACTACAATAAAATGCGATGATATCCGGATGTAATTCAAGCTCTAACGCATTATTGATATTTGATAAATCGGACGAGCCGTCACGTTGTACTGCATGCCAACTACAATTTTGTTGTTTGTCGTCAACTTCATCAATACACGGGCTTAACCAATCGTCGTAATATTCTATCCAAGTTTGCGCTTGTTGCTTTTTATTAAAAAAATTAGTGAGTGCGTCGTGAATCAAGGTCGACATAAGGTACAATAAGGCCTATTAAAGTTAAGTTAAGACAGTTATTAGGCCTTATGTCACAACAGAACACAAGTATTTTACCCGAGCTAAAACTTGGTAAATCGACTGAATATGTAGACCAGTACGATGCTAAACAATTACAAGCTGTACCGCGCAAACTAATGCGGGATTCCTTGCCAAATAAAAACCAAGCTTTTTTGGGAGTGGACATTTGGACCGGGTACGAAATTTCTTGGTTGTCTCAATCGGGCAAACCCGTTGTATATATAGGGGAGTTTACATTTAGTGCCAACTCTGCAAACTTGGTTGAATCTAAGTCGTTTAAACTTTATCTAAATAGCTTTAACCAAAGTAAATTTGACTCGGTCGAGCAAGTAACAGCTTTGATGCAACAAGATTTATCTGCATGCAGCGGCGCAGAAGTTGAAGTCACACTATATCCATTAGGCCAGTTTGCCAAACGACGTGTTACCTATTTATCTGGTGATTGTATCGACGAGATTGACATAGAAATTAGCAGTTACAATTACAATCCTGACTTGTTGAAGCTGGATAGTCATAAAAGCGAATTGGTAGAAGAAACTTTAGTTTCACATTTGCTTAAATCTAACTGTTTAGTCACCGGTCAGCCCGATTGGGCAAGCATAGAAATTTGTTACCAAGGCCAAGCTTTTGACAAAGCCTCTGTGTTGCAATATTTAATTGGTTTTAGAAATCACAACGAATTTCACGAACATTGTGTCGAAAGAATTTTTCGCGACTTAGAAAGCAGGCTTAAACCGCAAAAGCTCAGTGTATATGCAAGGTATACCCGCAGAGGTGGCTTAGATATCAATCCATTACGTGTCTCACATATGAGTTTGTTGAAGGATAAAACTGCGCATAGATTGGTTCGTCAATAAAAAAATGTTTCATTTTTGCCAACAAATTCCTGTGATTGGACTAGGCGAATCTGTTGGTTTATGGTTAAATCACAAAGTTTTGTGCGCCCTGTCTAAAAATTTTAACCTTGATGTTCGAGATTTTCAGCTACAATCAGGTAACGGATGAAACACTGGTCTTAACCAGAAGTTATGAAGTTGGTGTTGTAGCGGCCACATAATTGACCGGGATTTAATTGAGTGTCTGAAGAGCAATTAGAGTTACTTAAAAAGAAGCTAGTCGTTTCCGTTCGTTCAAGGCAGAGCCTAGAGCGAACTTATGAGCAGCAATTTGCAACTTTAACTGGGTTTATTAGCCGTCTAACCAACGTTTGTAAAGGAATTGACGTTGAGCTAGACAATCGCTTAGCTAAGCTTCGTGCATACTTGGCCAAAAATCCAGATATGCAAAACCTTGCACCTTTATTAAGCCATATTGAACAACTGCTTGCACAGCACAGTACCCGCTTAGCACTCAATTTAAAACAAACAACCACAACACTTAAAGCTGCAGGTAAACAACTTCAACAAGTTAAAAATCTAGACCCTGATTTTCGTCGTGAACTTCGTGGGTTTATGCAAAGTATCGACGAACCTAAATCATCTTTATTACATTATTTACCTTGCATTGAAAAACTCGCTAGCTTGTATCACAAATGTCTTGCTATTCAAACAGGTAGTCCAGCACCTGAAGTTGACGCCGAAGCGCTAAAAGGTTTACAAAGTGATATCAGTGCAGAGCTAGTCAACATTTTAAGTAATATTGCTTTTTCCGGTGAAAACGCAGAAAAGATTGATGCGCTTCGCGAAATTTTATCCTCTACAGTAACGCCCGAAATTCTGGTTAATAGCTGTGTGGAAATTATCCGCATAATCATTAATAGTATCGCTGAAGAGCGTCAATCTGCACAAAGTTTCTTATTTAGTTTAAATGATGCATTAAACTCAGTGCACACTGCCGTTGCAAGTTCTATCAATGGTAGTACTGAGATTAATCAATCTAAACAAGAGCTAAACGATAAACTTAAAAAAGATTTAGCCGGCATGTCTGCTGAAATTGAAAAAGCTAAGTCGTTAGATGTACTAAAAAAACAAATCAACGGTCGAATAGCCGATATAGTTGATGCTTTAACCAAAAAAGAAGAGTTAGAAGTTCAAGAACATGACTTGTTGATTACCAGTTTAAGTCAAATGGAAGAACGTTTATTTGAACTTGAAAAGGAAGCAGAAGAATATAAAAAGAAACTGTCAGAACAAAGATTTAAATCATTGCAGGATGCACTGACTAAATTACCGAACCGTGCTTCTATGGATGAGCGCATGGAACTAGAATATCGCCGTTGGATGCGCTACAACCACGACTTATGTATCGCAGTTGCCGATATTGACCACTTCAAATCAATTAACGATACCTTCGGCCACTCAGTCGGTGATAGAGTATTGCAAATTGTCGCCGCGTGTTTGCAAAAAGGTTTACGCGAAACTGACTTTATCGCCCGTTACGGTGGCGAAGAGTTTGTCATGTTATTCCCTGAATCTAAACTTAAAGACATTGAAAAACGCTTAGAACATATTCGAGCGGAAGTTAAAAAAATTCCATTTAAGTTTAAAAATGCTGATTTAGTTGTAACTATCTCTATGGGCTTAACCCAATTTAAAGCCATAGATCAACCTCAAAGCGCATTTGATAGAGCGGATCAAGCTTTATATGACGCCAAAGCGGGTGGACGAGACAAGATAGTGCTTAAAAGATAAGCTATTATTTTTCTTCACTTTTTCAAAAAATGAGTAATACTTAAACTACACTGTTGTTTAAAGTGTTACAGCAGCAACGGCGCTGTTAATGTTTCTATCATCAACTGCATGATAACCAGAATATTAACGCGTTTGCGCATGCGTTCATCATGAAGGAGTGAAGTATGATAGTAGAAATCAATCCACTTGGCAGCATGGATTTATTGTCACAACTGGAAGTCGACAAGTTAAAACAATCTTCCACCAGCGAGTTATACCGCTTATATCGCAATTGTTCACTTGCTGTGCTCAATGTTGGCAGTCACACCGACAGCAGCGCTGAAATTTATGATCAGTTTCAAGATTTTGATATTGATGTTATTCGCCGCGAGCGCGGAGTCAAAATTAAATTAATTAATCCGCCCAGCCATGCTTTTGTAGATGGCGAATTAATTGTTGGCATTAAAGAGTTATTGTTTGCGGTGTTGCGTGACATTTTATACACGGGTGTGCGCCTGCGCGATTTAAGCAAAATTGATTTACACGATCCTAGCCATGTCACCCACTATGTTTTTGATATTTTGCGTAACGCGGGCGCAATAAAAACACAAACAGACCCAAATATGGTGGTATGTTGGGGTGGTCACTCAATACGTGAACATGAATATCAATATACCAAAGATGTTGGTTATCAAATGGGTTTACGTGGGCTAAATATTTGTACTGGCTGTGGCCCAGGTGCAATGAAAGGACCGATGAAAGGTGCAACCATTGGTCATTTGAAACAGAGGGTTAAAGGTGCTCGCTACCTAGGTTTAACTGAACCTTCAATTATTGCTGCCGAACCACCTAACCCTATTGTTAATGAATTAGTCATATTGCCAGATATTGAAAAACGCTTAGAAGCGTTTTTGCGTGCAGCGCATGGCATAGTGATATTTCCAGGTGGCGCGGGTACAGCAGAAGAGTTGTTATATCTGCTAGGCATAATGTTACATCCAGCAAATAATAAACAGTGTTTACCTATCGTGTTAACAGGGCCAAGGGAAAGCGCTAATTATTTTGAAGAATTAGACAAATTTGTCCGTGCAACTTTAGGTGACGAAGCAGCTAACTTGTATACGATAATTGTTGATGACCCAACCAAAGTTGCGCAACATATAAAGAGTTATATGACTGAGGTTCGTAATAACCGTAAACAAAGTGGCGATGCTTATCACTTTAATTGGTCGTTAAAAATAGATCCTGCGTTCCAGCAACCTTTTATCCCGAATCATAAAAATGTTGCTGAATTGGACTTGCATTTTGACCAAGAAAAATCTGTGCTCGCAGCTAATTTGCGTCGAACCTTTTCCGCTATCGTTGCTGGTAACGTGAAAGAAGAAGGCATCTTAGAAATTGCACGCAATGGTCCATTTCAAATAAATGGCGACAAAAAATTGATGCTGATGATAGACAAGCTGCTGAAAGCCTTTATTGAACAAGGTAGAATGAAATTACCAGGTACCAAATACGAACCTTGTTATCAAATCGTTCAAACATAAATAAAATATTTAGAAGCTATTATGAAAACCGTCTTAATAACTGGGGCCAATCGTGGTATTGGCCTTGAATTTACCAAACAGTATGCTGAAGCTGGCTACACAGTTTTTGCGACCACCCGAACACCATTAGAATCCGCTGAGTTAAACGCATTAGCTAAAAAGCTTGGCAATATTAAAATTTTGTCGCTTGATATTACCGATGAGAAACAAATCGCCGGTATTAAAAGCATGTTAAATGGCCAAGCCATTGATATATTAATCGCAAACGCAGGATATTATGGACCAAAAGATGAACGTAGTCAGTTTGGCCAAATAGACCAAGTTGAATGGTTGAAAACATTAGAAATTAACACGATTGCACCGCTAAAATTTGCCGAAGCTATGATAGACAATTTGTTGCTTGGGCAAGAACGCAAAATTGCCTTTTTAAGCAGTAAAATGGGTAGCATGAGTGATAACGGATCAGGCGGTAGTTATATTTACCGCAGCTCCAAAGCGGCGCTGAATGCGGTTAGTAAAAGCTTGGCGATAGATTTAGCTGAGTATGATGTGAAAGTGGTTGCCCTGCACCCAGGTTGGGTGCAAACGGATATGGGGGGCCCTAACGCGTTAATTAATACCACTGCGTCAGTAACTGGTTTACGTAAAGTTGTTGATAAGTTAACTGCTAAAACAAGTGGCGGTTTTTACGCTTATGATGGCCAGTCTATCCCTTGGTAACAGAAATTAAACCTCGGCCGTTTGCCGGTTTAGTTGTTGCAAAAAGTTTATTTGCCTTGTGCAAACAACATCAACAACTTATGCAAATGGCCACTGATGGTGCTAGTGATACCGAACAATTAAAAAGCTTGGCAAATAAGCTTGCGCAAACTTGGTTAGCGCCGTCTATTTTAAATAGCTGTTTTACCGCAGCTTTTATCAACTTACCGCTTGTTTTGCCCAGAGCGCAAAAACGTTATTTATCAAGCTGTTTGTTGCTGATAGTTTTTGCGGATATTTATAAACTCCATCCCAAGTTACTGCATAAATTGCTCATTGCCGCGAGTTTACGTGATATTTCAATACTCAAGTTGTTACAGCAGCCAAAGTTAGACAAAAAACACTTGTTGGCAAGTGCATTGCAGTCGGCACAACAAGTACAACAGCGCCAATTAGGCGCCTTGGCTCAGTTAATTGCTTGGCAGTATACAAACACACCAAATGCTTTGTTTAGCCAGCAAGTTTTTAGTCTAGTGTGTTTGATTGTTCATCAGCAAAGCTTAAATCCAACAGCGAACTGGCTACAAATATTAAAAACATTGGTCTGCCAAGATGGCAGTAAAATCCAATTCTCACTACTAGAAAGTTTGTTCAAATACCTAACTGACTTACCTGCTGGTAGTTTAGTTGTTGAGCAAAAACAGCAACAACTGCATTATTTAATGCATTCATCAGAACATGAACAAGATACAATATGTGTCTCTTTAACTGGTGTTTGGCATCATTTTAATAAAGATAGTCTAGCGCTTGCAGCTATAAGTAGCGCGGCAGAACAGGCAAACAAGCTTAGCTTTAAACAAGTACTTGAATGGTGCCAACACAAAAGCTGTGAATTTATTAAACAAGATGAAAAACCAGCGAATGTATCTCAGCATTTATCATTAACTGCATTAAAAACTTTATTAGCGCATTTTCATCAAAGTGCGAATGATCCGGTAGATTTATTAAATCAAGATATACAGGCCCTACCCTATTTACACAATGCATTGTGCACATATGCCAGTGAGCTAGCAGAATCTAATGCTCCAATAAATAAAACGCGCCACGCGATTATGATGTTAGGTTTGAACCGAGTTTATTATTGGCTGATCCGCTACCAAATAGAGTCTTTTTACATTCAGTATCAATACGATCATCAAAACTTACATCAGTTGTACTTATTGCAAGCTCAGTCAGTTGCAGAAAACCTCGCTAACAAATTGAAAATAATTGATAAAGAGCAAGCTAAACTCATGGTTAGCTTGGCTTTTATGCCTTACTTAAACGCACCACAAATTCAAACCTATCAGCAAGCACCTGAGTTTTATTCTCACAGTCCAGAATTAATTTTTAAGCACAAAAAACATTACCCACAAGCTTTGTTGGATACGCTGAAAAATGATCTTAGGTTAGAAGACTGGTGTTTAGACGCCTTAGTTGCTTTACAAGCCCCTAGCAAACTACATAACTTTAATCGTAAAACACAACAAACATTTGCACTGTTGGTTTGTGCCTGCACATCTGTTGGTTTAAGTTATGTGGTTTATGACAGTGTAAAAATGTCAGAGGCATTGCCTCAGCCTTTGCAACAAGCACTAACTTTGCTGAACCTTGATTTCACAAGTTTCCAACAAATTCAGCAAGAGAATAGTCAAGATAACAACTTATACAGCCCGCTGCCCCGCCTTATTCGCTAAAATGAAATTCGAGTTCATTAAACTAGTTTATTGAACTCCACACACAGGCGACTACTACAAGAGGTTAATACCTATGACAACTCAAAAAATTACAGTCATCCCAGGTGACGGCATTGGACCAAGTATTATTGAATCGGCAGTACAAATTTTACAAAAATTAGACTGTGGATTTGAATTTGATTACGCAGATGCAGGCTTAGTTGCGTATGAAAAAACTGGCGAATTATTACCACAAGCAACCTTGGATTTAATTAAAAAAAACAAGGTTACGTTAAAAGGCCCATTAACAACGCCAGTTGGTGAAGGTTTTACCTCAATTAACGTAACTTTACGTAAGAAATTTGCTTTATACGCAAACTTACGTCCGGTTATTTCGTTTAAAGGCACACGTGCTCGTTACGAAAATATCGACATTATAACCATACGTGAAAACACTCAAGGTATGTATTCTGGTTTAGGTCAAACTTTATCGGATGACGGCGCAACAGCTGAAGCGAAAAGCCAAATTACTCGTGAAGGTGCAGAAGCTATCGTAACTTTTGCTTACGAACTGGCAAAAAAAGAAGGTCGTAAAAAAGTAACAGCAGTACACAAAGCAAACATTTTAAAATCAACTTCGGGTTTGTTTTTAAAAGTCGCGCGCGAAGTAGGCGAACGTTATCCAGAAATTGAATCAACAGAAATGATTGTTGATAACACCTGTATGCAATTGGTGATGAACCCTGAACAGTTTGATGTAATTGTTACAACTAACTTATTCGGTGACATTATCTCTGATTTATGTGCAGGTTTAGTTGGTGGTTTAGGCATGGCACCAGGCGCCAATATTGGTAAAGATTGTGCTATTTTTGAAGCTGTTCATGGCAGCGCGCCGGATATTGCTGGGAAAAACTTGGCAAATCCAACATCAGTAATTTTGGCTTCTGTGCAAATGCTTGAGTATTTAGGTATGAAAGATAAAGCAGATAGATTACGTAATGCAGTTCGCGAAGTTATTGAAACTGGCGATCGTACAACGCGTGATTTAGGTGGTACAGCAGGTACAAGCGAATTTACCCAAGCTGTATTAGAACGTTTATAAAATTCTACCGCTAAAAAATTGTGGCTAGCGTTTAATAGGCTAGCCATTTATCCTGTCTCTGTGTGCCAAAATTGCTGGCTCACATGTGTTTATTTGTCGTAAACTAATAGTTTTTTGTCACAAACCCCGTTTTAGCTTTCTCGTATAGATTAAAAATAATCAACTGATACTTGAGCTAGGCGCATTTTAAAGTTCGCTACATTTATACTGAATCTTCAACTATGATTAGGTTTTAGTATTATTTGATCCCAAGGAATAAAAATGCACCAACAAGTTTTAGACTTTTGGTTTATCGAATTGGAGCCGAACCAGTGGTGGGTAAAAGACCTTGAGTTAGACGCTTTAATTGAACGCCGTTTTGGCGATTTACACCAACAAGCAGCTGCAGGTAAATTGGTCGATTGGCGCGATAACCCTCAAGCCAGCCTAGCTGAGATAATTGTTCTCGACCAATTTTCACGCAATATTTATCGCGATAAAGCTGATTCATTCGCCCACGATGCACTTGCTTTGGCACTCGCACAACTGGCAGTTGCCAAAGGTTTTGATCTTAAACTCAATGATACTGAACGCAGCTTTTTGTATTTGCCTTACATGCACAGTGAATCGGCTGCTGTGCACTCAACAGCCGTTGAATTGTACCAAACACTGGGTTTGGCAAATAATCTTGAATTTGAACTCAAACACAAAGCTATTATTGATAGGTTTGGCCGCTATCCGCATAGGAATACTATTCTTGGCCGAGTTTCCACTGATGAAGAGCAAGAATTTTTGAAGCAGCCAAATTCAGGATTTTAGCTGCTATTAAACTCAGTTATCAGCTAACTTGAGCGCAACCGATCTAGTTGAAATTAATCATCTAATGATTGATTAAAATTTGGGAAGCCATTTTCATCCCAAGTAATTACACGAACGCGTGTATGGCGGTTTGGATCGGTTAACGGATTACCGACTAATTCACGATAGTAACGCGCATGGTAAATTAACAAATCTGTTTTGCCGTCTTCAGCTACAGTAAAACTATTGTGTCCTGGGCCAAATCGTTTAAGACCCGCATCTGTATAAAACACAGGTTCTTTGGATTTATTCCAAGCGTTTACATCCATTAAATCGGCGTCGACATCAGCCCATAACAAACCCATAGCATAATTGTCATCGGTCGCGTTGGCCGAATAAGTGACAAATATTTTGCCATTGCGAATCAACACAGCAGCACCTTCATTCACTTTATATTTGCTGGTTTCCCAAAACTCAGTTGGTTTGGTAATCGCAATAATCTTGCTGGTATCAATTGACGTTGGGCTGGTCATTTCGGCTAACCACAAAGCTGAGTTGTATTCCCACTCTTTGTTTGCTTGTGCCCATATCATGTAACGCTTACCTTTGTGTTCAAAAACTGTTGCATCCAACGCAAAGTTTTCCCAACCTGTTTTGATTTGTCCCTCTTCAACCCACTCACCTTCCATAGGGTTGGCAGACGCGTTAGACAAAGCATACACACGAATATGCCATTTGTTTTCAACGCTAGAAGCTGCAAAATAAACGTACCATTTGCCATCTAATTTATGCAGTTCAGGTGCCCAAATGTGCTCACTCATTTCACCACTTTCGTGTTTGCGCCAAATTTCCTTTTCAGTTGCACTGCTCAAACCATTAATGGTTTTTGCGCTACGCAACATAATTCGGTCAAACTTTGGTGATGTCGCAATAAAATAATAACTGCCATCCGTATCTTTATGGATCCAAGGATCAGCGCGCTGCTCAACGAGTGGATTAATATAATCAAACTGATTATCTCCACTTTGATTAACCATTCCACAGCCAGTAAAAAGCGCTGTTATAACAATCATCATCAGCGATTTAATCGCCAATTCCAATTTTTCAAATTTACTTCGATTTAATAACACCAAAAATAATCGCATCTTAAAAAACTCCAGTTGTTTGCGGTTAGTGCAATTTAATTGCCTTACAAAATATACGACGACAAAAATGTCAAAACCCATAAAGCAAATTTTTAAGACACTGATTTTTAATCAAAATAAAAAATTATTAAATAATATGAAAATATTTTTTAAGGGTTTGTAGGAATACACCGTCTGTAATTAATAGGGGCAGAAAACACAATTTAATAACATTAAATAAGAATGTGTTTTCTCCCTTACAACAAAGTACCAACAAAAAATCAGACGATAATTCTTAAGCGGGAGACAGAATATGTATTTAAAACATATCCCTTTTATACCAACCGCAATAGCACTGACTATTGCAACAAGTATCAAACTAAATGCTCAAGAAGTTGAGCAAACAACAAATGAAGAACAAACTCAGGCAGAAGCAAAAAAGAAAGCAGACGCAACTGAAGTGATTCAAGTTACTGGGTTAAGAGCCAGTATGATCAAGGCGCAAGAAATTAAAATGACTTCAGATTCAATTATGGATGTAATTGTCGCCGAAGACATAGGTAAATTACCGGATAAAACCGCCGCCGAAAGTATTGCTCGCATCACGGGTGTGCAAGTAACGCGCTCGGGTGATGAAGCAAACGGTGTACTTATTCGTGGTTTACCTGATGTAACAACCTCATACAATGGCCGTGAAATTTTCACCGGTGAATTGCGCCGCGTTCAGCTAATGGATATGCCATCACAAGCTATTGCAGGCATTGAAGTATACAAGTCGGGTACTGCAAAAGTGATAGAGCCTGGGTTAGCAGGTTTAGTAAACATTCGAACCAGTCGCCCATTTGATTTTGCCGACCAAATTGTTGCTGGTGGTATCCATGTTAGTTATAACGATCAAAGCGAAAGAACCGATCCTAACTACAACTTGTTATATTCTAACCGATGGCAAACAAGCTTAGGTGAAGTTGGTTTTCTAGCGAATGTCACTAAAGCACAATCGCAATACTACAATGGCGTGCGCTACGGTGAACCTTTTTATCCAAGAGGCGCTGAATGGTGGGACATTTCACCAGAACAATATGCAGATGGTAACTTTACCTTTCCAATTGATGTAGGTATTTACAATGATGGCGGCAAACGTGAACGTCCTTCTGCCAATGTCGCTATTCAATGGAAGCCAAATGATAATTTAGAGCTTTATTTTGATGGCATTTATCAAGGCTATAGAGGCAAAGGTTACATTGATAAGTTTTGGACCAACCTGAATTTTTGGCATCCTGAATTTGGCGACCCAAAATTAACTGACGTCGTACTCGTTGAAGGAACTGAAGATCAAGCACAAAGCTTCACCAAAAGCGGTGGTATACCTCAAGAGGGTTTTCGTAGCACCAACGAAGGTAAAACCAATACCAATCAGGTGGCAACAGGGGCAATTTGGACATCGGACAATTTAAAAATACACACTGACCTTGCTTATACCAACAGCCGCTTTGATCTAAACGAATGGAGTTTGGACTTTGCATTAACCGAACCTCAAACCGTAACGGCAAATTTTAATACAGGTAAAGGGGTTGCTTGGGATTTACCTAACTTTAATGTTATGGATGAGTCTTTGTATAAATGGCGTGGTTATTTTGAACGAACCCTAGTCACCGAGGGGGATGGCCTGCAGTGGCGTACCGACTTTACCTACTATACTCCGTGGGACTTAGTATCACGCATAGAAACAGGTTTTAGATATTCAGATAGAAATGCCAGCATTAAATCTGGTGCACGTTACGCGCGCACAATGGATTTGAATATTCCACTAACTGATCTGCCCGTTGGCGAGCTGAGTTTAACCCTGAATCCTTTCCGCGGTGATGAACAAGGTTTTACCCAATATCTAGTGCCTTCACGTGAAGGTATTGCAGCAAACAATAAAGAACTACGTCAATTAGCTTATGAAGCTTTACAAGAACTGGTCGTTACCCAGCCTTGGGTACAAGCTGATTTAGACAGATATGCCAAAGAAAACGTAGAACTTGACCCAGCAACATACTTTTTAGCTAATGAAAAAAGTTATGCTGCCTACCTACAAAGTGATTATATCCTTGATGCTGGCTCTATCGAAATAGATGGTGTAGTTGGTGTTAGAGTTATCAGAACCGATATTGAAATGAGCGGGACATCAACTGTTAACAATGGTGAAGGCGGCGTAATTAACGAGCCAAGAAACTCCAAAGACAGCTACACAGATGTTTTGCCAAATGTCAGTTTGCGTGCCAAATTAACGGACGACTTGCAACTTAGGTTAGGCTACACCAAAACCCGTACTAAAGTGCATTTTGGTGATTTAAACCCAGCTTTAAATATTAGCCAGATTGTTGACAGTGGTGAAACTGATCCGAATGCCCCAGAAGAAGATTGGGATGCAATAGGTCATTCAGGTAATCCTGACTTAAAACCTCTAACATCAACTAACTATGACATCAGTTTAGAGTACTATTTTTCTGAAACTGGTTATTTAAGTGCTGCCGGTTTTTACCGCGACTTATTTGGTTTTACTAAATGGTTTGAACGTAATATAGAGACGCCTGACTATGGAACGGTAAGACTTAACCGCCCAGAAAACACAGGTGAAGGCGAAGTATACGGTTATGAATTAAACGCACAAACCTTCTTTGACTTTTTCCCAGGTGATTGGAAGCACTTTGGTATTAGCGCAAATGCAACCTACCTCAAAGGCAAAATTGCTCAACCAACAGTATTTGGCGAGCAAGGTGAATATGGACCTATCTTAGGTCTATCAGATTGGACATATAATGCGGCAATTTTCTTTGAAAAAGGCGCGTTCGGTACACGTTTGTCATATAACTATCGCACGCCATGGGTATACGACACTCAATTTCACGAAGGTCAATTGTATGACCGCAAAACCAGAGCGCGTGACCGCCTAGATTTTTCAGTTCGCTACGATATTACTGAAAATTATTTGGTGTACGCAGACATAGGTAACTTACTTGCTCGACCATTTAGAAATTATAGCCAAATTACCCCAAACCAATACTTCCCTATCGATGTGCGAGATGAAGGACGTTATTTTGGCTTAGGTTTTAGATTTAAATTTGAATAAAGTCGCCAAGTTTAACCTGGCAAAAAATGTAGTTAAAAAGAGGTTTAATATGAAAAAGTGGGCAATTGCCACATTGTTGAGTATGTATACATGTTCTAGTTATGCTGCTAATCCAGCGATAACAGACGTTTTTACCGCAGATCCGGCTCCTATAGTGGTAGATGATACTGTATACGTTTATGTTGGACGTGATGAGGCAGCAATCGATCAAGGTTATACCATGAACGAATGGCTAGTTTATTCATCCAAAGATATGGTGAATTGGCAGTCACATGGCTCGCCACTTCGACCAACTGATTTCACTTGGTCTTCTGGTGCAGCTTGGGCTGGTCATGTAATTGAGAAAAATGGCAAGTTTTATTGGTATACCACAAGTGATCACAAAACCATTCACGGCAAAGCAATTGGTGTAGCCGTTAGTGACTCGCCGACTGGCCCGTTTAAAGATGCACGTGGTAGCGCATTGGTGACCAACGACATGACTAAAGCAACAGCGATTAGCTGGGATGATATCGACCCTGCTGCGTTTATCGATGACGACGGCCAAGCTTGGTTATATTGGGGTAATCAAAAAGCGTATTACGCCAAACTAAAAGACAATATGATTGAGCTAGACGGGCCAATTCATGTTGTACCTGACGAGCAAGTTAAAGGATTTACTGAAGCGCCTTGGATACACAAAAAAGGTGATACCTATTACCTTTCGTACGCAGTGGGCTTTCCAGAAAAAACCGCTTATTCAACAGCAAAAAGTATTACTGGACCGTGGAAATATCAGGGGTTAATTGCCGAAGGTGCGGCTAATTCCAATACAATCCACCAAGGTATTATTGATTTTAAGGGTAAAAGTTATTTCTTTTACCACACAGGTATGATGCAACACCCAGAAACGGGTGGTAGCTTCAGACGCTCAATGGCGATAGATTATCTCCATTACAACAGTGATGGTACTTTGAAAAAAGTAATCCAAACGAGCGAAGGTGTCGCACCAGTTAAATAACAGGTGCATCCATAAAGCTTTGAGGATGTGTCCCCTCAAAGCTTTATTTTCACAGTTAAAATTTGTAACTCAGCCCCAAGGCCATCTGCCGCCCTTCCTTTCTAACATCAATTGGATAACGCACTCCGGAGCCAAAATAACTGCTGTTGCGAAAAGGCTTATTTAATATATTTTGCACGTCAAAATACACTTTATAATTTTCAGCTAATTTAAGGCTCAGCGAAAAATCTAACCTGTGGCGTTCGTTGGTTCTAGCCTGATATTGGTTGGAATCATCAAACTGAATATTGTTGAAATGCAGCCAAGGTGAGCGATAGTTATACGAAATTCGTGCGCCAAACTTATTGGTTTCGTAAAACACAATACCGTTGACTGTCCATTTTGATAAGCCGACTATGTCTGAATATCCAATAAAATGGCCTTGAGCATCAACTTCTGCGGTTTTCCCCTTAACCAGAGTCGCGTTAATGCTAGTGCCAACACCATCAAATGTTTCAGGCAAAAAATCCAAAAAGCTTAGCCAATTGAATTCATAACCATACAATTGCCCTCGGCCATTATTAGCTGGCTGAGTTAAATTGATGAGGCCAAATTCTGCATCAAATACGCTGTTGTTTTGTGGATGTAAAAAACCATAAATGTCGCGATAAAACAGCGAAAAACTGATATGGTCTGACTGTGAATAATAATGCTCTAGAGAGAGGTCAAAATTGTCTGAAATAAGCGGCGTTAAATTTGGATTCCCGCCAATTGCACTTGCTTCTTCTGCTTGCACATGAATTGAACGCGCTGGGTTTAACTCAGAAAAATTCACTTTGGTTAACCCCCGATTGTACGCAAAGCGCAAATGCAAACTGTCGGAAAAGTGTTGGCGTATATTTAAACTCGGTAACCAATAAAACTGGTTGTTTTTACTACTTTGATAATAGTAATCGGCTTGCCCTTCTATTGTTTTAACACTATTGCCGTCAACTTTAGTATTAAGTTGTATAGCTCGCACGCCGAGATTTCCATCCAAGTTAACAACTGAATTATCTAGTTCAAAATTAGCTTGTAGGTAGGCTGCAAAACTTCTCTCGTTTGCTTGATATAGACTAAGGGGATCAATTAGCGGCTGCACAGATGCAAAAGGCGCAGTCGCAAAATTTTGTGCAGCGAGCGCGTTAAAACTTGCGAGGCGTAATTTATCTTTGTTGGCTATGATAGTCTTACGAATTGGTACTAGATATTGGCGAAAATAGTCACCTTTAGTAGAAAAATGGCTATCTGTCGCTTGCCATTTAAATTGAGCTAAATCATCAATTAACAGCATCTGATTACGTGTATCTGCATATCGCCAAGCACGCTGCAGTTGCGCATGTCTGTTAGTCAAACGAATACCCGATTCAATTTGGCTGATAAAAGTGTCGCTTAAGTCGTAACTAAAATCGGCGCGCCACTGCACATCATCGCCGGCGGAATCAAATTTTTCTTCGTAGTAACCGCGCCACAAGTAATTGCGCTGCTCTTGCCAAGCAAAACTAGGCAAACGAAAAACTGCTCCCTTGTCTTGAACAAATTTAGCTTCTAGATATTGTGCTTGGGTAATTAAATAATCCAAACTCCAAGTTTGACTAGCAAAGGTCGAGTGGGTAAAAGCAACTTCGGTGGCGAAATCAAATGCATCGACATGGCCCTTTATCCCAGCTGCGATCTGCCAAGTATTGGTTTTTTCATCAATGTTGCTTCTATATCCTTGTGGATTTGAGGGATTAGTTATAGCAAATTGGCTAACTTGTGGCTGCGAGGGGGTGACCAATTGCAGCTGGTTAAACTGAGCGTCGGGGTTTACCAAATTAACGTCAAATAAATCTATGTAATTTTCAGCTCTATAGCCTTGATGTATGCCTTCAAAATAAACTTCAAAATGTTCATCGTTGCGCCACTGAATGGCAAAATTAGCCGAACTTCGTCCCCTATCACCACCAACATTATACAAACCCAAACTGGTCGGTAATATAACCTCGCCTATGTCGGTTGAGTTTAATTGCTGAAAGCTCGGCGCGGCATAACGTACGCTATTTAAATAATTGTCGTGGCGTAAATTGATATTCGCCAACATGCCTAGTTCACCACCTGATGCCAGATCTGTCCTGTTAGAATAGAGCAAATTGCCGCTACCGCCGTTTACAGTTAAAGCTTGATCAAAGCTCAAATCAAACTGACCCAAAACTTGCTGGCCAGTAAAATCAAACGGCCGATAAGTTGTTGCGTTCACTGTGCCAACCATTCCAGATTCCAGCATTTTTGCTGAGACTGATTTTAACACCTCGATGCTTTTCAGTGATTGCGACGGCATATCTTGCAATTGGACTTTGCGTAACTCTGCAGTAAATATTTCTCGACCATTATAGGTTGTGTTGTAGTCCGGCAACCCTCGTACAATAATGCCATTCACTTCGTCTTTGTAGCGAAACACCTGCACGCCGCTTAACCTCGCTATGCTCTCTGCGGCTGAATTGTCCGGTAACTTACCTATGTCTTGTGCGATAACTAAATCGACAATCGAACTTGCATTACGCTTGATGTCCTGCGCTTGAATAACACTACTGCGTATACCATTAACACGGATAACTTCAGTCTTATCTAGCTGTTCATCTAGTTGTGTGTTATCAACAATAATAGCTGGCGAAGATTCAAGTGGCTGACGGCTGCGATCGGCTACTATTTTTATTTCTAACCCAGATGTTGTGGCTGCCAAGCCTGTATTTAACAGTAAGTAATCTAATGCAGTCGACAAAGAAAAATAGCCATGCAAAGCATTGCCTTGAATTTTTTCAACTTGGTCGTAAGAATAAATCAGAGGTATTTCTGTTTGGCGAGAGAGCTCATTCAGCATACTCGCTAGGCTGGCTCTTTTTATAGTTACATAATATAGTGCTGGGCTAGTTTCTTCGGCAGCCCCATGTTGTGCAACCGCATCAACAGGAAGACTCAAGCCCAAACAAACCAGCTTTATAAATGCAGGTAGTCTCATTTATTTTTCTTTGTTGCGACTAATAATAACCTTGTATTTACCTAGTCTACGCACTTCTAAATCGAAATTGTTTTGTAAACTTGTTAATAAGAATTCAATTTGATTTATTTTGAATCGCCCACCTACACGTAGCTCGGCAAGTTGCTGATCTGCTAAATCAATATCTAATGCAGTGTAGCGCTCAACTTGTGAAATCACAAAAGCTAAACTTTCGCCATTAAAAACCATTTCTCCTTGTTGCCAGGCTTGTCTATTTTGCAATTCTTCTTTGCTCAAACGAGTAATGCTAGTCGCAATTGAACTAGCTCGCGTATCAGCAGCCATTGAACTGTCGATTGATACAAAATCGCCTGCACTCATAAGCGCCAGCTCTGTGTTTTTAGCTGTGTTATTTTTATTGTGAAAGTCAGCAATTTTCTTTAACGGCTCTGTTAATGCCAACGACACTTGCCCTTCGGTGACTTCAACTTCCACATTGTCAGGATTGCTGTAGTCAACAGTAAAAGCAGTGCCAACAACTCGGACTCGGCTATTTGCCGCTACCACATAAAACGGACGATTGTGATTTTTACTAACTTTAAAGTGCGCTTCACCCTCAGCAAGCCAGATGTTGCGGCTGTCATCTTGATAGTTGACCAAGACTTTTGAGTTTGAATTTAAAATGACCTCTGTGCCATCCGGCAAAGAAACAGTTTTATATTCACCAATGTTAGTGGTATAGCTAACAATCGCTTGAGTCTGGTTACTTGCTGGCGTTTGTATAAAATATCCAGCAATCAATACAACAAAACACATAGTCAACACTGCAAAACTCGGTGCACCAAACAAGCTAAATGACTGTTTTGTTGTTTGCTGAGAAGTCGAAGATGCCGACAGAACTGTCTGCGCTATTCGGTCATCCATCCAGAACGCACTGTGTTTGCACAGCATTTTTTTATGCTCAGGGCTTTGTTTGACCCAAGCAGACAACTGCTGTTTTTCTTCATCACTAAGCGGTTCATCCCCGTCTAAACGGACAATCCAATCCCAAGCTTCTAACTCGATTTTGCTTGCACTGTCATTGATTTGTTGGAAACTATTCACTGTGAGTCTCCTGATTTGGCTGGTTGGCCTGTTTCACCATATTTTTGACAAAACAAACCGGCTGATTTGATATGTTTTTCAACACTACTGATAGATATACCTAATTTGCTAGCGATATCCTTGTGCTTGTATCCATATATCTTGCGCAACATAAAAATTTCTCGCGTTTTTTTGGGGAGTAGTTCCATCGCTTCACAATACAATCGAATATATTCGGCAGCTTCTTCTTCACTTTCCATAGACTCGGTTATTTCTTCGGCGGTAATATCTGCGCACTCTTCCAGATAACTGGTCATAACCCTAGATTTTTTAACCATTTCGTCGAGCGCCATATTTTTTGCAATTCGAAATAAATACGCGCGCGGTTGCTGTATTTTACCACCTTGTTCTGCCGCTAAGGCTTTGACATAAACATCTTGCACTAAATCATCAATATCATTTTCAGCTTTAAGGAATTTGCGCATATAATTTTTTAAAAAAGCATTATATTGCAAAAACATGCGCGAAATGGCCGACATTTAATACCCCAAAAAACCTTACGACTAAACCAACAAAGCAGTTGCTAGCATGTTAATAAATCAAAATTAGACTCTCCTATTAAATATAGACGGGGATAGATATATAACCCGTAAAGTTAAAATTAAAATTTTTTAAGTTTTTTTTAATATTTGCTCTTAGGGGAAGAGTGTAACTAGGCGTTTATAAAAAGTTTCAGTACAGTTCCCAACATGCAAATATTTATAATTAAAAACTGCAACACTCAAAACCTGTGTAAAAAAATTCAACAAACGAAAATCTAGCTAGCGGCTCCAACTAAATTAGCTAAATGATGGCATGTTGGGAATTTTAAGAGTAAACAATAAGTTTTAGCTTTGCTCTGGTGTTGCATGCCATTTCCCCTTAAATTATAATGTTACAGGTAACAAAATTAAGGAAGAGCAACTTGGCAAAAGTAATAAGCGAAAAAGACCAACACTGGTTAGCCTTCATTCGCAAAGACAGAATATTCTCCGATGCAACAGCAGAAGTACAAAATCAACTGACGCAACTTCCATACTTGGATGCTCAAAGTTATTTAAAAACTCAAATTGATGAAGCTTCCTTTAAAAAACTAAATGGCCGCTTTCGTGCTTATCTGCATAGACTAAAGTCAGGTAAATCTACATTAACTGTCGATTCATATATTTTGCATAAATTAGATGCGATGAAAAACGCGGTCAGTGCAGATGACTATTCCGATTTATTAGAATATCTGTTAAAACCAGATGGTGCTTACAGCAAAGAGCTTAGTCAATTTCACGCTAATTACACAAATACTCAGCCTAAAATAAATTCAACACAAGACGAGTTTTCTCAGCTGTTCAAATCTTTATATCCGCATCACCAAACTTTAATTAAAGCTGTGCTTGAAGCTACATTTTTACAAGGTGTTTCTGTATCTCGCACTACCCGTTCTATGGATAAAATCGAACAAGTATGCAATGAACACCTAAACTCGCTGATTTTTAATTTAGAAAGAGATAACTAAGGATCAAAAACAAGCATAAATATAAAAGTGTTTTGATAACCTTTTATATTCATTACCCCTGCCATTTTTAATTTCTAATGGATGTATAGGCGGCGGCGTTAAAGATTTTTTACAGGAAAAATTTCCCGTTGCCCGTACAAGCATAGGCAACTTAGCTTTGATCCGCTTTTTCGAACCGGCAAAGAAAACCATGGGTTCGACAGGTTTAGGATCAATAATTTTTAAAGTGATACCTTGTTGAGCATGCCATTCAATTTTATCAATCAATGCTTCAATTTCACTTTGCCAAAAACTTTGTGAAAGCCCCTGCTCAGGTTGGCTAATTCGATTAAATAAACTATTTATCAAACTTGTGTGATCAGAAATTTTTCTGTGAATAAAATCAATGTTCCAACTGAAACTGACGGATGATTGTTTTTCATCTTCGATCTCTATGTGGCGAGTTAACATCAGATGATTTTTCATCGGTAATGAAGAAAACAGCAGATCGTTTTTTACGTAAGTAGACTTTTTGTTTTCATCTAATATATATGTCGGTTTGCCATGTTGAGCAATATAGTCGTGCAGAGATTTTTTAATGTTATTAATCGAAATGATATGCGAAGTTAAACTTTCAAAAATACTGTCGTTGCGCACAGCGACTACACCTGGATAACGGTGAACGAATTTTCCATTCTCACCGGCTTCAATATCAAAGTGACTATAGGCTCGAAAAACCTCTGATAAACTTACCAGTTCACTAAAAGAACTAGGCGACTTATTTAACAGAGATAATGGACCAAGGCGATAAGCAAAAGTTGTAATAGATTGTTGATGTTTAGTTAATTCAGCTTCAAAAGAAGCAATTAGGGCAATCAGTTCTTTAAACAGAGCGCGGACAAAATTAACGTGTTCCACTTAACAATCCTAATGATTAACCGTCAGTCTTTGTTGGTTGACTTTAAAATCTTGTTCAACCGCAGCGTCTGCATTTTTCAGTAATCGTTTCAATCTTGCTTGGTCTATCATGTCATCCACTAAACCACTATTTAAAACGTACTGTCTAACAATGGCATTTTTTGCAGCTTGTGGAAGTCTATCGTAAAGTCTTGATGGGTTACTTTTGTTTTGCGCTTTGGCCGCTTGTTCAATTAAACTTTGTCGTTCTGATTCCGACAACTCATCCATATATTCAGCCACAACACTCGCGTTATATGCACCTTTAACTTCAGCTCTTTTGGCCTTTTTCGCTTCATTTAATTGCTGTTCATAAACAATCTTTTCTTGTTTTTGTTTTTTAAGCTCCTGTTCTAATGAATCTTGAATTTTCGCCCAAACGGGTTCAAAACCTTCTTCATTTCTTTCAAGACAAGTTGTTAAATAGCGTGATTCATTTCCAGGCCGGATAGTGCCGATTTTTTCAATATATTTTTCTAAGCAGTATTGAATGTAGTGATATTCTTTCGAAGATAGTTTGTGCAAAGAATTACTATATCCGTGTTTTTTATCAAAAAAGTTTTCTGCCGCTTGTTTTAATCCCAGTTCGAGTAACTGATTGAGGACTTGTTTAGCCACTCTTTCATTAAGCGTATTGTCTAACGAGTCTTTTAAACTTAAACCAACAAAGATAGTATGTACCGGTTTGCCAATAGTTTTTACTTGAACGTTAAAATCAATAAAATTTGATTCGTTAATGTTTTTAACAGCCTTGGCTAATACCCGCTTGTTGAAATCTCTAAACTCTGCATTTGCCCAAACCTTTTCACCATTTATAATTTCATATGGGCAATCGACAGCTTCGCGAATGCCATCAACTGAATATCGTGTTGAATTCTTACCATCGCGCCAATTACGTAGGCAAAGTTCATAAAACCTCGGGGTATACTTATCGCTCCAAGCAGAATTGATCAAGCTAACATCGTAAGCAATACTAGCAAGTCCACGTAGGTTTAAAAGCTCTCGACGAACTAACGGGTCAATACGTACTGACAAAACTCCGTTGTCAATTTTTGCGCCACTTATAATATGTAAATAACCTGCACTACCTGTATCGTATTCACCTAGCCCCCACTCTACCTGAACTTGCCTAAGTGTTTTTACAGTTTTCTTCGCACTATCTCTATTTGTAGATTTCCAGCCCATAGTCTGACAAAACTCAACCCATGGAACTTCAAATTCTAAAACGCTTTCACCTAATACATCTTCAGCTGTGTCTACACATGTGTAGTGTTCAACAACAAAGTTTTGTAAGCTAACTTGTATTGCATTGAAACATTTAAGCATAGTAGCCGTCATAATTCCGCCTTCCGACGTCATTAGCGATACACGGTCACTTTTATATATCTCGTTTTTTTCTTTTAATGTGAGCTGCTTTTTGTTCATCTAGGCTTGCGTTTTGCGAATGCTGATAAAGTGGCATAGAACATACACTAAGGCCACTTTAAGTGCAATAGCTAGTTATCCACAGGCCATGGGTTAACGTGGCCTTTTTTACGCGTATTGAGGCCTTTTTTACTGCTATCGTGGCCATATTTACGAGTCTCGAGTTTTGACATTCGTATAATCGGCCACAATAAATCGTATTTGTTGCCACATACACAAGTAAAGTCGGCCACCTAATACGTATATAGTGCCACCTTATGTCGTATTTGCAGCCACCTTCTATTATTTTAGGCCACTTTACATTCGTAAGTTATTGTTTTTATTAAGGCGGAAAAAGATCGATCAGATCCATTTATTTATATATATAAAAAGATCTATCTATCTTAAGTGATTGATAAAATTTTTATTTTTTATAAAAGATTTAAAAGACGGTTATTCTTTAAACAAATCTGTTGTTATTCAATTTTAATGTGGCCGTTTTTACGAGAACAATCGAAAATAAGTCGTATTTATGGCCACATTAATTAGTTACGTGGCCTTTTTTACGATATTTTGCATTTAGAAGGGTCGATTTTTTGATATGAAAAATAAAACGTGGCCGAATTTACGAGCAAATAATCTTTAAGGTCGTAATTTCGGCCTCATTTGAAGGAATTCTAGGCTGCATTTGAGTTTAAATTAATTTTTTGACGTGAACATTCGTATTTTTGGCCACTTTTCAGGTACAGCCAACGAGTTTGTGAAGCTTTTATTTCTATTGGTGGCTGCAAATACGTATTTTAATTGAACAAGTCGCTTTTTAGGCCACGTTAGTAAGACCAAATTACAATGTCTTGTTCCAATTTAACTTTTAGGCCTTGCGATATAGTTATGTTTAGTTCATGCATTAGTTTTGAGGACAAACTATCTGATGGAACTTCGATTTCAATGCCTTTATTTAATGTTAGGTGAAAGCTTTCTAAATAGGATTGTGCAATATCATGTAGTAACAAATCTATTTTAGCTTGCTTGATAACAAATACTTGAGTGTCGTTAATACATACATTTAATGCAATTAATGTGTATAACCTCTTGAGTGCTGGATTTTCTTCTTGTTTGATTAGTTCTAGTAACTTGGGTAATAGTATGACTAACGACGAATCTAATATGTTGTAAATTAACTCTATTGGAAATTCGACGACAAATTCTATATTTGTCTCATTTAAAACCTTAGTTACTAGTTTCAGAAAATAACTGTTCGCCTGATTATTATCTGCTTTTATACCAAATGTATATTGAGATAGACGTGTTAATTTTTCATCAAAGTCTTTTTGGGTAATATGTTGAAACTGGCTGGTTGTTAGCTTTAATTGGTTATTGTATAAATCAGCTGACGATAATTCTCTATCAGCCATCATTTCCGCCTGAAGCGTTTTTAGCGAGTAGAGTTCACTCAATATTTCTACATATAAATAGACATCATTTAGATAAACCAACATATTTGTAGAAAAATTCATTTGCTCAAATTCAAATCGGTTTGTTGATTGCAAAAATAGTGAAAACCAGTTGGAGGCAACATTTTGTCTTTGTGATTTTATACTTGTGTCTTGGTCTTTTGACTGCTGAACGTAACTAAAAAAATCTGCTGGTTTATTACCTCTACCCTTGCCTTTTTCTCTTTTCAAAATACCTAGCGATACTAACGATTTTGCAATGTGCCTAACTGTAACTGGCTTTCTCGAAATTTTAATCGCGAGTTCTTCACAACTTAATATTGCTTGTTTTTCATCTTTAATTGTTAGCGCCGCCAATAGTTGTATTTGCGAACTATTTAATAATTTATCTAGTCCAGTAAGATTACTTGTTGTTGTATAAAAGTATGGAGGCTTTCCTAGTTCAGGTAATTCAATTTCAGATGTCATGTTTGTTTCTTAGGTTTTAAAAATAGGATTATTCTTTTGTAAATAGAATATCTGCTATTTAAGGTTCATTCAATATATGCTTAGTCTCGTACGAGACTATAAATATAGTTTGTTTGTTCTTTAACCAACTCAATCTAATAAGAGGTTCCCAATTAGTTACATAATGATCTGTATATAAAAATTTTGGTTAGTCTCGTACGAGACTGACCAAAAATTGATGTACAGCGTTACAAATAGACGTTATCATTTACAAATAGCGTAAGTTGAGGAAACTATTATGAAAGTAATCGCTGTAGCAGCAAGAAAAGGCGGGGTAGGCAAAACATTCTCTGCAACTACCTTAGCTGTACATTTGGCTAGAGGAATAGACGATATTGCACCACTACGGGTTTTGTATGTAGATGGAGATAGCCAACAAAACTCGACCTATTATTTCTTAAAATACTTATCACCCGATACCAAATATCAGACAGCAGAACAATGGCCACTGCCCTCTAATCCTTTGTGCGAACATGGTGGTACTTACAGTATCTCTGACATTTTTGCCGGTCATGATTTTATTGAATATCCGACTATTATCGAAAATTTAAATGTAGTTCCTTCTGACGGTGGAATCGATACTTTTAATGGTCGCTTCAAGAGTGATGAAATTTCTGAAGAACCCTTATCTGCGGTAATTCAACAATTCAAAGGTCTTGTGCGACTAGTTGAAGAGGACTATGACGTTATGATCATAGATACCCCACCCTCTCGTACATATGCAGCACATGCAGCTATTGCAATTGCCGATCAAGTCATCGTGCCAGTTAATTTAGACATATGGAATGTTGAACAAGGTGTGCCTGCTGTTTTAGGCGATATTCAAAATATTGCGCGTCAATACAGAAATCATGATCACGACTTTGTTGGTTTATTCCTTAATAAAGTGAGTAAACGCTTTAACAGAAAAGAGAGCACTTGTTACGATTTACTTAAAGCTATTCCGGGTGCTGCGCCACTCATTCAAGAAGAAGCTTTTACCAAACGTACTGCATTTGAACTTGAATCATTGCCAGATGATCCAGAAAATTTTGAATATATGAAGCAAGAAGATACATTCAAAATGGTTAAAGATTTTGTCGCAAAAATTTACAACAAACTAGAAATTGAAGAGGTTGTATAGTGAAAAGGGCAATAACTAGAAGGTCTTTTGACTCTATCGGTAAAGAGCCTGTCGTTGCGGATACTACTCGTCGCCGTTTTAAAAATAATAAATCTACTACGACTGTATTGAACAATGTGCTGTTCAATCCGTTAAACAGTCGAATTGCCACTTCACTTATCAGACGTGTAAATGATTCCGTTGTTAGTAAGTATAACTTGAACACTATTTCACAGCAGCAAGCTATCGATTCTTTAGATTCATGGGTTAGTGAAGTTCCACAAAATGAAGTTCTTTCTTTTATCGAAGGTCACTCTTCTGAAGACTATTCAGCATTTGGTGTTGATAGAAGTCTCGTACAAGACATTCGAGTACTCTACCCTCTCACTGAAAATGAAGGTGTGTTCGTCGGCAAAGGTTTTGCTTTGGTTAACATTGCGGATGAAAAACTAAACGAAATTGCATCAAGTTTTTTAGAGTCTGTGTTTAGAGTTGCCGATAATATAAATGCCGGTGCCCTACTCCAAGATAAAATTAAAACCATGCATATTCGTGGTCAAAAATATTTGATTACAGGTGGTGGTCACCGTCGTGCTGTTGCATTAGGTTATGTAGATGGTTGGCAATCTTCACAAGATATAGAAGTAGAAGTCACAGCGGAGACTTCGCTGTTAGACTTATATACAGAAAACAATAGTAAAGAATCCGAAACTAAGTTTGAGCGATTATTAGCGCAGCACCGCTTGTATATTTTCTTAAAAGATAAAAATACTTCTGCCGATGATATGCGTGCAAAACTACAACTTTCACGCTCTTGGTATTTTAAATTAATTAAAATTTTAAAACGCCCCACTGTTATTGATTTAATAAAATCTAACCCAGCGATTTTAGAGTCAGTTGGTTTAGAAACTATTTCTAAATTAATTGATGGTTTGGCTGAATATGAATCAGACGAAGCGCGTTTTATTAACGCATTAGATCAAGCGTTGAACGAATATGGATCGTCAAATAATAGCGAAGAAGAAAAAGTCTCGCACGAGACTAAAACTCCAAGTAGTAAAATTGATGCTGTGGCATATTCAAAATCAGTTAAAACAACCAATAAAATGCTATCAAAAATTGTCAAAGAACCCGCCTCTTTTACTGGTTTATTTAAACTGATTTTTCCAGAAATTGAACATGAGCAGATTGAACCGGAAAAGCAGCATCAAATGCTGCATGAAAAACTTAAATCTATCATGACAGATGCATAAACAAAAAGGCCTCATTTGAGGCCTTTTTTATCCTTTGCTTCCGCCGAGCGACTCTAACCATATTTTTGGTAACCCAACTGTAAGACTCTCTAATACTGAATTAAAGTTCCGGTCTCGTGCGAGACTATCAAACTCGTGTGGATCTTTAGCATGATAAAATAACTCCTCGCTGCTATCTAAATTTATACCCAAGCTACTTGAAGAAGCATGTTTCACCGCTATCAAAGCGTTTTTAGTACAAGGCATGTAAATACAGGAATCTAGACACCTTTCAAATTAACGTAACACTGCAATAGAAACGCTGTGAAGCTCGTAAAAGGCAGGGATAAAATCTCGCATCTTCAAATAGTTTGGGTATGAGTTGTTTGCTAGGTGCTGAAAACATTTGTTCACAATAGGTTGCAATTGTAGGAAGTTAAAAATCAGATATTTTGAATTTATAAATACTGACAAATCTATTCCATCTAATTATCTGTGGTTTTGCCAAGGCATGCTAACTTAATTAGGCTAGGGTACAAGTCAATTGAGCTAACTGGTTGCGAAACCAATTTACCATTTTTTGAGTGGCCAGATATACGCAGGAATGCTGGGACGCGAGCCAACTCTTCCGAAAGTGTCGCTTTTTTAGATGATCTTTTTCTCCAAGGTGAAATCCATAATCGGATAATATCAGCGCATTGTGTTGTCGTTATACTGACTCTGCTCTAATGCTTGACTAACCCTGCTAACATACCAATGAGCAAAAGCGGTTGTTGTTAGATACTCATATAAAATGTACATCCAATTATTCGGTTAGTCCATTCGAGCATTTCTCCAGCGTTCGTTGCAAATTTTCAACAACTCAATAATTTGTTGCGGCACATCAATTAAATTTTTGACTTATATCCTAGTGGAAGTAGAATCTTGTCAGTCTCGTACGATTCAAAAAACGTTTCGGAACGGTACAAGGTGTGTTAGTGCGCCATAAACCACACACGATAAAAATGGATTATTATGTTTGTGGTTTTTTTGTGTTGAATCCATGATCTGCTCTTGCGCCAATAAGTACGGGCCAAAGCCGGTTTTAATTACTTTGTTCTCCCAAATTGATTGTTCGCGACCTTGTTGCAAAAGCTCGTGAAATAACTTCCCGTGAACAAAAATTGTGTAGCCTTGAAATTTACACAGCTCGGGCAATGTTAAGCCATTTTGTAATTGAACTATTGTGTGCCATGGAGCTGAGCCATTTAAATATGTGCCTGTGTTGTGCGGTTACATACCACTGAAAAATGCCGTACGTGATGGGCCACATACAAGTTTGGCGGATGGATAGGTAAAGGCAACAATTAAATATTACTTACATTGAAATTGAAAATATGCACAACTAAGTAAATTAATGGCTGGCGTTGGTGAGGAATAGTTATTTTGGTTACTAGCTCGCACAAAATTATTCTATGCTTTGTTTCTACTAACGAAAATTACACAGAGTTAGAGTAGGGGAGACATGGTTTAAACTTTATTTATAAAATTGTTACAGGTAACAATTTATTGAACTGCGAACAGCAAACTATTCCTCAAGTTACCGATAGACTATTTCTAATGAAAAAAGATATCCGTTAATGAAAGTTTCAAACGAACACCTGTTGTGATTAGCAAATTGTTCTGAGCAGAACATAACATAGCTGTGCACTTTACAAGGCACCAATGATAAGTTAATGGTACGCTTATTCTATGTATTTGACAGGTTAAACGGTTAAATGTGGATGTTATTTAACACGCAATGCATTAGGCTAGTTAGATCATCAGCTTGCTTTCTTCTCGACAATTGTTATTGCTTTTTAGTAAGCTGAAGGTGGAGCTTATGCACCACGGAAACCTATATGAGAAAAATAATTTATATTAGCTTGCTTATAATTTTAGTGGGTAGTCCAATTTTATATTTATACGCTAGACCTATGTGGGTTCCGGCATATCAAAAAATTATGGGAAAAAGCACAGTTGAACAAGTAGTAGCTGATTATGGAGCTGATGCTAAATCTAGATTAACTCCTCATTTTGATGAGGTGGGGCTGGAATTTCCGCCTAAAAACATTTCTTTGCTCGCAATTAAAGATGAAAAAATACTAGAACTCTGGGCAAGTGATGGCAAAAGAGAAAAATTAGTAAAAATATATCCGATAAAGGCGGCTAGTGGAGTATTAGGCCCCAAACTTAGAGAGGGAGATAAACAAGTCCCTGAAGGCTTTTATATACTTGAATATTTAAACCCTAACAGCGCCTTTCATTTATCAATGAAGCTCAATTATCCAAATCAGTTTGACCTTAAATATGCAGAAATAGAAGGGAGGCGCGAACCTGGAACTAACATTTTTATACATGGAAAAGCGGTATCGCTAGGCTGCTTGGCGATGGGAGACCCTGCCATTGAGGAGCTATTCGTATTGGTTTCTGAAATTGGTATAAGCAACGTAAAAGTTGCTATTGTTCCTAAAGATCCTCGAAAAATTAGTATCTTATCTCTAGCACCCAACAATAAGCCTTGGATCAAAATATTGTACTCGGATCTTACCAAGTACTTTCAGCAATATGATGATGCTACAAATTAACCGTAATGCTGTTAGCAAGATATTTGTACAATCGATTGCAACATGGGCAGGTTAATTATAAGCTTAGCGCTCAAAGTACAAAGTTAGAAAAAGGCTTAGTGTGAGTTCAATTGATATGCAGCATATCGCTGACTTGGCGGGGGTTTCACGCGCTACAGTCTCGCGAGCGTTGAATGACAGTTCGTTGGTTAACGAACAGACTAAAAACAAAATTAAGCTAATAGCGCAAGAGCATAATTATGTCATTAACGAAGCTGCGCGTAATTTTAGGTTGAATCAGTCGCAAACTGTAACTGTGGTTATGATGACAGACCCTCTGGTTAATCAACAATCGTTTGATCCATTTTTTATGGAGATGATCGCCAGTTTACTTGAAGCTTTAGCTAAATCGGAACTGGATATGTTGGTGAGTCAAGAACCTATTACAGATGCAGCTGCCTTTCGTAATAGCCGAATTTATCGGCAATCATTAGGTTTGATTGTTATTGGCCAAGGGCAGGGACATGAACAATTAAATGAGTTAGCGAGCGACAAATTGCCTATGGTGGTTTGGGGTGTGCCAACGCATGGACAAACATATCACTTAGTATCGACAGATGATAAACAAGGTGGCAAACAAGCGACTCAACATTTGATTAATAAGGGCTGTAAAAACATCGCGTTTTTTGGTGACAAAGCTTCGGCTGATTCAGAATTGCGTTATCAAGGATATTGTGCCGCATTAAACGAAGCAGGCCTTGCTATAAACGCTGAACTGGATATCACTGTACCATTTGTGACTGACAAGGCGAAAAACGTCATAAACGCGTTTTTAGACGCAAAACCTAAAGTCGATGGTATTGTTTGCTGTAGTGATTTAATTGCGATGAGCGCTATGTCTTGTTTACAAGAACACAGCTTAAAAGTACCAAGCGATGTCGCTGTTATCGGCTACGATGGATTGTCTTTTACAGAGCGTACGTCACCCCCTTTATCAACAATTAACCAAGATATTCGCCAATGTGCGTATAAGTTGGTGGATTGTTTGGTGGGTTTAATAAATGGTAAACAAGTGGAAAATACTTTAGCCGACGTACAATTGATTGAACGTAAATCAACACAACGAAACTAGAAAAAAGCGCCTATGTCTGCGGTGCGCAATGAACATAGGCGTAAAGGAAACATGCTTAAACGAGCATGTTTTGGCTCAGGGCAAACTCGGTAACTTCTGTAAAATTGGGTGGGTTGCAGCCGTGGCGTGAAACATTGATTGACGCGGCTATTGCGGCAAATCGATTAATTTTATTCAACTGCGCTTGAGTAAATTCGCTAGCATCAGTTGAGACTAATTGGTTGCGAACTAGGTAGGCCAACATGGCTGCAAAGTAGGTATCACCTGCGCCTACTGTGTCTGCGACTTTTGGTGGCGGTACCGAGGGTAAAAAGCAGCTTTGTTTAGCCGTTAGTAAGGTGGCGCCCTCAGCCCCTTGGGTAAAAGCGATTAATTTTATACAACCTTGTTGCAGTAGTTGCTGGCAATACGCAAGGTAGTCGCCGTTGGCGCCAAGTGCGTCTAAATCTTCGTCACTCACTTTTAAATAAGTTGCGTGCAGCATCAATTGTTTAACGCTTTTTATGTAAGCCGCTTTTTGTTCTGGAATGCATTTGCGCATATTAACATCTATGCTGATGTTAATGTTTGTATGAGTTAAATAACCAAAAACTTCTGTCAGTGTAGTTGCCATCTCTGGTACCAAAGCCAGTGATCCTGTGTGGAACACTTGCAGATCGTTTGGTAAATTAGCTGTTAACTTTTGTGCCGATATGTCTAAATCAGCAACTAAATTGCGATACAAACTGTAGTCTGGTTGGCCATCGGCATCTTTGTAAACCAGGGCTAACGAAGTATTACGGTTTGAACTCATATTTGTTGGCAGAATAACTTGCTCTTTTTCTGCATAAGCTTTTATCCGCTGACCCATTTCATCGCTAGAAATTGGCGCAAGGTAATGGCTAGCTAAACCAAACCTAGCCATTGCCAACGCAACATTAAAAGGTGAACCACCAATAAAAGGTTTAAATTGACCGTCAGCTTGTTCAATTAAGTCGATTAATGCTTCGCCAAATACAGCGACATTTGATTGTGGTGACACTTTATGCGGCTCCATATTGAGACTTTTCAATTTTGGCTAGTTGTTTTTCTGTTGGATTAAATAGGTAGTTTAATAACATGCCAACAAACAAAATACTGGTAAATACGGTTGCAACAATAAAACCATACTGCGCATCGCCGCCATACATATCACTCACTATGCCCATAACTAGTGGGCCAACCGCCGCACCTAAAGCGGTAAAAAATAGGATAAAACCTGCGACTGTGCCGTGTTCATGTTTAGCGAAACAACTGATGCCTTTTGAATTGATGGTAGGGTAAATCACCGACATAAAGATACCTGTTAGTGGAAAGGTATACAGCGCAATTTCTCTGCCACCGACTATGCCGGCAATAAAACAAATGGCAATGACAAAACTAAACAACATAAGAACCATAGCCCAATTGAAATGTTGCATCATCCAAATACCGACAAATCGGCCCAAAGCTCGTAGAGTAAAAAAGATAGATACTGAGTAGATTGCGAGTGTTTTGGCATTGTCAGATGAGTAACAGGCGTAGTTGCTTGTACCGTCACATAGTAGATAAGTTGGCATCCATACGTAGATGGCACTTTCAGCGGCGACATACAAAAATGCGGCTAGAGAAAAACCCATTGCATAAGGATCTTTGAGCAATTTTAAGCTGTTGGAAAAGCTAGATTTGTTGTTAGTTGTTGCAGGTTTTTGGTAAGCAGGGTAGTTTACTTTCCATGCAAGCAACATTAATAAAGTACATAGAATGCCCGCCAGCACATATAACCAGATCCAAGGCGCACCATTGTTAATTAAATAAGCAACAATCAGTGGGCCAATGATAGCGCCAACACCAAAAAAGGCTTCGGCACCATTCATAGTGCCTGTGTGTTCTTTAGTTGAGCGTGAAATATCACCAATCAAAGCTAATGCAGCGGTTTTAAAAACCCCAACAGACAAGCCTGATAGTGTGATGAGCGCGAGAATAAAGTGAAAAGTATCACCAACTAAAAAGAGATAACAAGACAGTGCAAAACCGCCCAAACCTAAAATGATTGCTTGTTTTCGACCAAACTTGTCGGCTAGAAAACCTAAAAACAAACCTGATACAGCTATGCCGACCATAAATAAAGTGTGCATTAAGCTCGCTTGGGTATTGTTAATGTCGAACTCTATTTTGACTTCTTTAATAATTTCGCCAACTGAATCCGATGTCATGGCAAACATCATAAACATTAAATAAGTTAACCAACGTATGAGCGTTAGGTTATGTGTATTGGTTTGAGTCATGCTCGGCTCCACTTGATCAGTAATTTTGAATGTAAGAAAAAGCTACATTGTTTTGCACACTGACTGTGTCTTGTAAACTTTAGACCCAGTTTGGCTAAAGTTCACTTAACAACGACATTTTTTCAACATTATTGCAATCGATTGTAAATTGTTGTTGCAACCGATTGCAAGTGTTTTTAGCGAAAAGTTTATATTTTGTGCAATCGGTTGTAATGTTTATTACAATCGATTACATTTGCAAGGCAGGTTGGTGACCAACTTATTACTTGGGTGTTATTGGAAAATTACTATGAATCTTCAACAAGAAAGCAAATTGTGTTTAGCTCGTATTTTAGAGCAGGTGAGTTTGCAAGGTATTGCAAAAACGCAACAACAAGCATTTAAGGATAGGTTGGAAAGGTACTTCCCTGAATTATTTAGCCAAATGCTGCAAGTATACGAGCAACGTTATGACTTACATTTCCATTTGCAAGCTCTAGTCGAATTGCTGGTCGAGCAATTTAAACAGCGCAGCCTAGCGTTAAAACGTAAAGATAAAAAACGTTTAGACAATCCTCATTGGTTTAAGTCTGAACAGATGTTGGGGATGGCTTGTTATGTTGATTTAGTCGCCGAAAATTTAGTTGATTTACAGACGAAAATTCCATATTTCCAAAAATTAGGTATTACTTATTTGCATTTAATGCCTTTGTATAAATCACCGGAAGGGGATAACGACGGTGGTTATGCTGTGTCTGATTATCGTCAAGTTTCCCCCAACTTGGGCACAATGCAGCAATTGAAAAAACTCGCGACCGCGTTAGACAAAGCGGGTATGAGTTTAGTGCTAGATTTTGTTTTTAACCATACGGCAGACGATCATGAGTGGGCGTTGGCGGCCAAACAAGGTGACGAAACTTATCAGCAGTATTATTACATGTTTGATGACAGAACTACGCCAAATCAATACGAACAAACCATTCGTGAAATTTTTCCACAAGTTCGCCGTGGTAGTTTTACCTTTAATGAAGACACGCAAAAATGGGTATGGACCACCTTTAATAGTTTTCAGTGGGATTTAAATTATTCTAATCCATCCGTTTTTCGTGGCATTGTTGGTGAAATGCTCTTTTTAGCTAATATAGGCTGTGATGTTTTACGCTTAGATGCATTGGCATTTATCTGGAAACAAATGGGAACCAGCTGTGAAAGTCAGCCAAAAGCACACCTGCTTATTCAAGCTTTTAATAGCTGTTTAAAAATTGCAGCGCCGGGCGTGTTGTTTAAATCTGAGGCAATTGTTCACCCAGATGAAGTCGCTCAATACATAGATAAAGACGAGTGCCAACTTTCATATAATCCATTATTAATGGCCTTGTTGTGGAATAGTTTAGCTACACGTAAAACTCGTCTATTAACTCAGTCACTATCACATAGATTTAAAATTAGCCCTGATTGCAGTTGGGTGAATTATGCGCGATGTCACGATGATATTGGCTGGACTTTTGATGATGGTGATGCAGGTTATTTAGGTATAAATGGTTATGATCATAGACAATTTTTAAATCAATTTTATACAGGTCGATTCCAAGGCTCGTTTGCTTCAGGCGTGCCATTTCAAGAAAATCCACAAACGGGCGATTGCCGTGTGTGTGGGTCACTTGCGTCACTTGTTGGTTTAGAACAAGCGCTACAACAGAATAATCCTGCTGCGGTCGAAGAAGCGATTAAGCGCATTATGCTGCTGCATAGTGTTTTGCTCAGTATTGGTGGCATCCCTTTGTTGTATCAAGGGGATGAATTAGCAGCGTTAAATGACTATAGTTATTTAAACGATGAGCATAAAAAGCATGATGCGCGTTGGGTAAATAGACCTAAAATCACTCAAGTTATGCTAGATGCGGTTGAGCAAAAAGGCACAGTTGAACAGCAAGTATATGACGGATTAGCTCAGCTTATTCAAATTAGAAAGCAGTATGCTGTATTTGGCGATGCGCCAACCGAAATTATTTACACTAATAATCAGCATGTTTTTGCCTTCAAACGTCAACATAAAAACGGCCAAACATTATTGGTGTTAGTTAATTTCACCGAGCGTGAGCAAGCGATTAATAATCAATTTATCCAAGATGTTGCAATGCGTCCGCTAGATTTGATTGAACAACAAACAATGGATTTAGCTCATTCACAAGTAACAGTGTTAAAACCGTATCAATTTCGCTGGTTGCTAAGCGAATGATATTTGCTCAATAGTTGATTTATAGCCGCTAGTGTATATTTTTAGCGTCATTTTAGGTATAACAGGGGCAAGTTTTACAACGCCCTGAGACAAATGGAAAGATACGTACGTACTACTGAACTGGTAGATGGCTTTCGCCAATCCGCTCCTTATGTGAACAGCCACCGCGGCAAAGTGTTTGTGGTTATGTTAAGTGGAGAGGCGATAGGTCAGCCTGGCTTTAAAGACATTATTAATGATATCGCTTTGCTTAATAGCTTAGGTATTAAAGTTGTGCTGGTTTACGGCGCTCGTCCACAAAATAATAAAGCGGTTGATGATGCTGGGCTAGTCAGTAAATATCATAAACGCATACGCATTACTGACGATTCTGTACTACGAACTATTAAACAAGTAGCTGGCGAATTGATGTTGGATATTACTGCGCGTCTTTCTATGAGTTTAGGTAATACACCAATGCAAGGTGCGCAAATAAACGTGATCAGCGGTAACTTTGTCATTGCGCAACCTTTAGGTGTCGATGAAGGGGTGGATTATCACCATACGGGTAAAGTACGCCGTATTGATGTGCAAGGTATAAAACGACAGTTAGATAGTAACGGCATAGTGCTCTTAGGGCCGATAGCAGCATCTGTAACTGGTGAAAGTTTTAACCTTACGGCTGAAGAAATTGCCACTCAAGTCGCGATTAAACTTAAAGCCGACAAAATGATTGGTTTTGCCGAAGGCAATGGTATTCAAGACGAAAACGGTGAAATCATAGCAGAGTTATTACCAAACGATGCAGAGCAAATTATCCAACAACTTAGCGAAGATGCCGATGCCTGTTCTGGCGAAATTGCATTTTTAAATGCAGCCATTACCGCCGCAAGGGCTGGTGTACCTCGCTGTCACTTGGTCAGTTACCAAATTAATGGTTCATTGCTGCAAGAGCTTTTCTCACGTGATGGTATAGGTACGCAAATTGTTACTGAACCAGCAGAACGTTTGCGTAGTGCAACTATTAGCGATATTGGTGGTATTTTAGATTTAATTCGTCCACTTGAAGAACAAGGTCTTTTGGTTCGCCGTTCGCGCGAACAGTTAGAAATGGAAATTGACCACTTTGTATTAATTGAACGAGATGGTTTAGTCATAGGTTGTGCGGCACTTTACCCATTTGAAACAGAACAAATGGGCGAGTTTGCGTGTTTAGCTGTACATCCTGATTACCGTGATGCGGACCGTGGTCAGGCAATGTTACGTCATATTATGCTCAAAGCGCGGCAGCGAAATTACAAACAAATTTTTGCATTAACCACGCGCAGTATTCATTGGTTTATGGAGCTAGGTTTTAGAATTGGCCAAGTTGATGAATTGCCAAGTAAAAAACAAGCTTTATACAATTATCAACGAAATTCGAAAATTTTGGTATTTGACTTGTAGTCCTATAAGCGGTTAAATCGTCATCTTTGTATCCATTTTTGTAATTTAAAGTGGGTTTAAATGTTAAGTTTAAAGTGTTGACGGATTAACGCGGTATTTATACGGAACTTACTAAATGCTTGAGATAGATCATTCCGAAGTTATCACAGCTCCTCAAATTTCACCGGGAGCTTTGTTTTTTCAATTTTTTAAGATTCGTTTTGCCTGCGCAAACGATATGCCGCAGATATTCAAACTGCGCTATAAAATCTATTGTGAAGAGCTCGGCTATTTCCCAAACTTAGCAAAAAAGCGTTTAGAAACAGATGAATACGATAGTGATGCGATTCACTGTGTAATTGAGCACAAGCTGACCGGCAAGATTGTTGGTTGTATGCGTGTGGTTAAAACTAATCTGGCTCGCTTACCCTTGTCCACTTATTTACCGCATGTAAAACTGAAAAAACGTGATATTGAAATTTCCCGAGTTGCAGTCGATCCTCAATATCGTCAAGAAGTAAGTGGCTACAAAGTACCAGGGCTTTTATTCAATGCTTTGTTATTGGCAATTAATCATATTATTGAACAGAATTCATTTGATGATGTATACATTTTTATCGAAAACTCAATGCGCTCAGCCCTAGCGCGCATGGGATTAAAGTTAGAACAAACACCACATATGGCTTCAGTTGCATGTGGTAATGGCAAAGTGTCGAATAAATATTTGTATCGAGTAGACACCCATACACGTAAACAAACTCGACCGTTACGTATGTCGCAGTTTGTTAATCAAATCGGTTTGTATTTGTACCCTGAAAAATTTGAGCGTCGAGTTAACCCTGATTCAGTTTGTCCTGCAATTGTGCGGCAACCCAGTCGTCAACAAAATGAGCAACAGTGCCCCCGTGGCGAGCGACCTCTTTAACGATAGATGAAGAAATGTAGCTGTTTTTCTCGCTAGGCGCGAGAAATATGGTTTCTAATGCTGGGTACAAACTACGGTTAACGTTGGCAAGTTGAAACTCGTATTCAAAATCACCGACTGTTCTTACTCCTCTAACCAATACACTGGCTTTTTGGCTTTTGGCTAAATCAACCAATAGTCCACTAAAACCTATCACAGTTACATTTCTCAAATGACTGGTAACATGCTCGGTTAGTGCCACTCGTTCAGCTAAATCGAACAAAGGTTGTTTGCTCGGGCTGTTGGCCACACCAACGATAATTTTGTCGAACATGCGGCTTGCGCGTTCTATTAAATCTAAATGACCATTGGTTATAGGATCGAAAGTACCGGGGTAAATTGCGGTTATTGACATGCTCTGCTCTTAGTTTTTAGAATTTTATCTTGCTTAAGCAGATCTTGGCTAAGGAGTGATTAAAGGTCAACCTTTGATTAAGTTATTGTGACGCTAACACTCTCAAGCAAGCAGATAAAACTTTGAATGATAGCGTTGTCATTTTTGCTGTGGCCAGTTACACTGCTTAAAAGTTAAGCCGTTTTGACTAATATGCGAGGCAAGAATGCAATCCATTCTAATATGTGGTGGTGGCACTGCAGGCTGGATGACAGCGCTTTATTTAAGCCATTTGTACAACCGAGTGGAGCACAGGGTTGATATTCAACTTATTGAAAGCTCGGCTCAACCACCGGTCGGTGTTGGCGAAGCAACTGTGCATGGTATACGGCATTTTTTACAGCTGTTATCCATTAACGAAGCTGAGTTTATGCAGGCGACGGACGCCACTTTTAAACTTGGCATTGAGTTTATAAATTGGAAAAAAGCGCAAAACGGCCAAATGCACAGTTATTGGCACCCATTCGATTTTCAAACTCCTGAAGTAAACGGTATGGACTTAGCCCATTGTTGGTTAAGCCAAACTAATAAGCTGCAAGATTACGCGCATAGTGTGTCAATTTCGCCGTTTTTAACCAAACGAGGCAAAGCGCCTAAATTTGCAGAAATGGCCGATTACCAAGCGCCCATTCCTTATGCCTATCATTTTGATGCTGGCAAGTTAGCTGAATATTTAAAAAAACTCGCTGTGCAACGAGGGGTGAAACATCAAATTGCCGACATTACCCAAGTGCAAGTAAGTATTGATGCCGGAGTTAAAAAAGTTACCGGCATAGACACAAGTGTCGGTCGTTTAACTGCGGATATGTATTTTGACTGCACAGGTTTTCGCGCTATGTTGATGCAAGCTTTGCATTCAAATAATCAAGATAACGCTGAAAATGAATGGGTTGATTGGTCGAGTGAACTACCGTGTGATCGTGCTTTGGCAGTGCAAACTCAATATCCACAAGGTCAAGCACCTGCGTTGCATACGCAAGCGATAGCAATGAAGAATGGTTGGCGTTGGCGCATTGGTTTACAAAACCGCATTGGTAATGGATACGTATATAGCAGCCAGTTTTGCACAGAAGAACAAGCAGCAGACGAACTTGGCCAAGCACTTAACTTGCCTACCGACGCAGAGTTTAAAAGTTTAAAAATGCGTATTGGCCATAGAAAACAAAGTTGGCTAGGAAATTGTTGCGCAATTGGTTTATCGTCGGGTTTTATTGAACCTTTGGAGTCGACAGGTATTTATTTAATTGAAGCCGGTTTGCGTTTATTTGGTGAGTATACACAGTCGGGTAATTTGTCGCTGATGCAGCAGCACTACAATCGAATCTTGAACGATATTTATGCTGACCTTAAGTCGTTTATTGTATTGCATTATATTTTGAGTGATAGAGACGACAGTGAATTTTGGCGCTTTTGGCAAACGCAGCGTTATAGCGATCCTCAGTTAGCTGCATGGCTGGACTTGTGGCAACACAAGGTGATTGAAAGCAGTGATTTTTTAGCTCAGAAAAGTGTGCTGTTTAATCAGATTAACTACCGATTTGTTGTATATGGTATGGGGCATTTACCGCAGCAATCGTTTGTTGGGGCGAACCCGCCCGCGCAGCAACAGTTGTTAGCGCAAATGGCTGCCTTTTGCAAGCAGCAACCTGATAGGCATCCGAGTCAGGTGCAATTATTGGGGCTCTGATTGTTGTGTTGTTAGTGGAGAGTGCTGCTCGTTTGGTGCAAACCAGCATTCGGGCAGGCTCATCTCTCGTTATTTTGGTGCTGCAGTTTAGGTGGCAAAGAAGTCAGCAGGCAAATGGAGTATTCCTCGCAAAAGCGCTTCAGGGTCGTCCATGACTCGCTCGCACAAAACTTCCATGTTTTGTGAAGTTTTGCTCGCAACACATCCATTCACCTGCCTCGGCATTTTTATGGCTTTAAAACAATCCTAGCTATTTTGTTGCTGCAAATTAGGTGGCAGAGAAGTCAGCAGGCAAATGGAGTATTCCTCGCAAAAGCGCTTCAAGGCCGTCCATGACTCGCTCGCACAAAACTTCCATGTTTTGTGAAGTTTTGCTCGCAACACATCCATTCACCTGCCTTGGCTTTTTTATGGCCTAAAACAACCGCGACTCCATTGCCTGATTGAAGTCTGTTTGAATGCTGATTTTCTAAAACTTCAAAAGGCATGGATGCCTTTTGCGAGCGGCCAGGGACTGGCGAAAAGCGTTTTTAGAAAATTATGCTTCAAATGGACTTAGTTGCACAGATTCACAGCGACTTTAGAAAACTACTCTTCTACTGAGCTTAGTTGGACAGATCCACCGCTGCTTAGCGAAAATTAAGGTTTCGTACTTTCCCTAACAACCAACTCAGGTTCAAACATACAATTCTCAATAACTTGCTCTTTTTTCGCCGGTAAACGCAAATGTTTAAACAACAACTCAGCAGCTTGACTTGCGATAGTTTTAGTTGGCTGTGCTGCCGTGGTTAACTTCGGCCAAGTTTGGCGCGAGAAGGGGTTGTCCTCAAAACCAGCAATGGCTAAATCGGCAGGTACATCTAACCCTTGTAAACGAGCGGCAAACAAAGTGCCCGCAGCAATTTCATCATTACAAGCAAAAACCGCTGTTGGTCTGTCGGTTAACTCAACTAGCTTTTTACCATTTTCAACACCCGATTCAAATGAATACTCACCGGCAAAAATCCACTCATCACGCGAGTCCAAATTATGCGCTTTTAACGCATCTAAATATCCAGCTAAACGCTCACCTGTCGAGTGGTGAACTTCTTCACCGCTAAAAAAGGCTATTTTATTATGGCCTTGTTCAATCAAATGTTTAGTGATGTTAAAAGCTGCGGTTCTATCATCAATAAACACACAAGGGGTTGATAAAGTTTGGTTTTTACCAGAAATAACTCGGACAAACTTAACGCCAGTTTCGGTGAGCATATCTGTTACTTCGGTCATTTCTGACAAAGGCGGGGTCAGGACTAACCCAGAAACACGCGATTGACGCAGCATGTCTTTTAACTCATTTAATAAGTTGTCCGATTTACTATCAACCGGGTGGATCAACAATTCAAAATGATGTTTTTTACATGCATCTAAAATACCGTGCTGCATATCAATAATGTAATAAGCATTTGGATTATCGTATACAAAACCGACAACATACGACTTATTGCCCGCCAAGCTACGCGCCGACTGATTTGGCTGGTAATTTAACTCAGTTACCGCTGCAGTTACTTTATCTATGGTATTTTGGCGAACACCTGGCTCGTTATTAATAACACGAGATACAGTTTTAATTGAAACACCAGCAAGTTTGGCAACGTCGTTAATCGTAGCTTTCATAGGCTTTTAGCAATTCCATTATTCCGGACTATAGTTAAACCTGAACTCAGGTTCGTAATTTCAGTGTGAAAATAAAGCAGTTTGCACTAGTAAACAAATTTTTTTCACAACCAAACCAGTTATCTTTGATTTCTATTAAACAAATGGCAAATTTTATGATGCGATTGCTGCAAATACAGCCAAAACTCGAATAAAAAATGACATATTTATTATAAAATAGTTTGACAGCGTTGTCATTTGTTTGGTATTAATATGACAACGCTGTCATATTGTCGTAGAATAATTTGGCTGCGAGCACTTAAGACTAAACTAACAAGGCAACAAACATGAACAAGCTAACTTTCAAACCAATTACCCTGGCAGTAAGCACAGCTTTACTCGCTAGTCTTTCTCAACCTGTTATGGCTGAAGAATCAGAAACAGAGGTTATCTCGGTTAAAGGTATTCGTGCCAGCGCTAAAGCCAACTTAAACGCTAAACGTTTTTCAGACACCATTGTTGACGCAATTACTGCTGAAGACATTGGCAAATTCCCAGACAAAAACGTCGCTGAATCTCTACAGCGTATCGCTGGTGTATCCATTACCCGTGATTTTGGTGAAGGTGAAAAAGTGTCAATTCGTGGTACAGCACCACAGTTAAACAACACTTTATTAAACGGCCAAGCAGTAGCTACTACAAAATGGTGGGCATTAGAGCCTTCATCGCGTAGCTTTAACTTTAGTTTGTTGCCATCAGAATTAGTATCGGCATTAGAAGTATACAAATCACCAGAAGCTAAAATTGATGAAGGTGCGGTTGGTGGTACTGTTATTTTACGTACACGTAAACCATTAGATTTAGACGCAAACACAGTATATGGTTCAGCTGGTGTGCGTTACAACGACAAAACAGAAAGTACTGATCCACAAATCTCTGCTTTATATAGCTGGAAAAACGACAACGAAACCTTTGGTGTACTTGCTTCATTAATTTATCAAGGCCGCGAACAGCGCCGTGATGGTATGGAAGCATTCGGTTGGTTTGATGCAACCCGTGCTGATACTGCAAGTTCAGTTGGCAAATCAATTCCTGGTTGGGATTATGACACACATACAGGTAAAACAGCTTCTTGGAACTGGGGTATGGGCTCTGCTTATTTCGAGCAAGAGCGTGATCGTTTGGGGTTAAACTTAACTGCACAAATTCGTCCGACAGATGACTTAGACTTCACCTTAAACGTAGTGGATTCAGAGCTTAAACAAACCAATACCAACCACAACTATATTTCGTCACATGGTTGGGCGGCATACATGCCTTGTACACCATGGAACACAGAATCAGACTATGATTTATGTGCGAAAATTGAAGACTATCAAATTACTGACCCAGACGGTGTTGCAGCGTTAACTGAATATACCATTGGCGCAAATGGTCATGGTGATTATCAGTTAAATCAAATGAATGAATCTTTATCGCGTGTATCAACATTGAAAACCCGAGTAATAGATTTAGATATGAATTACCACGGCGATAACTTTTTACTACACGCCCAACTCGGTACAACTAAAGCAAGTGGTGGGTACGACCGAGAAGATTTAGTTAACTTTGGCCATGCGTCGGGTTCAAAAATTAAAATTCACGACAATGGTGTAATTGATTTTTCATTCCCTGAAGAACTAAATGGTAAACCGACTGACTCTTACGACGGTTTTGTATTCCGTGATTATCGCTGGAACTCTCGTCCTGAAGAAGATAAAGAAACTTATGCGCAAGCAGACTTAAAACTTGAACTCGACACTGATTTTATCCGTTCGGTAGAGGTGGGTGTTAAAGTACGTGATAAAGATCATTCGCAAGATGGTGTGACCACCGAGGGGTTAAATTACGATTCGTTAAAAGCACAAAATCCAGGTGATTTTGATGGTGCTATGACCCCTGAATTACACAGTAGCGTCGCAACGAGTGGGACGTTAACGCAATATGCAATGATAGATATTGCCAAAATTCGCAAAGCTGCGGATGCTATTTCAGGGATTGAACCTGTATTAGACATAGGTAATATTTACGAATTGTCTGAAGATATTAAAGCTGCATATGTGCAAGCGAATATCGAAATGGGCGATTTAAAAGGTAATGTTGGTTTACGTGCGGTGAATACCGATGTTAGTTCTTCATCGTATAACACCGCTAGCGGCGAATGGGTAACTGATAAATCGAGCTACAGTAATGTATTACCATCACTAAACTTATCTTATAGTTTCGCTGATGAAATGGTTGTACGTGCTGCAGCATCTAAAACTATGTCGCGGGCTAACTACGCTGATATGGCTGGTACTCGAAGTATTAGTCCTAACTTCACTGCAACTTTTGGTAACCCGGGGTTAAAACCTTATGATGCGACTAACGCGGATTTATCATTCGAATGGTATTTCACCGAAGAAAGTTTGTTGTCATTGGCTGTATTCCACAAAAAGATTGATTCATTTATCTTTAATGCGACTAACGATGTTGAATTAAGTTTTGATTGTGACGACAGCGGAGTTGTTGAAGCAAACGAAATGTGCGATTTTTCGGTTACTCAACCTGAAAACGGTGCTGACGCTAAAAACAAAGGTATTGAATTAAGCTTCCAAACACCAATTGGTGAAAACTTTGGTGTAATTGCTAACTTCACCTACTCAGATGCTGAAGGCAAAAATGCCGATGGCGAAACAATTGCATTGGCTGGGAACTCAAAACGCACGTATAACCTAACGGGTTACTACGAAGACGATAAATTATCTGCCCGTGTTGCTTACAACCAACGTAGCAGTTACTTAACCGGCTTCACTTTTGGTAGCGCCAATACCGCTGATGCATACTCTCAGTTAGATGCTTCTGTAAGCTACAACTTAAATGATAACTGGAGTGTAACCTTAGAAGGTCAGAACTTAACTGACTCTGAGATATTCCACTACCAAGAGCAAAAGTATCGTCCAATTGGTTTATACACCTTTGGTCGTAGCTTCTACTTAAGCACCAGCTTCAAGTTTTAAGCCGACACCAACTAGCGTTGAGTTTGAAGTATGACGAGGCAAGCGTTAGAGCAATGATTTAGAGCAAAACTTCAAACGTCATGGATGACGTTTGGGAGCGTACAAGGATGTATTTACAGCGTTTTTGCGAAAATTATGCTCTAGCGATTGCCTATACTCAATTCTAGCAAGCGATAAACGCCCCAAATGCCCAGCCCCTGAGGCATTTATATAGCGCCGAGACAAACAAAGAGGTGATACTATGCGTTGGCAACTATGTTTAATCAGTTTAATGATGCTGGGCTGCCAGCCAACAACCCAAACTGAATCAACAACAAACGCAAATCAACAGCAACAACAAGCAGAGCAAACCGCAAACAACTCAGCTGCAAAATTTGCCGCAGAACTTAAAGTTAACTACCAAGTAATAACGAATCGCGCCGATGAATTGTGCGAACAAAAATACGCTGGTGGTGCCTGTTTTAAAGGGCAAATAAGCCTACAACTACCGTACAATTTAACCGATAACAACTGGGCTATTTATTTCAGCCATGTTGCACCTATTCGCCAAGATTTTAGCGAAGAGTTTGATATTAAACACATCAATGGTGATTTACACAAACTAACACCAACAAAGCAGTGGCAGGGTTTTGCTGCGAATGAAATTTATCAAGCGCGCTTTCAAGCTGACTTCTGGCATTTATCTAACTTTGACCCAATGCCAAACTACTTTGTCACTTTCAGCAGTGAGCGAGGGGAAGGACAGGCTCATACAATAGTTTCAACCAAAGCTGAGATAGACCCATATACAGGCCAAGAAACTTTACCTTTTGTCCAAGGCATTACTGACATTGATAGCCAGTTTAAGCGCACTGAACAAGATCAAACTAAGTGGGAAGACGCAAAACAAATATTTGCCGATAATCAACACCGTCAAGCTGCCAATGCGGATATAGATTCAGCAAAAGTAGCAAATCGAATTATCCCGTCAGTTGCCGAGCAAGAGCTGTTAAGTGGCGAATTAGAGAGCGGCGAATTAGATTTAACTAAAGGTTATCAGCTTAAACAGATCAGCGACGAGCTGAGTTCACAGTTACAGCCTGCGTTCGCACGTTTAACTGAGCAAGGTTTTACACAGCAAAAGTCAGGTGCGGAAGTTAACTTTATTCATAATGCAAAACTTGCGGATGAAGGGTACAAATTAAATATATCCGCAGATCAAATTGATATTGAATATGCGCAAGCACAAGGGGCATTTTATGCACTGCAGTCAATAGCGTCATTAATTGATAGCCAAACCTTAGCGCCGATAACCAGCCAAAAAATTTACGACTATCCAAGATATGATTTACGCGGTTTACACATAGATTTGTCGCGCAACTTTCATGGTGGGGCACAAGTTAAAAAGCTTATTCGTGCCATGGCACAATTAAAACTCAATACCTTGCATTTACACCTAGCGGATGACGAAGGCTGGCGCGTGGAAATTGCAGGTTTACCAGAACTAACCGAATTAGGTGCATATCGCTGTTTTGATTTAACTGAAGAAAACTGTTTATTACCGCAACTTGGTTCTGGCCCTGAAAAACAAACACAGGTAAATGGTTATTTTAGCCAAGCTGAATATATTGAATTACTCCAGTTTGCCGACAAACATTTTATAGAAGTGATCCCATCATTTGATATGCCAGGCCATTCACGCGCTGCGGTTAAAGCTATGGAGTTAAGATATAAAAAGTACAGCGCGCAAGGTGATATGGCCAAAGCGACAGAGTTTTTATTAAGCGATTTTACCGACAAAACCCAGTACGAATCTGTACAGTTTTATACCGACAATACCATTAACGTGTGTATGCCATCGGCAATGAATTTTGTTGATAAAGTGCTGACTGAGCTACAAGCATTGCATCAACAGGCGGGTGTGCCGTTAAACAAATACCATTTAGGTGCAGATGAAACCCAAGGTGCATGGTTGCAATCGCCTATATGCCAACAGTTTGTTGAAGATAACAAGGATGTTGAACTGACTAAATTAACCGAATATTTTGTTGAGCAAGTTACACAAATAATCGCGGCTAAAGGCATTCAACCAGCAGCTTGGAGCGATGGTTTATCGCATGCTGATGCGAGCAAAATGCCAAAATCTATTCATAGTAATGTGTGGAGCACGCTGTTTTGGGATGGGCACAAAACCACGCACCAACATATCAACCAAGGTTGGGATGTAGTGGTATCAAACCCTGATGTAACATATTTTGATTTCCCATACGCAGGCCATCCAGATGAGCGCGGCTATTACTGGGCGTCACGTAATACCAATAGCTTTAAAGTATTCCAGTTTATGCCGGACAATGTGCCTGTGATGGCCGAGTTATGGACAGATAGACAAAACATGCCATATACAGCCGACGACACTGAATCTAGCATCATAAATGGTAAAAGAGCCATAGGTTTACAAGCGCATTTGTGGAGTGAAACCACTCGGTTAAATCAAACCGTCGACTATATGTTATTCCCGCGATTATTAGCATTAGCTGAACGTGCGTGGCACCAAGCTGATTGGGAATTGGCTTATCAGCCCAAGCGAATATTTAGCCCAGAGTCTGGTTATTTTACTCAGCAAAAACAGCAGCTTATTGACTGGCAGCAGTTTGCACTGGCTGTGCCTAAACAATTAGCGAAATTAGAAGAACTGGGCGTGCAATATCGCGTTGCACCACCGGGCGGGCAGATTGTTGATGGCTACTTGCATATGAACCATATTTTCCCAACAACCCAGTTGCAGTATCGAACGGCCGAACAAAATTGGTCGACTTATACCCAGCCGGTGGCGGTGAAAGGCGAAGTTCAGCTTAGAGCTGTGTCTGCGCTTGGGCAGTTTTATAGTCGGACTATAGTGGTTAACTAGTTACTCTGTATTAGAGGGAAAAGTCGGGTTTTAGAGACGTGTTTAATAGTTAAAAGCAGTAAAGCAAAGGCTTGAGGAATCAAGGCGCTGTCAGAAGAAACACGAGAGCATAATTTTCGCAAAAACGCTGTAAATACGTCCTTGTACGCTCGCAAACGTCGTCCAAGACGTTTGAAGTTTTGCTCTAAATTATCGCTCTAGTATTTCTTTGATGGGTTCGCGCTGCTAGGCCGAAGTTGTGCAGAGCGTTTTGGCGAAAATTATGCTCTGGTACTTCTTCCATACTCTGAACATTCTAGCCCTGCCATGTCTTTGGTACACAGTTTCCTTTAGTCCGGAATTTGTAAAAAAACTCTTTCAAACAAACTTAAATTTGTTAGTTATTTTTATTCTATAAATCAATCACTAACAAATAAAACTTTAACAAAGTATAAATTTTATCCAGAAATGTTTTGACATTGTTGGAGAGGTTTGAAAGAATAAATGACAACGCTGTCATTTTTTTGGCGGCAAGCAGTTAAATAGGTGAGAAGCACAGTGGCGGATCAAGAATTTATTATCGGTGTTGACGGTGGTGGTACAAAATGTCGTGCTCGACTGTATAGCACCCAACAGGGTTTTATTGGTACAGGGTTAGCAGGCCCTGCAAACCCAGCCAGACATTTTGAATCAGCAATGCAATCTATCTTAGATGCATGCCAAGCTGCAATTGACGATGCTGTCTTACCTAATGTCACTTTGGCGGATTGCCATGTAGGTTTAGGTTTAGCGGGTGTGAATTTAGACACAGTCGCGGAAAAAGTTATGGCTTGGCAACATCCATTCAAAAGCCGTTTTTTAACCACAGATTTGCACATAGCTTGTTTAGGCGCAAACGACAATCAAGACGGTGCGGTCATTATTGTTGGCACAGGGTCTTGTGGTTTAGTCAGCAGCCAGCAAAAACAAGTTTTGTTAGGTGGCCATGGTTTCCCTGTGGGTGATTATGGTGGTGGTGCATGGATAGGTTTTGAAGCTTTGCGCTACTGTTTGCGCTCGCTTGATGGTGTTGCTGAATCTACCAGCATGAATCCACAAATCTTGCGCTTTTTTAACAGTAAAAACGCAACTGATATCGCTGAAATTATGCTAAACGCGCGCCCAGCCGATTACGCAAAATTGTCTCCCATTGTGTTTGATGCGGCTGAAGCAGGGGACGCTGCCGCAACTCACATTATCCAACAAGGTGCAGCACAAATATCTGCGTTGGCTCGCCAGCTTTTAAGCCATCAGCCAGAGCGTTTATCTATGATAGGTGGTGTGTCTTTACGTATTCAACCTTGGTTGGATAAAGACATTCTGCGCAGCATTCAAGCTCCAATATTTCAACCCGATTTCGGTGCAGTGTTTTTTGCATTGAACCAACTTAATTATCCTGTTCATTTCCGAGGTTTATCATGAACACAATAATGGAAAAAGAAGCATGCGAAGCGCCTAGCCGCATCGCAGCTCAACTTAACAACAACCGTGAAATAGCGGAAAAATTAGGCGCTATTTTGCGTCAGAATCCACCTAAATATGTTTATATTATTGGTCGTGGCTCGTCAGATCACGCTGGTGTATTTGCTAAATACTTAATTGAAATTGAAGCTGGTATTAGTGTGTCGCACGCAGCGCCTTCGGTCGCAAGTGTGTATAACAAACAGCTAGATTTATCTGACTCTTTGGTATTGTCTATCTCACAATCTGGCCGCAGCCCAGACATTTTGGCGCAGCTTGATATGGCGAAAAAAGCAGGTGCATTAACTGTTGCTTTGGTGAATGATGAAACATCACCATTAGCAACTGGCTCTGATTATTTATTGCCACTTGGCGCAGGTGAAGAAAAAGCGGTTGCAGCCACTAAAAGTTATTTATGTACTTTGTCGGCAATTACTCAATTAGTTGCGTATTGGACACAAAACCAAAGTTTGTTTGCTGCGCTTGAGCAACTACCGCAGCAATTAGAGCAAGTGATTCAATCGCCGGCACAATTAACGACACCCCAATTTAAACAGTTAGAAAACTGTGTGGTTTTAGGCCGAGGTTTGGGTTATGCGGTCTGTCGAGAAATTGCACTTAAACTTAAAGAAGTCTGTTCAATTCACGCGGAAAGTTACAGCAGTGCCGAGTTCGTACATGGGCCAATTGCTTTGGCAGGTAAAAAAATCCGCGCGTTAGAAGTAGATATTAACGACGAAACCCGCGAGCTACACAAACAACAAATTGCTGATTTAGCCCAGCGTGGTTCAAGCATTATGCATTTAACTCAAGTGGTTGAAGATTGTCATCCACGCCTTGCACCTTTATTGGCGCTACAAAAGTTTTATGTGGATATTGCAACAGTATCGGTTGAGCTTGGTTATAATCCAGACGCGCCAGTTGGATTAAATAAAGTTACACGGACCCAATAAAATGAAACAGTATTTTCGCCCCCATCGTTTATTTGATGGCAAAAGATTTGTTGAACAACCTATAGTCACAGTTGAAAACGGATTGATTGCAGACATTAGTTTTGACCAACCACAAGCAGAGGTTATTGAACTAGCTGGTTTATTAGCACCAGGTTATATAGACGTACAAGTAAATGGCGGTGGTGGAGTACTGTTTAACAATGTACCTGAGCTGGCAACGCTGCAAACTATGGTTGCTGCACATGCAAACTACGGTACAACCGCTATGTTACCCACCTTAATTACCGATGATATTGAGGTTATGCAGCAAGGTGCAGATGCGATCGCTGCAGCTATAGCACAGCAATTGCCCGGCATTTTAGGTGTACATTTTGAAGGCCCACATTTGTCGGTGGCTAAAAAAGGTGTGCATCCTAAAGAGCATGTACGTGGTATTAGTGAAGCAGAGTGGACTGTTTTTGCTCGGCAAGATTTAGGCATCAAACTGGTAACGCTTGCGCCTGAAACTGTCACGCCTGCTGAAATAACTCGGTTAAAAGAATTAGGTTGTATCGTTAGCGTTGGCCATAGTAATGGCTCGTATCAACAAGCTGCTGATGCAATTGCCGCAGGTGCTAGTGGTTTTACGCATTTATACAATGCCATGTCTCCGCTTAGCAGTCGTGAACCCGGTGTGGTTGGCGCAGCATTAACCGCTGAACACACCTATTGCGGCATTATTATCGACCATCATCATGTGCATCCGCAGGTGGCCAAGCTTGCGTTTAAATGTAAAGGCGCAGACAAACTTGTGTTGGTAACTGATGCAATGGCTTTAATTGGCAGTGAACAAACAAACTTTGAGTTATTTGGCGAACAAGTTGAGCTAAATGGCGACAAGTTACAAATTGCTACAGGCCAATTAGCTGGCTCGCATTTATCTATGCAACAAGCAGTGCAAAATTGTGTTAACGACTTAGAGTTATCACTTGCTGATAGCTTAAATATGGCGAGTTTAACCCCTGCAAATTGGTTGGGTATTGCACAAAATTATGGCTCGTTAACCGTTGGGAAAAGAGCCGACTGGGTTGTGTTAGATGCACAATTAAACGTTATTCAATGTTGCATTGCTGGCCAAGCGCAACAGTTATTATCTAAATAAGTTGGGGTATTGTTATGCAGTTATCCATACTCGATTGGGCAATAGTGTTAGTTATATTGTCGTCTACCATGGTAATTGGTTTTGTTGTCAGTAAACGCGCAGCAAAAAGCAGTGCCTCATTCTTTTTAGCCGGACAAAGCATGCCTTGGTGGCTGTTGGGTGTGTCTATGGTGGCAACCACATTCGCGGCTGACACGCCTAACTTAGTTACCGACATAGTGCGTTCACAAGGTGTATCAGGCAACTGGGTTTGGTGGGCCATGTTATTAACTGGCATGTTAACCACTTTTGTCTACGCAAAACTATGGCGTCGTTTAGGTATAACGACTGACGTTGAGTTCTACGAACATAGATATACAGGCAAACCTGCACGCTTTTTACGTGGCTTTAGAGCCTTGTATTTAGGTATATTTTTTAACGTTATGATAATGGCTAATGTCACCTTAGCTGCGGTAAAAATTGGTAGTGTACTCTTTGGTATAGACCCAACTATGGTGATTATTTTTGCCTGTTTAATTACCGTTGTTTTCTCAACTTTAGGCGGATTTTTAGGGGTACTAATCACGGATTTAATCTTATTTGTTATAGCTATGGTCGGCTCGGTAACAGCGGCTTATTTTGCGGTATCACACCCTACAGTTGGTGGGGTTGAGAATTTACTTAGTCATCCTGCGGTTGTTGATAAACTTGCATTTGTACCTGATTTTTCTAACCCAGAAATGTATATGCCACTGCTTATTATTCCATTATTAGTGCAATGGTGGAGTGTATGGTATCCGGGCTCAGAGCCAGGTGGCGGTGGTTATATTGCCCAGCGTATGTTAGCGGCGAAAAATGAAAACCATGCGGTTGCGGCATCTGCGTTTTTTAATTTGTGTCACTATGCTGTGCGCCCGTGGCCATGGATTATAGTCGCGCTGGCATCCATTATTGTTTACCCAGATTTAGCCAGTTTACAGCAAGCCTTTCCAAACGTGCCAGAGCATTTGGTTAAAGACGATTTAGCTTATTCAGCCATGTTAACTTTTTTACCAGCAGGTGTATTAGGTTTGGTGGTTGCTTCTTTGGTATCGGCTTATGTTTCAACTATTTCGACCAGCTTAAACTGGGGCGCTTCGTATTTTGTAAACGACTTTTATGCGCGTTTTATTAAACAAGACGCCAGCGACAAACAACAAGTATTTGTTGGCCGAGTCGCGACTGTATTGTTGATGGTATGCGCAAGTTTAATGGCTTTAGTGTTAGAAAACGCGCTACAAGGTTTCCGCTTATTAATGACCATAGGTGCAGGCACAGGTTTATTATTCTTATTACGCTGGTTTTGGGGGCGCATTAATGCATGGAGTGAAATTTCAGCTATGGTCTTTTCATTCTTCTTTAGCATGTTGTTTGAATTCGGCCCATTTGAAGAATCAGTCGGCTGGCAAAAAATGCTGCTAAGCGTAGGTTTAACCACAGCCGCTTGGATTATTGTGACTTTACTGACTCAGCCTGAAAGCGAACAAACGTTAAATACCTTTTGGCAACGCATTCAGTTTAGCCGCGAAGAATTAACTAAAGGATTAGTTATAGCAGCAGTTGCAACTGTCGGTACTTATAGCGCGTTATTTGCAACCGGCGCTTGGTTTTATCAAGACTGGTTATTTGCCATGGGCATGAGTGCTGTGGCAGTGGTGAGTGGCTTTGTGACCTTCAAGTATGGGATTCGAGCTGAGTAAATGCACTAGGGCATCGGAGTATTCGCAGTTGAGCATAATTATCGCAAAAACGCTGTGAATACATCCTTGTAAGCTCGCAAACGTCATCCAAGACGTTTGAAGTTTTGCTCTAAATTATTGCTCAACCACGATATGAAGATATAAGTCGCTAAATTTTTAAACGAGTTTTCATTTGCGTTATGTGTGTGTTGGCCAGCTTGCTGGCCTTTTTTTGTTAGCTATTTAGTAACCAGTACAATCAGTTGCTGTACTGTGATCACACCCATCACGACCAATGTATTTTTGTGTTGAGTATTCGTCAGCTGGTAGTTTATCTAACGTCATATTGTTGTCGGTTAGCATTTCAACATAGTCGATAAAACCTTGTGCGTACTCAGTGTAAGTGTCGACATAATTGCCGGCATTAAATACTGTACCAAAAGTGGTATAACCGTCTTGGCCACTGGCGATAAAGTCGTTAGTTACCACTGTATATGTCGCTGAGGTATCAATTGTTGTCCAACTTGCCGCGACACGTGAATTCACTTCAACATTGCTTACGCGGCTGCCTTTAGTGGCTGAAGCGTCAACATCAAAACGCAAACCCGCAGCGTAAGGGTATGAACCTGTTGAACCATTGTTGTCTAGTGCATTTGATAACGCATCTTCCAATACATCAATAATTTGCTGACCTGTCATATCTAACGTGACTAAGGTATTTGAGAAAGGTAACAAGGTGAAGGCATCAGCAATTGTATAGTCACCTGACGCAACATCGACACGAACACCACCACCGTTTTGAATACCAATATCAGCAGTTGGGGTGACCATCATAAAGGCTTTGGCAACAAGGTTAGATATATCACTACCATTTGCGTAAGCGGCTGACGCATTACACAAACTTGAGCGAGCCTCACCAGGGAAACGTTCTAAACATAAATCCGCCGACACACTGCCAATGATAGTTTGTTTTAACACATCAACTTGTTGGTCGTAGCCAGCTAATAGTGCAGAGGTTGTGGCATCAGCTTGCATTACCTTAATTTCTGAATGGCTCGTCAGTGCTTGCGTAACTAAGTCCATATCTTGGCCAGATAATGTGCGATCTTCACTATCGCTAAATTCATATACGTATTGTTCGCTAATTGGCATAATAGGTTCACCTTGGCACGATGTTACTTTACCGTATTTATCAAAGCTCACCGCTAATTTACCCATAACATGTGCGTATTCCCAAGCTTGCACAACACATACTTGATTGCCTGCTTTGTCGGTTACACGAGTTGGATATTCAGCAATTGGGTTAAAACCTAAATCACTAAAAGTGGAGTCCCCTAATAATGTGTGTGAGTCACCGCCAACCACAACATCTACACCCGTTAGGTTAGCAACCAAAGCCAAGTCATTTTCGTATTGGTAATGTGTCATTAAAATAATTTTGTTAACGCCCATATCTGTTAATTCATCGATATAGTGTTGTGCTGTTGTTGTTTCATCCAAAAACGTAGTGCCATCATCCGGTTGCGACGAATTTTTTGTTTTGCCTGCGATATCTATACCGATAATGCCAATTTTTTCACCTTGTTTTTCAACTATGGTATACGGCTGGATATAACCATTTTTAAGTGCTGAATCGGCCGCTGGTACAACGTTTGCTGCCAGTGTAGGGGTAACACAATCGCTAGAATTAAGTTCATCTAAGAAGTTTGCTAAACCAGCATCACCATCGTCAAATTCATGGTTGCCCAAAGCAAAAGCATCGAAACAAACTTGGTTCATAACGGCCGCGTCTACTTCGCCTTTATACAAGCTGTAGTACAAAGTACCAGTGATGGCATCGCCTGAGTGTAGCTTCAAAACGTTGTTGCTGTTTGCCGCTTCTTGATTAAACAAACTGACTAACATAGGGAAACCACCGTAGGTTACCTTTACTTCATTGATTGCCGCGTCACCATCTGCTTTCGCGGATAAATTTAAACCTGAAACATCAAAGTCAAAATCATCTGCTGCTATGTGTGAGTGATGATCATTCATGTGCAAAATTGTAATGTCGATAGCTTGTGCTTGCTGCTTGTCGTCATCATCGTTTGTATTTATATCGATACTGCAGCCAGCTAACAAAGCCGTACAAGCGGTTGCTAATACGCTTAACTTAAATAAGTTTTTCATTGGAACTCCATGCTAATTTTTATGCTGTAGTTGAACGTCAAAGGTGATGCTAAGCGCTGAATAGGTCTTAGAAATTACACAAATATGAAGCTATGTTGACAGTTATGTGGTGGGATTTTCGGTTTGTGTTGCTTTCCTTTTGTCGTTATAATTAGCGTCAAGTGTCGCTTGGCTGGGAGGTTTGTATGCAGGTTGCAGAACGTGACTTTATTAAAGTAGTGAGTAACGGCAAGTTAACTACTCACTCAAATCCATTTGATGAAATTAATGTCGCTAATACAGGTTTAAGAGTGGTTGGTGTAGACCACCTAAGTAAAATGCTGCATTGGGACATGCCTGTTATTGCCAATGCAATAGGCACAACGACCCGCACGTTAGAGCGATACCGCAAAGATAAAAAGCCCCTGAGTAAAAATGTCAGTGAGAACGCTTTAGAGCTTGCAAGGCTATCAACTCATGGTATTGAATATTTTGGCAGTGTCGAACGTTGGAATGAATGGTTAAACACCCCAAATATTCAGTTTAATAACAATCCACCGAAGTCCGTGATTAACTCAATTAGGGGACGGGAGCTGATTAAACGAATAATCAATGGCTTAGCACACGGGTTTGCTGCATAGTGTTGTGTTACAGAATTGCGCCCGCTCAATTTAATAATGTGAATAATGCTTTATCTGGTGTGGGTGGTCTTTACGCTGAAGGGCGATGGCATTTTATTGGCAACCCTGTGGTTTACAGTGCCAGCTCTCGAGCTTTGGCAATGCTCGAAAGGTTGGTCAACGACTCCACTGATATTCTCAGCACCAATTTGTCTATATGTACCTTTTTAATACCTGATTCTATTGCTATTGATAAGCTCGAAGTGGGAGATTTGCCACAGAATTGGGATGACCACCCTTATATAAATGATACACAACAGATTGGCTCCCAATGGTTGCAGCGGGGTGAATCTGCTGTATTGCAAGTACCCTCAAGTTTATGTGCAGACGAGCATAATTTCATCATCAACCCCGTGCACGCTGATGCCGAAAAAATCACTTGTATCGATTGCAAAGCATTTCAATATCCTAATCGGCTTGCTGCCAAATTGTAGTTAGTATGCGGTAGGCATTATTTAAAAGGACGATTTAATGAACTACCAACTACTCAAAGATAAGCAAAGAACAATTCGTGATGGTTTTTCAGAAGGGTTAGCGCTTAGAGTGCACAGGGCATTGAGCTGGTTGCATAAATCTGAACTGTGTGATGACGACCTAGACGCCCACTTTATCTTTTTATGGATAGCTTTTAACGCTGCGTATTCACAAGAGTTAGACCACAACAAGCTAACCGAATCACAAAGTTTTGACTTGTTCCTTAACAAAATCTTTCAGTTAAACCAAGACAAAAAAATCGACCAATTACTCTGGAACGAATATTCCAGCAGTATACGCCTACTTATTAACAACCAATTTGTATTCCAACCTTTTTGGGATTTTCACAACGGCAAAATTAGCCAACAAGACTTTGAAAGTAAGTTTACCGCAGCCAAACAAACGGCTAACCGAGCTTTGGCTAATGAAGACTCGCCCAAACTGTTAATGGTAATTCTGTCGCGTTTATACACATTGCGTAACCAATTAGTACACGGCGGCGCAACTTGGCAAAGCTCAGCCAACCGCGAACAATTGCGCGATGCGGTCAATTTTTTATCGAAATTAGTGCCGATAATTATCGACACTATGATGGATAACCCGAATACCTTGTGGGGTGATGCGTGTTATCCGTTGGTGGCCGGTTGAGGTACAGCACAATTTAAATAGTTATCTAATCCACTGCCTTTCTGGATTAGTAGCCTTTTGTTGTCATCGCAGTTATGGCTGATATCAAAAGGTACAACCCACAATTTGAGTTGCTTATTATCATCACTGGTAAAATCGAAACTATGCTGTAATGGTTCTTCAAAATCAGTTTGTTTTGGATAAATTAACACCAAAGTTCCGTGGCCATTTAGATATTTTTGAGCATAAGCAAACATTTGATAAAAGTCAGCTTGTGACAAACCATATTTATCCGTGCCGTTATTTTTGTTTTGGTCGAGCAATTTCCACTTGGTATCTAAAACCACTTGAGTGACGCTTTTTTTGGAAAGCTCAAGTGAACACGCTTGTATCACTAAATCGGGTTGCAAATTGAAGTAGTTAGCGCCGTTATGCTCTACTAATGACTTTTCGCGAGTTTGGCCAATTAGTTTGTTATCATCTGTTTTTATTTGCTGATTTAAGACATGCCTAACATAAGATTCAAATAAAACTTCCGAACGAAATAACAAAGATGAAGCGTGATTTATCCCTTTTGTGGTCAGTGGTGAAAAACCTTCCAATATCAACTTAGCCCAAGCTAGTGGTGCTTTGTAATATTGCATGCCACGGTCAAGTTTTAGCTGCAAGAAGTCATTTTTGATATTTTGACTCAGTGGTATATCCGCAAAAGCAAAAGTCAATTCACTCAATAACTTCTGGTTTTTAAGCGAGCGAGTAAATTGTTTAACTTTGACCAATGTGCTATGTAACAAACGATTAGCTGGGCGGTCAGGCTCAAATTCATCGTATTCAACAACAAATTTGTGTTGGTTGATAAAGTTTTGTTTCATTTGTTGGTTAACCAACAATTTACCTTTTAAAAAATACAAATTGTCTTGTTTGTTGACATAGTCACTGCGTAAACCTCGTTTGATTAATTGATTAACCGAGGCTAAAAACTCACTGATAAATACCTCAAGTAATGGCATTTGTATTTGTTCAATATTTGCAGTGCTGCTTTGGATAGATTTGAAATCAGCTAGCGTAGCAAGCATGTTTAGCAGTGCTGCTCGCGCGTCAGCGTTACCATCATCACTTTGCGCTCGGCTGGCTGTTTTTGGCAATACTTCTATTTGTGTGCCATCTGGGGTGAATATCACCCCTAGATAGTTTTTAACCTGTACTACCTCAATAGTACCAACCCTTTTATTGCTCAAAAAGCGCGATTCCGACTCTTGGCACTTGCACAATTCAACTAGATAGTCGAAAGCGGTGGCGCTAATTTGGGTGAAATTATCCCCGCCACTTACCTTTTCTTTGGTTAGATAGTTAAATTCGTACACAACATGGTGGTGTTTGATCATTTAACTATTTGCCTCCAGACGTTCTTGAACTACGACAGGAGCTGTTTCATTTTCGATATTTTTTACCGAGCTTGACGTAACTTTTGGAGCATAAATTGCTCGATATGCTTGCGGATTTGCCCAAACTTTTTCTGAAAAAGGCTGTAATTCATAAGCTTTGTCTGGTTGGTTAAATGTATTATTAGTATTTAAATCGTCCCCAAATAAAGTATTAAAGTCGTTGTCTTTTTCTCTGGTAAATTGCAGCTCAGAATTGGCTTTTTGATTGTCACCCAAAACCAGACGAATTTTGTTCCAGTCTTCAAAAAAGTATTCTTGTAGTAACGGGATAATTTTGTTTTTAAACACAGCAGAAAGTTCAGTTAAAGCCTGCTCATTGCTCAGTTTTTTATCTTCTAGAATATCTTTTATCGGCATAAAAAACGCGTGACCCAATGTATGCTCCCTGTCGTACAGGGCCTCTATTCGATCATTTAGTTTTCTTAATAACATCGCTACGTCGATTACACAGTTGTTGGTGTTTATTTTTGTGTCTTTTAATTTTGAGTAGTCTGGCATCATTTCAATAAAATCAAAGCGGCGGCGTAATGCCGTATCCATTAATGCTAATGATCTGTCAGCGGTATTCATAGTGCCGATAATGTATAGGTTATTGGGCACAGAGAATTTAGGATCGCCCGCATCAGAATAAGGCAAGGTGATTTCAATACATTCGTCTGCACCAAAACGTTTTGATGGCTCTATTAAGGTAATGAGTTCACCAAATATTTTTGAAATGTTGCCGCGGTTAATTTCGTCGATTATTAAAACGTATTTGTCGGGGTTCTGGTTTTCCTGCGTTCCCTCTAATTTAATCCCTTTAGATTTTAGAAGCTCTAACACAGAGCCAACCGTTAATCTTGACAATGGGTAACAGGTTGCTTGGGTTAAACCTTTTCCATCATTTATCGATTTAATTTCAACAGATTTACCTTTGTGCAACCAATGGACTTGTCGTTGGTGCTTATAATCAGGTGCGCTTGGAATTCCTTTTGGCTCATATTTGTAGTCTCCAGTAACAACACCAATTGCGTTAACGCTAGACGAACTGTCAATACACATTACTAGATCACCAATCTTCATTTCTTTGGTGAAATTATTTACTGAATTCTGATTGTTTTTGCCGAGTGTTCTTAACTCGGTTGAGTCTACGTTGGTATTTAGATCTCCTAGATCTCCCCAACCTATAGCGGCTAAGCCATTGTCAAGGCAGTATTTTTTACTCGAGTTGTCTTGAGCGCTTTCAATCGATAGTTTCCAAATCTTAGCATCTGGATTTATTTGGTCATTAAGTTGCCATCGGGCATTATGTGCGGCAGTGCAAATGCGCTTAAATATGCCGTCTTTCTTTTCGTAAACTAATTGGCCACTTTCACTTTTCGCCGTTAAACCCTCTACAAACTCTTCATAGCCATAACTTTGATGGAAAGTAACAAATTGAATTTGCCCATTCGCGACTAGCTCAGCGTATTCTTTCTTTAGCGCTTCACGGTTATCGAAATTGTTAGAGTGTGGGTTAATGGCTTTAACTGCAGCCTCTATGGTGTGGTAGGTTTTACCTGTGCCTGGTGGTCCGTATAAGACTTGGTTTAATGGTGCTTTCAACTCGTTGTAATCTCCAACATTATCTTCTTCTGATGAATTCTCTCGATCTTCTGTTTCTTTTGGATTTAATCGCTCACCTTCAAACTTTTCGCGGTAATTTTCGACTAGGAATTTTAAAAACTCATTGTATTCTTGGGTTCCAACCATTAAACGAGCTTTAAATTCAGGAGCAATATTTGGATTCTTTCTAGCTATATTTCGATTAAGTCTGATGGATACGTTGTCATTTCCTGAAAATTCAATGATTACGACTGGCGCATTCTCTTTTCCATCTATTTTACCACAGCACAAGACAAAGCCACTTTGACGAACGTAAAAGTCACACTGAGGGAAAATTTTTCTCAGATCTAGGTAAACTTTTTTTAAATTTTGTTGCTTAATTTCCGAAAATTTTAAGATTTTTTCTATATGGGAAGGCTTAAAATGCTCGCTAAAAAATGGATCTAATTTATCATCTTTATGTTTTGCATAATCGTTTGGAAAGCAACCTTGCCCATTCAACAAGTTTTTCGCCTCGTCATTTTGTGCTAACTCCTGTAGTTGAGCTATAAAGGCTTGCACTTGCTCACCATCACCCAAATAGTATCCTCGAGCCTTTCCATTAATTTTTTCATTGATTCGATTTACTTGTCCTCGATCTCGATTGTACGCAATAAAAAAACCTTTATTGTTGGAGCTTATTCTAAAGAAATTGACAGCTGCTTTGTCTCTTTGCCCCGATTGTGGCATTGGCTTTATACCTATCGATAAATTCAATCGATTACTGGCAAGTTTTGCTGTGTATATATCTGCTTTTGGAAACTGTTCTTTTACAGCATCTATTATGCTGTTAAATCCGTGTTTCTCTTCGTTTGTCATTGTATTGAGTATTTCAATAGAAATGTCACAGAGAGTAAAATTATTAAACTTGTCCATTGTTTTCCTTAAGTTGAAGGTTTATTTCATTTGGGCTTCGATGCGCGTTAAGGGCTAACTTGTTGGTTAAAATAGAAATATAGACCGAACTATTCGATCAAACAACAACTTAAACTATTTAGATTCGCCCTTACTCGCCGGCACACCCAGTTAGGGGTGATTAGCTGTACTTTGCCCATGGCAAATATCACTAACTGCCATATTTGCTGAAAATTATTAAAAGTGGCTAATATTATAGAACCTTGTTTAATTTCTGTGGTAACAGGTATTTGATGATATTGTAAATAGTCGCTTATTCGCTCAATTGCACCCGTGCAAACTAACTCTACTTCAATTTGTGTAAGCGTGGTTTTGTCGTGTGATGCTGCTAGGTTTGTCGCTGTAATATTGACTATATCGTTTAAGCTTAACCAGTGTAACTTGGTACCTAAATGGCTCAGGCGAATATAATATTGTACCGCTTGTTGTTGGTAGTCTACCTGCCAAACTTCGGCGTTGGGGTAGGTAACTTGTTTGTCGGCATTGTTTTTGTCTATGGTTAAATTTAGTGTTAGTTCTATTTTGGTTTGTTTAACTAAAGCGAGCAGTAACATAGCTTCTTTTTGTTGCTCACCACTGTATGCATTTAATTTAGTTTTCTTGTCGCTGGCTTGTTTTAATACTGTTTCGGCAACACTAAAGTAGTTTTGTAATGGCAGTAATATTGACTCTGGCAGGTGTTTTTGCACCACTTGCTTAACTAACATAAACTGTACAGCGGTGTTAAAGGGCATATTGGCTGGGGT
>NZ_JH767531.1:157484-171888 GCF_000281085.1 Catenovulum agarivorans YM01
GAGTTGTGGTTTTAACCGGATAACTCGGTACACAATTTAACATGTTAATTATTCGCGAAAGCGCATCAATATTCATAATAAACACTACCTCTCTAGCACTAAGCTCAACTGATACAAAGCTTAACCAGAATTAGCGACAAACGTTGTCGCTTACCAATAAAAGTGTTCCAGTTGGGTCTTTTTCTAATACACCGTTAAGCAAATAAAACACCTCAATTTGTTTGAGATTGCCAGCAACTTGCTGAAAACCCAAGACAATTAATGCTGATTCAGATATGTGCTGTTGAAACATTGAGCCTATTTTTTCTAAATCGGTTAATTCAAAATCACTTGGCGCTTTTATATAAACTAGAGCTGCGTGGCAACGGCCAATAAGTTGATAGGGTGAGAGTGGGTTAACTAAACTCTCGTCTGTTAGCTCGGTTAAATTGTCTAGTGGTAGATTAAATTTGCTGACATTGGCAAAACTAGGGGTTAGCAATACCTCTTTAATATCGTTCAAATCTAAATTGATTAACGCAGTGTCGGTTAATACTGAAACCAAGCCAGACAAACAATCAACATTTGCTTGGTTAGAATAAGCAAAGCAGTCTAACAAGGTGGCTTTTGCACCGAGTGTGCTTTTAAGTTTGTCGTTAGCTAATACTTGTATCGCATTGCTGATGCCTTCTATTTTATGAAGGGCTGCTTGTGCATGGTGCATGCGTTTTTTGCCTTCAAACGCAAAAGGTAAAGTTACTACACAAATGGTTGGTAAGTTAATTTGTGCGGCTAAATTGCAAATAACTGGTAAAGCACCACTGCCTGTTCCACCCCCTAAACCGGCCGTTAATATCAGTAAGTCTAAATCTGTTATTAGCTTTGTTATTTGCTCTACACTTTCGTTTGCAGCGGCTTCGCCAATTTCAGGTTTTGCACCTGCACCTAATCCTTTGGTGGTGTTTTCGCCTAATTGTATGTAACTAATACCATTTTGTTGTTTGCTGACTATGTCAGTATTCAGTGCATATAGTTTGGCTTGTTGTGTTAAACCTAGCTCAGCCAATAATTTAACATTGTTGCAGCCACAACCACCTACGCCGATTACCGCTATTTTTGCTTGTTGATCCACAGTTTTTGCTCACATTTATTGTTTAACGTTGAATGAGATTGAGTTTGCAGTAGTGCAACGACAACCGGTGTCGTATTAAATGAATACAGGGTTGTTTTTTAGCAAGTGATAGTAGTTAATACTGCGAACGGCTTTTTAAGATCAGCATCAAGGAATTTATGGACGATAAAAAACAACAGATTATTGAGGTTCTTGCCAGTGCGAGGTACGCAATAACAACCAATGAGCTGTATGAGCGTTGGCAAATTCAATTTGATAAGCAAGCCAGCAAAAGAACAATTGAACGTATTGTTGACCAATTAATTACTGAAGGTTTAATTGAGGCCGAGAACCCAAAAGCGCAGCGCAATATAAAGTGGCGATTGGTGCAGGGCGCGTCAATTATTGCATCTTCAATGACAGCTTTTGATGCCTTGTGTATTCAGTTACTTAACCAATATGCGGGGGCTGTTTTACCCTATTCAGCTTATGCAAAACAATTACAACAACAAGTACATCAAGCAGAGCTTGTACTGAAAAAACAGCCGGCTAACTCCCCGTATAAACGTTGGGCAAAAAAAGTATTTATCGAACAGCGAGGCCAGCCGTTACTGCAAGCCGAAATTGATGAAACCATCCAGCAATTGTGTTACCAAGCATTGTTTGAAGAGACCTTGCTTAGAATTCAATACATGTCAAAAACGCCAAACTGTAATCCAGATAAATGGATTGTCGTGCAATTGTTGGGGTTGGTTGTTCGTTCGCATACCCGTTATTTGGTGGTGAAGTATCAAGGCGAAGACAAAATAAGGCTGTTGGCCATGCAGCGCATTTGCGAGGCAGAAAGCACAGAGCAATCTTTTGATTATCCAGTTGATTTTAATTTACATGAGTATGTTGAAGCTGGGGGAACCGCCGTTACCTGGACAGATAAACCGGTGCAGCTTTTGCTGAAATTTTACGGTTATATGTGTGGGGTCATGTTGGAAAACCCAATTAACGACACTTTTATTTTGCTTGAACGCACGGATAAATATCTCTTATACAAGGTGGAAGTAAAACTTACCAACGACTTCGAAAGCTGGATTTTAAGCCTAGCTGATAAGGTTGAAGTATTAGAACCACTTGAATATCGCGAGCATATTGCGCAAAAGCATGCTGCTGCAAGTAGACTGTATGTAAATAATATTCTGAAAGATGAGGTTTAAAACCCCATCTTTCTTTTTCCGCCATTTTTAAGTGATTCCTCAATTTTTAGTTGTTCAAATACAAAACTAAAATTAAGTGGTTTGGCTATTACACGCGCTTGCCTACGTATTTTTGTTAAATCGCCCGGTGCAATTTTTGTTAGTTGTTTTAGTTGGTTTTGCTGCGCTGAGGTTAATTTACGTTTGGTATCTAACGCGACAGCTTTGCATAATTGTGCATGCGTTAGGTAATCAAAAAACACGTTAAAATCAAAACGTCGTTGCAAAGCTAAATCAAGCGTTTTCGGAAAATTAGTCGCGACAAAACAAATACCATCAAAATTTTCTAGCTGGGCTAAAAATTCGTTAATTTGGCTTATTTCCCAACTTTGGTTGGCTGACTCGCGGGTGCGCAATAATCCGTCTGCTTCATCAAACAATAACACTGCATTTTGCTCATAAGCACCTGCAAAGGTGTTGGCAATTTTAACCTCAGTTTCACCAATGTATTTATCTTGAATGTCTGATGGCGTTTTACGAATTAGCGGCATTTTTAATTGCTCGGCAATAAAACGACAAAACTCAGTTTTACCTGCACCCGGCACGCCCGCCAATAATATTCGCGCTTGTTTACTGCGTTTAATTCCGGCTATTAACTCTGCTGCGTTTACATTGGTATTGAGTAATTCAGCCAGATATTTAACAGGTGGGTTTTTATTTGCATCTTTCGGGTTATCGATATCGTATAAACCTTTGCTATAAGTATGCAGCAAGGTCTGTTGCAGTTTTGCATCGGTAACTACTTTAAAGCTTTTAGCGATTGCTTGATAAAACGCAGGGGACGCCTGCTCAATTTTAACCAGCTCATCTTCTAATTCGGCTGATATATTAGTGCCAACAATGCGTTTAACCATTTTGCGCCTTTGTTGCTGGTTTAACTTAGGCATGTCTAAAATAAAGTCGAAGCGGCGTAAAAAAGCCTCTTCAATATTTTCTTTGTGGTTACAAACCCAAAAAGTAATTAAGTTGACTGAATCGAGCGCATAAACAAGCTGAACTTTGCTGACGGAACTGCGCATTTTAAAACTGATGCCTGAATTTGCCTGAACAAATAACTCATCTACTTCGTCGAGTAAAACAATACTTTGATGATTGTGAGCTGCAAGGCTGTTGTAACAGAGTAAATTTGATAAACGGTCTGATTCGGTAACTTGATCGCCACTAAACCCAGAACCAATGGAGGTGCTTATTTCAGTCAAACTTAATTTAAATTGTTTGGTTAAATGATAAACCAATTCATTTTTACCAGAACCTGCCTGACCTACCAGCAAAATATTTAACCTTTGTTGGTTTGTTAAGGCATGCCGAACAAGCAGTGTTAAACAGGTTAATTCATTCTTTATGTGGCTGAAATCACATGCTTTTAACTCTGGTTTTGGACGTTTATGTTTAACTTCTGGGTATAACAAATCGTTCAGCTCGAAGTGACTAGAGATAAGTTTGTCAAATTTACTATGTAGCTCTAACATGTCGTGCCAATTTTCACCATCTAGCGACAACTTAATCATGCCCGATGTAAATAAAGGGTTTTCATGCCCACGGCAGATATTGGCAATGTATTGGCGAGAAATCACCTGCCCTGAAAATTCAATCAACAATGTATCTATATTGTTTGATAAATCTTGTCCTCGGCAAATGTGAGGCCCTATTTCACGTTGGTAAATAAAGATAATTTCTAGCAGCTTAGTGTCTACCTCAGATAAGCCCAACCTTTGTTTAAGCAGATTTAAGTTAGCGATAAAAGGTGATTTTTTGAGTGTTTTTTGCGCCTGACTTATGAATAAACGTTGCAAAAAACGAGCATATTGACGGGCATGTTTTTTCAAAAGCCTGTCAGAGTTCAAATCACATTCAAAACCATGTAGGGCTTCTAGCTCCCAATCTAACTCTGCCATCAACCCATCACCAATAATCCAATCAAATTGATGTGACTTATGCCTAGCAATTTTTGTATTTTTAGCATCTAACTCTTGCCCCATTAATACAAGTAAACGCCCCTGAATGTTAATGTAATCAGTCAACTCGGGTGTTAGGTTTTTGTTGGTCCAATCGCATAACTGCTTGAAGTTCATGATGCTTCTCCGATTGTTAGGTCGATACATTGTTGGTGAAGTGGCTGGTTACACTTGATAGGGTGAGTGTAGGGGAGGTAAGCGACAAAAGGTGTCGCTTGGCAAGTAATGTTCAAAAAGACAAAAAATTATTCAAGTTCTACTGTTATAGTCCGATAAATAACAAGTTGTATATGTTCCTATTTCAGTGGAAGAAATTAATGAGCCTTTCGGTACATAATTCGGCCTCCAATTTTTATATTCAAAATCAGCTCAATGCGTTCAATACAAACTTATCCAAGTCTTTTGAGCGTTTATCGTCTGGTTTAAGAATTAATTCAGCGGCAGATGATGCGGCTGGCTCACAAATATCAACTCGATTAGAAACTTCGCAAATTTCTAGCAAACAAGTTGCGAGAAACTTAAATGACGGCATAAGCTACAGCCAAATAGCTGAAGGCGCCTTAACTGAAGTTGGTGATATGTTAAAGCGTATGCGTCAACTATCAGTGCAAGCGCAAAATGGTACTTTAAGTGCTGCTGATAGGCAGGCGTTAGATGCTGAGTTTCAGCAACTCAAGTCAGAAATTAATAATATTGCTTACGAAACTGAAGCCTTTGGCCGCCATCCATTAACAGATTCGCCGCCAGAAGTTGAAAACGTAACATCCATTGTTGATGCGTATGCTAATGGTGTTACTTTATCTGGACAGCCTTCAGGAGTGCGTTCAATTGCGTATTTACCTGCAGGATTAACAGGGGTAGATATAGCTATTGATTCCTTGTCTATGGATGATGATATTCAAATTTTCACCCCTTCAGGGGGGCATGTCGTAGGTACTCCTTTTAATTCAGGTTTCGCGCCACATAATAGCCAAGATGCAGTGTGGAACGGGGTTAATTTACCTTCACAATTATTTTTGACGTCGAACGGCTATACCGCAAATGCGAGCTATAATGATTCATTATTAATGACCCAAGGCTCGCAGCAAATTTTAGGAATGAATTTCACGTTTACGGGAGATGGAGACTACTTAAACAGTGATCCAACAAATGGTAATAATGGTACTGTGGGGTCAGGTGAATCACAAATAGAGCGCGTTACAATAGACAGAGTAACAACTCCTCTCATTATTTCTGTTGTTGGTAGTGGCTCATATAGTATTACCCCAAGTTGGACGGGATATGACGCGCCAAGCGACTATTCTGCAGAGGGCGATTTACGTATAACCACAACAACAGCAACCGGACAAGCACAGCAATTCATTGAAATACCTAAAACACCTGCCACCACTGAAGACCTTGGGATAAGTGATTTAGCTCTAGATCCAATTGCAGCAGCTGAAGCTGCGTTAGCGCAAACTGATATTGCCAGTGCACAAGTCGCAGAGCATAGAGCAACGTACGGTGCAAGCATAAACTCTATTCAGTCATCCCTGCGCAGTATGCATAAGCAGCAAGAGGCTGCAGCAGCGGCTAAATCGCGAATCTCAGATGCTGATTACGCAGCTGAAACAGCTGACCTGACTAAAAATCAAATTCTGCAACAATCTGCACAGGCTTTGCTTGCACAAAATAGCCAACGGCCTAATTTGGTATTATCTTTACTATCTTAGCTAACAAGTATTGTGAAACGACATATTCTGTTATTTTTGCCACAGAAGCCATTTCTATTTAATTTTCGTCATATGCGTGTATTTTACTAAGCGTATCCAATTAGGAATGCAGTGCTTAGCAAATTGAATTGGTCGCATTGCAATGCGTTTAGGTAGAATAGTGGTGAATAGTGTCCATGCGGTAGGTTGAACTTTGAACGGAAGAATTAAATGAACACGCTCTACATTACCGGCGCGGGTGTTAGCGCTGCTAGTGGCATTCCGACATTTCGTGGTGAAGATGGTTATTGGACCATAGGTAGTAAAAACTATACACCAATGGAAATGGCGACTCGGGCCATGTATCAAAACAATCCATCTGAGTTTTTATCTTGGTACTATCAAAGGTTTGTGGTGTATCGCAATCACGGGCCAAACGAGGTGCACCATTGGCTTGCGGATAAAAACCTCATTACGCAAAATATTGATGGGTTAGACGGCAAAGCAGGTAATAAAGATTACATAGCAATTCATGGACGCATTGATCAAATGACATTGTTTCATCATCAAGATGAAATGGTTGAAGATGTTCAAGTGATAGATGCACCATGGCATAAGGTGGATGAAACTTGTTTGCAGCAGTCTTTATTAGAGCTGTTTAAAATTGACAACCACACGCCGGTTATAGACAAATCGTACAAACCTTATGTCTTGCTGTTTGATGAATATTACACTGAACTTTACCGTATTTTCGAAGCAAAACAGCTGATGAAAAAGGCTGGCCGCATTGTATTTATCGGTACTTCGTTTAGCGTTGGTATCACCCAAATGGCGTTAGATATTGCCCGCTACGATCAAATACCAATCGAAGTGGTAGATCCAACCCCTGTGCAATTATTTCATCCTGACGTTATTTATCACCGAATGACTGCGCTAGAATATATTCAACAAAAAGGGTGAATGATTAGGCCTTGAATTTACTCTTCGTCATAAATCATCCACAGCTCTTTGCGGTTAATTGGCGTTTTATTCGTTAAAAATTTATTGTGGATTTTTATCACGGTTCGGTTGTTTAAGTTAGCCGCTGCAATATTTTCGGCGTGGTGTTTTACAAACATCTTTTTTAAGATGCCGTGCTTTATCATTTCTTCAAGCCCATACTCAATACGCTCTGCTATTCTAGGATGCTTGGGAGAAACGAAGATATAATAGGGTTGCAGCATGTATAACACCAAATTAGGCTCAATAACTATATTTGTTAGCGTGTCTTTTCTCTCGTTAAGTTCATAAAAAGCCTCGTTTATGCCTCTTGGGGTATAGTCAAAGCGCCCTTTGTTAAGCATTTTAAACAAACTATCGTAGTTACTGGTCTCAACTAAAGGTATGCCAGCACTGCCTAAAATTTCATTGATGCTCCATTTCGAAACAACCCCAGCTGATAGCTCTTTTAGTTGGGCGAGTGTTTTTATTTGGCTAAATTTATCTAAGTATTTTTCATTTGTCGCCAACAAGCGGAAATTGGCCATACCGCGGCGGATTGGAATTCTAATTGGAATGTTTAGGTACTCCCAATCAGGCGTTGTCATTGCCATAGTTAAATTCATGTGTATTCCGTCATGTACCTCCATCATTTTAGAAAAGTTATCTAACTCTCGTTCCACTAATTTTATTTCAAAAAATCCGTACTTTTGCATACTCATTTCTAACGATTTACGCAGCACAGCATGAGGGTATTGAGCTCTTAAGTCTAAATCAGCATTTGGCTTAGTTGAAACAATGACATCTTTGCCAAAACTTTGAAATGGCAGGCTTAGTAAGGCAGTTAACAATATTACGAGTGGCATTCGTTTGTTTTTCATCTATTAATACCCTGTATCTAATTCGTTATGCCTACACTTTGTTTTTACCAATCGCAAAAAATTTTGTAGCGATAAAAAATAAAACAACCATTACGCCAAGCCCTATCAGTATGTTTATGATAAATTGATATTTTATGGTTAACTCACTAATCTCATTGTCTTTTTTTAGTAAGATTAGTTGGTGCTCTTTGTTGTTTAGTTCTATCTCAAGCAAGGATTTTTCGTGCTCTGCTTGAGCCAATGCATACTGTTTTTTTTCTACTTGCAACACAATGTTCATTTCAGCCATTTTTTTATTTAACGACTCGGTTCTTAAGTGTTGCGATAGAGTTTGTTTTTGTTTTGCGTATAGAAGTGCTTGACGATAGTTGCCAACAGCTTCTTCAGCTTCTTCAGCTTCTTGCAGGACATTGTAGGCGTCAAACTCCAGAGACTGCGCGCCAATTTCTTGTGCAGTTTGTAGGCTCGCAAGTGCTGATTCTGCAGCTTGCATAGGCACAGTCTTGACTAGGCTCGCGGCCAATTGAATTTGGGTGTCAGTTTTATTCCAAACATCTTGTATTGAGGTAAATAAGTCAATTGCTTGGCCAAATGTTGTTTGAGCTTGGTCGATTTCACCCAATCGAATGTATATGTTGCCTAAATTTTTAAGCGCAGTACCCGCACCTTTTAAATCGTTCAGCTGGGTAAAGATTGCATGAGCTTGTTTTACGTAGCTTAATCCCTTACTGGGTTCTGTATCTATAATCAGTTTGCCTAGTTCGCGATAAGCGGCAGCTCGGTACTTGGGGTTTACCTCTGATTTATTTAACAGCAATATTTGATTGAAATAATTTCGGGCATTGTCGAATTGTTCCAAATGAATACAAATTAAACCAATTGAATTTGCAGCAGCTGCAAAGCCGTTCGGATCATCCAATTTTTTGTATAGAGCTAGAGCTTGTAAGCCATACTTAAGCGCGTCTTCATAGTTGCCTAATTTACGATGTAGAATGGATAGCACGGTTAACGCATCTAACTCTTGAGCTTGATGAAAGTAGGTGCGAGAAATGGATAAAGCTTGGTTTATATTAATAAGTGCTTGGGCATAATCCCCCATTTTATTTTGTGTTTTGCTTAAAATAATTAAGGTCTGTGGAAGTAATTTTTTGTCTGGATAAGCTTTCAGTATTGCCGTTGCTTTTTCGTAATAACGTGCGCTAGAAACTAGTTCGTTTATTTTAGAGTATGCATCGGCAATGTTACGCATCAAACTCGCTTGGGTCATGGTGTCTGTGCTTGATTGGTGGCGTAGTGCCGATAAAAATGTCATTAATGCATCTTCGTTTTGTTTTAGTGCTTTGTACACATAACCTTTATTTCTTAATGCTTGAACAATTAACTCAGGCTCACGCATTTCTTTTGCTTTTACTTCGGCTTGTTCTGCTTCTACTAAACTTTGGTCCAGCAACTCTAAATGCCGGTAAATTTGTGAGAGTTCAAGTGAACTAGAAAATACAGTTTGGGGGTTGGACACTTTGTCTTTGAGTGCTCGCACTCGAATTAAATATTCTTGAATTTTGACAGTATCATCTGCTGAGATAGCTAGTTGAATTTGTTGCAATAATAGAATCAGACTTTGGTCAATATCGTTATTCGATTGGGCTTGAAAAATGGCTTCTGTTAATTCGCTTTGCTGCTGTTCGTATGATTTTCCTACCAAATCTTGTGCTTGAACTGAAAAGCCGAGCGTGACCATTAAACAATACATATACAACTTGCGAAGTTGAAGCACCATCTGCATTTATCAAGCCCCTAGTCATATTAGCATTGTGGTTAACTTATTAAACATAGTTGCAAATTTGTGGCGGCGCAAATGCCCAAGGGCCTCAAAAATAAGGTCAAGCATTCTTGACTTTGTTTAAATGATCATTAAAATGCAAACCATTCTCATTTGTGTTTGTTTGGTGTTGTTTTGTTTCCATCTTCTAACGGGCAAGAGGGATGCCGTAATCAAAAGGATTTAGTTAAACAAAAATTTAAGCTGTCTAGTCTAGTAACGGCTCTGCCTCTAGTCACTTTAGGCGTGAGCCCCTGTGCTCAGGCTGAGTCAATGCAAACCACAGCGGCGGCGGAGCATATTGTTGTGACAGGTACTCGTACTGCAAAATTATTAAGTAACTCTCCTGTTGCGGTAGAGGTTATCACAGCAGACGAAATTCTCCGTGTTAGCCAAGGCACTGTCGCTCAAGCGCTTAATTATGTTCCTGGACTGGTTGTTACCCGCAGCCCAAAAGACGGCTACAACATTCAAATGCAAGGTTTTGGCGGTAATCAGGTATTGGTATTGGTTAACAGCCAACCAGTCTTAACCCCAACAGGCTCAGAGGTCGATTTAGATCAAATTAGCGTTAATGATATTGAACGAATTGAAGTAATGCGTGGTGCTGGTTCTGTTTTGTATGGTAGTTCAGCTATGGGTGGAGTAATTAATATCATCACCAATAAAGCGGTTGGCAATAGCACAAAAATTAGTTACGAATTGGCTAATTACCACAACAACGCGATTGACGGTAATGAGTACGAACACCAAACACGTTTGAACATCTCGCGCCAATTTGGTAAATGGATAGCTAGAACCAATATTAATTTAATTCAACAACCAGGTTTTGATTACAACAAGCAAGACCAAAAACAATCATCGGCAAGTCTCGATAAATTATTCGCTGACGCTTCACTAACCCGTGAATTTAGCGCATACAATGTACAAGCAAAGCTGCGTTACTTTACTGAAGATAAATTTAAACAAAAAAGCCGATTATCTGTTGGTGAAGAAACTGTGGTTGCTGGTTATGGATCTGAAGTTGAGCAGTACCAATTCGATACAGCTTTTTGGGCAAATAACCAAGCTTGGAACATTAATACACGTTCTATGCTGCATAAAGAAATCAGCGGTGAAGAAAGCAAACGTAAAACTACAATTAAGCTCAATGACATAGACGGTAAGTATGTAGTGACTATTCCGTTAAAGTCGAATGATGCGGAAATTGAGTGGGTTAATGGTGGTGTTGCGCATTTTGATGGATTAGATCAATACAAGCTAGATGAAAGTCGCACCATTGAAATAGATAACGAGAGCCGCTCTGCAACCGAGTTCTATAGCCAAGCAAACTACATACAAGGTGACTTTCAGCTACTTGCTGGCGCACGTGCTCAATACGACACTAATTTTGGCTGGCATAGAGCTTTGCGTGTATCAGCCATGCTCAAACAAACTTTTGGTGAGCAAAAAATTAACTGGCGCTTTGGTGTAGGCGAGGGGTATCGCGTACCTAATTTGAAAGAGCGTTACTACACTTTTGACCATCGTCATTTGGGTTATATGGTGTTAGGCAATGAAAATTTACAGCCTGAAACCTCAAAACAAGCCAATTTAACTATGACTTGGCAAACACCAGTCTGGAATAAACAAGCGGACTTTGAGTTAGAAACCTATCTACATTTTTCTAAAGTTGAAAACTTAATTAAAACGGAATTTGACCTAGCAGCAACCCAAGCAGTGAATTACGAATATCAAATATCTAGCTACCAAAACATCGACCGTGCAGAGATGAAAGGTTTTGATATTAGCGCCAAACTCAGTTTAACCAGCTGGCAATATCAATTTAATTACAGCTACTTAGATGCACACAACCTTGAATCTGGTCGTTTAGCCGACCGTCCTCGCCATCAGGTTAAAAGCAACTTTTTATATCAGCTATCTAAATACGATTTAGACATTTTGCTCTATTGGCTTTTCCAAGCGGATGAAGCATATAGCAATGAAAATTTTACCGGATTGTCCAACAACAATTGGAGCAGTTGGAACTTAAATTTCACCCAGAGATGGAATGAAAACTTATCTTGGCGCGCTGGTGTAGACAACATTTTTGACGAGCATGCAGACGAAGCAGCGGTAGCAGCTGGGCAGTTTGATGCAAGAGAAGTTAGCAGCCGACGTTTGTACGCAGGCTTTACCTATCAATTTTAAATAAAAATTACTTTATAGAGATGCAAACTATGAAACACAATCAATTATTAGTGGCTTCGGCACTTACCCTATTAGCAACTGCTTGTGGTAGCAGTGATTCAAACGACGGTGGCAGCGAAACTGGCGGCAAAGACAATACCCCAGTTGTGAGCAGTTTCGGCCCTTATTCAACCGGTACGTCAGCCGATTCTAAATTTGTTTATTTCGATTTAGACACACAAACAGAATTAACTTTAACTGCTGAAGAAGCCGCCGCTAACAGTGAGTGGGACATTGCATTTAAACGCACCGGCGTTTATTTAAATACTCATGCTGATAACACAGTTGGCATGTACTTCACTGGCAACAACGCAGATTTTTTTGATGCTGATGGCAAAGCCATTGTTGATAGTTTTGTGAATGCAACCGCTGAAACAGAGTTAGAAGACTATACCTCAGTTACAGCTGATGCTGTGCCTGCTGACGATATGTTTAAGCAAGATGAAACTAAATATATCTTGGATGGTTTTTACGACTATGACCCGGTAAACCATGTCGCTTCAGCGTCGGCAGACAAATACTTTATTGTGCAGTCAGACGGTATCTTCAGTAAATTCCGCGTCAGTGATTTTGTTAAAACTGCAGCTCGTGGTTTAAGCAGTGTCACTTTTACTTTGGCTAACCAAGGTGCGTCGGACGATAGTTTTGAAGCTGAAAGCACATTAACAGTTGATGCAGTTGCAGCTTGTGCAAGCTACTCAGGTTTGTATGTTGATTTTGATTTGAAACAAATGGTTTCAAGCACAGACGCATGGGATTTCTACATGCCATGTACTGGCAACAACGACCAAGTTGGTTACGAAATGCATATTGCTGACGATGCGACTGCTATCCAAGACTTTGGCAGCAATTACTCGGCAATTGATACAGCTGCTTTACGTTACTACTACTTCCAACCTGATGAATACCATGTAAAAGCTTTTGATGATCAACCTTGGTATCAATACAACTTACAAAGTGGTCATAAATTGTGGTCGCAATATGGAGTGTATTTAATCAAAACCGCTTCAGCGACTTATAAGTTACAAATTACGGGTTATTACAACGCTGATTTAGAGTCGGGTAACTACAGCTTCCGCGCGGATGCATTGTAAACGGAGCTTCTAGTGCCAACAATGCCGCATGGAATTGTGCACAAGCACAAGGAAAGGCGGTAAACACAGAATAGTGGAGATGCACCAGCAAGAAAAAAGCAAACCCTCTGAGCCATGGATGGCTCGGCGGAGCTCCAAAGACGGATTTATGCGTGTTTGTGTTTTATTGGTGGTGTGTCTCCAGCGGTTTGAAGTGAGCACAGTAGCAGCTTCGCAAGCCGAAGGAAGGGCGGTGGTGCATTTTAAGCAAAACTTCAATCGTCATGGATGACGTTTGCGAGCGTACAAGGATGTATTTACAGCGTTTTTGCGTAAATGCACTATCGGCCTGAGTGATTGTGTAGCTCCGTGCTAGCAATGCTGCATCTGAGTTGGTTGCGAAACTTTTTACAAATTAAATTTAAGTCACGAAAGAAAAATTATGATCACCCAAATTGAACAACTCATGTACCAGATGTCAGATTTTTTCATGGCACCTGTACTTATCCTGCTCGTTATTTTATTCATCTACAGCCTATTCGCAATTGGTGAATGTATTGCGCAAACATGGCAGCGCAAACAAAACCAAAATCATTTTAATGAATTTGTAAACAGCAAGGATGTTGCTCAATTTTCAGGAAAGAATTTACAAGGTTATCCAATTGCCCAATTGGCTAATCACAACAAAAAAATTGATAAAGACCAGTTAGACGTTGCCGCACTTAAATTATTAGAAGGTGTACGTAACGTAAGCCGCCTTGCGCCAATGTTAGGTCTAATCGCCACTATGATCCCAATGGGACCTGCACTTAAAAGCTTGGCCGACGGCGATATTCAAGGTATCAGCGAAAATCTAATTATCGCATTCTCAGCAGTTATTTTCGGCTTGGTAATCGCCTCAATTACATTTTGGATCGCCAGTGTGAAAAAGCGTTGGTTGGCTGAAGAGTTAGTTGCGGTAAACGCACGCGCCAATTTATCTAATCCGCAAGCAACAAAACCACAAGCGGAGCAAAACAATGCGGCTGCTTGATGAAGACGAAGCAATCAACCCAGCATTAAGCGTGGTCAACTTAGTCGACGTTTTTTTGGTGTTAATCGCTGCGCTGTTAATTGCGATTGCACAAAACCCTATGAACCCGTTTAGTGCCGAAAATGTCACAGTAATTAAAAACGCGGGTGAGCCGAATATGGAAATGATCATCAAAAATGGTGAAACCATTGAGACGTTTAAAAGTAGCGGCGAAATTGGTTCGGGTGAAGGTACAAAAGCTGGTGTTGCCTACAAAATGGCCGATGGCTCGATTGTATATGTGCCAGAAGGCAGTGAATAGTTTGTAATTTCGTTCGGTGGCAGCAATGCCGCATGGAATTACCATCGCCAAACGCTGCAAGCCATATATGGACCCACTCCGTTTGCAAGTAATTTGATTGATTAAAA
>NZ_JH767532.1:0-90432 GCF_000281085.1 Catenovulum agarivorans YM01
GGCAGAGCCGTCAGATTTACAGTCTGATCCCTTTGGCCACTCGGGAACCCCTCCGGAAGACGCCGCGCATACTATCAAATTAAATTGTGCTGTAAAGCTTTTTTGTAAAAAAACTTAAGTTTTTTTTTCAAAGGCCGATGTAAAGAGTAACTTTTATTCATATTGATTAATTACTCAGCAAAAATGCAAATTATCAACGAAGGACATATTTCAAATTCGCTTAATCGCGCTTTGGAACAAAATCACCGCGGTGATTTTGCTTTGTTGTTAGCTATGCTGGATGAAAATGTTTGTGAAAACGCCCAATTTAAAATTGCTAAACAGCAACAACAAGCTTTTGAATCAGACGAAGCTTATTTAAAACAACAACTGGGTGTTGTTCATCAATATAAAGTGGCTGCAGACGATGCCGCTTTTGAATCAGCGCTTGACCAGAGTTATGCGTTAAATTTTGCAGGACTGGCAATGAATAAACTTGTTGCTTGTTTAAATCCGCCTGCGCTATCACAATTTAATGATAAAGCTAAAATCGACCAACATGTAATTGATAATTTATCATTACATGCGCGCAATCGTTTATTTGCATTACAGCAAGCAGCTGACGAACAGCAGCCAACTCAAACTGATCCCACTCTGTTATACGATATTCTTCAAGCGGTTTAAGCAGCCTGGCCTTATTTTTGCAGAGCTAGCCTCACTTATATGAGGGTGCTGGATTATTGACGTATGCAGTTAACGCAAACTTTGCAAAAATTTAATTTGAGTAAAGATAATTTCCAACAGATGACGGGCTTTGGTGTCGCATTTGTTGTTTTGGCCATACTTGCTATGGTTGTTTTACCTTTGCCGGCCATCCTATTAGACATTTTGTTTTCGTTTAATATCGCTTTGTCTATGGTGATATTGCTGGTGGTTATTTACACGTTAAAACCACTGGAATTTGGCGCTTTCCCGACGGTTATCTTAATTGCAACCGTTTTGCGTTTGGCATTAAACATTGCCTCTACCCGTATCGTTTTGCTTGAAGGCCACAATGGTGGTGATGCCGCCGGACAAGTTATCGCCTCTTTTGGTGAGGTGGTGATAGGTGGCAACTACGCAGTTGGTTTAGTTGTTTTTGCCATTTTAATGATTATTAACTTTAAAGTTGTGACTGCGGGTGCAGGTCGTATTTCTGAAGTAAGTGCTCGTTTTACCCTAGACAGTATGCCAGGTAAACAAATGGCGATAGATGCCGACTTAAACGCAGGTTTTATTAGCCAAGAAGAAGCGGTTGTACGCCGCAAAGAAATTACTGATGAAGCGGATTTTTATGGTTCTATGGACGGTGCGAGTAAATTCGTAAAAGGTGATGCGATAGCTGGTTTGTTGATCATGTTAATCAATATTGCCGGTGGTTTGATTATTGGCATGGTTCAGCACGATCTTAACTTTTCTGATGCAATTGAAATTTATACCTTATTAACTATAGGTGATGGTTTGGTTGCACAAATTCCATCACTTTTAATGTCGGTTGGCACTGCAATCATAGTTACGCGTCAAAATACTTCGGTCGATTTGGGCGATCAATTAACTGATCAGTTAGGTAACTCCAAAGCTTTATATATAGCCGCCGCTATTTTATTTGTTATGGGCATAGTGCCGGGTATGCCGCATATTGCATTTCTTGGTTTGGCTGCTGTAGTTGCGGGCGCGGCATATTGGCTGAATAAACAACGTAGTGAAGCACCTAAGTCAAAATCAGGTGCATTAATCAAAGGGCGCGATGGTAATAAAGCTGGTTCAGCCAATACTGGCAGCAAAGCACTTCCAGGAAATGCAGCACCTGCGGCAGAGCCTCAAGAAATCAGCTGGGATGATGTTCAACCTATGGATGTAATTGGTTTAGAAGTTGGCTATAGACTCATTCCTCTAGTGGATAAATCGCAAGGTGGTGAACTGCTTTCGCGCATTAAGGGTGTTAGGAAAAAAATGTCGCAAGAAATGGGCTTTTTGGTGCCTGCAGTACACATTCGCGACAACTTAGATTTATCACCAAATGTTTATCGAATTTCTCTAATGGGTGTAGTGATAGGCCAAGCTGAAATTTATCACGACAAAGAAATGGCGATCAATCCAGGGCAAGTATTTGGTAATCTTAAAGGGGTTAAAACAACAGATCCTGCATTTGGCCTAGAAGCTGTGTGGATTAACCCAGACCAACGCGAACAAGCTCAAACCCTAGGTTATACAGTAGTAGACGCTTCTACTGTAGTCGCGACTCACTTAAGTCAGTTGCTAACCAATAACGCATGGCAATTAATTGGCCATGAAGAAGCACAAAACTTAATGGATATGTTGGCGAAATCTTATCCTAAGTTGGTTGAAGGTTTAGTGCCTGACATCTTAAGTTTGTCGTGTGTCGTTAAAGTTATGCAAAATTTATTGTTTGAAGGTGTGGCAATTCGTGACATGCGCACCATAGTTCAAACCTTAGTTGAGTATGCACCTAAGAGCCAAGACCCCGATGTCTTAACGGCTGCGATAAGAATTTCGCTACGAAAATTAATTGTTCAAGAAATATCCAATGGCTTAGAAGAACTGCCTGTCATAACTTTGGCGCCAGAGTTGGAGCAAATATTGCATCAGTCTATGCAAGCAGGTGGAGCAGAAGGTGGTGGTATAGAACCAGGGCTTGCAGAGCGCATACAAAATGCCTTGCAAGAATCATCTCAACAACAAGAGATGAATGGTGAGCCATCAGTGTTATTAACCTCCGGCATACTAAGAAACGTGCTGGCTAGGTTTACCAAACACACTGTACCCGGATTACATGTGCTGTCGTATCAAGAGATACCGGATGATAAACAAATTCGTATCGTTCACTCGATAGGACAGTAACGTCAAATATTTGTCTGAGCATTGCTTTGTCCGTGCATAAAAATGTAGCGTGGCTGAGGAGGATTGATGAAAATTAAAAGGTTTGTAGCAAAAGATATTCGTTCGGCATTAAATCAAGTTAAAGCGACTTTAGGGCCAGATGCTGTCATTATGTCAAATACTAAAGTACCAGAAGGTATAGAGATAGTTGCAGCGATTGATGCTGAACCAGCACAGCAGGCTTCACAGCCAGTAGCCGCGGCACCAACTGCGCCTGTTCGTGAAGAAGCTGAAGAAATAAAAATGTCTGACAGCTTACAGTCTTTATTGCAACGTCAAAGCCAACCAGCACCTGCATATAGCCGTGAACAAAACAAACGTCAAGAAAGTGACATGCAAAAAAACTTACGTGCCAACAAACAACGTATGATGCGTTCACTTGCTGCTGCAGTTGACCAAGACGAAATGGAAGATGATTGGCGCAATTCGCCATTGTTGCAAGCTTCACAACCACAAACTCACGCAAAACCTGTGCAAGCACAAGCTCAACCTGAATCAAATAATGAAGAGCTAACATCGATTAAAGCTGAGATGGCTGAACTTAGAAGTTTATTACAACATCAAGTTTCTGGATTGATGTGGCAAGAAATGGCGCGTAGTGAACCGATTCGCGCTTATATTGTTGACCGTATGGTTAAAATGGGTATTTCAAGTGACGTTGCCGATCAAATCGCTAGCTTTTTACCAAGTGACATAGATCAAAATGAAGCTTGGGAACATGCATTAGACTTATTAACCAATCAAATTAATGTAACTAACAATGACATTATGCGTCGTGGTGGTGTAGTGGCATTATTAGGGCCAACTGGTGTGGGTAAAACAACCACAGTGGCTAAGTTAGCTGCGCATTTTGCGAAAAAACATGGTGCAGACTCAGTTGCTTTAGTAACAACCGATACCTATCGCATCGGCGCACATGAACAATTGCAAACTTATGCGAAGATTATTGGTTGTCCGTGTAAGGTCGTATCTCATTCAGAAGAATTGGCTGATACACTTCATCAGTTACGTAATCGTAAACTAGTATTAATTGACACAGCGGGCGTTGGTCAACGTGATTTACGTTTAGCTGAACAATTAGATAGCCTGATGAAATCAACTAATGTTAAGATTCGAAGTTATTTAGTATTACAGGCTACAGCACAGCGTCGTGTTTTAATGGAAGCTGTACAACAATTTAAACGAATTTCGTTATCAGGTTGTATTTTCACCAAATTAGATGAAAGCATGAGTTTGGGAGAAATTATTAGTGTTGCCATTCAAAATGCCCTGCCAATCGGGTATCTTACTGATGGTCAGCGCGTGCCAGAGGATATAAAAGCAGCAAGTGCACAGTATTTAACCGATAAGGCAGCCGGATTAATGGACGAAAGAGATTTTTCTCATCCATACTGGTTTACAGATGGCGCAAGACAGCCTATATATAAATAAGAATTTATGAAGATAATGAACCAGTTAGGTGATCAGGCCAATGGCCTTCGAAATATGAAGCAAAAAAGAGTAAAAGTAATTGCAGTCACAGGCGGCAAAGGTGGCGTTGGTAAAAGCAATGTATCGCTGAATATGGCTGTTGCAATGGCACAGCAAGGCAAGCGTGTACTCGTTTTTGATGCTGACTTAGGTTTAGCTAATGTTGACGTAATGTTGGGATTGCGTGTAGAGAAGAATTTATCTCATTTATTAGCGGGAGAATGTGGCTTAGATGACATATTGTTAACAGGTCCACATGGTATTCAAATTGTCCCCGCTACTTCTGGTACACGTAATATGGTTGAGCTAACGCCACAGGAGCACGCTGGCTTAATCCGAGCATTTAGTGAATTGCAAAAAGATTTTGATGTATTAATTGTTGATACCGCAGCAGGTATTTCTGACATGGTGCTGAGTTTTTCCCGTGCAGCACAAGATGTTATGGTTGTGGTATGTGATGAACCCACCTCAATTACAGATGCTTACGCATTAATGAAAGTATTGAATCGCGACTTTGGCGTATTTCGTTTCAAAATAGTTGCCAACATGGTTCGTTCAATGCGTGAAGGTCAAGAATTATTTGCTAAACTATCCAAAGTGACAGATAGATTTTTAGATGTAGCCATTGAATTGGTTGCAATAATCCCGTTTGACGAAAACATTAGAAAATCGGTCAGACGACAGAAAACAATCGTAGATGCGTTTCCGAAATCACCTGCCGCTATTGCGTTTAAAACCTTAGCCGCAAAAGCGGGACGTTGGCCCATACCAGATAATGCTACTGGGCATCTAGAATTTTTCATTGAACAATTGGTTGCACCAGGAGCTTAGTCTGTTGTGAATAAAGTGGCGGCTTACCAAACTGTAGATCAAAAACAGGCATTGGTGGAAATGCATGCTGGTTTAGTTAAACGCATTGCTCATCATATGATGGCTCGTTTACCCGCCAGCGTTCAGGTTGATGACCTGATTCAAGCTGGCATGATAGGTTTGCTTGAAGCTTCGAAAAATTTTGATGGTAGTAAAGGCGCAAGTTTTGAAACTTTCGCTGGTATTCGAATTCGAGGTGCAATGTTAGACGAGATCCGTCGTGGTGATTGGGCGCCTCGTTCTGTTCACAAAAATAGCCGCATGATTTCACAGGCTATTGCCGAAGTAGAAAAAGAAACTGGCCGGGATGCTAGAGACGCAGAAGTTGCTGAAAAACTTGATATTTCGTTAGATGAGTACCATCATATTTTAAATGATGTAAATTGTGGCAAAATAATTGGCATCGAAGATTTAGGCGTCACCGAAGACGTTATCGGCAGCCCTGACAGCAAAAATGCTGATGAGCCGTTTGAAGATATGGCTCATGGCGCTTTCCAAGGCGCCTTAGTCAAGGCAATTGAAACTTTACCTGAAAGGGAAGCTTTAGTTTTATCCTTGTACTATGATGAAGAATTAAACTTAAAAGAAATCGGTGCAGTGTTGGATGTAAGTGAGTCGCGCGTCAGTCAGATTCACAGCCAAGCTATGCACAGGTTAAAAGCCAGGCTAAAAAGCTGGCAACAGATATAAATTGATTTGCTACATAATAATCGCGAGCGGAGGAAGCTTTGGACAAGAATATGAAAGTGCTAGTTGTAGACGATTTCTCAACTATGCGACGCATTATTAAAAACTTACTGCGAGACCTAGGTTTTACGAATGTGTCAGAAGCAGATGACGGCGCTACCGCCTTGCCTATGTTGCAAAATGGTGATTTTGAATTTGTTGTAACAGATTGGAATATGCCAGGCATGCAAGGTATTGACTTACTAAGAGCCATTCGTGCTGATGCTAAGTTAAAACATATCCCTGTTTTAATGGTAACGGCCGAAGCGAAAAAAGAACAGATTATTGCAGCAGCTCAAGCTGGTGTGAATGGGTATATAGTTAAACCATTTACCGCAGCAACCTTAAAAGAGAAGCTCGATAAGATATTTGAACGTTTAGGTTAAGTGGTTTAGGAGAATTCTATTGTTGCCAAATGCTCCTAAAATCAGTTTGGAAGATGCTAGACGGTTAGTTGCAAGCCTTGAACAAGGTGATAACGACACCGCCAATCAAATTATTGACTCCGCTACGCAAGCAGCGTCTGTAGAGCTTTTTGAAGAAGTAGGCAAGCTGACGCGACAGTTACACAACTCAATTGGCGATTTTCAATTAGATGTGAGAATTGCCGACTTAGCGACAGAAGATATTCCGGATGCTAAAAACCGTTTAAGTTATGTGATGGAAATGACCGAAAAAGCAGCCAATAAAACTATGGATGCTGTTGAGGATTGTTTGCCTATTGCAGAAGGTTTAGACGATAACATTAAAGATATAATTCCAACTTGGGATAAATTAATGAACCGCCAAATTGAGCTGAGTGAATTTAAAACACTTTGCCACGATGTCGATAGTTTATTAAAGAAATCCCAAGGTGATGCCGAAAGCTTAAAGACGCGATTAAACGATGTATTAATGGCTCAAGACTTTCAAGATTTAACAGGCCAGGTCATTCGTCGAGTAATTGAATTAGTAAAAGAAGTAGAAGATAACTTAATTCATTTACTTACAGTATTTGGTGAACCACAACCAACCGAAAAAACAGACAAAGCCGTTAATGAAGGTCCTGAAGGGCCGATAATTGACGCGGAAGAAAGGGTGGATGCGGTTTCCAATCAAGATGAAGTAGATGATCTTTTGTCGAGTTTAGGTTTTTAATTAGGGGACAGGTTCCATGGGCTTTGATGTAGATGAAGATATATTGCAGGATTTTTTGGTCGAAGCGGCTGAAATTCTGGAACAGTTATCTGAGCAGCTGGTGGAGCTAGAGAATAATCCAGAAGATTCTGATTTATTAAATGCTATCTTCCGTGGCTTTCATACAGTTAAAGGTGGTGCTGGGTTTTTAGCCATGACAGCTTTAGTTGATGCTTGTCATGGTGCTGAGAACGTTTTTGATATTTTACGCAAAGGCCAGCGTGAAGTTACCCCAGAATTAATGGATGTTATTTTACAAGCGTTGGACACAATCAACGTGATGTTTGCACAGATTCAAAATAGAGAAACGCCAGAGCCTGCCGATCCTCAATTATTAGATACTTTGCACAAACTCAGCGAACCAGCGTCCGCGGATGACGCGACTTTTTCTGCACCAGCACCGACCTTAGACCAAGCTATTGGTGACGACTCGATTGAATTTTTTGACTCAGCTTTAGAAGAGCCCGAGACTGTGCAAACGTCGACAGGTGATTCTTCAGCGCCATTAGATGAAATAACCGACGATGAATTTGAGAAGTTGCTGGATCAATTACATGGTGCCAATAAAGGGCCAACAAGTACTGGCTCGCCAGCGCCTGCACCAGCACCTGCTGTCGCCGCAGTTTCAGCTTCATCTAGTGATGAAATAACTGATGATGAATTTGAAGCTCTGTTGGATGAATTACATGGTAAAGGCCAGTTTACTTCCAATGACGCTGCTCCAGCGCCGTCAACAGCACCATCACCTACAGTTTCAAGTTCAGGTGATGATATTTCAGATGACGAATTTGAAGCTTTATTAGATCAATTACATGGTAAACGGAAAGGACCTTCTGCTGAATCAGCTCCTGCGCCTGCTGCACCTGCACCTGCACCTAGCCCAGCAGCCAAAGCGCCTGCTCCGACTCCTGCTGCAAAAATGCCAGCTCCAAGCCCTGCACCTAAAGCCGCACCAGCTCCGAGCCCAGCAGCAGCTAAAGCGCCCGCTGCTAGCCCAGCTCCTGCAGCAAAAACTCCTGCACCAGCAGCTGCTGTAGCTGAAAAGAAAAAAGCGCCTGCCCCAGCGCCTGCAGCTGAAACAACAGTGCGGGTTGACACTAAACGTCTAGACCAAATTATGAATATGGTTGGTGAACTCGTATTAGTACGTAATCGTTTGGTTAGTTTAGGCATAAATGTAAACGACGAAGATATGTCCAAAGCAATTGCGAATTTGGATGTCGTCACTGGGGATTTGCAAGGTGCGGTAATGAAAACGCGCATGCAGCCAATCAAAAAAGTATTTGGTCGTTTTCCGCGTGTGGTACGTGACTTAGCTCGTTCATTAAACAAAGAAATAACTTTGTTGTTAGAAGGTGAAGAAACCGATTTAGATAAAAACTTGGTTGAAGCTTTGGCTGATCCATTGGTCCATTTAGTGCGCAACTCAGTTGATCACGGTATTGAAATGCCAGATGTTAGGGCCGCAAATGGTAAAGTTCGTTGTGGTACGGTTAAATTGTCCGCATCGCAAGAAGGGGATCATATTTTGTTAACCATCGCGGACGATGGTGCAGGTATGGATCCAGAAAAACTCAAAGAAAAAGCAGTCAAGAACGGTATTTTAGATGCGGATGCGGCAACTCGCATGTCAGATTCTGAGGCATACAATTTAATTTTCGCGCCAGGTTTTTCTACTAAAGAGCAGATCTCAGATATTTCTGGTCGTGGTGTGGGCATGGACGTTGTTAAAACGAAAATTACTCAGCTTAACGGCTCTGTTGTTATTAAATCTGAAAAAGGCGTAGGTACTCAATTAGATATTAAAGTGCCGTTAACCTTGGCTATTCTGCCAACCTTGATGGTGATAGTTTCAGGGCAAACTTTTGCATTGCCACTTGCTGGAGTCAGCGAAATTATCAATCTAGACTTGAAAAAAACCAATACGGTTGACGGTCAGTTAACTATGATAGTGCGTAAAAAAGCAATTCCGCTGTTTTATTTGCAAGATTGGTTAACCCGTAATGACAAAAAGCAGAAACGCGGCAATCGCAAAGTGGGTCACGTAGTTGTGGTTCAAGTTGGCGCGGGTAAACAGGTTGGTTTTGTTGTTGATTCTTTAATCGGCCAAGAGGAAGTGGTGATCAAGCCACTTGATGCATTGCTGCAAGGCACGCCGGGTATGGCAGGTGCTACCATTACTAGTGATGGTGGAATAGCACTTATTTTAGATGTGCCTGGCATGTTAAAAAAGTACGCTAAACGCTGATTTAGTTTAGTTAGCTCTGGATAAATTTAAGGCGGAGTTCATGCCGATTCGTGTTTTGGTAGTAGACGACTCAAGTTTTTTTAGAAGGCGAGTGTCGGAAATAATAGATCAAGATCCAGACTTGACTGTTGTGGATACTGCATTAAACGGTAAAGACGCTTTAGAAAAAACTATAAAGCTTAAACCTGACGTTATTACTATGGATGTTGAGATGCCTGTAATGGATGGTATCTCTTCGGTGCGTGAGATAATGAAAAAGTATCCCACGCCAATTTTAATGTTTTCGTCGTTGACGCATGATGGCGCACAAGCAACGCTTGATGCACTTGAAGCTGGCGCTTTAGATTTTTTACCGAAAAAATTTGAAGATATCGCGCGCAATAAAGACGAAGCTGTCAATTTGTTGCAGACTCGAATAAAGCAAATTTCTAAACGACGCATAAGTATGCGTATGGCTGCACTTAAGTCTGCTGGTACAAACAGATTTGCGACTCGAAGCCAGATAGCGTCTAGAGTAGAAAAGAAAGAGTCTATCGCCAGCGAGCAATCCAATCGAGCTCAATTAGAAGCAATTCAATCTAAGCGCAGAGCTGCTAGCCCAAGTAAAAATGCTGGTAATTATAAAGTTGTTGCGATCGGTACATCGACAGGTGGTCCTGTTGCGTTACAAACCATTTTAACTAAATTACCAAAAAGCTTTCCTACACCCATTTTGTTGATTCAACATATGCCTGCTGCATTTACTGCCGCATTTGCTGCAAGGTTAGATAGCATGTGTGAAATATCAGTTAAAGAAGCGCAGAATGGTGAAGTGTTGAAAGCTGGTTGTGCTTATTTAGCACCCGGCGGCAAACAAATGATAGTAGATGGCGTCGGCTCTGGGGCGAAGATTTTAATTAAGGAAGATAACTCAGATAGATTAACCTATAAACCGAGTGTTGATGTTACCTTTGCTTCTGTTGGTAAAGCTTATAAAGGCCAAGTTCTTGCACTGATTTTGACCGGTATGGGCGCAGATGGCAGAGATGGAGCTAAATTTTTGCAGCAGCAAGGAGCGACGATATGGGCGCAAGATGAAGATTCTTGTGTTGTGTATGGAATGCCACAAGCTGTTGCTAGTGCAGGAATTTCTTCAGAGTCTATTGCATTAAACCAAATGGCTGACAGAATAAAGAACGAATTTAGTTTGCAATGATTAAGGGTCACTTTTGATAGTTTGGACGATTGCCAATCAAAAAGGAGGCGTTGGCAAAACAACGACAACGGTCACGTTAGGTGGGATCCTTGCTGAACGTGGCAAGCGGGTATTATTAATAGATACTGATCCACATGCATCTTTGACCTATTATTTTGGTATTGATTCCGAAGAGTTAGACAACAGTGTTTTTGATTTGTTTGTTAAACGCAATTCAATGAACAAAGAGCAGCTGTTGCAAATGTTGTGTCCAACGTCTATTGCAAACATGGACATTTTACCTGCCACTATGGCACTTGCGACTTTAGACAGACGCATGGGTAATCAAGGGGGCATGGGACTGGTCCTTAAAAAAGCAATTAAACTTTTGCAAGACGAATATGACTACGCGCTAATTGATTGTCCACCAGTGTTAGGTGTACTCATGGTTAATGCGCTAGCTGCGTGTGAACGTATATTGGTGCCAGTGCAGACTGAATTTTTGGCATTAAAAGGTTTAGAAAGAATGATGAGAACCTTGTTTTTAATGGCAAAATCTCAAAAAAAGCATTATAAGTACACTATAGTACCAACTATGTTTGATAAGCGTACTCGAGCATCGTTAGAAGCTTACAAAGAATTGAAGAAAGTATACGGTGATGACGTTTGGTCCAGCGTAATACCGGTCGATACCAAATTTCGTGATGCTAGTTTAGAGCAGTTGGTACCTTCAATGTATGCGCCTAAATCACGAGGTGTATTCGCATACAACTCGTTATTAACATTTGTATCGGAGTTAGATGATTAGGGCCATGAGTAAAGGTGTATTTGCAAATGAAGAGGTGATGGAGGAGTATCTCAACGCTTTGTTAACCGAAGACGTTGATATTTCTGTAACACCTGCACCAAAAGCTCAAGAAAAAGTGGTAGCGAAAGAAATCGTTCGACCCTATGCACCTGCAGCAGAACGTGTAAAACCAGTTGAAGAACTGCTAAAACAAGTTGAAATACCTGTTGAGCCAATTGTTCCGCCTGCACCTGTTGTAGAAGAACCAAAAGTTATTGAACAAACAGTTGTCGTTGAAGAGTTGGAATTAACCCCTCCGCCACCAACAACACCTGAAAAATCGATTCCAGTCGAAGATTTTCAAGCGCTGTATTTTGAGGTTGCAGGTTTAGTGTTAGCTGTACCATTAACCGAGTTAGGTGGTATACATAACCTCGCTGACGTTTCACCTTTGTTTGGTAAACCTAAGTGGTTTAAAGGTTTGATGATCCACAGAGAACAAAAAATTAATGTAGTGGATAGTGCACTGTGGGTGATGCCAGAAAAATATAATGACGAGTTAGCGGATTCATTAGACTATAAATATTTAATTATGTTAGGTGACAGTAATTGGGGACTAGCCTGTGAAGGATTAGTTAATACAGTGACAATGGCACCTGAGGATATTAAGTGGCGCACTTCTGATAGCAAACGCCCTTGGTTAGCGGGTTTGGTCAAAGAGAAAATGTGTGCTTTACTGGATGTTAAACAGTTGATTCAATTATTAGAGCAAGGCTTAAATAGCCTTGATAAAAAATGACACTAGTCGGAGCTTAGAATATGAATAGTGCAAGCAGAAATACTGTGGCAGATGCGGCCGATAATGAGATATTGCAGTGGGTTACTTTTAAGTTAGACGATGAAACCTATGGTATCAATGTAATGCAAGTACAAGAAGTACTACGTTACTCTGAAATCGCTCCAGTTCCAGGCGCACCTGATTATGTTCTTGGGATCATTAACTTACGTGGTAATGTTGTCACTGTAATAGATACGCGCTCGCGTTTTGGATTAAATCCATCTGAAGTAACCGACAACTCCCGCATTGTGATTATTGAAGCAGAAAAACAAGTTATCGGCATCCTAGTGGATAGTGTTGCTGAAGTGGTTTATTTAAAATCATCTGAAATCGACAGTGCACCAAACGTTGGCACTGAAGAAAGTGCCAGATTCATCCAAGGTGTATCTAACCGAGGTAGCGAATTATTGATTCTTGTTGACTTAAATAAACTATTAAGTGACGAAGAGTGGGATGAACTTAGTACTTTCTAAGCGCATATGGAAATTATGATTTTATCGGGCTGCATTGGTGTTCTAATGCTGGCCCTTATGGTTGCTTTTTATTTAATAAAACAGCTCAAGCGTCAATTAGTTGATGCCAACGCTTCGTTATCTGAGCAACTGAGCCAATTTGAGCGAGATGTCAAAATAATTAAGCTTGAACTTGAAGAGGCGCGGCAATCAAGTGTTGGTGTAGGGAAAACAGTGAAAACTTTAGGCCAATACTTTGCGCAACTTGAACAAAAATTTAACGAAGTTGAGTTATTTGAGCCTGAATCTAAGTTGTATAGTCGCGCAGCTAAGTTGGCAGAGAAGGGCGCTTCGGTCGACGAAATTATGGCTGAATGCGAAATACCAAGAGCAGAAGCTGAGTTAGTCCTGTCATTGCGCAACAAAGTTACGCGATAAATCGCTAATCTGTTATCTAATTCTTTACTTTTGTTGACGTTTCTATAACAATCTTTTTAGTACCTAGGGTAAATTAGGTGAGATATGACTAGCTGGGAAGCTAACCTGAATACAATAATTAATCGGAGTCTGAGTTGATAAACATACTATTGGTCGACGACCATGAATTAGTACGTACAGGGATTAATCGGATTTTAAGCGAAGTCCGCGGTATTAAAGTTGTTGGCGAGGCACAGACTGGCGAAGAAGCGGTGCAGTTTTGCCGGAAAAATAATCCGGATATTGTGTTGATGGATATGAATATGCCCGGTATTGGAGGGATGGAAGCGACTAAAAAGATAGTGCGCTATTGTCCAGACACCAAAGTTATCTTTCTGACCATACACACTGAAAATCCGATTCCTGCTAAGGTCATGCAAATAGGCGCAGCTGGTTATTTAACAAAAAGTGCGGCACCAGATGAAATGATCAAAGCAATTCGTCTTGTCCAGTCTGGTCAAAGGTACATAGCACCTGATATTGCACAGCAAATTGCCTTGTCTCAATTTGGTGGGCAAGATGAAAACCCATTTGATGTATTATCAGAGCGTGAATTGCAAATCATGATGATGATTACCCGTGGTGAAAAGGTACAAGACATCTCAGAGCAACTCAATTTGAGTTCAAAAACAGTAAATAGCTATCGCTATCGAATGTTTGAAAAATTGAAAATTAGTGGTGATGTTGAATTAACCCATTTAGCGATTAAATATCGTATGTTAGATACTAACGATTTATAGAGGGTAATCTCATTACGAGACTATCCTCTTTGAGGGTTATTTATCTAAGAATTCTGGATAAGCCTGTTCTAACGACACAAATATATCGTCTAGCTCGTTGTAAACCTTCACCTTGCCATTTTTAATGTCGTACACCCAGCCGTGAATACTGACTGTTTTTTGTGCTAACTGCACTGCCACAGCAGGATGGGTTTTTAAATGTAGCATTTGCATTACTACATTTGCTTCTATCACGTCGTTCATGTGCGCTGGCTCCAATTTTCCATATTTAGCTTTGACGATTTCGCCAGCGGCACGGCAATGACCAAGCCAGTTTTTGACATGTGGTACGGCATCCAATCCTGCTGGATCAATTACACCTCTCATCGCGCCACAGTCGGTATGGCCGCATATAACAATATGTTTAACACCTAGTATGGTTACAGCAAACTCAATGGATGCTGTCATGCCACCAGTTGCATTGCTATGTGGAGGCACCACGTTGCCGGCATTGCGGCAGATAAATAGGTCACCAGGCTCGGCATTAGTTAATAGGTTTGGGTCAATGCGCGAGTCGGCGCAGGTGATAAATAGCACTTCAGGGCTTTGACCATTGGCTAACTCTTTAAACAAAGCTTTGCGCTCTGGGTAGCCATGTTGCTGGAACTTTTTTACACCACGAACTATCTCTTCCATTTTAACCTCATTTTATTGGCTCTGAGCTTTAGTGCCTGTTGTAGCATATATTAACCTCAGTTGCGCATAATCAAAATTGCCCAATATGTCTATTTTTCCATCTCTCTGCGTTATTTTTACTACTAATAACCAGCTATTAGATACATAAAAATGCCTTGATAGATGAAAAACTATCCGCATTGGATCGTAAAGATAAACGAGTTACTGTTAAAACGCATAAATTTACTTCAACTCTGCTTACGCGCAGCTGAGGTTATATTAATAATGTCTCTGCAGCCTTATTTGCAAATATAAAAAAAGCGCCGTGAAATGGCGCTTTTTAAAATTTAAGCTTGAAGGCTTGCTTCTGAGACATTGCCGTGTCGAAGCAGGTATTCATTGGCTCTAAGTAAAGCTTGTTCTCGAGAACGGACAAACATCTCTTCGGATAGCTGTCCGTCACTCATTCCGCATAGCTTGCTTTTGTTTGCTTCCAATTGATAAATCACACAAACTTGTTTGTTGGCGTCGAGCGATTCCAAAATCATATTTTCAATCGACAGTGATATCGTATCGTCAATTAATGACACATCACTTAAATCAATAATAATGGAGTCGTGATTCTCAATCGATGAACGTTCACGTGCAAGCGCTTTAGATACACCAAAAATCATAGGGCCACTTAAGTAAAAATATAATATTTTGCCTTTACCTTGATTAAGTAGTTCGCGCTCAGCTTTGTTTAACGGTAACTCATCATCCATATCAGAAATCGCTTTAATTTGTTGTGATTGGCTGCGACTCAATTTCTCAATAATAATGATATTCGCCACAAATAAACCAATACCAACGGCAACCATAAGATCAACTAGTACGGTTAGGGTTAACACAGAGTACATAATTAGCGTTGATTGCCACGATACTCTATGAGCACGTTTGATAAAGCTCCAGTCTAGTATATCGACACCCACTTTAACGGCTATACCGGCTAACACAGCTAATGGGATAACACTAATTAAAGATGCTGCACCAAAGATCGCAACCGCCAATACGACTACTCGCGTGACGCCAGACCATGCTGTGCGTGCACCCGCTTGAATGTTAACTACAGTGCCCATAGTTGCACCTGCGCCCGGTAAACCGCCGAATAAACCTGAAATTAGGTTACCTAAACCTTGACCTATAAGTTCTTTGTTTGACTTATGTTCAGTTCTGGTGAGGTTGTCGGCAATAACGGAAGTTAGCATTGAATCAATACAACCCAACATGCCTAACACGGCCGCTTCAACAACCATTCTTTGCCATTGGCTCGCGGTGAAAGTTGGTAAAACTAACTCGGGTAAACTAACTGAAACTTCACCTATGCGGCGGATGTCTGCGCCGTCAATAAAATAAATTGAAGCTAGGGTAATAAAGACTAAAGCAATTAATTGCGCTGGGATAATACGGGTAATTTTACTAGGGGTTAAAAATAGTAGCGCGAGTGTAGCTACAAATAGAGAAAATTCTGCAATGCTGATATTCGCGAAAATGTCTGGTAAATTGCCTAATGTACCTATCACACCGCCACTCGGTGATGATTGGCCGAGAGCTGGCGCCAACTGCATAATTATCAGAATACACCCTATACCTGACATAAAGCCAGAAACAACGCTGTAGGGCATTAAGGTAATATATTTACCGAGTTTGAGCGCGCCAAAGAGTATTTGAAATACGCCCGCCATCATTACAACGGTAAATGCCATGGCAACACCATTTTCGGGATCTGCCGCGATGAAAGAAGCTATGACAGCAGTCATAAGTACTGTCATTGGGCCTGTAGGCTCTGAAATTAGAGTGGGTGTTCCGCCAAAAATTGCAGCGAACAAACCAACAAGTAATGCACCATATAAACCTGCCTCTGGCCCTAAACCTGAAGCAACGCCAAATGTTAGTGCAAGTGGAAGCGACACTATTGCAGCAGTAATACCACCCAATATATCGCCGCGTATATTTTGCTTGTTGAACAGATTAAACATATAAAAGCGACCTCCTCTGCGAGCGCCATTCTATATAAATTGAGCTGAATGTAAATTCAATGGTTAATCATTCTTGCTGGTTTGAAGATGTGGCTATCGCAAAAAATATCCAAATAAACCTGACAATTTTCGATTTTACCGGATAAATAATTTAGTTTATTTGCAGGATATGATTTGATTTTTATTCCACTTCATTGATTTTTAAAAAGAAAATTAATTTAAAAAAAATAGAAAAAAAAGCTAAAGGATATTCAGAAAGTGCCGATAACTTTTAATGAGGGGAAATATAAATTTTGAAATGAGGTTGAGGGGCCGACTTTCAAAGCTTTAGAGGTGACTCGAAAGAGTTAAATTTTTGGCGAACTGACTTTGCACAGGTTTGAGGGAACCTAAAGCAGTTCTCAGGAGGTAACTACTATGGGTATGTTCGTAAATACTAATGTTTCATCGTTGAACGCACAGCGTCAATTGATGGACTCTTCAGATCGTTTAAATACTTCATTTGAACGTTTGTCTTCGGGTTTCCGTATTAACCGTGCCGCTGATGACGCTGCTGGTATGCAAATTGCGGCTCGTATGACCAGCCAAATTGAAGGTTTGAATCAAGCGGTACGTAACGCAAATGACGGTATTTCAGTAGTGCAAACTGCTGAAGGTGCAATGCAAGAAATTACGTCTTCTTTGCAACGTATTCGTCAATTAGCGGTTCAATCGCAAAACGGTATCAACAGCTCTGCTGACCGTACTGCGTTACAGAAAGAAGTTTCAGCTCTTAAAACTGAAATTAGCCGTATTGGTGCAAATACACAGTTCGCAGGTGTGGATTTGTTAACAGGTACTTATTCAGCTGCATTCTTAGTGGGTGCAAACGGTGGTCAAACTATTTCTGTAAACTTATCTCGTTCAGGTGGTTATGGTGCATCTGGTTTAAGTTTAGCGAGTTTGTCCGTTGCAACTACAGGCGATGCTTCTGCTGCGTTAACATCAATCGATGCAGCTATCTCTACAATCGGTGGAGCACGAGCGGACCTAGGTGCGTTGCAGAACCGTTTTCAATCTACTATCCGTAACTTAAGTAACGTTATTGAAAATGTATCGTCAGCACGTTCACAAATTCGTGATACTGACTTTGCGACAGAAACAGCTGAATTAACACGTAATCAAATTGTGCAACAAGCAAGTTTGTCAGTTTTAAGTCAAGCGAACCAACGTCCACAAAGTGCATTATCTTTATTAGGTTAATGTAAGTTTGTTTTAGTAAGGCTTTTAAACCCTTTGTTTATTAGCCTTGCCAATAAACTGAGTTAACGGAGGTGATTTATGGATGTGCAATTAGAAAAAAGTGGCAGTCTATTTGCTTACGCAAGTAATGATCTGAATTCAGGTCGTTATACTGCGGAAAATCGCCAAAATTCCGACGATTCGGTTGCATCAACTGCTAACGATCCTACAATAAAAGTAACAGAATCGACTAAAGTTGCTGAGACTGAAGCCGATAACCTTATTGAGGGTAGTGAAAGCATTTTAGATAATGCTGTTGCTGAAGTATCTGAATTTATTAACGCGCAGAATCGTCAGTTAAATTTTGATTATGATGATTCAAGCAATAGATCAGTTATAAAAGTAACAGATTCCGAATCGGGTGAAATTATTCGCCAAATACCATCGGAAGAAATGTTGAAGTTAGCACAACGTATTAGTGAACTGCGATCTGATGCAGGCGAAGCAATAGGGGTGCTGATTAACCGCGAAGTCTAATCTTTTTTTGTGAGGTAAGTATGTCAGTTTCATCAATTGGTGTTGGTTCAGGCCTAGATTTAAGTGGCCTTGTTCAGCAGCTATTAGAAGCTGAACGTAAACCAAAACAAGATAGATTTGATGCTCGTGAAGAGAACCTGGAAACAGTTATATCAGCTATTGGTACGCTCAAATCAAAAATGGATGAATTTAAGTCATCTGTTGATGATTTAAGAAGTAGCTATGAATTGCAAGGACGTAAAGCATTAGCCAGCCATCCAGATGTGTCAAGCGATAGCGACGCATCTGGTCCTTTCACCGCAGAAGCATCAAATAGCGCAACTGCCGGTTCTTATGCCATTACCATTGAGCAACTTGCGGCTGGTAGCCGGATTCAAACCGCTGATGGTCAATATACCAGCTCTTCTAGCACAGTCTCTTCAACTGCTGGCACTTTAACTTTCAAAATCGATTCGACGGGCGATAGTTTTACCATAAACGTAACTGCAGGCATGACCTTGTCTGGTTTGCGTAATGCGGTAAACAATGCGTCGGGCAATGATTTTGGCATAACCGCGAGCATTATTGATACAGGTACGGCTGCAGGGGCAAAACTGGTTTTTACTTCTGATACCACAGGTGATGGTAATGATCTAAGCATAGTGAATAATGGTGATATTGCTGATTTAGAGCAAATAGCGACAGTTGATTCAACTGAAACAACCACTTATGGTAATGTGAGTATTACCAGCGCACAAAATGCTAAAGCAAATATTGACGGTATAGACGTTGAGAGTGAATCAAATACTTTCGAAAATGTTATAGAAAACGTTAGCTTTGAAGCTCTGGAGTTAAGCAGCGTTGACAGTTTAGGCAATTTTGAAGCTTCGACTTTAGAAATAGGTTACGACAAAGACGGTTTAAAAAATAAAATTACCGATTTTGTTGATAACTACAACTCGCTTATTTCTGAAATACAAACACTGACTAAATACGGTAGCTCTGAACTAGAAGATGATGGCGCGCTTGCTGGTGACTATATGGCACGTAGCATTCAATCAGGTTTAGATTCCATTATTACCTCAAGTGTTAGCGCTTCTTCTTTGAGTACTCTTTTCCAAATAGGCATTTCATTTGATGATGACGGCAAATTGCAAATTTCCGAAACCGATGAATTTGGCTTAGGCAGTGGTCAAGAAATGCTCGATGATGCATTAGAAGACTACTATGATGAAATTGCAGCATTATTTGCCGATGACGATGACGGTATCGCCAACAAACTGTATGATTTTGTCTATGAATACACGACTTTTGGTGGTTTATTACGCACTCGTGAACAATCATTTAAAGACGAAAAAGAATTATTAAGTGATGACAGAGCACGTTTTGAGGTGCAAATGGCAGACTATGAGCAATTGCTCAGAAATAAGTATATTAATTTAGATTTAACCGTAGCTAAGTTACAGCGTACGGGTAGTGCATTAAGTGCGTCATTGTCGACGGCATTTTTCTAACAATAGGTGAGTATCATGTTTAAACGCGGTATTAATGCATACCAAAAAGGTAATATTAAACAGCAGATTGCACAGGCTGATCCACACCAAATAACATTAATGTTAATGCAAGGTGCTATTGATAAAATGGCTTATGCGAAAGGGTGTATGGAGCGCAAAGACTTTGAAGGTAAGTCAGTGCATTTATCTAAAGCTTCAGCCATCATAGTTAATTTACGCGATACATTAGATTTTGACGTTGAAAGTGAAGTAACGGATAACTTGTTTGCTTTGTATGATTTTATGGTTAACCGCCTAACTGATGCGCATGTGCAAAACAGCCAAAGCATTATTGATGAAGTAATTGGTTTGATGTTGCCTATTAAATCGGCTTGGGCTTCTATACCAGAAGAAGCAAAACAAGAAGCTTATGAGATGCAGCGTCAAAAACAACAAAGTGCTGTTTAAACATGAATGAAAAAAGCAAAGTTAGCATGGATGCTAAAGTCGCTACTGTGCCAACGCGTTTGTTAGAAACAGATTTAAACCACACCCATACACCTGAAGATCTTCTCTCCATTAACAAATTAATTATCGAACAATTATCTGCTGACAATGTTGACGATACAGAGCTTTTGTCTCTGATAGAACAAAGAGACGATTGTGTGCAAAGTACACTCGAACAGCTAGGTGCAGCGCCTGAACAGCAAAAAGAATTTGCTTTAGCTGAAACTGAGGTCAATAATAAGCTAATTCGTGTTTGTAATCAGCTAGTTAAACAAGCACAAAACGACTTAACCAAATTGGTAAAAGGGCGAAAGGCAATTCGGCAATACCGATAACTCGGAGATTTTTGTAGTGTTTAATGGTAAATCAATTTTAGTCACAGGCGGAACAGGTTCTTTCGGCCACTGTTTTATAAAACACGTGTTGGCAAACTACTCGCCTAAAAAACTAATTGTTTTTTCCAGAGATGAACTCAAACAGTACGAAATGCAGGAAACCTTTGATAGCCCTGCAATGCGTTATTTTATCGGTAACGTGCGTGATAAAGACAGGCTTATCACAGCAATGCGCGATGTTGATTATGTAGTGCACGCAGCAGCATTAAAACAAGTGCCTGCTGCTGAATACAATCCTATGGAGTGTATTAAAACCAATATCATGGGCGCACAAAATGTCATTGAAGCCGCTATTGAAGCAGGGGTTAATCGTGTTATTGCTTTATCAACAGATAAAGCGGCCAATCCAGTTAACTTATATGGCGCGACCAAACTAGCTTCAGATAAACTTTTTGTTGCAGCGAATAATATTTCAGGTGCTGATGGCACTCGTTTTGCCGTAGTGCGTTATGGCAATGTAGTTGGTTCTCGCGGTTCAGTTGTACCCTTTTTCAAAAAACGAGTGGCAGAAGGAAAATTGCCTTTACCGGTAACTCATACTGAAATGACACGCTTTTGGTTGCGGTTAGAGCAAGGTGTCGAGTTTGTGGTTAAAAACTTTCAGCGTATGCGCGGTGGTGAAATTTTTGTACCGAAAATACCTTCAGTTAATATTCTTGATTTAGTTGAAGCTATATCTGGCAGTCGGGAGTATGAAGTTATCGGTATACGCCCAGGTGAAAAACTGCATGAAGTTATGGTGCCAGAAGAAGTAGCCCATCAAACTTTAGAGTTTCACGATCATTATGTGATTATTCCAGCAATTAAGTTTTTTGAGCGTAATGTAGATTACTCAGAAAACAAACTTGGTGAAAAGGGTAAAGAGGTTAGCAGTAAATTTGAATACCATTCAGGCACCAATCCACATTTCCTTTCAGTGGATGAGCTAATTGAGCTGAACAAAGATTTATGATCCCATACGGCAAACATCATATAGATCAAACGGATATAGACGCAGTTGTCGATGTTCTGCAAAACCAGTATTTAACCCAAGGGCAACAAGTACCAGCTTTTGAAAAAGCACTCACTGAATACACAGGCGCAAACTATGCACTTGCTGTGAATAGTGCTACGTCAGCCTTACACCTAGCCTGTTTAGCATTAGGGGTAACAAAAGGCGATGTCGTTTGGACAACGCCAATAACTTTTGTTGCTACTGCTAACTGCATTCGTTTTTGCCAAGCTGATGTCGATTTTGTTGATATCAACCCAAGCAGCCGCAATATTTGCCCGCAAGCGCTAAAAGAAAAACTCCAACAAGCACAAGAGCTACATAAATTACCGAAAGCGCTTATTTTGGTTCATTTTGCTGGTTTTAGTTGCGATATGCAGGCAATTTATCAGTTATGTCAGCAATACAAGGTCAAAATTATTGAAGATGCTTGTCATGCTTTAGGTGGTTTATATTTGACTGACAAATCTAAAATAGGTCATTGCCAGTATGCTGACTTTGTTATTTTTAGTTTTCATCCGGTTAAATCAATCACTACAGCAGAAGGTGGTGCGTTATTAACCAATGATAAATACTTGCTCAAACAAGCAACTTTATTTGCTAAACATGGTGTAACCCGTGATGCTGATTTAATGCAAGGAGAGGTGGAAGGGCCGTGGTACTATCAACAACTCACCCTTGGCTACAACTACCGCATGAGCGACGTGCAAGCTGCATTGGGTATCAGTCAGTTAAACCGGCTTGATTCATTTATTCAACAAAGGCGTTTATTGGCGCAGCGATATTTTGATGCGCTTGCCCAATTAGAAATTCAATCACTGGTTAAGTTACCCAGCATAGAGCAAGTTAATTTTAGTGCTTGGCACTTATTCGCCATTGAGCTTAATGGGCAAAATAGATTAGAAGTTTATAACACTTTGCTCGCGCGCAAAATTCAGGCAAATGTCCATTATTCAGCGGTACATTTGCAACCTTATTATCAGCAGCTTGGCTTTAAATCGGGTGATTTTCCAAACGCAGAAGCCTATGCAAAAAACACCTTAACTTTGCCTTTGTATCAAACTATGACAATTGCTGAGCAAGACTATGTAATTGAGCAGCTCAAGGATGTGTTATGTCACAATCCGCAATAGCTATAATTCCAGCACGCGGTGGCAGCAAACGTATACCTAAAAAAAACATCAAACTGTTTGAAGGTAAACCTTTAATCTCCTACAGCATTACCGCAGCCAAACAGTCTGGTTTATTCGATAAAATAATCGTTTCAACCGATAGTGAAGAAATAGCTGAAGTAGCCCAAGCATATGGAGCGGAAATTCCTTTTATTCGCCCAAAAGAATTGGCGGATGATTTCACAGGTACAACACCTGTGGTGAATCACGCGATTAACTACATGCGTGAGCAAGGACATAACTATCAATATGCTTGCTGTATTTATGCAACCGCGCCGTTACTCACGGCGGAATACTTGTTCGCAGGTTTTAACGAGTTGCAAAAGCAGCCCGAAAAATCTTTTGCGTTTTCAGTTTGCACCTTTCCGTTTCCAGTACAAAGAGCGTTACAAGCACATAGTGAAGATGCCACAGGGGTTGAGCCCATGTATAAAGAACATATCGGCAAACGTTCACAAGATTTAGTTGAAGCATTTCACGATGCTGGGCAATTTTATTGGGGACGTAGCCAAGATTTCCTAGATAAAAAAGGCATGTTTGCTAAACACAGCATTCCAATTTTTATGCCTAGATCACGTGTACAAGATATTGATACTTCAGAAGATTGGCAAACTGCCGAATTAATGTATAGAGCAATAAATTTTAAATAGCAGGTAAATTATGACATCAGCACAACCAATCAAAATTTTAATCATGCGATTACTCAATGTTGCAGATGTAGCAGCAATCGCAGTGCCTGCCATTCGTTATTATCAGGCACAATATCCTAATGCGGAAATTACTTTTTTAAGTTTTGCTCAAGGTAAAGATATCGTTGAGTTGGCAGAGCCGAATGTAAAACATATTAATTTAGGTCGCCAAGACTGGCCTGATGCATTTATCCCAGCTATGGAGTCATTTTTGGGCTTAGCCGAAACTATAGTGGGTGAAGCGTATGATCAAATTATCAATTTAGACACTAGCTTTATGCCGTGTTTTTTAGCGCGTTTCTTAAAAGATGCGGGCGAGCGTGTAATGGGCAACTATATGAGTTTGTCGGTGCAAGAGTTAATTGATCAATTTCAGTCGCAGCAATTAAAACCTGAATATGTAAACGACCCAATGGCGTTTATGTTAAGCACATTTCCAAAAATGGATAGTTTATATGGTGCTTGGTGGCAGACTGGTGATTTACCTCAAGACGGCTTTCCACAACACTTTTTGCAAACCTGCTGTGGCTTTACCACGCTTAAATTTGATATGAAAATAGCAGTTGAGCCAGACGCAGAGCTGCTAACACAAGCTGCTGGTAAATACAAAGTGGCACTAGCAACCAATGCTGTGCCGAATTATCCGCACTTAAATCAACTTAAACAACAGCTACAAGACAAAGGCATATTTGTTTGGTCAGAACCTTTTACTGATATGCCAATGCGACAAAAATTGGCAAAGTTAGCAGCGTGTGATTTAGTCATCACGCCACCGAGTGAATTTTTATGGTTAGGCAAAGCTGCAGGGACACAAACTTTATTGATATCCGGCGCGACCGAACCACAAATATTGATGCCAGATTTTGCAACTGATCCAACCGGTGAGTGCCCTGCATGTTTTCAACAGCTTGCCGCAAATGACGCACCAGCGAGCCAGTTATTATGTAACTGTGTTAAACCGGCAACAGTGATTGAATGTGTTGATGAAATAGTTGCAGCTAAAGTATAAAACGGACGCAAGTTAAAAAATGGCAGAATCGATTTCTATTGCAGGCCGATTAGTTGGCAAAGGACATAAACCTTTTGTGATTGCTGAGTTATCCGGCAACCACAATCAAGATTTAGCGTTAGCGAAAAAAATGATAGCCGCTGCCGCTGAATCAGGTGTAGATGCAATTAAATTGCAAACGTACACCGCTGATTCAATGACGTTGGCGGTAGACTCAGATAACTTTCGCATTCAAGAAAAAGACTCATTATGGTATGGTGCGCATTTACACGAGCTGTATCAGCAAGCTTGCACACCTTATGAATGGCATGCTGAGTTATTTGAGTATGCAAACAGCTTAGGTTTAATTGCATTTAGCTCTCCGTTCGATGAAGAGGCGGTCGATTTTTTAGAAAGTTTAAATGTACCTTGTTATAAAATAGCTTCGTTTGAATTAACAGATTTGCCGCTAATCAAAAAAGCGGCTTTAACCGGCAAACCCATCATAATGTCGACAGGTATGGCGAGTATTGAGGAAATAGAGCAAGCATTAGCAACAGTTTACGCGACCGGCAATAAACAAGTTGTTTTACTAAAATGCACCAGCACCTATCCAGCCAGCCCAGAAAATACTCATTTATCTACCATAGTCGACATGCAGCAAAGATTTGGCTGTGACATAGGTTTGTCTGATCATACCCGCGGTATAGGTGTTGCAGTGGCTTCGGTTGCTTTAGGTGCGTGTGTGATTGAAAAACACTTTGTGCTGGATAGAAATGCAGGTGGCGTTGATGCTGCATTTTCATTAGAGCCACAAGAATTTGCCGATTTAGTTGAAAACAGTCAGCAAGCATTTGCGGCTTTGGGGCAAGTTACTTATGGCGGCAGTGCGGCTGAAGAAAAATCTAAATACTATCGCCGTTCTATTTTTGTTACCCAAGATGTAAAAGCGGGTGACGTTATCGACAAAAGCAACGTCAAAATAGTTCGCCCAGCAATAGGTTTAGCACCTAAATATTTACCATTAGTGCTAGGGCAAAGCTTTAGTCAAGATTTGGCTGCGGGCTCTGCCTTGTTGGCCGAACATATTGTTGATTTTCAAGCTGAAAGCGTGTGATTGTTTTTGTAGTAGATATTAACCCAAAAATTGGCGCTGGCCACTTTATGCGTTGTTTGGCTTTGGCGCAGGCTGCAAAAAATCAGCAAATCGATTGCGTGTTTATTTGTGCTGAAAACAATGTTCAGTACGCTGAAAAAATACTGCAAGCAGACTTTTTGTTAGCAGGTTATCCTTCACAAAAAACAGAGCAACAGCCTCAACAAGGTTTGGGAGAGTTGCTTGCTAAACATCTAGTTAAATCTGAGCACAACTTCGTTTTTTTAGATGGCTATCATTATTCGACAGATTTTAAACAGCAGCTGCAACAAAGCTGCCAGCAGTTAGCTGCCACTTTAGTGCAAATAGACGACAATGCAGATTGCCCACCATATTTAGCTGATTACATAATTAACCCATCGGTTAACTTGCAAACTGTGCCAGATTATTCAAACTGGTTGGCTATGGATAAAGTAATCGCTGGTGATGAATTTAGATTGTTAAGGCAAGAATTTTCTGAGCAGGCTTTGGTTGCAGCAGATGGACGTCAAGGTATAGTGATCACTATGGGTGGCACAGACCCACTCGAATTAACTTGGCCTGTTATACAAGCTTGTGAAAAACCTCTCCTTCAGCCGCAGCGAATCACTGTGGTGATAGGGCAAAATTATCCGCATGCTGAACAATTAAAAGCACAAATTAACCAGTTACCTGAACATATCAATTACGTATATGCACCAGAGAATATGGCTGCTTTACTTGCCTCTGCTAAATTTGTTGTATCTGCCGCAGGCTCTGCACAATTTGAATTATTCTCGATGCAAACGCCTGCAATTTTGCTGGTTGTTGCAGATAATCAAGTTCGTAATTCTTTGGTTGCTAAGCAGCAAGGCTGGGTTGAGTTGTTAGATTGTCGGGATGGATTGCCGGACGATGAGTTGGTTTGCTTAATTAACAATATGTGCAATGGTGATTGGTTAGTTAAATATCAGCGTATTTTGGAACTTCAGCAGGGGTTGTCTAAACCTATTGCTAAAGGGGCTGAGAATGTGTTGATTCGGTTGTTGTCAAAAGTTGATAAAAGCTTAGTCGAATGCTGATTTTCTAAAACTTCTTTATCAGGGATGATAAAGCAGAGCGCCCAGGGATTGGGTTTACAGCGTTTTTAGAAAATTATGCTTCGACTCAGCTTGTTTGCACTTACTCACGGTGCAACAAGAAGATGAATAGGGTATTAGGTTCAAAACCGCTGCAAGCCATCCATGGCCCGCTCTCAAACGGTATCCCTACCGATTGGAAGTTTTGAACCTAACACTCCTATTCACCTTCTTTAAATTGGCTGCACAGTTGTATTGAAGTGTTTGGTTGTGTAAACCGAAGGTAACTGTGCAACAAGAAGATGAATAGGGTATTAGGTTCAAAACCGCTGCAAGGCCATCCATGGCCCGCTCTCAAACGGTATCCCTACCGATTGGACGTTTTGAACCTAACACGCCTATCCATCTTCATTAAATTAGCTGCATTGGCATCGAAAACTAGTATTGCGATCGTATTTCTAACAGCGCTAAAGAAGTTAGATAAAAGCGTACTTGAATGCTGATTTTCTAAAACTTCTTTATCAGGGACGATAAAGCAGAGCGCCCAGGGATTGGGTTTACAGCGTTTTTAGAAAATTATGCTTCAAGGGGGCTTGATTACACCGTTCTGACCGCGGTTACCTTGTGCGGTACAAATTAGGTATTAAATTCAAAACTATGAGAAAAGTATTAACAGGCTATGCAATAGAGTTGATTCCAGTCAGCCGAGAAAATTTTCAACTATTACGCGAATGGCGCAATCAAGATGATATTCGCACGCAAATGGGTGATACCGCACTGATCTCTGCAGAGCAGCACCAAAATTGGTTTGATAAAATAGAACGCAGTCAGCAACAGTTGCATTACATCATTCAATATAAACAACAGCTTATTGGCTCAATAAACGTGCGTAGTTCAGACGGATTAGATCTAACTGACTGCAAATTAGCCGAAGTTGGTTTATATATCGCCACACCAGAATACCGCAACAACATGTTAGCGTTCGCACCGTCGTTATTACTCAATGATTATCTGTTTGAACAATTGCAAATTATTGAATTGAAAAGTAAAGTGCGTAGCAGCAATGCGGCAGCGTTAAAATATAATCAAGCTTTGGGGTACCAACTCTCCCCAATAGCTGATGATAATGAATTTATAGAAATTAGTTTGACTGCCGATAACTATAAAAAAGCGACTCAAATGGTTAAGCGTTTATTAAGTCGCAACCGTTCAAATTAGGTTTTGTTATGACAGAAATTAACACAGATAAACTAGCCGAAGCTTTTGTTAGTGCATTAGCAATAGATGCCGCAGAAGTTAATGATGAGCTGGCATACAGCCAACACCCAAAGTGGGATTCGACCGCGCATATGGTGCTGGTGGCTGAGATAGAAGCGGCTTTTGGTATTATGTTGGATACCGACGATATCATTGATATGAGTTCTTTTGCCAAGGCAAAAGAGATTGTGGCTAAGTACTAAGATTGCTCGTCGACCGAATATAGCACAATGGTTAAAAGTGGTGGTGGGGTATTAATTGGGAGCAAAACCTCTTTTTCAGGGATGAAAAAGCAGAGCGTACAAGGATGTATTTACAGCGTTTTTGCGATAATTAAAACCCCACCTCCACGTAAACCCCCAAGTAGGTACACATCCTCTGCTAATATCACTAAACCCAAGAGCCAGCATGCAAACTTTAAATAGTAATAAAACAATTTTAATAACAGGCGCATCAGGCGGTATAGGATTCGCGAGTGCTAAGCTGTTGGCTCGCGCTGGTTATAGTCTTATTTTACACGGCCGTAATGCCGACAAGTTGGCAGAGGTAAAAGCTCAGCTGCTAACAACTAATTCAGCTATCCGCATCGAATATTTAACGGCAGATCTAGCCGAAACTGACGTTGTCGCCAGTTTATTTAAACAAGTGCAGCAATTTAAATTGCCACTTTATGGTTTAGTACACTGTGCTGGTAGTTTGTACGAAGCACCCTTGATGATGTTAAAACCAGTGGAGATTCACCAACAATTACAACTGCATGTAACCAGTGCAATTGAGCTTGCTCAATATGCGAGCCGATTTATGCTAAGACAAAAACAAGGCTCTATTGTATTTGTCTCGTCAGTAGTCGCAAACCAAGGTGCTGCAGGGCAGAGCGTGTATGCTGCGGCAAAATCAGCGCTATCTGGTTTAACTAAAAGTTTAGCGAAAGAGCTAGGCGCTCAAGGTATTCGGGTAAATTGCGTCTCACCAGGTTTTATTCAAACCGAGTTAGTTGCACACTATAACGAGCAGCAGCAACAATCATTGCAACAACAAACTATGCTCAAACGATTAGGTCAAGCTGATGATGTAGCTGAGTTAATTGAATTTTTATTATCAGACAAAGCAAGCTACATTACCGCACAAGAGATTGCGGTGGATGGTGGTTTAACTCTGCCATAGCTATATAAAAATAAAATACTGAAAAACAATATGCATTTTTACAGCTCTCAATATATTCAACAAATTGCACAAAACACGACGAGTCACATTATAGATGGCAAAACCGGTGTGCAGTTGAACTATGCAGAGTTTGATAAAACCGTTAGCCAAGTCGAAACTGTATTTCAGTTGTTATTTGAGCAACAAGGTAAATGCTTAGTCGCTATTGAAAGTGACAACAGCCTCAATTGTCTAGTGGTGTATTTTGCGCTTTTACGCAGCCAACATTGTTTGCTGTTGCTAGAAAGTGGCCAAGACAAGCTTAAACAGCAACAAATTATCCAAAATTATCAAATAAACTTATTGTTAGATAAAAGCCTGATTAACTCGTTGCTAGCGGCATCAGCCGAGGCTCACAGCACTAAACAGAGTCTAATCCAACAATTACCACTAAAGTTTTTACCAACACAAACTATTCATCCAGATATCAAATTATTGCTAACAACCAGCGGCTCTACTGGCAGTTGCAAATACGTCAAATTAACTGCGGATAACCTGCAAGCGAATTGCCAATCTATCTGTCAATATTTACAACTAACAGCGAATGATTCTGTAGTGACGACCTTGCCCATGTTTTACAGTTTTGGTTTGTCGGTTATTCATACTCATATCGCAAGCGGTAGTCAGTTGGTGCTGAGCAATTCAACACCTATGGATAAAAACTTATGGGCGTTGCTCAAACAATATCAGCCAACGTGTTTATATGGCGTGCCGTTTTTTTATCAAATGTTATTGCGTTTAGGTTTAAAACGTTTGCCGCTACAGTCGTTAAGATTATTCGCGCAAGCGGGTGGGAGGTTAGATAACTCGTTAATTTTGCAATTGCATGAATATATCCAGCAACAAAATGATGGCTCATGCCACAAACAGCTATTTATCATGTATGGGCAAACCGAAGCGACTGCACGTATGGCTTATCTGCAACCGGATAAACTACCAGAAAAAGTCGGCTATATTGGCCAAGCTATTCCGGGTGGTGAATTTAAACTGGTTAATGATCTAGCTGATCACGCCGATAACCAAGGTAGCAGCATTCAATCAACCCAAGCAGGTGAGTTGTACTATCGTGGAGGCAATGTGAGTTTAGGTTTAGCACAAAACAGACAAATGCTCGAACAGGTAGAGAAAACCGAATGGTTAGCGACAGGTGATTTAGCCGAGCTTGATGCCGAAGGCGACTATAAAATAATTGGTCGACTCAAACGTTTTATCAAAATAGTTGGCAAACGGATAAATTTAGACGAAGTAGAAGCTTGGTTAAGCCAGTCAAATTTAGCTAGAAACTTAACCGAACAAGCTCAAATACTCGCATCAGGTGAAGATGATAAGTTAGTGTTAGTTATGGCAGGCAAATTAGCAGCAAATCACTTAGAGCAAATTCAGCATCCATTAATTCAATATGCAACTGAATTGTTGTCAGTGCATGCAAGCTACTTACGGGTAGTTCACATAGAGCAACTGCCACTTACTGCCAACCACAAAGTTGATTACAACAAATTAAAACAGCAGGTGTTATATGCAAATTGATGACTATAACAATGCTGCTGTATTTAGCCAGTTTCCAGTATACGGCTTAAATAGTGTGCAAAAGCAGGCGTTTTTACAACAAAGGTTAAATTGGTTGACCCACCATCATGCAGCACATTGCCCCGAATATGCACGGCTATTAACTTGTATTGGTGAAGCTAATTCGCCAATGTGTAATATCGAACACATAGAGCAAGTGCCACCAGTCGCAGCTAGGTTATTTAAAGACTACGGCCTAAAAAGCATTAAAGATGATGAAGTGTTTCGTTTAATGCGCTCATCTGGTACAAGTGGCCGTCAATCACAAATTTATTTAGACGCTGATTCAGCTAAATTACAAAGCCAAATTCTGGTGAAAACGCTGCAACATTGGTTAGGCAAACAGCGCAGACCCATGCTGATTATTGATGCGAAAGAAACCATGCAAAATAAAAACGGCATGAGCGCCCGCGCGGCTGGTTTACAAGGCATGTCTTTTTTTGGTCGCAACCATTGTTACGCGCTTGATGAAAACATGCAGTTGCGTATTGATGAGGTTAAAAGTTTTATTGAGCGATATCACAACCAACAAATATTTATTTTTGGTTTTACTTTTATTGTTTGGCAGCAATTTATTCAAGCTTTACAAAGCTTAGGATTAAAGTTTAACTTGCAGCAGGCGATATTAATTCACGGTGGAGGATGGAAAAAAATGCAGCAGCAAGCCGTGGATGATAAAACTTTTAAACAACAAATAAATGCACAACTAGGTGATGTTAGCGTGCATGACTACTATGGCATGGTTGAACAAACCGGCACTATTTATATGCAATGCGAGCATGGTCATTTACATTGCCCTGTATGGTCAGATGTAGTAGTGCGTGATATTAACAGCTTGGCACAATTAAAAAATGGCCAACAAGGATTGCTGCAAGTGAACTCAGCGCTACCGACCAGTTACCCAGGCCACAGTATCTTAACCGAAGATTTAGCAGTTATTCATGGTGAAGACGACTGCCCATGTGGTCGTTTAGGCAAATATTTTACTTTGCATGGCCGAGTGCCAAATTCGCAAGTGAGGGGGTGTAGTGACACATTCTCTTAAATTTATCGAAGCGGTTAAATGGCCACTGAAAACTGAGAACTTCGCCAACCCTCAAAACAACCTAGCTTGGCAAAACAAGCTGGTTGAGGCAGTTGCAGGCTTTTCGACTTTTATATTAAAACAAGCCGAGCTAAAACAGTTTCCAGAAATTATCGCGTTAGCTTATTGGTTTAGGCCGGCACATTTAAAACAATTGCAAGCAGAGCAAGTTGCATCCGACAAGGTGCGCCCCCTAGTTGGTAAAACTGCAGGTAAGGTTTTTCATATAGCACCGGCTAATGTCGATACAGTTTTTTTGTACTCAGCTTTACTGTCGGTTTTATGTGGCAACCAAAATATAGTGCGCATCAGTGAGCGTAGTGGTGATATTACCCGCATGCTGGTGGAGCTCTTAAAATTATATTGCCAAAGCCCAACAGGTAAACTGCTCGCTAACTACCTAGCCGTGGCTGAATATTCAGCGCAACTCGAAAACGTAACCGCGCAACTAAGCCGATGGTGTGATTTAAGGGTAATTTGGGGGGGCGACCAAAGCATAGCCGCAATTAGCCAAATAGAGCCAAATACCAAACAAATAGAGTTTCCTGACAGATATTCAGTAGCGCTACTGAGCTTAAATAAAGATATTAAACAAACCGCGCAACAGTTTTTAACCGATGTATTGCCATTTAATCAGCAAGCTTGCTCGTCACCTAAAGCTATTTATTGGTTAAATGTGCCAGAAGAAAAACAACAAGACTTTTGGTCAAACATAGAAAACTTGCTGCCGAATAGCCGCAACCAACTGACCATGAGCAACAAAGTTGAACAGCATATTCTGCTGCAAAAACTCGCGGTAGAACATGGAATTGAATTAGCCAACCATACTGGCAAGTCATTTGCTAAGATAAAAAGCATAGGACCACTAGGCCAATGTAAAGTCAAAAAATTGACAAGTGAAATGTTAGCTGCCCATTCAGGCAATGGTTTAGTGTTGCAAACTGATATTGATGATGTTGCTGCAATTACTAGTAATGAAAAATTGCAGTCCGTGATTATTGACGACCAAACCTTGAGTGAGACTTTGTATGTGGGTAAACGCAGCGTGCAAATAGGCCAAGCATTGGCATTTGATACAGTTTGGGATGGGCAGAACTTGCTTGAATGTTTTATCAACACTACAAGTATTAATAGCCCCAATAGCTAGGAATTAGAGTTTAGATAATGTTAAAAGATATTCGCTTACATATAGAACAAGACGAAGAAAAACAAAGCGAAATAGAAGCGACTTTAGCGGCCGACATAAAACGCATTCATGCACGTAATATCCAAGCCTTTAGTTATCATATTCCTAGTTTATTAGAGCTAGTGCAACATGTGCAAACATCGAACGCAGCTTTAATCTGTAACAAATTTGGTGAAAAGAACATTGTTGATTATGGCAATGGCCGCACCTTGTATGGACTGAACCCACTACAAGAAATTGACAAGCAGTATCAAGAATTTTGCCGTTTTCCACAAAACGTTCAACTTGTAGCGGACAGTATAGCCGAACAAGATGAAGATTCAGAACAAGACGAAAGCAGTAAAAATAACAAGTTAGGCCTATCAAAATTAGCCAACTACCAAGAATATTTATCTCGAACCGCTTTACCAAAAGATATTGAGGTTTTAGTTGTACTTGGCATAGGTTTAGGTAGACATATCCAGTCTCTCATTGCAAATCACAATATTCGCCATTTAGTGGTTTACGAGCCAGAAGTGCAGTATTTTCAGTGTTCAGTGATGGCGACTGATTGGGAAAGTATTCTTGACCAAGCCAAAGCTAAAAGAACTTCGATTTATTTACAAGTAAACAAAGATGGCCGTGACATTACCGCAGACTTGTCAGAGCTAAATCAGCATTTTCCGTTTGAACAGTTTTATTTGTATCAGCATTACCATCATCCAATTTTTGATTCAGTAGCGGCAAGTTTACGTGATCATACTTGGCACTATTGTGTAACCAACGGCATACGAGTTAAACAGCAAAGCGCAGCTAACTATATCCCTATTTGGACACAATCCATTGAGTTAGACACAGTTGAAGATGTAGAAAAGAGCGATTCAAGCTTCTTTGAAAATAATATAGCGGCATTCAAAAAATATTACCCAGCGATAGCGAAAGAGTTCGAGCAGTATCAAAGTAAAACTTGGAATACAGTTTTACATGCCGATAAACAAATAAACCTAATTGAAAATAACACATTAGCTTGTTGGCATGGAGATCATCCTAAAATTGAAGGTGAACAGAACTTTGCTAATTTTAGCCGTTACCCAAATAAAGACGGTTTAGTTTTAGGTTACAAAGGCACTAAGCTTAAACATTATTTACACTATCAATTTGTTGCTGAAACCGAAAAAATTTTAGAAGAGTTAGAAGAGGAAGCAGGCCAACTGCCAGAAGATATAAAATCTTTGATCGTATTTGGTATAGGCACTGGTTACCAACTAGATAGTTTGTTTGCCAATCACAGTGTTGAAAATTTATTTATTTGTGAGCCGAATCGAGACTTCTTTTATGCTTCATTACATGCGATTGATTGGGCAAAATATTTAAAACAAATTGACGATTCGGGCGCGCGTTTATACTTAAATATTGGTGACGATGGCACACATTTATTCCGCGACTTATTAAACCAGTTTTATTCAATTGGCCCGTATATTTTAGCCAATACCTATTTTTACCAAAGTTATTACAATTCAAACTTAGTTGCCGCCGTAGCCCAACTGCGTGAACAGCTCCAGGTTGTAATCTCGATGGGGGAATACTACGACCACGCAAGGTATGGTATAGCCCACACCACAGAAACTATTTCGCGTGGCTACCCATTTTTAATTAAAGATGCAGCGAAAAAGCTCAGTTACCAAGATAAAGAAGTGCCTATATTTTTGGTTGGTAACGGACCTTCGTTAGATAAAAGCATAGAAACTATTAAAGAGTGGAAAGAGCAGGCTATCGTTATTTCCTGCGGTACAGCACTTATGCCACTATACAAAAACGGCATAGTGCCTGATTTTCATGCGGAGATAGAGCAGAACCGTTCAACCTTCGACTGGATATGTCGTATCGGCGATTTTGACTACCTTAAACAAATTAGTTTAATTAGCTGTAATGGTATTCACCCTGATACCTGTGATTTGTTTAAAGATGTATATTTAGCATTTAAAGAGGGTGAGTCATCTACGATTTCAGCCTTAACTATACTAGGCAGAGAAAACTACGAAGAGCTTAAATTTGCTTTTCCAACTGTGTCGAACTTTGCATTAAACTTATTTACAAATGTAGGGTTTAATCAGGTATATTTGTTTGGAGTTGATTTAGGTTTTGTCGATCCAGTTAACCATCACTCCCAGCAATCAGGATATTACTTAGAAGAAGGTAAAGAGCTTTATAACTACCAAGATAAAAATAATACTTCATTAGTCATTCCTGGAAATTTTCGGCCAACCGTTTTCACCAAGCACGAATATAAAGTTTCTAAAACAATAATCGAACAAACCTTATCCTCAAGAAAAATTGAGTGTTTCAATGCATCAGATGGCGCTAGTATTCGCGGTGCGAGTCCTTTAATTTTGGACAGCGTATTGTTGGTTTCTTCACGCGACAATAAAGCAACATGCGTGGCAAATTTCAAACGCGATGTATTTTATACAGGAGATAATTCTTCTTCATATCTCGAGCAACTTTTGCAAAAATTTAAACAAGAAAATTTGGTATTTGAATTAAAAGCATTAAAAGATTTGGTTGACAGTACTTCTGGTTCAGAAAAAGATATTGAGTACTTAGTTCAAAGACAAAAGGAAATGTTGTTTGCATCCTACTCTCACAGTAAATCATTGTTGTTTTTCTTGCTCTACGGAACGGTAAATTATGCTAATGCTTTTTTTAGCAAATTGCTTTTATGCTCTAAAAAAGATGGGGCACTTTCAGATTCTATTGAGAAAGTTAAATTTGCTTGGAGTAATGCTCTTGATTGCGTCATAAGTGATGTAAGCGAGATTATTAAACTAGACCATTCTATTTCTTTGTCAGCAGCTAGAGAGTTGATTTTTTGTCGGCATAACACTAAGTTTACTCATTTTAATTTTCTGAATTCAGAACCATATGCCAACAAATTTTTTGAAGGAATTAACAAGGCTACACAAGTTTTAGATGGGACAGTTCAAGATGAGCCATCTAATAGGTTGCTTTACGTCGATGCAAACGTTTGGGATTCTGATGAGTGCTTTGAAAAGCTAGACTGTAATGGTTCTACGATTTTGGTAAATGGGTGGGGTGAGAATTTATCCGAAGTATTGTCTTTGTTCTCTAAGCAATTTTCTGAGGGAGATCTAAAAGTAGTCATTCAACCTAAATTTATTGAAAATAAATCAGAGTTGTCGCTTTTTAGGGATGGCTCGAATGTTTTTAATTTGGATTACACTTCTGCATTAAAAGCCTATAAAGCGTTATTAGGTTCACTTGATGCTGCGTTTTTTATACCTAAATTCCAAATTCTTGATTCATTCACTTCTCAAATAGATGCTCTGATTAAACAATTGAACGGTATGCTAGATTCGAAACTCGTTTGGGTTGAGTATTCTAGCTATATTGCCGGTTTTAAACGAGAAAGTTTTTTAGCAAGTATTCATTTAAAAGACGGCTCAGGTAATAGAGGTCGAGTTATTCAACTCCCACTATCGTTGGATGATGTTTGTGCGAGAAAATTCTCGTTAGACGAAGTTGAGCGTATGTATAAAAAGTTCTCAAATGTTTTTGAGAACTTTTAGGTCATTAGTATGTGGAGTGCTAACTTTTCCAATTTCGTCACTATCTGGATGCAAACGTTTTTAGTTTGTCTTCCTTTGGTTCAAATTAGTAAAAATATACGTTCTAAGAGAGGTGCATTGTTCTTTGATCTTTGCATTGGAGACGTCATATTTGTTGCACTGTTCTCGTTAGTTGGGAGTATATTTTCAAGCATATTTGCAATTCAATTTCTTTCTCTCGCACTTGTCCAAGTCTGGTGTATTTTTCTCTTTATTGATGCACTATTGTTTGTTCAATATCGTATCGAGCTTACACCACAGAGTATCCAGTGGTTTTTTTCAGGTAGTAAAGGGATTCAAAAGGGCAGCTCATTTGCGCTAAATCTAGTCAAACAAAACCTTTGGATGACTGTTCTGCTTTGGGGCCCTTTATTACTTTTGATTGCAGCGCCTAATAGCCACCTTCTATCAGCAGCTATTTTAACAAGTATAGTTTTGATTGGGGGGTTTACATTAAAGTACAAACTGTCATTAAAAACGCCATATTCAGCTGTAGTACTAGCAATACTGTGCATGTTTTTTCAGCCTTTTATTCCATTTGGCTCCGATCAAACTACCGAGATAGTTGTAAGTTTATTGCCTATACTGCCACTCGTTATTCATTTTTATTTGTTACGCGGTACAGCTTTTTATTCAGCCCCAAGTACATTGGCTAGTATGTTTTTTGGTTCATTAAAGGATTCCGATTTAGCTGATGTTGACACCTCTCAAATTGCCAGAGAATTTGAAGGTAAAGGAAAAAGCAACAAAAGCAAAAACAAAAGTGATTTATTTGGCCTATGCAAAAACGCCAATGTCATTCTGATTACCGTTGAATCTCTGGGAGCCTATGTTAAACCATACAAAAATGCTTCTGTAGATATGAAAACATTACAGAATCATTTTCGTGACGCTATGTTTTCTGAGCATCATTATTGCTTATGTCCGAACACAACGGTAGCAACGAATCAAATTTATACTGGTCACTACTCTAACAACCCATACAACAAAAGTGACTCTGTATTCTACGGAAAAGAGCCGCTTTATTTACAAGAGCTTAATTCAAATAACTATTTCAGCATGTTTTTAGATCTGGCTGATATTAAATTGTACGATTATTGGAAACTGCTAAAGCGAATAGGGTTTGACAAAATTTGGGGAACAAATGATTTGCCAAGCAAGGGGTTAAAGGCAGATTATCGTTTGTTAAATATGGTTGATGAAGTTGCTGGGATAGTTAACTCAAAGGAAAGACCTTTTTTTCTACATATTATTAATGACCAAACACATATGCCATATGAAGTTGTTAACTCTGAAAAGTTTAACCGTCACAAAGACGGGAGTGAAAAGTCGAAATACCTCAACGCAGTCGAAGAGTTTGATTTTATTTTGGATGAATTTCTGACAAAACTTAAAACCAAAGTCGATTTGAGCAACACTATATTTGTGTTGACGGGCGATCATGGTGAGTCTTTTGGGGAGTTTGGATATTATTTTCATAGTAACTCTTCAATTATTCCCCAACTTCAAGTTCCATTCTTTTTACAGCACCCCAAATTAGCAAATCGTCCTAAAAATAAATTTGAGTCGTCATGTCACTTTGATATTTTTCCAACTCTTATGGATCTTTTGGGGATTGAGAACAAAGTTGAAGGTTTGGGGGAAAGCTTATTTTGCTCAACCGAAATAAGACCCTACTTTTTTCATTCAGCAACATTAAAAGGAAACGCCCCTGCTAACTATAGTGTGCTGTATAACAATCAGCACTACTGGAACGATAGGTTGTTTGGCAAACTTTATCAATTTGATAATGGGGAATTAGTAAAAAAAACCAATGAGGTTTATCAGAAAAGCATTTTAGTTCATTTTTTGAAAAAATATGGTTTGGTGGGCAATTAAAATGGCTGAGTTTAATTTCGTATTCTGTATTGACGAACGATTTGTCGAGCCTTTGGGAGTTTTACTAACAAGTATAGAAGCAAATAGAGCGCGATCTTTTGTTCCTCATTATCACGTGATTCATCAAGGCCTTTCAGGCGAAAATAAATTACTACTTAAAAAAAGCCTACCTTCTGATGCCTTAATATCCTTTTATTCGTACACATCAAGTCACATTGGTAGCTTAAACGTCAGTGATGAATTTAAGAATCGCTTATCTGTTGCGACCTATTTTAGGTTTGAATTGGCGAGTATACTTCCAGAGCATATTGATAAAATATTATACCTAGATGCAGATATGCTTGTGCTCACTGACCTGGCGGAAATATTTTCATTAGACTTTACTGATGGAGAGATTGCTGCTGTTGTTGAAGATGCTTTGGTTTCTAATAGCATGTACGCCAAAAACCTTGTAGATGGTGCCCGCTACTTTAATGCTGGGATGATGATGATTGACATGGTCAGATGGCGAGCATCCAATATAACTCAGCGCTTGTGGGCAGCTTATGAGCAACACCCGAATGTTAAGTTCAATGATCAAGACATACTAAATGTAGTTTTAAAGAACAGAGTTAAGATAATTGCTAACGGATGGAACTTACAAACTCAGTATTTAGTCAACAGTGCCCCAAATGCGATTGGCTCAACGCAAGATGTTGAGCACAAGATAATCCACTATACAGGAGCGGAGAAGCCTTGGCACTTTACTTGTGACCACCCCTATACTAAGCATTACCTAAAATATCGAGCGTTATCTGAATTCAGTTTTCAGCCATTGCAACTCTATCTTGATGAGCATGATAAAAAATTACTAAGTCGGCTTACTAAGCTTCCTTCAAATTGCGGAGTTGTTATATATGCTTGCGGAGTTAAAGGTCGAAGAATTTCCAGCTATATATCTCAATATTTACCCTATTTAGAAATCTCACAAATGGTCGATAAAAAGGTATCAGGGTCAAATTGGCTTGGTAAAACAATTGAAGCAACATTAAAAAATGATCGAGATTGGATTATTGTTTGTTCTGAGAAGTTTGCGAGAGAGATATATAACGAACTTGTTGAACAAGGAATAAAACCAGACTCTATTATTTATCAGGAATAATTCATGTCCGAACAAAGAACTTTAGTGGTGGCAGCTGCTTCTCAATCTGTCGTAGAAAAATGCATTGCGTCTGTTGCATTGTCTGGGAAAGTCACGTTATTAACAACCAAAAAGTATAGTTTGCCTATTGAGAGTTCAACCTTATATTTAGACGCAGCTATGTTTGATGAAGCACTAGAAATAGACTTTCCAGAGTATGATTCAATAGTATTAGTCCAGCCGAACGATAGAGTTGTATCATATTTGAATGTTTACAGGTTTCTCCAAAAATACAATGTTGAACAGGTCAATATATTAACGCCAGATAAGCCAGTAATTTCTACTTCTGTATCTAAATTGCTTAGTTATTTTAGTTTAAGTGACGTTGAGTCCAGTCAAGTTATCCATATTGATCCGCAACTTATTCATGATTGTGTTTCTTTACCACAAATTTGTCACGGACAAATACTCAGTGGGGATTGGGATCTAGACTGTGTTCCGTTTGATTCGCACATAAGTTTTTATGAATCTCTCAAACAGAGAGTCGAACAAAACGTACCATGGGAAGATACGCACTATTTTGCTGAAGTTTTGAGCGATATTCGAAGTGGACAATCAAGATTTGGTTGCAGTAGTGAAAGCGATTTAATTCGACACTGTGCAGCCATGGACAGTTTGTTTCAATCAATTTCCGAAGAAGGTTGGATTCAAAGTAAAGCTGTTGATTATGTGACGATCCATATTTCTAGAGATGGCAAAATGCTTTTTGCAGATGGAAGGCATAGGTTGTCAATTGCCAAGCAACTAAAATTAAAGTCTATACCTGTAAAGGTTTCTGTTCGTCACGCACAGTGGGTAAATTTCAAAGCTGAAGTTAAATCGTACGCCAATGCTTTTTGCCATGGAAGACTATATGCCCCGGTTGAACATCCAGACTTTGTAGAGTTTGAGCAAACTCAAGATTCTAGCCGATACACATTGATTCAAAGGAATATTTTACCAACGAGTACAACTGTTTTAGATATTGGCAGTCACTGGGGGTATTTATGTGGATTTCTTGAAAAATTTGGCTATGACTGTACAGCAGTTGAAGGTGACGTAAAAAACTTCTATTTTCTAGATAAACTTAGAACGGCAAATCAGAAACAATTTAAAGCGGTCAGAACCAGTATATTTGATTTTGAGCAGAGTAAATTTGACGCAGTTTTGGCTTTAAATATCTTTCACCACTTTATTAAAACGCCTGAGCTCCACAAAATGTTCGTCACATTTTTGGGCAAGCTAGATATTAATGAGATGTTTTTGCAAACACATTCAACCGATGAACCGCAAATGATTGGTGCGTATAAAAACTATAAAGATGAAGAGTTTGCTCGCTTTGTAATCGAACATTCATGCTTGAACCGATTCGAACTTATTTCAGACATGGAACACGGGAGAAAACTATTTCATTTAGTTAAATAAATTATGAAGATATTGTACTGCTGTAGAATTAACGAACACTCAACCAAAATGGCTGGAGTGTTTAAGAAAGTACTTGGGCAAGTGAGAGCGTTAGCTCATGCTCACCAAACTTTCTTTATGTATATGAGTTACGACTCGTTTAAAATTGCAGAGTACAATGTAAAGCGTGATACTTTGAGCATAGTTTTTGAACAAAAGGGTGTATCAAAGCTTGGCGAGAGAGAATATTTTTGGGAATTAGCCAACCAATATTATTGTAAAGTAAAACCCGACTTTGTTTATGCTAGGTATGACCAAATGTACGACGGTCAAAATTTGGCTAAATTTTTTAAAAGTTTGTGCGGTAACAACATTGTTACATCAATTGAGTTCCCCACTTATCCGTACGAATTTGAAATAAAAGATAAAACACAACTTGAACGTGATGTTGAAAATAGGTCGACACTGCTACCGTTTGTATCATTTATCTCGTCAACTAATCCTGCAACGGAACTATTGGGTAAATTAAACTTTTACTTTGATAATAAGGTTTCTGACGCTTGGTCCCAGCCTGAGCTAGATAACATTCAATGGCCTAAGCATCGCATCGATTTATTGGCTGTAGCCAATATTAGTGATTGGCATGCGTTTGATAGAGTGATTCGAGGTCTAGATCGATATTATCAATCTGAACATGAAGTTGATGTTCATTTCAATTTGGTTGGCGATGGCAGTGACTTGGATAAGCTGCAGAGCATAACTAACAACTTAAATTTATCGGACAAGGTTCATTTTTGGGGATTTAAACTTGCGGACGAATTACTGCCGTTTTATTTAAGCTCCGATATAGGGATCGATACTTTAGGTTGTCATCGAAAGCATGTATCCACGATTAGTTCACTTAAAGGAAGGGAATATTTGTATTTTGGTTTACCAACTGTCACGACAAACATAGATAAAGAGCTTTCGAAAAACCCGTACTGTATTATTTATGACTCAGATGAAAGTGCTTTGGATATTCATGATTTATTAGAACAATATAAAAAATTTAGTACTACTGGCGTGACCAATAAAGAGATTCAGGAATATGCGAAAGCAAATTTAACTTGGTCAAGTTGGTCAGATAGTCTAATCCGATTTATTAGAAAAATATAAGGTAGGCGTAGTGGTAAATTATCTGAATTCGGTAAATTTTACGATTATTGTGAGTACAGGTAGAACCGGGACTGAATTTCTGGCTCATGCTCTTCCTCAAATCTACCCTTGTATTCACGCTGAACATGAACCTTATCCAGATGGTTTTGTTTTAGGTACTCAATACCATAGAGAAAACTATTCTAATGAAAGAGTGATTGAGCAATATTTGAAAATGCGAAAGCCCGTGCTGGAGAGGCTCGAACAAAGTAATAAAACAATATACGTTGAATCGAACAACAACTTGGTAATGTTTTTACCAGCGTTAATTGAGTTTTTTCCTAGACTTAAAGTTATACATGTTGAACGGTCTCCTTTGAGTTATATTCGCTCAGCAATTAGCAATGTTCAACAGTCTAGGTATACCTTATTTTCGGACACTGATCCTAGAGCTAGGTTAAACGCTAAAGATTTTCCGGATGATCCTGAATTCCACACATGGGAAGAGTTTAGTCAGTTTGAGAAACTTTGTTGGCATTGGAAAAAATACAATCAGTTAATAGAATCAAGTATTAAACAACCGTTGAATTATCTAAAAATATCACATCAGAAATTGTTTGAAAGTGATACCTTAAATGAATTCAACAAATTCTCGAAGTTTATTGATCCAACACTTGCGACTTCTAGCGATAAGATTCTAAGTTGTTTTTCAAATCCTAGAAATCAAGTTAAGGAGTATTCGATTGGTTCGTTTGAAGACTGGGGAACAACTAAAATTCGAGCATTCGAGCGGATAATTGGACCTATTAAGGATTACCTATGAATACATCTTTACTTTCGTTAATAGGTCGAAACACGGGCCTTTTTGAATTCGATCTAGAGAAAAATTCTAATAAATTACTTGAGATTGTTTCTGAAAGTTCATTCTTGGTTTTAGGTGGGGCAGGGACTATTGGTCAAGCCGTGACTAAAGAGATTTTTAAAAGATCACCCAAAAAATTACATGTTGTTGATATTAGCGAAAATAACATGGTTGAGCTCGTTCGAGATATAAGAAGCTCATTCGGCTATATTGAAGGTGAATTTAGGACACTTATTTTAGATATTGGTTCACTTGAATTTGATCGGTTCATCGAATTTGACGGTCAATATGATTATGTCTTGAATCTATCTGCAATGAAACATGTTCGAAGTGAACGAGACCCATATACATTGATGAGAATGCTAAATACCAACGTTCTCAATACACAAACGTCGTTGTTAAAACTTAAAGATAGGGGCACAAAAAAATACTTTTGTGTCTCAACTGATAAAGCTGCTAATCCAGTAAACTTGATGGGTGCAACAAAGCGCTTAATGGAGAAAGTTGTTGGGAGTTATAGCAAAGAAATTGATATATCCATGGCTCGATTTGCAAATGTTGCCTTTTCAGATGGTTCTCTCTTATATGGATTTGAGAAACGTCTTTCCAAGAGGCAACCTATAGCAGCGCCTAGAGACATCAAACGATATTTTATGACCTCAGAAGAGTCTGGCGTACTATGCCTAATGTCCTGTCTATTAGGTTATAGCGGAGACATTTTTTTTCCAAAATTAGATGAAAAAACCAATCTTATTACCTTCGCTGATATTGCTAAAAAATATTTGAAGTCTATGGGGTTAGAACCTTTCGAGTGTGAAAATGAGTTAGAAGCGAGAGCTTTCTTTCTAAAGACACCCAGAGCTGATTCTTCGAAATGGCCCTGCGTATTTTCCGATTCAGACACTACAGGTGAAAAACCATTCGAGGAATTTTTTGTAGACGGGGAAAGTGTTGACTTGGAGAGATATTTAGAAATTGGTGTGGTTGTAAATTCGCTAAGGAGCGATGAATTTTCTGTCACAGAGTTTGAACTAGACTACCATGAACTACGAAAGCAGAAGCGTTGGTCAAAACGATCAATTGTGGAGTTTGTTTGTAAGCATGTTCCAGAGTTTAGCCATTTAGAACTCGATAAATATTTAGATCAAAAAATGTAATATATGAAAACACTAGATGTGGTCAAATTTATACAAGATTATTACCAAACAAATTCGGTAATACCTTTGCATGCTCCATATTTTAATCAAACAGATAAAGATCTTATAAGCGACACAATTGACTCGACTTTTGTCTCTACAGTTGGTCGTTATGTTGATTTGTTCGAGCAAAAATTGGAGTCATTTACAGGCAGTAACAGGTGTATTGCTACCGTGAATGGCACATCTGCGTTACATGTTGCGTTAAGCTTATCTGGTGTAGGAAACGGTGACTTTGTAATAACACAAGCTCTCAGTTTTGTAGCGACAGCAAATGCTATTAAATACTGCGGTGCTAGCCCTATATTTATTGATGTTGATACTGAAACGCTTGGTCTTTCGCCGTCGTCACTCGAAACATATTTGTCTGAAAATGCACAATTGACAGAAGATGGAGCCTGTATTCATGTTAAAACTAAACGCAGAATCAGTGCTATTGTACCTATGCATACGCTTGGACACCCTTGCGATATGGATGAACTATGTAGGGTTGCGAATGACTGGAATTTACCCGTTGTGGAGGATGCTGCTGAATCATTAGGTTCTACCTATAAAAGTAAGCATTGTGGAACAATAGCATCTTTGGGAGCGACCAGTTTTAATGGTAATAAAATTATTACAACTGGTGGCGGTGGGGCAATATTCGCTCAAGATTCGACATTAGCTGATAGGGCAAAGCACTTAACTACAACTGCCAAAGTGGCACATGCCTTTGAAATGTATCATGATGAGTTGGGTTACAATTATAGGATGCCCAATTTAAACGCGGCTTTAGGATGTGCTCAGATTGATAGGTTGCCAGAATATCTAAATGATAAGAGAAGGTTAGCAAACTTATATCGAAATTTATTTGAAGATAGTGAATATCAATTTATTGTGGAACCGCAAAATTGCAAGTCAAACTACTGGTTAAATGCTATACGTTGTCCTGATGTTGACAGCAAACAAAACCTAATAGAACAATGTATTAAAGCCCAAATTTTAGTCAGACCTCTATGGCAATTATTACATACACTTCCACATTTAAGAGATTGTGAAATAGGTAATTTGAGCAATTCAGTTGAAGCCTATAACACAATAGTTTGTCTACCTAGCTCGATTAAGTCAGCGCTATGATTAAACTCGTATTACTTGGAGGCGGAGGACATTGCCATTCTGTTATAGATGTTATTCAGCTTACAAGGCAATATGAAATTCTGGGTATATTGGATTCTAGATTGCCTAAAGGGCACTCAGTGTTTGGGCATGAAGTGCTGGGTGGAGATGAACTAATCAAACACTACCTCAACAAGGATGTCCTCTTTGTAAACGCTATTGGCCAAATTGGTGTTACTGAAAGCCGAATTAAGCTTTTTCGAGTTGTTAAACAAAGTGGTGGGACATTTGCAACGATTGTTTCCCCTAGAGCTTATGTGGGCATTAACGTCAGAGTTGGAGAGGGGACTATTGTTATGCATGATAGTTTAATCAATGCAAATTCCATTGTGGGAACAAACTGTATAATAAATTCAAAATCTCTTATAGAACATGATTGTTTAGTGGGTGACAATTGTCATATTTCAACTGGCGCCATTTTAAATGGAGGTGTTGAAGTTGGTGACAACTGTTTTATTGGAAGCGGAAGCGTGTGTGTGCAGAGCGCTAAAATACCAAAAAACTCTTTTATTAAAGCACAATCCTTATATAAAGGGGCTTAGTTATGAGTTCAAAAATTATCTTAGACCATGAGCTATTTATCAGTGAAAAACAAACGTTATTGTTTGCACTTAAGCTTATGGACAAATTGGGCAGAAAGTTATTAATTGTCGTTGATCAGAATGCTAAATATCTAACTTTGCTTTCAATTGGTGACGTGCAACGAGCAATTATCAGTGATGTCGATTTAAATTCATCAATTGAAAGTACAGTTTTAGAGAGTAAGTTAGTAGCAAGTCACGTAGATTCCATTCAGAAAATCAAGAAAATGATGGTTAAAATTCGTTGTGAATTTATGCCAGTAATTGATTCTGAAGCTAATGTTGTAAAAATTTATTTCTGGACAGACTTGTTTGGTAAATTACAGCTCCCTGTAACAAATAGCCGTGTTGATGCCCCTGTAGTTTTAATGGCTGGAGGTCAGGGTACTAGACTTAAACCAATCTCTAATGTTTTACCCAAGCCACTTATACCAGTGGGTGACAAAACTATCATTGAATCTATTATGTCTCAATTTAGTGATATCGGGTGCAAGCATTTTTATGTATCGGTTAATTATAAAAAAGATCTAATAGAGCATTTTTTGAACCAGTTGGTTACACCATCCATTAATATTAGATATGTTTATGAAGAAAAGCCATTAGGAACAGCTGGTGCATTGGCATTTCTAAAAGACGAAATTAACCAAACTTTCTTTTTGTCAAATTGTGATATTTTACTTCAGCAAGATTTAAGTCAACTATATGATTTTCATAAAAGCAATAATAACGAGATTACTTTAGTATCAGCTTTAAAACATCATAGGTTGTCTTATGGCACAATCACAACTAAAGAAGATGGGTTGTTAGATTCACTTAATGAAAAGCCTGAACTCACGTTTAAAATTAACGCCGGTGTATACGTATTAGAACCTCACTTGTTGAAAGAGATCCCTAATAATACCTTTTATCATATTACAGACCTGATCAATACCGTTAAGGAGCGTGGAGGGAGAGTTGGCGTATTCCCTGTTAGTGAAAAGTCATGGTTTGATATTGGCGAGTGGCCTGAATATATTAAAACCGTCAGACATTTTAATGGAGACGAAAATTTTTTAGGTCTAGAACTTCCACATGACTAGCACAACCACAAAATAAAGTTAGATGTTATTGCTATGATTAATAATTATGTCCAATTGTAAAAAGCTACTTATTGTTGGTAACCCCAACGCAGAACTCACAAAGGAATTAGTCAAAGCATACCGAAAGAAGCTCCCTAGTCTTCAAATTGACTGTTTTGCTTTACGTCCTCTTGAATCGAACCAAGAGAATGTTTTTGATAAAATTTATAACAATAGTATGTTCGAATGGTGGACTCGCAATTTTAAGACTAGAGCGAGAATTGGCTGGCTACTGGGTGTTTTATTAAACTTAATTCCTAACATTATTCAGCATACTCGTTTCAGCCGCTACGACGTTGTTCAAGTTCAATATGTTTCTCTTTTACACCAATATGCAATGCGTTTTTATCGGATGATTGGTAAAAAAATTTGGATTGTTTTTTGGGGGACAGATTTATTCAGGTGCAACCGATTCGACATACTAGGCACAATAGTTAAAGGTGCAGATCAAATTAATTGCCACACTCCTGAGTTAAAACAAACATTGTTGGAAAATTTACCAAACGCCAGTTTAAGTAAAAAAAATTGGACTCAATGTTTTTTTGGTTTAACACCACTAGAGTTAATTTCTGAATTTAAAGAGAAGCAATATTCAAAACTCGAGTTGTTTAATGTTTTACATATCGCACCAACAGATAAAAAGATTATTGCGCTAGGATATAATGCCTCTTCTGCTCAACAACACTTAAAAGTCATAGAGAATTTGTCAGATGACGTTTTTAGCAACGCTCAAATATGGTTACCGATGACTTATGGCAATTCAAGTGAATACATACGGAAAGTAGAAAAAGCGCTAATTGATAAAAATGCAGACTATGTAATTATTCAAGAGTTCATGACCAATGAGCAAGTTGCTGCACTGCGAATGTTGACGGATATATTAATTCAAGTCCAAGTTTCAGACTCATTTTCAGGTTCAATGCAAGAACACTTGTATTGCGGCTGTTTAGTGATCACGGGGTCATGGCTTCCATATTCTACCTTGATAGAACGAGGTATTTTAATGTTAAAGGTCGACCAAATTTCTGAGATCGGTGGTGTGATAACGAGAGCGATGAGCAATTTTGATGAACTTTATGAAAATTTACAGATAAATCCAGACATAATCGAGTCCATTAGTAAATGGGACAACGTTATTGATAATTGGGTACAAGCAACGATTAAGTAATTAGCTATAAAGGATAAATTTATTTATCCGATATCAAATTAAGTCCTGTAATTGGAAATGGTATGAATAAAACTCCCGGCACATTAGGCAAGTTGGCAAATAAGCAAGCGACCATAGGTATTATTGGACTTGGCTATGTAGGTTTACCCTTAGCTATGCAGTTTTCAAGGGTAGGTTTCAAAGTAGTTGGTTTTGATATAGATAAAACCAAAGTGGAGAAGCTATCTGTTGGAGAATGTTACATTCAAACAGTATCGAAAGCAGACATATTGGCTGGACTTGCAAACGGTTTTATTGCAACTTCAGATATGTCGATAGTAAGTGAATGTGATGCGATTGTTTTATGCTTACCAACACCACTAAACAAATATAAAGAACCAGACCTTAAATATGTAACGGATACTTTGGATCAGATTGTTCAGTATTTTGTTCCTGGGCAAGTTTTATCCTTTGAAAGTACTACTTACCCAGGCACAACTGATGAAGTTATCGTACCAAGAATTGAATCTGCTGGATTGATCGTTGGTGAAAATTTTTATGTGGTTTATTCTCCTGAACGAGAAGACCCAGGTAATCAAAAATATAGCACACATAGCATACCAAAAGTCATAGCTGGTGTTACCGAGGAGTGCTTACAAGTTGGATTAGCTCTTTATAAGCACCCAATAGAAACTCTCGTACCAGTTACGTCTGTCAAAGTAGCTGAAATGACCAAGTTATTAGAAAATATTCACAGAGCTGTGAACATCGGACTCGTTAATGAAATGAAGATCGTTTGCGACAAGATGGGAATTAATATTTTTGAGGTCATCCGTGCCGCAGCGACTAAACCATTTGGCTTTACACCGTATTATCCTGGACCAGGGATCGGTGGACATTGTATACCGGTCGACCCTTTCTATCTCACATGGAAAGCCAAAGAGTTTGATATTGAAACTCGCTTTATTGAACTTTCTGGTATGGTTAATTCAGGTATGCCTGCATGGGTCGTAACTAAAATAACTGACGCATTAAACAACAATAAGAAAGCAGTCAATGGTAGCTCAATTCTAGTTTTAGGTGTTGCGTATAAGAAGAATGTTGACGACACCCGAGAATCACCATCGCTTAAAATTATAGAGTTATTGCAAAATAAAGGTGCTTACGTGGATTATTCAGATCCTCACGTTCCAACTATGCCTAAACTCCGAAAATATTCATTTGATATGAATTCAACAAACCTTACCGCCGATGTTATTTCCACATACGATGCAGTGGTGCTGGTGACGGAGCATGATGGTTTCGACTATGAGATGATTTTATCGCATGCTCAACTTATCGTGGACACAAGAGGCCACTTCCTTCATCGAGAAACAAATAACAAAGTGGTATGGGCCTAACTATGTTGGAGTGGTCTCAAGTAGATGCAACCTTTATTATTTCGACAGGGCGAACTGGGACCCGTTTTTTAGCAGATAAACTATCTAAATATGCTAACCATGCATTAGTCCATCATGAACCTCAACCTAATTTGCAAAAAGAGGCATTTGAGTATTATTCTCAGGGGAAAGTTGATTCCGATTATTGCGCATTATTTAAGATGAACCGGCTTAATGTGTTAGATGAGCTTCGTTCATTAGGGCGAAGTACTTATATTGAATCTAATGGTGGCATTACATTTATGTTGCCGCATATTTGTTCATTGTTTAAGAGTTGCAATGTCGTACACATTGTTCGTGACCCGAGAACTTGGATACCATCAGCATATAGCCGTACGCAAATCCGAGATGGGAAATCTGAGTTGAAATATTTGCGTGATAGCTCTTGGGTTGTGTCACCACAAAATTTAGAAAACGATCCTTATCGCGATAGATGGCAAAATATGAATTTGATAGAACGCTTGAGTTGGATTTGGGAATTTAAAAACCGTTACGTATTGGACAAGGTAGCCTCAAATTGCGAGACGTTGATGCTGAGGTACGAAGACGTATTTGAAGCACTGGACTGTGACAGTAAGAAAAAAATTTTAGAGGTCTGTCAGGTAGATTTACAAGTACTGTCTAATGAGAAAATACTCGAAGATTTTAACGATAAAATCAATCAAACCTCAAAATTCGAATTAGATAACTATTTGAACTGGGCGAAAGAAGATGTTTTAAAGTGTGATGCAATCGTAACACAACTTAGAAATAGATTTTATTCATAGCTAGTTGTTTATTAATCTTGCCCTTCCCACCAATATGCTATACTGTACAAATATTATCCACTTGATGTTTAAGTTGTACAAAGGATACGGTCATGGCGATTAACAATGTCTCTTCAGGTTCAAACAGTTTCTTTTTGGATCAAATCCAGCGTAAGCAAGATGATAATTTAGAGAAACTAGCCTCGGGTAAAAAAGTAAATAAAGCGGCTGATGCAGCTGCGGCTCAACAGATTATTGAGCGTTTATCTTCTGAATCAAATGCTTATCAGCAGTCTATTCGTAATGCTTACGATGGTATTTCGTTGTCACAAGTTGCAGATGGTGCATTACAGGGCATTAATGATGATGCGCAGCGCATTCGTGAATTAACTCAGCAGGCGGGTAGTGGCATTTTAACTGACGCTGATCGCAAAGCCATTCAGTCTGAAATTTCCGGTTTACAGCAAAATATTCAAGACACTATTAACAACACCGAGTTTAACGGTAAGTCTTTGTTCACTGAAGACAGTGAATTTTCATTCCAAGTAGGCTCTGGTGCAGGGCAATCGCGCTCGGTAAATACCACAGATTTATCATCACAGTTGAATGATGTATTTAATATTGATGTGACTGTTGCTGGTGGAGTCGATTCAGCGTTGCAAACACTGGATGATGCAATTGGCACTATTGGTGAGCAGCGTGGTGACTTAGGTGCTACCCAAAATGCCTTTCAATCGTCTATCAATAACTTATCGACGACTAACGAGAATGTCCAAGCTGCGCGTAGCCGTTTGCAAGATACGGATTTTGCGCAAGCAACAGCTGATAAAGCAGCCAACGATATTTTATCGCAAAGCACTAGCGCAGTTGCAGTGCAAGCTCGTCAAAGCCAGCAGTCGGTTTTAAGTCTGTTAAGTTAGCTCAGTTTAGAGAGCTAGGTTTAGCGAGTTAGTTTTTTAGCTACTACTGATAGTCTAAAGTTTTTGTTAAGATGGCGGTGTACTTAAATTAAGTACACCGCCATTTTGTTTGTATTTAACCTGAACTCTGGATAACAAATTAGCTAATATTTTGTAATTCATAACAAAGTTTATTTATAAGTATTCTAGGGAGATAGTTATTCTTAGAGCAAGGCGAATTTGCGTACGTAATAGCTGGCTATTACTAGCGAATTCAACGCAGCTGTAAGGATAAATAGCCCCTAGAAAGCAAGTTGTTATCCAGAGTTCAGGTTATTTAAAGTTCAGGTTTAGTTGTAACTATTTGCATGACTTCTTTATTTGATTCCACCGCATTTTTAAAAAATTTAACTAATCAGCCTGGGGTTTATCGTATGTATAACGATAATCAGCAGGTTATTTATGTTGGTAAAGCTAAAGATTTAAAAAAACGCGTTAGTTCGTATTTTCGTGCTAATCAAACTAGCCAAAAAACCATAGCCTTGGTTAGGCAAATTGCCAATATTGAAGTCACTGTTACACATACTGAAACTGAAGCGCTGATTTTAGAAAATAATCTAATTAAGCAGTATTTGCCCAAATACAATATTTTACTGCGTGATGATAAAAGTTATCCGTATATCTTTTTATCTGGGCATAAACATCCGCGTTTGGCTTTTCATCGTGGGCCAAAAAAAGAAAAGGGCCAATATTTTGGGCCTTATCCATCCGGTGGGGCAGTGCGTGAGAGTTTGCGTATTATGCAAAAAGTTTTTCCGGTGCGCCAATGTGAAGATACTTATTACCAAGCGCGCAGTCGTCCTTGTTTGCAGCACCAGTTAAAGCGGTGTTTAGCACCTTGTGTTGAAGGTTATGTTGAAGATATTGATTACACCCAGCAAGTTAATTTAGTTAAGTTGTTTTTGCAGGGGCGGAATCAAGAGGTGGTGACTCAGCTAGTGGAAAAAATGGATGTCGCCAGCCAAAATTTAGCCTTTGAGCAAGCAGCTATGTATCGAGACCAATTAACTGCGCTTAAAAAGGTTAGAGAAACTCAATCTGTTAGTGGTGACCATGATTCATTAGATATTTTAGGTTTTGCTAGTCAACATGGAGTTGTATGTATTCACTTACTGGTTGTGCGCGACGGCAAAGTACTTGGCAGTAAAAGTTATTATCCTAAAACGCCAAAAAACTCTGAAAATGAAGAGATTTTAACCTCGTTTGTTGCTCAGTATTATTTAAATCAAACATCTGAACGAACGCCAGCTAAAGAGTTGTTGATCCCATTTAAGTTAACTGAGCAAGTGGGTTTACAGCACGCCATCGAACAATTACATGAAACTAAAGTTGAATTAAAAGTGCCAACGCGCGGCGAACGTTTACGTTATTTAAAGCTTGCGCAAACCAATGCTGAAAATGCGGTTTCAACTAAGTTGAGTGAGTCTTTATCTATGCAGCGTAGGTTTGAAGCTTTGGATATGTTATTGGAATTACCTGAGCCCATTCAGCGTATGGAATGTTTTGATATCAGCCATACTATGGGGCAGCAAACGGTTGCTTCCTGCGTGGTGTTTAACCGCAGTGGGCCGATGAAAACGGATTATCGCAAATACAATATCACGGGTATTACCCCTGGGGATGATTATGCCGCTATGGCGCAGGTGCTGTCGCGTAGGTACAAATCACCTCAACCTGAAGATAAAATACCGGACATTATTTTTATTGACGGTGGTAAAGGCCAGCTTGCACAAGCAGAAAATTATTTTGTCGATTGGCCACAAAAAATGCCCTTGTTAATTGGTGTTGCTAAAGGCACAAGCAGAAAACCCGGGCTAGAAACGTTAATTTTGGCTGGTAGTCATCAAATACTGAATGTTGAATCGCATTCACCAGCGCTGCATTTGATTCAGCATATTCGCGATGAATCGCATAGGTTTGCAATTACTGGTCACAGAGCAAGGCGGCAAAAAGTTAAAACAACCTCGTCTTTGGAAGGAATCGCTGGTGTAGGGCCGAAAAAACGTCAGAATTTACTTAAATATCTGGGTGGTATGCAAGAGGTTAAAAACGCTAGTATTGACGATATCGCAAAAGTACCGGGTTTCAGCTTGCAGCTAGCTGAAACGGTTTTTTACCATTTGCATGAGAAAAGCGACTAACAAAAGCCTACAATTAATGCGACAATAACTAAAACGTTTAAATATTAACTTTAATTAACTTTGCGTGAAGTATTAACGAATGTGGAACATACCCAATATTCTGACTGTTTTTAGAATAGTTTTAATTCCTTTTTTTGTACTGTGTTTTTATTTACCTGTGGCTTGGGGTCATTTATTGGCTGCGTTTTTATTTGCAGTTGCAGGATTCACAGATTGGTTGGACGGATATTTAGCTCGGCGTTGGCAACAAAGTACCCCTTTTGGCGCTTTTTTAGATCCAGTAGCTGACAAGTTAATGGTTGCCACTGCGTTAGGCTTAATTGTAGAGCATTACAGCGTGTTTTGGATAACTTTACCTGCAGTAGTTATGGTTGGTAGAGAAATCTTGATATCGGCGCTGAGAGAGTGGATGGCAGAAGTTGGCAAACGTGCGCACGTACAAGTGTCGAATATCGGTAAATTTAAAACTTTTGCGCAAATGGCGGCAATTGTTGGTTTATTAATTTTTCAAACTGGCTCTTTGTTTTACGTTTCGGTCGCACTTTTATATATAGCTGTCATCTTAACTTTCTGGTCTATGATGGTGTATTTACGTGCCGCTTGGCCAAGTTTAACGCAAATCCATTAAAAATTGACCACATTCGCTTGTTTATTGAGCGGTTAGAAAAAAGATTTAAATAAACAGTTGACTCGTTCCTAATACTTTGTAAAATGCGCCTCGTTTTCGGGAGTTATGAAAGAAACATGACATAACTTCAGTGAGACGCGGCTGTAGCTCAGTTGGTAGAGCACAACCTTGCCAAGGTTGGGGTCACGAGTTCGAGTCTCGTTAGCCGCTCCAAAAGTGCGGCGGGTTGGCAGAGTGGCCATGCAGCGGATTGCAAATCCGTCTACCTCGGTTCGACTCCGGGACCCGCCTCCATTAAACGAAAACATGTTAGATAAAGTGTCTGCCCGGGTGGTGGAATTGGTAGACACAAGGGATTTAAAATCCCTCGCTGGTAACAGCGTGCCGGTTCAAGTCCGGCCCCGGGCACCAATTTTATTTGCACTTTATTATGAGTGCGGCTGTAGCTCAGTTGGTAGAGCACAACCTTGCCAAGGTTGGGGTCACGAGTTCGAGTCTCGTTAGCCGCTCCAAAATTTGTTAGTTTTACATTGTTTTATTATGCGGCTGTAGCTCAGTTGGTAGAGCACAACCTTGCCAAGGTTGGGGTCACGAGTTCGAGTCTCGTTAGCCGCTCCAAAATCTTGATTATATAAACTTTAGTTTATGTAATTCGTGTCTGCCCGGGTGGTGGAATTGGTAGACACAAGGGATTTAAAATCCCTCGCTGGTAACAGCGTGCCGGTTCAAGTCCGGCCCCGGGCACCATTCTTCTTGTTAAGAATGCTTCAAAATATACTTCTTATTACCTTTTAATACGACTGACTTCTTAAGTCATCCTATCTATCTCAAAAATGATTTTACTATTTATCCCGAGTTCAGGTTATTTATCTCTAGATCGCTGACTCGTTTGTCATTACTGCCGCATGCGGATAGTTATTCATCTATTAAGGTGTTTTTATCCATCTTTATGTCTGGCTATTAGTAGCAAAAATAATACAGAGGGATGGGTGTGCTGAGCAATTTTTATTACGCGCAGTTGAGGTTGTTTAAACCGTAAAACAGAATAACCTGTTTATTTTGTGGGGGAGGGTAGGGAATAGTGTGTGTAAGTGGTTGTTATTTTTGGCTGAGGTTATGCAAAAGCAGCAATCAATAAATCGTTGTCTTCAATTTTGTGTTTTGGTTGTGCTTCACGCAAAATGTTGATCGCTTGTTTACGACATTTGCCACAATCATTTGCGATATCCATTTGTTTGCGTAGTTCAACTAAACTGCTACAGCCTTTTTCTGCTGCTGCAATTATGTCTTTATCAGTGATGCCATTACATAAACAAACGAACATATAGAATATCCTCTACAAAATATAGCTATATTATAAATGAGAAATATTCGTATTAGCAACTATGTTTTTAGATCTTTTCATAAAAAATAGTTGAGTTCTGCCCTTGGTTTTTATTCATTCGCCTATATACTCATTTCCAGTTATCGAATAATCATATTTATTCGCGATGTATATTCACGTTCACAATAATATAAATGGAGAATGTTATGTCTGTATTAGTAGGCCGTCCGGCTCCTGATTTCACAGCTGCAGCAGTTTTAGGTAATGGCGAAATCGTTGATAGCTTTACTTTAAGCGAAGCAATCAAAGGTAAAAAAGCAGTTATCTTTTTTTATCCTTTAGACTTCACTTTCGTATGTCCTTCAGAGTTAATCGCTTTCGACAAGCGTTTCGCTGAATTCCAAAAACGTGGTGTTGAAGTTATCGGTGTTTCTATCGATTCTCAATTCTCTCACAACGCATGGCGTAACACTCCAGTTAACCAAGGTGGTATTGGTGAAGTTCAATACACTTTAGTTGCTGACGTTAAACATGAAATCTGTCAAGCATACGACGTTGAGCATCCAGAAGCTGGTGTTGCTTTCCGTGGTTCTTTCTTAATTGACGAAGAAGGTAACGTACGTCACCAAGTAGTTAATGACTTACCATTAGGTCGTAACGTTGACGAAATGTTACGTATGGTTGATGCTTTAGCATTCCACCAAGAGCACGGTGAAGTTTGTCCTGCTGGTTGGAATCAAGGTGACAAAGGTATGGACGCTAGCCCTTCAGGTGTTGCTTCTTACCTTTCTGAGAACGCTGACAAGCTATAATCGAATTTCAATAATTTGATTTATCAAAAGCCGGTTTATACCGGCTTTTTGCGTTTTTGGGGGAGTGCAACAAAGCCCATTCTCAGCATAATTTTCTAAAATCGCTGTAAACCCACTCCCTGGGCGCTCCCAAACGTCATCCAAGACGTTTGAAGTTTTAGAAAATTAGCATGTGAATAGGCTTTTATCTGGCACATTTATCGTAGACGAATATTCAGCGAAGGTGTTGTTATAAAGGCAAATTTACAACCATAAGAAAAAGCGTTAGAGCAATGACTTAGAGCAAAATTTCTTTTTCATGGGCGAATCAGAACCGAAGCACCGCTTCGCAGTCTGATGAGGTGGAGCCAAGGAGGGCGACAGGGCCAGCCCTTCATGGATGAATAGTCGGCTCAAGATTGGTTTGATTCCAGAACAGCGGTTTTGCGAAAGTTATGCTCTAGCGATTTTGAGCATGTTACACTGAAATTGCAGTAAACCTCGTAACACGTAACTCTCATGCAATTATACCGCGTGAATTTCTACTTCTCAGAAGCAGCTTCTTCAGGCTCTTGCCAGCCACCTAAACTTTTCCACTTATTCACCATATAACAAAAAAGCTCAGCGGTTTTTTGTGTATCGTACAAGGCAGAATGCGCTTCTTTATTATCAAACTCAATACCCGCAGCTTTACAGGCTTTCACCAACACAGTTTGCCCTAAAGTTAAACCGGCTAAACTTGTGGTATCAAAAGATACAAAAGGATGTAACGGGCTACGTTTAATATTCGCACGGGCAATTGCAGCATTGACAAAACCCATATCAAAAGCCGAATTATGTGCAACCATAACTGAACGTTGGCAATTGTAGTGTTTCTGACGTTTGCGAATTTGTTTAAAGATCTCTTGCAGCGCAGCTCTTTCATCCACAGCAGCTCTGAGTGGATTACTCGGGTCTATACCATTGAACTCTAAAGCTGACTGCTCAAGCACCGAACCTTCAAACGGCTCAATATTAAACTGAATGGTTTCACCGCAATAAAACTCACCATCCTCATTCATCTCGGTTAGAGTTGCAGCAATTTCTAATAAGGCGTTTTTCTGTGGATCAAAACCAGCAGTTTCAACGTCAATAACAACAGGGTAATACCCACGAAATCTATTTTTTAGCTGTGCATGTGGCATAAAATAAAAACAGGTGCCAATATGGAAAAATTGCTGAGCATTATGCCAGAATTAACTTAGTTGCTCACCCGTTGTATAAAAGTAATTTGGTCTAAAACTTGCTAAATCATAAATAATTGTCTGTTTGTCTATGATCAAGTCAAAGTTTTGTCGCTGGAGAAAGGTTAAATGTTAGGTAAAATTGCTCAATTAGCCGCTATTGTGAGCCTTGGATATGCCGGGCAGGTTTTAGCCGATGTACGGCATTATCAAGCCTCAATTGCCGATTCTAAATGGGTAAACCAACAAAATGCACGACTCAGTTGCAGTTTAGAGCACCCAATTCCGCGTTATGGCAAAGTGGTCTTTTCTAGCGTTGCAAGCCGCGCCACGAATATGACAGTTAATTTAGACATGTTAAAAACACCACATGGTTACGACATGGCCAAAGTATTGTCAGTACCACCCACACATAGAGCCGGTGTACCGAGCCGTGAAATTATTGATATGCAGCTGTTGCAACAATTTGATGGTGAGTTAATTGATAAACCAGCTTGGACTATGTTATCTGAACTAGAAAAAGGCATGTCACCAACCTTTTATTACAAAGACTGGTATAGCGATTTTGATCATATAACTGTTGCTATTAGCTCAGCCAATTTCCACAACGCCTATGAAAGTTTTTTAACCTGTATGGATAACTTACTGCCATTTAACTTCGATGATATCAGTTTAACTGTATTAACTTATCAAAGTAATAAAGCTGAATTGACCAAAAATTCGAAAAAACGTTTAGCCATGATAGCTGAATATTTAAAGCAGGATGCTCAGCTAGATTTAGTTTTACTCGATGGTTTTAGTGATAGTTATGGTGGCCGTTGGCACAACGAACAACTTGCCAAACAAAGAGCTGAAAATATTCGTAACTTTTTTACTGAAGCTGGGGTAGATGCAAAACGAATAGAAGTTGATAGTTACGGCGAGCGACGCCACATTGCAACCAATCAGAATGTATTGGGCCGGGCAAAAAACCGTCGTGTGGTTATTCGTATGGAACGTGAAATTCAGTAATACTTCAATGAGCATTAGCCATCATTTAATCGCTAATGCTCCTAGATATACCCTAGAGGTTACTCTTCAATTTTGAAGTGCTTTTTCATTGAAAAGCTATAGGCTGTAACAAAAGCACTTTGTTGGAAACCTTTTAAGCCTGTTTCTTTAAAGTCTACTGGAATAGGGTTGCGTTTAATCACAGCTTTTTCTGTTTGTGGGCTTTGAATTTCAACCGTTACATTTTCCAATAGTTGAATCGCGGCTTCTAGTTTAAAACCTAATGCACTGCCAGCAAACTTGCCTTTCATTGGTCTTTCTTTAATCACTACATGTTCTACTTTGTAGTCATGCATTAATTTGCCAAAAGTAAATTGGAAATCAGCTAAACCTTCAGCTGAACTGGCATCAGTTAAAACTACTTTTTGCGCTCGGCAGTTTGGAATATCAAATACATCACCATCCATAGTTAACAAACAAATAATGGCTTCGTTTGACTTAATTTCTACACCACAAACTTTCACTTAGCTACTCCAACACTTGTAAATATACACAAAAGATAAACAGACCCTAGTTTACTGTAATTTTGTCCTCATATATACGGTCTAACTAGCAACAAGACTAAACTTAAATCAATTTTGTTGCTGAGTAGCAAAACTATTGGGTTTATACTCAAGTCGCTTGGGTATAACTAACTTTTCGGGTATTTTGTTTACCATCTTTTTTATTGAGGAAAATTGCGTGAATTTAGCTGATTCGATTGAACTATTTTTTCAACAACATGGTGTGCAGTATGCCAATAGTTTAAATAGAGGTATCGAAAAAGAAGCATTACGCATTACGCCCACAGGACGCTTGTCGACACAACCTCATCCAGCGCCTTTAGGCGCAGCTTTAACTAACCCGTACATAACAACTGACTATGCAGAAAGTTTGTTAGAATTTATCACGCCTGTTGAGAACAATGCGCAAACCAGCATAGATCAATTAATCGATTTGCATAAATTTGCTTACAGCCACCAAGGTGATGAACTGTTATGGCCTATGAGCATGCCGTGTTTTGTTGGTTGTGAAGCAGATATTCAAATTGCCCAATACGGCAGCTCGAATATAGGTAAAATGAAAACCCTCTATCGTGAAGGTCTAAAACATAGATATGGCAGTTATATGCAGGTGATATCTGGTGTGCATTTTAACTTTTCATTTCCTGATAGTTTTTGGCAAGAGTTGGCTCAGTCGGAAGGGCAAAATTTAACGCAAGATTATATTTCGGCTAAATATCTGGCTGTGCTGAGAAATATCAAACGTCATTTGTGGATTTTAGCTTATTTATTTGGTGCTTCTCCTGCATTATGTGGTTCATTCTTAAAAGGTAAAAAGTCTAATTATCCGTTTAAAACAGTTGGCAAAGGCACCTCGTATTTACCCTATGCGACGGCTTTACGTTTAAGTGATTTGGGATATACCAATAAAGCGCAAGCGGCTTTAAGTATTCGCTACAATAATTTGGCTGAGTATATTCACGGACTTAAACAAGCGATAAAAATGCCATCAGCGGATTTTGCCCACATCAAAGCAGGTGAACAGGGTGAATATCAGCAGTTGAACAAAAACGTTTTGCAAATCGAAAATGAATATTACTCACCTGTTCGTCCAAAACGTGTCGCCAACAGTGGTGAAAAACCAACGGATGCTTTGTTACGCGGTGGGGTTCAGTATATTGAGCTGCGAGCTTTGGATATTGACCCTTTTTCTCCTGCCGGTGTTAATATTGAACAAATCAGATTCTTAGATCTATTTTTAACTTGGTGTGTGCTCAGTGAATCGCCAGAAATTCACAGCTGTAGTGAATTTTTAAATGCAGCTAATTTGCAGCAAACATTATTATATGGACGTAAGCCTGGGGTATTGTTAGATAAATCAGGCGAAAAAATTGCGTTAACTGATTGGGCCGAGCAAATAATGATAGAGCTTAGCCAACTGGCGAGCTACTTTGATGGTGCTGACTCGAATGATTATCAAAATGCGTTAAATACTCAAAGAGAAAAACTATTAAACCCTGAGTTAACCCCTTCCGGAAAAATTGTTGCTGCGTTAACAGGCAATGGTTGGGATAATGCGACTTTAGGGTTAAATATTGCTGCTGAGTTTAAACAAGCAGCGCTTGAGCGTGATTATGTGCAGTTTAGCCAAGAATATTTGCAGCAAACCAGTCAACAAAGTGTGGTTAAACAACAAGCTATAGAGCAAACACCACAAGCTGAGTTTGCCGATTTTTTAAATGATTATTTTGCAAAATAGTAATATGCTGAAATTCAAATTATATATGGGACTGTTGATTGCTAGCGCAACGCTTGCGGGCTGTGCAACGTCACCGCCACAGAAGCCAGATGATTTATGTGAAATCTTTTATGAGCATAGAGACTGGTACGATGCGGCAGCTGATGCTAGAGATAAGTGGGGTGTGCCAATTCATATTCCAATGGCAATGATGTACCAAGAAAGTTCTTTTAAATCAGATGCTCAGCCACCAATGGAGTATTTTTTAGGTTTTATTCCGATTGGTCGTGCCAGTAGCGCCTATGGTTATTCACAAGCTAAAACAATGACTTGGGATGACTATAAACGTGAAACAGGCAATGGTTGGGCCGACAGAGACGACTTTGAAGATGCGATAGATTTTATGGGTTGGTTTATTTATAAAACGCATAAAATTAACGGCGTTTCAAAATGGGATGCGAACAAACAATATTTGAACTACCACGAAGGTTGGGGTGGTTATCGCAAAAAAACTTATAGTAAAAAGAAATGGTTACAAAATGTAGCACTTAAAGTACAGCGTCGTGCAGAAACTTATGGTGCGCAATTAAAACGCTGTGAAGAAGACTTACAAAGTGGCTGGTTGTGGCGACTGTTTTTTGGCTAGAACACCCGTCTTATGGTCAGTTGTTCCGATTTTGTGTGAATAAGTAATTTTTTAATTAATAAATTGTTATATGTTATTTCTTTTTGTTAGCAAAGCAACTTAGGCTTGTTTTGCTAACTGCATGATTCTACTTTAAACCTGTAATTACTTAAATAACAAGACTTTTGGTCAGTTACTCCTCGCAAATATTTCATTTCTGCAATCTATTTTCATTCAACTAGGCTTAAGTCAAAAGGGCATGGCCCTTTTACTTTTTTTGATAAAAGCAGTTGAGGGTTTTGTATGCAAGTTACGCAGCAAGCAGCGACTAAACCGTACACTTCAAGGAATTGGCAAATTAAAACGATAGATGGATTGTGTTTAATCGCGGAGCAAGGTCAGTTGAAGCTGACTGGACAAACCAATGCGGCAAATGCAATGTGGAAGTTTAGAGCTGGCCATGACATAGGTTTGTATCAAATTTATAATGCAGTGAGTGGTGAAGTACTGATAGACAGTATTAACGGTGGTCATGATGAATGGGCTGTTGAACCTTGTTATCAAGGCTATTGTCATTTAGTTAGCCCAGGCGGTTTATTCAGACATTTTGAACGCTGTAATGACAGTGTGCAAGGTGTTGCAACTTTCAAATTTATTGAATACGAAAAATGGTATTTAACCTGAATTCAGGTTACCAAACCTAATCTTTCATGTGTGCCTCTTGTGCTTGGGCACTACGCTCAAGCAATTTTTCATAACGAGTTTGTTGTTCATTCGGCAGTTGCTGTGCAGAAATAATGCTAATTGCATTGTTATACAAAGCTAATTGCGCTTCAGTGAGTTGTGTTCGAAACTTTTGATCAACCAAAGCTTGTAACATATTTAATGCAATACGGACATTTTTTGGCATCAGCCTAAGTGCATCAGCAAAAGCTTGGATAGCCGCTGGATACTGTTTTTTTCCATATAGTTGCACTGCAATATTATTCAGCTGCCTTGGCGTAAATGGAATATCGGTTTTTTCACTTTTTTCTTGGTTTAAATAAGTGGTTAATACTTTGTCACTAATTGAGTTGTCCGGTGTATGGTGCTGATGAATATGCTCCAAAATATTCAAAGCTTGGTCTTGAAAACCGAGTTCGTGAAAAGCTTTGGCTTTATCAATATAATCTTCTAAGTTACCACTGTCTTCGTGTTCTAATACGCCTGCGACCAATTGTTTTGCTTTGCTTTCTTCATCTTTTAAATAATGGATACGCGCTTGCACAATAGATATTTTGTCTTTGTTTTCAACCGAAGAAGGGAATTGATCTTTCATTGCTTCTAGACATTTTTCCGACTGACGTACAATTACAGCTGACTCTTGTTCAGGTAGGGTTAGCGCATAATCAATGCCCGCACGTGCAACGGTTAGATATAAATCAGGTGTTTCATGAAACGAACGTTTAGCATATTTGAGCATGGCTTTAGCTGCATCGTATTGGCCTGAATGGTCGTGTACTAATCGAGCAAGCTGTACAACGTTTTTATGTCTGTCTATGTTGCGTGGTGACAATTCGCTGGCGTTTTGCAATTTTTGGTACGCAAGCTCAAACTCATCATGTTTTATGTAGTACTGGCCGAGCAAATCTAATGCGGCTAAACGCGTAGAAGGTTTAGCAACTAATTTTTCCAAAATGTTAATCGCTGCATCTTCTTTGTTTAAACCTAAATAAGCTTTGGCCAAACCGACCATAGCCCAAGTAAATTTTTGTAAGGTGATTATTTCGTAGTAAAACTGTGCTGCTTGCTGATATTTTTCTGAAGCAAGCAATGCGTCACCTTTCATACGCATCAATAACGGATACAGATTGGCCGCTTTAGGGTCCATTAATAACGACTCAACTTGCTCCAATACTTCAATGTAATCTTGTTTATCAATTGCCCAATAAACTTTAGCCAGTTTATGTTTACGGGTTAATACACGGCGTAGGCGGTCACTTAATTCTTTAGCAGTAAAAGGTTTTGCAAGAAAGTCATCCGGTTGCAGTTCAACCACACTATTAACCAAGGCTGCATCTGTTTCAGCACTGGTAAAAATAAAGGCTGTGGTAAGTTTAATTGCGCCTTTGGCTTTTAATTCTTCAAATAGCTGATAACCGTCTTTGTCACGGCTTAAATTAAATGAACATATAATTAGGTTAAACTGGCTTTCGTCCGCTAAACGCAAAGCATGTTTAGCGCTTTCCGCAACCATAATTTTGTCGAAGCCGAGTTTTTCTAACGACTGTTTTAAGAAAACTTGCGCTAAAGCTTGATCGTCAATAATCAGAACATTGGCGTTTTTAATCAGTTCAGGGTTCATTTTTTTCCGTGTGTTATCGATATGCCTGCTGACAAAAGCTTTGGCTCGATGAATGAATTGATTATTGATTTAATGCATAAAAATTACAAGTGATTAGCCATATTACTGGTCTGCTATGTTGATTATATAAAAATATTCTGTTGATTAAGCTTTTAAATTATTCCGTAAACTATATACTTTGTCGTGATTTTACTTGTCGGAGTGCCTTAGGGCTGAGATCGCAATAGCGGGATCCGTCGAACCTGATCTGGTTTATACCAGCGTAGGGAACAAGATACGTTTCAGTATAATGTCTTGTCGATAGCCACACTCCGTCTTTAATTTACTTTAATGATTAAAGGCAAATATATGTCACAACCAAACCGCAGAGAAAAACGCGCACAAGCGCAAGCGTTTATCAGTAGCTTATCTGGTCAACCATTCCCTAATTCACAAAAGATTTATGTTGAAGGTAGCGATCCTTCTATCCGTGTACCTATGCGTCAAATCAGTGTTTCTGACACTTTTGCTGGCGGTACTAAGGAAGATCCTATTTTTGAAAAAAATGAGCCGGTTAATGTTTATGATACTTCTGGTCCATATACAGATCCTGAAGTTGTTATTGATGTTCACAAAGGTTTGCCGCGTATTCGTGAGCAGTGGATTGATGCGCGTAACGATACCGAAGCATTAGACTCGGTAACTTCTCACTATAGCCAAAAACGTTTAGCTGATGATGGTTTAGATCACATTCGTTTTGACCATTTACCAAAAGTTCGCCGCGCTAAAGCCGGTAAAAATGTTTCGCAAATGCATTATGCTCGCCAAGGTATTATTACTCCTGAAATGGAATATATTGCCATTCGTGAGAATATGAAACGTGCGGAAGTTAAAGAGCAAATTTTATTGCAACAGCACAAAGGCCAAGCTTGGGGCGCTAAATTACCAGACGAAATAACGCCTGAGTTTGTTCGCAAAGAAGTTGCTGAAGGTCGTGCAATTATTCCGGCAAACATTAATCACCCAGAAATCGAACCTATGATCATTGGTCGCAACTTCTTGGTTAAAGTAAATGCTAACATTGGTAACTCTGCTGTTACTTCGTCAATTGAAGAAGAAGTAGAAAAACTAGTATGGTCAACGCGTTGGGGCGGCGATACAGTAATGGATTTATCAACTGGTCGTTATATTCACGAAACGCGTGAATGGATTATCCGTAACTCGCCAGTACCAATTGGCACAGTACCAATTTACCAAGCTTTAGAAAAAGTAAATGGTGTTGCTGAAGATTTAACTTGGGAAGTTTTCCGCGATACTCTAATCGAGCAAGCAGAGCAGGGGGTTGACTATTTCACTATCCATGCGGGTGTATTGTTGCGTTATGTACCTATGACAGCCAAACGTTTGACCGGTATTGTTTCGCGTGGTGGTTCTATCATGGCGAAATGGTGTTTAGCACATCACCAAGAAAACTTCTTGTACACGCATTTTGAAGAGATTTGTGAAATTATGAAACAGTACGATGTTTCATTCTCTTTAGGTGATGGTTTACGCCCAGGTTCAATTGCGGATGCCAATGACGAAGCACAATTTAGTGAATTACGCACTTTAGGTGAGTTAACTAAAATTGCTTGGAAACACGATGTACAGGTTATGATTGAAGGCCCTGGCCATGTTCCTATGCATATGATCCACGAAAACATGACTGAGCAATTAAAACACTGTCATGAGGCTCCTTTCTATACCTTAGGCCCATTAACCACAGATATCGCACCTGGTTACGACCACTTTACTTCTGGTATAGGTGCGGCACAAATTGGTTGGTATGGCTGTGCTATGTTGTGTTATGTAACACCAAAAGAGCATTTAGGTTTACCAAACAAAGAAGACGTTAAAGAAGGTTTAATTACCTACAAAATCGCCGCGCATGCAGCAGACTTAGCTAAAGGTCATCCAGGTGCACAAATTCGCGATAATGCATTATCAAAAGCGCGTTTTGAATTCCGTTGGATTGATCAATTTAACCTTGGTTTAGATCCTGAGCGTGCTCGTGAATTCCACGATGAGACCTTGCCACAAGAATCAGGTAAAGTTGCGCACTTTTGCTCTATGTGTGGTCCTAAATTCTGTTCAATGAAAATTACTCAAGAAGTACGTGACTACGCTGCAGGTTTAGAAGCGCAAGAAGCTGAAGCTCAGGCGATTGAAATTCAGCCAGCTGACGTTAATTCAGGTATGGCTGAAAAGTCGAAAGAGTTCCGTGAAAAAGGCTCTGAGATTTATCATAAAGCTTAATTTATTGCTTCTAAATTTAGGTAGTTAGCAGGATGAATATAGCCGTTGTAGGCGGTGGTTTACTTGGGCGTTTATTGGCTTGGCAATTGAGTTTGCCAAGCCGAACTAACGGTCAGTTAAATCAAGTCAGCTTGTTTGAAAAGGGTGATGAATCCGGTAAAAGCAGCGCGGGTTACATAGCTGCGGCTATGGTTGCACCTGTTGCAGAGTCGGTCATTTCTGGTGCTTTAGTTAGCAGTTTAGGCGAGCGCTCGTTGCAGTTGTGGCCGCAGTTATTAAAGCAGTTACCGCAAGCTGTTTTTTATCAACAAAATGGCAGCCTGATTGTTGCGCACGCGCAAGACAAAGGGGATTTGCTCAGTTTTAACCAAAGGTTAAAGTTGTATGATCAACCTACTACTGATTCTGATGTTAATAACGGCAAAGTGCAGTGGTTATCTGGCGAGCAAATTGCTGAAGTAGAACCGCAGTTAGCAGGACGGTTTCATCAAGGGGTGTATTTACCCACAGAAGCGCAAATTGATAACCGTGGTTTATATCAAGCGCTGAATCAGGCGCTGAGAGACAATAAAGTCGCTTTGCACTGGCTCAATCAAGTTGAAGTGGCACCAAATCAAGTTGTGTTGGCAGACAAAAAACTAAATTTCGATTTAGTTATTGATTGCCGAGGTATGGGGGCAAACGTAGACATTAAAACTTTACGTGGTGTACGCGGTGAAGTTGCACGGGTATATGCGCCTGAAGTTAAATTGCAAAGACCCGTACGCTTAATGCACCCAAGATACCCTATTTACATTGTGCCTAAACCGAATAGCCAGTATGTAATTGGCGCAACTGAAATTGAGTCGCAGTCAGATAAACCACCAACTGTGCGCTCTGCACTGGAATTATTGTCTGCCGCATACAGTGTACATCCGGGATTTGCCGAAGCAGAAATTTTAGAAATTGAAAGTGGTTTGCGACCAACCCTGTTTGATAATGAGCCAAAAATCTTTAATCAAGCAGGTTTAATGCGAATTAATGGTTTATATCGTCACGGCTTTTTATTGGCTCCAGCTATTATGGAACAAGCTTTGGCTGTGTTAGATGAAAATTCGCATACTCAGATAAACCCACAGGTATTGTCACTATGCAATTAAAAATAAATGGCCAAACGGTCGAAGTTACCGAAACAAAATCTTTGTTAGATGTAGTTAAAGAGTTTGGTGCATCAGCCCCTTTTGCATTGGCTGTAAATGGCCAATTTGTGCCAAAAAGCCAGCACGAAAGCTGGAATTTAGCTGAGCAAGATTCAATTGAAATTTTGTCACCAGTGCAAGGTGGTTAATATGGCTATTGATGTAAACACAGATTTGTTAGACATATACGGGCAAAAATTTAGCAGCCGATTATTAATTGGCTCTGCTTTATATCCGTCACCCAAAGTGATGCAAGATTCAATTGCTGCTTCACAAGCGCAAATTGTTACTGTGTCGCTTCGCCGCCAGTCACCGGAATCTGGTGGTGGTAATATGTTTTGGCAACAAATCAAAGATTTGGGTTTAACCATATTACCCAATACAGCTGGTTGTCATTCTATTCAAGAAGCTGTGACTTTGGCGCAAATGTCGCGAGAAATTTTTGAGACCGATTGGGTGAAATTAGAGTTAGTAGGGGATGAGTATAATCTTCAGCCCGACCCAATTGATTTAGTTAAAGCGACTGAAATTTTAATTAACGATGGCTTTAAAGTTTTACCTTATTGCACTGACGATTTAGTGATTTGTCGCCATTTGGTTGAATTGGGCTGTGAAGTATTAATGCCTTGGGGCGCGCCAATTGGTACGGGCAAAGGTTTATTAAATCCGTATGCTTTGTCGGCTATCCGCAATCGTTTTCCACAAACTACGCTAGTGGTTGATGCAGGTATTGGTAAACCGTCAGATGCGGTACAAGCATTTGAATTGGGCTATGATGCAATTTTATTAAACTCAGCAGTTGCGCAAGCGCAAGATCCAATTGTCATGGCACAAGCCTTTAAAGCTGCTTGTGAAGCTGGGCGTTTTGGTTATTTAGCCGGTAAAATGCCGGAAAAAGATACAGCGCAGCCAAGTACCCCAACTTTAGGCATGCCATTTTGGCATCAGTCCTAACAGTTATAGACAAAAAATAATATAGATAAAAATAGTTAAGTTAACATGCAAAATTTTCCGATAGTTTGGAGCATAGCCGGATCAGACTGTTCTGGTGGTGCCGGTGTTCAAGCCGATTTAAAAACCATGCACAATTTAGGTTGTGACGTCAGTACAGTTATAACGGCGAATACCGCACAGAATTCTTTTGGTGTACAAGAAATCAATGCTGTTTCGGTTGATGTATTGCTGTCTCAATTAGATGCATTAGCAATTGACCGCCCACCACAAGTTATCAAAATTGGTATGTTAGCCAATGTGCAGCAAATTGATGCTATCTCACTATGGTTAGTTGATTATGCTGCACGTATGCCAATGCCAAAAGTTATTTACGACCCAGTTGCTATTGCATCCGCTGGTGGCAATTTAGCAGAAGAAGATATTTTACCTGCGATTAAACAAAAGTTATTGCCTTTGGTCGATGTGTTAACGCCAAATGCTAATGAAGCGCAAAGATTATCTGGTGTATATATTATTAACTGGCAAAGCATGTTAGATGCAACTCAGGCGTTGATGGCATTAGGTGTTGGTGCTGTAGCCCTAAAAGGTGGCCACATTGATATCGACAAAGAATATTGTGTTGATATGGCAGATAATGGTCAGCAACAGTTTTGGTTAGCGTCAAAACGCATTGATACTGAGCATACCCATGGTACAGGCTGCACCTATGCCTCTGCTATTGCCGCATTGTTTGCGCAAGGTTATTTATTGCGTGATGCAGTCACTGTCGCCAAAGCATACATTAACCAAGGTTTGCGTTTAGCTAAAGATTATCAAGGCGCATATGGGCCTATTCGCCAAGGTAACTGGCCAAATAAACTGGCAGATTATCCAAGTATATTACAAACAGATTCTAAGTTAGCGGATGAATTAGATTGGCAGCAAGGCACTGAAGGCAAATTTAACTACGCCGATAATTTTGCTGATTGTGGTTCATTATCTTTAGGTTTGTACCCAGTCGTCGGTGATATTGAGTGGATTGAAAGATTAGCGCCACTCGGGGTTAAAACCATTCAACTGCGTTTAAAAAACTTGGCTGTAGCAGAAATAGAGCAACAAATTCAGCGAGCTGTGACTTTAAGTCAGCAATATGGTTTTAGATTATTTATCAATGACTATTGGCAACTGGCGATTAAACACCAAGCTTATGGCGTACATTTAGGTCAAGAAGATTTAGCCGATGCTGATTTACAGGCAATTAAACAAGCAGGTTTACGTTTGGGCATTAGTACCCATGGTGAATATGAATTACTTGCGGCTAAACAACTTAAACCAAGTTATCTTGCGGTTGGGGCAATTTATCCAACCAAAACCAAAGATATGACAGGGCAAATTCAAGGTGTTGTCCGTCTTGAACGTTATTTAGACTTAGTCAAAGATTTGCCTGTTGTCGCTATTGGCGGTATTAATTTGCAGCGTGTACACCAAGTAAAACAGACGGGGGTCGGGTCTATTGCTTTGGTTACAGCAATTACTGAAGCTGAGTCGCCGGAAGATGCGTTTAAAACTTTACAGCAAATTGTCGAGGCTTAAGTTTAAGAGTGATTTGCAATAGATCAATTATTCAAGCTTGCTTTTGACATATACTAGAGCTGAATTCGTGTTTAATTTAAACGGAGCTAAATAGTGCAGGACAAATTATCCGACCAAGAAGCCACAAGATACAGCCGTCACTTATTATTAAGTCAAATTGGCGAAGGTGGGCAAATTAAATTAAAAAATGCGCATGCTGTCGTGGTTGGCGCTGGTGGTTTAGGTAGTCCTGTCTGTTTATATTTAGCTGCTGCTGGTGTTGGTAAAATTACTATTATCGACCCAGATACAATTGAAGTTACCAATTTGCAAAGGCAAATTTTATATAAAACCAATCATGTTGGCCGTGAAAAAGCCCAAATGGCGGCAAATCAAATGCAGGCGTTAAATCCACTTATTCAAGTACAAGCAATTGGCAAAAAGGTCGAAAATTGTAACTTTGAGCAAGTTATTAAAGATGCGACCGCTGTATTAGATTGCACCGACAATGTTTCAAGCCGCTATTTCATCAATCAAATTTGTGTGCAAGCTCAAGTGCCGCTCATTAGTGCTGCGGCCATTCGTGGCGAAGGCCAATTTATGATGTTTAATTTTAAACAACAAACATCACCTTGTTACCATTGTGTTTTCCCAGATCTTGATGGTGACGAAGCTGGTTTAAATTGCAGCAACGCAGGAGTGGTAGGGCCATTGTTGGGTTTAATGGGCAGTAAACAAGCGCTTGAGTTTGTAAAATACGTGGTTAAACCTGAATCCTGTTCATTCGCCAAATTAACTGTTATTGATATCTGGTCAGAACAAAATCGTCAATTTAACTTAGCCGCAGACCCTGCATGTCCTGTTTGTACTGCACCCGAGCTTTAATCCTTCTAAATACTTGCTCCAATCGTTAACAGAGTTTAACCTTAGGTGAATGCAACACGCGTGACTTAAGGTATTCAATTTCATGGCAATTAAAATTACTGCAGCTGAAAAACAGATGTTACAAAACGTCACGATCCCACCTCGTCCAGAAGCGTTGTTAAAAGTGAGTGAAGAGGCTAAAAAGCCAGAGCCGGATGTGGCTGTGATCGCTAAAGCAATTTCGAGTGATATAGCAATCTCAGCTTCGGTATTGCAGGTGGTTAATTCAGCGGCATTTCGCCGAGCTAAAGAAATTAAATCTATCGACCAAGCTGTAATGGTTTTAGGGTTAAAACGAGTATTCCCTATCGTTAAAGCCGTAGCATTAAAAAGTGCTATGGCAGCTAGAGATGAACTTGCAACTTTTTGGCAAGATTCAACCGATGTTGCTAATGTCTGTGCTATGGTTTGTAATCAATTAGAAAAACCTCAGCTAGCAGATAATGCTTACATGTTGGGCTTGTTTCACGATGCAGGTATTCCGGTAATGGTGATTAATTATCCAGAATTTGCGGCGATTATGCACAAAGCTGAAGATGTAGGTTGGGGCAGTGAACTACTCGCACTGGAGCGTGAGCGGTTTAAGACTAATCATACAACAATTGGTGCTTTGTTAGCGCAACGCTGGAAGCTGGCTAAAGACTTAGTTGAAGTGATTTATTATCAGCATGATAGTGACGGTATTTTTGCTACATCTGAATTAACTCGTGTTGGCTTATGGTTATTGGCTATTTTAAAAATTTCTCGCCATATTGTGTTAGATCTACAAAAAGGCAAGGAAGTAAGTGAAGAATGGTTAGTGGTCAAAGAACAATTATTAGAGTTTTTTGATTTTGAAGAAGAAGACTTAAATGATGTGATTGAAGCCGTTATGTCTAAACAAGCATAAGGTATCTAACATAATAAACTTGGCCGTCGCCTATAAAATAAGCAAACGCACAGAATATGAAATTAATTGCTTTACACATCAAAAAGCCTATGTATAATCGGCACCAACTCGATAGGGGTGTAGTTCCAATTGGTAGAACAGCGGTCTCCAAAACCGATGGTTGGGGGTTCGAGTCCCTCCGCCCCTGCCAGTCTTTCGAAGATTTGTTATGTCGCAGTTAAACACTTATCAAATGGCAGTCCTTGCCGAATTAAACATAGATACTTTTAAACCAAAAAGTATTATTGAATCTGAAAAAGTTTCAGAAATCTCCACCGATAAAAATACTCAAACTGCAGAAAAAATAGATCATTTAGCGCAAATAAAATCAGCTATTGGTTTGACTCGGCCCGCGACTTCATCGGAGCCGGTAATTGACTCACAAACTCAGCCTGAAATTAGCAAAGTGACATCACAGCCAACATCCACACAAGTGGAACTCGTGAATATTCATGCCGATGATCTTGCCGCGCTAACCACTTGGCTGCAACAGACTAAATTAAACTATCGACATAGCCAGCAAACTAACCAAAGAATCACAATTGAAAAATTGCTTTTCAACCAAGCTATCGACAACACTTTTTTCAAATTTGATCTAACTAAAGCTGAAGATAAAAAAGCATTTTGGCAGCTTGTTAGTCAGTTGCTGATGTGATTCCGTCAAATGATTGAAATCGTCTCGTTGGCTGCTGAACATTTAGCACAAGTTCATCAAATAGAAGTTGTCAGCCAGCCAGATCCTTGGTCGTTATCTTTATTTGAATCTTGCCTATCTGCTCGTTACATTAATTTTGTCGCAATAGAAAACAACCAAGTTTTGGGCTTTTTAATTGCCGATTGGATTGCTGGTGAAGCGTGTTTAATGAATATTTGTGTTGCGCCCGAGCAAAGGAAAAATGGTATAGCTAAAGCACTACATCATTATTTTGTTGGTCAGCTGTTAATTCGTGGTACAGACAAGTTATGGCTTGAGGTTCGTCAGTCTAATTCAGCTGCACTCGCTCTATATACTCAGTTGGGCTATCGGCAGATTGCCGTGCGTAAAAGCTATTACGCTGCTACAGCACAACTCCCAGCCGAAGACGCGATAATTATGCAAGTTGAATTAACCAGTTGATAATTAAATCAACGTAACTGCTAAATTGGTTTATTATTTAAGGTATTGGTCATTATGTTGACGGCAACAAACAAGCTAGCTAGTTATAAGGAAGGCTAAGGTGGATTTTCCTGCGCACTTACAAAATATTGTTGATAAGTTATCGCCCGCTAAAACCTCGGCCACTTTTGAGCAATTGTTTAAAGCGCAGACAAAAAAATTAACTAATTCAGAGCGCTTCTTGGTTAAAATGGAAATTAATCGGCTAAATAAAGCGTGCCAGCGGCCAATCGATTTACGTGGTAGACACGGTTCAGCTTGCCAACCCTATCAGGTTAATGGTGTTCAGCATTATCTCCCTGAACCTGCTATAGAGAGGTTAAATCAGTTACTCGCAATATATAAACAAATCTACTGCTTTGCCATTTATGAGCAAATATTGTTTGAATATAAACAAAAACCTCAAGCACAAACTTATGACTCAAAAACGCAGCGCAGTGAAATAGAACGTACACTGATGAGCCCAATTGAATTTGGTCAAAGAGTAATCCGCAATGAAGAGCGTATGCACTACACCACGCAAGTAACGCTCAATATTAACAAACTGAAATTGGACGCGATAACCTGCGATATTTCGCCTTCCGGATTGAGAATAAAAATTAAAGCTGAACATCGCTTTGAATCAGAGCAGTTGCTGCAAGTTAGTTTTGTAAAGTGGCAAAGCAAATTTTCTGAACAAACCTGTCGAGCAACTTATAAACTCTGTTGGCAAAAGCTTGATGGGCATAACACTTTGCTGGGACTGGCAATCTTACCTGAATTAGATCAATTTAATTTTAGTGTTTTTATTGATAAGTATGTAAAAAGTTATCGCCGTAAATATAAATTAGACGCTTGCAATACATTGCAGTCTGCCCGCAATATTTTGTTCGAACAATGTTATTTTTATACACATAGCGCATTACCTTTGTTACTAACACGCGACAGCCAAGGGGTACATATTCCATATGTTTGTAAACAGTCTAGTAATGCTTATGTACTTGATTATTGGCAAGATGAACATGGTGTATGCCAATTAAGACAGCTATTTTCTGGCGCAAGATTACTTAATTTATTAAATCAAATTACCCCTGTTAAGAACGAATATCTATTTTGTTTCACTCATGTGCAGCAGGGTAAAACACATCATTTTAGTGCAACCTATGATGAGTTGGTTGAAGCGGATTTATTAAGTTTATATCTTGGCTTTGCAGCGCAAAAGTCGAGTTGGCGGGTATTAAAAATACAATTGCAAGAGATTGATTTAAAAAATGCGCAACGCGCAGTAGCCATTCCAGAAAGTGCCGGAGAAGAAATAGCACAACAAAACCAACCTGTTACACCCGACGTGATAGCACAATTAGCTAATTTAACTCATTTTGCCTTATTAATTGACGTAACCAATCAATATGCCAAAGCGAGTTATGCTGATCATCAAGTTGATACTCAGCAGCTTGAAAGTTTAATGCGTTTTAAACAAGAAAAACTGGCGACTACCCAAACTCAAGCTTTGCACTTTCAATTTTTGGGTAAACGAAAAGAGCCAAGGGTCAGATATTCTAGTGCAATACAATTAGAGTTAACGGATAGCAAAGTTGCTGGGCAAACCATGAATATTTCAACCAATGGGATGCAGTTAAAACTTAAAACTTGGCCACAATTAGAGCGGGGTCAGTATGTATTGGTTGGATTTCCTGAACTCGCTAAAAAATTGAAGCTCAAAGGTGAACTAATCAAGTATCAAGTAATGGGCACAAACGCAGACAATTGTCTAGTTGGCTTACGTTTAGTGAGTGGTTCAAGTACACTGGTGCAGGCCTTGGGCAAAATATTTGATTCTCGGATGGAGCAAGCGCAGTCTCCTGCCAGCGCAGCATTAGAGAATGCCATCCGTAATATTATTGTGATGTCTACCTCACAATGTTGTGGCTTCATTTATCGCTCTGAACAAAAACACCTGAACATGTTGGCACAACCAAGTACTTCAAATCGGCTCAGTGCTCTGATCGATAAATGCCAAAATTACCAACAAAAAGCCCTAGAAAGTTTTATTTTAAAGCGATTTGAGCAGAGCAACTTTGCGATAAATAACAGTGTGTTTGAGTTGGTAATTAGCGTAGTTAATCAGCATGATATTTTCGCCGATATCTGGTTAGATAAAGTGGTAGATGAAAATAGCCGTAAATTAATCATTCAACAACAGCTGGCGCTCGGTCAAGTTTGGGTTGTACGGTTAGAGTGCCACGATGCCATTGAAGCAGATTGGCATGCGATTGAACTTGAACTAAGTTACCTGAGTGCCTTTCAACCTGCCGGTGCTCAACAGCTGCAAAAATACTTCTCGCATATTAAACATGCATACACCTTAACCGATGTAACGCGTGAAGTTTTGGTTAGGTACGAATTCACCGCTGAGCAAATCTCTCACAATCATACTCACCAAAATGAGTTTATTTTCGATATTTTTGATTAACAAGCACAGGCAGCAACCTACTAGTTTGTTTTCATATAATGATCATTTAGCAGTTTAATTTCTAATTTGGAGTTTAAAAGACCACAATGGTCTCAATCAAACTTGCGTTGTGCTTTATTTTGGTGCTAAATTTCATTGCTGTTGGTTAGTAAATAGCCTGATTTTGGGTTTTCTAAATTCTAGTTAATTATTAGCTTATGTGATGTTTGTATTGAACTAAATTGGTGCGTTGAGGCTGGTTGGAATTCTATAATAATAATATTTTTAAAGTTCTCCTAAGTGTTTATACCCGGGACTGTGCACCCCGGGTTTTCTTTTTCTTCCTATAATAAATCTGTTAATGCAATGCCCAAGCTTAATCTTTGCTGTGAATGGTTGTAGTCGATCAAACTTTCACCATAACCACTATAGGCTTGAACGTATCCTCTAAGGCGTCCCCAAATCGGGAAAGTTACACCCGCTTCAATTGAACCCCGGCCACTATTGAAGTTATAGCGCATTAAAAATTGGCTTTGCAGATTTTTATCAATTCTACAGGCACCAGATAATTCCCAGTGTCCCATGTATTTGTCTATGTCCGGGTTGTCATCGCCTTTTGGGTCATCAATCGATTTTTTGGCATTTTCTGGTAATCGCCACCAAGGGCGAAAGTTTAAAACCCAGTCTTGATGTTCAACTAATACGGCAAGATAAAATCGATTCCAACTACGTGACAAAGGAAGCTCACGGCCATTCGATTGATGCTCCAACCCTATGGCTAAATTGGTTGTGGTGTTAAATAGTTGCCATTTGGTTGGCAGAAAATAAAACACTTCTGGTTGATAGTTAGTTTCGCGGAAGGGTTTGCTGTATAAGCTGCTATATACTTGCCACCACGACTGCATTGTCATGCCAAAAAATAAACCATCACCATATTTAAATATAGGTGCGTAGTTAAGTGGCACTTTAAAACTCAGCTGCATTTTAGCTTCAAGTTGTTGCTTTGGGTCAATTAATGTTGAACCTTCGTAAGCCTGTTCATTATAACCTGTGGTGTAGCTTGCAGCTAAGATATAGTTCATCCTATGTGGGGTAATTACGTAGGGGCTGAATGCGGTTTTTCGCTCTTGTTCTAGGCGTTCAGATAATGCGCCATTGCTAGACGCTTTTTCGAGTGCTTCTATTTGCGCACATATTTGATTTATTTGTGCCACGTCTAAGTTGTCATTTACCCGCTTCATTTGACGTAATTGACATTGTTCAAATTTATTTAGCTCAGCATAGCTTAGAGTCGAATAGCTAACTAAACTAACCAACCAGATATAAATAATGTACTTAAATTTAACTAGCATACAAAGATAGCCTACAGAGAATTTTTACGTGTTTGTTTTACCATAGTGGTTGTTCGTTAGCATTGTAAACATAAGCGGGTGGTAAAAGTATCACTGACGTGCTTTTTATTGGCAGATAAACTGTCCAAAATCATGCATATTTAACTGAATTCGGTATAATGCCCGCGATTTATACTTGCCATTATCTAGTAGAGAGTTTGTTGATGTCATTTTTAGAAGAAGTTCAACGCCGCCGCACGTTCGCGATTATTTCGCATCCCGATGCAGGTAAAACCACAATTACCGAAAAAGTTTTGTTATTCGGAAAAGCCTTGCAAACGGCTGGTACGGTAAAAGGCCGTGGCTCTAACCAACATGCTAAATCTGACTGGATGGAAATGGAAAAAGAGCGTGGTATCTCAGTTACAACCTCGGTCATGCAATTCCCATATAATGACAAGCTAGTTAATTTACTCGACACCCCTGGGCATGAAGATTTCTCGGAAGATACTTATAGAACACTGACGGCAGTGGATTCTTGTTTGATGGTTATTGATGCAGCCAAAGGTGTTGAAGATAGAACTCGAAAACTCATGGAAGTAACGCGCCTACGTGATACGCCTATTGTTACTTTTATGAACAAACTCGACCGTGACATTCGTGATCCTATGGAGTTATTGGACGAAGTTGAAACTGAACTAAATATTGCCTGTGCACCAGTAAGTTGGCCAATAGGTTGTGGTAAAGAGTTGAAAGGTGTTTACCATATTCATCGTGACGAATGTATTTTGTATCAAACAGGCCAAGGCCATACCATTCAAGAAAAACGTATTATTAAAGGTTTGGACAATCCGGATTTAGATAAAGCGGTTGGTGAAGATTTAGCTGCCACGTTAAGAGACGAGTTAGAATTAGTTATAGGTGCATCACATGAATTTGACCAAGAGTTATTTTTAAAAGGCGAGTTAACACCTGTCTTTTTTGGTACTGCATTAGGTAACTTTGGTGTTGATCATATGCTCGATGGCTTAACTGAATGGGCGCCAGCACCTATGCCACGTGCAACCGAAGAGCGTAACGTTGAAGCAAAAGAAGAAAATTTCACAGGTTTTGTGTTTAAAATTCAAGCGAATATGGACCCTAAACACAGAGATAGAATTGCTTTTGTCCGGATTGTTTCTGGAACCTATCAGCAGGGCATGAAGTTAAACCATGTGCGCATTGGCAAAACGGTTAATATCTCGGATGCGGTTACTTTTATGGCGGGCGATCGTGAACGCGCAGCCTATGCATATGCTGGCGACATTATTGGTTTGCATAATCACGGCACAATTCAAATTGGTGACACCTTTACTCAAGGTGAAAAACTTAAATTTAGTGGTATACCAAACTTTGCCCCAGAATTGTTCCGCCGTATTCGCTTAAAAGATCCACTTAAACAAAAACAATTGCTCAAAGGTTTAGTTCAATTATCCGAAGAAGGCGCGGTACAAGTATTTCGACCTTTAGCTTCTAACGATCTAATTGTTGGTGCGGTGGGTGTGCTCCAGTTTGACGTTGTCGTGCAAAGATTGAAGTCTGAATATAATGTTGATGCGATATATGAATCTATCAATGTTGCAACCGCTCGTTGGGTAATAGGTAAAGACAGCAAGAAATTTGATGAGTTTAAACGCAAAGCTGAAGCTAACTTAGCATTAGACGGTGGCGACAACCTGACTTATGTTGCACCAACTATGGTTAATTTAAGTTTAGCGCAAGAAAGATACCCAGATATTGAATTCCACCAAACGCGTGAACACTAAGGTAGATAAATGAAAGTAAAACAGTTATTAACAAACAAAGTTCATGCAGCTATGCAAGCTGCCGGAATTCCAGCTGAACATGGGCCACATATTGCTTTGTCAAAACAAGCTCAATTTGGTGACTATCAAGCAAATGGAATCTTAGGTGCGGCTAAACAATTAAAAACCAATCCAAGAGCATTAGCGCAACAAGTTGTTGAACAATTAGATTTATCTGACATTGCTAGTAAAGTGGAAATTGCTGGACCTGGTTTTATTAACATCTTTTTGGCACAAACTTGGTTATCTGACACTTTAAACCAAAACCTTGCTGACGAGCGCTGCGGTGTTACTGCAACGGAACAACCGTTAACTTGTGTGGTTGATTATTCATCGCCTAACCTTGCAAAAGAAATGCATGTTGGTCATTTGCGTTCGACCATAATTGGTGATGCGGTTGTACGTGCACTTGAATTCCAAGGACATAAAGTTATTCGTCAAAACCACATGGGCGACTGGGGAACTCAGTTCGGTATGTTAATTGCCCATTTAGAAACGATTTTGGCCGATAACTCAGTTGCAGAAGTGGCATTGTCTGATCTTGAAACATTTTATCGTGAAGCGAAAAAACGTTTTGATGATGATGAAGATTTCGCCAACACAGCACGTGAATACGTGGTTAAGTTACAAGGTGGGGATGCTAAATGTATCGAGCTATGGCAGCAGTTTATTGATATTTCGGTATCGCATAGCGAAGAGGTGTACAACAAACTCAATGTCACCCTAAGTCGTGATGATATTCGACCAGAGAGTGCATACAATGACATGTTGCAGGATATAGTCAAAGATCTGCAACAACAAGGTCTTGCTGTTGAAGACCAAGGTGCTCAAGTGGTCTTTTTGGAAGAATTAGCGGATAAAGAAGGCAATCCGTCACCTGTTATTATCCAAAAATCGGGTGGTGGTTTCTTGTATGCAACAACCGATTTAGCTGCGTTAAAATATCGCGGTCAAACACTTAAAGCTGATCGTAACCTGTATTTTATTGATGCGCGCCAGTCACTGCATATGCAACAAGTGTTTACCCTAGCGAAAAAAGCCGGTTTTGTTGCACAAGAGATGAGCCTTGAACATCATGCTTTTGGCACTATGATGGGCAGTGATGGCAAGCCATTCAAAACTCGTTCAGGTGGGACAGTTAAACTTGTTGAATTGTTAGATGAGTCGGTAGCGCGTGCACAAGAGCTTATCGCTCAACGCTCAACTGATTTAACCGAGCAGGAACAACAAGAAATTGCGCGAGTTGTTGGTATTGGTGCGGTTAAATTTGCCGATTTATCAAAACATAGAACCAGTGACTATATCTTTAACTGGGATAGCATGCTGAGCTTTGATGGAGCTACAGCGCCTTACCTTCAGTACGCATATACCCGAGTTAAATCTATTTTTGCTAAGGCTGGCACTGATGTTGCGGATATCACAGGGCCGATTAACATCGAAGCAGAGCAGGAACGTAGCTTAGCGATTAAATTACTTCAGTTCGAAGATACTTTGGAGCTGGTAACCGCTGAAGCGCATCCGCATGTGTTGTGTCAATATTTGTTTGAGTTAGCCAGTGCCTTTATGAGCTTTTATGAGGCTTGCCCAATATTAAAATCAGACGTTGAACTACAAGTTCAACAAAGTCGCTTGGCAATCAGTCGCTGGACTGCAAGTGTTATCAAACAAGGTTTAACCTTACTCGGTATTGCAACCACTGAAAAAATGTAAATACCCAGCTAAATGTTAACAAACGTTGTTGTGCTGCAGCGCGTTTGTTGACCCTTTCTTTAATTAAACCTACTTAAACGCTATTCACTCAACAAGCATATAAACAATTCTAATATTTTCGTTTACAACTTAATCGAATAAGACTTTCTAAAGCAGAAATTGCTGAAAAGAAATGTATAAAAAATAACCTTTAGACTTCTTGCTTTGGCTATTTTTAATACAAATTAATCACTTTTGTTAATCAGAGTGAAGAAAATAGCCAAAATATTACGTATTTATATAAAATTCTTTGCATTCTACTGCACATTTTAGCTAAGATTTACCTGCGTCTATATAAAGAGAATCTGATGATCGAGTTTTTAGTGCGAGACTTCGAGTAACCAGACTCCAACAAGTAAGCGGCTCGGTACAAGATATTAGACTTGTACCCAAGCTAAGTATGTTCCAAACAATTTTAATTATTGGGAATCGTGTCAAAGATGATAAAGAGCAAAAAACTCGCTTCTGCTATTGCTGTTGCATGTGCAATGTCACTGCCTACAGTAGTTTCAGCAGACCAGGTTGAAAACCTGCATAAAGAAGAGCGTGCTATTCATGATGCAGCAGTCAAATCTCAAAAACGTGTAGATTCGTATTTTGAGCAATCAATTGACTTACTAAGTGAATACCGCCAGGTTGTCGATGAAACTGATAACTTGCGTTTATACAATGATCATGTTCAAAAATTGGTAAACAACCAAGAGAAATTGATCGGTTCCTTACAAAATCAGATTGATAGCATTGAAGATACTAAAAAAGGTGTTGTGCCTTTAATGTACAAAATGCTTGATTCTTTAGAAAAGTTCATTCAATTAGACATTCCAATTGAAGTTGAAGCTCGTACAGAGCGTGTAGAGCGTATCCGTGAATTAATGGGTGAGCCAAACATCACAACTTCAGAGCGTTACCGTCAAGTACTTGAAGCTTACCAAATCGAAAATGATTATGGTTCAGCTATGTCAGCTTACCAAGGTAAGTTAAACGACATTACAGTTGATATGGTTCATATCGGCCGTGTTGCTTTATTAGCACAATCATTAGACCTTAAAAAATCTTGGGTGTGGGACAACACAGCAAGAGATTGGGTTAAATTAGGTGAAGAGTACAACAAGCCAGTAACTAAGGTTATTCGTATGGCTAAGAAGCAAATTGCACCTGATCTATTAGAAGTGCCAGTATTTGCCGCGGAGAGTGCAGAATAATGAAACAATTAAAAACAATTCTAACTGCTTCAGCTATTGCATTGTCAACAATGACTTTTGGTGCATACGCCAATACAGCAGCATTAGATAAGCTATTACAAGATGTTAAAGCTGACCGTGTATCTGAAGCTAAAATCAATTCAGCGCGTGAGTCTGAGTTCCGTGCAGCACGTGATCAGAAACAAGCTTTATTAAACAAAGCTAAAAAAGAATTAGCCGATGAGCAAGCTCGTCAAAAGCAATTACAACAAACTTTTGCTGACAACGAAACTCGCATCACTGACAAAACTAAAGAGTTAGATGATGCTAAAGGTACGTTAGGTGAAATGTTTGGTGTGGTACGTCAAGCTTCTGGTGAAACAGTTGGTCGTGTAGCTACGTCAATTATCAGTGCTCAACCAGCTTATGCTAATCGTACTGAGCTATTAGCTAAACTAGCTGAAGCAAAAGAATTACCAAAACTTGCTGAGTTAGAAGAGTTATGGTTTGCATTACAAACTGAAATGACTGAGTCAGCAAAAGTTGTTAAGTTTGACGCTAACGTTGTTGCTTTAGATGGTACTGAGTCTGTGCAAACAGTAACTCGTATCGGCGCATTCAACTTATTGAGCAACGATGCTTACTTGAAGTTCAACTCTGAAAGTAAACAAATTGAGCCTTTAGGTCGTCAACCAGAAGGTCACATGGTTGCTGAGGTTGCAAGCTTCAACGCTACTACTAGCGGCTATGCAAGTTTGTTCTTAGACCCTTCACGTGGTGCAATTCTTGATATCTTCAAGCAAAAAGCAACACTGGAAGAGCGTTTCCACCAAGGTGGTTTACCAGGTTACGTAATCACTGCGGTATTAATCTTCGGTATGTTAATTTCTCTTGAGCGTTTCATTACTTTAACTGTTGTTGGTGCGAAAATCCGCAGCCAGTTGAAAGATTTAGCGAACCCAAGCGAAAAGAACCCATTGGGCCGAATCTTAGGTGTTTATGGTGCTAACAAAAATGTTGATACCGAAACATTAGAACTTAAATTAGATGAAGCTATCTTACGTGAAACGCCAAGAATTGAACGTGGTGTAAACGTAATTAAGATTTTGGCTGCAATCGCACCTTTATTAGGTCTACTAGGTACGGTAACAGGTATGATTGGTACCTTCCAATCAATTACATTGTTCGGTACGGGTGACCCTAAAATCATGGCGGGTGATATCTCTATGGCGTTGGTAACAACAGCTCAAGGTCTTATCGCAGCTTTACCATTGATTTTCTTACACAGTATTACAGCAGCTAAGAGCAAATCTATCGTTCACGTATTAGAAGAGCAAAGTGCTGGTATTGTAGCTTCTCACGCGGAGAAGGAGCGAGCATAAGATGTTATACCTGATAGATATTTGGGAAACTGTCAGGGGATTTATATCAACCGGGGGCGACGTATTATGGATCGTCTTCGGGGTGCTAGCTATCATGTGGATTCTGATGATTGAACGCTACTGGTTTATGTTGATTGAATTTCCTTCAATTCGCAAAAACATTATTGAGCGTTGGGATTCACGAGAAGATACGACCTCCTGGTATGCGCATCGTGTGCGTGATGCCTGGATTTCGGAAGCATCAGAATTGCTGAACGCCAGAATTCTTTTGATTAAAACCCTAGTTGCAGTATGTCCTTTAATCGGATTGTTCGGTACGGTAACAGGCATGATTTCAGTATTCGAAGTAATGGCTGTTTCTGGTACAGGTAACCCACGCTTAATGGCATCGGGTATTTCCATGGCAACAATTCCAACAATGGCTGGAATGGTTGCGGCGCTTTCTGGGGTATTTTTCAGCTCTAGAATTGAAACACGCGTTCGAGTGGAAGTGGAAAAGTTAGTGGATAGTTTGCCACATCATTAGAGAGAATTATTATGGCACGTAGACATCGCCGAGAAGAAGAAGATGCAGCGATCGACATGACGCCGATGCTAGACATCGTATTTATCATGTTGATCTTCTTTATCGTAACGACCTCGTTTGTTAAAGAGGCTGGTATTCAAGTTGATAAACCTGAAGCCAACAACTCAACGACGCCACCTAAAAATTCAAACATTTTCATTGCTATCAGTGAAAATGGTGATATTTGGATGGATAAGCGTATGGTTGACGTTGAACGCGTTCAAGCTAACTTAGAAAAAATGCTAGCTGAACAACCTACTGAAGCGGTTATTGTACAGGCGGATAAAGAAGCGAAACATGGCAAGGTAATGAAAGTCATGGATCAAATCAAAGCGGCCGGTATTGATAAAATAGTAGTAGCGGGGAAGAAGTAATATGATCCGCCTACTGTTATCTATACCAATAGGCATCGCGATAACATTCGGCCTGTTTGTACTGATGGCAGAGTTGATTGCAAACAATCAGAGCGGCCCTGAAAAGGGTGAAGAAGCTCCGCGAATTGAAATCGTGATGAATAAACCGTCGGACTCTGTACAACAACGTACTAGGACGCCGCCTCCGCCGCCGCCGCCACCACAGACTCCGCCTCCGCCTCAACAGGCTGAGCCAGAGACGACTAAAGCAGATGCTGGTGGTGTTAACCTTGATGTTCCAAATGTGAACACAGGTAATGTGGATGTTGGAATCGGCGACATTAGTGGTGCGTTGATGAAAGATGGTGACGCAACACCAATAGTCCGGATTGAACCTCGTTACCCTGCGCAAGCAGCGCGAGATGGAATTGAAGGCTGGGTTGAATTAAGTTTCACAATCGATGAAGTCGGTGGCGTAATCGATGTAGATGTAATCAACTCAGAGCCAAGACGTATTTTTGACCGTGAAGCGAAAAAAGCCTTGGCTAAATGGAAATACAAACCAAAAATTGTTGATGGTAAACCTGTTAAGCAGCCTGGTCTAACCGTGCGTCTTGACTTTACCTTAGCTAAATAAGTTTGTCTTTCGTTCAATTGAAGAAGGTTAGCTTACCCAGTAAGTAAGCTAACCCCGGAGAAAGTATGAAACTCTCACGATTGATTTTGACCGCAGTTTTAGTGGGTACTTCTGTGACTGGTACTGTGATGCCAACTCAGGTTTCTGCTAAAACTTTGGAAGAAAAGAAAAAAGAAAGACCTGTAGAGGTTATGTCGGAGCGTGTTGGTAAGAAAGTTGCTGAGGCAATTGACCTATTGACAGCAGATGAGAAGACAGGCAGAGAAGCCGATCCTAAAGGTGCTATTAAGTTACTAGAAGAGATTGAACCTAAGAAAGAGTTTGATAAAGCTTTCTTAGCTCAGTTAACTGGTAAATTATATGCGCAGGAAGGTGACTACAAAAAAGCGATTGAGAAAATCAAATTCGCTGCTGACCTTGATGTATTAAGCTGGGATGACCAAGCGGGTGTTTTAAAAGTTCTTGCGGTGTTAAGTCTGCAAGAAGAAAAGTACCAAGATGCGATCGATTACTATGGTAAATGGTTTACCTTTACTGAAGAGCATGATCCTTCTATATACACGCACTTGTCTTTAAGTTATTACCAGCTAAAAAATTACAAGAAAACAGTTGAACAAGCTGATCTTGCGATTAAGTATGCAAAAGAGCCAAAAGCTGACCCTTATCAGTTAAAAATGTCTGCTTACGTAGATACTAAAAACTATAAGGAAGCGATTAAAGTTTGTGTTGCGGCAATTAAATACTTCCCTGAAGATAAAAAATGGTGGGTGCCTCTCGCGCAGTTTTATCTGATGGAAGAAGATTATGCCCGTGCATTGTCTACATTTGAATTGTCAGACAAACAAGGCTTCCTAAACAAAGCTGCTCATTACACAACTTTGGCTCAACTATACTCTATGTATGGTATTCCATATAAAGCTGCAACAACTATGCAGCAGCATATGAAATCAGGCTTGATTGAGAAAGACGCTAAAAACTTAAGTGTTGCGGCTAACTATTTTCACCAAGCATCAGAGTATAAAAAAGCGGCAGAGCAATATTTAGCTGCAGCTAAGCTGAGCAAAGATCCTGAGCACTATCGCAAAGTAGGTGATTTGTTGGCAATTGCTGAAGAGTATAAATCTGCAGTAGATGCTTATGAGCAGGCGCTTGAGTTAGGTTCAGTAAAAGAAGGTAGTATTAAAGTTGCGCTAATTGAAGCTCACTTTTATTTAGGTAATTACAAAAAGGCGTATAGCTATGCACGTGAAAGTTTGCAAAACAAACAATACAAGCGTATGGCACAAGGCTGGATTGGTTACATAAAAGATACTGCTGAACGCAAAAACGTTGATATCTAACTTAGCGAACTTTCGCGAGTTTAAAAAAGGAGCCGCTGGCTCCTTTTTTTATATCTGTAGATAACGGAACTATTGCTCAATTCATCTCAATTTAACCAATTGAATAAATTTTTTTGAAAGGATATGTTAGCGCAACAGGTCTTATTCAGTGACTTTGTTATTTATATTCTCAAGGAACAATTATGAAATCACTTAAACATACTTCAGTTGCTGCTACGTTAGGTGCAGTTGTAGTCGGTTCGTTGACAGCGACTGGTGGTGCAAATGCGAACCCTTTTGTAATGTCGCAATTGAGCTCAGGTTATGAACTCTCGCAGACTTTAGAAGCCAAATGCGGTGAAGGCAAGTGTGGTGGCAAAGCCGACAAAGAAGCTAAATGCGGTGAAGGCAAATGTGGTGGCAAAGCCGATAAAGAAGCCAAATGCGGTGAAGGCAAATGTGGTGGTAAAGCCGATAAAGAAGCTAAATGCGGTGAAGGCAAATGTGGTGGTAAAGCCGATAAAGAAGCTAAATGCGGTGAAGGCAAATGTGGTGGCAAAGCCGATAAAGAAGCTAAATGCGGTGAAGGCAAATGTGGTGGTAAAGCCGATAAAGAAGCTAAATGCGGTGAAGGCAAATGTGGTGGTAAAGCCGATAAAGAAGCTAAATGCGGTGAAGGTAAGTGTGGTGGCAATAAATAAGCCTTTTCCACTTAAGTTATCTGGTGCAGGTCTCGGTTTACGCCGAGACTTTGCTGATTTAGTTTTAGATGGTTTAAATGAGCCGATTGATTTTTTCGAAGTTGCACCAGAAAACTGGATGAAAATGGGCGGCCGTTTTGAATGGTTATTTGCGCAGATAGCTGAACGGCACACTATAACTACCCATGGACTATCTTTGTCTATTGGCAGCCCAGATCCGCTAGACATTCATTTTATTAAAGAGGTTAAAACCTTTTTAGACAGATACAAGATAGAGTTATATTCCGAACATTTAAGCTTCTGCTCTGCCAATGGCCACATGTATGACCTAATGCCGATTCCTTTTACCGAAGACGCAGCCAGTTATGTAGCCGAGCGGGTTAAGTTGGTACAAGATATTCTGGAAAGGCCGCTTGTGCTAGAAAACGTATCTTATTACACAGCCTTAACTACTGAAATTTCTGAAATTGAGTTTATTAACTCAGTGTTAGCTGAATCGGGGGCTTTGTTGTTACTGGATGTTAATAATGTTTATGTCAATTCAATCAATCATAGATACGACGCTAGAGCATTTATTGATGCTATGCCAACAGAAAAAATAGTCTATGGGCATATAGCTGGTCACTATAACGAAGCCGAAGACTTGATTGTCGATACACATGGAGCCGACGTGATAGCGGAAGTGTGGCAATTATTAGCTTATGCATACCAACAACATGGCATATTCCCCACGCTACTTGAACGTGATTTTAATATTCCATCTTTGCCGGATTTATGTCAGGAAGTTCACCAGATAAAACAGGCTCAGGTAACAGCAGAACAATCAGAGCAAATCAATGTCATCATTTAAACACCTGCAATTTGAATTTGCTGATGCTATCCGCCAAGGAAAGGCAGCAATAAATAATATAGAGCAGCGACGTTTAACTATTTACCAAGAGCTGTTTTTTAACAACATCTTAGACTTCGTCAGCAACGCATTTCCAGTTTTAAAAAGTTTGTATAGCCAGCAAGCTTGGTCGCAATTAATCCGGCAGTTTTTTATTGAGCATACTTGTACCTCAGCTCATTTTGTTGATATTCCGGCTGAATTTTTACAATTTCTAACTGAGCAATATCAAGTTAAACAATCTGATCCCGTATTTATCAAAGAACTGGCGCATTATGAATGGATAGAGTTGGCGGTGACAGTTCAAGTACAAACACAAGATAAACTATCTCTGTTATCTGCCAATGAAATAACTAGCGAAAAATTTAACTTATCGCCATTGGCCAGAGTTATCAGTTATCCATACCCAGTGCACAAAATTAGCAAAAAATTTCAGCCAGTATCATCATCTGAACCCATTTATTTAATTATTTACCGCGATGCTGACTTCAAGGTGAAATTTATCGAAATAAATGCCGCTATTGCTTTCATGTTAGATTTACTTGCGAAGCAGGTTGAAAATAGTTTTGAAGGTTTAGTTACACAATTGCAATTGGCATTACCCCATGTCGAGAAAACCTTGTTACGCGAGTCGCTACATAGCAATTTAGTTGAATTTTCGCAGCTTACACTACTGGTGAAAAGTGAATAAATGATGGCTTTTTTCACTCTTTTTGACTAACATACGCGGCAAAATTTCTCGGAGATAATTTATGGGTCATCATAACGAACAAGGCGAAACTGCCAATGTTGGTCATTTATTAGTGGCTGTTGCAGTAACTATTGCATTACCTTTGTTACCGGCAATTTTAGGTTGGTACGTTATTTTAGCTAAATAATTGAGCTTAAGGCTGTTTAGCTGCTGAAACCACAGCTGCATGGATAGTTAAGTGGTTAACTTATGGAGTCGTGCTGATTAGCATGAACTAAATTGCAGATTGGCTATCTAAAGCTTATCTGCGAGCTTTCAGGGCAGAAAAGAGGGGATATATGAAGATTTTATTAGTTGATGATAATGCAAATGTGCGTGACACACTTGCCCAAGCTTTAGAAAATGAAGGGTATGAAGTTGAGTTAGGTGAAAATGGTCTAGCTGGATTTAATGCTGCAAAACAACAAAACTACGACTTTATCATTACCGATTATAAAATGCCGATTATCGACGGTGTTAAACTTATTGAAAATCTGACCCTTGATTTAGCTTATCCAAAGTCAAAAATCCTGTTGTTAACGACAGATGTAAGTAACAAAGCAAAATTTATTTTTGAAAAGTTACAAATTAGCTGGCTAGCAAAACCGGTTGAGATCCCTGAGGTCTTACAAAATTTACCGGATATTCAAACTTCGCAAATCGCTTAATTGGTAAAACTAGGTTTTTGTTGGGTATAATGCTGCCAGAGCAAATGTACGGATCGTAAAAATGACATCAAGCGCAGTTCTGGCAGAAATAAAATCTAGTATCAAAACCATTCCAAATTATCCCAAAGCCGGGATTATGTTTCGAGATGTGACCAGTCTAGTTGAAAATGGTCGAGCTTTTGCCTTATCCGTGCAAGCTTTAGCTGAGCCGTTTAAGAATCAGGGGATCACCAAAGTGGTTGGTGCTGAAGCCCGAGGTTTTATTTTCGGCGCTGCGGTCGCAAATGCACTAGGTGCAGGATTCGTTCTTGCTCGTAAACCGAATAAATTACCACGCGAAACTATTTCGCAAGATTATGAACTAGAGTATGGCTCGGACGAACTGCACATTCACAAAGATTCATTAAATTCTTCTGACAAAGTTTTATTAGTGGATGATTTAATTGCAACTGGCGGCACAATCGAAGCGGTTGCCAAGATGGTTCGCCAATTAGGTGCGACTGTTGAAACTGCTGCGTTTGTGATTAATTTACCCGATTTAGGCGGCGCAGATAAACTGCGAGCATTAAACATTGCGCCCTATTGCCTTGTTGAGTTTGAAGGGGAATAACTGATTTTATGAGTTATCAAGCACTCGCACGTAAATGGCGTCCACAAAATTTTGGCCAATTAATGGGCCAGGAGCACGTTGTAGCCGCATTAAGCAACGCACTAACCAATGACAGACTGCACCATGCCTATTTGTTTACCGGCACTCGCGGTGTTGGTAAAACCACTATTGCACGTATTTTCGCCAAAAGCTTAAATTGTGCTGACGGTATAACAGCTGAACCTTGTGGCCAATGTCAAAATTGTCGAGCAATTGAAGAAGGGCGTTTTGTTGATTTAGTTGAGGTGGATGCAGCGTCGCGGACTAAAGTTGAAGATACCCGTGAGATCCTAGATAACGTGCAATATCGCCCAACTCAAGGTCGCTATAAAGTATATTTAATTGATGAAGTACACATGCTGTCACGTCATTCATTTAATGCATTATTAAAAACCTTGGAAGAGCCACCCCCGCACATCAAATTTTTGTTAGCGACAACTGATCCTCAAAAACTACCAGTGACCATTTTGTCACGGTGTTTGCAATTCAGTTTAAAAGCGATGAATGTCGCGCAAATAGAAGCTCAGTTAAATAAAATTTTAACCGCGGAAAGTTTATCGTCTGAACAAGCTGCAATTAATCGACTGGCTGTTGCTGCAAACGGCAGTATGCGTGATGCACTCTCTTTAACTGACCAAGCCATTGCTCAGGGCAATGGTGCTGTTATCGAACAAGTTGTGAAAAACATGCTTGGTTTATTGGATGAGCAGCATGTTGATGCGTTAATCCGAGCTTTAATCAACCAAGATTTTGCTGCGGCAATGCAGACAGTTGAAAGTTTATTTTTGGCATCCGCCGACCCAACGCAGATTTTGGTGGAGTTGATGGACTGTCTACACCAAGTAGCTTTATTACAAAGTTTGCCAGAATACAAAATAATCGACAGCCGCAACTTTGAGCTACTTAGTCAAGCGGCGGCATTGTGGCCAGCTGAGCAAGTACATTTGTATTATCAAATTTGTTTGCGTGGGCGGAAAGATTTACCTTTTGCGGCGTCACCTCGCGCAGGGTTAGAAATGACGCTGATGCGTTTATTTGCGTTTTCACCTGTAGATACTCAGCGCAAAGAAATTTTTACTGCAGTGAAGCAAGTCGCTGTAGCGCAAAAAGTTGAAAATGTGGAAGTCGCAAGCGCGCCAGTAACGGAAAAAACTCAAGAGCAAGCAGCAGACGCGGAAAAAAAAACTGAATTAGTTAGTGACGCTGTCACTGTTGCTCCAACTGAAATAATTGAAAATACTACTGCAGAGCCAGAGCCAGAGCCAGAGCCAGAGCCAGAGCCAGAGCCAGAGCCAGAGC
>NZ_JH767532.1:90541-169350 GCF_000281085.1 Catenovulum agarivorans YM01
AGAGCCAGAGCCAGCTTCGGAACCGCAAAATTTTGTAGAGCCGCATTCGGCTATGGAGTCAGAATATCCAGCTGAGTATGCTCAATATGATGTGCAGCAAAATTTGGCTGAGCTCGAAGCACAGCAAGCACAAATTGAATCGCTAGCATCAAGCCAAGGTTATGAAAATTATCCGCAACAGCCAGCTGTTGAACCTGTAGCCAAAACAACTGAGCATGACACAGTTGCAATTCAACAAGCTATGTTGTCGCTGCGTCAAGCAAAACAACAGAAATTGCAATCTGCTCAAGCTGAAAATGCAAGTCCGGCTGTCAGTGCAGTCCCAGCCATTCCAGTGGTGCCATCACCAGCCGAACAGTTACCAACTCAATCTTTGCCAAGTCAAAGTTTACCAGGTGAGCAAATAAATACTGGAGGTGCCGAAGAGGGTAAAGAAGCGCCATGGGTAGATCATTGGTCTGGTGATATGTTTACAGCGCCGGACGAGGCAGCAAGTCAGCCACAACAAGATGATGTACCAGAGTCGGCGGAACAAGCAAGTAGTAAACTCGTTGCGCCTGCAGATGCAGAACAATTGCCAGTTGAAACTAGTGAGCCAATAGAGAGTGCAAATAATCTGCAAGTTGCAGAGCAACAAATTACCCAGCCTATGCCAGAGCAAGATGTTGCGGTTATAAGCGCAGAAGAACAGGCAGATTATGCAAGCTACACAGATTCAGTAGAATATTCGGCAGACGATACTAGTTACCAACAAGGATATGAAGAAGCGGCAATAGACGCGCCTTACGTGCCAAGACAAGACATTATCCAAGCTTTAGCGCTTGAAAATGCTGTGGCAGATGATTTGCGTTATGCCAAAGACATTGATAATTGGGCAAACTTAGTTGAACAAACTGGTTTGGTCGGTTTACAACGCCAGTTGGTACTGCACTCTAGTTTTGCTCAATCAGGTCAACAAGTGACCCTGACTTTAGTGCCAGCACAAGCGCACTTAAACGAACCAAATAATTACGCTGTAATCAAACAAAGATTGCAGCAGGTTTTACAACAACAAATTGAACTAAATATTCAAATTGGTGATGATAATTTAATCACCCCATTTGAAATTCAACGCGCTATCGACTATTGCCGCTTGCAATATGCCAAACACAGTTTGCAGGCTGATGCTAATGTACAATTGTTACAACAAACCTTTGGTGCACAGGTAGTCGAAGCAAGTGTAGTCGCGTTATAATGTTTTAACTAATTTAAACTGACAGAATAGAAGGTAGTAATATGTTTAAAGGTGGCGGTGGCTTGGGCAACATCATGAAACAAGCCCAACAAATGCAAGAAAAAATGCAACGTGCACAGCAAGAAATTGCCAATATGGAAGTAACGGGTGAAGCGGGCGCTGGCATGGTTAAAGTAACTATGTTGGGCAACCACAATGTTAAGCGTGTTGATATTGATCCTAGCTTAATGGAAGACGACAAAGAAATGTTGGAAGACTTAATTGCGGCAGCTATCAACGACGCTGTACGTCGTGTTGAAAAACAAAATCAAGAAAAAATGGCTGAAGTAACTGGTGGTATGCAATTACCGCCGGGCATGAAAATGCCTTTCTAATATAGCTTTGGAGTAAAAGCCTGTATGAAGTTTGCACCTGCGCTACAAAAACTAATTGATGCATTGCGTATATTACCTGGTGTCGGGCCCAAATCGGCACAGCGTATGGCCTTTATCTTGTTGGAAGATCAACAAGGCGCAACTCAATTAGCCCAAGCAGTTCAACAGGCTTTAACTCAAATTAAAAGCTGCAATATTTGTCGCAATTACACTCAAACAGACACCTGTGAAATCTGCGCTGAACCCGCTCGCTCAGAGCAAGCTGCTATTTGTATAGTTGCTCAGCCACAAGATGTTTTATCTATAGAGCAAACAGGTCATTTCCATGGTCGCTATTTCGTTTTAAAAGGTTTGTTGTCACCCATCGATGGTATTGGTCCTGAAGAACTTGGATTAGACAGTTTACAGCAACAACTGCAACAAGGTATATCTGAAGTTATATTAGCCACATCACCTAGTGTTGAAGGTGAAGCAACAGCATTTTATATCTCGGAAATGGCTAAAAAACTTGGCATATCAGTTACGCGCCTAGCGCAAGGTTTACCAGCCGGAGGCGAATTGTCTTCATTAGATAGCCGCACTTTAGGTCACGCTTTTAGCGGCCGCAAACAGTTATAAAAATCTGCAAAATTTTGCTTGAAAAGAAAATCCGCATCCCCATCTATTAAAACAATCAAATAAATTGTTATTTATTGCCATATAGCAGGAGATGTATTCAGATGAGCGAAGTAGCCCATAAAGAAACTCATGGCTTCCAAACCGAGGTCAAACAACTATTACAATTGATGATCCACTCTTTGTATTCAAACAAAGAAATTTTCTTACGTGAGCTAGTTTCTAACGCTTCAGATGCCGCAGATAAATTACGTTTTAATGCTCTTTCTAACAACGATTTATACGAAAATGATGGTGATTTGAAAGTTCGTGTAAGTGTTGATAAAGACGCTAAAACCATCACCATTTCAGACAATGGTATTGGTATGACACGTGACCAAGTAATTGAGCATTTAGGCACAATTGCTAAATCAGGCACCAAAGAATTCTTCAGCAACTTAACAGGCGATCAAGCAAAAGACTCTAAATTAATCGGTCAGTTTGGTGTTGGTTTCTACTCGGCATTTATTGTAGCGGATGCGGTTACGGTAAAAACTCGTGCAGCTGGTGAGAGCACAGATCGTGGTGTTGAATGGTATTCAAAAGGTGATGGTGAATTCACCATAGGTGATATCGACAAAGCCACTCGTGGTACAGATGTTATCTTGCATTTAAAAGAAGAAGAAAGTGAGTTTTTAGACGATTGGAAAGTGCGTTCTACCATCACTCGTTATTCAGATCATATTGGTATCCCGGTTGAAATGTGGCAAGAAGGTACACCTGAGTCTGAAGGCCCTGACGGCGACAAAATTCCAGCTACCGAAGGGAAATGGGCACCTATCAATAAAGGCACAGCTTTGTGGACGCGTGACAAATCAGAAATCACTGACGAAGAATATAAAGAGTTTTATAAGTCAGTTGCGCATGATTTTGAAGAACCAGTAAAATGGGCACATAACAAAGTTGAAGGTAAAACTGAATATACCAGCTTGTTGTATATTCCAAAACGTGCGCCGTTTGATATGTGGAACCGTGAGGTTAAAAGTGGCATTAAACTATATGTTCAGCGTGTATTTATTATGGATGATGCTGAGAAGTTTATGCCAACCTACTTACGTTTTGTTAAAGGTTTAGTTGATTCAAATGACTTACCGCTAAACGTATCACGCGAAATTTTGCAAGATAACAAAATTACCCAATCTATTCGTTCAGGTAATGTAAAACGCGTATTACAAATGTTGACGCGTATGGGTGAAAACAGCCCTGAAGAATATGCTACTTTCTGGAAAGAGTTTGGTAACGTACTAAAAGAAGGTCCAGCAGAAGATTTTGCCAACAAAGACAAAATCGCTAAGTTGTTCCGTTTTGCTTCAACTCATGCCGATACCAAAGAACAAAATGTATCACTTGATGACTACATTGGCCGCATGAAAGAAGGCCAAGAGAAGATCTATTACATCACGGCTGACACGTTCGAAGCTGCAAAATCTAGCCCTCACTTAGAAGCTTTCCGCAAAAAAGGCATCGAAGTATTATTGATGGCAGAGCGTGTAGATGAGTGGATGATGTCTCATCTAACTGAATACAACGAAAAACAGTTCCAGCATGTTGCTAAAGCGAATATCGATTTGTCTGACTTGGATGATGAAGAAACCAAAAAAGCGCATGAAGAAACTGAAAAAGCCTTTGAAAGTTTTGTTGAGCGTGCCAAGACCGCATTAGGTGACAAAGTTAAAGACGTTAAAGTTTCACATCGTTTAACTGAATCACCAGCTGTTATCACAACTGATGAGCACGATATGAATACCCAAATGGCTAAGCTTTTAGAAGCGGCTGGACAAGCTGTTCCTGAAACTAAGTACATCTTTGAGGTAAATCCAGAGCATGCATTAGTTAAACGAGTTGCTGATGAAACTGACGAAAATCTATTTAAAGAATGGGTAGAGGTTTTACTAGACCAAGCAACCTTAGCTGAGCGAGGTTCGTTGAAAAACCCAGCTGAGTATGTAAGCAAGTTAAACAAGTTGTTGTTACAACTAGGCAGATAATTGCCTGAAGCTAATGTATAGCAGTTGAAAAATCATTGTCTGTATTAGGGCCTGTTGATTTTTCGTGGACAAATTTTGTTCTAACTAAATACTTTTTAATCAAGGCGCAGCGTTGAAGGCCTAATGGATTAAGTCGAAATGCTGCAACAAAGAGTAAAAAGCATTTATGACGAACCTGAAAGGCAGCGTTTGTTTGGCATTTCTACTGTGTTATAGCTCATTTATGTAGCGCACTACACTTCAATCGCTATGCCTTGTATAAATACCAAACAAACTGCTGCAAAATTGTGCTCGAAAGGTCAACAGGCCCTAGCTAAAATAGGTAGAAAAGCTCGTAAGAACGGACGTTCAGCGTCCGTTTTTTGCTTTTAAACTTGTATAATTTGGCCCATCGTTGTATTGTTCGCGCCAGTTTATTTTTAAGATTGAGGATATTATGCGAATTATCTTATTAGGCGCACCAGGCGCCGGTAAAGGAACTCAAGCCCAGTTCTTAATGCAAGAGTTTGGTATACCGCAAATCTCCACTGGCGATATGTTACGCGCAGCTATTAAAGCTGGCACGCCTTTAGGTTTAGAAGCGAAAAAAGTAATTGATGCAGGCCAGTTGGTTTCTGACGAAATTATCATTGGTTTGGTTAAAGAGCGCATCGCACAAGAAGATTGTGCTAAAGGCTTTTTGTTAGACGGTTTCCCTCGTACTATCCCACAAGCGGATGCTATGGTTGAGAGCAATATTGATATTGATTTTGTACTTGAGTTTGATGTGCCAGATCAAGTAATTGTTGAGCGTATGAGTGGTCGTCGTGTTCATACTGCATCAGGCCGTGTTTATCACATAGTTTATAATCCACCTAAAGTGGAAGGTAAAGATGATGAAACTGGCGAAGATTTAGTTATTCGTGCAGATGATGAAGCTGCAACGGTTAAAAAGCGTTTAGACATTTACCATGAGCAAACTGAGCCATTGGTTGCTTATTATCAAAACTTAGCTGACCAAGGCAAAACTAAGTACCACAAATTAGATGGTACTCAGGCTGTTGAAGCAGTTAGCGCTCAGTTAAAAGAATTATTGGCTTAGTATTCTAACCCTTATTAGGGTTAGCTGAGCTGTCAAATATAAAACCACTCCCTAATTGATAGGTGAGTGGTTTTTTGTTTTTAGCGATATTATTTGGAATTGTTATGCCACATTTAAGATTGTATGCAGTACCAGAAGAAGCCGCCGTTGCCGCGAGCGAAACCTTGTTGCCAAAATTGGCTGAGATAGTTGATTGCCCACTTGATTATTTTACTTTGCAGTTGGTTAATAGCACCTTTTATTCGGCTGGCAAAAAGGTCTGTGGTGAGCCATATATTGATGTACATTGGTTTGCGCGAGAGCAAGCTGTGCAAGATAAATTTGCCGCTTGTGTGCAAGAATTCTTTTTACCATATTTTTCAGGGCAAGATATCACTTGTGTATTTACCACGTTAGAGGGTAAAGATTATTACGAGAATGGTGTGCATTATTGATTGTGCTGGAAGTCCTCTGCACCAATGGCCCCTTCGAAGCATAATTTTCTAAAAACGCTTTTCACCATCCATGGTCGCTCCCAAACGTCGTCCCAGACGTTTGAAGTTTTAGAAAATCAGCATTCGAAAGAGCCATATCTAAGCACCCCTAGTGCTGCTTATAATGTAATTCACCTATTTTAATGCCTGCACATGAAAATGCTGCGATTGGCAGCGGTGCTAGGTTTAAGAAGGTGAATGGGCGTGTTGTGAACAAAACTTCAATCGGTAGGGATACCGTTTGGGAGCGGGCCATGGATGGCTTTGCAGCGTTTTTGTGAGCAATACCCCATTGACCTTCTGGAATATAAACTCGATCTTTTTCTACAATGCTCATCAAAACCCAATGAAATTCGTATCAGCTCGCGCAAGAACACCCTCTCCCAAACGCATCAAAATTTTGACGTTTAAAAGTTAAAACTGGATTAATTCGCAAAATTCGTCAATAATCCAATTATCAAAGCAAATATATAACAATAAATTGACGTGCATGGCATCCACTAAAAGAATTTTATTAATTGATAGCGCATCAGCAGAACTAGAACAGTTAAAAACAATCTTGCAATTTATTGACGAAGATTTCGACTGTGTCAGCCCAGAGCAAGCCCAGCAAAACCTACGCGACCACCAACAGTGGAAAGCTGTATTGTTAGGTGGCGCTGTTGGTGATATCAATATCAGTGAAAAACTCATTAATGGCGCGCCAGAGCTACCATTTATTGTGCAAGATAGATATTCCGAGTTAACTGCTTTTGCCAATGTAGTTGCCGCGATAAACGGCGGTATAAACTATTCACAGCTCACCCAAGCACTGCATCACTGCGAAGCTTATTTGCGTAATAAGCCGGGTAAAGCAGTGCAAACTAGCAAAGATTTATTACACACCTTAGTAGGTAAAAGCGCTGAGATGCAAACCGTGCGTAAATTGATTGAGCAAGTTGCGCCAACAGATGCCAACGTGTTGGTATTAGGTGAATCTGGCACAGGTAAAGAAGTGGTTGCTCAATCTATTCACAAACTATCTAAGCGGGCAAAAGGGCCTTTTGTACCGGTCAACTGTGGCGCTATTCCGGCAGAATTATTAGAAAGCGAATTGTTTGGCCATGAAAAAGGCGCGTTTACTGGCGCAATAAGCAGCCGTAAAGGCCGGTTTGAACTTGCGCAAGGTGGCACATTATTTTTAGATGAAATTGGTGATATGCCATTGCCAATGCAAGTTAAATTATTGCGTGTGTTGCAAGAAAGGTTATTCGAACGAGTTGGCTCAGCCACTCAAGTCAAAGCGGATGTTAGAGTTATAGCAGCAACCCACAGAAATTTAGAAGAGTTGGTTGAACAAGGTAAATTTCGTGAAGATTTATTTTACCGCCTCAATGTTTTCCCAATTGATACTCCATCACTGCGCGAGCGCCGTGAGGACGTACCGCAACTTGCGCAAGCGCTAATTGACAGGTTAGCAGAGCGTGAAGAAGACAGTGTCAAATTAACCGATAACGCAATGCAAAGTTTAATGGAGCACAAGTGGGCGGGTAATGTACGTGAGTTGGCAAACTTACTAGAGCGCCTAACCATTTTATATCCAAATCAAGTGGTAGATGTTGGTGATTTACCGGTTAAATATCAGCATATAGAAGTCGCACAGTTCGAGCCTGAATATCCCGAAGCAATACTAGAGCGTGAAGCTCTGAATGACTTATTTTCATTTGATGATGAAGAGGACTATGAGCAAGAACCTGCTACGGCAGTTATGGATGCGTTACCGGAAGAAGGCATTAACCTAAAAGAATACCTCGCCGATCTTGAAGTAAGCCTAATTAACCAAGCGTTAGAGTTTCACGAAGGCGTAGTTGCACGCGCCGCGGAAATGTTAGGCATGCGCCGCACAACTTTAGTCGAAAAAATGCGCAAATACGGTTTAAACCAATAATCTAACTGTTAATTCTACTGGGTGTCATATCACTGACGCCCAAAGTTATTACTTATCCTTCTGAAAAATAACATAAAATTAATTGGCATCATCTTTGCTGTACAGAACTTAGTATTTTTATGACCAAGTTTTTGACACGGAGCCAAGCATGCCGTCTAGTCCTATTAAAAATCAACAGCTAGCCACAGAAGCTTACGCTGGCGAATTAGCTAGTTTGCGCAGCCAAGCAGATCAGCTAGTGCACTTAATTGATGTTATTCCAGCGGGTGTGGTGATTCTTAATAGCCAAGGTATAGTTGAGCGCACTAATCAAATCGCTATCGATTTACTAGGAGAGCCATTAACTGGGCAAAAGTGGCTGATGATAATAGCACGTTCATTTAATCCTCAAGCTGATGATGGCCATGAAGTGTCTTTGGTTGATGGTAGGCGCGTCCGGTTGGAAACCAATGCGTTAACCTCTGAATCTGGTCAGTTGATTCTGCTTACTGACATGACACAAACCCGCTTGTTGCAAACGAGAGTGAGCCATTTACATCACCTCAGTACGTTGGGCCGCATGGTTGCCACGCTTGCCCATCAATTACGTACACCACTTTCTGCTGCTATCTTGTATGCTGCAAACTTGGCCAATCCTTCATTAATTAAGCCTGCAAAACACACTTTTCAGCAAAAATTGATGGGGCGTTTAAAAGACTTAGAATCGCAGATCAACGATATGTTGTTGTTTGCCAAAAGTGGCCAGCAGCAAGTTGCAGAATTATTGTCGTTGGGGCAATTGTTATCAGAGGTACAGTCAGGAGCCGAGGCCATGCTCAGTCAAAATGAAGCCGTGCTTAAACTCGAGTTACCTGATCCTGATATTAATATGTTTGGCAATAAAAATGCTTTAGCCAGTGCGATTCAAAATTTAATTCACAACAGTGTGCAAATTATAGGAACAGGTGCGGAAATTTTTATCAGTGCAAAAATGTCTCAAAAACATCCAGAGCAGGTCGAAATTATTGTCGCGGACAATGGCCCAGGCATAGACGAAAAAAACTTCCCACATATTTTTGAGCCGTTTTTTACCACACGCACTAAAGGTACGGGTTTAGGTTTAGCTGTGGTTAAAGCTGTGGTTGAACAACATCAAGGGAAAATTGCCGTTACAAACCAACTATCGGGTTGTTGTTTTGTGTTGAGTTTCCCATGCGCGCAGCAACTTGCCGTGGCTGCTGGTCAAAATTGATAGGAGAGAAATTATGAATCGTAAAATTCTGATAGTAGAAGACGATGCTGATTTGCGTGAAGCCATTTTGGATACGCTTGCCATCTCTGGTTTTGACTGCGATCAAGCCGATAGTGCTGAACAAGCTTTGGTTAAGTTAAACAAACAGAGTTACAGCATGGTGGTGTCTGATGTGCAGATGCCGGGTAACGATGGTTTATCTTTACTGAAATCTATAAAAGCCAAATACCCAGAACTGCCAGTATTATTAATGACAGCTTTTGCCAATATAAAAGGCGCAGTTGATGCGATGAAAGATGGTGCGGTGGATTATCTAACTAAACCTTTTTCACCTGAAGTATTAATTAATTTAGTTAGTCGCTATATATTGCCGGAAAAAATTGAAGTCTGTCAGCCAATTGTTCGCGATAGCCACAGTATACAATTGTTAAATCTTGCCAGGCGTGTAGCACAATCGGAAGCCTCGGTTATGGTGTTAGGCCCAAGTGGTTCGGGTAAAGAAGTGCTTGCTCGATATATTCACCAAGAATCGAAACGCCAAGATATGCCATTTGTCGCAATTAACTGTGCAGCGATACCGGAAAACATGTTAGAAGCCACTTTATTCGGTTATGAAAAAGGTGCCTTTACCGGTGCACTGCAAGCTTGTCCAGGTAAGTTTGAACAAGCGCAAGCTGGTACTATTTTATTAGATGAAATTTCTGAAATGGACATGGCTCTGCAAGCTAAATTGTTACGTGTCATTCAAGAGCGTGAAGTAGAACGTTTAGGCGCGCGTAAAACCATTAAACTCGACGTACGTGTTATCGCAACCAGCAACAGAGATTTAAAACAAGCTGTCGCTGAAGGGGTATTTAGAGAAGATTTGTATTATAGGTTGAATGTATTCCCGCTAACTTGGTTGCCACTGAATGAACGAAAAATGGATATACTGCCATTGGTCGAGCATTTAATTACTCGCCACTGCGAAAAAAATGCTCAGCCACAGCCTAAGCTGAGTGTTGCCGCTCGAAATAAATTACAACAACATAGTTGGCCGGGCAATGTTCGTGAGCTAGATAATGTGGTGCAACGTGCTTTGATTTTATGCCAACATCAAGTGATTGACGAGGCAGATATTTTAATCGAAACCGATACAGCTGTTTTACCAGCAATAACAAATATTCAAAAGCCTGCAGGGTTAGGTAAAGAGTTACGTGAGCAGGAACATCAGATTATTTTAGATACTTTGATTGCTTGCCATGGTAAACGCAATAAAGTTGCTGACAAGTTAGGCATTAGTCCACGTACTTTAAGATATAAATTGGCGAAAATGCGCGAAATGGGTATAGAGATCCCAGTGTAAATTTATTTGCTTCTCAATTCAAATCTGGCAGACTCGGTTTATACTTAGCACTAACAATTTGAAATTAAGAAGAATCTTTAATGCATATCATAGCAAAAGTCGTCGCTGTTTGTTCCTTGAGTTTGTTGTTTGTTGGCTGTTCATCCACCAATAAACAACCTAAGTTAACTCAAGTCGCTCACTCCTATGCTGATTCAGTGCAACATCAGGTCGCTATTCGTCGCTTGTCAGACTTTTTGCAGCAACAAGATTTATCCGAACAACAAAAATCCGAATTGTATTTTCGTCGTGGGTTATTGTATGACGAAATTGGTTTAATGCACTTGTCGTATTTTGATATGTTGCAAGCCATAGAAAATAATCCTACTCAAGTTGAAGCCTATAATATTTTAGGGATTTATTACGTGAGGCAAAATGAATTCGGCCGGGCATATGAAGCGTTCGACTCTGTACTTGAGCTAAAACCAGACCATAATTATGCCTACTTTAATCGAGCAATAGCTTTATATTATGGTGAAAGACCACAGCTGGCGCTTAAAGATTTTGAATCTTTCTATCAACTAGATACGCAAGACCCATATCGAGTAATGTGGTGGTATTTCGCCGAATTGGCTGTAGAGCAGCGTCAAGCTGAGCAACCAAATCAAGCTCAAGGTTTAACTGCCTTAAGTAACTTACGCCGACGTGTTCAGGCTATAGAAAAAGACGGTTGGGGCCTATTGTTGACTAAACTCTATACCAATGAGCTATCACCAAAAGAGTTATTACAATTAGCGGCTGTTGACAACCAATCAGAGCAAATGCTTAACGAAAAACTCTGTGAAGCTTATTTCTATATTGCAAAATATTTCCATTTAAAAGAGCAACTCGAACAAGCAGAGTTTTATTATAAGGCGGCAATTTCGACCCATGTTTACCAATTTGTTGAATTTAGATATGCACAAACAGAACTAAACAAACTGCTTGGCACTGTTTCAACGGATATGACGACAGTACATTAACTTCTGCCGATTAACTGCCTGTTATGACATATTTCCGGCGTCTAAGTTTTAGCTGTAGTGTTTTGCTGGTTGTTGCCGGCAGCTTAGCGCTTTGGCTGTATAGTTACCAAAACCAACAAACGCATAGTATCAAGCAATATATTCAGTTAACTCAGAATTTGGCTGCCACTCAAGTAAAACCTACATTAAATTCACGGCAGCAGTGCCACCATTTATATCAATTATTGTCGCCTGAAAGTCGTAAGCGACTTGCTGAGCAAATAATTGAGTTATCCAAACAAGTTAATCTGAGCTCTGTTATACACTGTTATCCTTATGGACAAATTGTAGAGCTAGCTGAGTATGGACATCTGCCTTCGATGCATTACCTTGCTCAGGCAAATCGAGCGCAATCGAACTATTGGCATAGGCAATTGTTAGCGGTTGATTACGTGTATACCTGGCAGTACGCTGAATCTTTGCTTCAGTCGAGTAGTGCTGACAGGCTAGCAACCCACCAGTTATATATGAGTGCACTGTCTTTACTGGAGCATACACCCCAGTTAAATGCAGAGTTTAAAGCTCAGCAACTCATTGAGTTAAAAGACCAATTAGTCAAACATGCTATCTCACAAAACATACCAGACTGGCGATACTTTTTAAGCACTTATGCAACACCCACTATTCAAACATGGCGTGGATTATATCGACAATATTTTATTGATGATTTACCTAGTTTTGTTGAGCAATCTGCGACCGATTTATTACACACACTACCAAGTCGATGCAATAAACCACTCCTGCTAGTTAGCCAAAATCCTTGGGATTTATTGCAATTACAACATATAAATAAACAATTTTTACAGTCAGATCTGGCACTGGGTTTTTGTGTCGCTCGGGTGATACTAGTAGAAGATTTGGCGCAAATTGAACAACAACTGAGTAATTATCCGCAGTTTTATTGGATGGTTATGCGCAACGTCAATAAAGCTTACAGATATAGGCAACAAATTCATTTACCACCAACTGCCGATTTGCCGTTAGTACAACACGAAGTCGGCCATTGGCTCGGTTTTGAAGATGAATATGCGCTACGCGAAGAAACCGCTAGGATTAGATGCGCTGCTAGGGGTAATCAACAAGTTGTTTGGGCTATGGGACACAATGTTGTTGCGATAAAAGATGGAACGCAGTTCGCTACTCTGACAGAAGCTTACAATGCGCTAGCCCCACATATGAGTTGGATTGAGCACATCCAAGATGTAACCCAGTTTTTAACTAAGGGTGAGCAGGGATGGAGAATCAAATCAGAAACTGAGCAGGATGAGAAGGTCGGCATATATCCAGCCAATACTTGCGAGAACTACACAGGGGTAACAGCTTATAAGCCCTTGTTAAATTTATCCTTTATGTACAATTATGAGCTGGGTATTCCAAAATTGTATAAGAAAATGATAATTGGTGATGGTTAAGGTATAACCGCTGGACTAAACTGCTAAATGCGTTGTTTACGCATTTATATGGAACAAGGAAATTAAGGAAATTGTCCGATGAAAAAATCTTTATTAATGGTTGCGCTTGCAACTTGTGTATCTTTTGCCCCCCATTTATCTGCTAATGTCGAACATTCAGCCTCTTCGGTTGTTAAAGCGGCTAAAATAGATGAAACCAGCAAAAAGCTTAACCTCAATACTATTAGTTATGAGCAGTTAGTTAAGGTACCAGGCATAGGAAAAACACGTGCTCAAGCAGTAATCGCCTATATAAAAGAACATGGAAAATTAGATAGTTTTGAACAACTCAAGTCGGTTAAAGGTATTGGCAAGGGTACACTTAACAAATTGAAACAAAATTTTGTAATTGAGTGATGTAAGCTATTGCAACTTAGGGGATTAGCAGTAGAATGGGCATAAAGTTGTGAAGTGGCAAAGCCGTCACAAAAAAGACACTTGCAAATTTAACCCAACTGTTTTTTAATCTACCTGAATTCCAATTTTCTTTCAGATCTCAATACAAGGAAGCTGAAAAATGAAACTAACATTTAAGCACACTGCGTTATCACTAGCTCTAGCAAGCTCGTTTACATTAACAGGCTGTAACTTCATCGGTGACGGTGATCCAGTTTTTGTTGATCCAATTACACCAGTTACCAAATCTATCACTGTAGCAGGTGAGGCAACTAAAGGTGCTTTGAGCAATGCTGAAGTATTTGCGTGTCTTGTAAAATCACCATGTTCTACGCTAGCGGTAGGTTCTACTGGCATAGATACAACTTCGGATTTGATCAACGCTTTACCTGGTACTACAGGTTTTGTTGGTCAAGCAACAACAGGAACGGGTGACAATGCTGGTGAATATTCACTAGAAATTGAAAACGAAGGTGCTTTCGGTAAAGCTGTCATTGTACGTATTATCGCTACATCATCTACCTCTATGGATTGCGATGCATATGATGATGATGGTAATGAAGATTGTTCTGACGTTACGCTAGATGGTACTGAATTAAAAACAATAGCAGTAGCACCTACTCCTGCTGAAGGTGAAAATTCAGCTCAAATTGCAAATGTAGATGCGAGCATTTTGTCAACTTTTGCAACTGAATTAATCGAAGCCGATGATGAAGTAACAGATACTATCAACGTAGCTACGCTTGCCACAAAAGCTAAGAATGCTTCTAAAGGTGTTGCAACTATTTTAGGTATCACAATTGGTGATGATGTAGACTTTACTAAGCTTAAAGTCGCATCAGCAAAATCTGGTAATGCAAAATTTACGTCTTTATCTGACGCAGAAAAAGATTTAGCTAAAGTAAATGCTTCTTTTGCTAAACTAGCTTCAACTGGTCAAAACTTAGGTACTGAAATTAAAAATGCAGTGTCTACAGTTCGTGCCGTTGTAACTGGTGGTTCTGCTTCTGTTACTACTACTGCTGTTGATGCAATCAAGAAAGTAGCAACAGTGGTTAAGTCACAAGTGGCAAAATCTTCTACTAACACTGGAACAGCTACTCCTGCAACTAAGAACCCTGACGATGTAACTGAAGACAAGTTAAAGCAAGATGCTGATACTGCTCAGAATCAAAATAATACAGGTACTGGTGGTACTGGTGGTACTGGTGGTACTGGCGGTAACACTGGTAGTAGCAATACCTAATATCTAGGTAATTACCAAATTCTAGAACCCGACTTTTAGTCGGGTTTTTTGTTTTTAGCAATTGGTGAGAAGTAGAGGAAAAGGTTCAAGCATTTAGATGCAGCAACATGTAGTATTAAACAGCGTTTACACAGTTTGGATTAACTATTGTGAGATGGAATTTGGTTAAGCTACTTAAAGGCGATGTTATGTTAGCGACTAACTAGCCGCTAACTCACTTGCTCTGTCGTTCGACCATTGAATGGCGGTGTGGTAGTAGTCAGGTACTTGTTCTGTGTCTAAAGTTAAACGCTCGATTAACAAACCTGCTTTAATCCACTCAGCTTTTTCGTAATGCTCGACTAAATCAAGGTAGTTGGCGAGTAGGCCCTCACGTTCAATTAATGCAGATTTAATTTCCTGAGCTAATGGCAACTTGGTCATTATACTTTCAATCGGTTCATCTAAAATTGCATCTATAACAGACAACATGCCAGTTAAAAATGCCATAGATGAATCTCTGAGTTGCCCGTGCTCTTTTGCAATTGACTCACAAAAGTGTGCTCGGCTCATTGATAATCTAATCAGTTCGACCGGTTTGTCTGAATTAATTTGAGCGGCAAATAGCACTGCTAAGAATTTTTTTAATTCGGCTTGACCTAATACAACTAAAGCTTGTTTTATTGTTTCTATGTCACCACGGCGCTTAAATATAGCCGAATTAGCATAGCGTAATAATTTAAACGAAAGTGTTACATCACGCTGGAAAATATTGATGATGGCAGATAAATCCATTTCAGCTTTGGATGATTCATACAACAATTCAGCCAAGCTCATTTGCGACGGAGCAAGGGCTCGGCTTTGCATTACTTCTGGTTCGCTAAAAAAGTACCCTTGAAAATAGGTAAAACCCCATTCGAGTGCGCTGTTAAATTCTTCGTAAGTTTCTACTTTTTCGGCTAATAACTTAATGTCGTATTTTCCGGCTATTTTACCTATTTGCTGAATTTCTTCATGCGACGATTCACGAAAATCAACTTTAATAATGTCGATAAATGGGAAAAAGTGCAGCCATACTGGATCATGTACATAATCATCTAAAGCAATTGTGTAACCTTCTTGCTTTAATTCGGTCACTGCTTGCAAGAGCTTTTTTGTCGGTTTGGCTGTTTCGAGTATTTCAACCACCAACTGTTCTTTTGGTATCAAGCTCGGGAATTTTTTAATTAGTAATTCGTCCGAAAAATTGATAAAGGCTGGGTGTTGGTCGGTAAAATCGTCTAACCCAAGGTTAAACTGACTGGCTTCAATCAACTTGGAAGTAGCTTGGTCACCATCAATATTTGGGAATACGTTCTCTAAGCTATCTCTAAATAATAGCTCATATGCGAACAACTGCTTATTTTGATCAAATATGGGTTGTCTTGCAGCGTAAAAAAACATCTATTTATCCAAAGCTAAAATTATTTAAACTAATTTATGCGTACAGCCCTAATTATCGCAATAACATCCATGACAGAGTGTCGTGCAACACTTGCTTAACAACATGAATAGATATTCTCGTTTATTTGAGTATAAATCAAGTTTTTTGTCCTGCACGGCAAATATGTATTTCTTTTATGACAAAGAGTAGAATTAACTTAAATTCGCATGAAAATAAATCACTAATGCAGAAAAAAACATCACATAAACTTGGTTTGGCTTTGGGGAGCGGCGCAGCTCGTGGCTGGTCGTTAATAGGTATTTTACGAGAGCTTAATAAACTAGGTGTTAAACCTGACGTGATAGCAGGTTGTTCCATTGGTTCGCTCGTTGGCGCTGCTTATGCAACTAATAAGTTAGCTGAGTTGGAAGAGTGGGCTTTGTCGTTAGATACTTGGAATGTCGTGCGCTTATTAGATTGGGGTATGGGTCGAGGTGGTATTGTCTCCGGCGGACGCTTATATAATCGCCTAGAGCAGACATTAGGCAAGATACAAATCGAAGAGTGTGCGATTGAGTATGCAGCAGTGGCAACTGAGCTTTATACTGGACGAGAGCACGTATTTACACAGGGCTCTATGTTGCAAGCTATTCGAGCGTCCTGTGCTATTCCTGGCTTTTTAGCACCACAGTATATAGATGGCCATTGGATGGTAGATGGCGCGGTTGTAAACCCTGTGCCTGTGTCTGTTTGCCGGGCCTTGGGTGCCAATCGTGTGATCGCGGTTGATTTGAATGGTGGACGCATGATTGAGGGGCATAACCCTTCTTTTGATGTTAAAAATAGCAATGCCACTAAACAAGCGTACGATCAGCAACCAAATAAATTCCAAGATTTGCTTGGCGAGAGTAAGGGATTTCTTGAACAATGGGTTAAAAAAATACCTGTTGGCAACAATCAATCACCTGGGATGATAGCGGTCGCGACTAGCGCAATTGATATTATGCAAAATCATATTACCCGCAGCAGGCTAATGGCCGATCCACCAGATATCTTATTGCAACCAAAAGTCGCACATATCGGAATTTTAGAATTTAATCGAGCGGAAGAAGCAATCAAGATTGGTGAACAAGCTGTGCGTAACATTGCCCATTTATTAGAAGACTTTTCTAACTTTGAGCCGAGTTAATGCGTAATCTAATTGCATGTGAACACTGTGATTTACTGATGGAATACCCTGTATTAAATCACGCTCAGCAGGCGCATTGTTTGCGTTGCGGCAATCTATTGATGTCTCGTCCTAAACATAGTTTACAGTTAACCTTGTCGTTTATAACAGCCAGCATCATTTTATTTATGGCGGCTAATTTTTTTCCAATGATTTCGGCTGAGGAGGCAGGGTTTAAAAATCAAATGAGGCTACTTGAAGCTGCCTATGCTTTTTTTGCCTACGGCGAATGGTTGCTTGGATTTATCGTATTCTGCGTTGTTTTATTATTGCCATTTACCATTATGTTACTCATAGTTTATTTGTTATTGCCGATGATCTTCTATAGAAGGTTAATGCCAAAAACAAATTTTGTTGCTCGTTTGGTTTTTTCTTTGCAAAAGTGGTCAATGGTTGATGTTTATCTAGTTGCTATGTTAGCAAGCATTACTAAACTTACTTCAATGGTCACGATTGAATTGGGTGTTGGTATTTGGGCGTATATAGCGTTCAGTTTGTGTTTATCGGCTGCGCTAGCCAATTTAGATAAACAAAGGTTTTGGCGTTATTTGGATAAAATAAAATGTCATCAGATACTAAAACAGCAAAAGATGTAGCACTCACTCTATGCTTGCATTGTCACAAACTCAATCCAGTGTCATGGAGTGTTTGCAGCCGATGTGGTGGTTCAATCCATTTAAGAAAACCAAAATCAGTACAAGTAACGCTAGCCTGGCTAATCACGGCTATTGTATTTTATATACCAGCGAATATTTTCCCAGTCATGACCACTTATGCTTTTGGTCGTGAAACGGCTAGCAGTATCATAGGTGGCATATTTGAATTATGGGAACAAAAATCTTTTGTAATAGCGGCGATTATTTTTGTCGCTAGTATCATAATACCCATATTGAAAATTTTGTTGTTATTGTGGTTGTGCTTGTCGCTGAAGTTAAACTTAACCGAGACCTTAAAATTACGTACGTCTCTGTATAGATTGACATTATGGATAGGTCGTTGGTCTATGATAGATGTTTTTGTTGTCGCAATTTTGGTTGCTTTGCTGCAACTTGGCGGTTTACTATCCATTCAGCCAACGATTGGTAGTTTAGCTTTTGCCTGTGTGGTTATTGCCACTATGTTGGCCGCAGAGTCGTTTGACCCAAGATTAATATGGGACAGTTTAGAGCGTTAGGAAGTGTATGCAGACCCCACAAATTACCAAAAGAACTAAATTATCTTCTGTTTGGCTGATACCGTTTTTGGCATTAATTGTTAGTTTATGGTTTGTCACACAACATTATTTAACTAGAGGGACTCAAATTCAGATTCGTTTTGCCAGTGCTGAAGGGATAGAAGCTGGAAAAACGCAAATAAAAACGCTAAATGTTGATGTTGGTGTGGTGACTCGAGTCGAGATTAATCGTGATTTAACTACGGTTAATGTGACAGCGAGAATTAAACCACAAGCTGAAAACTTGCTTAGACAAGATTCGAAATTTTGGGTTGTAAAACCGCGTGTTGGCGCCAAAGGTGTGTCTGGCCTAACCACCATTTTGTCCGGTGCATATATAGAGTTAGAGCCTGGCAAAGACTACCCTGGAAAAACCGAGTTTGTTGGTTTAGACAATCCACCGTTAACACGGACAAATAAACAAGGGGTTAATTTATATCTATTAAGTGAAAGAATCGATTCGTTAAACGCAGGTGACCCAGTTATTCACAAGGGATTTGAAGTTGGCCAAATTACTCAAATTGAGGTACTTAACCCTAATAGTATTAAAACCAACATCTTTATTGAATCACCTTACGATAAAATGGTGACAACCAACAGCCGTTTTTATAATAGCAGTGGTGTGAGTTTCGCAGTTAACGCCCAAGGTATAGAGGTGTTTGCAGATGCGATTGAAAGTACTTTAACCGGCGGGATTACTTTTGACCTACCAACCGGAATGACTGAAGGAGAGGCGATTTCCGACGGAACTGAATTCCAACTCTATCGCAATAAACTTGCTATGGAGAAACATCCGTTCAAACATAGTTTAGACTTTCTTTTACTGTTTAATCGTTCAATTCGCGGATTAAATATAGGGGAGTTTGTCGAATACAGAGGTGTGCGCATCGGAACTGTGGTGGATATTGGTTTTAAGTATTTACCTGACGATAACTTTGTAAAAGCAACCAAGCCACCTGTCCCTGTGCTGGTTCGATTAGACCCTGCACGCTTGCTCGGTCAAGATACATCTGAAGCTGGCAAAAAAATGCTAAATACCCTAGATGTACATATACGCAATGGGCTAAGAGCGGCATTAAAGACGGGGAGTTTAGTAACAGGCCAAAGTTACATCCAGTTGGATTTTTATCCAGCAGGGCAGAAGAGTCAAGCGCGACTAGAATATGTCGGTGATTATCCGACTATACCAACAGAACATGATGATTTAGATTCAATGTTATCGGATTTTGGTGTTTTTGCGAATAAGCTGGCCAATTTACCATTGAATGAAACCATGTCGCAATTATCAACAACCTTGCTTCAAGCACAAGAACTGATTAATCAAGCTGAAGCAATGGCTAGTGAGCTCAAGTCAGTGGCAAGCTCGGTTGATGGATTTATGCAAAATGAAGAGTTACACAGGCTGCCGAATGAGCTAACTAGCTTAATTACAAAATTAACACTCTTGGTTGATAACTTGGGGAAATCTGATGGAGCGGTCGCCGAGGTAGAAACTACTATGATGAAGTTAAGCCAAACGTTAGACAGTGTTAAAAAAATTGCTGATACGTTAGAGAGTAAACCTGATTCGTTGATTTTCAGCCAGCCCAGAGGTGCGGACCCTATCCCAGGAGCGAAAAAATAATATGTATCGATATATCTGTGTTGCTTTAATTGGATTGTGTTGTCTGTCGTGTAGTTCAGCACCAGAGCCAACAATTAATTATTATATTCTCCCTATATCAGCTAAGGTAGAGAACTCACTTAAATCGACAAACCAGCCAGACTTAGGCAAGGTCACAATTGTACTGGCGCCATTACTACAAAAAGAAAACTTGCAGATTATGCAAGGAGACGCTCAAGTTGTATTTGCGCACTATCATAGATGGGCTCAGCCTTTGGATTATATGCTCAAACAAGTGTTTGAGCAGCAGCTGAAACCATTGAATAATTTTAAAAATGTGACGATTCAGTTCGAAAAACTGCACGGTAGCACAGCTGGTGTGGTTTCTTTGCAAGGTTATTTTGTTATCGAGCAACAAGCATCTCAGGCGTTTTTAATTGAGAAAAAACAGTCGCAAGCAGGTTATCCTGCCATGTTAGAAGCAATGACCGAAGGTTTGTTAAGCCTGTCACAAAAGATTGCAAGTGTAATGTAAAGAAATTTTTACTATCGAAAATCCAATTAAGTTGTTAAACTTTATCGGTTTTTATAAGAGAGATTAAATTTAGCGACTGGTGGTACGATTTTGCTAATCGATTGGCAATTTCGTCTTTTATACATCATGCTTAAGCTAGAAATACAATTGTGGCCTAATTCACAAATTGCAGTATTCACCACTCATGGAGAAGGTGATAAGGGCTATGGACATTAAATGACTTTATCGAACAAATTAACTTATGCTCCGGTTTTATTATCCTGCGTTTTTTGCTTGATTACCGGACTGTACGTCAAGCCAGCCAAGGCTTTGATGAATCAGCCTGATGAAGCAAGTTTACGGGCTGCTGTTATTGTTGGGATTTTACGCTATACCAAAATCGCCATCGATGATGATGCTGGACAAATTCGCATGTGCTCTGTTGGTGAGCCTTTTTCAGAAGCAAAACTAAAACAAGTCTCTACCAGTTTGAGAGTGCAAGGTAATACTCTCGATTTTGCTGTCATTGCTAATTCAAATGTTTCAAATCAAAGGTTAGCTACTTGTGATGTTTTGATTGTGGGCGAAGACTTTTCTGGGAAAAAATCGACACTTAATCAATATTCAGGTTTAAGCATCTGCGATGGGTGTAACGAGCACAATTCTGATTATGTAGTTGAATTAATCAAAGTGGATAAACGAATTGGTTTTAACGTAAATTTAATTCTCGCCGAGAAGAGAAATGTAACTTTTAGTTCTTCATTGCTCGAGCTTGCAAGTAAAATTGTTAGGCCAGAGAAATGAATTTAATCAAACGTTCGTTAAAGTTTGCCATTATTTCTCGTTTGCTTATTCTATTTGTTGCGACGCTGACTGTTATTGGTTTTACTATCTCAGTGGTAGAGCGTGATTTGGCTAAAGAGAAGCTGACCAATGATTTAAATGTAATCGGGGAGATTCTTGCCAATCGGACTATTGCCGCTTTGGTGTTTAATGATGTCTCTGCCGCAACCACTAATTTGTCCGCAGCCCAGTTTCACGAGAGCATAGAAGCGATTTGTTTATATTCGCAAAATAGGGCCTTTTTTGCCCATTACTATCGCCAAGAGGGAGACATTTCCTGCCAACCGCAGATCAGAGACTTAGCTGATTCTTCAACTCTGTATTTAGACAATGGCATGCAGATAGTTAAACCTGTATGGGATGGTACTGAGATTATGGGGGCGCTGCGCATATATTCTAATTTAGATTATGTCGAGAGCACTCAGCAGCACGTCATACTCGTAATTGTTTCTGCAATACTATTGGCAATTTTTGCCGTATACGTGATAGCTAATCACCTGCTAAAGCGTGTGCTGGCACCCTTGCAACATTTGCACACCACTGCACAACATATCACGCAAAATGTTTTTTCTGACATTCGGGCGTACAAAGCTAAAGACGATGAAGTGGGGCAACTTGTTGATGTGTTCAACACCATGCTAGATAGTTTAGTTGATGAGCACAAGATGCTACATGTGTCAGAGCAGCGTTTCCGTACCTTAGCAGACCAAGCGCCTATCGGCATATTTTTACGTGATGAAAATGATAATTTTCTGTACGTGAATAACTCGTGGCAAAAAATGACTGGCTGCAAATTGCCAATTAATATGGATGAATATAAACAAAAAATTACCCATTCCGACAAACTGAGAGCGATTCAAGTTTTTGAGCATGCGAAAACTGCCAATCAATCAAGCTCGGTGGAATATAGATTTGCAACACCCCAAGGCAAACGGAAAAACTTTTTAGAAAAAATATCGCCGATTACGCTAGATAATGGCCAACTGTCTGGTTATATCGGCTCAGTGCTCGATATCACAGAGCTTAAAGATGCAAGGTTTGAATTAGAGCGTATGGCATTTCAAGACCCGCTCACAGGCTTAGCTAACCGGCGTTTTTTTAATGAGCACCTGAAGCTTGAAATTGCCAATGCATATAAATTGAAACAGCAATTGGCTGTATTAATGATAGATTTGGATCACTTTAAACGAGTGAACGATACTAAAGGCCATGAATTTGGTGATGAGTTACTTAAGTCAGTTGCTGATAAGCTATCTGAAGTGATAGAAGCTGACGATCTTGTTTCCCGTATGGGCGGAGACGAGTTTATGGTGCTTATTCGCGACATTGACACCTTAGCTGATTTAGACACTGTAGTAAAAAAATTACTAAAAGCGGTATTAACACCTTTAGAGCATCAATCATTACTTGATGTGACTGCTTCGATCGGTGTGGCTGTTTACCCTAAAGATGGTCATACAGTTGGTGATTTAGTGCGCAATTCTGATATTGCTTTGTATAAGGCTAAAGACTATGGTCGCAATCAGGCTGTATATTTTAGCCATACGTTAGATTCAGAAATCAAGAATAAAGTGAAATTAGAGCATAAACTACGTCGAGCTATTATCGAAGATGAGCTAATGGTGTATCTGCAGCCACAATATGATGCAGCCAAAAAACGCTTTGTTTGGGCTGAAGCTTTGGTTCGTTGGATAGATAATGAAGAAGGTTTTATTCCGCCGGATAAATTTATAACTGTAGCGGAAGAGACTGGCCTAATACATGAACTTGGCTTATTGGTTTTGCGTAAAGTCTGCCAGTATATTAAAACTTACCAAGCTGAATTGTCTGAAAATGGCATTGAAGGGGTTGCGGTGAACATCTCTGCTCGCCAGTTATTCGCGAAAAACTTCTTTGATGAAGTGATGGCTGTGATCCGAGAATTCGATGTGCCACCACAAAAAATTGAGTTTGAAGTAACTGAATCATTGTTAATGGAAAATGCCAAACAAGCTGTTGAAGTTATGAATCAACTGAAAGCTGAGGGGATTAAATTGGCAATGGACGATTTTGGCACTGGCTATTCTTCGTTGGCGTACCTCAAACATTTCCCGATTGATTGTGTGAAAATTGATAGAAGTTTTATCAAAGATATTCCACACGATCCGTTAGATATGGAATTATCTAGTGCAATTATTGCGATGGCGCTTAAGTTAGGATTGGAAATTGTCGCTGAAGGAGTAGAAACACAAGAGCAAAGCACGTTTCTGCACAGCCAAGGTTGTCGCTTAATGCAAGGTTATTATTTTGCCAAACCTATGCCAATTGCCGATGTGCTCACGCTCAAGAGTGCATCAGCCTAATCTAGAACTCTGTAATCAGTTAGCTAAGACACTGACCTATCATGATTTACCTTCAGCTAAAGCAAATTTAACAAGCATTAGTCATCTAGTCTGAGAAAGTGTGCCGGTATTCAAAGCTCTGGTGAAGTAGCAACAAAAAAGCGACTCATGTGAGTCGCTTTTTAAGCTTTAAGCCGTCCTACCTTTATTGTCTCGCTTGGGTCGCAGGAGACGACGACTGGCTGCTAGGTGCGCTGGCACCACCTTGTTTACCTGAAACACTTAGAGGGCTTCGGCTAGTTTGTGGTACAACATTGATGGACAATGCTTTTTGTACATCAATTGATTCAGGCACAGTTTGGGAGATAGGCGCTGAAGCAAAGCCTTTTAGCTTACGAACAACTTGGCTTGTTTCTGCCGTAGGCTCGTTGTCAACTGCATGGCTATCTTCGTCTAAAGGCAAAGTTTGTTGTACCTGAGCTGAATTATTCTGTTGTTCAGGATTATCCGTTGCAGCAATTTCTACAGCAGGAGCGTCAGACTCTTCGACAATATTAGTCTCCACTGGCGCTGCTTCAGCATAGTCGATTTGTGCAACAGCTTCGCTCTCAGGCTGAGCTTCTGCTACAGCAGGAGCTGCTGGCTCTGACACTTCTTCAGATTGAGCTTCAATTGTGTTGTCGTTTTCAACGATTTCTGTTGGCTCTGAAACTGTAATTTCTTCTGTTGCTCCAACCTGTGTTGTGGATTCAGTCGCTTCTACAGATTCAACCTGATTGCTCTGTGCTTCAACATTTTCAACTTGTGCTGGTTGCTCAGTTGCAGTTTCAGCAGGTGGATAGCGGCTTTCTACCGGATCTTCTGTTACTTCAGCGTGCTGCATTACTTCAAACGCAAGTTCACTTTGTTTAGTGTCTTTGCGGTAGTATTTGTCGTAACGGCCATTATTAACTTCTTGATTGTCGTTTTCTTCTTGATTACGACGGCGACGTTGGCTATTTGCGCGTAAGTGACGCGTGCCACGGCGTTGACGAGGGCGCTCTTCAGCATTCGACTCAGCAGTGCTTTCTGATTTTTCAGCCGCAGCTGCTTGTTCAGAACTTTCGGCTACTTGAGTCTTTTCAACTGGCGTGTCAGCTTGAACTTGCTCAACTGCAGGCGCTTGTTCCGTTTGTTGAACAGTTTCAACCTGTTGCTCTTGGGCAATAGTTTCAACTGCTGCTGCGTAAGGAGACGCCTTTTCAGCTTGTGCTGGGGTTGCAGGTTTTTCCTGTGGTTTAGCTGCTACATTGGCTTGTTCAGTTTTTGGTTGAACTTTTTGTTGTGCTTGTGTTGGCTTCTGCTGTTCAGCTGTTTTTTGTAGCTCAGCAGCTTTTTGCTCAGCTACTTCTTGTGGCTGTTTGTTTTGCTCAACACGCACTTTTTTACGTTGCTGACGTCTAGCTCTGCGCTCTTGTACTTTTTCTTCGCGTACTGGTTTGTTCGCATTATCAGCTTTGTCTACTTGCGCTTTTTGAGTTGGTTTATTACCACGCTCATTAGTGCGCTCAGCTGGCTTTTTATTACGAGGTTTATTGTTACGACGATTATTGTTCTTACGCTTAGCATTGTTATTATTGCTACGCGATTGAGATTTTTTCGCCGGCTTTTTCACTTCTTCTTCAGGCTCGGCTGCGAATAGTGATTTTATCCAACCAAACAAACTCGAAAATAAACCTTTTGCTGGTTTGTCTTGTTGTTTTGGTGCTGGGCGAGCGGCTGGTTCAACTGCGACTGGTGCAGGTGCATCAGGTGCTGCAAAGCCTTTTAATGCCGGCTCTTCTTTTTTCGCCAAAGGTTTAATTGACGGTGAAATCGCCACTGTCATATCTTGCTCAGGCGCATTAACCAATTTGTAGCTTAGCTCGTCGCCTGTATCTTCTAATTTAATACGCGCTACTTCAAAGTTAGGGCTTTCGATATGTGGATTTGGCACAACCACGATACGAACGTCATGGCCTTTTTCAATAAAGCGCACCGCACCACGTTTTTCATTTAATAAGAAAGTTGCAACTTCAATTGGCACTTGAGCTTGAACTTGCACAGTATTTTCTTTAATCGCTTCTTCTTCTAATAAACGCAATACGGATAAAGCAAGAGATTCAGTTGAACGAACCACGCCTGTACCTTGACAGCGCGGGCAACTTTGGCTCGAACTTTCACCTAACGATGGGCGTAAACGTTGGCGAGACATTTCCAATAAACCAAAACGCGAAATTCGGGCTAATTGGATACGCGCACGATCAGAGCGCACAGCATCACGTAAACGGTTTTCAACTTCACGTTGATTGCGCGCAGGTGTCATATCGATAAAGTCGATAACAACAAGGCCACCTAAATCACGTAAACGTAATTGACGTGCAATTTCGTCTGCTGCTTCTAAGTTGGTGTTTAAAGCTGTTTCTTCGATATCACCACCTTTAGTTGCTTTAGATGAGTTGATATCAATAGAGGTTAATGCTTCAGTTTGATCAATTACAATTGAACCACCAGAAGGTAAACGCACTTCACGTTTAAACGCAGATTCGATTTGGCTTTCAATTTGGAAGTGTGTAAATAACGGCACTTCACCTTGGTACATTTTAACGCGATTAACAAAGTCTGGACGTACCAGTGCAATATGCTGTTTTGCATCTTCGTAAACTGCAGGGTGATCAATTAAAATCTCACCTATATCACGGCGTAAATAGTCGCGAATTGCACGTACAATTACGTTACTTTCTTGATGGATTAAAAATGGTGCAGGGCGGCTATCAGCTGCTGTTTGAATTGATTGCCAATGTTTTAATAAAACATTTAAATCCCATTCTAGCTCTTCGTAAGCTTTACCAACACCAGCAGTACGAACAATTAAACCCATGCCATCAGGTAGAGATAATTTAGCTAAGGCTTCTTTAAGCTCAGTACGCTCATCACCTTCGATGCGGCGAGAAATACCACCTGCTCTTGGGTTATTTGGCATTAAAACTAAGTAGCTACCTGCAAGGCTGATAAAAGTTGTTAACGCAGCACCTTTTTGTCCACGCTCTTCTTTATCAATTTGCACTATAACTTCTTGGCCTTCTTTAACCACATCTTTGATGTTTGGTCGGCCTTGGAAAGTATAACCTTCAGGGAAATAAGTTTTTGCGATTTCTTTTAACGGTAAAAAGCCATGGCGCTCAGCACCATAGTCAACAAAAGCGGCTTCTAAACTTGGTTCTACGCGGGTAATTGTACCTTTGTAGATGTTTGCTTTCTTTTGCTCATGACCGTGACTTTCAATGTCTAAATCGTATAAGCGTTGGCCGTCAACCAGCGCAACGCGCAACTCTTCTTCCTGAGTTGCGTTAATTAACATACGTTTCATAGTTGTTTTTTTCACCAATATGAAACGCCAAATTGTCTACCAATAGTCTCAGCTGAAGAGTCACTCTCACGAGTGTCTTACTTAAATATTCAGAAATCCTCTTTAACCTTGTGTTTAAACACTAGGGAGCACGAACCTAGACTGAGCGATCGCAGCCAGACTCAACAAATCCTCTTTGATCACGTATTTTCATAGCTCCTTCTGTTTGCACTTTGCTTTAATGGTGCAAACAAGGTTTTGTCTTTCTGTTGTTTAGCCGAATGTGCTTTCTGGTCTAAACAGCTTTTTTCAGTTTTATCTGTTAGCTTATTTGGCGTTTCTTTTACATAACTCGGCATTCGCTGTTGGGGTTAGTGTTTTGTCAGCCTCACGAAAAATTACACACTTCGTTTGGTACAAAAATGCGTAGACAAACTGTTTATGCTCATAAATGATCAGTTTGTTGCAGCACTAAAGCCTCTTACACAGTCCGAATGTCACCACCAATAATCGTGTATTTTTGACACGTTTTCGAAAAAATCTGGCAATCATGGATGCCATCAGTGAAAATATAGCAAAGCTCTGCCCATAGCGGCAATCTAAATTCATCATTTATAGAAAGATATTTACATATGAGTTCAAATGACCGAGGGTCGGTAAGTTATTTTGACATTGATACAGATAATTCTGGTCAAAGAATAGACAATTGGCTGAAAAGAGAATTAAAAGGTGTGCCCACTTCACTGATCTATCGCATTTTGCGAAAAGGCGAAGTTAGGGTGAATAAAAAGCGCGTTAAACCAGAGTATAAACTGCAAGCGGGTGATGTTTTACGTTTGCCGCCAATCAGAGTTGAAGAGAAAAAAGACAACGAGGTTATGGTCGGTGATAAGCTGAAAAACTTGGTTGAACGCTCAATTATATTTGAAGACAAATATTTAATCGTTTTAAACAAACCGTCCGGTTTAGCCGTGCATGGTGGTTCGGGACTTAATTATGGTGCAATAGAAGCCATGCGCCAGATCCGTCCAGAATTAAAACAACTTGAGTTGGTGCATAGATTAGACCGAGATACCTCAGGTTGTTTAGTTTTTGCGAAAAAACGTTCGGTTTTACGTGCGCTACATGAACAATTGCGTACTAAGCAAGTCGATAAAAGATACTGGGCGTTGGTCAGTGGTGCTTGGCCGGCCAAATTAAGAGTTGTTGAAAAACCTCTATTTAAGAACACCTTAGCTTCAGGCGAACGTGTTGTAAGGGTAGATGCTAAACAAGGTAAACCCAGTGAAACTCGTTTTAGAGTGCTGAACAAGTATAAGGGTGCCACTTTAGTCGAAGCATTTCCTGTTACCGGACGTACCCATCAAATTCGTGTGCATGCTGCCGCTTCTGGTTATCCAATTGCATTGGATGATAAGTATGGTGAAGCTGAATTTGATAAAAAAATGAAAGCTGTTGGTATAAACCGTTTATTTTTGCATGCAGCCTCTATCAGTTTTATCCATCCTAAAGAGCAAACAACGATCCGCGTTGAAGCACCACTAGAAGCAAATTTAGCCCAAGCTTTGGAGCGCTTACCGAGTGAATAGTTTGCAAGCAAAATACCCATTAGTAATTTTTGATTGGGACGGTACGCTAATGGATTCTATTGGCCGTATCGTTTCAAGTGTGCAAAATGCAGCCAAAAGTTTGGATGTTCCAGTACCTGATGCACAAGCGGCTAAATCTATTATAGGGTTAAGTTTACCGACGGCAATCGCAACTTTATTCCACGATGTAGATGAAAGTTTGCATCCTGAATTAGTTAAGTGTTATAGCCACCAGTATGTTGAGCTAGATACAACACCGACACCTATGTTTGAGTATGCAGAGGACTTGTTGGTTAATTTAAAAAACGCTGGATGTTTGTTAGCGGTCGCGACGGGTAAATCTCGGGCTGGTTTAAATAGGGTATTCAACTCAACTGGTTTAGAACATTTATTCGATGCCAGTATATGCGCGGATGAATCTCAATCTAAACCGCATCCTGCCATGTTGGAAACCTTATTGAAAGATTTAGCTGTGGCTAAACACCAAGCTGTTATGGTGGGTGACACAGTGCATGATTTACAAATGGCTTTAAATGCTGGTATTGATTCAATTGGTGTCACTTGCGGAGTAAATGACGCAGCTACACTAACTAAGTTATCGCCAATTGCAGTTGCGGATGATATGCGAGCGCTGAGCTCAGTGTTGTTTCGCTGATAGTGTGGAGCACCAGGCCGAATTGAAGTGTAATTTTCTAAAATCACTTTGAGCTCAACCGAGAGCCGCTCCCACAAGATGTCCATATCTTGTGAAGTTTTAGAAAATCAGCATTCAATTCGGCCCTTTCTGACTTTGGAGTAATCTCTTTGATAGTTCGGTGTTCCAAACCCAATTCGAGGTAAATGGCCAGAAAGAGGCACTTGGTTTATCGCCACTCTAATCTGGGAAAGTGCTAGATCAATAACTTAGAGCAAAATCTCTTTTTCATGGATGAAAAAGCGAAGCGTACATGGAAGTATTCACAGCGTTTTTGCGAAAGTTATGCTCTAGTAATTTCCTTAGGTAGCACGGAGTCTTCAGCGATTTTAACTTTAAGCCGATTCCATCTAGAAAGCAGCCAACCTAAAGGTAATGAAGATTTGTGCATTTACCGTTTCTGAATCAAAGGATCAAACCCAAAGGCTCGGAAAAACTCACATAATTTTATCAGCGGTAAACCAATTAAAGTGTTTGGATCATCCCCCAGCAACTTATCAAACAAAGTAATACCCAAAGCTTCACTTTTAAAACTACCCGCACAATTGTATGGCTGCTCTAAATGCAAATAGGCCGTAATTTCATCTGAGGTTAAATTGCGAAAATGCACTTCAAATACCTCAACCGATGATTTTAACTGACCTTCAGGATTAATTAATGCTAATCCGGTGTAAAACTTAACCGCTTTACCAGATAATTTAGTCAATTGTGCAAAAGCATTATCAAAGTTACCAGGTTTACCTAAAATCTCGCCGTCGCAAAAAGCCACTTGATCAGAGCCAATAACAAAATTGTTTGGATGAAGCTTAAAACCTGCTTGTGCCTTTAACTGAGCTAAACGCTCAACTAACTCAATTGCAGATTCATTTTCTAATGGCGTTTCGTCCGTTTCAGGTTTGCAACAACTAAAAGGTAACTGCAATTTTTCCAAGATAGCTTTGCGAAAAGGAGAGGTTGAAGCTAATACAATTTGATGATTTGACATAAAAGTTCGCGCTTATTTTAAAATGTTATACTATTTTTCCTATTTTCATTTGACTAAGCAAGGGCAGATCGATAATATCCGCGCCCTATGCAAAAGGTAAAAATGCCAGTTGAGCTGGATCCAGTCAAAAGTGCCCAAAAGCGCTCTGACTATAACGGTATTTATCGACTGGAAGATTTAACGCGTTTACGCGAGGCTGTATTGTCTGAAACAGGGCAAGTTGATGTCTCGCTTAGATGTACCTATGATGAGCAAAAACTGCCTGTTATGCTCATCAATGCTGTGACGGATGTCGATGTGACATGTGAGCGCTGTGGTCAACCTATGCCTATACACATAGAGTTGTCAGCTACCTTCACGCCAAAAACAATGCGGTTAGACGAAGACTTAGTTCCGAGCACTTACGCTATTGTCGAGGCAAATGATTATGGTTTGGTGGATTTACGTGCATTAATTGAAGATGAATTAATGTTGGAAATTCCATTAATACCTAAACATGAAGTTGAAAACTGCGCAATCAAAGAACAAGACATGGTTTGGGGGGAGCTAGATAAAGCAGCTTACGAAAAACCATCGAATCCGTTTGACGTTTTGAAAAGTTTAAAGAATCCAAAATAACAGGAGATCTGTAATGGCTGTTCAACAGAACAAAAAATCTCGCTCAAAGCGCGACATGCGTCGTTCACACGATGCTTTAACTGCTGCTGCTCTTTCAATTGACACTGAGACTGGTGAAACTCACCGTCGTCACCATGTAACTGCTGATGGTTACTATAAAGGCAAAAAAGTAGTTTAAGCTAGCAGGTCAGCTTTGACGAATCTAACCATAGCGTTAGATGCAATGGGAGGCGATAACGGGCCTCCCATTACTATTCCAGCTGCGCTCGAAGTGTTAGCTGACAATCCCCAATTAACCATTATTGCCTGCGGCGATAAATATCAAATTACCCCTTTATTACAAAACGCTGCTGCTAGTTTAACTGCACGTTTGCAAATTATTCATTGCCCACAAGTTGTTTCTATGGGTGAAAAGCCTTCTCAAGCATTGCGGCATAAAACCCAAAGTTCAATGCGTGTAGTACTTGATTTACTCAAAGAAAATAAAGCGCAAGCATGTGTCAGCGCTGGTAACACAGGTGCATTACTTGCCATGGCTTATTATGTACTGAAAATGCTGCCAGGTATTAAACGGCCAGCGCTAGTTACCGCTATTCCGGGTTCGCTTGGACATAAAACCTATGTGTTAGATTTAGGCGCAAACGTTGCTTGTGATGAACATATACTTCATCAATTCGCATTAATGGGCAGTGTGTTATCTGAGAAAAACGATTTAAAAAATCCACGCATCGGATTATTAAACGTTGGCGAAGAAGAAATAAAGGGCAGTGACACAATTAAAAAGACAGCGCGCTTGTTGAAAGAAGATAAATCGTTAAACTACATAGGTTATGTAGAAGGAAACGATATTTTTAACGACAAAGCTGATGTTATTGTATGTGATGGGTTTGTTGGCAACATATCAATGAAAGCATGTGAAGGTTTAGCAAAAGCGGTTATTCAAACAATTAAATCACTCGCTAATGAAAATTGGTGGAGCAGAGTGTTTGCCGCAATTGCCCTTCCTATGTTAAAAAAGCTCTATCGACAAATGAACCCCGACCAGTATAACGGGGCAAGTTTGTTAGGATTGCGCGGAATTGTCATAAAGAGTCATGGTAATGCCTCAAAAGATGCTTTTAAGTACGCGTTAGAGGAAGCGATTAACGAAATTCGCCATCAAGTACCAGAAAAAATTGGTAATCGAATAGAACAGGCGTTAACTGACAGGTCTCAATAAGTATGTATTCTAGAATTATCGGCACAGGTAGTTATTTTCCAGAACAAGTGCGTTCCAACGCAGATCTAGAAAAAATGGTCGAAACCAGCCACGAGTGGATTGTTGAACGCACTGGCATTCATGAAAGACGTATAGCTGCTGAACATGAAAATGTTGCAACTATGGGTTTTGAAGCTTCTAAAAAAGCAATTGAAGCTGCGGGCATTCAAGCTTCAGACATCGATCTAATTTTATGCGCAACCACAAGTTGGGAAAAAGCACTGCCAAGTGCTGCATGTGAAATTCAAAATTTACTCGGTTTACCGGGTGTACCGGCTATGGATATTGCAGCCGCTTGTGCAGGATATTGTTATGCATTAAGTGTTGCTGATCAGTTTATCAAAGCGGGCACTGCAAAACGCGTATTAGTAGTGGGTACAGACGCACTAACGCGTTTGTTAGATCCAACAGATCGTACCATGATTATTTTGTTTGGTGATGCAGCCGGCGCTTGTATTTTAGAAGCCAGTGAAGAGCCGGGTATTTTATCTACCCATATTCATGCTGACGGCCGCCATGCAGATTTGCTTGGGGCTGATTTGCCTAAGCGTGGTGTCGAAGCTTCGGTACACGAAGCTTATGGTTATATGAAAGGCAATGAAGTATTTAAAGTAGCGGTAACCAAACTAAGCGAAATTGTTGAAGAAACATTGGCTGCGAATAATCTACAAAAATCTGATGTAGATTGGCTAGTACCACACCAAGCCAATTACCGAATTATTAAAGCAACCGCGAAAAAACTCGATATGACCATGGACAGAGTGGTCGTGACTTTGGATAAACATGGCAATACTTCAGCGGCTTCTGTTGCAACCGCATTAGATGAAGCGATTCGTGATGGCAGAATTCAACGTGGCCAAACCTTGTTGTTAGAAGCTTTTGGTGGTGGATTTGCTTGGGCTTCTGCTTTAATCAAATACTAAAATGAACACTTAAGTGTTCAGAACTCAGAATTCAATTTGAAATTAACACAGAGATAATTTATGTCTGATAAAAAATTAGCTTTTGTATTCCCAGGACAGGGATCTCAAACAGTAGGTATGTTAGCTGATTTATTTGATACACATGCCGTAGTCAAACAAACATTTGAACAAGCGTCTGACGCTTTGGGTTACAACTTAGCTGAATTGGCGTTAAATGGCCCAGCAGAAAAGTTAAACCAAACACAAATTACACAACCTGCATTATTGACTGCCAGTACAGCTATTTTCCGTTTATTGGAAGAAAAAGGCGTAGCAGCACCTGCGTTTTTAGCTGGTCACAGTTTAGGTGAATATTCAGCGTTAACAGCTGCTGGTGTGATTGCGTTTGAAGATGCGGTTAAATTAGTAGAATTGCGTGGCCAAGCGATGCAACAAGCTGTACCTGAAGGTGTAGGGGCTATGGCTGCAATTATCGGCTTAGATGACGACGCGGTAAAAGCAGCTTGTGCTGAAGCTAGCGGTGAGCAAGTGGTCGCAGCAGTTAACTTTAACTCACCTGGCCAAGTAGTTATTGCTGGACATAAAGATGCAGTGGCAAAAGCTTCTGAATTATGTAAAGCAGCAGGTGCAAAACGTGCACTACCTTTACCTGTAAGTGTACCTTCTCACTGTAGCTTGATGCAGCCAGCTGCTGACAAGTTAGCAGAAGCGTTGAACAGTATTCAGTTATCTGCACCAAAAATAGTAGTTGTGAATAATGTAGATGTTAAAGCTGAAGTAGAAGCGGCAGCCATTAAAGATGCATTAAAACGCCAATTATACTGCCCAGTGCGCTGGACTGAAACAGTCCAATTCTTGGCAAGCCAAGGTGTAACTAATTTAGTGGAAGTTGGACCAGGTAAAGTATTAAACGGTTTAACTAAACGCATTGAAAAATCTTTGTCAGCTGTATCGGTAAATGATGCGGCTTCATTAGAATCATTTTTAAACGGGTAATTTATTTATGTTCTCTGGATTAGACGGACAAGTTGCACTAGTGACAGGTGCGAGCCGAGGTATTGGTAAAGCTATCGCACTTAAATTAGTTGCGGCGGGTGCTAAAGTTGTGGGTACTGCAACCTCTGAAAAAGGCGCAGCAGCTATTTCTGAATATTTAGGCGACAATGGTAAGGGTTTAGTTTTAAACGTAACTGACGATGCTTCTATTGCTGCTGTATTTGAGCAAATCAAAGCAGACTTCGGTGAAATAGATGTATTAGTAAACAACGCTGGTATTACCCGCGATAACTTATTAATGCGTATGAAAGATGCAGAGTGGACGGATATAATCGACACCAACTTAACTTCAGTATTCAAGTTATCTAAAGCTGTGTTACGCGCCATGATGAAAAAGCGTAATGGCCGCATCGTAAACATTGGTTCAGTTGTTGGCTCAACTGGTAACCCGGGTCAAGCTAACTACTGCGCTGCAAAAGCAGGTTTAGTTGGTTTTACCAAAGCTATGGCTAAAGAAGTTGCATCTCGTGGCATTACAGTTAACTCAGTAGCGCCAGGTTTTATCGATACAGATATGACAAAAGAGTTGAATGACGATCAGAAAAGCACTATCTTTGCGCAAATTCCTGCTGGACGTTTAGGTCAGCCGGAAGAAATTGCAGCAGCTGTGCTATTTTTAGCATCGCCTGAAGCGGCTTATATTACAGGTGAAACCATTCATGTGAATGGTGGCATGTATATGGCCTAATTGCGGGTAGATTCTTAACTCGAATAGGGTTATCATTCGCACGCATTCGGATTTTACATTCGGTGACTGGTTAAATCCTTGGTGGTTAGACCAGTTGGCGAAAGCAAAGCATTAAGCTTGCAACCGATTTATTGACTTTAATAAACTACAGCAAAATTGTGCATGGTGCACAATGTCTGAGGGAAACTTATATTATGAGTAACATCCAAGAAAGAGTATACAAAATCATCGTTGAACAACTAGGCGTTAAAGAAGAAGAAATCACAAACGAAGCTTCTTTTGTTGACGATTTAGGCGCTGATTCTTTAGATACTGTTGAATTAGTAATGGCTCTTGAAGAAGAATTCGATACTGAAATTCCAGACGAAGAAGCTGAAAAAATTACTACTGTTCAAGCAGCTATCGACTACATTGTTGCTAACAAAGAATAATTTTATAGAGGCGGTGTAAACCGCCTTTTTTTCATCACCCTTTCAAATTCACTCCTCCTGGGGGCAATCTAGTGTCAAAACGTCGTGTCGTTGTCACCGGACTAGGAATGTTATCTCCTGTCGGTAATACAGTAGACGATTCTTGGAAAGCATTATTAGCGGGTCAAAGTGGTATTCAACTTATTGATACTTTTGATACCAGCAGCTTTTCAACTCGTATCAGTGGTTTGGTAAAAGGCTTCAACTTTGAAGATTATCTTCCAAAGAAAGAAGCTAAAAAAATGGATACCTTTATCCAATACGGTGTTGCAGCCGGTATTCAAGCTTTTAAAGATTCAGGCTTGGAAATTACAGCTGAAAATGCACATCGTATAGGTGCTGCGGTCGGTTCTGGTATTGGTGGTTTAAGCTTAATTGAAGAAAACCATGCTAAACTATTAGCCAGTGGTCCAAAGCGTATGTCACCATTTTTTGTGCCGTCAACTATTATCAATATGATTTCAGGTCATTTGTCTATCCTGTTTGGATTACAAGGACCAAATATTGCGATCACAACTGCATGTACTACAGGTGTTCACAACATAGGTCACGCTGCGCGCATGATTGCATACGGTGATGCCGATGCTATTTTGGCCGGTGGTGCAGAAGCTGCAACTACGCCTTTAGGTTTAGGTGGTTTCGCGGCTGCGAGAGCTTTATCTTCGCGCAATGACGAGCCAACTAAAGCAAGTCGTCCATGGGATCAAGACCGAGATGGTTTTGTTATGGGCGATGGTGCTGGCGTGATGATGTTGGAAGAATACGAACATGCAAAAGCGCGTGGTGCTAAAATTTACGCTGAGTTAACTGGTTTTGGTATGAGTGGCGATGCTCACCATATCACGTCACCACCAGAAGACGGTGCAGGTGGTCAAGCTGCTATGGCGAACGCGATTCGTGATGCAGGCATATCACTTGAACAAGTCGGTTATTTGAATGCGCACGGCACTTCAACGCCTGCTGGTGATAAAGCTGAAACTAATGCTGTTAAAAACTTATTTAAAGACCATGCGAAAAAAGTCATGGTTAGTTCAACTAAGTCTATGACAGGTCACTTATTAGGTGCAGCTGGCGCTATCGAAGCCATTATCACAGTTAAAACTTTGCAAGACCAAGCTATTCCACCAACTATTAACTTGGATAATCCAAGTGAAGGTTGTGATTTAGATTATGTTCCGCATGAAGCGCGTCAAGCGTCGTTTGAATATGCATTGTGTAATTCATTCGGCTTTGGTGGCACCAACGGTTCATTATTGTTTCGCAAAGTTTAATTCGAATACTGCAATAGGGCATTTGCACTGATGCAGATTATTCAAGCACACAATGGCCAACAACAAATTTCAGCTTATAATCGAGCTGTACAATTTGGTGATGGCCATTTTACGACTTTAAAAATCCTCGAGCATAAAATTTGTGATTGGTCTTATCACAGATGTAGATTATTAAATGCCAACCAACGCCTTGCTTTTCCAGCATTAGATATAGATTTAATCTACCACCAACTGAGTAAAATAGCGGCAGTGCAAGCGAATGCTGTGGTTAAAATTTTAGTCAGCCGTGGAGAAAGCCAGCGTGGATATGCCTTCGCAGCCAATATTGAACCTGTTGTCTTGATATATATAAGCGATTGGCATGCTGAATTATTTTCATACCCTGATGGTATAGCGCTGATGTCACTTGATACACAGTTAGCACGTCAACCTCTGCTGGCAGGTTTAAAACACACTAATAGGTTAGAACAAGTTTTTATTAAACAAGAGCTGACAAATAAAGGTGTTGCTGATGGTCTAGTTTTTGATACCGAAAACCATTTAATTGAAACTTCATTAGCGAATATTTTTGTCCGCATTCAAGGCCAATGGTGCACACCAGATTTGACATACGCAGGGGTTGCTGGGACAAAACGTGCGTTGTTATTAGAGCAAGCCAGCCAATCTAGCGAAATTGCAATCAGACAAAAACATATAGCCAAAGCAGAGATCAAGGATATTGAAGCCGCGGTAATTTGTAATGCATTGATTGATTTTGTTTGTGTGCAATCTATCGATGGCAGAGCATTAAATCAGCAGTTAGCTATACAACTTATAAAAGGATTACAAGGGTTAAGCCATGGTTAAATGGTTTAGTCGAGTATTATTGGCACTAGTGCTGATAATCTCCATTGCTTGCAGCATTGCATATAACCAAGTTAAACAAGACTTTTCTGCGCCAATTGAGTTGCAGCAGCAACTTATTACCATAAACCAAGGCGCGTCTTTTCAAAAAATTATTCAGCAGTTAATGCAGCAGCAGCTGTTACCAAACAGTCAATTACTGCACTGGTACCTGCGTATACAGGCGCGTTTACAACCAGATTTTGCCCAGCTAAAACAAGGCACTTATCTATTTGATGGTCAATATAGCGCGCAACAAGTATTAGCCAAAATTCGCAACGGTGAACAACACCTTTTCAGTATTACTTTTGCTGAAGGCAGTACTTTTGCGCAAATTCAAGCTGTGCTGCAAAATCACCCTCAGGTACAACAAACAGATTATCAAACTTGGTTAGCCGAACAAATTAAACCGCACCTGCATGCTGAAGGTTTGTTATTTCCGGATACTTATCTATTTGCGGCAAACACCAAAGATAAAACAATCTTGGCGCAAGCATTAAATAAAATGGCTCAGTTGCGCGACAGCGAATTTGCCCCATTAGCAGAGCCAAAACTCAGTTGGTATCAAACATTAATTTTGGCCTCTATTATCGAAAAAGAAACGCCAATTGAAGCCGAAATGCCAACAGTCGCTTCTGTGTTTTATAATCGACTGGCAAAAAAAATGCGTTTGCAGACAGACCCAACAGTTATTTATGGTTTAGGTGCTGAGTATCAAGGTGACATCACCCGAGCGCATTTAAAACAAGCAACACCATACAACACTTATGTGATTAAAGGCTTGCCACCCACACCTATTTCTATGCCTGGATTAGCTGCAATTAAAGCGGCGCTTGCACCAGCAGATACTGATTATTTTTATTTTGTTGCCAGTGGTGATGGTGGTCATGTATTCTCGAAAACCTTACGTCAACATAATTTGGCAGTTGCACAATATTTAAAAAAATTAAAAGCTGAGGCAAATAATTAACTATGAACTTAGGTAAATTTATCGTTATTGAAGGACTTGAAGGCGCGGGTAAGAGTAGTGCAATTTCTGTGGTAACGGATTTTTTACGGCAACAAAGTATAGACTTTGTGCAAACTCGCGAGCCTGGTGGTACACCATTAGCCGAAAATTTACGTAGTTTAGTTAAATCAGTCCAGCAACAAGAGCAAGTGACTGCAGAAACCGAATTATTAATTATGTATGCCAGCCGCTCGCAGCTCATTCATAATGTCATCAGCCCCGCATTAACTTCGGGCAAATGGGTGGTGGGTGACAGGCATGACATGTCATCACGTGCTTACCAAGGTGGTGGCCGACAAATTTCTCGAGATTTAATTGAACCTATACGCCAGTGTGTGTTGAAAAATTTTAAGCCAGACTTAACCATTTATTTAGATGTGAGTCCTGAAGTTGGCTTAAGCCGAGCGCAAGCACGCGGTGAGTTAGACCGTATTGAGCTAGAACAAATTGAATTTTTCCAACGCACCCGCCAAGCTTATTTAGATATCGCCAACAGCGAAGCGAATATCGAAACTGTTAACGCTGAGCAAGATATGGCGCAAGTTCATGCTGATATTCGTGCGATATTAACCCGCTATTTTGCTTAGGAATAAATCGAGTTTTAATTATGTTATATCCTTGGTTAACTGAACTCGAAGCTAAATTAACAGCACAATACCAACAAGCTCGCTTGCATCACGGTTTGTTAATTACTGCTCCGACAGGTTTTGGTAAACGTCAATTGGCGGAACAACTGGCGCAGAATCTGCTATGTGAGCAAGTCAATCAAGCTAAAGCGCAACTTGCGTGCGGCCAGTGTAAAGCGTGCCATTTATTTGCTGGACAGGTTCATCCAGATTATCTATTGCTCGAAGATGAAAACTCTAAAAGCATAGGGGTTGATTTAATTCGAAAGCTGGTTGTTAAATCTCAGCAAAAATCACAACTTGCTGGTGCTCAAGTATATATAGTGCCGGATTGTGAGCGTATGACAGAAGCGTCGGCTAATGCTTTGCTTAAAACTTTAGAAGAGCCTGGTCAGCAAAAATTTATTATTTTAACTTCAGCGCACCCTAGTCGTTTATTGCCAACTATTATTAGCCGATTACAGCAGTATAAAATTACCCCGCCACAAACCGATGAGTTAACTGTTTGGCTGAATGAACAGCAGCTTGAACTAGATGAATTTCACAAGGTGTATCCTAAACTGATAGCTTCGCCATTATTGGCTGTCGACTATATTAACAATGGTATGCAACAAGCGCAGCATGCATTTTTACAGCGTTTTAAAGCTTTATTAGCTGGCAAACTCACTGCGGCTGAATTTGCCCAAGAATTTAATGAAGAAAATGTATTCCAGCAACTAGAGTGGCTTGAATACGCGGCGTCTGCTTGGCTTGAACGTAAACTTAAAACAAGCCAATCTGATACAGCAGATAGTGCTGTTATCCGGCTTAAAATATCTGACTTGTATCATCAAGTTACTAGGTGTAAACAGCTCATGTTACAATCGGGTATGAATAAAAAGTTACTCTTTAGTGGCTTATGTTCTAAAATGCGTCAAATATTGGTGACGGGTTAGTTTTTGTCAAAGATTTAAAAGCGAATATTTAATGGAAGAGTTGGCCTTAGAGTTTAATAATGTACATGCCTTATATAAATGTTATATGTCATTTATCAAAGAAGGTGGCTTGTTCGTTGTGACTAATCGTAAATACGAAATGGGACATTCGCTTGCATTAAATGTTTTATTACCAAATGCTATTGAACCTATAGTGGTCACAGGCAGAGTATGTTGGATAACACCGCCAGCTTCACATAGCAGTGCACCGCAAGGTGTCGGTGTTTCTTTTATTACGGATAAACACCAATTAAAAGATAGAATAGAAACCATATTAGGTCCAATGCTTAATTCGACCGAGCCAACCTATACCTTATAATGAACCAACTAGCTGGAGTTTAATTTGTTAGTCGATTCACACTGTCATTTAGACAGACTGAAATTAGAAGATTCACAAAGTTTAGAACAAATCATTACAACAGCACGTGAGCGTGGGGTTGAAAAGTTTTTATGCGTAAGTGTGACACTAGACGATTTTCCCAATATGCTGAAAACGATTGAGCCGTATACTGATGTGACGGTATCTTGTGGGGTTCATCCTCTGCATAATGAATGTCAGTATCAAATTGCAGATTTACGCAAATTAGCTACAGATAAACGTGTGGTTGCTGTCGGCGAAACTGGCTTAGACTATTATTATTCCAACGAAACTAAAGCTTGGCAGCAACAGTCTTTTGCCAATCATTGCCAAATAGCCCATGAACTTGATAAACCTCTGATTATTCATACACGCGATGCGCGTGAAGATACGATAGCGATTTTACGTGAGCATAATGCAGAAAAACCTCGTGGGGTACTGCACTGTTTTACCGAGTCATTAGCAATGGCTAAAGCGGCGATTGATATGAATTTTATGATCTCAATTTCTGGCATAGTTACTTTTGGTAATGCCAGTGAATTAAGAGATGTCGTCAGAGCTTTACCATTAGAAAGTTTGTTGGTTGAAACAGACTCTCCTTGGTTAGCGCCAAAACCATACCGTGGCAAACAGAATCAGCCCGCTTATGTCAGAGAAGTTGCGCAATTTGTGGCTGATTTGAAAGGCGTATCACTTGAAGAGCTGGCGCGCGTAACAACGGCAAACTTTTATGATTTGTTTAAAGGCGCGGCGCATGCGTAACTTGACTATTGGCTAAAACATACAAGAAGAAGAATCAAATATGTCTGATTTAATCGAAATTAGTGAAGATGGTATTGAAAAAATAGCACTGCGTAAGTTTACCGAAGATGCTTATTTAAACTATTCCATGTATGTCATCATGGATAGGGCGTTGCCACATATTTCTGATGGTTTAAAACCGGTACAACGTCGTATCGTTTACGCAATGTCTGAGCTTGGTTTGTCCGCAGCGGCAAAATACAAAAAATCCGCGCGTACTGTAGGTGACGTGTTAGGTAAATTTCATCCACATGGTGATTCTGCTTGTTATGAAGCTATGGTGTTAATGGCGCAGCCATTTTCATACCGTTATCCGTTAATTGATGGCCAAGGCAACTGGGGTGCACCTGATGACCCTAAATCCTTCGCTGCTATGCGTTATACCGAAGCCCGCTTGTCTAAATTTGCTGAAGTTTTATTAAGCGAACTTGGTATGGGCACGGTTGAGTGGGGCCCTAACTTTGACGGCACGTTAAAAGAGCCAATTAATTTACCAGCACGTTTACCCCACATCTTATTAAATGGTGTCACTGGTATTGCGGTTGGTATGGCAACCGATATTCCGCCACACAATGTCAAAGAAGTTGTTAATGCAGCACGTTATTTATTAGATCACCCAGGTGCTAGTTTAGAGAAAATCATGAGCTTTATTCCAGCGCCTGATTTTCCAACCGAAGCTGAAATTATTACGCCGCGTGCTGATATCGAAAAAATTTATCAAACTGGCCGTGGCTCAATTAAAATGCGTGCGGTTTACGAAGTAGACCAAGGCGAAATCATTATTAATGCCTTGCCGCATCAAGCGTCTAGCGGCAAAGTAATAGAGCAAATTGCTCAACAAATGCAGGCGAAAAAGTTGCCTATGGTCGCTGATATTCGCGACGAATCTGATCATGAAAATCCAGTGCGCTTAGTGGTTGTGCCCCGTTCTAATCGAGTTGATGCACAAATGTTGATGCAGCATTTATTTGCAACCACAGATCTAGAAAAGAGTTATCGAGTTAACTTAAACATGTTGGGCCTAAATGGCCGCCCACAGGTTAAATCATTACCGCAAATTATCAATGAGTGGCTGCAATTCCGTTTAGACACTGTGACTAAACGTCTGCAATATCGTTTAGATAAAGTATTGGCACGTTTGCATATTTTAGAGGGCTTGTTAGTTGCCTTCTTAAATATAGATGAAGTAATCCACATTATTCGCACCGAAGATAATCCAAAAGCTGAATTAATGAGCCGATTTGGATTATCCGACAAACAAGCTGAAGCTATTTTAGAACTTAAACTACGCCACTTAGCTAAGCTTGAAGAAATTAAGATTAAAGCAGAACAAGCTGAACTTGAAAAAGAGCGTGAATGGCTTGAAAGCATTTTAAATTCAGAATCAGAGCTTAAAAAGTTAGTTAAAAAAGAATTGGCGCAAGATGCTGAAAAATATGGTGATGAGCGCCGTTCGCCAATTGTTGAACGCGGTGAAGCCAAAGCATTAAGTGAAAAAGATTTAGTACCAAGCGAAGCCGTCACTGTTGTGGTGTCCGATAAAGGTTGGGTGCGCTGTGCCAAAGGCCATGAAGTGGATGTTGCAGGGCTGAACTACAAAGCAGGTGATGGGTATCTTGCTAGTGCAGCAGGCCGTTCTAACCAAATTAGTGTATTTGTTGACACCAGCGGTCGTGCTTTTGCTACTGATACACATACTTTACCGTCAGCACGTGGCCAAGGCGAACCTTTGTCAGGGCGTTTTACTGTCGCTGCGGGTGAGCGTGTTGAACAGGTGGTCATTGCCCAACCGGAAGATATGTTTTTAATGGCCTCTGATGCGGGTTATGGTTTTGTTGCTAAGTTTGCTGATTTGATTAGTAAAAATAAAAACGGTAAAGCTGTATTAACTTTGCCAGCTAATGCAAAAGTGCTGCAACCGAAAAAAGTATCGTCAGCTGCTGAGCAACTGATTGTTGCTATCACGAATGAAGGCCGCATGTTGTTATTCCCAGTGGCTGATTTACCTTGTTTGGCTAAAGGTAAAGGCAACAAGATTATCAGCGTGCCGTCTGAACGTGCGCGTAATCGCGAAGAGTTTGTTAAGCATGTTGCGCTTATTAATACCAACGACTGCTTAGTATTAGTGGCGGGCAAACGTAAAATGTCGTTAAAACCAGATGACTGGTCACATTACCGAGGTGAACGAGGGCGTCGAGGTAATAAATTACCACGTGGTTTACAGCGTGTTGACGAGTTACTTATTGAAGCATCATCGACAGATGAAGCGTTACAAGATAATCAAGATTAATTAGGAATTGTATTAGTGTTAGCTGTTATTCGAGTTATTTTACTCGGCATATTTGTTATTTTTGCCAGCGTATTCGGTATTTTATTTTGTTTAATTCGGCCTTTTCACGCCAATAATGTTTATTGGTTAGGAAAAATTTACAGCAAAGCAGCCAAAATATTAGGCATAAAGTTGGTGATCAGAACGCATCCTGATGCCTATAAAGCGCAGCCTGCGGTATTTATTGCCAACCACCAGAACAGTTACGATATATTTACTTTGTGCGGCAGTGTGTTACCCAACACAGTTACTATAGGGAAAAAAAGTTTAAAGTGGGTGCCATTTTTTGGTCAATTGTACTGGTTGTCTGGCAATATCTTAATCGATCGCGAAAACCGTAAAAAAGCCATGGCGGCGTTAAAAACTTCCAAAGAGATTATCCAAAAACGTAAAGTGTCTGTGTGGATGTTTCCAGAAGGCACGCGCTCTTATGGTCGGGGGTTGTTGCCGTTTAAGCGAGGCGCATTCCAGTTAGCGCTAGCCGCTGATGTGCCAATTGTACCTGTGTTAATGAGTACTACCTGCAACAAAGTTAAGTTAAATCGTTGGTTAAATGGTACTGTTATTATTGAGGTGATGGCACCGACTCAAATGAGTGAAGAGCAGAAGAAAAACCTCAAACAAACTTGCGAAGATTACCACAGCTTGATGTTAGACAAGCTCAAGCAGTTAGACGCTGAAGCTGACAAACTCAATGCACATATACTGCCACAAACAAATCATTCTGAAGGGGCATCAAAATGATGGACTATATCGACGATCCTAAAGGTTTTACCACTAATATAGTTAATATGTTGATAGAAGATGGCAGCGACCTAGATGCCATCTATACAATTGAACACCACTTTTCTTCAACCAATTTTGATAAGTTGGAAAAGGCCGCGGTTGCCGCGTTTAAATTAAACTACGAAGTAACAGATGCCGAGGAGTTTGACACAGATGATGGCCAAGAAATTCTTGCATTTGATGTGATTGCTGAATGCAAATTGGACATTGAAGTTATTCAAGCTCAAGTTGCACAAATGGAAAAACTCGCAGCAGAATATCAGGTTGAGTACGACGGTTGGGGTACTGAGTTTATCGAACCAGAATAACTGTAAAACATATTTTGGCATAACCTGTGCATTACCTCACTTAAGTTAACAAATAATCAAATTTTTGACGTAAGTGGGGCTCACAATGAAAATTGGCGCAAACAATAATCTATATGCGGAAATGCAAGCTTTAGCTACGCAAGCGCGCAAAGATATTTCTGCTGATCAATTACCAATCTCACCTAAAGTTGAAAATCCGACGCCTTCGACTTTTGGCAATATGTTGAACAAAGCAATCGATAACGTCAACGACTTACAACATCATTCGAAAGCGCAAGCGATAAAGTTTGAAATGGGTGATCAGAGTGTTTCACTTGCTGATGTGATGATAGCAAAAGGTAAATCGAGCATTGCTTTTGAAGCAACAGTGCATGTACGCAATAAAGTTGTCGAAGCGTACGATAAAATTATGCAAATGCCTGTTTAATACAGCGGAATTTGTTGGAGTAATTAACAGTGGCAGAACAGAGCGCATCGACAGACATAATGGTTAACGACGGTAATGCAAATGATGCAACGTCTTCCGATATGTCATCTGAAGAACAAAAATCTGGCTTTTTAGGCGGCTTAGGCAGTGTTGACATATTGCGCCAAGTTACGTTGATTCTGGCTTTGGCAATCTGTTTGGCGATCGCTATATTTATTATTGTCTGGGCACGCGAACCAGATTTTCGTCCATTAGGGAAAATGGAAACCGACGAGCTGATTCAAACGCTTGATTTTCTTGACCAACAAAAAATTGAATATCGTCTTGATGGTGACGTTGTTTATGTAATCGAAGATCAGTATCAAGATATTAAGCTACAAATGACCCGTTCGGGCATGACATCAGGCCCAGCAACTGGTGACGACATTTTATTGACAGACATGGGATTTGGTGTCAGTCAACGTGTTGAGATGGAGCGTTTAAAGTACAGCCGTGAACAGTCATTAGCACGTGCTATCGAAGAGCTGCATTCTATTCAACGCGCCAAAGTTTTATTGGCTATCCCAAAAGAAAACGTCTTTGCCCGCCACGAGAAAAAGCCCAGTGCGACAGTGGTGTTAACCATGAAGCGTGGCAAGGTACTTAAGTCAGAAGAGATCGATTCAGTTGTTGATATGATTTCTTCTGCTGTGCAAGGTTTAGAACCCACTCGCGTAACGGTAACAGATCAAAATGGTCGTTTATTAAATTCAGGCTCACAAAACGACTTATCTGCGCGTAGCCGCAAAGAATACGAAATAGAACAGAAACGTGAAGCTGAATATTTAGAAAAGATAGACTCAATATTAATTCCTGTGGTGGGTTTGGGTAACTATACAGCGCAAGTTGACGTTACTATGGATTTCACTTCAGTTGAGCAAACTCAAAAGCGCTATAACCCAGACTTACCTGCAGTACGCAGTGAGATGACAGTAGAAACCAATTCTTTGGGTGGGATAGTCGCAGGTATTCCTGGAGCATTGACCAATCAGCCTCCGCTTGATTCAAACATACCGGAAGAAGCAAAAGGTGGTGACGGTTCGGCCAATCCAAGTAAGAGCCACAGAGAAGCGACACGTAACTATGAGTTAGACACAACCATTAGCCATACTCGTCAACAAACGGGTGTTATTCGCCGACTAAGCGTATCAGTTGCAGTTGATTACCTGCCTGAGACAAATGCCGAATCAGGCGAAACCACTTATGAACCTAGAGCAACGGCAGAACTGGCGAATATCCGCAGATTGTTACAAGGCGGCATTGGTTTTGATATTCAGCGTGGTGACACTTTAGAAGTTGTGACAGTGCCGTTTGTTCGGACTGACTTAGGGGACTTAGAACAAACACCATTCTACGAACAAACTTGGTTTACTAAATTAGTTCGATTAGCATTAGGTACATTGATTATTATAGTGCTGATAGTCATGGTGGTTAAACCTATGTTACGCAAACTGATTTATCCAGAAGAAGTAGTCGATGATTTTGATGATGATTCATTGGCATCAGGTATAGATTTAGGCGATGAAACCCTTGATATGTTAACCACAGATTTTGATGCCAGTGCAGTTGGTTTTAATCAAGACGGTACCTTAATGCTGCCTGACTTACATAAAGACGAAGATGTATTAAAAGCGGTAAGAGCCTTGGTTGCAAACGAACCAATTCTTTCAGCACAAGTGGTTAAAGCGTGGTTAAACGAAGATGCCTAAAGACGAAGAACAAAGTAATGAATCCTACGATATTTCACGGTTAGATGGGATTGAAAAAGCAGCTGTATTACTCTTGAGTTTATCTGAAGAGGATGCAGCGCAAATCCTAAAACACCTTGAACCAAAAGAAGTACAAAAAGTAGGTATGGCGATGGCATCGCTTGATGACTTTTCTCAAGCTAAGATTACCGCTATCCACAAGTTATTTATCGACGAAATTCAGCGTTTCAGCACAATTGGTTTCCAAAGTACTGAGTTTGTTCGTAAAGCATTAACCGCAGCTCTGGGTGAAGACAAAGCGGGTAATTTAATTGAACAAATTATCATGGGTAGTGGGGCCAAAGGTCTTGATTCACTCAAGTGGATGGATTCAAAACAGGTTGCTAATATTATCCGTAATGAGCATCCACAGATTCAAACCATAGTTATGGCTTATTTAGAGCCAGAACAATCAGCCGAAATTATGAGTCAGTTCTCCGAAAAAGTTCGTTTAGACTTGATGATGCGTATTGCTAACTTAGAAGAAGTACAACCAGCGGCATTGCAAGAATTAAACGAAATTATGGAGAAACAGTTCGCTGGTCAAGCTGGTGCACAAGCTGCGAAAATGGGCGGCTTAAAAGCAGCTGCCGATATTATGAACTATCTAGATACCAATATTGAAGGCCAGTTGATGGATTCAATTCGTGAACATGACGAAGAGATGAGCCAACAAATTCAAGACCTTATGTTTGTATTTGATAATTTGGCAGATGTGGACGATAAAGGTATTCAAGCTATATTACGTGAAGTACAACAAGATGTACTTATGCGCGCAATTAAAGGTGCTGACGAAAGTCTTAAAGATAAAATTCTCGGTAATATGTCTAAACGTGCTGCAGAAATGTTATCAGACGACTTGGAAGCTATGGGGCCAATTCGCATTAGTGAAGTTGAAGCGGCACAAAAAGAAGTATTGTCTATTGCTCGTCGTTTAGCTGACGCAGGCGAAATTATGCTTGGCGGTGGCGGCGGGGAAGAATTCCTCTAACGAGTAGTATATGACAGAAGATGAACTGAAGTTTAAACAAGCTGTACTCAGAAACCAAGCAAGCTCAGAAGCTAAAGCTTGGCATATACCCCTTGTTGAAGATGAAGGCACCAAAGTTCCTGAAAATTACACTAATGCACTAGGTAAAAAGAAAGGCTGGGTTTACGAAGAACCAGAACCTGAGCCAGAACCGCCAAAACCACCAACCATTGAAGAAATAGAAGCCATTCGCCAAGCCGCTTATGAAGAAGGTTTTAACGAAGGTAAAGCTGAAGGTTTTGCTAAAGGTGAAGCCGAAGGCAAAGAGCAGGGATATCAACAAGGTTTAACTGAAGGACAAGAAGCAGGCCACGCTGAAGGTTTAGCCAGTGGCAGCGGATTAATGGAAGAAAAAGCGCAAATTTGGAATCAATTAATAGAGCAACTGGACAAACCTTTGCAGCAGCTTGATCAAGAAGTTGAACAGGAGCTAGTTGAATTGGCCGTTGCTTTGGCTCAGCAAGTTATTCAAAGTGAATTAACCACTAATCCAGACATTATTCTCCAGAGTTTAAAACAAGCAGCAGAACAATTGCCTTTTAACACTAAACAGTGTTTTATTTTACTTAACCCTGAAGATTATGAGCAGGTGGTCAGTCAATACGGTGAGCAAGAACTGCAAAGGCGTAACTGGCATGTGCAAACTGATCCGAATATTTCTCGTGGTAGTGTTGAAATTAAAACCGACAGCTCTTCTATTGCCAATAATATGCAAGAGCGCATAAAAGAAATATTTGCTCAATTCCAATAAACACCTCGGAAATTTCTATTTCCACCATTAGCATTGGCGTTACTTTTGCAATAGCTATACTTATAACAAAAGCGAGTCAAAAAATTGGCTCGTTTGATCCCGCTATAAAGTAGAGCATTTATGAAACCAAGCTTGAGTGAGCGTATTCATCAGTATCAATCTCGCATCGGCACTAGCAGACCAAAAGTTGCTGGGCGTTTAACCCGAGTTGTCGGTTTAACCCTTGAAGCTATAGGTTGCCAAGCTGCCGTAGGTAGTAGCTGTTTGGTGGAAGCATATCAAGGTTATATCGAAGCTGAAGTTGTTGGTTTTGAAGGCGAAAAAATCTACTTAATGCCTAGTGAACAAATTGAAGGTATTTTGCCGGGTGCTAAAGTCATTCCTATACCAGCACAACAAACTTTAGTTTATTCCATGGGACTGCTTGGCCGCGTAATTGACGCTCGTGGTGTGCCTATGGATGGCAAAGGGCGAATTTCAGCAGATGAGAGCCAAAATTTTCGCGCTAAACGAATTAACCCGCTAGATCGTAAAGCAATAAATCAGCCGTTAGATGTAGGCATCAAAGCAATCAATTCTATTTTGACTGTGGGTATGGGGCAAAGATTAGGTTTGTTTGCCGGCTCAGGTGTTGGTAAAAGTGTTTTGTTGGGCATGATGACCCGAGGCACTGCCGCTGATGTAATTGTGGTTGGTTTAATTGGTGAGCGTGGCCGTGAAGTAAAAGAATTTATTGACGACATTTTAGGTGAAGAAGGACGAGCCCGTTCGGTTGTAATTGCCGCGCCGGCTGATAATGCACCTTTGATGCGCTTAAAAGGTTGTGAAACTGCACTGTCTGTTGCTGAATATTTCCGTGATCAAGGATTAAACGTACTCTTGCTGGTCGACTCTATTACTCGTTATGCACAAGCGCAGCGAGAAATCGCGTTAGCGGTTGGTGAACCTCCGGCGACCAAAGGTTATCCACCATCAGTTTTTGCTAAATTACCCGCTTTGGTTGAACGCGCGGGCAATGGTGGTAGTGGCCAAGGTTCGATTACTGCGTTTTTTACCGTTTTGTCGGAAGGTGATGATTTACAAGATCCTATTGCTGATGCGTCACGGGCAATTTTAGATGGTCATATCGTTTTGTCGCGTGATCTAGCCGATCAAGGGCATTATCCGGCAATTGATATCGCTAAATCCATTAGCCGTGTGATGCCAGCAGTTACCAGTGAAGATCACCAAATACAAGCGCGCATTGTCAAACAGTTGTATTCAGCTTACCAAAACAACCAAGATCTCATTTCTATCGGTGCTTACACTAAAGGCAGTGATCCTGTGGTGGATGCGGCTATCAAATTAAAACCGAAAATGGATAAATTCTTGCAGCAAGGCATGAAAGACGTGATTAATTATGATGACTGTTTAGCTGCACTTGCCTCCATCACCAGTACTATGAGGGCTTAATATGAATAAACAATTGCAGCTGGTAGCGGATATCGAAAAACGCAAAGAAGACGATTTAGCGCTTAAGTTCGCACAAGCTAAACAAGATTTACAAAAGCAGCATGAAAAATTAGCCGGTTTAGAGCAATTTCAACGCGACTATATGACCACAGTTATAGAATCTGGCAAAAAAGGCTTGTCTAGTAGCGGTTTTCAGCGGTTGCAAAGTTTTATCAGCCAGCTCGATTTGGCTTGTAGCCAACAAAGAGGCAACATCACAAAAGCTGAAAAAGTGGTCGAACAACGCCGAGCTTTATGGTTACAACAACAGCGTAAACGTAAATCGATTGAAGCTGTAATAGAAAAACAACAAAAGAAACATGCGCTACACCTGCAGCGACAAGAGCAAACACTAGCCGATGAATTTGCCAATAATATGGCGGCACGGCTTTTGCAGAACATCTAAGTAACTTAGCTAAGCAGCTATTTTCCGTTATCAGTAAGGTGAAAAAATGCAGTATATTGCCAATATTCAACCAAATATTGCCGCTTCTACGCCCGTTAGCAAAAATAACACGGTGGATGCATTATTAGATTCTAAAAGCAATTACAGCGACGAAGCAAAATTCTCGCATTACCTAGCTGAAGGTGCACAACAAGACAGTGATAACAAGCCGACAGCTAAAAGTACCAATGTGGCTGAAAATCAGCCTACGACTGTTCAAACAGCTAATAAATCAACTACTCAGCAACAAAAAAATGGCGCGCAAGAGCAGTCAAGTACCCAGGCAAAAGAGAGCAGTTCTGAAACAGCACAAGCAACAAAAAATGGCGATAAAACAACAGAGACAAATCCAGAGTTAAATAAAACGGCTAAAGCTGTAAATGACGCGATAAATGAAAACCAGCCTGAGGTTGAAAGTACAAATTCAGATACTGAAGAAAGCTCAGCCTTCGATTTACTTAGCTTTTTAAATCAGTCGAATAAAGCTAAAACAGATATAGACAAAGCAGCAAGTGAGAAAAAATCCAATCAGCTTGATAAAGAAAACAGTCTATTACAGAATTCAAAGCAAGGTAAAAAAGCAACTGAGTCGACTAAAGACGAGAAACAATTACTGCTAGATGAAGTGGCTAAATCAGCTCCTGAGGATAAAGAGTTAGTTGACGAGGCCAAAGCCGCCGATACAACTACATCTGCAAAGCCAACAAACAAAGTCGTCAGCGATAAAGCAGCTGCTAGTGATGTAGTGAAAGTCGCAAGCAAAAAACAGCTTACTGAAGGAGAAAACGAACAAGCGAGCGCAAAAGATAGCGCCAAAGCCAAGGTGACTAGTACTGCTGTTGAAGGGCTAAAGGCGATTGAGAGCAGCAGTGTAGTGAAACATACTAGCTCAACCAAAGAAGATAAAAAGTCTCAGGCACAAACTGGTATACCTAATGTGAACCAATCTCTATCTAATCAAGATACTCAAGTAGAAGATAAAACAAAATCAGCTGAGCACAAAACAACCTCTAAGTTGGTAGAAAATGCGTCTGAGGCGAAAGCAGCAAACAGCAATGCCAGCACGGTGAAAGATTCAGTGGTTATAAACCCGGTTGACGCAAATAAACAGCAGAGCAAAGTGCAAGCAAAATTAGCTCAGACAGAAGCAACTACAGAAGTAACTAAAGCAGCAACAGAGCAGGCAGCTAAAGCGCATGCGTCTGCAGACAACAATGCGCCGCAAGCGGACAATCTAGTTAAAATACAAGCGAATAAACAGCAGTTAGACAAGACAGCGAATAACCTAAATGCCAGCAAAGAGGCAAAAGCAGCTGAGTTAGCTAATGAAGATAAAGATCAACAACTGCCGCAAAATCAACAAATCAATCATACTAAGTCTGCTGAAACCAAACTAACAAGCTCATCGGAAAAAAGTGAACAGAAAGCAGCGAATACTGATAAATCTGCAGAGTCTAGTGGCAAATCAGTCGAGCTTGTTGGCAAGTCAGCCGTGGAGGGGCTAAATCAGCCAACTGAAGCTGTACTAGCTGCAAATGACCAGACACAAGGCTCTAGCGAGCAAACAGCTGAGCAACCTGATAAAAAACAAGCACCAGTTGCCAAAGCTACTGCAACAAATAGCAGTAACAAAGAGAAGTTACTAGAACAAGTTGTTAGTAAAGAAGCCAAAGTGACTGAAGATGGTCAAATTAAGCCAGATGACATAGTAAATAAAGAGTCGTCGGCTCAAGTGTTTGAAGCACAAACAATAGCAGCTCAAGTGCAATCTCAACAATCTTCGGAGCGAATGCAAGAAAGTCATAAACAACAAAATATTCAGCAAGTAACCAATAAACAAGAAATTCAACAAGCTGAACGTACAGCGAAAAATCAGCAGCAAATTGTGCAGTTAAAAGAACAAGTGCAATTGCATAAACCAGAAGCAGCAACAGCGTTAAATGATGCTGTTCGATTTATGATGAATGGCCGAGTTCAAGCGGCTGAGCTTAGGTTAGATCCACCTGAGCTTGGCAGTATGCAAATTAAAATTAGCTTGAATGGAGATGCGGCCAGCGTCAGTATGTTAGTGCAAAATCCACAAGCTAAAGAAATGTTGGACCAGTCTGTGCCTAGATTAAGGGAGATGTTAGAGCAGCAAGGGATTGAATTATCCGACTCGCAAGTTGAACATCAACAAGCTAATTCTGGACAAGGGTCAGATAAAAACGCACAAGGTGGTCAAAGGCAAGGAGATGGTGACAATGCTGAGCAGGATGACACAACGCAAGTTATTGAACAAAAAATACATAATGGTCATCTAGGCGCTGTCGACTATTATGCATAAAATACTTACGCTCTGGATAAAATCCGTTAAACTTAAGCTAGCGTAAATTATTATTGATTGAGTGGAGACAAGAATGGCTGCAGAAGAACAACCAGAATTAGAAGTAGAAGATGGCGGTGGTGGTAAAAAGAAGCTGATTATCATCATTGCAGTTGTGCTTGTAGTTGTGCTTGGCGCTGGTGGTTTCTTTTTAATGTCGGGTGGTGACGATTCAAGTGCCCAAGAAGTGAGTTTAGATGAAACGCCAGCTGCAGCTGCAGGTGGTTCAGCCGCTTCGGTTGAGCTTGGTGATGCAATGTATGTTGCCATGCCACGACCTTTTGTTTTTAACGTACCTGGTGCTAATCGTGATCGCTTAGTACAAATCAAAGTGCAATTGTTGGTACGTGGTGCACAAAATGAAGAGACAGCTAAAAAGCATATTCCACTGATAGAAGGCACTTTATTAAGAGTCTTTAGTGGCACAAGCGCGGATGAGTTAGGTACAAGTGCAGGTAAAGAAGCATTAAAGAAAAATGCGCTTAAAGCTGTACAAGATGAATTATTAAGCATTGCTGGCAGAACTGTAGTTGAAAGTGTTCTGTTTACTGGTTTTGTAATGCAATAACGTTTGGCGACACAATGACTGATTTACTATCGCAAGACGAAATTGACGCGCTACTCCACGGGGTAGACGACGTTGAAGAAGAAGATGTAGAAGCAAGTGCTGCCACGCCAGGTAGTGCGATTTCTATGGCGTCTGAGTACGACTTTTCTTCGCAAGATAGAATTGTTCGTGGTCGTATGCCTACGTTGGAAATCGTCAATGAAAGATTTGCCCGCCATATGCGCATCTCATTATTTAATATGATGCGCCGCACCGCAGAGGTGTCTATTAATGGCGTACAAATGATTAAATTTGGCGAATACATACATACGCTATTTGTACCAACCAGTTTGAACATGGTTAGGTTCAGGCCATTAAAAGGTACTGGTTTAATCACAATGGAAGCTAGGTTAGTTTTTATTTTGGTGGACAACTTTTTTGGTGGCGACGGTCGATACCACGCTAAAATTGAAGGGCGTGAATTTACCCCAACTGAACGACGCATTATTCAAATGTTGCTTAAATTGGTGTTCGAAGATTATAAAGAAGCTTGGGCACCTGTGATGGATGTTTCTTTTGAATATTTAGATTCAGAAGTCAATCCGGCTATGGCTAACATAGTGAGCCCAACGGAAGTGGTTGTGATTAGCTCATTTCATATCGAACTTGATGGTGGCGGTGGCGATTTCCACATTTGTTTACCTTACTCTATGTTAGAGCCGATTCGCGAGTTATTAGATGCGGGTGTGCAAAGTGATAAGGAAGATACTGATTTGCGTTGGAGTAAAGCTCTACGTGATGAAATTATGGATGTTGAAGTGGATATTATGGCTAAATTGCTTGATTTTGAGTTGTCGTTAGAACAAGTGATGAACTTAAAAGCGGGTGATGTTATTCCGGTTGAAATGCCTGAACATTTAACCGTGTTTGTTGAAGATTTGCCGACCTACCGAGGCAAAATGGGTAGATCACGCGATAATTTAGCAATTAAAGTAACAGAAAAAATTAAGCGACCTGCATCAGTTAAATCTGAACTGCAAATGGTAACGCGTGGTGGTCGACGTATAGATGCGGAAGCAGAACTACGCGAACTTGAAGATTTTGAATAATTAGATTGATGTAACAAAGAGCAAAGATTATGAGTGACGATATGGATGACTGGGCAGCCGCTATGGCTGAACAGGCAGAAGCCGAAGCAGAGCAAGAAGGTGACGCTGGCGATGAAGCACAAATCGCAGAATTAGAAGATTTGAATGCAGATAACCCACCAATTACTGCTGAAGAAAAACGCAAGTTAGATACAATTTTAGATATTCCTGTAACCATTTCTATGGAAGTTGGTCGTAGTAAGTTAAGCATTCGCAACTTATTGCAATTAAACCAAGGTTCAGTAGTTGAGCTAGACCGTGTTGCAGGTGAGCCATTAGATGTATTGGTCAATGGCACTTTGATTGCGCACGGCGAAGTTGTAGTTGTTAACGACAAATTTGGGATTCGACTAACGGATGTTATCAGTCAAATCGAGCGCATTAAAAAGCTCAAATAAGTCAGTTGTTCAGTTTGCACTAGCCATGGGGTTAACTTGTGTTAGCTCCGAGGCATTGGCGCAATCTGCAGACCTTGGTGCTGCAATTCCAACTATGTTGTTTGGTTTATGCGCGACTATCGCTGTTATTTATGTCTTAGCTGGCCTTGCGCGCAAAACCAATTTGGGTCAATTTAAAAACAGCACTATGCAGGTTTTGGCTGTGCTGCCTTTAACTGCGAAAGAAAAATTATTGTTGGTTCAAGTCGGCGATAGTCAACTTTTGTTAGGTGTGACCAGTCAATCAATTAACTTACTTAAAGAATTTTCCGAACCCCTGGATATAAAAGCGCCTGATTTTAAACAATCGCTTAGCCAATTTATTAATGCAAATAAGAAAAATAATGACTAAATATTCTTGGTTGATAATTTTTATTAGCTTGTTCTCACCGATTGCTCTGGCGAACACAGGTCTTCCGGCGTTAACAGTTACGGATAATCCTGACGGCACTCAAGATTACAGTATAACTTTGCAGGTTTTAGCATTAATGACAATGCTAAGTTTTATCCCTGCAATTGTAATTATGATGACCTCTTTTACCCGTATCATTATTGTTTTAGGTATATTGCGGCAAGCAATAGGGTTACAAAGTTCACCGCCGAATCAGGTGCTTGTTGGTCTTGCATTATTTTTAACGTTTTTCATTATGGCGCCCGTTTTTGAAGAAATTAATGACACGGCAATTCAGCCATATATTGCCGAAGAAATGACTGCAAGAGAGGCTTTTGATGTGGCGCATTTGCCGCTAAAAGCTTTTATGTTGCAGCAAACTCGGGTTAAAGACATAGCGACCTTTGCTGAAATTGCTGGCTATCAAACGTTAAATGGCCCTGAAGATGTGCCTATGCGGGTTTTAATTCCAGCATTTGTCACCTCTGAGTTAAAAACCGCATTTCAAATTGGTTTTATGCTGTTTATTCCATTTCTGATTTTAGATCTGGTGGTCGCTTCAGTATTAATGGCCATGGGTATGATGATGCTTTCGCCTATGATGGTATCTTTGCCCTTTAAACTTATGTTATTTGTATTAGTTGATGGTTGGAATTTGACCATGGGTACATTAGCCACCAGCTTTGGTGTCGGCACTTAGCTGACGTAGGAGTGATACTATGCAACCAGAAGTTTTTGTCGACATATTACAAGAGGCCATGTTTATGGTTATCTTGCTGGTGAGTTTAGTTATTGTGCCAAGTATGATAGTTGGTTTAATTGTATCCATATTTCAAGCCGCGACCTCTATCAATGAACAAACCTTAAGCTTTTTACCTAGGTTGCTTGTGACCTTAGCCGCTATTATTTATGGTGGCCATTGGGGTATGAACAAAGTGATGGACTACACCATAGATATGTTTACCCGTATTCCTCAGGTTGTTGGCTAAACCGTGACTTACACCACAGAACTTATCATGCAGTATATTGCGGATTTAATGCTGCCGTTTGTGCGCATTTCTGCTTTGTTGGTTGCTATGATAGGTTTTAGTGGTAAAACTGTTCCAACTAAGGTTAAAGCACTGTTAGCTTTATCTATTACTTTTATCGTTAGCCCTATGGTGCCCTCTAGTGGTTTTACCAATTTGTTTTCCCTCGAAGGTTTTTTGCTGGTTATTCAGCAAGTGCTGATCGGTGTATCAATCGGCTTTATTTCACAAATCTTTTTAAATACCTTTGTAATGGCGGGGCAGACAATTGCAGTACAAAGTGGTTTAGGTTTTGCAACTTTGGTTGATCCAGTTAATGGTATTAATACAGCTGCTGTCGGCCAGTTTTATATCATACTCGCCACCTTAGTTTTTTGGGCTATGGATGGGCATTTAGCCATGATCCAAATGTTGGTTTATAGTTTTGAAGCTATGCCAATTGGCTCTGGTTGGTTGTCGCTCGATAAAATATACAAAATTGTCGAGTGGGGGAAGTGGTTATTTATCGCGACAATTACCATAGCTTTAACGCCGATAACCGCTATGTTAATCATAAATTTAACTTTCGGTATTATGACCCGAGCTGCGCCCCAATTAAATATATTCTCTATTGGTTTTCCAGTGTCGCAAATAACAGGTTTGATAGTTGTTTGGATCAGTTTGTCGGCCTTTATGCTGCATTTTGAAACTATCTGGGATAGTGCAGCTTACCTTATGTGCGAAATCGCGGGGTGCTAATGTATGGCAGCTGATGATCAAGACCGCACAGAAGAACCCACAGCGAAAAAGAAATCCGACGCGAGAAATAAAGGGCAAATACCGCGCTCACGTGAGCTGGGAACTATGATGGTGCTTGTTGGTGGTGGTATTGGCTTTTTACTCTATGGCCACTATTTAGCCGGCGCACTATATCGCATGTTTAAACAAGGTTTTATTTTAGAGCGTGAAGATGCGTTTGATATGAGCCGTATGTTAGTACGGCTAGAAAATCTTCTGTTCGAAGTCACTTGGCCAGTATTGGCTGTGCTGATTGTGCTGGTGGTGTTTGCTGTTATCGGCAATGTCGCTGTTGGTGGATACAATTTTTCGACTAAAGCAATGCAGCCTAAACTGAGTAAAATGAATCCGATTAACGGTCTGAAACGCATTTTTGGTACCCAAGGATTAATTGAGCTGGTTAAGTCGATTGCCAAAGTTGCTGTGGTTATTGGTACTGCTTATATGTGCTTTAACCTGTTTTACCAAGAGTTGTTGCACATTAATGTTGAGAATATGCCGTCTGGTTTGTTTAAAGCGTTAGAAATTCTTATTTGGGTGTTCTTAATTCTCTCTTGTTCGTTAATCGTAATTACTTTAATTGACGTGCCGTATCAGCTTTATCACCATAACGAACAGCTGAAGATGACCAAACAAGAAGTTAAAGACGAACACAAAAACTCTGAGGGTGATCCGCAAGTTAAAGGGCGTATTCGTTCGGCAATGTTTAGAGCTCACCAAAGACGTATGATGCAAGAAGTGCCAAAAGCCGATGTGGTTGTGACAAACCCGACCCACTTTGCCGTCGCATTAAAATATGATCCATTAGGCACAGGTGCACCTAGGTTAGTTGCTAAAGGGGCGGATGAAATGGCCGCGCATATTCGAAAAATTGCCGAGGCACATCAAGTTCCTATTCTAACCGCGCCTATGTTGGCGAGGGCAATTTATTATACAACTGAGTTTGAAGAAGAAATACCTGAAAAGCTTTTTGCCGCCGTTGCACAAGTTTTGGCTTATGTGTTTGCACTGCGTGATTATAAAAAAGGTAAGGTGAAAAAGCGGCCTAAACAATTTACCCCGAGTAAATTACCTATACCGCCTGATATGCATTATTAAGCTGTTGCAGTTAGCCGATTATTGTACGCGTTTAACACTCACACCTAGTTGCTCAAAGTGTTGAATGATATTGCCTTCACCAACCATATGCATTAATCCAACCGCGATAACAACATTACCTGTTTTTACCTCTGCGATTAATTTTTTCATCCAATTTTGGTTGCGCTCTTTTAATAACGTATCTAACACAAAATCTGTGCTTGGGTAATCCGCCAAACCTAAGGTTAACAGTTTTTCTAGTTGCTTAATCTCACCATTTTGCCACATGTCGGCTAGATGTTTGATTGTGTACTCGTTTGTTTCAATTTGCGCTAAGGTATCGACTAACAACTGTTCGCTTATACCTGAATTAGCGAAAAATCCGAGTTGTTGTTCTAGACTTTCTAATCCGCTTACTTGAACTTGGTTGGCTCGTGCATGTTGCATCAAGATATCATCAATAGCTTGGGTAAAGTCGAGCCCAGCTATTTGTCCTTCAATAATGCCCAATTGCAATGCGACAAACCAAGGTGTAAAAGCGCTAAAGGCATTTTCTGGGATCCCTTTATTTTGTTGGTACCTGAGTAAACTTTGCCAAGTTTTATCGTCAACTTGTTGTTGCAGATTTTTGCCGTTATTTAGCAGCGCTACTTTCAATGCTAATTCTTGCTGTTGCTGCGCTGAATATTGCGCTAAATCGGCTTCGGCAATCAGTAAACGCGCATTGGCAATTTTGTTTTTAACTACACCCAGTGAATTGTCACTACGCATAACTTGAGTGGAAGCGTGAATTGTGCCAAAAACCCAAGAGGTTTTATCTTGGTATTCTAGTTTCCATAGCGCAGGCTGAGCAGCCTGCGCCGTATTAACAAGCAACAATAAAACAAATAAAAGTTGGCAAGGGAATTCAATAAAGCGCATATTATTTTTTCTCCAACCACATGCCTTGTGGTTTATTGTTAGGCGGGATAATCAGTCCTTCTTCGTTTAATGGGCGAGCTAACGAGCTGCTGCATGACGAGTAACCGCTATTAATATAACTAATCGCTTTAGCAAATACAGGATCTTGCATGCTGGTCCATGGATAGATGTTGCTGCTTTCGGAAACGGCACAATCAGGCGCTAAACCATTTAAATAATCACCAAAACCGACGGCATTATTTGTTTGAAAGTTCACTGCCAATAAGGTTTCGTCACAGTGCTCGTCTGGTAAAAAGCCGACAGGCTTGCCATAAGTGCTTTCACCTATAGTATGCACTGTAATATATGGGTCTAAACTATTGATCAATACTTCGCTAGCAGAAGCTGAATAATCATTAGTTAAAACAGTGAGATTGTTTAGGTTTAAGCTATTTTGCCTAATGTAATTGATATGGCTGGTGACACTGCCGTTGAGCTCTGTGTAGATCAATTCTTCAGTACGGGCAACTCCACCATGCTCACTGTTATTTGGATTAAATTCAAACTCAAGAAACACTTGGTTGTAGATAGTATCTCCGGCAAGATATAACGCGAGCTCAGCGGCTACACTGACTAAACCGCCAGTGTTGTTGCGTAAATCTAATACAAAATGATCAAAGTTTTGTGATTTTAAATAACTAAAAGCTTGTTTTAGCTCAGCTGGGGAAGGTTCTAAGAAACCATTTTGGAAACCCAAATAGGCAATTTTGCCTGCGTTACTATCAATAATTTCTACTTGAGTTACAGTATTTATTTGGTACTGTGATTTTGCCAAAGTTGCACTTTTTTCAGCACCATTGCTATCGCGCCAGACAAATTCAAGCTCATAGCCATTTTGGTCTGGGCCGAATGCTTCTGAGTAAGCTGTATAATTTCCATAATATAGGTACTCGTATAATTTGGACGCGGCTACCTCTCCAATCGAGACAAGTTGGTCTCCTCGAGTAATTCCTGCATTTGCCGCGGCGGAATTATTAAACGATTGCACAACAACAATTCGGCTACCTGGCGCTGCCGCGAGTTCTATACCATAACCGAAGTTATTACCGGCAATACTATCTTGCCAATCATCACTATTTAATACTACGCTGAACCTATCTTTGCTTGGCAGGACGTCGTTTAGTAGTTGGTTACTATCTTCATACAAATTAAATGAAGTTGTTGGTGAGGAGAGCTCGTCATACCATAAATAGTCTTGCTGTAAGGTTTGATACCAATGAGAGTGGATATCTTTTTTTGAACATTGGCCACCATCATCAGAGCCGCCACATGCAGTTAAAAATAGTGAACAAGCGAGTCCAATGCTTAGGCATTTTGCATTGCGCATAAAATAGTCCCTTTATTTAAAGAATTGTTATCGATTTCGGTGGCTAAGGATATGAATAAGCGCTTGTGAACGCAAGAGATTATTTTTGATTGTTAAACGAAGGTTAATTTATGCCAATTAAAAATGGAAGCTACCTTGCACACCATAAATTTTGTTTTCTGCAATGATTTGTGCGTGGATCCCCGCCGATACCGATTGGCTAAAAAAGTATTCACCGGAAAACTTAAAACCAACTTCTTTGTCTGCTGTTTCTAAGTTGGTTTGCTGCTGCTCTTTGGGTACACGATAAATTATTGCACTGTAGAGTTGAATCGCTTGATTAAGGCGGTATTGAGTACCAGCCTCAATCGCAAGATGTCTGATTGGCTGTTCAGTAGGAGATTGTGTACTGTTTTCTTGATACAACATTGCAGCTTTTATGTCTAACTGCGCGGTTACAGGCATAGCATAACCCGCGCCGGCCTGTAAATTAAGCTGATTCACTGGGCTATTTTGTTCCGCGACAATATACAAACGCTCGTTCACTGTGTTTTTCGGGCTGATTGTAAAGTTAGATAAGCTTGAAGGATCGAGTTGGAAATAGCTCATTGAACTTTGGGTAATATCAAAGGTTTTGTCAATGGCTGAACAAACTGGTGCAAAAGCGTACAAGGCTATGCTGATTAAAGCGAGTAGACGCACGCGCAAATATTGCAATTTCTCCATAATCTGTGCTCCAACAATTCTCGATTTTTATTTGTTTTTGTACTGAGTAACCTAGAACTGAACTGCTAATTTGTTATTTGAAGTTCAGGTTAGGCTAGCTTTTTAAGTGTAGATTAAAATAGGTGATTTGCAGAAAAAATGTGCAATTTTTTATCGACAGAAGAGGAGTGCGCGCCAACTTGTTGAATTGACGCAATATATATCGAAAAATTATTTTAGTTTAAAAAAATCTTGTTTGTAACGAGCCAATTCTTCGATAGATTCGTGGATATCTTCTAAAGCTAGATGCGTCCCTTTCTTTTTATAATCGCTAACGAGTTCAGGTCTCCAGCGACGAGCAAGTTCTTTGACTGTACTAACGTCTAAGTTGCGATAATGGAAAAAGGCCTCAAGCTCTTGCATATGCACAAACATAAAGCGGCGATCTTGATTGATGCTATTGCCACACATAGGTGACTTGCCAGCTGGTACATATTGTTGCAAAAATTCAATTGTTTGTTTTTGAGCTTCTTCAATTGAGATCTTACTGTCACGACATCTTTGAGTTAGTCCTGATTTACCATGTTGGTTAATACACCACTCATCCATATTATCCAAAACTTCGTCTGGTTGATGGATCGCAAATACCGGCCCTTCTGCGATAATGTTTAATTCACTGTCAGTGACTATGGTTGCGATTTCCAACACTTTATCTGTATCTGGGTCTAAACCTGTCATTTCCAAGTCTAGCCAAATAAGATTATTTTCATTAAATGACATATAGTATTCCTACTAACCCCTCAAAAGGTACAACTTTCAATTAATCTGTGTACATTCCTAAAACTTTATCGCCAAATTGGTGTAAAGTACTCTTCGTTTTTAGTTTAACTGATTATTGATAAAAAGTAGCACCGTGACGAAAAAAAAGAAACTCACCAAACAACAACTTAGGCGTATGCGATCTAATCGTAGCAGAAAAATAGAACAAACTAGAAATAATCCGGAAAATTTATCGGAAGATTGTCTATTAGGCCCAGCTCGTCATGGTGTAGTAATAAGCCGATACGGTCAGCAAGCCGACATTGAAAACGAACAAGGGGAGCTTATTCGTTGTGATATGCGCCGAACGGTTGAATCGATAGTTGCTGGTGACAAGGTCATTTGGCATGAAGTGCAGTCTGAAGGTGGTGCACAAGGTGTCATTGAGGCTGTTGAAGAAAGGGAGTCTGTACTAACGCGCCCAGACTTTTATGATGGAGTAAAAGCGGTTGCAGCTAATATTGAACAAGTGGTTGTTTTATCTTCAATATTGCCCGAATTATCTTGGCAAATTATCGACCGCTATTTGGTTGCGGTTGAACAAATGGGTGCACACCCAGTTGTGGTGATTAACAAGGTTGATTTACTTGATAGTGCAAAACAGGCTGATATTCAAAAAATAGCCGATTATTATCAATCAATTGGTTATCCAGTTCATTTACTCAGTGTTAAAACGCAACAAGGTTTTGAAACTATTGCGCAATTGCTGCAAAACAAAGTTTCTATTGTGGTTGGTCAATCTGGCGTAGGTAAATCTTCTTTGGTCAACAAATTATTACCCGACACGAATGCGCAAACTGGTGATGTATCCGATGTGTCTGGTTTGGGTACACATACTACAACAGTCGCTAAGCTCTATCATTTACCGACAGGTGGCGATTTAATTGACTCTCCAGGTGTGCGCGAATTTGCTTTATGGCATTTGAGTGCTGAAGAAATTTTTGACGGTTTTGTTGAGTTTGCGCAATACCGCGGCAATTGTAAATTTCGTGACTGCAAACATTTAGACGATCCAAAATGTGGATTAAAAGACGCTGTTGAGCAAGGGTTAATATTGGCTTCGAGGTTGGAAAATTACCATAAAATTTTACAATCAATTGCTGAAAATAAACCAGCTCATAGTAAACATTATTAAGCTTAGTGACCGACAGCATTAGACCTAATCCGTCATTGTCGGTATTATGCGTGTTATATAAAACATCTTGCGCTATTCATTATTAAAGGAACTTTCGGTGTCTCTAGAAAAATTCAAAGTTGCACTTCAATATTTAGTACCACAACATCTTATATCTAGGTTTATTGGTAAAATTGCAGCTAGTCGAAATAAATTTATTAGCCAAACCTTTATCCGCTTATTTGCTAAAAACTATCAAATTCAATTGAAGGATACACAAGTTCAAAAGTTTTCTGAATTCGCTAGTTTCAACGACTTTTTTACCCGTGCTTTGTTGCCAGATGCACGACCTATTGCTGACACAGAGATAGTGTCACCAGTAGATGGGGAAGTGAGTCAGTTGGGACCAATTGATGGCGATGCTATCTTTCAGGCTAAAGGGCACAATTATAGTTTGACGCAATTGTTAGGTGGTGACGAAGAAAACGCACAGCCGTTTCACAATGGTGTTTTTAGCACTATTTATTTATCACCAAGTGATTATCACAGAATCCACATGCCGTGCACTGGTAAATTAAAACGCATGGTTTATGTACCAGGCAAATTATTTTCAGTGAATCAAGCAACAACTCGTAATGTTGATGGGTTATTTGCGCGTAACGAACGTGTTGTCTGCGTATTTGACACTGAATATGGCGAAATGGCTTTGGTGCTAGTGGGGGCTATGATAGTCGCGAGCATTGAAACAACTTGGGCTGGTGTAATCACACCACCTGCTGGCAAACGTCCTTTTACATGGCACTATAATCACGACAATGCGCCAGTAATTGAAAAAGGTCAGGAGATGGGACGCTTTAAATTAGGTTCAACTGTAGTATTGGCGTTTGAGCCGGATGCAATTGAATTCGATGCAGCTATTGGTGCCGCTAGCAAAGTTACATTAGGTCAAGCACTCGCATCATCAACTAAGTAGTTTTCATGTCGCAACAATTAAATTCTGCAGCACAGCGTAAAAGTGCTTTGCTGCAGGTTCACCTTGGCGTATTGCTACTTGGCGGTACGGCCTTATTCTCCAAAATTATTCCGCTTGATGGTGCTGCGATTTCATTTGCACGCGCTTGTGTTGCAGCTTTAGTGTTAACTCTGTTGGTTAAGGTAACTGAAGGCAGAGTGCGTTTAAATAGTTTGCGCGACTACCGCAACGGTATTATTTTAGGCGTGCTGATGGCTGTGCATTGGGTAACCTATTTTTATGCCATGCAGTTTTCTACTGTGGCGACAGGTATGATTGCTTTGTACACCTATCCAGTCATGATAGTTTTGATAGAACCCCTGCTAAATAAGCAACTGCCACATAAACTTGATTTTCTGATGGCTTTGTTTGTACTTACGGGTGTTGGCCTAATGGTGCCAGAGTTATCACTTGAAAGTGAATATACAGTCGGTATTTTACTCGGTGTTTTGTCTGCTGTATTTTTTGCCGCGCGAAACATTATGAGCCACAGAGTTTTTTCGCACTACTCAGGCATGAAAAATATGATGTTTCAATCAAGCATAATTGCCTGTGTATTATTACCTTTTGAATACCATCATTTTGCCGAATTGCCCCTGAGCACATTCGCTTGGATTATTTTATTAGGGATACTCTTTACTGCACTACCACATTCTTTGATTGTAAATGGATTGCGTAGCATAAAAGCAAAAACAATGAGTTTAGTGTCTTGTTTATCGCCTTTTTATGGCACTATATTTGCCGCTGTGTTGTTAACTGAATATCCAAGTTGGCAAACTTTAGTGGGTGGCACACTTGTGGTTTCCGCTGCCGTGTACGAAACTTTGAGTGGACATAAACGAGGGTAAATGAAATGTTTATTTGGGCACATAGGGGCGCGAGTGGCATAGCGCCGGAAAACACATTACAAGCGTTTGAACAAGCTATTGAAGCTGGCGCTGATGGCATTGAGCTAGATGTACAGATTGTTGAAGATGTGCCTATTGTATTGCACGACGCTTGGTTACAGAAAACCACGAATGGGTTGGGGTTAGTGCGATCTTCAACACTAGAATATGTTCAAAGTTTAGATGCTGGCAATGGTCAAGCTGTACCAAGCTTGCAACAAGCTTTAGCGGCTATTGCAGGGCGTTGCCAAGTTAACATAGAAATTAAAGCGCCGAATAGTGCAGCTTTAGTTGCCCGAGATATACAGTTAGCGCTTGATAATGCTTGGTTTAAGCCTGAACAATTGATTGTATCTTCATTTGATCATAAGCAATTGCACCAATTTGCCAGCTTAATGCCGAATATACGCATTGGCGCTTTGACTGCCTGTTTACCGACTGATAATAGTCGCTTCGCCGTTGAGCTAAAGGCGTGGTCGCTGCATTGCAACCGTGACTTTATTGACATTGAGCTAGTTAAAGACGCACAAGCTCAAGGTTTAAAAGTTTACGTTTATACGGTTAATCATGTAGAAGATATTGCTTTGATGCAATCACTCGGCGTAGACGGTATTTTTACTGATTACCCAGCTAGAGCTTTACAGTACTTTAAGGCTAATTGTCAGTAACAAACGCGCGTGAAAAAGCCTTTATTGTTCTAATTTTTGCGAGTGCTTGTTCTGCACTTTCATCTGTTTTAAACGGCCCCGCCAGAATTTTAATTGCGAACATTTGTTCAATTTTGCGTTTTATTGTGAATTCTAATTGGTTGTTAGGCAAGTTGTTACTTTTGGCTAAGTGGTTAGCGAAACCCTGTAACCACTCGGCTTGAGTTTGGTTAGACTGCTCACCTAAATCAATATATAGCCTGTGATCTATCATTTCTATTTTGGCATTCACTCTAACGCGTTTATCTGCGTTAATTAATTCGACAAATGCTTGTGCTGCCTGCTGGTGGCTGGTTAATCTCGACAGCACTGAAAATCTATCTTTGTTTTGTTGAGTATATTTTACCTGGCTCGGCAAAGCTAAATTTTCAATATATTGCCTATAGGTGTCGACACATTTTTGTTTATGGCACGCTGCTGCTTGGATGTAGATGTTTTGCTGCGCGTTAACTTCAAAGCAGCATAAACACAATAAACTGAAAATAGCATAAAATTTCATTTAGCTGAATCCGTATGCTGTAAAAGCTCTGCGACAATTTTTCGCAGCATTTTAATTAGTTGTTTTTGTCCAGACAACAGATAGGTTTTTGCCACAGTACTGGGCGCTTGGCGTTTAAGTATAGTGTCTGCTAGCAAATTCTGCTGCTCTGCAGGTAAAATTTGCATAATTAAGACCGATTTGTCTAAGCAAAAGTTATATAGCTCTGGCAAAGCTGCATAGAGGTTGGTGCTATGTTGTGCAAACCCTGCTACTAAAACTAACTTATAACTGAGAGTAAGCTGATTATTTTGCGCCAATGAGGCGTACCATAACCACAATAAATTACCAGTTACATTTTGATAATGACTGGGTAGGAAAAAGCTCAGCTGTTGCAAACAGCCTTGTTGAATTCGCTGGTTAAGCACAGTATTTGATTTATCGAGCATTTTAATACACAAGCTAGAAAATAGCCCACTATGGTGCTCTGGTGTTGTACTGACTCTGGCTAATTTAAAGTTATTTTTATACCAAAAGTTGGCAACTGGATAACTTGCAGCAAAACTGCTCGCTAAATAATCTATATCTGACGCTTGTTGGCTCAGCCATTCAAGCATATTTGAAGCAATATTGTTATTGCGTAATGCTTCTGCAACGGCAATGCGGACTATCCTTAAACCTTTTAATTGGCTAAATTCTACAATCCCGGATTGTGCTGCAATAATTTGTGGTGTCAGATGGCCATTGGGCCGACGTTTCCCATTTAGTATTTCGTTGGCTAAAGCCTGAGTTAAATTTCCTTCTTCTGATAACAAGCTTGCTGCTACCACTTGACCCTGGTTGTTTTGTCCAATACACAATTTTAATGCGGGGCTATCGAGCATGTGTTTTAAGTCGTTAGGCGTTGTTCGATAATGTGCTTGGCTTAATAAACCAAAAATTTCTACGACGAGTTGGTTATTGCCGACTAGCTCCTCAGATTGAATAAACTTGAAGGATATCTTGTCACTTTGATTATTGCTTAAACTTGGCTGATTGTTAGGCATGCAGATAGAATTCAACCAATTTTCAAGTGGATCGTTAAGAGCCCAACGAATCGGCTTGGTTAACTCAAATGTTTCAACCAACTCATTATCCATACTGAGTTGTTTGATGAAGTGCTGGCTGAGTCCCTTACCTGAACCTTCATATCCTTGTTCGGTTGTTGCGTAAATTACCCAGTTAAATTTTTGGCTAATGGCTCTGAGCAATTGGCTAGGTAGGGCTGCAGCTTCGTCAACAATCAAAATGCTGTTGTTATTTTGTTTGTTACTGACGACTTGAGTGAGCTCATCTGGTGCGACAAAAGTTAAATTATCTTTGTCGCATTGCCATTTATCTAACCAGTTCCATACGGTTGTTAAGCATCTTTTTGCCGGGGCTGTAATGGTTATATGTGTCCCTTGTTGTAGATAGTCTTTCACCAAAGCCGCTAAAACGGTTGATTTCCCTCTGCCTCTGTCTGCTTTGATAAAATAATGCCCCTGTTTTTTTAACTTTGATAAGGCATTAAATATTGTTTGTTGTGCGCTGGTTAAATCTGTTGGTTTTACAAATTTTTCTTCAAGTGCTTGAGGGAATGCATTGGTTGTTAGCTGACAGTTATCGACGATAACACAGCCCGCCGTTTGCAGGCTAAGTTGCCATAGTCTTTGCATATAATAGGAATAATTATGGCTGGTTAGATTATGTGGATAGGGCAGGCTGCTGATATTGGTTGTATCTTGCTCAATAAAGGTTGGGCTGAAGGTGAGTATTAATGCCCCACCATGTTGTATGCATCCAGCTAACGCACAGACAACATCTATATCAAAAAAGCTTGAACTATCGAGCCAAACATAATCTAGTTCTTGGCCTAGGTAGGCTTGTAAGTGTTTGTTATTTGTAGTGAGCGTATCTGGATTAAAACCAGCTTGCCAATTCTGCTGATTTATTAATGTTTGTGCAACCTGATAGCGTGTTTCCATATCGCCTTTTATCAAGATTGGGCAACGCCAACCATTGTTGGTTAGTTGTTTGAATAAGGCAGAAGGGATAGTTGCTGTCATTTGGCGCTGTGGTTAGGTTTTATTTTGACGCCAGTATAGCAGCTTTTCAACTTTGGCTTAATTGCTCTTGCAGTTTGCTTTTATACAAATCCACAGTGTTGTGTTCAATGGTGAAGCGAAATGTATTTGTCGTTTGATGAGAAAATTGAGCTTGATTGGCTATGTAAGCTTCTACAAAAACATCCAGATAATCATTGTACTGCTCAAATCTGAAGATGAGATCTAAAGATTTTTTGTCGACAAAATTGCTTTTTCGATACCTAAATTTCTGCACAAATTGAGTCGCACCATAGGAGTTATTTAGTGGTTGATTCCAATGCGATTGATGATGAAAATCAAGCTCTGCCAGTACTTTTAACCAAGTGGATATTTGCTCTGATGGGCCTATTTTTACTTCTGTAGACAAACTATTCGTTGCTGTAGAACCTCTATTTAACTTAAGTTCTAGGCTGTAACGGCAAATTTCATTGGTTACAGGGGAAAATTTTGGTAAGTGAATCGAATAAAATTTTTTTAGTTTCTGTCTGGCTGGAATAAAAAAATCTCTATCAATATCACAACTGACTAATTTTACTTGTACTGCATTAACATCGCCAGTGATCTCATGTAAGTGGCATATCAGAGTAACGTCTACATTATCTATATGTTGTTCAACTGCTCCACCATTATATTCAACTGAAAAGCTTAGATCGCTGCCAAGAGCATATGTCCTTTGTTCCATATTCCAATGTATGCTAGCGGCTCGTTCTGTTGAGGTTAATTGACCAAATATTCGTTTGAGAAGACTCATAATTAAACATCCAGTGTTTATTAAATGAACAAGTTGACTATAGCAGTTGTGAAGATAGGTTGGTAGATTTTTTGCGGGGAGACCCCCGCAAAATTAGGCTTTATAATCCAAGTTCATCCAATAGATCTTGGTCGACATCAGGACCTTTTTTATTGTTTTCCTCTTCCATTTGCACCGAAGCACCACGAATAATGTCATCTGGGTCAAATTCTTCAGGCACAAAATCATGCAGTTTAATAAATTCAGTTCTATCCATTGCCATTTCTAGATAAAAAATATTGCCTTTTTGCGTGGTAAAAGTCACTCGACGTGCTTGAGGTCTATCTAAATTAGTATCAATAGAAATAATCAGCTGTTTATTGACAGTCAACATTTTCGGCTGACTTTGGGTAATAGAGGTTTGTAACTCTTTATGCACTAAACCAGTAAAATCACCGAGTATTTGATTGAGTAATTCACCCATTACGTTAGCAACATCATCTGAGGTGTGTTGCGAAGAGAGCTCTTCAATTGGAATGCCCATATTTGTCATATACTTTTGGTATATTTCGATTGCTGCTGCGGCACTAAAGTTGATGACCACTAACCCAGAAAAACCACCGTCAAATAGTACAAACGAGCCAATATCTGGCTTTAAGCTTGTTTTGGTGATTTTTTGTACCAAAGCTGAATAAGTCACTTGGTTGGCATTTGCACTTGCTAACACGTCAGTTACTGATTTACACAACATGACTAGGATGTCGTCAGTTGACACAAATGTTGATTTTTTATTGGGCTTAACCGCCGGTTTATTCATATAAATTCCTGCCAACAAATTGTTTTTATAGAAAGAGTTACGATAGTCTCAATACTATGTAACTTATTAAAAGTAGGCGGAACTTGCAACAAAGGCAAGGGTTTTGTTCGCAAAATTGTCCACGAAAGATAAACATACCCTAGGCTTAAGTGCGGTAATTGGTTAACCAAACTGCTTGATATGGTTTTAAGACTAAGGTGCCACGTAAGTCATTGATTGGTTGCTCTGCAAGCAAATCAAACCAATGTTCGGTGTCAATTAGGTTAATTTCTGCCATTTCAATTTGTTGTTCCTGATCGGTTACATTAAAAATACAGAATATGCTTTGTTTTCGATTATGACTTTGACGCCAAAAACCGAGTATTTCTTCACCTAATTGCAAGGTAAATTGTACCGCATTTGGATGAAACGCAGGTTGAGCAATACGTTTTTCAATTAGCGCACACATACGTTTAAATACTTTGCTATGGTGCGAAAATTGATTGGCTAACGCGTCTTCTAGTGCTTGAATATCCCATTGATGGCGGTTAATGCTGCGGTTTTGGCTGGTGTTATCCATACGTTCGTAATCATTGGTGGTGGCCAATAAACTATGGATATAAATACCAGGTATGCCTTCTAGCGCCAACATAACTGCATGCGCACAGATAAACCTGTCTATTTGGTATTTGTCTGTACCTTTGTATGTGCCTTGCAGTGCATCAAACAAACTAATATTCAGCTCGTAAGGTTTGTTGCTGCCATTGGCACTGCGCCAAGATACTTTACCGCCAAACATATTAACTGTGTTGGCTAGTGTGGCTAATTCATCTTCATCAAGTAAACCTTCGGCTGGGCGTAAACCTATACCATCGTGTGATGCAATAAAATTAAAGTAGGTTGTACCTATTTGCGCGGGTGGCATACTCATCATCCAGCGCTTTAAATGTTTGCAGTTGCCGGTAATTAGAGTGTTTACCAGCAATGGCGGCAATGAGAAGTTATATACACAGTGCGCTTCGTTACCGTTACCAAAATAACTTAAGTTTTCATGATTGGGCACATTTGTTTCGGTGATTATGATGGCATCTGGCACTGCATGTTCCACTAATACACGTAATAGCCTTATCATTTCATGTGTTTGTGCTAAGTGAATACAGTTGGTACCAACTTCTTTCCATAAAAAGGCCACTGCATCAAAGCGAAATATTTTGACCCCTCGGTCCAAGTACAAACGGGTGATCTTGACAAATTCGTATAAAACTTCAATCTGGCGAAAATCAAAATCAACTTGGTCATGGCTAAAAGTACACCAAACATGTTTAGTGCCAGATGGGGTATTTACTTCTCGTAATAAAGGGCTAGTGCGTGGACGTACAACTGAATCTAAATCGTCAGTTGGCTCTGCGGTAAAAAAGTAGTTTTTGCCTGGTTCTTTATCAAGCTTAAAATTTTCAAACCAAAGACTGCGACTAGAGCAGTGGTTAATCACTAAGTCAGCCATTAATCTAAAATCAGTGGAAATTGCCTCAACATCAACCCAGTCACCTAAAGAATCATTTACTTTGGAATAATCCATTACCGCAAAACCGTCATCACTGCTATATGGGTAAAACGGCAGTATATGTATGCTGTTGATAATTCCTGCTAGATTATTTTTGAAAAAACCATGTAGAGTGTGCAGGGGTTTTTCTTGTTCACGCAACAAACTATTGCCGTAGGTAATGGCAATGATGTCTTTCTGGCTCCAATGATTTTGATGGTTGGGCGGGGTCGGGGTGGCTTTATCCAAGCGCATTAAAGTTAGCAGTTGTTGGCAGACTTCTGCTTCGTCTAATTCTGGATAAATAAACTTTAAATGTGTTTGAACCTTGTGTTCTAGCTCAGTTTCAATTGCCATTATTACCACCCCATTTTTTGTTCGATTGTTATTTGTAGATAAATATTTTGGACTAACCGCCAAATTCCTCCATATCAGCTTCCACTGCTTGGATCATCTGCCCATATACATCCGGCACAGCACTTGAAACTCGGTTCCAACTTGGAATAAAAGGGGTTTCCATTGGGTTTTCTAAGAAGTGAATGCCCGCTTTTAAGATGTTGTGCGCGAATAATTCAACTGCTTGTTCTTCGCTATGAATGTCAAAGTTTAAGCCGTTAATAGTCGCGTCGTTACGATAGGTTTCAACAAAGTCTAACGCAATTCGATAATAAGTCGCTTTGATTGAACGGAATGTTTCCGTGTTAAATACCACACCATTCGTTGCGAGTTTTCTAAAGATGGCTTTAGAAATATCAATCGACATTTTTGATAGACCTCCTTCATCATTGTCTACTGACAAAGACTGATGTTTATGGTCGTAGGTATCGGCAATATCCACTTGGCACAATCTGTTCGTAGAATAATTGCGCTCCATCTCAGACAGTACACCAATTTCTAAACCCCAATCACTTGGAATTCTAATATCATTGATGACGTCGGTTCTAAACGAAAATTCACCCGCGAGAGGGTAGCGGTAACTGTCTAAATATTCTAAATAATCTAGGTTACCAAAAATCTTTTTTAACGCGCGCAGTAAGGGGGTTACAAGCAAGCGGCTAACACGGCCATTAATTTTGCCATCTGCGACACGGGCATAATAACCTTTACAGAATTCATAATTGAAAGTTGGGTTAGCAACAGGGTAGATTAATCTAGCCAGTAGTTTTCTGTCATAAGTTAATATGTCGCAATCATGCAATGCAACTGATGCTGCTTCACCAGAGCCTAATACATAACCCAAGCAATACCAAACGTTACGACCTTTACCTAATTCTTTAGGTGCCAAACCCTCTTTTTGCAGTAAAGCATCTATTTTTTGTAATCTAGGACCATCGTTCCATAACACTTTTACGTTTTGTGGTAATTTTGAGAAAAATTTAAGTGCATGACGATATTCATCTTCGGTTGCTCTGTCTAACCCAATGACGATTTGATTTAAATAAGGTACTTCCGCCAATTCGTTGATAATGTTGGCTAAAGCTGGACCTTGAAGCTCGGAATATAAAGAAGGTAAAACAAGTGACAATGGACGGACTTTGGCAAACTCAGTGAGTTGATGCTCCATTTGTTCAATGGTTACACTATCTCGAGACAAGTTGTGTAACGTTGTAATTACTCCATTTTGATAGAAATCACCCATACAGAATCCTCTTTTATTGACATAATTGTCGTTACTTTCCCAACTAAACATTAGTTGGTTCGATTTGTTCTAGCTGGTTGTTACTGGTTTTAATTGTTTGTTTGAATGTAGAAGCAATATGTGAGCCATAGTTTCATTCCAACCGGCTGGCCCAAATAAATCGCTATAAAAAACTTGCTCTTTTTTCTGAATTGTTGGAAAAGCTTTATGGCTTTTTATCCATACCGATACGTCTGCGGCTTCAAGCATGGCACAATCATTTTGACTGTCGCCTAACGCAATAGTGATCACAGGTGTTTGCCATAAATTCTCATATTCAGCTTTTAACTTAAGCAAAGCTTTGCCTTTGTCGCACTGGCCTTGAATGGATAAGAAGCGTCCACCTTGTAAAGCTAGATAGTTTTTTGCTTGTAAATATTCAATAAATTGAGCTTTTTGCTGTTCATTACCTTTATATAACAAGGGTTCTGAATATTGTCTTTGTCCACTCAGTTCTGCTTCTGCAATGGACAAACCTGTTTGTTGGACAATTTCTTCATTATGCCAATCATTAAAGCCTTCAAATTGATGGCCTTGTTGGCGGAGAAAACTTAATTCGGATAAAATTTGTTGTCGTTTTGCACCAATGTTGTGCGCTGGTTGATCCGCTGTTTCAGCGTTGGCTGAATAAATAGCCGAACCATTTTCGACAATAAAGGGGGCAGATAACCCAAGCTGCTGATGCAATTGCTTCACTTCGGCAAAGGTTTTACTGGTATTGCAGATCACCGGTATTTCCTGTTTTGTTAGTTCAGCGAGTGCCGGCTCGGCTGCTTGCCATGAATAGTTGTCGTGATCTAACAATGTGCCATCCATATCGGTAAAAACCAGCAATCTAGCAGAAGTCATAATCATCTCCTGTCGCTAGGATAAATTGTTGTTGCTCGTTTAACTCTATCACTAAATTGGCGTCATCAGGTAAGGTTTGCAACGCATGTTCTGTTAATCTTTGATAGTGTTGAATAAATCTATTTAGTTCAGCTTGATTCATGGTAAAGCGAGTTGACTGCTGCGCAATCAACTTATCTTCTTGATTCTTGCGCCATTGGTAAACACAGTCAAATGATGGTGCTTTAAGCATGATTAGTTGATCAAACATAGTAAATAAATCAGGGTAGTGTTCTTCAAGCTGTGCATTTACGAATTTACGCCATCGACCATTACTATCTTCTAGCTGTTCTAATTGATTAATTGGTGTGTACAAATCCGCTGGATTTTGAGCTTGCAAACCCATGCACCAACCTTCAAGTATCACAATATCTACTGGCGCTGACACTTTGTCCCAAAGATGTTTTTCTGCCCTATCATCGTAAGCTTTATTAAAACGCACGAGTTGGACATTATTATGAAGCTCACTGAGCTTTTTTAGTGTATCAATTGCCAAAGGGATATCGTGAGTGCCAGGCACCCCTCTGGTGGCAAGCAGCGGGTGTATGTGTTCAGCCAAATGTTTCCGCTCTTTACGCGTTAAATAAAAGTCGTCTATTGATAGATTTGCGACTGAAAAGTCGAACTGGTGCTCGAATATACATTGTAAAAAAGCAGCCATGGTAGATTTACCACTGCCTTGGCTGCCATTAATTGCCAAATAGTACGTTTGGCCTTTTTGTTGTTTGAACTCGGCAATTTTTTGGGCAATTGGCCAGTACCAAAGTTGGACTGTATCAATAAAAGATGACGGCAGTTTATGCACCAGCATCAACTTAGTTAATTCGTCTAAGCACTTTTTTGTTAGTGTAGGCGGTGGGCAAATAGTGGTTGTTGACATTGGCTGCTCCATGTTAGTGCTGAATCTTAGTAACTCACATCACTTTGTTTGTATTTTGTTACTCTTCATTAATCGTAAGCAAATTCAGCGCCAATCCTTTTAGATGACATTTATAGTGACAAATTAAGCATAGCAAAAAAATTATTGTGCGACAGGGAATGGAGAAAAAACTAAATGACTTGAAAACTTTATACCCAAGTAGCTTGGGTATATAATGCGCGCCCAAAAGCGCTCAATTAGGATTTTTCATGATTATTCAAACCGAATTTGTCGATTTACCAACGCCAACCGGCAGTATGAGAACATATATTTATCGCCCTCAAGCGGAAGGTTCGTATCCTGCGATAATTTATTACTCTGAAATATTCCAGCAAACAGCACCTATCGCACGTTCAGCAGCTTTAATGGCAGGACATGGTTTTGTTGTATTGGTGCCTGAGGTTTTTCATGAATTAAATCCTATTGGTACAGTGTTGGGTTATGATGATGAAGGCAAAGATAAAGGCAACGCAGATAAATTTGCCAAACCCTTGGAAAGCCATGATTCTGATGTTGTTGCTATGTATGATTTTTTACAGCAACAAGCTTATTGTACTGGCAAAGTCGGTGCTATGGGGGTTTGTATTGGTGGTCACTTGGCATACCGTGCAGCGATCAACCCAAATATACTTTCCGCTGTTTGTTTATATGCAACAGATATTCATTCAAATACCTTACCGAGTGAAGACAACGGCGATTCATTAACGCGTACTAAAGAAATTCAGGGGGAGTTAATGATGATTTGGGGCAAACAAGACCCACATGTCCCTGATGCCGGGCGCTTTTTAGTCCATCAAAATTTGCTTGATAGTAAAGTTAAGTTTACTTGGCATGAATTTAATGCAGCCCATGCTTTTATGCGTGATGAAGGATTAGATAGATTTGATCCGGAATTGGCCTTAACGGTTTATAAAATGGCCGTTGATTTATTTAGAAGAACCTTACTGGCTTAAATTTGCTAAGTAAGCGTGAGGATTTATGAATATTTCGTTTGAAGTCGTCCCAAGGACTGAAGAAGCAACTTTTGAACAATTAGAATTTGTTGAACAAAATTTGCCTTTTGTTGACACTATTAATATACCTGATTTGTTGCGTTTGCCTATTCGCAGTTGGGACGGTGCTAAATTGGTTAATCGTCAAAAGTATCGTTACATTCCACATGTACGTGCAATTGATTTCGACATAAAGTCAACTCGGTTGCAACAAATTATCGAAGCTAACGAGTTGGATAAAATATTGTTGGTAACTGGTGATCCACCACCAGATAGAACTCACTTAGTTTATTCAACGGACGTGGTGGATTTAATTAAAGTTATACGAAGGGATTTTCCTAATCTTGAAATTTATTGTGGTTTTGACCCATACCGTCATGGTGTTAAACAAGAAAAAGATTATATCTTAGATAAGTTTGAAGCTGGTGCGGATTATATTTTATCGCAACCGTTTTTTGATACACGTTTGTTAGACATATATGCCGATTTTTTACCGGCTGATAAAGTGTACTGGGGGGTATCTCCGGTTATCACTGAGCGTAGCCAAGCTTATTGGGAAAACGTTAATAAAGTAGTGTTCCCTTCCGACTTCAAACCGGACTATCAGTGGAATACGGACTTTGCAGTAAAAGTACTTAAACATTGTCAACAGACAGGGTCTCACTGTTATTTCATGCCTATTCGTATTGATCTGCAAAAATACTTTTTACCGATTCGTCAAGCAATGAACTGGTAATTACCTTTGCAACAAGCCTATGTGAGTGCTTGCATTTCAGTGACCTTAGGGATAGTTATACTGTAATGCAAGCCTTTCCCCAACTCACTAGTCGCACTAATACTACCATTGAGCGTTTGTTTAACTAAGTTGTAGGTGATATGCGTTCCTAAACCTGAACCACCTTTTTCCCGCTTGGTTGTGAAAAATGGGTCAAATAACTTATTGAGGATATCTTTACTAACACCTTTACCATTATCGTGGTACTCAATTTTGATGTCTTCGCCGAGATCTTCAATTTCAATATCAATCTGACCTTGTTTTATTCTCTCAAATCCGTGGAGCACAGAGTTCATGATCAAATTGGTAAAAATTTGTGAAATCGCACCAGCCGGGCAGCGCATGTCTAATCTTTCTGGGCATTTTACCGAAATTTTGTGCTGCGTTTTCTTTAAATGCGGGTTGAGTGACTTGATTATGTCATGCACGTAATGGTTAAGTTCAATATCTCTAATTGCTTCACTCGCTTGGTCAACTGCGATTTGTTTAAAACTTGCAACCAAATCTGAGGCGCGTTTTAAGTTAGAAGTAATAAGGTTAATACTTTCTTCTGCGTCTTTGACGTATTTTTGTAAATGTTTAGGTGTCAGGGTCTTTTCTTCAAAGTGTTTATTTAACACACGAATTTGTTCGGTTAAATAGCTACTGGCCGTTACGCTCACGCCTATAGGTGTATTAACATCGTGAGCGATGCCGGCGACAAGACCTCCAAGTGAAGCCATTTTTTCAGATTCAACAAGCTGTCCTTGTGCCGATTTTAGTTCATGCAATGATGCTTCGAGTTCTTTTTGTTTAGCTAATAGTGCTTCCTCTGCGTGTTTGCGTGTTTCAATACCTTGTCTTAATTCATTGCGACTGCCTTCTAGTTCTTTCTTCTGTTCTTCTAAATCCAGCATCACGCGACTTAAATTAGCGGTTTTACGCGCAACCTCTTGCTCTAGCATCAAATTTTGGTCATCAAGTTTACTGTTGGCTTCTACCAATCGACTATGCGCAGATTCAAGTTCTTTGTTGTAGTCTATTAAGCGATCAATCAAACCATTATATGCATCCTGCAATACAGATAACTCATTATGTTCAGCTTGTTCCAGATTTATTTTAGATTTGGCCAAACGTTCAATGTCAAAATCTTCTATTTGTTCGGTTAATTCGTATAAAGGTCTAGACAGTAAGGTTCTAAAGGTTAACCAAATTATGATAAAGAGACTTAAGGTAATAAAAACCGCTTTAAACATTAATAGAAACAGTGGGATCTTAATTCTTTCAATGATGATATTGCGTGATGAAATAAGCGTCACGTCGCCAACTTGGATAGGGCGACCAGAAAATTCAAATATTAGAGGGTAGATATAGCCGAATAGTCCGTCTGGATTTTTATTGATAATAACGGAATCTTTGTCGTAGTTTATATCAAGATTATCATTGGCGATTGCGTCGCCAAGTCTAGATATCACTTGGCCATTTTCGTCACGTAATATAATGCCTTCAATTGAAGGCATAGCTAACAAACCTTGGGCAATGGTAACGGATTGTTGAACGTTCAATTCCCATATAGCGCGAGTAAGGCTGCCGCTGAAAGTTTTTTGTAAGGTTTTTAATTCATCTTCAATGTGACTTTTGGTGATGTAATATTCACTAACAACTTGTACGGCGGTTACGATGACCGTCAATAATATATAGATAGTGAGCACTTTAGTTAAAAGTTTGCGTGAAATACTAAGTTGTTTCATTTAGTTAGTAATTTTTGAAAACACCACATACACACTATAGGCGTAACTTAAAGAAAATGCCTAACTCAATACGATATTTAAATGTAGCTTTATTGTGGTATTTGTTGGTAAATGTAACCTAAGGTGTAATGAGATTGTGCGATTTGTACGTTAACTGAGCAAGCGGCACTTTTATCAATAAATATTTAAAAAAAGCGTTGACGCCCATTCTTTTCTCCCTATAATGCGCCACCACAACGCAGCGACGCGGTGAAGTTCAACTCCTCCAAATCCTGCTAGCTTGAGTCAAAAACTTGTTTTTAAAACTTTCTCGAAAAGCTTAAAAATAAAGAGTTGACAAGCGAAATGAGAAGCGTAGAATGCGCGCCTCACTTAACGAGTTAAACA
>NZ_AJWM01000048.1 GCF_000281085.1 Catenovulum agarivorans YM01
TTCCATTATCCATGGCCCGCTCTCAAACGGTATCCCTACCGATTGGAAGTTTTGCAAAAAACACTCTCAACCATCTTTCCTTGGCAATTTTTTCGCTGAGATGTTGCTGTTATGCGCAGTAGAGCTAAATCAATATAAATAGCTTTTAGCCCAGCCTTTCAGGAGCCTCACAGACAGCCCACTTTTTTGAAAGGTGCCTACATTCCTGCAGTGATACGACTTGAATTGAACTGTCTGTGATGGCTCTGATACTCGCAATTTATATTGATTTAGCTCTAAAACGCTTTAATTACCTAAGAAAAGATAGTTAACCTGAGATTTGGTTAGTTAGGGTGAAAGAAGCGATAAAGGTGCTAAGAAGGTGGATAGGGTGTTGCGAACAAAACTTCACAAAATAGGGATATTTTGTGAGAGCGCTTCAGGGATGAACTCGCAGCGTTTTTGGTCGGAATATCCTATTTACCTTCGGTGTTTGCCACCACATCCCTAGCGCTGCAACTAAGGCTTTTTGAACACTCGTACTTTTGTTTGGTTATAGAGCTTAGCTAAGTAATGTATTAAGCTGGATACAAACACCCAAGCACTTTAGGTTTTTTTGCACCGGTTAAAGTTGGAATATTCGCCGCTAAACGCTCAACAAAACAAAATGCTAACCAAGCAAAACACTGTGACTCAACCCAATCAGGATCAACCCCTTTGGCAGCTGAGCTCGCTACAGTAAAATCTTTACCAGCATAAAAACTCAAACGCTGCATCAATAAACTATTGTGCGCACCGCCACCGCATATCCAAATATCCGCTTGGTCAAAATAATTTTTGACCGCCTTGATAATAGTCACAGCAGTTAAATCAACCAAAGTGGCTTGCACATCTTGTGCAGAAATATCTGTGGCAAATTGCGCTAATTTTGCTTGTAGCCAAGCTAAATGAAAATACTCACGGCCAGTGCTTTTAGGGGCTGGGCGGCTAAAATAATCATCATTTAATAATAAAGTCAGTAAGTGATTATTTACCACGCCTGAATTGGCCCATAAACCATCTTTATCGAAATTGACTTTCTGATGTTTAAAAATCCAATCATTCAATAAAGCGTTGCCAGGGCCAGTATCAAAACCAGCAAGCACATCGCCACTTTGAGCAATCGCGGTAATATTCGCAATGCCACCAATATTAACTATCGCTTGATTGTTTTGGCCGCTGGAAAAAATACGCTGGTGAAATGCTGGCACTAAAGGTGCACCTTGGCCGCCAGCGGCAATATCTGCACTGCGAAAATCGCCAATAACATCAATACCAGTTAATTCAGCTAGTAATGCATGGTTACCAATTTGCACGCTAAAAGCAGGAGCAAAATCAACACAATGACGAATAGTTTGTCCATGATTGCCAATAGCGGCAATTTGTTCTGCTTTAATATTTTGTTGATCGAGTAATTCGTTTACTGCTTGAGCATATAAGTGGCTCAGTTGCTGGCTAACAACACCAACTTTTTCTACTTCATTGTCGCCACTTTGATACAAACGACGAATAGAATTAGCGAAGTTATCAGGGAAGGGTAAGTAATAATGACAGATAGAATTGATTAGATGTTGGCCATTGTTTTGGCTAATGTCTACTAAGCTGGCATCAACACCATCAGCGCTGGTGCCAGACATTAAGCCAATAAACAAAGGCATAAATCATCCATTAATTTGCGGCTAACAAAACATTTTTATTGGTTTGCAATAACGACATCATGTTAGTTGCTATTGCCATAAACTCTTGTTTCTCGCTCGATTCAATTGGTAGAGCTTTAGGTAACTGAACTGTTTTAGGGTTTCTATGCACCCCATTTACCAAAAATTCATAATGTAAATGAGCGCCCGTTACTCGGCCTGTTGCACCTACAGTACCAATTTTTTGGTTTTGTTTAACTTTAGCACCAGTGCGAACATATCTTTTATGTAAATGTAGGTATTTAGTCACGTACTCTTTGCCGTGCTGAATAAATACATAATTACCATTTAAGCTGTTGTAGCCAGATTTAATTACTTTACCGTCACCAGCAGCCACCACTGGGGTACCGGTACGAGCTGCGTAGTCAATACCACGATGAGGTGCTACTCGGCCAGTTACAGGATGTAAGCGGCGTGGATTAAAGCTAGAGCTAATATATTTAAAGTTAACGGGTGCGCGCAAAAATGCTTTGCGCATACTGTTACCTTCAGGTGTGTAATAGTTGCCGTCATTATGACGAATGGCGGTAAAAGCATCACCTTGGTTAACAAACTCGGCGGCTAAAATATTGCCATAACCCGCGTGTTCACCTTCAACTAACAACTCTTCGTAGACAACGGTAAAACTGTCGCCTTCACGAATATCTAAGGCAAAATCGACATCCCAGCCAAAAATGTTGGCAAGGTTCATAATTTGAGTGTCGTTTAAACCGGCTTGAACCCCAGCATTCCAAAAGTTACTTTTGATTACTGCTGCGGCAAAAGCGTGTTTTGTATCTACCGCTCGCGTGACTTGTTGGGCGTAGTAGCCATTTTCCGATGTGGTGATCTCAATAAATTCGAACTTAGACAAAGGATACATTAAGCGATCAAACTGGTTGTCTAAAAAGCCTAATTCGATGGTTTGGCCTGGGCGCATTTTATTGATAAGTGTATTAGCCGCTGGACCACTTTGGCTGACTTGTAACAAGGTTTTAGCTGATATTTTATTGCGCTCGAAAATTTTCGCTAAATTATCGTTTTTTTCAATTTTGACACTGCGCCATTCAATTTGAGCGTTGTTTTCGATATCTTGCTCGGTTAAATCGACGGCTTGGGTACTTTCAATTGTGTTTTCTAATGCATCACTAACTTCGTTTGCATCAGTTGCAGAACCTTTGTTGTTTTCAACTGTGGAGGGGACAACTTCAAGTGTGGATAAATCATATCTAACACCAGGTTTTAAACTGGTAGTGCTGGAGTCGTTTTGTTTGGAGGCGCTGGCGTCTTCTAGTGGCAACCATAACGCTATCACCATAACTAAAGTAATAAAGCCGATATAAACTTTATGTAATGTCGGAAAGTCGCTCCAAAAACGTGTCAAGCCACGCATTACTTCTTAACCTCTGTCACCTAAACAAGCGAAGAATATAATGAATTTGCTCTATTTACCAGCATACAAGCTTTAAATTCATTGAATTGACGGATAAAATGTCGGACTTTTATGCTGGATTGTCAACTTATCGGCACAGCACTGTTAACAGAATTCTAAGATAGTAGGTAAATCATGGCTGACATTCAGGCAGCACTAGCAGAAATTAAGCGCGGTGCAGAAGAGATTTTGGTAGAAGAAGAGCTAATTGAAAAGCTTAAATCAGGTAAACCATTAAAAATTAAAGCGGGTTTTGATCCAACAGCACCTGATTTGCATTTAGGTCACACTGTACTTATTAACAAAATGCGTGCTTTCCAACAATTAGGCCATGAGGTTATTTTCTTAATTGGTGATTTCACTGGTTTAATTGGTGATCCTACTGGCAAAAACGTTACACGTAAGCCGTTAACCAAAGAGCAAGTACTTGCTAACGCTGAAACTTATAAAGAGCAAGTGTTTAAGATTTTAGATCCGGCAAAAACGCGTGTTGAGTTTAACTCTAAATGGATGAATGAGTTAGGTGCTGCAGGTATGATTAAACTTGCTGCGCGTCAAACCGTTGCGCGTATGTTAGAGCGTGACGATTTTAAAAAGCGTTACACTGGCGGCCAGCCAATTGCGATTCATGAATTTTTATATCCATTGGTACAAGGTTGGGACTCAGTTGCATTAGAGTCTGATGTTGAGTTAGGTGGAACTGACCAAAAATTCAATTTGTTGATGGGTCGTGAGTTACAAAAAGAAGAAGGCCAAAAACCACAAACTGTATTGATGATGCCTTTATTAGAAGGTTTAGACGGTGTGCAAAAAATGTCTAAATCATTGAATAACTATATTGGTATTACCGATGCACCAAACGATATGTTTGGTAAAGTTATGTCTATTTCTGATGATTTGATGTGGCGTTATTTCGATTTATTAAGCTTCCGTCCAATTGAAGAAATTGCCCAGTTGAAAGTTGATGTTGAAAACGGCAAAAACCCGCGTGACGTTAAAATTGAATTAGCGAAAGAGTTAATTGCTCGTTTCCACGATGACGCTGCGGCGCAAGGTGCAGAGCAAGATTTTATTCAGCGTTTCCAAAAAAATGCCATTCCGGATGATATCGACGAAGTAACTGTAACTGCTGGTGAAGCTCAAGGTATTGCGAATTTGCTTAAAGAAGCTGGTTTAGTTGCAAGTACTAGTGAAGCTATGCGTATGATTAAGCAAGGCGCTGTGAAGATTGATGGCGAGAAAGTTGCTGATAATAAGTTGCAAATTGAGGTTGGTAGCGAAGCTGTTTACCAAGTTGGTAAACGTAAATTTGCTAAAATTTCATTAGCTTAGTTATTATTGCTGCAAGTATAGTGGTATGGGAGGTCAAGCTGGTTACGAGATGTTTCTCAAAACCGCTGAAATTCTGTGCCATAAATGCGAAGCTTAATGGAATATTGTTCGCAAAAACGCTTCGAGCCCATCCCTGGGTCGCTCGCAAAAGATATCCTTATCTTTTGAAGTTTTGCTCACAACATTTCCATCAACCTTCTCGGCAATTTTATTGCTGGTTGTTTCGTGTAATATATCTATGCTTGATGGAATGGAGTTTGTCAAAGCGCTGCAAGTATCGTGGCATGGAAGGTCAAGCTGGTTGCGAGATGTTTCTCAAAACCGCTGCAAGGCCATCCATGGCCCGCTCTCAAACGGTATCCCTACCGATTGGAAGTTTTGAGAAACACACTCCCAACCATCTTTCCTGACTTGCTTCAATGCAACTACATAGCTGAGGACTGTGATTAGATTTACCTAAGCAGAACGTCGTTTTCAGGGATGAAAAGGAGAGCGTACATCGAAGTATTTACAGCGATTCTGCGTGGTAAATGTAATTGCAGGCCGATTATATTGCAGGAACGAAAAGCGATTATAGAAAATATTAATTTACGGCATTTAAGTTGCCATTCGTGGCCGAAATATCTAAACTGCGTCGGTCATTTTTTAGAAGAACTGCGCTGTGAATTTATATAAAAAAATAAAAAATAAAAGCTTACAACTAGCCAGCTTATTGGCACTACAATGGGTTGTATCAACCTCATATGCGCATGCAGAAATAGCGATTATCATTGACGATGTCGGCTATCGTGCAACAGACCGCGCGCTGTTAACACTACCACCCGAAATTACCTTATCAATGTTGCCCCACACACCGCATGGCAAAGAGCTTGCTGATTTAGCCAGTGCACGTGGCCACGAAATTATGTTGCACATTCCAATGGAATCACTCAGCGGACAAACGCTAGAGCCGGGAACAATTTATAGCAGCATGTCAGAGCAACAAATAACCCAAACACTTGAAACAGCGATAGCTCAGTACCCACAAGTTATTGGCGTGAACAATCATATGGGTAGCAAACTAACTCAAATGGAAAAGCCGCTGGCGGCGATTATGCGAGTGCTGAAAAAACATAATTTATATTTTGTTGATAGCCGCACCAGCAGTGCATCGCAGGCGTTAATTGTGGCACAGCAAAATGGCGTGACAGCATATCGTCGGCATGTATTTTTAGACAACGAAATAGACGAAGTGGCTATTCAACGCCAGTTAAATAAAGTTCTGCATTTAGCCACCAAAAAACAAACTGTTATTGCAATTGGTCATCCGCATCCACAAACAATAGCGGTTTTGCAAAGGTTTTTTGCTCAGTACACGGCCAATGCAATTGCTTTGCAACGAGTGTCTGATTTAGCGCCCGCGCAAACCCAGATAGCACAATTAAATTACTAAACTAAACAATAAAATTAGAGTCATAACACTCATTAAAAATATAAGCACGAGGACTTTTGCGTGACACTGCACAACAAACTAATCATCACAATTACCTGTTTATGCAGCTTAATTGTCGGCTGTAACAGCACTAACAAAGTAGCTGAGATAAAACCTGTTATAAATAACAAACCAGTAGAAATAGTTAAAAGCCCAAGAGACGACAGGGAATATCAATATTTAGTCCTGAATAACCAACTAAAAGTATTGTTAATATCCGATCCTCAAACTGAACAATCTGTCGCATCACTTGCTGTAGGAGTAGGTAGTTATCACAATCCTAAAAGTCAGCCGGGTTTAGCGCATTTTGTTGAACATATGCTGTTTTTAGGCTCTGAAAAATATCCAGAGCCGTCTGGTTATTTTAACTTTATCGAAACTAAAGGTGGGTCGAGCAACGCATACACAGCCAAAGATCATACTAACTATTATTTCTCTATTCCGAATGAACATTATCAAGGTGCGTTAGATAGATTTGCAGATTATTTTATCAGTCCACTGTTTGACCCAGTTTATGTCGATAAAGAACGTACAGCGGTAGATAACGAATGGACTCGACGCAAATCGCACGATGGCGTGATTATTCAACGTGTGCGTGGTCATACCGGTAACCCCGAACATCCGCTAAGCCAAATTAGCGTTGGTAATTTACAAACACTGACCGACAAAGCGGATAGCAAACTGTTAGATGAAGCAGTCGGGTTTTATAAAAAACATTATTCAGCTAATCAGATGAATTTAGTGTTGGCAGGCCCACAAAACTTAGCTGAACTTGCTCGACTAGCAAATGAGTATTTTGCTGCAATAAAAAATACTCAGGTGAAAACCGATAAAATATCCGTACCCGGTATTACTGCAGATACGTTAAACCAACATATTTATTATCAGCCGCAGCAAACGCATAAATTGCTTTTTATTGAGTTTGCGTTAAAAGACAATAGTGCTGACTGGCAGTATCAAGCGAATCGGTATTTAAGTTATATCTTAAGCTCAGAAGAGCCGGGCACTTTAGGTGAATATTTACGTAAACAAAACTTAGCCATTTCAAGCTCAGTGCAATTCGCGCCAGACTACTATGGCAAAGATGGTTTTGTGCAAATTCATGTGTCGTTAACCGATGAAGGAATCAATAAAACAGATCAAATTATTGCGGCCACTTTGTCCTACATTAATCTGATTAAACAGCAAGGTGTTAGCGAGCAATATTACCAAGAGCTTGCGGCCATGGCGGTGGATGAATTTAACAATGGCGCTAAAGGTAATTTAATGCACTCAGCCACTAATCTGAGCGCAGCGTTATTTGATACTCCTGCTGAAAACCTATTAAACCGCGCTGCCGTATTCGCTGATTTTAATGCAGATAAAATTAACCAAGTACTGGCGCAAATGTCAGTTAAAAATATGCGTGTATGGCATGTTTACCCGCAAGTTGAAGTAAACCAACCAATTGACCACTACAACGGCCAATACGCAGTAAAAGCTATTACTGCTGATGAACAAAACAAATGGCAAAATGCGAGCCAAAACATTGCCATGCAATTGCCAAAAACTAACGAGTTATTTGATACACAAAAAGACTTAGGCATAACAGTAGAATTAACCAAACCGACCCAAGTTTATCATCAAGATGGTATTGAAGCTTGGTTAAGCCACAGCCCAAATTATCAACATAACCAAGGTTGGTTAGAACTCATTATTAATACAGATGTGGGTGACTGGGATGGTCAATATAAAGTGGCATCTCGGGTATTTCTCAACATGTTTGAGCAAGACTTAATTGCGCTGCGTGACAAAGCCGCCCGCGCCGGCATTAATATTTATATTGAGCCTTATTGGGGTGGCAGCATGCGCTTTAAAATTCAAGGAAAAAGCGCTAAACATTTATTGTTGGCGCAGCAGTTGTTGCAAGCTTTAGTTGACTTTAAGCCAACAAAACAAGAGTTTGAACAAGCGCTAACTAAATACCAAGAAGAGCTCGCTAATAAAGCCTTAGATACACCAGCAGAGCAGGCACAAAGATTATTAACTCAGCTAATGTACACAGCGCTAACGGACGACCAATTATTGCAAGCAAGCAAATATGTAAACTTAGCTGTGGTCAATAAATTTAAGCAGCAATTGTTAAATCGCAACAAAGTGCTAATTTTTGCTTATGGTGCTTACCGTCAGCATGAACTACTCAGTGCAATTAATACTTACGCGAGCATTTTACCTGCAGAGCGTAAACGTATAGATAGATATAAAAAGCCACTTATGGACATTCATGCCGGTGAGCAACTTAACTTTGCGCATAAAGTTAAACATACAGATCATGCTGTGTTGGATGCATTTATTGCCCCACGTGAGAGCTTAAAAGATAGTTTATCGCTAAAAGTATTAAACAACTTTTATCACAGTGAATTTTTTGCGCAGTTACGCACCGAAGAGCAATTAGGTTATCAAGTATCGAGCATGGCATTTGATTACCAGCTAAAACCTATTTTCGCTATGTTGGTACAGAGCAATAACACTGATTATAAAGCGTTGAAAAAGCGCATGGACACATTTAGAAAAGACTTTGCTGTGAAAGTTAGCCAACTGACGCAAGCTGAATTTGAACAAGCGCGTGATGGTTTGTTGAGTTATTACCAACAAGCACCGAATAATCTATATGATGAAGCGGGCAGCTATATTTACGACTTTTTTGACAATCAAACTCAGTTTGACAGTAAAGAGCGTAGCATCGAATTGTTGCAGCAACTGACCTTGCAAGATATTCAACAGCAATATCAAAATATGATAGTTGGCAAAAAACATATGGAATTGTTAATTCAATTACGTGGTAGCCAGTAACTTTTTCTCTTCATCAAAATAGCGGGTTAATTAAACCCGCTAACCCCCTTATTTTCAATTACTTCACTGCATACGTATGCATATAAAAACCTGATTACAAAAAAAAGTCGGGTGATAGAATGTTAAAAATTCGTATTAATTTTTTAACATTATGAGTAGTGGAATAACTATGAAACAGCCTAAGTTATCTTTTTGGCAAATATGGAATGTCAGTTTTGGCTTTTTTGGTGTGCAAATCGGTTTTGCACTGCAAAATGCCAACATGAGTCGCGTTTTCTCTGATTTAGGAGCAAACCTTTATTCATTGTCGTTTATGTGGTTGTTAGCACCGCTTATGGGCGTGATTATTCAACCTATTGTGGGTGCCAGTTCTGACAGAACTTGGACACGTTTAGGCCGCCGTAGCCCATTTATTTTAGGTGGTGCACTAACGGCTGGTATCGCAATGATATTAATGCCACAAGCGCCAGTGTTCGTAAGTTTTATTATGCCTATGCTCTTTGGTTTGATAATGCTTGCGGTAATGGATGCGGCTTTTAACGTTGCATTCCAACCATTTAGAGCTTTAGTGTCTGACATGGTGCCGGGCGAGCAGCGTAACCAAGGTTATTCAATTCAATCTTTATTGATTAACATGGGCGCAATTATTGGCTCAATTTTACCTTTTGTTTTAACTAATGTTTTATTGCTGAGTAACGAAGCTGAATTAGGTGAAGTTGCAGAAACAGTCGCTTGGTCTTTTTATCTTGGTGCTTTTATCATGATAGCGTCAGTTGTTTGGACTGTAGTGAAAACTAAAGAATATGCACCAGCTGAATATCGCGAATACAAAGGTTTAGCTGAAGAGCCAGCAGAGCTTGAGAAAAAAAGTCTAACAGAAAAAGCGCAAGGTATGTGGCAACTGATGACTTCTATGCCAACAACCATGAAACAGCTGGCTTTTGTACAATTTTTCTCTTGGTTCCCAATGTTTCTAATGTGGGTTTATATTTTGGCGGCAATTACCCAAACATCTTGGGGAATTGATGCTAAATGGTTTAATGCTGACTACATTCAATCTGTAGAGTCTGTACCAGCAGATATCAGTGCCGCTAAAGGTGCGGCCGGAGACTGGCTGGGTATTTTATATGCGATGATGTATATAGCCGCTGCGCTATTTTCAACTGTAATGGGCAAACTTGCCAATACACTTGGTCGCAAATTTACTTACGCAGTTGGTTTATTAGCAGGTGCTGTAGGTTTCTTGTCTATGGGGTTATTTACGCAAGCAGAAGTTGTTGAAGTTAATTTATTGATAGCACAAGTGGAAATATCGGCAGGTGCACTAGGTTTGTTAGTACCTATGATAGGTGTAGGCATTGCTTGGGCCGTTATTATTGCTATGCCATATTCTATATTAGCCGGTGCGTTACCAGCGGATAAAACTGGGGTATATATGGGTATATTCAACTTTACCGTTGCTGGCCCTCAAATTGTTTGTGGTATTATTGCTGGTCCTATTTTGTTATATCTATTTGATAACAATGCAATTGGTATGATGTGGTTAGCAGGTGCGTCATTAGTCTTGGGCGCCATTTCAGTCTGTTTTGTTAATGACAGTAAAGAAATCGCCAAATCTGAAATCAACAAAGCGCAGGGTAGCGCTACGGAAAACTCGCCCGCTTAAATCTGCATTAATGAGTGTGACAATTGAGTAAGTTGCCACACTCAGTTTCTCGGCATCTCCTCGGCAACGAGCCTGTTTCTGCCAGCCTGTTTCGCTTTGTATAGCTGTTGATCTGCATATTCTTGTAGCACTGTATAGGCATCTGAAATGGTTGGAATGGTGGATGAAACACCTAAACTTACCGTAACAAAGTCTGATACTTTGCTAAACTCGTGTGGGATAGCCAGTTGTAAAATGGCGTTGCGGATTTTTTCGGCAACACTAGCTGCAGCTCGCAATTCAGTATTCGGCAAGATAATCGCAAATTCCTCACCGCCATAGCGTGCTACATGATCACCACTGCGCATCACTTGGTCTGACAAGCATTTAGCGACAGCTTTCAATGTTTCGTCACCTAAGCTGTGGCCATAATTGTCGTTATATTGCTTGAAATAATCTATATCCAACATGATTAATGAAATTGGACTATTTGACCTAGCAGCTCGTCGCCATTCTTGAATAAAGGTCTCATCGTAATTGCGCCGGTTAGGAATTTCAGTTAAGCCATCAAGCAAAGCGAGCTTTTCTAACAAATCCGATTTTTTCTTGAGCGCTATTTGGTTGCGAATTCGCGCGTGCACAACCGACATATTGAAGGGTTTCGGAATATAATCCATTGCGCCAAGCTCTAAACCTTTTGCTTCGTCCTCTGCCGAATCTTTACCGGTAATAAATATCACGGGAATATTTTTGAAACGATCCGTCTGACGAATTTTTAATAATACTTGATAACCATCTATATTAGGCATTTGAATATCAAGTAGTACTAGGTCTATGAGCTGGTGATACTTATTGAGTACCTCTAAGGCTTGGGAACCATCTGAGGCAGTGTATACCTCATACAGTTGTGAAAGCGCTGATTGTAACATAACTGAGTTAATTTCTTGGTCATCTACAACCAGTATACAAGGGCGGTTTTTATTTGTTGTTATACTGTCGTCTGCGCGCATAATTTACCAAGAAGATGTTTCTTCTATTACTTTTTGCAGAGCGTCGTTAAACTCTTTAACTAAAGCTTCTGTTGCTAAATTATCAGCTCTTAACTCCGTTTCAAGAACCTTGGCATTATCGTAAAGTTCGACCATGCTTAAATTACCCGCTGCGCCCTTAATGGAATGGACTAATACTGCTGCGTCTTTTAATTTTCCAGAGGAAACGAGCGTTGTTACTTCTTCAGCTGAGTTTTTATATTGGTCGGTAAATTTATTCACCAACATCACAAACAGTTGTTCATTTCCTGCTAATCTTTCTAGCGCATCTGCTTTGTCGATTACCATGTATGTTTCCTTTAGAATAAACCTATAGTGTAAGTATAGGTATATTTTTTCTAACTTAAAGTTAATCTATTAATTTTAATCAGGTTGTTGCTAAATTTATGAGTCAGTTCGATTTTTCTAACATTAATACTGTTAAAAACCCGTGTATTGGTTATTGCCAATTGAATGAAGATGATGTGTGTAAAGGTTGTGGCCGAACTAAAGATGAGCGCACTGATTGGATTTTTTTATCTGAAGATGAAAAGCGTAAAATAGCAGATGATGCAAAAGTTCGGCTAGCGGCAATTAAAGAAGCAGAATAGGGCTTATTCGCTGGAAAAGCGGGGCATAGAAGGTCAAGGTGCTCGCAATATTTTTTGTAAAATCGCTTCGAGGCCATCCATGGCCCGCTCTCAAACGGTATCCCTACCGATTGGACGTTTTGCAAAAAACATTTACGATCACCTTTCCTAAACATATTTGTTGCTATTAGCTGCATCAAAGCAATGCCAATGCTTAATAAAATCGGGCACAAAAGCGACTTATTGGTTGAGGGCTGTGATTAAATTTACCAAAGCAGAACGTCCTTTTCGGGGGCGAAGCAGAAAAAGAAATTTTGCTCTAAGTTAATGCCCTAGCACTTTCCTAAATATGGTATTGCCTGTTATTTAGTCTATGACCTGCTTTTTCACGTAGCGATAAATGAGCTAAATAAAAGTGTACGCGAATGCTGGTTTTCTAAAACTTCACAAGATATGGATATCTTGTGCGAGCGGCCCATGGATGGGTTTAAAGCGTTTTTAGAAAACCATGCTTCGCGTGCGCTTGTTTGCACTGAGCGCAACGCAATCTATTCCAAGCGCTACAAATTTTTCTCAGCAAACGAGGCTAACCTAGAACGCATAACACCTGCAATATGCACAGTCGCGCTGCCTTCAAAGTCTTTAAATCGCTCAACTATATAAGTTAAGCCGGAGGTTAGTGGTGACAAATAGTTACTGTCAATTTGTGCCAAGTTACCACAGCAAATTAACTTAGTGCCTTCACCCGCTCGAGTAATAATGGTTTTTAACTGAGACGATGTCATATTTTGGCACTCATCCAAAATAACAATCGACTTTTGAATGCTGCGGCCACGCATAAAGTTAACTGATTTAAACTGAATGTTGGCCTTCTCAATAATATAACGTGTGCTACTTTCACGGCATTCGTCATGTCGATGTAAAAAGTCCAAAGAATCGCTAATCGCTCCCAACCAAGGTGCCATTTTTTCTTCTTCGGTGCCGGGTAAAAAACCAATAGACTCGGCGATTTCTGGGGTATTACGTGTAACGATTATTTTTTCGTAAATACCTTTTTCAACCACCATTTCCAAGGCTGCGGCCAAAGCTAATAAAGTTTTACCACTGCCAGCTGGGCCAGTTAATAAACATAAATCAATGTTGGTATCCAACAAAGCGTCCATCGCCATAGCTTGATGGAAATTTTTTGGCGAAATGCCCCAAGCATGTCGACCCATCATGCGGTCATAGCCTAAATCTTTCAGTTTTACCGTTTCTGCATTGTGTTCAATAACTTTGCCAGCAAAGGTTTTTGCTTGATCAAATAAGTATTGATTGATAAACAAAGTTGGTGGCAGGGCTGAGCGCTCTACCGTGTGTACCGTTTCACGGCCTTCGGTTTCACTATCGCAACTTTTTACTTTTGACCAAAATTCACCTTCAATTTCAGCATAACCTGTACTTAAGTATTTAAGATCCGAAATTAATTGGTCGGTGCGGTAATCTTCAACTCGCTCCATACCCGCACCTTTGGCTTTCAGGCGCATGTTGATATCTTTTGTAACTAAGATAACGGGTTGTGGGAATTTATCTTTCTGCAAATGCAAAGCAGCGTTGATAATTGTATTGTCATTTTCAGGGCCGGGCAGGGTAACTCGTTCGTTGGTGAGCAAGTGGTCTGGGTAAATGGCCAAGCGTCCGGTTGAACCATGTTCACTTTGATATCGTTTCATCGGCACACCTTCGGCTATTTCCTCTGGTGTGGCGTCTTTCAAAGCTTCTTCCAACGCGCGAATTGCTATACGAGCGTCGCGACTAACATCTTTTTTCCGATCTTTAATTGCGTCGAGTTCTTCGAGCACAATCATTGGGATATAGACGTCATGTTCTTGAAAATTGAGAAAGGCGAAAGGTTCGTGTAGCAGTATGTTGGTGTCGAGTACGTATATCTTGGTCATTTGGTCGTTGCTCATCAGACCCCCTTGATGCTTTTTATGAACCGTATTCAGCTTTTTCAGACTTAGCTGAAATATGGCAGGTTGGTTTTATGTCGCGTCATTGCGTTGTTAATTTTACTATCGGTTTAAATTTGCATAAGAGCAAGTATTTTTTGCAAAAAGTTGCTGGCGGAGAATTCGTGTGGGTTTGTTAGTCTTGGAGTTGAGGCGCTGCTAGATTGAGGGCATAAAAAAATCGAGTTAGTTGCGAGATGTTTCTCAAAACAGCCGGAAGTTTCGTGCCATATATCGAAGCTTGATGGAATATTGTTCGCAAAAACGCTTCGAGCCCATCCTTGGGTCGCTCGCAAAAGATATCCCTATCTTTTGAAGTTTTGCTCACAACATTTCCATCAACCTTCTCGGCAATTTTATTGCTGGTAGAATTGAGCCCTCTATCTGTTTTGTCACATCATTGCAAATGGTTGCAGCAAAACAATTGTTAAGGAAAGGTGGTTGGGAGTGTTTTTTGCAAAACGTCCAATCGGTAGGGATACCGTTTGAGAGCGGGCCATGGATGGCCTTGCAGCGATTTTGCAAAAAATTTCGCAACCAGCTTGACCTTCTATGGCACCATTGTAAAGGCGCTAAAAAGGAACACTCATTAAACTGCCGAGCACTGAATATAGAAAACCATGCTTCGAGTGGGCTTGCAGGCACGGTATTTATGGCTTAATGATTTTGAGCATATTGCACTAGCCTTGCAGTGACTTTCAAACACTACCATGTTCGTTATATGGTGGCTTGATTGCACATTACACACCACAACAGATATAATCCCCGCATTTCCAGCAAACAAAGAACATCCATGACTTCACAGTTACCGCAAAACTTGCAAAAAAACATAGAACAAATGGTTGCATTAGCACTATTTGAAGATCTAAATGGTACAGATGCCAGTAACGATATTACCGCGCAATTAATCCCAGCTGAGCAACAAGCAAAAGCTCAGGTTATAAGCCGTGAAGATGCAATATTTTGTGGAAAAGCATGGGTGCTTGAAACTTTTAAACAACTCAATCAACCAGTTGAAATAGAGTTTTTAGTAGAAGATGGCGACAAAGTTAGCAAAAATCAGCCACTTTTCATTCTAACCGGTTCAGCTCGTGCCATTTTAACTGGCGAGAGAACGGCACTAAACTTTGTGCAAACCTTGTCGTCAACAGCAACGATTACCCACGAATATGTGAGTAAAATTGCACATACCCAAACAAACTTGCTGGATACACGCAAAACCATTCCTGGTTTAAGGCTTGCGCAAAAATACGCAACAACTTGCGGTGGTGGTAAAAACCATAGAGTTGGTTTGTATGATGCATTTTTAATAAAAGAGAATCATATAGCGGCAGCTGGTTCAATTGAAAATGCAGTTAAACAAGCAAAAATAATAGCACCGGGCAAACCAGTTGAAGTGGAAGTTGAAAACAACAACGAGCTGCTACAAGCGTTAAATGCAGGCGCGGATATTATTATGTTGGATAACTACGCACCTGCAGATATTCCAGCGGCAGTAGAAATAAACAAAAATCACCAAACACCGGCGAAAATTGAGGTTTCTGGCGATATTACGTTAGAAACTATCGCAAGTTACGCGCAGCCAGGGGTCGATTTTATCTCAAGTGGTGCACTGTCAAAACACATCAAAGCACTCGATTTATCCTTACGAATCATAGGATAGGCATTAATCGAGCAATTTTCAGGCTTAAACTATGGTTTAAGCCAAGCAAACTGGGTACAATACGCGGTCATTTTTCCCGTTGGTTAAATTTTGGGCGATATTTAAATGGGCAAAAAGCTATTTATTAAAACTTGGGGTTGTCAGATGAACGAATACGATTCGCAAAAAATGGCGGATCTATTAGACTCAACCCACGGATACACACTTGCTGAAGAAGCAGAAGACGCAGATGTTATCCTCCTAAACACATGTTCAATCCGTGAAAAAGCACAAGAAAAAGTGTTCCACCAATTAGGTCGTTGGAAAGAACTAAAAGACAAAAATCCTGAGTTAGTTATAGGTGTTGGTGGCTGTGTTGCTTCGCAAGAAGGTAAAGCAATTCGTCAGCGTGCACCATATGTAGACATGGTATTTGGTCCACAAACTTTACACCGCTTGCCAGAAATGATTAACCAAATCAAAGCGGGTGATAAATCAGTTGTCGACGTAAGCTTTCCAGAAATTGAGAAGTTCGACCGTTTGCCAGAGCCGCGTGCTGAAGGGCCAACTGCTTTTGTATCTATAATGGAAGGTTGTTCTAAATACTGCACATTCTGCGTAGTGCCTTACACTCGTGGTGATGAAGTATCACGACCAGTGGATGACGTATTATACGAAATTGCACAATTAGCTGAACAAGGTGTACGTGAAGTAAACCTATTAGGTCAAAACGTAAATGCATTCCGAGGTGAAAACTTCGATGGCAGTATTTGCCACTTTTCAGAGTTATTGCGTTTAGTTGCATCTATCGATGGTATCGACCGAATTCGTTATACCACATCACATCCAGTAGAATTTACCGACGACATTATAGAAGTTTATAAAGACTTACCAGAATTGGTAGATCACTTGCACTTGCCAGTGCAGTCAGGCTCTGATCACATCTTAAACTTAATGAAACGTGGTCATACTGCAATTGAATATAAGTCAAAAATTCGCAAGCTTAAGAAAATTCGCCCTAACTTAAGCATGTCGTCAGACTTTATTATCGGTTTCCCAGGTGAAAGCAAAGAAGACTTCAAAGCGACAATGGACTTAATTGCCAGCATAGGCTTTGATATGAGCTTTAGCTTTATCTACAGTGCACGCCCAGGTACACCAGCCGCTGATTTACCTGATGATGTAACCGAAGAAGAAAAGAAAGAACGTCTATACTTATTACAGCAACGTATTAATCAGCAATCATTACAAATTGCGCGTGGCATGTTAAATACCGAACAAAGAATTTTAGTAGAAGGCCCATCGAAAAAGAATCCAATGGAGCTTTGTGGCCGTACTGAAAATAACCGAGTAGTAAACTTTGAAGGTCCACACACTTGTATCGGTAAATTTGTTGATGTGAAAATTGTTGACGTATGGTCAAACTCATTACGCGGCGAATTTATTCGCTCAGAAGAAGAAATGGGTTTACGTGTAGCAACTGCACCAGCTGAAATTTTAGCGAAAAAACAAGTTGCAGTAGACGAAACAGGTGTGGGTGTATTTAACCCAAGCTTGTAATTGAACAAACAAATAAAAGGATAACTCTTGAGTAGCCAGTTAGAATCGATCGAAGTATTTTTAGAACCAGCCGACAGCTTTCGTTTAGCAAGTTTGTGTGGCCCGTTTGACGATAACATCAAACAAATTGAACGTCGTTTAGGAGTAGAAATTACCTATCGCGACAACCAATTTAAAATAACTGGTAAAAAAGATGTGGTAGTGCCTGTCGCAGGTTTATTACGTGACTTATACGTAGAAACACAAATTGTAAAAGGCAAAGCCAGTGAACTTGACTCAGAACAAGTTCACCTAGCTATTCAGTCACTTAAAGTACTTGAGCAATCAAGTGACGACGACGAAATTGGCAAAGAAAGTTTTATCAAAACTAAGCGTGGGGTAATCAAACCGCGTAACCCAAACCAAAGTAAATACGTACACAATGTACTGACTAACGATATTTGTTTTGGTATTGGCCCAGCTGGTACAGGTAAAACCTACTTAGCCGTTGCCTGTGCGGTAGATGCGCTAGAGCGCCAAGAAGTGCGCCGCATATTATTAACCCGCCCAGCGGTTGAAGCCGGTGAAAAACTCGGTTTTTTACCAGGTGATTTAAGCCAAAAAGTCGATCCATATTTAAGGCCACTTTACGACGCCTTGTTTGAAATGCTTGGTTTTGAAAAAGTGGAGCGCCTAATTGAACGCAGCGTTATCGAAATAGCTCCACTTGCTTATATGCGTGGCCGTACCTTAAATGATGCTTTTATTATTTTGGACGAAAGCCAAAACACCACAGTAGAACAAATGAAAATGTTCTTAACCCGTATTGGTTTTAACTCAAAAGCTGTGATCACAGGCGACATCACCCAAGTTGATTTACCGCGTGGGCAAAAGTCTGGTTTGCGTCATGCAATAGAAGTTTTAGAAGGGGTTGAAGACATCAGCTTTAACTTTTTCCGATCACACGATGTAGTGCGTCATCCAGTTGTGCAGCGAGTGGTAGATGCATATGAGCGTTGGGATGAAATAAAACAGCGTGAACAAAAAGCGAAAAAAGACAATGACGCTTGATGTCTCACACATTATGTTAGATCTTGATTTACAAATTGCTTGCGAAGGTGAGACACCGACTGAAAGCGAATTTGTAAAATGGGCCCAGGCGGCATTAATTGAGCGTGGAGATGCGCTTACTGAAATGTCTATTCGTTTAGTCAACGAAGACGAAAGCCAAGATCTAAACAATACCTACAGACACAAAAACAAACCAACCAATGTATTGTCGTTTCCATTCGAAAATCCACCGGGAATTGAATTACCGTTAATTGGTGATTTAGTGATTTGTGCTCAAGTAGTTAGGCGCGAAGCCGAAGAACAAAATAAACCACTAACAGCCCATTGGGCGCATATGGTGGTACATGGCTGCTTGCATTTATTAGGTTACGACCATATAGAAGACGAAGAAGCCGAAACAATGGAAAATTTAGAAAGACGAATTTTGTCGCAATTAGGGTTTGACGACCCATACAAAAGTGACGAAACTATTGATCCCTAACAGAATGAGAAAAAAGCTAACATGAGCGAAGACAATCCTCACTCTAGCAACGGTTCTTCTGGTAAGTCTTGGTTAGATAAACTAGGACAAATGTTTGCAGGAGAACCGCGAAGCCGTGAAGAATTACAGGAAGTTTTTGAAGAAGCCGCCGAGCGCGCTTTAATAGATAACGACACCAAGGAAATGATTGAAGGTGTAATGGACATTGCAGAAATGCGTGTTCGTGATGTGATGATCCCAAGATCGCACATGGTTACCATAGAAAGATCACAACCAGTCGAAGAATTCCTGCCTATCATGATTGAATCTGCGCATAGCCGTTTTCCGGTTATATGCGAAGACAAAGATCATGTTGAAGGCATATTACTCGCCAAAGACTTACTCGCTTACGTTTACCACAATGGCTTTGAAAACTTCAGCTTTAACGAATTATTGCGTCCAGCTGTGGTTATTCCAGAAAGTAAACGCTTAGACATATTGTTAAAAGACTTTCGTAAAGAAAGATACCATATGGCAATGGTTGTAGATGAATTTGGCAGCGTGTCGGGATTAGTCACCATAGAAGATATTTTAGAGCTTATTGTTGGTGAAATTGAAGACGAACACGACATTCAAGAGCCAGAAGACATTCGTAAAGTCACAAGTTACGTATACGCGGTAAATGCCTTAACTGAAATTGAAGAATTTAACGACTTTTTCAAAACTCAGTGGCAAGCGGAAGACGTAGATACAATAGGTGGTTTGGTTATTCAAGCGTTTGGCCACTTACCGACTAAAGGTGAAGCGATAGAAGTAAACGGCTATAACTTTAAAGTTGTCAGCTGTGACGGACGTCGAATTAACCAACTACAAATGACCATTCCACGTGACAACGAGGCAAATAAGGAAGTAACCGCTTAATGCAATTAAATGCTAAATGGCAAAGTTTACTGCTATTTGTAGCTGGAGGCTTCGGCACTTTAGCATTTGCGCCTTTTTCACAAGCTTGGCTGATTTTTTTATTGTTACCTGGCTTGTTTTGTTTATGTTTTAACGCATCAACTAAACTTGCAGCAGCGTATGCATTTAGTTTTTCACTCGGCTGGTTTGGATTTGGTTTAAGCTGGATTTATGTCAGCTTAGACGAGCATGGTGGTGTGCCTGTTGTTGGCTCAATTGCAATGATTTTATTGCTTGCAGCCTACCTATCTATTTTTTTTACTGCCGCAATTAGCTCAACTCGTTACCTAATGCGCTACAATGCTTGGGCCATTTTATTGTTACCCGCTTTGTGGTGTGTGTGTGAATGGTTACGCAGTTTTATTCTGACAGGCTTCCCTTGGTTGTCGGTTGGATATAGCCAAATTGATACTATGTGGGGGCAACTAGCACCGATAATTGGTGAAACAGGTATTAGTTTAGTTGTGGTTACCCTGAGTTTGTTGCCCGCTGTATTAAGAACTCTTAAAAAGGTCAGCCGCACACAAACAATTGCTGTTGCACTATTACTGACAACCATTACAGCTACAAGTCAGCACTTTCTAAAAATTGCTAATTCTTCGGTATTACAAACTTCGGTTAGTCAAACAATGACCACTAAAACGGTAAACTTAACTTTAGTTCAAGGTAATATCGCGCAAGAAAACCGTTGGCAACCAGAGTATTTATGGCCGACTATGCTTAAATATCAAGACATTAGCCGACCCTATTATTCGCAAAGCGATATCGTTATATGGCCTGAAGCTGCCGTACCAGCCATAGAGCCAAACGCGCAAGAGTTTCTCGTTAATTTAGACAAAGCGGCAAATTACAATAATACAGCTATAGTTACAGGTATTATTGACTACAGGCCATATTCAGGCGCCTTTTTTAACAGTTTAATTGTATTGGGACAAAAGCAAGCCGAAGCTGGTAATGCTAGTTATTTTCATGGCCACGATAACAGATACAATAAACACCATTTACTGCCAATAGGCGAATTCGTCCCTTTTGAAGATTGGCTGCGCCAACTTGCGCCAATATTTGATTTACCATTTTCATCTTTTACCCGAGGTGATTATATTCAGCATGATTTAGTCGCCAATGGTTTTCACATCACGCCAGCAATTTGTTATGAAATTCTCTTTCCGACTCAAGTTAGAGACAACCTAACAGAGCAAACCGATTTTATTTTAACCGTGAGTAACGATGCATGGTTTGGTAAATCGCACGGGCCACATCAGCATTTAGAAATTGCGCGAATGCGTGCGCTTGAACTGGGTATTCCGGTAGTACGTGCAACCAATACCGGCATTACCGCTATAATTAATGCCAAAGGTAAAATAATTGCACAAGCCCCACAATTTGAGCAACACGTGCTCACGCACAAATTGCCGATAATTCAATACCCAACTATTTATAAACAATTTGGCGACTGGCTCGTTTACTTGTGTTATCTACTGAGTATTATTGCTGTTTTGGGGTATTTATTGCGCAAAAAAAGTTGCCAGCAACAGGCTACAGAGCAAGGGTAAAATATGACAAACTTTAATTGGGGCATAATCGGCCCAGGACAAATAGCTAATCGATTTGCGGGTGCACTAGCAGCAGATTTTGTCGGAAACCTATATGCAGTTGGCTGCCGCAGCAAGCAACGTGGTGAAGCGTTCTCTCAAAAATACGGTGGGCAAAAGGTTTATACCAACTATCAAGACTTAATAAACGACAAGCAAGTAGATGCAGTATATATAGCCACCCCACATAATTTTCACTTCGAGCTAGTAAAAAGCTGCCTTAAAGCCAAAAAGCCCGTGTTGTGTGAAAAACCGCTCACAGTTACAGCAGCACAAACAGCTGAACTAATTGAGTTAGCCAAGGCCAACAACACCTTTTTAATGGAGGCCATGTGGTCGTTATATTTACCTGTTTACCAACAAGCGAACAAATGGATAGCTGAAGGCAAAATTGGCGACATTGAACTTATCCGCTCAACTTTTGGTTTTAATATACCCAAAGACGACCCAGAAGATAGAAACCTAAACCCAAACCTAGCTGGCGGCGCACTACTAGATCGCGGCGTATATTGTGTGGCAACCGCCCAATGGTTTATGCAAGAAAAAGCACAAAACATACAAGCAATGGGGACAATAGGTGAAACTGGTGTCGATTTAACCAGCATGGCAAACTTAGCCTACTCGAACAACAAATTTGCCCAATTTAACACCAATCTAGTGTGTAAAACCGAAAACAACCTACATATCTACGGCAGCAAAGGCCGCATAGAAATTAGCAGCATGTTTTGGGAAAGCGAAGAAATAACCCTATACACAAATGAAGACAACAGCAAACAAACGCTAAAACTACCATTTTCGGTAAACGGTTTTGAATACGAAATAGCAGAAGCGGAAAAGTGCATTAAAGCGGGTAAAATACAAAGCGACGTGGTAACCCATGAGTTTACCTTAAATTCAATGCAAACCATGGACGAAATATTAAGGCAGTTGCGCTCATAGCAGGGATAGTTATCATTCAAGTTCTTCCTGCTTTTGCTGCAAATACTCAATTACGTCTAAATTGTCAACGCGATGATAAATCTCCTCAACTGATAAAGTTAAGTTAATAGATTCAAAGTGAATTTCATCACCTAAAAAATAATTGGTATGTCGCCAATCGTCACTTTTACGAAATACAGCAACATCTACATAATCTTGTTCAATAATCACGTACTCTTGCAGAGTAGGGATATTGATATATTCCATTCGTTTAATTTGTTCGTCCGTTTTACGTGTAGACTTAGATATAACTTCAACTAGAATAGTAGGTGTTTCAGTTGCATAACTATCATTTATGTAATTGTTGTCACACACAACCAAAACATCAGGGTAACGATAATTCCCTAAAGGCGTTTTCACCTTCATATCAGACATATGCGCTTCACACTTTGAATTGTAAAGGTGGTTGCCAAAATTTCTTAAAACATTGCCACAAATCCTATTGTGATTAGCACTCGCCCCAGCCATTGCATAAACTTGGCCATCTACAAATTCGTGTTTAATGTCACTAACCAATTCACCTTGCAAATATTCATCTACAGTTAAAGTACTTGGTTTGCTAACAACAGACATAAATTACCCCTTAAATTCTTCAGACTTTGCTCAACAAAGGCTGTCATGTGCTCATTTTGCACGCGATAATAAATTTCCTCAACCGCTACTATTAAAATTTAGCTAATACCAGTAAGCAAAATTTGCGATACTTGTACATACATAAGTTAAAACCATCACAATATACCGCTTACCGCGAAAAATTAATTCGCAACCATTCATAGTTTTGTTATATTAGCGCGCTATAAACAACGCCTACAAAAGAACATACAATTATAAGTGTAAAAAAGCACACATAGGCGTTAAACGAGTTTACAGTTATTAAAAAACAATTTAGCAAAATGTTAAATTGAAGTTTCGGATAGGGAAAAAGAAAACATGAAGCAGTTCATGCTTGCCAAAATTTTCGCTTTAGCAGCTGGTATTACCTTGGTACAAACCACCTACGCAGCAGCGCCATCACAAGAACAAATCGCACAATTCAAACAACTGCCAAAAGCACAACAACAAGCTTTAGCCGCGCAATATGGTATAAACCTAAACGAAATAAACCAAAGCGTAAATAGCGAAAAAGTAACGAATCCAAATGTAGTTGACGCCCGTTCAGTAGACGACGCAGTAGTAACTGAAATAGACAAAGGCGTATCTAGCAGCACAGGTTTAGCATCTGAGGGCGATGCTAAACAGCAAGGCAAAAAAGCTCGCGTATTAAAACCATTTGGTTACGAATTATTTGCCGGCAGCCCATCCACCTTCGCTCCTGCAACCGATGTACCTGTGCCATCAGAATACGTAATAGGCCCAGGCGATACAGTAAAAGTACAATTGTTTGGTAAAGAATTTAAAAACTACGAACTAGCAGTAGACAGAAACGGCAGCATAACCATGCCAGAAACTGGCCCAATGCAAGTAGTAGGCATGAGCTTTACCGAATTTAAAAACTTTATAAACCAACAAATAGAACAAAAAGTAATAGGTGCAAAAGCCAATGTAACTATGGGCGCATTACGCTCAATACGTGTATTTGTATTAGGTGAAGCATACAAACCAGGTGCTTACACAGTAAGCAGTTTATCTAGCATTACCCATGCGTTATTTGTGTCGGGCGGGGTAACTGAAGTAGGCTCATTACGTAATGTACAACTTAAACGTAAAGGCAAAGTAGTTACCACATTCGATTTATACGACTTATTACTAAAAGGTGACACAGCCAACGACACCAACTTATTACCGGGCGACGTAGTATTTGTGCCACCAGTAGGTGCAACAGTTGGGATAGATGGTGAAGTAAAACGCCCAGCAATATACGAATTAAAAGGTGAAGAAACGGCAGACGAACTAATCAACCTTGCCGGTGGATATTTAGCAACCGCATATCCAAAAGCATCAAAAATTGAGCGTATCTCTAAGCAAGGCGAACGCACAGTAATAGACCTAGACCTCACCCAAAATAACCGCAAACAGCAAAAGCTCACCAATGGTGACGTAGTCCGAGTATATTCAATACTCGATTCTCGCGAAAATGTCGTCTCAGTTAATGGCCACGTACAACGCCCAGGTGCATTTTCATGGCGCAAAGGTTTACGGGTAAGCGACTTAATCAACAATATTAAAGACCTAAAAGCAGAACCCGACTTAATGTACTCAATAGTGGTGCGCGAACATCAACCACTGCGTACCATAAGCGCAATGCAATTTTCGATAGGTAAAGTATTAGAAAACAGTAATAGCGCCGACAATATCAAACTACAACCGCGTGATCGCGTATATATATTTGGTGCGAACCAGTCACGTGAATTAGCTGGGGTATTAGCACAATTACGCTCGCAAGCTCGTGCAACCGAACCAGCAAAAATAGTTTCAATTACAGGTAATGTTGAATTTTCTGGTAGTTATCCGCTTACCAATAACATGACGGTAGAACAGCTACTGCAAGCCGCATACGACTATAAAATTGATACCGACTTAAAATTTGCCTTATTACAACGCCGCAACCGCAACCCTAAACGTACTTGGTTCGAGCAAATAGATTTAACCAGCGGCAGTACCAAAAACATTCAGCTAAAAGCAGAAGACAGATTATTTGTATTTTCAAGTAACAATACACGCAGCGAACAAATTGGTGATTTAGCCGGTGCATTATTAGAGCTACAACAACAAACACGTAATGGCGAACCTGCCAATATTGTACAAGTAACAGGTAATGTAAAATTTCCGGCGTACTTTCCATTAGCAACAGATATGACAGTAGGCGACCTATTATTAGCCGCACACGACATTAAACTAGAAACCGACCTAGATTACATGTTGCTAAAACGCCGCAACTACCAGCTAGACAGATTTGAGTTTGAAACCTTGAGCATGCGCAATGCACAAGACTTAAGCTTAAAACTACAGCCACAAGACAAACTATATGTCTTTGCCCAAAACGCATCGCGCGCTGCAGCAATAGGCGACTTAGTTGCACAAATAAAAGCGCAAAATAATAAACAAAACCGTGAGTTATTGGTAAATATAAATGGTGAAGTACGTTTTCCAGGTACTTACCCGCTTTCATCAAACATGACAATTGCCGAGCTAATAGATGCTGCAGGTGGCTATACAGAAGCCAGTTATTTAAATGAAATGAATATCAGCCGCTTTGACTCAAACTTAATTGACTCATCTGAATTTATATTAGAAACCATAGACCTAACCACAACCAGTATTGAAGAATATCAACTACAACCACGCGATACAGTACTAGTTAAAAAAATACCAGAATGGCGTGACCACGAAACAGTTACCTTAATGGGCGAATTTAAGTTCCCAGGTAATTACACTATCAATAAAGGTGAAACCTTAGCTCAGTTAATACAGCGCGCTGGCGGCTTTACTGATGATGCATTTTTAGATGCCTCAATATTTACCCGCAGTTACTTAAAAGCGAAAGAACAAAAACTATTAGATGAAGCTGAGAAAAAACTACGCCGTGAATTAGTTTCAACGCAAATTAATTCTGGCGAAGCCGGTAATGCAGACACCATTCTAGCCTTGTTAGACCAACTGCAAGCTGCTCAAGCGACCGGCCGTATGATAATAAACCGCGACCAGTTATTAGATATTGAAGAATCGGTACAATTACGTGATGGTGACGTATTAATAATACCTACGATAAACCAAGCTGTATCAGTAATTGGTGAAGTGTACGCACCAACTGCACAAATTTATAAATCTAGCTGGAATTTAGAAGATTATGTTGCAGCCGCAGGGGGTTATAACCAACTGGCTGAGCGTTCAGATGCTTACATAATAAAAGCGAATGGCAGAGTAGTTTCAAACATTGGCTGGTTTAGTTTTGATGACGCAGTAGAGCCAGGCGATACCATAGTTGTGCCAACAAATGTAGACCCAGTACCTGCGCTTACAATATGGAAAGAAGTCACTGGTATTATATACCAGTCTACTGTTGCAATCGCAGCTGTAGCAGCGTTGTAAAGCCTCTTGGGGAAAGAATCGATACTTATTAGTCTGTTGCGGCTCGTAGAAAGGCAATTAAATGAAAGATAATGAACATAAATTAAATGAAATGGAAGCGCGGTTGAAATTGTCCACAGAAACTGAAAAAAAAATGGAAAAACAAGAGAAAGAGGTCGATCTTTTTGCCCTGCTCGAGTTCGTTTGGACAGGGAAGTTGTTTATCATTGTGGTTACAGGCCTTTTCTTTTTCTTTGCAGTAATCTACTCTCTATCTTTGCCAAATTACTACAAATCAGAAATGATACTAGCTTCCTCTCAGGTTGAAAGTGGAGGAGGACTTGCAAGTATGTCGAATAAACTTGGTGGGCTGGCATCTATAGCTGGGATAAGTATGGGAAGTGGGGACTCAGCTCGTATTTCTCACGCTGTCGAACTACTCAAGAGTCGCCCTTTTCTTGAGAACATGATTATTCAACAAAAGCTTAAACATTTGCTGTTAGCAATAGAAGAGTGGGATAATGAAACAGGGGGGGTAGTATATCACTCAGAACTGTATGACAAAGACAATGAAAAGTGGGTTGAAGGTAAAGAGCCTAGTGATTGGGAAGCTTACTTAGCTTTAAATCAACTTTTAATCGTGGATATGAACGGTAAAACAGGGATGATAAAAGTTTCCGTTGAGCATCAATCTCCGAAAGTGGCTGAGCAAATTTGTAGAATTCTATTGCGAGAGGTCAATTTATACTTTCAGAACAAAGATATATCAAATGCGCAGAAGAACATTGATTATTTGAAAGATAAAATTACTGAGACAGAGGTAGTAGACATGCAGTCTGTTTTTTATAGTCTCATAGAAAGTCAACTAAAAACACTAATGTTGGCAGAAGTAAGTAATGAATATTTATTGCAAGCAGTAGTTGCACCAATGGTTGCCGCTCAAAAGAGCGGACCAAACCGAACAAGTATTGTAATGGTTGGCACTTTTCTTGGTGGATGTCTTTCAATATTGGTGCTTTTCGGTCGCAAGTTTTATGAAATTAAGGCTTTAAAAAAATCATAGAGTGACAAGTGTAAGGGGAATGATATGGCAACGTTAGCAATTATGACTGCTCGAGGGGGCAGTAAATCTGTAAAGAACAAAAATACTATGAAATTTCATGGTAAACCTCTTTATGCTTACAATTTAGAGGCTGCTCTCAAGTGTGAGAAGATCGATAAAGTGGCTGTCACTACGGATATCGGAGAAATATTAGAACATGATGGAAGTCAGTACTTGCCTATCCCAAGACCAAATGAACTCTGTGGCGATAACGCATCTCACCACGAAACTATGGTACATGCGTTAAACTTTTGTGAGAAAAAATTATCAAAAACTTTTGATACCGTGATCGTGCTTTTAGGTAATAGCGTTGGGGCTTGTGAGAAGTCGTTAGCTGAAGCCATTGATATACTTGAACAGTCTGAGTATTTGGATTCTGTAATAAGCGTTTCAGAGTTCAATATGTTTAATCCGTTTAGAGCTTATAAAATATCAGCAGATGATCGCTTGGATACAATTGTCCCACAGGACTTTATTAAAAGCTCTTTGCTCCATAAGAACAGTAATGATAAAAAATCTGCGGGCGATGTGTATTTTTTTAATGGTGCGTTTTGGGTTATTAGACGCTCGGCTTTATTAAGTAATGAAGGATTACTACCTTTCCCTTGGTTAGGTAAAAATATTCACGCTTACAAGCAGGATGTTTTTATGGAAGTAGATGCACCCTGGCAAATAAAATGTGTAGAGGAGGCTATCAAAAATGCCTAAAGTACTTGTATCAACAGTTCCGTTTGGTAGTGACACCAAGCTCCCTTTGGAAATGCTTGAAGCAGCGGGAATCGATTACGAAATTAATAAATATGATCGTAAACTTACTAAAGAAGAAATGGAAGAGTACTTAGCTGAATTTGATGGTTTAATTGCGGGTACTGAAATAATTAGTGAGTTGGCAATAAGAAACGCTAAACGGCTTAAAATTATTTCTAGAGTTGGAATTGGACTTGATGGAGTTGACTTGCTTGCGGCTAGAGCTAATGATGTGAAAGTTACTTATACTCCAGATGCACCAGCCCCCGCGGTTGCAGAATTAACTATTGGGTTGATTTTGGGGTTGATTCGAAATATTCATGTAAGTAATCATGAATTGCATTCGAAAGGTTGGTTTCGACATTTTGGCCACAGGGTTCCTGATTTGACGTTTGGTATCATCGGTGCTGGTCGGATTGGTGAGCGAGTGTTACGTCGATTGAGTGCTTTTGGTACCCCTCGATTTTTGGTAAACGATTCGGAACACAAGCCTCATTTAGATCGAGAGTTTAAAATAGAGTGGGTTTCTAAGGACAAGCTTTTAGCAGAATCTGACGTAGTAACAATCCACGTCCCCCTTACCAAAAACTCTAAGGGGATGATTGGGTTGAACGAATTGAAGAAGATGAAGGAAAGCGCATATTTGATAAATACAGCGCGAGGCGGTATTGTCCAAGAGGATGCTTTGTATGAAGCTCTTTCTAACAATGTAATAAAAGGGGCTGCAGTAGATGTTTTTGAACAAGAGCCATATTCAGGTCCATTGTGTGACTTAGAAAATGTGATACTTACAGCTCACATGGGCTCTATGTCTCGAGATTGTAGAAATCGTATGGAAATTGAAGCTACACAGGAAATTATCAACTTTTTCAACGGGGAAAAACTGAACCAACCTGTTCCGACTCAGGAATATGCATTGAGAGAAGACTAGTAGATGAAATTTACGGATGTAATTTTTGATTTTGATGGAGTTTTGTCAGATACAGTTCCTCTTAAAGAAGAAGCTTTTGTTCAAGCTTTAAAGGACTTGCTGACTACCGCGGAATCTATCGAGAAAGTGAGGCAGCTTCACAGGGAAAATGGTGGTGTCCCTCGGTTTAATAAGCTAAAAATAATGCTCAAAGAACTTGATGCTGGGCATTCGGAAGAAAGCGTGGATTTACGTGTTTCCATGTACAGTGCAGCCCTAAAAAATATGCTTAGTGGGGCGGTAATTGAGGAAGAGTGTTGTAGTGTCATTGCTAAGTTAGCAGAGAACAACGTCAGGTTGCACATTAATAGTGCGGGAGACAAAAGTGAAATAGAAGCGTTTTTGGCTCGATTTGACTTATTACCGTATTTTACTCGTATTTTGGGAAACGAAAATTCAAAAAAATCTAATATACGCAGTATTATGGAAGAATTTGAACTAGATAATAGTTCAGCGTTGTTCATCGGAGATTCTAACGAAGACTTATTAACTGCGGAACACTTTGATGTGGCTTTTGTTAAGTTTGAACGGTATGGAAGTAACATAACGTCCACTAAATATCCAAGTCTCAAAACTTTTTCAGCGCTCTATAGCTTTATACTTCCGAATTCTAACGAACACTAAGGTTATTTGAATCTATATGAAAATTGTTATGTTTTCTAGTCCGTTGCATTTTTTGGTGGCCAATTTAGTAAATCAATTGACAGATGAAGAAGTTATCGGGATTTATATTTTATATCAAGAGGATAAAACGGATTCTTTTCATAGAATTTCCAAATGTTTTGAAAAAAAACTCTCTTATGTGGTTAGCCTTAATGACATCAGAACGCAGCTTGATTTAAATAACTTGGAATTAGTGTTTAGTAATCGCTTTGATAAACACCAGATTTCTATTTATAGAACCCTCAAAAAATTAGGGAAAGTGCGCGTATCTTTTATGGAAGAAGGTATGTCTATATATCTTAAAAAAGTGCATTTTTTACGGGGGAGTGTTTTAAGTGAATCTCTGGATGTTGCTAAAAAGCTGGTGAAGATAGCTTTAGGTAGAGACGAAAGAGTTATTGCGATGAAGCGCTTTATACGGGGATATACTTTCAACGTTGCGGAAATTCCCGGGCTTTCGAGCACATGCGAAATAATTGATTTAAAAAGCGCTTTCTTGTCTAAGTGCCGGTGTGACTTAAAATACCCTGAAAAGTCAATTGTGATTCTCTCCCAGTGGTTTGTGGCTAAACGAATTTTAACTATTGAGGAAATGGTTGAATATTACAAAGTCGTTTCTAAATCCTTTCTTGATAAGGACGCCACAGTGTATTTTAAGCCTCACCCATGGGATCCCCCTGAGCTAACAGAATCGGTAATTAAGGAGTGCGGTTTTGTTAGGTCTTTGGACGACTATCTGCCAATAGAAATACATTTACTGAACAATCCTCAAATCCAACTTTATGGCTTTTGGACGTCTGCTCTATTTTATACTTCAGCAATGTTGAGTAATAATGTTTATTCATTGTTTGGACATCTTAGCACCCACTTTGATCTACCTGAGCTGACATACCAATATGAGTTAGTTAAAGATATAGTCAGTGCGTCAGGTGTAAAGGAGTTGTCTTGAATTGCTGTGTTGGGTAATTCAGAGAAGGCCAATATGGTAAATAGTCTGTGATATATCTATTGTCTGCAAGAGCAATTACGTTCTTTTTAAATGCAATTACATTAGTCATCTTAACGAATTTTCTTGCTCCAGATGTTTTGGGCGGCTTTTTATTTTTGGTGGGTGTTTTACTACCTCTATCCGCTTTGGCTAGATTAGGTTCCAACAACTTAGTGATAAAAGATTTGGCTTCAAAGCATTGCACTGTGAATGATTGCAAATGGGCCTTTGAACACTATAATTTTTTTGTATTTGTTCTCAGCCTATTTATTTGTTTAGTTTTACCATTCTTAAATTATTCCTATTCATTTATTGAAATAGTATCTTTAGCGCTAGGTGTATTATTTCGGCCATTTTATGTGCTAGAAGCAATCTTTATTGGTACTCAAAGAAACATGAGCCTAGCACACCTTATTGTTTTGAATGCTACTAGTACTTCAGTAGTAAGAGCTGCAATTTGTTACTTTTCCCCTAGTCTAATTTGGTATTCTTTGTTAATTGAAGCTGTAATTATTGTGTTTGGAGTCTCCTTACTATACCGCGTCGAATTTGTTATGTATTTGAAGTCGTTTAAATTTCGGTTTTCGCTAGACAAAGATAAGCTATTTCTGGGGTTGCCATTTGGAGGTTCTGCCATTTTAATGTTGGCTAACAATAGGATTGACCAGGCAATGGGAAGTTCTTTTTTAACTAGTCTCGAATTCTCTAACTATATGCTTTTCACTAACTTGTGTGGGGTTTTGGGCGTTGGCGTTTTCACACTATCTCAATATTACACTCCAAAAATTATTCAGCAGAATAATGACGCTGGTATAGCCAAACTAGTCAAGCAGCTCTGTTTACTAACTTTCTGTCTTGCTTTTCTAGTTTGGGGGATTTTGGCTGTAGGAGGTTCTAAAATTGTAGATGCAGTTTTTCCACCATCATATCAAGCTGTTTCCAGCTGGGGTGAATATTTCAGCCTGTATTTGGTTTTGCTAGTATGGAGTCAGCTCAATGGTATACTTTTATTGAAGATGGGATTGCAAAAATCTTTGGTGCAAAGGACTCTTTCCGCAATCGCAATAGGAATTCCATTTGGCTTATATTTAAATGCCCATATGGGCCTTGATGGGGCGATAGTGTACACTCTTCTATGTTTGTTTTTCAATGGAGTGTTAATGTATCTCGTTTTTCCTCAACTGAGGGTAATATTGACAGCAGGATGTAGGTATGCTTTTTGTAGATCACTCTAAACGGCGAAGTTTAAAAGCATTAAGTTGCTTATGTTGCGTAACTACTATAGCTTCTAGTGTAATGTCTCTTGATGGAGCAGCTCAGACGTTGTTCATTGAGCATGGTATTTTGGATATGGTGGAAGAATTTGCTCCAAAATTGATTTCTAACCTCACTAATGAAGATATAGATAAACTTAAAATAAAGTTAGATAAGGTAGGCTGTAGCGATTTTCCAGTCCAGTATCATAATTGGCTAATTTCATCTGATTTAAAAGAAAAATTAGAGATAGTGTTTACTTATGGGACCAAGTACTATGGATAATTATTATGACTTTATTATTGTCGGTGGTGGATTGTCCACTATTGCATTGTTGGATAGTTTAAAGAGTAACAAAAACTTTAGAATATGCGTAGTAGAAAGTGGATTAGAGTACCTATCTATCCCCCATCAAGAATTAAACCTTGAGGGAGACACAAATGCCAACTATTTCCCTTTGGCGTCAACTCGAATTCGCCAATTTGGAGGAACTTTAAACCATTGGTCAGGGGTTTGTGCAAGAATACCAAATCGCGAGTTGAGCCTATGGGGAGACACTGGTTTTACTGCGTACTATTCTAAAGCAGAAAACTTAATGGGAATAAGTAGTCTTGAATATAAAACACAGAAAATTGATAGTTTAGGTTATGTTGCTGAATGGATGTTAGCAAATCCAATGAAGCCAATTGAGATTGGTAAAGAATTGAAACAGAGTTTACCAAATGTTACATGGTATTTCGGTAAGACCGTAACCAAAATCGTACACGATAACATTTCAGTAAAAGGCGTTGAAGTTTCTGACCTAAACGGAAATGTGCAATCTTTGCAGGCAGCAAAAATAATCTTGGCTGCCGGAGGTATAGAAAACCCTAGATTGTTGATGCAAAGCAATTTTGACAATATAGAGGAAACTCCTGTGGGGCAATTTTTTTGCGAACATCCCCATGGGGAACTTGGTTTTATTACGCCTAGTAAAAAGGGTAAAGACTTTATTGGTAAATACTTTAAATCTAACGCTAAGGGCTTTTCTGGTATTGAAGTCCCCAACGGAGATGGTAGCTTTTCTGTCGGTTTTTTTCTTACCCCGCATGAACATCAAATGAAGTATGACAAAATATCGGTACAATTTTCTCGACTTAAGCAGTTAATAAGTACAACTGGCATAGACAAAACTGCATTGTTACAAGCTGGGGAAATACTTAAGGCTCCATTAGAAACTGTTAAATTTTTATCTGAACGTTTTAGGTTGAGAGATGTTTATACTGTCAAGTTTATGTCCGCTCAAAGCTTATCTCTCGGCAATAAATTATCCCCGTCACAACGAGTTGATAGGTTATCAAAAGAAAGAATAAATTTAGAATGGAGTGTTGACGAGTTGGATAAACGTTTTATAACCGAAGCATGTACTAATTTTGCGAATTTTATCGTGGAACATGGTTATGGTTCTGTCAGATTACATGATTGGCTGATCGGAAGGGACGTAGAGCCGCACACATTTGTTGGCGGGTTTCATCATATGTGTACGACGAGGAAAGGTAAGCTTAACGGGGTGGTTAATAGTAATAATGAAACGAATTTTGTTAGAAATTTATTTGTCTTAGGAAGCTCGTGTTTTGAACGACCTAGTTATGTTAACCCATCTTTAACGATCGCAGCGATGTCTTATGAGTTTGGCCAAAAAATTATTGATAATACTATTTAGTGGAATAATTGCTCTTGCTGTTTTTATTCTGTGTATTCAGGAAGATACTCAATTTTCAAACGTTGAAAATTGCATGTCTCGTTTGGAAAGTACTCCTTTGTTTAGCGAGTATAACTTATACTGTGGTAGCTGTCATACTCGAGGGGCTATGGGGGCGCCTCGCCTCGGTAGGTATAAAGATTGGAACGACAGAACGGAACATTCAAAGCTAGTGCCTAGTTATAGGGCTTTAGCTGGAATTGGGCGAATGCCAGCAAAGGGGGGGAACCATCATTTATCTGACGAAGAATTTTTGGCAATCTCTAATTTTCTAGTATCAAGCGTTGAAATGTGTAATGAATATTAAATGTTTAATTGGCACAATTATTGAATTTTGTTGGAATAATGTTATTACGTTTGTTCCTAGCAGAAAGGTTAGGTGTTTTTTTGCACATGTTTGTTTTGCTAAATTCGGTAAAAACTGCTTCCTGGGTATTGGCTTTAAGGTTAAGGCTCCATGGAAAGTTCACCTTGGCGATAGAGTTGCTTTGAATTCGGGGGTATTTATTGATGGCCGTGGTGGTTTAACTATCTGTAGTGACACTGATATCGCGACCGGAACATTAATATGGACTATGGGGCATGATCCTCATAGTGCTGGAAATCCTTCATACACGTCTCAAAAAATGATTGGAAAAAATTGCTGGATTGGTGCTTGTTCACAAATACTAGTCGGTGCTGATGTTGAAGATTTTGCGGTCGTTGGGGCTGGAGCTATAGTTACGAAGACTGTCGGGCATGGCGAGATTTGGGTGGGGAATCCGGCCAAAAAAATTGCAAACAGAAGGTGTACTGAGCATTATCAGCTAGACTATAGGCCGTTTTTAAAATGACATCAAAGCTTTTTTATTACCCACATAACCAGAATTATAATAGTTATTCAACGTCATTGAAAAGTTGTATTGAACACGTTGAAAAAAATACTTCAGAAAGTTTGACTGACTTTTTTAGTTTTAAGTATTTTTTAAAGCCAAAGAAAATCGTCTTGAATTGGTTTGAAGATTACCCTTTTGATGGTAATAGGCTGAAATTTAAAAGGCTACTTGTGTTTGTTATTTTTGTATTATGCTTTTTAGCACCATATAACCAAATTATATGGGTTAGGCATAATTATTCACGGCATAATGGAAAGGGCTTCATTCGTTTAATTTCGTTGATCTTAGGGAAATTATTGTCCATCGTTGCAAGTAGACGAGTAGTTCTTAGTAAGAAATTTGCTCAAAAAAACAAATCTTATTCGTATTTACCACATATCAAATATGGCTCCTTCAAAAGCACTGAAAGTTGCTCTAACGATTTATATAATTTTGCGTTGGTCGGAAAACTAGAGCCTAGAAAAAAAATTGCCACATTATTGGAGTTTTGGCCAAGTCATTTACCTTTGTATATTGCTGGAGAATGTGACTACCAATATAGAGAAAAGCTTGAGTCCATTATAGAGTCCAGAAGGCTTACTAAAGTAAACTTAGATATTCGCTGTTTGTCGATTGAAGAATATGAATGCGTCCTTGAGCAAGCCCAATGTATTTTGAATATGCATGGAAATTCCACAAATATTGTATCGGGTTCGCTCATTCACGCACTGTCTCGCCGTAAACACGTAATTTGCATGGCTACTGAATACAGCAAAGAATTAAGTATGTTTCTTCCTAGCGCCATAACCAATATCCATAAGATGGAGGAACTAAAAACACTAGACTTTAAAGATAAGTTATTTTCTGACCTAGACTGGCAGGTTTTTCAGGAACATTTTGGCCGAGTAAATCAACTTAAACACCTAGAGGTAATTTTGTCTAGCAAAAAACGTAGTGTTTTAGAAGGATTATAAAATTTCTATGGCTTTTTCTGATGGTTTTGAAGTTTGGTACTTTGTTTTTGTATTTACCCAAGTTCTTTTGGTTTTCTATATATCTTACTTTTTTAAGAGAGTATCTAACTTATTTTCGGTCATGACCATTTTATTTTGGATTAGCTATCAATATCCTATTTTGTTCTACCTAGATATTATTGAATTCCAAGCCAATATTACGCTTGTAGCTGAAAAGTACGTTGAGTCTGCTTTTTATTATTCAATGTTGTTTAAGTTGTCTTTTGACTTTGCATATGTTGGTTGGATGAAGCTCAGAAAATCTAAGCCATCATTTAATAACGGGCACGGTCTTAATATTAATTTTAGTCGGAAGTTTAAAATATCGTCGTCATGGATTTTCTTTGTGTTAGTTGTTGCGGGTACCTGCTTAATTCTTGGTCTTAAAGGAAACCTATTGGCTCTTTTTGCTCCACCGAGTCGCTTTTTTGGTGAAGAAACATTACTAAATATATACAAAATTTTTAGTCTACTGGCTTTACTCATGGTGTTGTACAGACACTACAATTATCGAAAAAATCATATATTATTATTTGTTGCTTTGATTTTAGCTCTCGCATATTCAATGGCTATTTTCAGTAGAGCTGTTGTAATTCCGTTCGCTCTGTATTTCGTTATGAGATTTATATACTCTTCTAGTGGTTGGAAACAGTTTTTAACTATAGTAGTAACTGGTATTGTCTATTTTAACGCGATTTATGGAAGAGGTGCTGAGCTTGGTATAATTAACTTTTTTGCTAGTATAATTGAGCTAATACCAGTAATCCCAGATCTTACCTCGTTTGTCATGGCTACCGTTTCTGGACAAGCAACATTAACACTAACACTGTCTGGTGTAGAGGAAGGGCAAATTCGACTGCCAACAAATGTCACTCAATTTTTGCTCTATATATCACCAATCCCTTCATTCCTTCTGGATACTTCAAAATTTTACGCTTACCAGTCTTTAACCCCCCACTTTGGTTTTCCCATTGGTATCAATACTGATCTGGTAGGCGAATCAATACTATGGTTTGGCTCCGGATATTTTTGTTTTGGTGCTGCGCTTGGTTTGTTATTCAGTTTTGTTGATGGTCGGCTTGATAAAGCGAAGGTTTATCATTTGTTATTTTTCGCATGCTGTGTTTTTTCTGGCTTGTCCTCGGTCGCGTCAATTCGAGCTGCGAGTCGATTTATTATCTATGCGTTTGTTTTTATGTGGGGATGGAAATTTGCAGCGTTTTTAACCTCTATTGCTCGGAAAAATGGAGAAAGTCGTAAAATATGTTCCTAATTTTGCAACCTTGTATTCCCAAATATCGGCTACCTTTTTATCAAAAAGTAGCGGAGTTGGCACCCAAGTTAATCAAAATATTGTCATCTGACTTTGATGCCGATGGGCTTAAATCCGTCGCTACTAATAGTAGTGGAATCGAATTTGAGTACTGCTTGAAAGAGCACAGGCTATTTTTTGGAAAATTGTTATGGCAGCAAGGCATTCCTTTCAAGTCATTGAATAATTATCAAGGTATAGTCATAACTGGTAACCCAAGGTATTTATCAAATTATTTGGTTTTGCTCATTTGCAAACTCAAAGGAAAACCGGTGTATTGGTACGGGCAAGGGTGGTCAGCAAAAACTTCAAACCTGTCGTTTAAAATTCGACTGTCAATTATGAAATTGTTTGACGGAGTTATCTTGTATACAGAATCCGACTTTGAAAAGGTTAGAGAGCATTTTTCGGATTTGAGTAGGTTAACCTATTTGAATAATGGGCTTGACTACAATAGCATTCAGAAAAATTTAAAAATTGCATTGGAAGAACCCACACCTTTGAAAGTTGCCAGGGAAGACCAACTAAACTTGGTATTTATCGGGCGTATCAATGAAAAATCAAATTTATTGTTTGTATTGAAGGCCCTACAAAAAACGGATTTGCCTATACACTTTACTATTATTGGAGACGGTGAACTTTTAGGTGCTTGTGAAAATCTCACGTTTCCAAGTTCTGTTAGTGTTGAATTTACAGGGGCTTTGTATGAAGAATCTCACATTGCGAAGCATTTAGCCCATTGTGATTTTTTTGTTTATGGTGGGGCTGTAGGACTAAGTTTGATACACGCGTTTAGTTATAATGTTCCGGCTATAGTTCATTCAAACAAGAAAGAACACATGCCTGAAATTGCCGCATTAACAGAAGGTGAAAACGGATTGTGCTTTGAAAAATTAGATATGCAAAGCTTTTTAAATACCCTTTCTAAAGCATTTAGTGTGAAGACAGCAGGCGAGCTATCACGTTATAAAGCTAACTCGGGGAGAGTGGCCAAGGAAAAATTCAACGTGAACTTTATGGCATCACAATTAGTCGATTTTTTAGAGAGGTCACCTAGATGAAGTGTTTAAGAGTATGTGGATCCTACTACCCGGCAAAAAAAATGGGGGGGGCTGTAACAGCCGATTTTGGGTTGGATGCAGAGCTTGTAAAACGAGGTCACGAAGTTGAGGTGTTGACCACAAATGCGGGACTAGCGTCGTGCTACAAAAACAAAACCTTTGCCAGCGTACGCGTAAGCTACTTCAGCTATATGGGGCCTGTCAACTTCTCGATCTCTCCCGGAGTTGTTTTTAAGCTTTTGAAAAAATTGTGGGATATTAGGCGAAGTGCCACTGATTACAGGGTGTTTTACTCTGGTATTTGGAACCTCCCTTGTTTAATTGGACCTTCGCTCTGTCGATTCTTTGGTGTCCAATATGTGATAACTCCGCACGGCACCTTGTACCCAGAATTACTTAACGAGAAAAAGCAAAGGCTCAAAAGTTTTCTTATAAAGCACATTGTTCGCCGGAATCTTGCTGGTGCTAATTTTGTACATTGTACAGTTCTTAGTGAGAAAGTAGCCGTTGATAAGTTATGCGGCAGTAACGTTTGTACAGAAATTATCCCCTTAGGCCTTGAAATTGGCAAAGATAGTGCGAGTGAAATCTCTCATTTCAATATAAATAAATTTGAAAGAACAGTTGAAAATATTCTTTTTGTTGGGAGGGTTAATTGGAAAAAAGGACTACCTGTTTTGTTGGAGGCTTTGGCTTTAATGAAACGTGACGAAAAGAAAGTTAAACTTTCAATAGTTGGCCCAATTGATGAAGGGTATGACGATACTTTACGAAAGGTGGCACAGTCTTTCGGATTGATTGAGGGCGGCGATTTCGAGTTTCTCGGTGAAAAATATGGAGCCGAGCTGACTTCTCTATATAAGCAAGCAGATATCTTTGCATTAACTAGTATTTCGGAAAATTTTGGGATGACCATTTTAGAAGCTGCTTATAATGGTACTCCAATTGTAATGACTGAAGGAGTTGGTGCGAGCCAGTTTTTTTCTAATTTGGAATCCGCTGTCATAGTCCCGTACTGCGCTAAAGCAGTTTTTGAGGGATTAACTAGACTTTCTGAAGATCAAACTCTCCGTGAGAAAGTAGCAACAAAAGCTGCTTTAATTGCAAATAATATGACTGTAGAAAAAATGACGAGTGATTTTTGTTCAGTATTGGAGAAATCTACATGCTAACAGTTGTTATATTGACTTACAACGAATCTATACATATCGAAAGGTGCATTCGCTCGGTGCAAGCACCTAACGTCAGGGTGGTTATTGTTGATTCATTTTCTACCGACGATACATGTAATTTGGCTTGTACACTAGGTGCTGATGTTTACAAGAATAAATGGGTAAACCACGCTGTTCAGTTCAATTGGGCTCTAGATAATTGCAACATCGATACTCCTTGGATAATGCGCTTGGACGCTGATGAAACGGTTTCTCATGAATTAATGGAAGAGTTACAAAGTAGACTTAACTCTTTTGACACTGCAGTTACGGGGTTACAGGTTAAAAGAAAAGTTAAATTTATGGGACAATGGATAAAGTACGGTGATTATTATCCTATTTGGTTACTGAGAGTGTTTCGACGAGGTTATGGGAAAAGCGAGTTACGTTGGATGGATGAACATATTAAGGTTTCATCTGGTGATGTAGTAAATCTTGATAATGATATTACTGACGAAAACTTAAACTCACTCACTTGGTGGACTGAAAAACATAATAATTATGCAACAAGGGAAGCTGTCGATTTACTCAACAATATTTATAATTTTTTTGATTACGATGATATAAAACCTAAATTTTTTGGTAGGCAATTAGAAAGGAAAAGGTGGCTAAAGAAAAAATATGCACAATTGCCATTATTTTTTAGACCTGTGATTTATTTTAACTACAGATATTTTATCAAGGTGGGTTTTTTGGATGGCAGGAAAGGGTTTATATGGCACTTTCTGCAAGGCTTTTGGTACCGTTTTTTAGTGGACGCTAAAATTTATGATATCTATAGAATGGCTGGAAAAGACAAAAATGAAATCAAAAACGTCTTAAAAGAAATTTATAAAATAGATGTCGGTGGCTCAAATGGTTAATTTGTCACTTTATGATAACAGCGAGTACAAACCTGGTAGTAAAATTAAAATTTTATTCTGGATAGTAATTAGTCGTATATTTTTTGAAACGCGTTTTCCTGTACCTAATACCCTTAAGATAAAATTATTATTGATGTTTGGTGCTAGAGTAAAAAACACCATTGTATTGAAGCCATCTATTAAAATTAAGTATCCTTGGTTTTTAACTATTGGCGACCATGCATGGGTTGGCGAAAATGTTTGGATTGATAATTTAGCAAATATTACAATTGGCGACCATAGCTGCATCTCACAAGGTGCTTATTTGCTTACAGGTAACCATGATTATACTAAAGAAACGTTTGATTTGTTGCTAGGTACTATAGATATATGTAACGGTGCATGGGTAGGAGCAAAAGCTATTGTGTGTCCAAATGTGACTATCGGAACGAATGCAATATTAGCCGCCGGATCTGTGGCGAACAAATCACTTGAAAATGATTGTATATACCAAGGCAACCCTGCGGTGTTTAAACGGAAACGAACTTTTAAGTAATTTAAATTTGGAATTGAAATGAAAAAAGCATTAATTACTGGCGTTACAGGCCAGGATGGTTCTTATTTAGCGGAATTTTTGTTGGACAAAGGTTACGAGGTTCACGGTATAAAACGTCGTGCATCTTTGTTTAACACTGAACGTGTAGATCACATATACCAAGATCGCCATGAAGAAAATCCAAAATTTTTTCTCCATTATGGTGATTTAACAGATTCTTCCAACTTGACGCGAATTTTGAAAGAAGTTCAGCCAGACGAAGTATACAATTTAGGTGCACAATCGCACGTTGCGGTATCGTTTGAGTCGCCAGAATATACAGCTGATGTGGATGCAATGGGCACTCTGCGTTTATTAGAAGCAATTCGTTTTTTAGGATTAGAAAAGAAAACTAAGTTTTATCAAGCTTCAACTTCTGAATTGTACGGTTTGGTGCAAGAAATACCGCAAAAAGAAACTACGCCGTTTCACCCTCGCTCGCCTTATGCGGTTGCAAAAATGTACGCGTATTGGATTACTGTAAATTACCGCGAAGCTTACGGTATGTATGCCTGTAATGGTATTTTATTTAATCATGAATCACCGCGTCGTGGTGAGACGTTTGTAACTCGAAAAATTACGCGTGGCATTGCAAACATTGCTCAAGGTTTAGAAAAATGCTTATACCTAGGCAATATGGATGCATTACGCGACTGGGGCCATGCCAAAGACTATGTTCGTATGCAATGGATGATGTTACAGCAAGACACCGCTGAAGATTTTGTTATTGCTACAGGAAAACAAATTTCTGTACGCGAATTTGTTCGTTTATCTGCCAAAGAAGCTGGCATAGAGGTTGAATTCAGCGGTGAAGGCGTAAACGAAATTGCAACTGTTACCGCAATTACCGATGCTAATAAAGCACCGGCTTTAAGTGTTGGTGATGTAATTGTAAAAGTTGACCCTAAATACTTCCGCCCTGCAGAAGTAGAAACTTTATTGGGAGACCCATCAAAAGCAAAAGCTAAATTAGGTTGGGTACCAGAAATCACGGTAGAAGAAATGTGTGCCGAAATGGTTGCAAGTGACTTGGATAAAGCCAAACAACACGCGTTACTAAAATCACATGGGCACAATGTAAGCGTGTCAGTGGAATAAATGCTTGCCTTTATACATTGCTGAGCTGCGAGGCTCAGCCTAATCATTCAATAAATTTTAGCTTGTATGAACTGCATAAGTTAATCAATGGAACTTCAATGCCCATAAAAATATCAATTATAACAGCAACCTATAACAGTGCCAAGACAGTTGTAGATGCAATTAAGTCTGTTAACGCTCAAACCTATCAAAATATCGAACACATTATTATTGATGGTGGCTCAAAAGATGACACTGTTGATGTGGTAAAACGTTCAGGTGAGCGTATTGGTATTTTAATTAGTGAACCAGATAAAGGAATTTATGACGCGTTAAATAAGGGAATAAACGCTGCAACAGGCGATGTAATTGGATTTATGCATTCTGACGACATTTTTGCTGATGAGCATGCCGTTGCGCAAATAGTAAAAGCGTTTGAAGATAGTCAAGCGGACTCCGTTTACGCAGATTTAGACTATGTACAAAAAAATGACACTACCAAAGTTGTACGTAAATGGATCAGTGGCGATTTTAAATTTGAGAAGCTAAAAAGCGGCTGGATGCCACCACATCCAACCTTTTATATGAAGCGAGAAAAATATCAACTGTTAGGCGGGTTTGACTTAAGCTATAGAATAGCCGCTGACTACGATTCGATACTTCGTTATTTGTGGAAAGGCAAAGTTTCAACGCATTATATACCAGAGGTCTTGGTGAAAATGCGTGTGGGTGGGGCAAGTAACCGAAGTTTAAAAAATATTATTCAAAAATCCAAAGAAGACAAACTAGCGTTAAAAACAAATGGTCTTCCTTGGCTTAGAGCTCTAACATTTAAAAATTTGTCGAAAATTCCACAGTTTTTGAAAAAATAGCCAGTTGAATTTTAGGTACCAATTATGAAAAAAATATTTGTAGCAGGCCACAAAGGTATGGTCGGTTCTGCAATTGTCCGCCAGCTTGATGTTAAAGCTAATGTGGAAATTGTAGTAAGAGATAGAAAACAACTTAATTTGCTTGACCAAACTGCTGTCGCTGAATTCTTTAAAAATGAATCTATTGATCAAGTTTATTTAGCCGCAGCTAAAGTGGGTGGCATTATTGCTAACAACACCTACCCAGCGGAGTTTATTTATGAAAACTTGATGATGGAATGTAATATTATTCATTCAGCTCATCAAGCTGGCGTAAATGATTTACTCTTTTTGGGATCTTCGTGTATTTACCCTAAATTTGCAGAACAACCGATGAAAGAAGAGGCTTTGTTAACTGGTGTGTTAGAGCCTACAAACGAGCCTTATGCTGTAGCAAAAATTGCTGGTATTAAGCTGTGCGAATCATACAACCGCCAATATAGTAGAAATTATCGCAGCGCAATGCCAACTAATTTGTATGGCGAAAATGATAATTTTCACCCTGAAAACTCGCATGTTATTCCAGCTTTAATTCGCCGTTTTCACGAGGCAAAATTAAACAATGCTTCTGAAGTCGTTGCATGGGGCTCTGGTAAACCAATGCGCGAATTTTTACACGTAGATGATATGGCCGCTGCCTGTATCCATATTATGAATTTGGATGACAAAACCTATCAAGCCAATACTCAGCCTATGTTAAGTCACATTAATGTGGGTACAGGTGTAGACTGCACTATTCGTGAGTTAGTTGAAACTGTGGCCAAAGTAGTTGGGTTTTCAGGTGAAATTAAATTTGATACAAGTAAGCCTGACGGTACACCTCGCAAATTAATGGACTCGTCGCGTTTAGAAGCGCTAGGGTGGAAATATTCAATTTCATTAGAAGATGGCTTAGCTTCAACCTATCACTGGTTTTTAGATAACCAAGATCAGTTTAGAGCTTAATAAAGGAACTTTCGTAGTATGCATCGAATATCTGAATTGGACGCATTAAGAGGGATAGCTGCACTATGTGTGGTTATCTATCACTTTTTTTACAATTACCACACAATATATGGTCACGCAACATTACCTGTTGAATGGAGTTATCTAGGGCGTTATGGGGTTCAACTATTCTTTATTTTAAGTGGGTATGTCATATTTTTAACACTGTCCAAGGTTAAAAAGCCAATGGACTTTATAATTTCTAGGTTTTCTCGGTTGTACCCTGCATTTTGGGTTTCCGTAGCCATAACTTTTGTTGCTGTTTCAACTTTTGGTTTACCAGGGAGAGAGGTGTCATTGATTGCTGCGGTTGCTAACCTGACTATGTTGCATGAGTATATGAGACTTCCACATGTAGACACTGTTTATTGGACTTTGACTGTAGAGTTAACATTTTATTTTTGGATGTTTCTTTTATTTTGTATTAACAGGTTACATAGCTGTTTGAATTTCTTTGCTATGCTCGTCATTTTGGGAATAGGCGATTCAGTTGGCCTCTTTAACATACCAAATGCAATTAAAAAAATCTTTATTATCGATCATATTTCTTTTTTTATGGCTGGTATTTGTTTTTATTTAATTACATCTAATTTGCAAAAGAAAGCAGCACTTACGTGTCTTCTGCTTTCGATTATTTCAACCTTTGTATCTTATAGTGTAGATCACGTAGTTCTTTTTCTTTTATTCTTTGTAACTTTCTTCTTAGCAGTGTCGGGAAGGTTGTTGATTTTAAACAATAAAGTCCTCATCTATTTTGGTGGCATTTCATATACTTTGTATCTAATCCACCAAAATGTTGGCTACATGATCATCTACCATTTAACGCCTATATTCGATAATGCTTATTTAGCAATTTTCCTAGCTATTTGTACTTCAATTCTACTTGCGCATGTTCTCTCATCATATTTTGAAAGACCAGGACTAAAATTGTTACGAGAATGGTACTCTAGAAGGCGAGAAGCGTAAGTACTGATGAATATTAATATACTGAATTCAGGACACAATGTGCTTCAAGTAGTAATTATGGCGGGCGGTTCTGGCTCGCGTTTATGGCCCCTTTCTCGCTCAGCTTACCCAAAACAATATTTACCGCTTGCAAGCGATAACTCTATGTTACAAGAAACTGTATTGCGCTTAAAAGGCAGTGATCATTTAGCACCTCTGGTAATTTGTAACGAAGACAACCGCTTTATGGTGGCTGAGCAACTTAGAGCGATTAAAGCGCTGCAAAGCCCAGTAATTTTAGAACCAGTTGGCCGCAACACAGCCCCAGCTATTGCACTTGCCGCTTTGCAAGCAACTGCAAATGGTGACGACCCTCTACTATTAGTTTTAGCCGCTGACCATGTTATTCAAAACAATGATGCGTTTTTAGCTGCCATTGATAAAGCCCAAGCTCTTGCCAAACAAGATAAGATGGTGACTTTTGGCATTGTGCCAACCCATGCTGAAACTGGTTATGGTTATATCAAACGTGGCAACGCAGTAGCCACAGCTTACGCAGTAGATAGTTTTGTTGAAAAGCCGGATTTAGCCACAGCAACCGAATATTTAAATAGCGGTGAGTACTACTGGAATAGTGGTATGTTTATGTTTAAAGCGAACCGTTACTTAGCTGAACTAGCTAAATACCAACCTGCTATCTTAGAAGCCTGTAAAAAAGCCATTGGTAATACAGCAGCTGATTTAGATTTTGTTCGTGTAGATAAAGAGGCTTTTGAAGCTTGCCCAGATGATTCAATTGACTATGCGGTTATGGAAAAAACTGACGCTGCTGTGGTGGTTCCATTAGATGCTGGTTGGAATGATGTTGGCTCATGGTCAGCATTGTGGGAAGTGAATAATAAAGATGATAACGGCAATGCCGTGCGTGGCGACTTTATCGGCGAAAATACCAAAAACTGTTTAGTTTATGGTTCGGTTGAAGGCCGTATGGTAGCAACTGTTGGTGTTGAAGACTTAGTGATAGTCGATACTAAAGATGCGGTTATGGTTGCAGCTAAAGATAAGGTGCAAGATGTTAAAAACATCGTAAACCAATTAAAAGCTGAAGGTCGCAGCGAATTCCAGTTCCACCGTGAAGTATATCGCCCTTGGGGTAAATACGATTCAATTGATAATGGTGCACGTTATCAAGTTAAACGTATCACAGTAAAACCTGGTGCGAAATTATCTGTGCAAATGCATCACCACAGAGCTGAGCACTGGATTGTAGTATCTGGCACTGCCAAAGTAACCAATGGTGATAAAGAGTTATTATTAACAGAAAATCAATCGACTTATATTCCAGTTGGTGTAATTCACGCATTAGAAAATCCAGGTAAAGTACCATTAGAACTGATTGAAGTTCAGTCAGGTTCATACCTTGGTGAAGACGATATTGTACGTTTTGAAGATAGATACGGTCGCGTATAAGATTGGGTTTTAATATTTAAATCTTGTTGTTTATTTGTTGTGGTTAATCTGTTCAATAGATTAAAAATGTTAAATTATTTGGCGCAACGCGAATTAATCCACATTTTTTTTCTATTGTCATATTCAAGCCATGTTGCTTGATGTATTATTGCGCGTGTTTGAAATAGCCTCTCTAAAAACGGAGTTTATATGGAAATAATAGCCGCCATTGCTATTAGTTTTGCATCAGTCTTTATTTTAAAACCTTTCGCTGAAAAAGTCGGTTTGGTTGACAAACCAAATGCGCGTAAAGTGCACAAAGGGTCTATCCCTTTAGTCGGTGGTATTGCGTTTTACATAGCAACTATGTTTGCTTGTATGTTGGCTTTCCCTGGCGAAAAGTTAATTACCTTATTTTTAATATCATCTGCATTTGTTGTTTTTTTAGGTGTGTTAGACGATTATCACAACCTTAGTGTGCGCTCACGTATTGTTGCACAAGTGCTTATTGCCAGTATTATGGTGTTTGGCGCCGATATTTATATTCACGACCTTGGTAATTTAGTTGGCTTAGGGTCAATTGATATTGGTGTGTTGGGTGCTTTACTTACTTTTGTTGCTGTTATTGGTGCAATTAACGCATTTAATATGACCGACGGTATCGACGGCCTTGCAGGTTCATTAGCGCTAAACACATTTGCCAGTGTTGGTATTATGTTTTATTTGGCTAACCAGCAAGACTTTATTGCCCTGCCAATAATTTTAGTTTGTGCGATATTGCCGTATTTAGCTTTTAACTTAAGTTTAGTACCAGGACCTGTTAAAAAAATATTTATGGGTGATGCTGGCTCTATGTTTATTGGCTTAAGTGTTATTTGGTTATTAACCTTAGGTACACAAGGTGATGCATCTGCTAGCGGTGAAGCTGCTTTTAGAACTGTAACTGCATTGTGGATTATTGGTATTCCATTAATGGATATGGCGGCCATTATTTACCGCCGCGTGCGTAAAGGTCAATCAGCCTTTTTGCCAGACAGAGACCATTTACACCATATATTCTTGCGTGCTGGCTTTAGTTCACGTCAGTCGCTGTTTATTATTTTTAGCTTGTCGTGTTTATATTCAGGTTTTGGTATTGCAGGTGAGGTGTATCAAATACCAGAGTGGATTATGTTTGTTAGCTTTTTAGCTGTATTTGCCGTGTACTGTTATGCATTAATTCGTGTATGGAAGCTAGTACGTTTTGTGCGCCGCAGTACTGTTAAGCGTATACGTAAAAGACAAGCTCGGCTTGCAAAAACTATTTAATAATTAATTTTGTTGTAAAAGGCCGGCTTTGTTCGGCCTTTTTGCTTTCAGGAACTATAAATAATGCGCACATTTAAACTTTCTTTATTAGCAACAGCTGGTTTGTTGGTTAGCGGAACTTGTGTTAGTAATTTTGCTATGGCCGATACGCCAGTAAAAAGGCCGGATACCACCACCTCTTTTCAAGGGTTTTCTGGCTATTTTAATGTGCCTTCAGCTTATAACTTTGGTGATGGCGAAATTGTATTTATGCATGGTAACCAATCAGAACTAATCAACCATTATCAATCTACGCCTAACTTTCATTTTGCAGCAGCTTTTTCTGATTATCTTGAGGTTACAGGTCGAAATATGGCTCATCACAACACAACCACAAAAGGTTCCGATCTGTCAGCGAACATTAAGTTTACCTTACCATATATTCCTGGAAACTGGTTTAAGTTAGCTGTTGGTATTCAAGATTTAGGTGGGGCGTCAAATTTCCTAGACTCAAAATATGCTGTTTTGTCGCGCTATTTTGTTGATTTTAATTTAGATGCTTCAATAGGTGTAGGCCAAAGTGAATCGAGTTTTGGCCGTATGGATGGTGTATTCGGTGCGGTCAAATGGCAACCCTATGAGTGGGGTGCGGTATTAGCAGAATACGATGCTGTAAGTGCAAATTATGGTGTTGAGCTTTCAACCCCAAAAGATTGGTTAGGTGGTAATACGCGCATTTTTGCCAAAGCTATGTTGGGTGCCAGTGAAGATAATTTAACTAATCATACCTATTGGGGCATTGGTATTAGTACAAATATGTACCAAACCCGTGCTGAAATTACGCCTGCTTTAGCTGAGAATGTTATTCAAACCGGTATTAATGAGGTGCAGGCATCTGCTGCTCAAAATCAGGCAAAGCAAGCAGAACCTTTGTTATTAATTCGCCAAGCTTTGCGTAAACGTAAATTTACCGATTTTAAATTAGGTTTAAACCCGTCGGGCGAGCATTTAACTGTTCGGGTTGAAAATAATAGATATAGCGGCAATCATATTGATACCTTTTCTGTGGTTATGGCGATAGTTGCTCAGTATGCACCTGAATCGGTAGCAGCCTTTACTGTAGAAATTACGCAAGCCGGTATTGTGGTTGACTCTGTGGCAACTTCGGTAGTGGCGTATCGTAACTTTTTACAGGGGGGGGAGTTGCAAATTACCTCTGGTAATTCTGCTCAAAGCGTTAATTGGTTAGAGGAAGATTCAAGCTTTTTTGTTAAACCTAGTTTAACTTTGTATCCGCATATTAAATCGACCGTGGGTACTGAGTTTGGTATGTTGGATTATTCGTTAGCCTTAGCGACACATTTAGAGTTACCCATTCCGGTTTGGCCGGGGTTAACCGCTACTGCTTTTCATTTAACTCAGTTAACTGAAAGCCAAGATGTTGACCGTGGTCGCATCCCAAACTTTACTAAACACGATAATGGTCTTCAAACCTTAACTTTAAATCAGGCGATTAATTTGCCTTTTAATACTAAAGCTTTAGTTAGTTTTGGTAAGTTTGCGCGCGATTATAAAATGCTTGGTGGCGAGTTAGGTTGGCGCAGTGATAATGGCCAACATCAATTTTTTGTTTACTCAGGCAAATATGAGTATTCAGGTGAGAAAAGCTATTATTATTACAGACCTTGTGTGGCCAACCCAAATAATAGTTTGTCTTCGTGTTTGCGACCATTGCCAGAGCACAGTGACAAGCAGGTTTCTGCAATTAAGTATAGATATTATTCGCCTTGGTTAAATACCAGTATATTTACTAAGTATGGTAAGTTTTGGGCGGGTGATAAAGGGATAGATATTTTAGTCAGCCGTTATTTTGACGACTTTGAGGTAAACTTGTCGTTTAAAGCGACCAAAGATGCTGATGAAGGGTTAAGTACTGCTTATGTATATGAAGATGAATACCAAAAAACCATAGGTTTAGGTTTTACTTATAACTTTGGGGTACGTAAAGATATTAATAATCGCTTTATTAACGTAACAACACGTGCCGATTGGAGTTATGTGTTAAATACTTTAGTAGGCGAAGAGCACAATGGTTTAACTTATGGTTTAGCTGACGAGGCGCGTACTTATTACCATTTAGATAACCACTTTAATAACTTTGGCCGCTCTGGTACCAGTTATTTACAGCGCCATCAAGACAGGTTGCGTGCCGCGTATTTTGAGCTTTAATTTTGCTTTAAACAGTTTTTAGGATAAAGGTTTAACAATGTTAGTTACTTCAAGTGTTATTAAAAATTCGGGTGTTCAGTTTGGCACTAGTGGCGCCCGTGGTTTAGTGGTTGATTTTACCCCAAGTGTTTGCGCAGCTTTTGCTATTGCTTTTGCTAAGGTGGCGCAACAAAACTTTAGTTTTTCAACTATTGCCATTGCTATTGATAACCGCCCAAGTAGTTATGCTATGGCGCAAGCTTGTGCGCAGGGTTTGCAGCAGTTGGGTATAAATTCTGTTTATTATGGTGTGGTGCCTACACCTGCTTTGGCTTATAAAGCGATGCAAGATAATGTGCCGGCTATTATGGTTACTGGTAGCCATATTCCGTTTGATCGTAATGGCTTAAAATTTTATCGCCCTGATGGCGAGATTTCTAAAGCGGATGAGTTGGCTATTTTAGCTGAACAAGCTGAATTTACAGCGTTGTCATCTTTACCTGAATTAGTTACAGATGATGCCGCTAAAACTGCTTATATTGAGCGTTATACATCTTTATACCCTGCTGATGCGCTGGCTGGTAAGAGCATTGGTATTTACGAGCACTCAAGTGCTGGTCGTGATATTTATCGACAAATTTTTGAGGCTTTGGGCGCACAGGTAACTAGTTTAGAGCGCAGTAATGAGTTTGTGGCGATTGATACTGAGGCGGTTTCGGCTGAAGACCAAGCAAAAGCGCAAGCGTGGAGCAAAGAGTATGGTTTTGATGCGATATTTTCTACCGATGGTGATGGTGATCGCCCGTTAATTGCTGATGAATACGGTAATTGGTTACGTGGTGATATTTTAGGTTTGTTGTGTAGTAAAGCGCTTAATATTGAAGCTTTAGCTGTGCCGGTAAGTTGTAATACGGCTATTGAGCAGTCTGCTTTATTTACTAAGGTTGTACGCACTAAAATTGGTTCGCCGTATGTTATTGCTGAGTTTTCGGCGCTGTCGGGTGATTTTAAGGCGATTGCCGGTTTTGAGGCCAACGGTGGTTATTTGTTAGGTAGCGATGTTTTGGTTGAAGGCAAAAGTTTAAAAGCTTTGCCAACACGTGATGCGTTATTGCCTGCGTTTGCTTTGTTAACTCAAAAGGCTACGTTAGCTGAGCAGTTAAAAACTTTACCGCCACGTTTTACTGTAAGTGACAGGCTGAAAGATTTTGCGACCGAAAAGAGTAAAGCTTTAATTGCTGAGTTAACCACTCAACCTGAAAAAGTAGCTGCTCAGCTGGGTTTTGCGTCTGTGAATAATGTGAATACCACTGATGGTTTACGTATTACTATGAATAATGGTGATGTTGTGCATTTTAGACCATCTGGTAATGCTCCAGAGCTGCGTTGTTATGTTGAATCAGCATCAAACCAAGCAGCGCAGCAGTTGTTAACTAAAGCGTTAGCGTTTTTGTTAGAGCTTTAGTTTTTTTGCCTAAAGCTCATTTGCTATTGCCCTGTTTTTGGGCGATAAATTCATTCATGTCTTCGTTATTTACTCGTGAGTATATTTCTTCTACTGCGAGTGTTAGGTCTATCGATTCAAAGTGAATTTCATCGCCTAAAAAGTAATGGGTTGGCCGCCATTGGTCGCTTTTACGAAATACCGCTACATCTACATAGTCTTGTTCAATTATTACGTATTCGACTAGTGTTGGAATGTTTATGTATTCCATGCGTTTTATTTGTTCGTCTATTTTTCGGGTTGATTTTGAAATTACTTCAACCGCAATAACTGGGGTTGTTGTGAAGTACGGGGTTGTTTCATCAACGCTACAATCTACCAAGGCATCTGGGTAGTAAAAGTTATCCCGTACTCTTATTTTCATGTCTGAACCAAAGGGTTCGCATGGTGAGTTTTTGAGATGGTATCTAAGTTCTGACAAGATATTAAGTGATATACGTTCGTGGTTTTTACTTGCCCCCGCCATTGCATATACTTGGCCGTTAACCAGTTCGTGTTTGGTGTCGCTTATTAGCTCACCATTTAAGTATTCTTCTACTGTTATGTTTTGTTGTTTTGTGGCGGTAGACATTGTTGAATCCTTAATTGCTTGTGCTGGCTTTAGTTTACTATTAATTGCTGTAAATATCTTTATGCTGTTTAAGTTTGTTCTCATTAGTGAGTATTGCTTGCTATTGCGTGGTAAGGGTTCATACTGATAGGTATGAAACGTTATAAGGTTCGGCATTATACCCAATACACTTACCCAGAGCCTGTGCTGCTGTTTCCTCATTTGTTGCGTGTAAGACCTCGTGAAGGTGTTGATTTACGCATTATTTCTTCTGAGTTAACCGTGTTTCCCAAGGCCAATTTATTTTGGTTTAGGGATGTTGAAAGTAATTCGGTTGCATCTGCTTCATTTTTTTGTAAAACCAATGTATTGAGTGTTAATAGTGAAGTGTTGGTTGAAAAATATGATGCTCAGCCGTTTGATTTTTTGGTTGAGGATTATGCTGTTGACTTTCCATTTATTTACCAAACGGATGAGCTAGTGTGTTTGCGCCCGTATATGAGCGGGTATAAGTTGGCAAAGTCTGATCTTGTTCAAGCTTTTGTTGATGAGTTTTGGGTGTACGGCGACCATATTCAAACATTTACTTTGTTGTTTGAAATTAATCAGTATATTCATCAAAATTTCGTTTATATAAAGCGAGATGAAGAGGGCGTGCAAAGCCCTGAACAAACGCTTTATTTTCGTTCTGGTTCGTGTCGTGATTTCGCTTATTTGTATATGACTGTGGTTAAACAGCTTGGTTTTGCTTCAAGGTTTGTTTCTGGTTATATATGCTCTGATTATTTAAATGGTGCCGCTGGCGCAACACATGCTTGGGTTGAGGTTTTTATCCCTGGTGTCGGTTGGAAAGGGTTTGACCCTACGCAGGGTACTCTTACAGGCTTTGAACATATTCCTGTCGCTGTTGCGAGGTGCCCTAGATTGGTTCCTCCTGTGTCTGGTCAATTTTATGGCGCTGGTATATCCGCTATGGCCGTGAGCGTTTTTGTGTCTGAAGTTTTACCAACAGTAAGGCTTGATTAATAAAATTTTGTTGTTATTGGCGACTTTGTAATAACGAGTAAATATAGAATGAAAACGTCCTCTGATATTCGATCCACTGCTGAAGATAGCCTGATTCCTATTGTTACTCGTGGGGCGTGTATTTCGGTGGGTTTTGCTCATGGCTCTGTTTGTGTGTTAGATAGTTTAACTGGCTTACCTGATGCTCAGCCTGATAACAGTAGCATTATCAGTGTAGAGGTTGAAGTTAATCGTTTAGCTATTGCGATTAAGTTTGTTTCGCAAGAGTTGGTTGTTTTGGCCACGCGTGTAGCAAAAGAAATAGATGCGAACTTGGCTGTGGTTTTTAATTCGCATATTGAGATATTGAACGACAAAGTTGTTACAGATGAGCTACAAAAAGAAATTGTTGCAAATTTGCTCCCTGCTAATATTGCTGTTCTTCGCGTTTTTTTGCGCTGGGAGAAAAGATTTTTATTAATGGAGTCAATTTTTTCTAGAGAAAAAGCTGAGGATTTTCGGGATATTTCTGTTCGACTGCGTAAAGCTTTAGCTGGCGTTACAACTCATCCATTAAGTTCTATTCCGGAGCATTGTGTACTTGTTGTGCCTAGATTATTACCCTCGGATACTGTTCATTTGGCAAACAGGGCTGTTGCAGCCATTTTGTTGGAGTATGGCTCGTTTGGGTCTCACTCTGCACTGTTTACTCGTCAGTTAGGTATTCCTTGTGTTTCTGATATATCTAAAGCCACAGGATTTTTTAAAAGTGGCGATGTGGTTGTGATTGATGCCGCTCAAGGGATTGTGACGTTAAACCCTAATCGTAAAATTTTGGAGGATTTTCAGGTTAGGGTGAATCGTGACACTTTGTTGAAAGCTAAGTTTAAAGAGCGAGCATTTGAGCTTGCTGTTACCGAAAGCGGGGATATCATCAAGGTAAATGCGAATATAGGTTGCGCGGAAGACGCTGTTAAAGCGGCTGAAGATGGTGCCGATGGCGTCGGACTTTATCGGCTTGAGCATTTGTATATTGGTAAAACTCAACCTCCAACTTTTGAGCAACTTGTCCGTGAAGTCAACCATACTCTCGCTCCTTTTAACGGCAAGTCTGTTTGCGTTAGGTTGCTGGATGTTGGCTCGGATAAAGTTGTGCCGTACCTTGGATTGCCCGAGGAAGGCAACCCTGCTTTAGGTCGACGAGGGATTCGTTTAATGCGCGAGTTTCCTGAGTTACTGGAAATTCAGTTAAAAGCTTTGCTGAGTTTGATGGAAGATTTTGACTTACAAATTTTGATTCCTATGGTAACTGTAGCAAGTGACGTTGCGTTTGTTGCTAATGTGCTGTCTAAATGTTGTGCTGAGCTATCGGTTAAAAAACCTTTGTTGGGTGCAATGATTGAAACTCCTGCCGCTGTTTTGTCGGTGGTTCAAATTGCGCCATATGTAGATTTTTTTAGTTTTGGAACGAATGATTTAATCCAATATATATTTGCCGCTGATAGGGAAAGCGCATTGGCGGACGTCTATTTTAATGAGGCTCCTGAGGTGATATTTCGGTTAATTGAAAAGGTGCATAATGATGTTCCTGCAATGCCTTTGTCTGTTTGTGGTGAGTTGGCTGGTAATCAGTTGTATACAGAGAGGTTGTTAAACTGTGGGGTTACGTCTTTAAGCGTGATTTCTCCTTTAGTTTCAACAATTAAACACAATATTAGAAATATAGGTTTGTAAGTAAACATTTTATCAATGTGTTAAGGGGGGGGCTGATTGTTATTGCGCCATATTTGATACGATATGTTGTTTTTTTTATAGTTTTTTACACTATACATTAGTTTATCTGCCACTTTCATGGCTTCTTTGATGTCGTCGGGCGTTGATTCAAAAGTGACTACGCCTACACTAAAAGTAACTGGCCAGTTTGCTTTGAGCATACTGTTTTTAAGTTGTAAGTTTGCATTGGAAAAAGCTGATTTTGCTGAGGTTTGACTGGTTTCTGGCAATAGGCACGCAAATTCATCTCCTCCAATTCGGGCTACTGTGTCGGTTTTTCTTAGGGCTCCTTTTAAGCATTTTGCAACTTCAATAAGCAGCCGGTCTCCTTCAATATGTCCATGCGAGTCGTTTATTTTTTTAAAGTCATCAATGTCTAGAAACGCAAGTGAAAATGTATGGTGGTATCTTGACGAGCGCACAAGTTCATTCGCTAGTTCAATGTAAAATCCTCGTGAGTTGTTTATTTTTGTTAATTCATCTGTATCCGCTGCTATGCATTCTATACGATGTAAGTTTCTAAAGTTGGTTATTAGCATTGCAAGTAATATGAGACAAAGGGCGCTAAGTGTTTCGTTAACAAGTGATGTGTCTGGCGGTCTATATTTCATTATTTGTAGAAGGTACAGTAAGCTTGTGCAGAATAATGCTATTGCAATACCTGATTTTTTGGAGCCGTACCAACTAGCTATTATTATTGGGAATATATATAGCAGTTCTATGGCAATGCCTGTTCTGACTAATGCGGAAGTAACCGTAAATAAGAGTGAAATGACTACTGAAAGGCAGAAGATGTATTTGGCTGGCTTTTTATTTAGTATTGACAGGAGTGGCTTCACTTTATCACCCGCTTTTCATGATTAGCGCTTTTAGTGTAACACATCGCCTCTTCTTTAATGGATATTAGTCTACTATTAATTGGTAATTTGAGTTGATACTAATGGTGATGTAAATTGCATCAATTTTTTGTGGGTGCTACACTTTTAAAAGATTTGAATGGTTGTGAGGTTGACTAAAATTACCCAAAAAGTTATGGGGTAACCAGAAGTCTGATTTGGACAAGGCTGTTAGAGCTAATTGCGTTAGGTTCGCATGAAAACTTTTATAGAGATTTAAAACGCTAATTTATTAACTTAACAAGGATTGTTATGAACATTTCTAAAAATATTTCTGCAGTTGTTTCTTTGCCGGTTATTTCCCACCACGGTGCGGTAGACGGTGTTACTGGTTCTTGCCATAGGTTAACAATAAACCCAAATTTTAGTTTACTAATTGATTGCGGCTCGTTTCAAGGTGCTGAAACGTCTGGTAAGGCGGATGCCAATTCGCCGCACATCGACTTTGAAATTGATTCGGTAGCCGCGCTTATTGTGACTCATTGCCATATTGATCATGTTGGGCGTATTCCTTGGTTGGTGGCTGCGGGTTTTCGTAAACCTATTTATTGCACGCCTGCAACCGCGCATTTATTACCTTTGGTGTTAGAAGATGCGATTAAGCTGGGTATTACTAAAGATAAGCGTTTGGTTGAGTCGTTTTTAAAAGTGATTAATTCGCTTATTGCGCCGGTTGAGTATAAAACTTGGTTTAGTTTACCGCTTGGTGAAAACGCCAAAAATGGCGAAAAAGTTAAGTTTAAATTTCAGCCCGCGGGGCATATTTTAGGCTCTGCTTATGTAGAGATTGATTGCCATAAACATAGGTTTGTTTTTTCTGGTGATTTAGGCGCCCCCTATACACCTTTGTTACCTTCACCCAAAGCGCCATACAAAGCGGATACTTTGGTGATAGAAAGTACTTATGGTGATAAAAATCATATTGGCCGTAAGCAGCGGCGCGCACAGTTAAAAAGTGTGGTTGAGCGTTGTTTAGAAAATAACGGCGCTGTGTTAATTCCTGCTTTTAGTATTGGCCGTACGCAGGAGTTGTTGTATGAAATTGAGGATATTATTTATCGCTCGGCTAATAACTCTACTTGGCAAGATTTAACTATTATTTTAGACAGCCCCATGGCGGCAGATTTTACTGCGCATTATAAAAAGTTGTCGGCCTTGTGGGATAAAGAGGCTAAGCGTAAGTTAAAGCAGGGTAGACATCCACTCGATTTTGATAATTTGTATACCATTGATGATCACCAACAGCATTTAGATGCTATTGAGTATATTCGCCGTAAAGGTTCGCCTTGTATTGTTATTGCCGCTAGCGGTATGTGCTCGGGCGGACGCATTATGAATTATTTGCAGGCGTTGTTGCCGGACTCGCGCACTGATGTTGTGTTTGTGGGTTATCAGGCTAAGGGGACGCCGGGGCGGGATATTCAAAAATATGGCCCGCGTGGTGGTTATGTTGTGTTGGATGGTCAGCGGGTTGATATTAAAGCTGGTGTGTATACTTTGTCGGGTTATAGCGCTCATGCTGATCAGTCTGATTTAATCAATTTTGTGAAACGTATGCGTTATAAACCTGGGCATATTAAAATTGTTCATGGCGATGATGAGGCTAAAGTGGCGTTGCAGGCAAAATATCAGGCTTTGTTGCCTGAGTGTTTTGTGGAAATAGCGGGTTAGTTTTGTGCTATACTACAAAGGTACTTATACGATTTACCGGTAGGAAAGTATGCGTAAGCAAATCGAATTACAGTTACAGCATGTGCTGAATGTTGCTACCATTGTTGACAAGCAACTAACTAAAGAACAAGCGAAAAGCTTGCTTTGTGTTATTGTGTCTAGTGTTCGCTCTATGAGAAACGAAATATTAAAGTTAAATAATGATGACTTTAATGAGTCGGAATTAAGCGAAACCATCAATACTATGGAAGTTTTGGCAGCTGCCTATGAGGTAATAGAATACAACACCCCGCATGCTGACGCTGACTTTGTTGATGCGTGCCGTTACGTTATAAATGATGCAAAAACTGCAGCTCAATGGTTAAAGCATATTGAAAACCCTAACGAGCCAGCTATTTACCATTCAGATATTAATATTAGTGAAGTTTCTGAGGTGTTTGGTGAATTTTGGGGTGGTTACGATAAATCTCAAGATCCTGAATTTATTGAAGTAGCGTAAGTAAGTGACGAACACGGAAGTTAAAGCTTTCAAAAGCACTCTAATTAAAAACAACCCATTTGTAGATCGCTTTATCACTGAGTTAAAGCGGATAAAGCTAAACCCTGAATATAAATCATCAATATTGGGTGCCGATCGAGATTTTTGGCAACCGCAAAGTGCTAAAGATGAGAGTTTGATGCACTTCCATATTATTGAACTTGAACCTAATCAACAAACAAGTGATGCATTTTTGATATATTGCCAGGGGTTTACGAATCCAAACTACTATCTGGTTATTGATGTTATTTTGAAAGACGCGCATCAGAAGTGCAGAGACATGAATAAAATGCGTGATTATGCCAGTGTCGCTGCGCTATTTAGAAATAAATACTAGATATCTTTTTTCTTCAAGTTTTTGTATATGAGCTAAACTTAACTCATCATTGTTTTCTTTAGGGAATCATTCCCACATGCGCTTTGTATTAACTTTCCTAATTGTTCCTCTATGTTGTTTTAATCTTCACGCCAAAATGTTGTGGTCGGACGCAAGTTTTACTTATTTAAATGGCAGTAATTACCAAGTGGGCGATAACAAGCGTGAGGTTTATACCTTTGAGCATGCGGCTAAAACCAGTTGGGGTGATAGTTTTTTATTTATTGAGCAGTTGCAAAGCAATAATGGCGATAAACAAATTTATGGTGAGATAAGCCCTAGATTTGAGTTGTTACAGTTGGATAATAGTGTTGCTGACGGTTTGTTCGTTGCGACGACTGTGGAGTTTAGTCAGCAGAATTTGCATGACGGAGCTGGGAGTGAATTTACTCATTATTTGTTGGGGTTGGGCACTAAGTTTACCCCGGAATATTTTACCTTTGTTAATTTGAATTTGTACAAGCGTTTTAATGATTCTGGTGATAGTAATTACCAACTTACTCTTGCGTGGGCGTTGCCGTTCGATAATTGGTTGTATGATGGTTTTATAGATTATGCGAGTGCGGTCTCGGGTAAGTCGCCAACTATGAATTTTACTTCGCAGCTTAAGTATAATTTAGCTTCTTTGTTGTCGGTTGATACTAAGGTGTTTTTGGGCATTGAGTATGTGTTTTGGAATGATAAATTTGGCATTGATGGGGTGAACGAGCGTAATGCGAATTTGCTTGTTAAGGTGCATTTTTAGTTTTTTGAAATCGCTGCTGGTTTAATGCGCGGCTAGATTTGTGGCAGGGAAGTCGAGTTGTTTGCGATGTATTTCTCAAAACCGCTGCAAGGCCATCCATGGCCCGCTCTCAAACGGTATCCCTACCGATTGGAAGTTTTGAGAAACACTATCTCAACCATCTCTCCTGACTATTGTATTGTGTGCCCACACAATGTTTGAAAAAGAGATTTTGCTCTAAGTTATTGCTCTAGCACTTTCCTGATAAATATATTGCTAGTTATTCAAACTCTACTAACAGCAATAAATAAGTTAGATAAAAGCGTACTTGAATGCTGGTTTTCTAAAACTTCAAAAGATAGGGACATCTTTTGGGAGCGGCCAGGGACTGGCGAACAGCGTTTTTAGAAAATCATGCTTCGAGTATGCTTGTAAGCACTGAGTTTAAAGCGCTGCCGATTGTATTCACAGCGGTTTTGCGAAAGTTATGGTCTGCCTATGCAACGTTTATATAGCTCTATCTTGGGTTGCTACTACGCCACTTTGCGACTTAATTTATTTTCAACTTGCTCGGGAAATTGCACTTGCGCCCACAGTGATTTAAGCAAAGGTTGAGTGTTATGGTAGTCGCCAGCCATAATCCAATTGATTAATGGTTGGGGATCTGACGGAAATATCACTCTGCCGCCAGTATTTTGCGCCAGCCAAGTTTCAACACTATCAAAATTTAAGCTAGGCATAACCGAAGCTAATCCCATAAGTTCAAGCGTATACGCGTTGCTAGCTTGCTCAAATTGACCATTTAATGGCTTAAGCAAAATACGTTTGCCATAACACAAAGCTTCGCTTGAAAGTTCAAAACCAGCGTTGGCGATTATGCCTTTGCTGTCGCATAAGTCTTGTTTAAAACCACTGCGGCTGAGTTTGCGGAGTTTTATATGTTCTTCGTCTTTATCTTCAGTGATGTCTGGGTGGTAACAATAAAATTGATAGTCACAAAAGTCAGCGAGCAACAGCTTAATTTGTTCAAGCGATTCAAATGGTAAATATACCATTATTTTATTGTCTTTACACTCAAGCTTTTCCGGTGCTTCAATAAAGGGCGGTATAATGTTGGCGCCAAAGTGATACCAATGCACACCTAAGTTGTGCTGACATGGCGCAAAGTATTTTAGGATTTTTTTATCTGCCCATTTTGCACCTTTGCTTGGAATATCCTGCATAAAAGCTGCTTGGTGAGAGATGTTGATGCTGGGTATGCCTTGGCGTTTTGCTGCCCATGCACTTATTGGCTCAAAGTCATTTAATACAACATCGTAGCTAGATAGATCTAAGCTTTTTACGTCTTTCCAAAATTTTCTAATTTCAACTTGTTTAAGGGTTGAAAATAAAGCTAAGTCGCCGTCTTTACTACTAAAAGACATACCTTTGCGAATTTGGTAGTCGCCAAACGGTTCCATATCAAAAAACTTGTCGGCTTCGCGACCTGAAAACAAATAATCTACTTTAATACCTAGTTCGTTAAAGCGGTTTGCCATGATTCTTGCACGGCTAATGTGACCATTCCCTGTACCTTGTACACCATAAAAAATCTTCATATATCTATAATATCCATCCTAAACTTAACCAAGCGCTGACCATTCCAAGTAAGGCGCCTGCTAAAATATCTGTCGGGAAATGCACACCTAAAAGTACACGAGATAAACCAACCATTGACGCCCAACTGTAGGCTAATAATGTGAAGCTTGGGTAAAATGCGCTAATTAAGGTAGCCATTAAAAACGCGGCTGCTGTGTGGCCTGAAGGCAAGCTAAATTTATCGCTTGGCTCTATATGAGCTGATACCAATAAGTCACTTGGGCGTGTGCGTTTAAAGGCTTTTTTCAGCATAAAGTACGATGGCAGCTCCATTAAAAATGCAACTAAACCTACGGCTAAAAACCAAATACCTTCTTGTTCAAGTAAGGCTAAAATAATGGCTAATGCAATATAAAAGTGTCCGTCACCGGTTTTAGAAATTAGGCGCACCCATTTCATATCGCGATTGTGCGTGTGCGAGAATATCCAGCCGAATAATTGTTGGTCTTTTTGGGTAATGATGTTCATAACACAGTGCCTAAATATTGTACTTTACTTGGCAAATATTATGATTTTTGTGTGACCTTATTTTGAACCAAATTGGTCAAAAATGTGACAGTGGTACTTGTTGATTTTTAACTGACTTTTTACATTGGATCTCACCCTATGTGCTGTTTATAATAGACGAAATTTCTTTTCCAATAAGGTAGTTAACCATGGAATTCAGTACCTCTTTATTATGCGACACCTACACAGATATGATTGATGTGGTTGAGCCAATTTTTAGCTCTTACGGCGGCATTACTAGCTTTTATGGTGTTATCACTACAGTTAAGTGTTTTGAGCATAATGGCCTTATTCGCCAAGTATTGTCGGAAGATGGCAGTGGTAAAGTATTATTGGTTGACGGTGGTGGCTCAAAACGCCGTGCGTTAATTGATGCTGAATTGGCTGAGTTAGCCGTTGCAAATAATTGGGAAGGTCTAATTGTTTATGGCGCTGTGCGCGACGTAGATGAACTAGAAGAAATTGATTTAGGCATTCAAGCAATCGCGTCTATTCCTGTTGGCGCTGATGATGAAGAAAGTGGCGAGCTAGACGCTGCAGTTAATTTTGCCAGCGTAACCTTTTTACCTGAAGATTATGTTTATGCCGACACCACAGGCATTATTTTATCACCAGAGCCGCTTGAGCTTGATGATTTAGTAGAAGAATGAGTTTAATGTAATTTTAATTACTGTAATTATTTTTACAGTAAGTTTGTTTACACTAACTCCTTTCTGTTTTATAGTTAACCTTCAATGCGCAAAAATTGGAGGTTAAATGCACAAATTTTATAACAGAGAAAATGAGCTCTTAACCCTCAAAAAAGTTTCTGAAAATCTTGAATATAGCAAAGGCCAACTAAGTGTAATGGTTGGCCGTAGACGGGTTGGCAAAACTCGATTGCTTAATGAAGCTTTTGCCCAAGGCTCACATCAATATTTATATTTCTTTATCAGCAGAAAAACTGAAAGTTCGTTAGTGGATGAATTTGCTCAGGTTATTCGCAGTGAACTGTCGGCCAAATTTTTTCACCCACAATCACTAAAAGATATTGTTGAGTTTTTGCTTGAGTATGCAATATCTCAGCCGTTAACTGTCATTTTTGATGAATTTCAAGATATAGATAAAGTAAATCCAGCTTTGTTTTCTGATATACAAAACTTATGGGACAGTTATAAAAGCAAAGCTAAGATGCATTTAATTTGCTGTGGCTCTTTATTTAGCATGATGGTAAAAATCTTTAAGGGCAAAGATGAACCTTTATTAAATAGAGACGATAGGTTTTTTAAAATTCAACCTTTGCAGCCTTCTTACATTGCCGCTGTAATGTGTGATCATAATCAATTTAGCCCTGAAAATTTGTTAACTTGGTGGTGTTTATCAGGTGGAATACCTAAGTACCTTGAGTGGTTAACTGTATTTTCTCAAGAGCGCAATGATATATTTGAAGCTGTCATTTCTGAATTCTCCCCCTTTGTAAAAGAGGGGACTCATAGACTTGTTGAAGACTTTGGCGCTGAACACAGAGTTTATTTCGATATTTTAGGTGCAATTGCTAAGGGTAATACTAGCCGCAATAAAATAGAAAATTATCTGGGAATGGGGGTTGGTGTGCATCTTGAACATTTAGATGTTAACTTTGATGTGATTAGCAAAAACCGCCCTATTACTTCAAAAGAAACGTCCCGAGACGTGCGCTACAGTATTACTGATCCATTTTTAAAATTTTGGTTTAGATTTATCCATGCCAACAAAAGTGCTGTTGAAATGGAAAACTATGCTTACATTCAACGCCATATTCAGCGAGATTTTGAAGTTTATTCAGGCGGCGAACTAGAAGCTTTGTTTAAAGCTATTTTGGTTGAGTCGAAACAATTTGGCCGTATTGGTGGCTATTGGGATGCAAAAGGCCAAAATGAAATAGATATTGTTGCCATCAACGATTTAGACAAACATATTTTAATTGCTGAAGTTAAACGCCAGCACAAGAAATATAATCAGCAAAAGTTAATTGAAAAGTCTCAAGGTTTGTTACAAAAGCTTAAGCTGAAAGATTACACGGTGAGTTATCACGGATTTTCATTAGATAACATTCAAGAGGTAATGGCAGCCCCACCAGGACTCGAACCTGGATCGGTCGCTTAGGAGGCAACTGTTCTATCCTGTTGAACTATAGGGCCATTTTGTGCCCTTTAGTATACTTATTTTTCCACAGTGTTGAACCCATTGTTTAACGAATTTACTTGGTGTTTGGGCTAATTTTTACTTTACCATGTTAGCCATATAGCTAACTTTGGGTTTTTTTATGACTATGTTAGCCATATGGCTAATGTGGTTTGTCTAAATGCTTTTTATCTCTTGCTGAAATCTCGCATCTTCAAGTAGCTTGGGTATATAATGCCTTTCATAACTTGCAAATTTCAGTACAAGATTCAGATTATAGAGGAAAATATGACTAAACCTGTGGTTTTTAGTGGTGCGCAGCCAAGTGGTGAGTTAACAATTGGTAATTACATGGGCGCGTTGCGTCAATGGGCCAGTATGCAGGGTGAATACGATTGTTTATTTTCAATTGTAGATTTACACGCTATTACTGTGCGCCAAGAGCCAGAAAAGTTACGTAACGCTTGTTTAGATGGTTTAGCTTTATATTTGGCCTGTGGCATTGACCCTGAAAAAAGCACCATATTTTTGCAGTCACATGTGCCTCAGCATACTCAATTGGCGTGGGCGCTTAACTGTTATACTCAAATGGGTGAGTTAAATCGTATGACTCAGTTTAAAGACAAGTCAGCGAAAAATGAGAATAATATCAACGCAGGTTTGTTTGCTTATCCAACTTTAATGGCTGCAGATATTTTATTGTATCAAGCTGACCAGGTGCCAGTGGGTAATGACCAAAAGCAACATTTAGAGTTAAGCCGTGATATCGCTACTCGTTTTAATAACGCCTATGGTGAGGTATTTAAGGTGCCTGAGCCTTATATTCCTGAAACCGGTGCGCGTATTATGAGTTTGTTAGAGCCGACGAAAAAAATGTCTAAGTCGGATGATAATCCGGGTAATTTTGTTGGTTTGTTAGAAGATCCGAAAAAAATCACTAAAAAAATTAAACGTGCGGTCACTGATTCAGATGAACAAGCGCGTATATATTTTGATGTGGAAGAAAAAGCTGGTGTGTCTAATTTATTAACTTTGTTGTCATGTGCAACAGGTAAGAGCATTGAAGCTTTAGTGCCTGAATATGAAGACAAAATGTATGGTCATTTAAAGAAAGACACAGCAGAAGCCGTCGTGGCATTATTAGAGCCAATTCAAACAAGATTTGCAGAAATGCGCAGCCAGCAAGATTTCTTAAATAAGGTGATGGCGCAAGGTGCTGAGCGAGCGTCAGAGCGCGCGCAAGTTATGCTTGATAAAGTTTATGACGCAATCGGCTTTATAGCAAAACCAAAAAACTAAGCTAAGCTTTAAGTTAAGCCACCGCACATATGGTGGCTAGATTAATTTATAGAGCACAATTATGTTAGTTAAATGCTTGCGAACTGATCTTCTGGTCATTTTGTTAATTTCTATTTTTTCTGCAGAAATCACAGCTAAAAGCAATACCCATATCTCTGGATTTGGCTCTATCGTTGGATATCATGCTGATGGCAGCGAACTGGCTTTTCGCTCAAATATTGCCTCAAGTCATAGTGGTCAGCGTGGAGAAATTGAGTTTTTAGATTTGAGTTTAGTGGGGTTTCAGCTCAATCATCAATTTAATGCGAATTGGGAGCTTGTTGGCCAACTTGTTGTGCGCAGTGAACCGACAGAAGATGTAACTGATCGAATAAAACTTTTTACGCTGAATTATAGTCCTAACGCTGACTGGTTAATTAGAGTTGGCCGCTTCTCTCCAAAGTTATACTTATTAAGCGATACGCGCTTTATTGGATATGCACAAGACTCGATTTATCCAGTTCATGATTTTTATGCGCAAATTCCACTCACGAGTATCGACGGTTTTGATATTGGCTATCAAAAACGTTTTGGCAGTATTTTATTTACTGCCAATGCCTACAGCGGTGTAGCTGATATATGGGCCGGCATTGATGGTGCGAGTGTTATTACTTCGTTAAAGGATATTTTAGGCGCTAATTTAGGTTTTGAATATGAGAGTTGGTTGGTTAGGTTTGGTTATACTCAGGCCTCGCATGATGGTTTTGGTGTAGATCAACGTGTTGAGCAATTTCTAACAAGCTTAGCCTTCCCTCCAGCGGAATTTGGTGTTGCAGGCTGGACTGACGCTCTGGCAATGTATGATGCTTATAAGATTAAAGATACTAAATTTTCATACTCATCATTGGCATTTGAGTACAACCACTTTGACGGTTTATTGCGTGGCGAGTTAGGTAAATTGTCGACCGACTCTTATTTAGCGCCGGATACCACTGCTGGGTATTTACAATATTCTTATCGAATTGACAAGTTTGCTCCTTTTATCATTGTATCTGCTATTCATTCTGAAGATGGGTATAAACCACAAACTTTGCCAGGTGCAGAGTTGTTGGCGGTTTGGTCGCAGGTGACCCAATCTGATTTTGCAGCCTCGTTTAATGCGCTGGAGCAATCGCTTAATATAAAATTTGAACAACAAAGTATTGCCTTTGGCGCTCGGTTAGATTTGTTTGCGGACGTGGCTTTTAAAGTGCAGTTTGAACGCAATTGGGTTGGTCAAAATGGTGGTGGTTTATGGATTCGAGAATCTATTTCCAGTAATGCTGCAACCACCATTGATACACTGACTTTTGGTATAGATTGGGTGTTTTAATATGCAAAAGCTTACCCAAAAAATACTAGCAGCTTCTATCTTTTTATCCTGTAGTTATGGTGCGGCTGCAGAGTTGGTGGTTGTGGTAAATAAAGCAAATCCAATCCATGAACTTAGCTTAACTAATGTTGTTGATATATACACAGGTCGTTATATGGCTTTCCCCAATGGAATCTCTGCCGAGCCCGTTGATTTACCAAACGAATCTAGCGAAAAAGAAAATTTCTATTATCAAGCGACAGGTCTATCGCTTGCTAAAATAAATAGTTATTGGGCAAGACTTAAATTTACGGGTCGTTATTTACCACCTATCCAACTAGAAACACCTGAGAATGCCTTGAACTATGTTCAACGAAACACTAACGCTGTCGCTTATGTAGACGAAAAATATGTAACAGGTCAAGTTAAAATTGTTTATCGTTTTTAGTCTTGCCACTGATAAATAGCGTAAGCGTTTTTGCCTTGTTTTTTAACTTGGTACATAGCGTGATCTGCATGATCAAATAATTTGTCGAAATCTTTACCTGATTGTGGATAAAGTGCAACCCCAATACTACAACCTATATACGCGATGTTTTGTTCATCTAATGGAATAGACACGGCAGTTGCTTGTACTAACTTTTCAGCAATAATTTCGACTTCGGCACGATTGACGTTAGTTAAAATAATTAAAAACTCATCACCACCCCAGCGGCAGACTATGTCGGATTTACGCGTCAGTTTACGGTATCTATTGGCAACTTCTATTAATACAGTGTCACCGGCATCATGACCATAGGTGTCATTAACGGCTTTGAAGCCGTCAAGGTCTATCAGCAGTAGGGCAAACTCCGGGGTAAGTTCGTTTGAATCGAGGATTTTTTCGATTATACGCCGTGCTGAGCGACGGTTTTTTAGGTGGGTGAGGGTGTCGTGATCGGCCTCAAATTCAGTTAACAGGAGTTTTTGTCTGGCTTCAGTAATATCGCTGATAATCACGAAAATATTAATTTCGCCGAACATATTCTCTGCTTTGTTATAGGTGAGGTTAAACCATTGTGCTTCCATGTCGGTGTCACTTGGTTTTCGGACTTCGATCTCAATGGTTTGTGAGGTGTTGAGTTTTGGGAAATCGAGAATTTTTTGTTTAATTTCGTCAACTTCAAAAGAAATTTTTTCTAACCAGTGACTATCGTAAATTACTTCGTGGTGGCCGCTATTCTTTAGCCACAGCTCTTTAAATTTAGGGTTAACCGACAGTAAGTTGAGGTTTTCATCGGTTACAACCAGTGCATTGGTTGAAATGTCACAAATCATCTTAAAGTTGCTGGCGAGTTTTTCTTTTTGTGCCGACAAATTGCGCTCGTGTTGTAAACGCTCATCGAGTTTGGCGAGCATTTTATTAACTATGCTACGAATTAGCCCAAGCTCATCATTACGAGATTGTTTTTTTAGCTTGTCTGTTTCTTCGTGTGTAAAGTCTATGTTTTCTAGCTCGTCTGCCAGCATAGCAATAGGGTGCGAAACCAATACATAAGTTGTGAATAAGGTACAAATCGCTATGATAAAAACTATGGTAAAAATATTAATTATGGTGCTGGTAACTTGGGTTAATACCTTGTCTTTGACAGAATTGGTATTTTTGTATATCAGCAAGGTTCCTATTTTTTCGTTGGCATTAAATGGTGAGTACAAAGGCTCAGAATATAGCTGGTTTTGGTTGCAATGAATACCACGCGCTTGTTTAAGTTTTGGGCTGGTAATGTCGGCGCATTCAACCACTGCATTTTTTAATAAACCAGATATAACGTCGTTTGCTAAGGGTTCATCATTTAAATAAGCTGCGGCTGATGCGGTATTGTATACAGTTGCGGCAAGCGACTTTATTGTTTTATCTGCCTCTTGCTGATTGCTTTTTAAGATATGTGAATACGACAGCAAGGAAATAAGTATGCTGGAAACAATTGCGACTAGAGCGACGAGTAGGGTTAGTTTTATGTTTATTTTCATACTCATGATACAGCTTTATAGGTTACCTTCGCTTTATATACAACTGGCATGTACTTAATATAGCCTAATTCAAACAATAGCGGAGTTTAATTTGATGGAATTTATTCACGTATTAAATAGAAAAGCTTTTCATTTTATTCGTTTATTTTTGTAAATTGTTCGTCCTTTGTATCCCTCGATATCTAAAGAGATGAGCTATATGCCCTTGAATTCATTACTGACAACAAGGGCATACTTAGTTGACTATGGCTCAATTTAAAGCCAATAGCAATTATCTTGCTACTTGGCTAAAATTCGTTCCATTTCGTCCATTATATTGTTCATACGCTTGACCAAAGCTCGATAAGGTTCGGCTGTCGCCATATCTACCCCAGCAGTTTTCATCAAATCATACGGATAATCAGAACCGCCTGCTTTTAGCATATCAATATAGGCATCTCGAGCTTGGATATCACCATGACCAATTTTTTCAGCTAGGCCTGCTGCGGCTGCAATTGAAGTCGCATATTGGAACACATAAAAATCGTAGTAGAAATGTGGAATATATGCCCATTCCATTGCGTAGGCATCGTCAATTGTCATTACGCCTTGGTCATGGCCGTGATAACGCTTCAACAGCTCTAGGTACATTTCAGACAATTTAGCTCCGGTTAAGATTTCACCCGCTTCGGCTGCATCATTAATTTTAAGCTCAAACTCTGCAAACATGGTTTGGCGGAAAAAAGTACCACGTAGTGCTTCTAATCCTATACCTAAATAGTAAAGCTTTTCTTGGTCGGTTTGTGCTTCGCTGATCACCATATCTTCCAATAGCATTTCATTCATAATTGAGGCTGTTTCTGCAATAAAGGTTGCGTAACCAGCTGTTTCCCATGGTTGGGTTTTATTACTCAATACAGAATGCACCGCATGCCCATATTCGTGTGCAAAGGTTGACGCACTCTGGAAATCATCATTATGGTTTAATAATACATAAGGGTGAACATCATAAGCTGCGCCAAACATGTATGCACCCGAGCGTTTACCTTCTTGTGGGTAAACATGCATCCAACGTCCTTCTACACCTTTATCGTATGCTGCTAAAAACTCTGCCCCTAGCGGTTTTAGTGCCCGGCGTGTAATGGCAATTGAGTCTTCAATGCTATAAGTTTTGTCTAATTCTACCAATGGTGGGTAAATGTCAAAGTAACGCATATCATCTTCAATATTCAACATGCGTTTTCGCAACTTAAAGTAACGGTGCAAGGTTGGTAAAGCATCATTTACTTCTTTAATTAATGTGCGGTAAACCGTTTCTGGCATATTGTCACCAAACAAGGCTCGGCTTACTGAAGTCTCATGGTTTCTCACTTGTGTATGAAATACTAAACCTTGAATATGCGAGTTTAGAATACTACCAAGTGTGGCTTCATAGTCTTTCCACGTACCCCAGAAAGTTTCAAAGACTTTTTGTCTGTCTTCACGTGAGCTAGCTTGGCGCAATTTTGAGTAACCAGCTTGATTTAGTAACTGGGTTTCACCTGTGCTTAGCGTGATTTCTGGCCAAGGTAAGTTAGCATTGGCGAGCACTGAGTAAATAGAATTTGGTGCACTGGTTAGTTTGCCTGTTTTGGCCAGTACAGCTTCGACTTCTTGGCTTAAAGTATGTGGGCTATTACGGAGAGTATTCTCTAATGAGTGCTGGTGTACTTTAAGTCTTGGCTCTTGCTTAAGAAATTGGCGGATTTTCTTTTCACCAATTGCCAGTATTTCAGGGCTATACCAACTTACTGCTGCTGAAAGATCGCTGAGTAAAGCTTTAGCTAGTTGTCGGCGTTCTTCATTTTCTGCAACTTTTAGATTTTCATCGGCTTTTAATGTTGCGTATACCAATAAGCGCACGGCATCTTTATAAACAGCAGATATTTCATTGCTCGCAATCAGTAAAGATTGAGCATTTTTACCTAAGCTGCCTTGTAGCGCCTTGAGTTTATCTATCTCGCCTTTAGTTTTACTATGGCTTTGCTGCCATTGTTCATCGCTAGCGTATAAATCTGTTAAGTCCCATATATATTTTTCATCTACTACTTTGGCTGATTTTTCTTTTTTGGCCGCCGAGATGGTTTGTTGGTTCGCTGGTTCACTTGCGCTTTCGGAACCTGAAAGCGCACTTGTTTGCGAACAAGCGGTTAATAAGTTGGCGCTGATAATTAAACTAAGGAGCTTAAGTTTCATTGTTATCATTTCCTTGTATTTTGTTTGTTAACCTGAGTAGTCTAAAACCGTTTTGTTTTTTTCTATGTTTGGATCTGGGATCGGCACGGCCGACAATAAAGCTTTAGTATAGTCATGTTGTGGTGCAGCATAGAGTTGTTCGGCATCTTCCAACTCTACTTTGTTCCCTTTATACATGACCAACACACGATCTGAAATATGTTTAACCACAGCGAGATCATGCGCGATAAAGATTAAACTTATACCTAACTCTTGTTGGAGCTGTTTAAGTAAATTAATTACCTGCGCTTGAATCGATACATCTAGTGCTGATACAGGTTCATCACAAACGATCAATTTCGGCTCTAATATTAACGCTCTTGCAATTCCAATACGCTGACATTGGCCACCAGAAAATTCATGTGGATAGCGATTGATAAGGTCGGGTTTTAAACCGACTTTGTTCATCATAGTTTGCACTTTTTGTTTGCGCTGACTACGGGTCAATTCTGGATAATAAGTTTTCAGTGGCTCTGCAACAATTTCCCCAACTGTCATTCTTGGGTTGAGTGAACCGAGCGGATCTTGAAATATCATTTGAATATTCTGTCGCTCAGCTCGCCATGCTTGTTTGTCAAACTGAGTTACATCTTGTCCTTGCCAGATTACTTTACCTGCTGTTGGTTTAATCAAGCCGATAATAGCGCGTGCTAGGGTTGATTTGCCGCTGCCTGATTCGCCAACTATACCCAAGGTTTCACCCGCATTGACTTGGAAAGAAATACCGTCAACTGCTTTTAAGGTTTCAGCTTTGCTCCAAGGTAACGCGTTTTTTGCAGCAATTGAAAAGTGCACTTTAATATCTTGAACATCGAGCAACACAGAGCTGTGGTCGTGTTGTTTTTTCGCTGCGGTTACGTCTAAAGAGGCGTGTTGACTTGCTGTTGTTGCGTGTTCGGTTAATGTTGGTAGAGACGCCAACTTTTTGTCTAGCCTAGGTACGGCTTGTAACAGGCGCTGGGTATATGGATGTTGAGCTCGGTAAAAAATATCATCAGCACTAGCGTACTCTTGCATTTCACCATTGTTCATTACCAATACATTTTGACAAATACCGGCTACTACACCTAAGTCGTGGGTGATCATGATAATTGCAGTATTAAACTCATTTTGTAGCTCGCGCAATAACTGCATTATTTTCGCTTGCACTGTTACATCTAACGCTGTGCTCGGCTCGTCGGCAATTAAGAGTTTAGGCTTACATAATAGTGCCATTGCTATCATTACACGTTGGCACATACCACCAGAAAATTCGTGTGGATATTGACCCATGCGTTGTTTCGCATGCGGAATTTTAACCGCATCTAACATGGCGAGTGCTTCATTATAAGCTTGTTGTTTAGACAAACCTTTGTGCAGTCTGAGTACCTCAATTAATTGTTCGCCTATTTTCATGTAAGGATTAAGCGATGTCATAGGATCTTGAAAGATCATTGAGATTTGTTTGCTACGAATTTGATTTAAGCTGTGTTCGTCTAGATTAAGTAGTTGTTGTTCGCCAAACAGTGCTGAACCAGTGACAATAGCGTTCGCTGGCTGTAAACCCATTAGTGCAAATGCTGTTTGGCTTTTACCTGAGCCTGATTCTCCAACTATGCCTAAAGTTTCACCTTGGTTTATGCTAAAACTTAGATTGTTAACCGCGGTAACTGTACCTTCTGGCGTGGTAAATTTAACGTGTAAATCTGTAACTTTAAGTAGTGACATCTGCTGCTCCTTAGCTTAGTGCTTTTGCTTTGGATCGAGCGCGTCACGTAAACCGTCGCCCAGATAATTAAAACAGAATAAGGTAGCTACCATAAAACTTGCCGGCACTAGTAGTTGCCAAATAGCCAGTTCCATAGTTTGTGCGCCCTCCTGTAGTAGCGCGCCCCACGAGGTCATGGGCTCTTGCACGCCTAATCCTAGAAAGCTTAAAAATGATTCAAATAAAATCATTCCAGGTACAAGTAAAGTAGCATATACAACCACTACACCAAGTACATTTGGCACAATATGCCGTGTGATGATTTTCCAGTTACTTACGCCGCATACTTGTGCTGCTTCGATAAAGGCTTTGCCTTTTAAACTTAAGGTTTGGCCACGCACTATTCGCGCAACATCTAACCAAGAGACACAGCCTATAGCAACAAAAATTAGAAAGATATTTCGACCAAAGAATGTTACTAACAGAATCACCAAAAACATAAATGGCATTGAAGATAAGATCTCAAGTACGCGCATCATTACCCGGTCTGTATTGCCACCAATAAACCCTGAAGTTGCCCCATATAAGGTGCCTATTAACACTGCAACTAACGCACCTAAAATCCCAACTAGAATAGATATTCGCCCGCCAATCAATACCCGCATATATAAGTCACGGCCAAGAGAGTCTGTCCCCCAGTAATGACCATTTTGCCAATTAGGGCCAGTGTGAATATTCGGCCAATCCGCAACATCAAATCCGTGCGCACCAAACAAGGGGCCGAATATAACAGCGCTGATGATAAACAATAGGATATAGGCACTAACCATAGCTGCTTTATTTGCTTTAAAACGCATCCATACATCTTGCCAAATACTGCGGCCTTGCACTTCTAGTTGTTGGCTAAAATTTTCGACTGCTTGGCTATTATTATTTTTAATGACCATAAATTAGTTTCCCTATTCGTAGCGGATTTTTGGATCAATTGCCGCAAGCAAAATGTCGACAATAGCGTTGAAGGTAATAGTTAAAAAGCCAATGAGTATAGTTAAGCCAAGTACCAAGGAGTAATCTCGATTTAAAGCGCCATTTACAAATAATTTGCCTAAGCCGGGCAAGCCAAAAATAGTCTCAATAACCACTGAGCCGGTAATAATACCAACAAAAGCTGGCCCCATATAAGATAACACTGGCAATAACGCAGGGCGTAAAGCGTGGCGTAATACTATGGTTGAATAAGGCAGGCCTTTCGCTTTCGCAGTACGGATAAAATTAGAGTTAAGGGTTTCTATCATAGAGCCGCGGGTAATACGCGCAAACGAAGCAATGTATAATAAAGACATACTTAACATAGGTAATAGAATGTTTTGCCAGTTGCCACCTTGCCAACCACCCGCCGGTAGCCAGCCGAGCTGAATGGCAAATATATATATCAACACAGGTGCTAATACAAAAGAGGGCATAATGACGCCTAGCATAGCGGTAGACATCATACTGTAATCAAGCCAGGTGTTTTGTTTGAGCGCTGCTAGAGTACCAATACCAACACCAACAATTGAAGTAAAAACAAAAGCCAGCAGACCAATGGTTGCAGAAACCGGTAATGCTTGCTCAATTAGCTCATTCACCGAGTAATCTTTGTATTTAAATGAAGGGCCAAAATTACCTTGTAAAATATTACCTAAGTAGGTGAAATATTGCTCGTGCATAGGTTTATCTAAACCATATTCGGCTTCTATTTTTTCCATTATTTGTGGTGGCAGGCCACGCTCAGTTGAAAAAGGGCTGCCCGGAGCTAAACGCATCATAAAAAACGATACTGTGATCAAAATCAGTAATGTTGGTATGGCTTCTAAAATGCGTTTAATAATAAATTTATACATAATTATTTATCTCAACCTTCGGATATATATGGCCAACAGGCTTAGCTTAATTGTTATTGTGCAACTTTGTACATCAATTTACTGGGTACAATATCCAGTGCGTTATTCATTGAATAACCACGAAGTTTAGGGTTAACTAAACGTGCTTTGACATAGTGATACACAGGAATTATCGGCATATCTTCAGCTAATATGGCTTCGGCTTCTTTGTACGCCTGTAATCTATCTTGGCTAGACCTTGCTTGTAGGGCTCTATTTAATACAGCATCGTATTCTTCACTTTTATAGTGGTTGTCATTTGACGAATTGTTCGACATCAACAAAGTTAAAAAGGTGGAAGGTTCGTTGTAATCGCCACACCAGCCTGCGCGTGTAACTTGGTAAGAGCCAAAACGACGGGTATCCAGATAGGTCTTCCATTCTTCATTGATTAACGACACTCTAACGCCTAAAGCTTGTTTCCACAGTTGGCGTGCTGCAGTTGCGATTTTTTTATGATTTTCACTGGTGTTGTAAAGCAGTTCGAATTCCAAAGGGTTGTCTTCGTCGTATCCGGCTTCTTTTAATAAACGCCTTGCTTCAGCATTACGTTGTTCTTGCGTCCAGCTTGCATATTCGGGCAACTCTGCTGCCATATCTGCCGTTTTATCAGGGGTGAAATAATATGCAGGAGCTTCACCTTTACGTGTAATGTAATGTGTTAGGATATCGCGGTCTAATGCGTAAGCTAAAGCTTTACGAACGCGCACATCGTCAAAAGGTGGGTTTGTTACACGGATGCCATAATAATAGGTACACAAAAACGGTGTGATAGTTAAAGCCTCACTATGCTCTTTGGCAAGGCGGGGGAAATGTTCATTTGGTACTTCGTAGGTAATATCAATTTCACCGCTCAAAAAACGGTTCATTTCGGCAACTTGGTTCTCAATAGGCAAGTAGGTAACCGTTTGAATAACAGTCTTATCTGCATCCATATAGTTTGGATTTTTTTCTAGCACAATACGTTCGTTAACTATCCATTCTTTTAATTTGTATGCGCCATTGCCGACATAATTGCCTGGTCGGGTCCATTTGCTACCAAACTTTTCAACGGTTGCTTTGTGGACAGGCTTCACTGGCGTGTGTACGAGCATTTTAGGGAAATAAGGTAGGGATTCGTTTAGTTTAACTTCTAAGGTAAAGTCATCAATTGCTTCTACTCCTAGGGTATCTGGACTTTTCTTTCCCTTTAGAATCTCAGCTGCGTTGAGCATAGTGGTCATTTCTATATACCAAGCATACGGTGACGCAGTATTTGGGTCAGCTAAGCGGCGCCAACTATAGACAAAATCATGCGCGGTAACTTGATCGCCATTTGACCATTTAGCGTCTTTTCGTAGGTAAAATCTAAAGGTTTTGTTGTCTTCAGTTGTCCAACGCTCTGCTATTAATGGAATTAAGTTACCTTCGTCATCTTCTGTCGTTAACCCTTCCATTAAGTCGTATAACACCATAGTGGCGGTTGAGCCTTCGACTTTGTGTGGATCTAAGGTGGCGACTTCGGCACCAGCTCCACGTACTAAGTGTTGCTCTTTGGCAAGTTTTGTCCCTTCTGGAACAGTCGCTGCGTTCAAGGATGAAAGGGGCATGGCCAATAGACTTAATAATACCCAGCGATGAACCCAGTTTAAGCGGTTGGTAGACATACTTGACCTTTGTTTTTATTAAACTTTTTATTTGTTCTAATGAGGTGAGTGACTTACCCCATAGTATTGGCAGAAAATACAGTTAAGGGCAAGTACCAAGGCGGTAAAAAATTAAATAACCAGTTGTAAAACACCAAATAAGATAAACAGTCCACCAGCAACAAAGCGCGTTACGTTTAACGGTAAACGCTCCATTATATAACTGCCGAACCAGATAACCGGAACGTTTGCTAATAACATACCTAAGGTGGTGCCTAAGGTGACTAACAATACATTCTGATATTCAACTGCAAGCAGTACTGTCGCGACTTGTGTTTTATCACCAAGCTCGGCAATAAAAAATAAAATTAGGGTAACAACAAAGGCACCATATTTATCTAATTTGCTGCTTTGTTGTTCGTCTTTATCCGGAATAAATAGCCATAGGCCAAGTAAAATAAAGCTAGAGGAGAGAATGATTTGTCCTGTGCCACTTTGTACATATTGGCTAGCCCACTGCCCTAAGTATGCGGAAGCTGCATGGTTAAGTACGGTTGCAACTAATAAACCTGCGACTATAGACCATTTGTTTTTAAATTTAGCGGCTAGAAATAAAGAGAGTAGTTGGGTTTTATCGCCTATTTCGGCAAGTGTAACTGCAAGGGTTGAGAAGAAAAAAGTTTCCATAAAATAACTCAGGTGGGAAGCTAAAACCAAGGCAAACAATAACCTCCCACCTATGGGGCTATTATTTACCTCAGGTCTTGCCAATACTGTGTTCAGTATGAAATTGCCATAAGCCATTGAGGGCTTAAGTATGTTGACAATTTCGCTTGTTGATTTAAAAAATCTAAGCAGGCTACTCCCCTAAGACTTGGCTATTATAAATGACTCTCCATCAACACACAATGTTTGAATCGAGCAGTCTCATAAATGCGAAGCTTAATGGAATATTATTCGCAAAAACGCTTCGAGCCCATCCTAGGGACGCTCGCAAAAGATATCCCTATCTTTTGAAGTTTTGCTCACAACATTTCCATCAACCTTCTTGGCATTTTTGTTGCTGACACGATTTCTTACAGCAATATCAAAGTTTGATAAAAGCATACTCGAATGCGGCTCAGTTGTTGAGGACTGTGATTAGATTTACCTAAGCAGAACGTCGTTTTCAGGGATGAAAAGGAGAGCGTACATGGAAGTATTTACAGCGATTCTGCGTGGTAAATGTAATTGCAGGCCGATTATATTGCAGTGACTTACAGCGATTTTAGAAAATGATGTTTCGAGTGTGCTTAATTGCACTGTGTTATACAGCGCCACCAATCACCTTTCACCAGTTCGATGTTGCTGCTTAATTGCACAAATCTTGATTAATACGGCTTTGGATTCAACTTATCCTCAACATGTGGCTGGTTTACCGTCGCTTCATTTTCAACCAGCGGATTCTCCAACCTAAACCAATAAGCTAATATCACATTAGTAAAATACACCACCCAAAAGGCAAAAACAGTATCACTCAAGAAGTGGCCACCTTTTGCTATTCGGGTAAAGCTAACCAAAATACCAATGGCTAAACCAAGATAAAACGCATTTTTGCGTCTAAATAACCAAGCTAAACCAATAAAATAAAAACCAACCGCGGCGTGTCCACTAACAAAAGAACAGTTAGTTTGGCAATAACCAGAATAAACAAATGCCGGGGTAAACTGTGCGTCCCCGCCATATTGCTCAATATGCACTGGGCGTGCTCGGCCAACTGAGTTGTTTTTTAAAACTTCATTGACTATTAAACCCGGCCCGACAATAAGTGAAGCCAATAAAAAGGCACAAACGTATTTTTTATGCCGTTTACTGTGACATCTTTTGCGGTAGCGCAGGTAGCAGAATATCGAAAACAAAATGAGCAGTGGTAATAAAACAACTTGAGGTTTGGCGAATAGTTGATAAATGCCATCAACTAACCAATGTTCAGCAAGATAAAAATTTTGCTCAACTGTATCGTAAAACCAGTTAGATACGATTAAGTCTATTTGTGGAAAGATCACAAAAATAAGCGCGAGCAGTAAACAAGCTAATGTATCTTTACGCAGCAATATTTGCTTGGCGCTTATCTCATTCATTTATTGTTCTCCTGCTTGAACCCACCAACTTGGTACAGGCGTACCTCGCGGTCAAAGTTTTTATAAACTTTAACCTTTTGTTGTTTAATTAATTTGACTGATTGAAAGTGCGTTTGTAATTCTTGTTCTGTCCAATCTTGTGTCACAAAAAAGTACTCGTTTGCAGGCTGTTTTGCAATGGCGTATTTTAATTCGTAATGATCACCTATGTGTTCGCTGCCATCTAAGTGTGCGCCCTGAAAGTCTTGGTTGGTTAGGTAATAACCAAAATAGGCCAGCAGTTTTCGTGAATCGCTGGCAAGTTTCATTTGGGGATTTTGCTGAAAATCAGCGTCAAATTGGCGAACTAATTCCGGCCACTTTAAGATGCGTTTGTACGGATCATTATGTTGAGTACGCTCAACACCAATCAGCTGAGTAAAACCATTAAAATGGTAAAAAGCCAGCATCAAGAATAGGTTTATAGCCACAGCGCTGGCGATTACAAGTTTAGTACGCTTGTTTGATTGCCACATTTGCGCAAAATAATAACCAGCTAACAAACTCGCGCCGACAAAAGCAGCGGCTGCCCAGTTCATGTTGGCGCGGGCGGTTAAAGCTTGTAGTGAAATAACAAGCAAAGTTGGTAAAAATAAACACCAGAGTAGTTTTACTGAATCTTTAGTTTGTTGATTTTGTTTAGGTTCTGGCGAGGTTTTTTTACTCAATCCACAAGCTATTAAAATAATTAATGCGATTGGACCAAAAACAATCAGTTGCAGTGCCAAAAACTCAAACATGCGAGCAAAACTTAGCGTGTTTTCAGCGTGTTTGGATATTTCAGATGTATGCTGAAAGCTAATAAAGTCGTGGTGATAATTCCAAATTAAATTGGGTAGTAAAATACTGATGGCTAATGCACAGGCTAGCCAAAATCGACTATTGGTTAATATTGCCCGGCCACTTTGGCTGATAATTGCATACAACAAAAAGGTCACTGGCAATAAAATAAAAGTGTATTTTGACAATAAACCACAACCACCTAGTACACCAGCTAATAACCAGTATTGCCATGCGTTGCTGCTTTGTGCGCGTAAAAAAGCGTAAAAAGCTGCAGCCCAAAAAAATAACTGGGGCGCATCAGTGGTGACAAATAATGAGTTGAGACTGACCAAAGGCATAATCATAAACATCAGTCCAGCCCAAAAACCAGCTTTGTCGTTAAATAGGTGTTTGTTTATTGCAAAACATAAGAGTGCTGTTGCAGCGTACAATACTGGCGCAGAGAGTTTTACCGCCCATTCGGCCATACCAAAAATCGCTGTGGTTGTGGCAATTAACCAAGCAACCATAGGTGGCTTAGAGTAATAACCCCAATCTAAATTTTGTGCCCATGATAAATAATAGGCTTCGTCATAAAACAAAGTAATTGGCGTATTGATAGTTACTGAAATACGGTAGGCAAATACGCAGCTAACGATAAGCAATAACCATTGCCATGCACTTAGTTTATTTGAGTATGCGTTTATTTGCATTAAGCTCTGCCTTGAACAAATTTTAAGTTTTTTGCGTGGACGAAAATAAAGTAGCTGATCGCAAATAATATAATTGCACTGATATAAGGGTGGCCTAATGGGTAGCCACCATTGTGTTCAATAACTTTATAACTCGCGTAGATAGGAAAAACTAACAGGATAGCTTGGCTATATTTGTGTTCACCCAGTTGATATCTGGTTGCTATTTTATACCCGAGCAGTGAGCAGAGTAAACCAATGGCCGCACCAACCATGACATCTATCGGCCAGTGTGCACCGACCATAATTCGGCTTAAACCTGCAAGTAATAACAACACAGCTAAAGTGTAACTAACCCAGTTTTTGCGAATAAACAGCATAAATAAACCAACCCATACAGCTGCTGTCATGGTGTGGCCTGATGGAAAACTGCCCATTTCTAATAGTCTACCTATTTGTACATAACTGTCTTCTGGCAAAACTGAAAATGGTCGGTCGATTGGCATGCCACGTTTAAAACTTTGTGCAACTATGGTCGCGGGTATGGTGGCAATCAGCGCAGCTGGCAATAACTGTTTATGCTGCGATATTAAAAATAAGGTGAGCGCGACTGCAACATGGGTGTCGCCAAGTAATGTGATAACCGACCAAAAAGTAGCAGGAAAATAGCTGCTCGTTGAATTGATAAGCGTAAATCCAAAATGATAGCCAGCAATTACAAATATGCTGGCTGCCAACCCAAGTAATATGACTGCAAACAGGCAAACAAAATGTTCAGTATTATTTAACTTCACTTGAGCCAACTTCATAGTTTGTATCCTTTTGTGCAAGTTTGTTGCCGGCTATTTGGGCTAATACAATGCCACCTTGTTGATAGAAGATATCAACTGCTCCAGCACCAAACTTTTCTTCTAATTGGCTAATGCGATCTGCCCGTGTGTATACATAATCGCCAACTGTGACTTCGCGACGGTGAGTTATTTGCTCTCTATAGACACTAAAACTAGGCATGTGCATTTTATACGCAACAAACTCCTGTTTGATATCTTTGGCAAATTGCGCTGCTTGTTTAATTGGCTGTTGTTGAATTTGTGCAATAGCTGGCAGTAAAACAAGGTAACAAAAAACGCTTTGGCAAAAAGCAAAACTAACCAACTTTTGCCATGATTTGGCTGGCAAAATAATCAGTGTTAGCAGCAGTAAGCTAAGTAGTATGCTGTTAAATAAGTAGCTGTTGTTAAATACTTTATCTGCATTCGCCAGCATTTGTTGTTGGTAGGAATTACTGTTGTTGGCTAAATCGGGCGCTAGGTAAATCAATACAAATTGAATTAAGCAAAACAGCATAGGAAAAAGCAATTGCCACTTACCGGCCAGCAGACTATTGCGGTATTTCGCCATTAATATAATAACGGGTGTCACACCGTATAAAACATAGTGGGGCAGTTGGGTTTGCGAAAACGAAACTAAAATAAACACCACAACAAACCATATGACCAGTAGTCGGTCGAGTGGATCTTTAATTAAACTTTTACTCAAGCTGATTTGTTTAAATAAGCCACCACTAAATGGCAGCAAAATCAGTGGCAATACGTAGATGTAGTAATACCATTGGCCACCATGGCCTTCTTTAGTGTCGGTAAAGCGCTTTAGATTATGCTCAACTAAAAATCCATGGAAAAAACCGCTGCCTTGTTCCAGCCACACCATATATAACCAGGGTGATACAACCGCGAGTAAAATTAACCAACCAACCGGATTAAAAATAGCTTTTAGCCAGAGATTAAATTGTTTATTCGAGACAAACCAAATTAAGCTGGCTGCACCAGGTATGGCGATGGCAACTGGGCCTTTGGTTAATACGCCCAAACTCAACCATAACCAAGCACAGTAACAATGCCATTTATTTTGTGACTGTGCGTAGCGGTAAATATCAAAAAACGTCAGGGCAATAAATAAGTTAAGCAAAGCATCAGCAGTTGCGGCACGGCCAATTAAAGTGATCCATAAAGTAGAACTGAAGATCAAGGTGGCAACAAACGCACTTTTGCGGCTAATAAACTGTTGGCAAAAATAAAATATCGCGGCAGCCCAAAGCAGTGCGCTGGTCACTGAATGCATACGCAAGGCAAATTCATTTAAACCAAAGGCTTTTACAAATAAAGCCTGAAACCAGTAGGTTAAGATAGGTTTGTCGTATCTTGGTTGGCCATCCAAATAGGTCGCCGACCATATACCTGAGGTGAGCATTTCACGGGTGGCTTCTGAAAATGCGCCTTCATCCACATCAAATAAAGGCACTCCCCACACATTTAAGATAAATCCAGCTGCTAAGAATATTGCAAGTGTAGTTGGCTGATAAAATAGCCCACTAAGGTTTTGTTTGGTTAACGTCATGGGTTATTTGCCAAGATTTATCCGTTTCCGGCTCGCAGATATTGCGCACAACAAAGTTTTTGCCTTTGTTGTTTTGAAAGAAAATTCGAGTCAGCATTTCCGCCACGACACCCGTGGTGATAAATTGTAATGCCATCACTAACATGAGTATGGCGACTGACAACATTGGACGATGGCCAATGTCTTCTCCGAAAATAAATTTAACCGCCAATAACCAAGTCATGAGCAGTGCACCAACCGCGCCGGTGAATAGACCGATTGAGCCGAAAAAATGCCCAGGACGTGCTTTGTAGCGCAAAAAGAAGAAAACTGACAGTAGGTCAATAATTACTCTAAATGTTCTGCTAATGCCGTATTTTGATTCACCAAACTGGCGGGCGTGATGGGTTACAATAGTTTCACCAATTCTATGTGGTGCGGTAACACCCGCAACCCACACAGGAATGAATCTGTGCATTTCACCAAATAATCTAACTTGTTTGAGCACATTAGCTCGGTATATTTTTAAGCTACAACCATAGTCATGTAACTTAACGCCAGTAATTCGGGCGATAAGTTTATTGGCTATGCGTGATGGCAATTTACGCTTTAATGCTGCATCTTGGCGGTTTTTACGCCAGCCTTGTAATAAATCTAAATCGCGTTCGAGTAATTCATCAACCATACGTGGAATATCGTTTGGATCGTTTTGTAAATCACCATCTAGGGTTGCAATTAAATTACCGCGTGCTGCATCTATACCTGCTTGCATCGCCGCTGTTTGGCCAAAATTTCTTTGCAATTCGATAATTCTTACATGTTGACCAAAAGTCTGTTGAGCTTGTTTGAGTGCTCTTAACGTGCCATCTGGACTACCATCATCAACACATATTACTTCCCATGGGGCGGTATAATTGGCGAGTCCTTGATGAATGCGCTCAAGCATAAGTTGTGCGTTTTCTTGTTCTTTGTACATAGGAATGACAATAGATAAACTTTTTGGATGACTTGCTGGCATATCTCTGTTTTCTCAATTTAGTTGCAGCAAGGCTAACCTTACTGGCTTAAAAATTTATGACATCTGTGTGTTACTTTTGTTTAAAACACAGTGCGACCGGTACGCTTAATAGGGTTACTACCAGTACGTAAATATGTAGATTGATCGCGGCAGATAAAACTTGCTGTTGATTTATCCCTAGTGGCAGAAGCGCTGCGAGAATGGCTGCTTCAAAAGTACCACTGCCCGCAATGCCATGTATGGGTAATATACTGCTTAAGTCTGCGCTGATAACTGCAAACAATGCTTGTGCCGAAGGCAGCGGGATAAAAAACTGTAAAATTAAACATAAAGCCGAGAGTTTAACTAACCAAATTAATACTGTGAGTAGGTATATTCGAGCCAAGAATTTAGGCGTTAGCTCGGCATGTTCTGTTATTTGTATTAGTTTTTGTTTGATTTTTTCCGGTGCCACTTTGTGCAGATAATCCCAGCAATTGGGCAGCATCAAGGGAACTAGTATAAGAGGTATGAGCAGCCACAATGCATGTTGGCTGATTTGTTGGCTAGCAATAACCACCAGCAGGACTAATAACCAGTGTAAATCCATTAGTCGAATAACCAATAAACCAGCGGTGCTTTTTAGTAGTGGAAATGCAAAACTCTGCTTCATAAACAGTGGAAAAGATGCTTCACCAAGTCGCATGGGTAAAAAGTTGTTGAGTGCATTGTGGAGTAAATTAATGCGAATATATGGTGAAAATGGGTGTTGAGTTTTTTGGCCAAAATAACAGTATACGCGCCATGCCCTTAACCAATAACTGGCAAAAGTAACCAGCGTAAGTAAAACTAACTGGCTGGGTGAGACGTTTTGCCATTGCGCAAATACACTTTTCCAGCCTATGTATAGCTCTATTCCATAGATAACAGCGATAAATATACTGGTGGCGATTATCCAGCGTAAGGTTTTATTCCAATCCATGCTCGACCATTATTGTTGTTAGTTGGCTAATGGTTAGCTTACGGATTAAATGTTACAAAGTAAATTTGTCTACGAAAGATAAAGAGGCGCTAGGCTGGTTCGAAGCATAATTTTCTACAAGTGCAGCGAGACAAGGCGAAAAAAGAAGAATGCGCCAATGTGTTGTAAGGGCGGTGCAATGCAAAGGAAAGGACTAGAGCATAACTTTCGCAAAAACGCTGTAAATACATCCTTGTAAGCTTCGCTTTTTCATCCTTGAAAAAGAGATTTTGCTCTAAGTAATTGCTCTAGTACTTTCCTTGAGTCCATATCGCTGCTAGCGATTAAAACCAACGTGCTGATGTAAGCGAACCGACATAGTTTCAGCTTTGTGTTGATAGTTCAATTTACCAGCAAAGCTGCGCATCGCAGAATGTACTTGGTTTAAGAATTTGCCGTAACCATAACTCGACATATCATTTTTCGCAGCGACAAAAACAAACTGTACCGAGTCAACTAAACGACGGCGAGAGTAGTGCGCTGAAAAACTATTGTCTGGGGCATTTTCATTAAAGTCGATAGTTTGCAATTCACCATTTTCAGAGATTACCGTGTCGCGCTTGCTACGCACAACAGGTACTAAACCATTGGCTATCATAATGCCTTGGTCGATACCATTTTGTTTGGCACATTCAATAAATTGTTTTTCTAAGCTGGTGTATAAATCTTCATACGGGCATTGTGCTTGTTTATCAATATCAAACAAAGCTTGGATGCGTTTGGTTAATGGCATGTCAACAACAGCATATGTTTGTTGATCAAATTCACCTTCCAATGCAACGTCATGTGCTTTGAATCGATTTTCGATAGAACGCAATTTATGCGCTTGTGTACCTTCAACCCCTTTTTCTTTCGCGAATAAATCGTAGGTTAAATGCTGGTGGTCGCATAAACGAATGCTGCCTGCATCTAATTCTAGTAAACGACTAAACTCAGCAACTGCCTTTTCTACTTTAGAATGGAATTTAGCTGAGTTATGACGAATTTCTTCACCGCTTGCTAAGAATAGCAATTTGAGTTTGCGTACACGCTTTTTACTATCAACAAAAGCTTTGTGGCCTGAGTGATATTTAGGGTTGTATAAAAAGATAATTTGTTGGTCTGTCTGTGCAGTGATTTTTTCAGGGCTATAACGTACACGGATAAATTTGTCGTTAGCAACAAATTGGCCACTTTCGATGTCGTGTTTGTCACACACATCAAAAAATAGATTTGCCAGAGTTTGATAGAAATCGTGGTAAGGCTGTTCGCTACCTGAATCAATTTGCTCGGCGAATTTTGCCAACAAAGCATCTGGCAATTCAAACTTAGCTAACAAATACTGATTTTCGCGGGCGTTAGACGGAATATAAACTTTGTGCTGAGCACTTCTATCACGAGTTATGGGCATTTTTCGTACCTTTTATTTATGCGGTTGTTCTTGTAATTTTACAATAAATAACATTGTTATAACTTTACTGCAAATCTAAATCTTAATCGTTTTTTGCTCAAGGCTACTTTGCATCGCCAATTCAATTATTTTTATCGACTTCAATGCGTCGGCAGCATCAACAGGTGGTTGAGCATTTTCGCTTATGGCTAAGTTAAGTTTTTGAAAAAATGCTTGGTAGCCTCCTAGCTCGGTTGGTAACGGTCTGGCGCTGTCGTCTGTGTATAAAGTTCCGTAACTTGCTTCAACTTCAGCCGCCCACTGTGAAGTATTCGGCGTAACACCTGCTTTTAATCTATCTTCTTGTGGGTCTAAACCGAATTTTTCGTAATTGGCTTTGTCACCTTGTACTTTGTAACGCAAATTTGGCCCTGCACAATGCAAACTTGCTTGTAAATTGGCTAGCATGCCAGCGTAGTGCAGTGTAATACTAAAGTAGTCAATATTGTTTGATTTAGGTCTAGTTTTTTCACAAATCGCTGTGATTTTGTCTGGCCAACCAAATAAGTTTAAACATTGGTCAATTAGGTGCGGGCCTAAATCAAACAAAATGCCGCCACCTTCGCTTGCTTGTTCGCGCCAGCGATCTCGTACCACTGGGCGGAATCGGTCAAAATGACTTTCAAAGTATTTTATGTCGCCAAGTGTTTGTTGCTCGATTAATTTTTTTACCGTTAAAAAGTCACCGTCCCAACGTCTGTTGTGGTAGACAGTTAAGACTTTTTGTTGTTTTTCAGCCAACTCAATTAAACTTTGGCCCTGAGCGCTATTGGTTACAAAAGGTTTTTCAATGACCACATGTTTATTGTGTTCTAGCGCCAATTTGGCTAACTCGAAGTGCACATCGTTCGGTGCAGTTATCACAATTAACTCTACATTTGAGTCGGTAATGAGGGCTTGTGCGCTTGCGTATATTTGTGCTTGTGGCAGTTGTTCTTTTACTTGTTCAGGTTTTGAGCTTGAAACTGCGGTAACGGCAAAACCATTATCTTGGGTTAAAAAAGGCAGGTGAAAAGTTTGTGCGGAAAATCCAAATCCTATGAGTCCTGTGTTAATTATTTTATTTGCTTGCATTTTTCCTCCATTGGGGTGGCTTATCTGCCAGCTTTGATGAATACTAGTATATATGCCATTGCAGTTTGTGGCTTCAATATCTTGTTTATTTTCAGAAGGATTTTTCATGTCAGATAAACGCCAACAAGCCCTCGATTATCATCAGTTTCCTGTTCCGGGAAAAATTAGCGTTGAACTTACTAAACCAGCTGAAACCGCATATGATTTGGCTTTAGCCTACAGCCCTGGTGTTGCTGAGCCAGTTAGAGAAATAGCGGCTAATCCAGACGAAGCCTACAAGTATACAGCCAAGGGTAATTTGGTTGCAGTGATCTCCAATGGTTCGGCCATATTAGGTTTGGGCAACTTAGGCCCGTTGGCTTCAAAACCAGTAATGGAAGGCAAGGCACTGTTATTTAAAAAGTTTGCCGGCCTTGATGCGATTGATATCGAAGTTAAACACAGAACAACTGAAGAGTTTATTCAAACGGTTGCGAGTATAGCGGACACTTTTGGTGGCATTAATTTAGAAGATATTAAAGCACCTGAATGTTTTGAAATTGAGCGAGCTTTAGTTGAAAAATGTAATGTGCCAGTATTTCATGATGACCAACATGGAACTGCAATTGTAACTGCAGCTGGTATGTTGAATGCGTTAGAAATTCAAGGCAAAGATATTCGCGAAGTGATTATTGTGTGTATGGGCGCAGGTGCTGCTGCGGTTGCCTGTATGGAGTTGCTGATTAAATGTGGTGCGCAGCGTGAACGCATTTATATGTTAGATAGAAAAGGTGTTATTCATACTCGCCGTGAAGATTTAACTGAGCATAAGAAGTTATTTGCCAATAATACTGATAGACGCACTTTGGAAGATGCTTTGACTGGCGCTGATGTATTTGTTGGTGTGTCTGGCCCTGATGTATTGCCACCCGAAGCGTTGGATTTAATGAACGAAAACCCTGTTGTGTTTGCTTGTTCTAATCCAGATCCTGAAATTAAACCTGAGCTTGCTTTAGCACAGCGTAGCGACATTATTATGGCGACCGGCCGTTCTGACTATCCCAACCAGGTAAATAACGTGTTGTGTTTCCCATTTATTTTTAGAGGTGCATTAGATGTACGCGCAACTGATATAAATGATGAAATGAAAGTGGCCGCTGTTCATGCAATTCGTGAACTGGCTAAAGAACCTGTGCCAGATAGTGTAATTAAAGCCAGTGGTGGCCAAGATTTAATTTTTGGCCGTGAGTATATTATCCCTAAACCTATGGATCCTCGTTTGTTGGAGCGTGTTGCTAAAGCTGTTGCTGTTGCGGCTGTTGAATCGGGTGTGGCACAAATTGAGTTGCCAGAGCGTTATTTGGGATAAAAATTTAAGCTGGTCGCGAGATCTTTCTCAAAATCGCTGTGGATAACGTGGCATGGAAGCTCAAGCTGGTTGCGAGTCCTTTATCGCTGCGTATCTAGCGTATATTTTTAACAGACTTAGCTTCATCGATTTTCCCTTGCTGAATGTCGCTTTTTTTGGTCGCATGAAAGCTTTAAAAAATAAACTCCCAACGATCTTTTTGTTTTATCTAAATTGCAAGTGAGAGCGTTAGTTAATCGAAGCTATTGGAAGCGATAAAAATGTTTGAGGCAAGTATGCGCAAATGCTCATTTTCTAAAACTTCAAAAGATATGGATATCTTTTGGGAGCGGCCATGGATTGGCGAACAGCGTTTTTAGAAAATGATGCGTTGCGTGTGCTTGATTGCACTGAAGTGGCGGCCTATCCTGCACATAGTTAAGATATTGGTACTTAGCACAATTCGTACTTTATCCGGTGGCTATCGAGCGCTGTGTTTCATCACGCGCTCTTTCTGGCGTTCCCAGTCACGGTCTTTAATATCATCACGTTTATCATGCGACTTCTTACCTTTAGCTAGGTGAATGGCAAGTTTTACCCAGCATTTGCTCCAGTACATAGAGGTGGCAACAATAGAATAACCTTCACGTTCACGCGCACCGATTAACCTATCAATTTCACGGCGTTTCAGTAATAAGCGGCGTTGACGGGTTGGGTCGGCAATAACATGAGTTGATGCTGTATTTAATGGCTGAATGGTTGCGTTTAATAAAAAAGCTTCGCCATCTTTCAAATGGATATAACAGTCAGAAATATTCACTTTACCTTCGCGAATACTTTTAACTTCCCAGCCTTGTAACTCAAGCCCAGCTTCTAACTTGTCTTCTAAAAAGAATTCGTGTCGAGCTTTTTTATTTTGCGCTATCGTGTTTGATGGAGCGCCTTTTTTCTTACCTTTTGCCATAAATACTAACTTGCCTATGCCACATGAACGCCAAACTGACGGGCTATTATACTCAAGCCTGTTGAAAATGCGAGAATTCCACGACTTAGAAAAAGTATTTTGCTACTAGATTGATTGAGTAAAATGGCCAATTTTATGCTAGCATGCGCGCTCAAATTTGAAAGGGGAGTGAGGATGCCTAAAATCCACCGCCATGCTCTAGTCATGCATAGCGCAGAGCAAATGTACAACTTGGTTAATGATGTTAAAGCGTATCCAGAATTCGTACCGGATTGTTTAGGGGTAAAATTACTTGAGCAGTCAGAAAACGAATTAAAAGCGTCGTTACAAATTGGCAAGGCGGGTATTGGTAAATGGTTCACCACTCACAACACTATGGTGAAAAACCACTCGGTTAAAATTGAATTGGTTGATGGCCCGTTTAAAAAATTAACCGGCTTGTGGCAATTTCAAAGTTTAGATGTTGATGCATGCAAAGTTGTGCTTGATCTGGAATTTGAATTTTCTACAAAATTGATTGAAGCCGCGTTTGGCAGTGTATTTAACCACATGGCGAACCAGATGGTTAAAGCCTTTACCACACGTGCGAGTCGGGTTTACGCCTAATGAACGAACAATTATTTAAGATAGAAATTGCTTATGCATTGCCAACTGTACAAAGTTTGTTGGTGTTGCATGTGGCTGAGGGTGCGACAATTCAAGATTGCATTGAGCAGTCAGGCATTTTGTTAAAGCATCCAGAGATAGACTTAAAATCCAATAAAGTAGGGATTTGGAGTCGAACTCGAAAACTTACCGAGCAAGTTGAAGATGGTGACAGAATTGAAATCTATCGCCCTTTAATTGCTGATCCAAAAGATGTTCGCCGTCGTCGCGCTGAAAAAGCTAAAGAAGAAGGTCGAGCAAATAAAATTACTGGCGGACGTCCTTAAACGCCAAGTTCTTCATTTATATTGATAGTTAATTACAGAGATACTCATGTTTAATTTAATTAATTCAAACCAGAGTAATGTAAAAAACGACCTTCTATCAGGTATTACCGTAGCCCTTGCTTTGGTGCCTGAAGCGGTTGCTTTTGCATTTGTTGCTGGTGTCGAGCCTATGGTTGGTTTGTACGCTGCATTTATGATGGGGTTACTAACCTCTATTTTTGGTGGTCGACCAGGTATGATTTCTGGTGCAACTGGCGCAACGGCTGTTGTAATGGTTGGTTTGGTTGCTGTATACGGTGTGCAATACTTGTTTGCCGCTGTAGTGCTGGCTGGTATTCTGCAAATTCTTGCTGGGGTATTTAAACTCGGTAAGTTTATTCGAATTGTTCCCCATCCAGTTATGCTTGGCTTCGTCAATGGTTTGGCGATTGTGATTTTCTTGGCGCAGTTGAGCCAGTTTAAATCACCGGATGAACTTGGCCACTGGCAGTGGATCCAAGGTGAAAATTTAACCTTAATGCTTGGTCTAGTTGCTTTAACTATGGCGATAGTGCACTTTTTACCTAAGTTAACCACAGCAGTACCATCAGGCTTAGTTGCTATTGTTGTAGTGTCTGGCATTGTTATTGGTATGGATTTAGACACGCGCAACGTTATTGATTTTGTACGTGAAATGTTGCCAGCAGAGCAAGCCGCTGATGCGTCGTTAAAAGGTGAGCTACCTTCGTTTGCTATCCCTATGGTGCCTTTTACTTGGGAAACTTTAGTCATTATTTTCCCAACGGCTTTAGTTATTGCGGCAATTGGTTTAATCGAATCGCTATTAACTTTAACCTTGATTGATGAAATAACCAACACGCGTGGCCAAGGTAACCGTGAATGTATTGGTCAGGGTATTGCTAATACTACCAATGGTTTCTTTGGTGGTATGGGTGGCTGTGCCATGATTGGTCAAAGTATGATCAACATAAACTCGGGCGGTCGTGGTCGTTTGTCTGGTATTACTGCTGCGTTGGTCTTGCTTGGTTTTATTTTGTTTGCAGCTGAATTAATTGAAATGATTCCGTTGGCTGCGCTTGTTGGCATCATGTTTATGGTGGTACTTGGCACTTTTGAATGGTCGTCATTTAGAATTATGCGCAAAGTTCCAGCGTCAGATGCCTTCATTATTGTACTGGTATCAGGTGTTACAGTTGCGTTTGACCTTGCAATTGCGGTTGTGGTTGGTGTGATTGTGTCTGCACTCGTATTTGCGTGGAAACATGCTAAACATATTCAAGCCAATACTTACATTGATGATAAAGGGTATAAAGTTTACGAGTTACGTGGGCCTATTTTCTTTGCATCTGTGACAAGTTTTAAAGAGTTGTTTACCCCTGAAGATGATCCTGAGCACGTGGTAATCGAATTCCAACGCTCTCGCGTGAGTGATCACTCTGGTATTGAAGCTTTGGATGGTTTGGCAGAAAAATATCAAGCTTTAGGCAAAAAACTGCATTTACGTCATTTAAGCCCTGAATGTCGTCAGTTGTTGAGCCGTGCTGATGATTTATGCGAAGTGAATATTATGGAAGATCCTGACTATCACGTAGCAAGTGATAAGTTAGGTTAAGTTAAACGCTTTGAATAGCGTAAAAAAATAGAGGCCGATATTCGGCCTCTTAATCAATACCTTTATGCACTTAAGCTTCTATGGTATTGCGTTCAGGGAAGATTCCAGTACAAACTAGTTTTGCGTCTTTTCAACCGTTTTATTGGTTAACGCAACAACTTCAATCGACAAATCTTTTGGATTCATCTTCATCATAGCTAAAGCCATTGGTTGATTAAAATTGGCGGCATCTTGTTCGATTAGCGCAATTTCTTGTTTAAGCTGAGCATTATTACTTATAGTATTAGCAATACATTCAGCATTTTGTTGTAACGTGGTTTTATCTACACAATCGTAGATGTTAGTTTTCAGTTGGGCATTGGCGGTAAATGATGCTGCTGCCGCTGACAAAGTTACCACTAGCGCACATAGTTTATTGTTCATAAGACCCATCCTACTCGTTAAAGGTTATGTATATACATAATGGGCTAAAATCGCTGAATTTACTAATTTTTAACAATTGTTTTTTAAGTGGAAAATTAATGACCGTAAATATAAGTTTACAAAAAAATGGTTTTTTTAGCAGGATATGAAAGTTTTGACATTTTATTGTCATAATTGTTTTATGCGCTTGAATCAAATAAAAAAGGAAATGGTTGAACTATGATTTTTAATAAACTGATTTCTATTGTTCAACGCCACATATACCAATTTACCTGGCCTTTGTTGGTGGTGTTAGTGATAAGCCATTTTGTTTTAACTTGGTTTGGTTTATACATTACCAATGAAGTCGATTTAGCAAATTGGTTGGTGTATCCCTACTATTATGTGGTGACAACTAGTACAGTTGGTTATGGCGATTATAGTCCAGTTACGGATGGTGGCCGTATATGGGTGTGGTTATTTCAAATTCCTATCGGACTTGCGTTATTTGGCGCATTTTTAGGTAAAGCAGGGCAGTCGATTGCTCTTTATATGAGGCGAAAAATAATGGGTACGGGAAAATTCGAGCACCTAGCAAATCATATTGTATTAATTGGTTATCACGAGCAAGTGACGCCTAAAGTTGTGGAACAAATCTTGGCGGATAAATACCGGCAGGGTAGAAAAATATTGTTGTGTGATACTTTTCAGTCTGAACATCCACTACAACAATATATGGAATGGCTGGAGTACGCTCGCGTTTCAAGCTACACCTTAGACGGTGAATTAACTCGTATTGCGTTAAATCGCGCTGATAAAGTGATTATTTATGCCAATGGTGATGATCAAACCTTAACGACAGCGCTTAAATTAAGCAAAGTAGTCAAAGCCGATTGCCATATTACTGCATGGTTTAACGATGAATCGAAAGTGGAGCTGTTACGAGAGCATTGTCCAAATATTGAATGTTTTAGTTCAAAAGTCGCCGAGTCGCTAGTTCGCTCGATGCAAGATCCTGGTGCGAGCCGAGTGCAAGAGCAGTTGTTGTCTGGCCTATTTGGTGATACTCAATACGCTCTGCAACTGCCGACGAATTTGCCTAAGTCATTTAGTTATGGACAATTATTCAGCGCTTTTAAACTTAAGCACGATGCCACGTTATTAGCGATAGCTAAAGAGCGTAACGGTAATCGATTAGAAGTGAACCCTGAGTTAAGCGCTATTATTAACCCAGGTGATTATTTACATTATATTGGCAACAACAGAATAGATGTTGCCGATATCGATTGGCATGGATTTTACGAATCTTGATTTGATTTAGTTGTTTGGTTTTTTTGTTCCATTTGTCGCTGTTTTTCTTTAATTTGTTCGCCAAAACAGTAGAGTAAACCAGCGATAGCGCCAGCCAAATGCGCTTCAACTGCTACATCTGCTTGGATCATAGAGGCTGTTGATGCACTTGCGCCATATATTTGTTCGTATATTACCTTGGCAAATACACCTAGGAGTAATAAATATCCTGTTTTATCTTGGTGCTGAATATCTTTAATTGCACCCCAAACGATTAAGCCATGCAACACGCCTGAAAAGCCTGAATAAATGCTAATGTCGGTAAAAAAGTATACATAAGCTGTAATTAAACAGGCATTCATTATCACCACACTAAAGAGCTTACGTGCTTGGTAAAATTTTCCGTGTAGTGCCCACAACGCAATAAAAGCGGCTGTATTCATTAGGTAATGATTCCAATTGGTGTGGATAAAATGCCCAGTAATGATGCGCCAGCTTTGTTGATTTTGTAGTTCAGTGTAGTTGTAACGCAACCAAGTTTGCGCTTGTTCAGGAATAAGCATCATCAAAGTAAAAATTATTATGAAGATGGCGACAATAGGTAATTGTTTCCAAGGTAGGTTTTGAATAAATTGGCGCATAATAAGTAGTTAATAAATGTTGATGCGTTGCATTATAAAGGAAAAATTTATCGAGGAGAAAGGCTGCTTGTGTCAGCAGCCTTGGTTGAAGTATAAGTTACTCTACTGTTGGCTTTGTGGTTCAAAAGCAACCATGATGCCGTTTTCCGTGGTTCCTTCGGTTGCAAAAGTAAAGTCTTGACCAAGTTTTTGCCGCATAATTGCAGTTGAATAGTCGTTGGTTTCTGCAATATCAAATGGAATAAATAACAATAAACCCATGTTGCCATCTAAGGTCATAAACTTTGATAGTTCGTCTAATGCGATGTGATTTGTCATTGGCATAGTCACTATTTCCGCATAACTAAATGCACCATTGTCATCGTTGTAAGTGGCAACTACTTCAATAAAATCGAAATCCATTAAGTTATCTCCACTGATATTAATGCCGTCATCGGTCAACTCAATATCGAGAGAAGAATTACTTGGCATTAGTGGGATGCTTGTTGGCGTTAAATCAACACTGGTGAAATTTTGGAAGTTACCAACCCAAGTTGGACTTAAATATGCCAAATCAAAAGTGTTATTGTTTATGCCTTGCATAAAGGCCATGCTGTCATTGCGATAGTTAAATTGAACGACATCGTAATCAGCTTCGGCAACAAAGTGATAAGCATCGTTTGCATATTGCACATGTGCATAACTGCCATTATTTGCATCAAAGTAGTTTGTTTGAATGTGAGCAAGGGTCAAACTTGTGTTGTCAACTGTTGGTGCTAGAGACTGCAGTTGTTTGTCTAATGTAATGCTGGTATCAGCCGCAATTACACCGGCATCAGAATAGCTATACATGCCTAGGCTTGGTGCTGAAACTATAATGGCATCGTCTGGGCATATTTCTACGTGGTAAACCCATTCACCTGCATTTGTACCTGCGCTGCCAGTTTGGCTGCCAAATTTGGTTGAGAAGGTGAGTTGGTTAATGTCGGTTATGTTTGTTTCATTGACAGTAACTGAATAGCTTGGGCAGCCGCACGTACTCGCATCATCTCCCCTAATGGTGAGCGTATAAGTCTCATCGTTGAGTAAGTCTGTATAGGTTCGTGTATCTACGCCTGTTTCATAGGCCAATGTATAAGTATCACCAGGCACATCTATTTCTATAGTATTGGCTTCACCGTCGTGTGTGTAAGTAAATTCATCAAATACTGCACCTGTGTCGTCGTAAATTGTGATTGGTACATCAGTCGCCGAAAAATTGCCGCATACATCTTTAAATTCAGCGAAGTTTAAATAGGTTGTGAAATCTGTATTGTCATCTTCATCGATCTGAACTTCTATATTACAAGCTGAGAGTGCTAAAGTAGCCGCTAAAGCGGTTAAATAATGGTGTTTCAATTGCATTGTCCTTCACCTTTTAGTTGTTAAAATTTGATCCTAAGCGCGTTAAGATTAAGCTATAAACATAGTTGAGTGCTTAAGGATTGCCAAATGATAGTTTTTGCATACGTATGCAATTTAGTGTTTAAACGCTTTTTTACTTATTTATCTGTTTGTTTTTTAGTTACTTTTTTATCGTCTTGCAGCTCTAGTTCTAGCTCTAAAATTGAAGTTACTGCTATTGAAGCTAGAGATCCTGAAGCTGCAACTGGCTTAAAACCCAAAAACTTAGTGACAAGCGAGCACGCAATGGTGGTTGCGGCTAACCCATATGCAGTTGAAGCTGGCTTAAAAGTGTTAAAATTGGGCGGCAGTGCTTTTGATGCGGCAATTGCTGTGCAAATGGTGTTGACACTAGTTGAGCCGCAATCATCTGGCATTGGTGGTGGTGCATTTATTTTGCATTGGGATGAAGAAAAGCAAAAACTGACCGGATTAGATGGCCGTGAAACAGCGCCTAGTCAAGCAAACAGTGAATTGTTTTTTGAAAACGGCAAGCCTGTGAGTTGGCACCAAGCCGTGGTTGGTGGCCGCAGTGTGGGTGTGCCCGGGATTATTGCTGCGCTTGAACTGGGGCATAAAAAATACGGTAAACTACCTTGGAAAATATTGTTTAAATCAGCCATTGAATTATCTGAACAAGGTTTTGTGGTATCACCTAGGTTAGCCAGTTTGCTCGACAAGAATTTAAATCCTGGGGTAGAAACCTTGTCTGTCAGTCGAGATTATTTCTACCCGAAAGGGCAAGCTTTACAAGCCGGTGCTGTAAAAACCAACCCAGAGTTAGCTGCGAGCTTACGACTAATTTCCCAGCAAGGTGCGCAAGGCTTTTACCAAGGCCAGTTAGCCAGCGATATAGCGAATGCTGTGCAGGGCAGTAAAATAGCCCCCGGATTATTATCGTTAACAGATTTAGCCAATTATCAAGCTAAATGGCGTGAGCCAATCTGTCAGCCATATCATAGTTATAAGGTGTGTGGTTTTGCTCCTCCAACATCAGGTGGAACGACAGTTTTATCTACGCTCAAATTATTAGAGCCGCTTCACTTAGCTGATTATGAGGTTAATTCAACACAAGCTTTGCATTTGCTCACGCAAGCTTGGCGATTGTCTTTTGCTGATAGAAATCACTATGTAGCAGATTCTGACTTCGTTAATGTACCGCTTGATAAGTTATTTTCGGATAGCTACTTGAATAAACGACGCCAACTAATTGATAAAAATAAAGATATGGGATTCGTAGAAGCTGGGTTGTTTACTGTTGATTCTGGAATTTCTTATCAGCAACCAAGCACTACGCACATCAGTATTGTTGATCAGTGGGGCAATGCCGTATCTATGACCAGCAGTATTGAAATGGCTTTTGGCTCAGCGGTTATGGTTGGTGGTTTTCTATTAAATAATCAACTTACCGATTTTGCTTTCACTGCGGAAAAATCTGGTCAGCTGATTGCTAACCGAGTTGAAGCAAATAAACGTCCGCGCAGCTCTATGGCGCCTACTATTGTGTTTGACCAGCAAAATAACTTTAAAGGTGCGTTAGGCTCACCTGGTGGCGCGCGTATTATTAATTATGTTAGCCAAACCTTAATTGGCTTGATTGATTGGCAATTAGATATTCAATCTGCGATTGATTTGCCAAAAATTACTAATTTAAACGGCTCGACAGCTGTTGAAGCAGGAACGAATTTAGCTGATCAGGCTGACTATTTTTCGGGTTTAGGCCATGAGGTGGTTGTGCGTGATTTAAATAGTGGCTTGCATGGAATTTGGCTTGAAAGTGGTAAATTAACCGGTGGGGCTGATCCGCGACGTGAAGGTGTCGCTATGGGGTATTAGAGGCTAGGGCTGTCTTAGCTATAACTCAATTGGTTGGAAAATGCTGGGGCAATAACTTAGAGCAAAATTTCTTTTTCATGGATGAAAAAGCGAAGCGTACATGGATTGTATTCACAGCGGTTTTGCGAAAGTTATGCGCCAGAAGTTTCCGAGTATAGCACTTGATTTCAAGCTATTAGTGGAATGCCGCTAGCACCAAAGCCCAGAAAATTTATTATCTATAAACATCCGCTTTTAGTTTATCTACCAACCATTTACCTTGTTGTTTAACCATAACTACATACTTGATATCGCGGTAACGGTTGCCATCGTATGTGCCATCAAACATCAGCGATACAGTGGCATTTTTAGCGCTAGCTGGAATTAACGAACGACCCATTTGCGCTTTGTCTTCTTCAATTTGTACTGAATCGTAACGGCGATTAAATAAAACGCTCTGTACTCGTTTGGAACTGTGATAAGACTCTAAAATACGGCCATACTGAGGGGTTGCCAACTTAACAGCTGCACTTAAATCATCTTGATTATAAATTGCTTCAAAAAATGCGATGGCGGCTGGACCTGGTTGTTCGTTTTCTGGTGTTTTGTCACCACAAGCCGTAAGTAATAGAGTTAAAGCAATTAAAGTCGAGATAGGAAAAAAATTAGGTTTTAACATTGCATCCAAAGCTTATTTTTTAAGTACCGTGACTTTCATTGTCGTAGCAACTCGTAAGATTGTAAAGCCTATAAAACAAAAACCTGTAAGATAAAAAATAGCTAATAAAAAAGCGACTCAATTGAGTCGCTTCAAAAAATATTTTTCGATATAAAATAGAGTGTTATTGCACTAGTTCAGCATCAGTGAATACTTCAGCAAATAAAGGGCTGCTTAAATAGCGCTCGGCAGAGCTTGGTAAAATAACAACTATATTCTTGTCTTTGTTTTCTGGTTTTTCAGCTAAACGAGCGGCTGCAACAACAGCAGCGCCAGAAGAAATACCCGCTAAGATGCCTTCTTCTTTCATTAGTCTGTGTGCCATTGCCATAGACTCTTCGTTAGAAACTTGCTCAACTGAGTCAACTAAATCTAAATCTAAGTTGCCAGGGATAAAACCAGCACCAATACCTTGGATTTTGTGTGGACCAGGTGTTAACTCTTGGCCTGCTTTCGCTTGAGCAATAACTGGAGAATCTGTTGGCTCTACAGCGACAGATTGAATTGCTTTACCTTGAGTGTTTTTGATGTAACGGCTAACACCAGTAATAGTTCCACCTGTACCAACACCAGCTACGAAAATATCGATTTGGCCATCAGTCGCTTCCCAAATTTCAGGACCTGTGGTTTTTTCATGAATTTCAGGGTTAGCAGGGTTTTCGAATTGTTGTAATAAAACGTATTTGCTTGGATCTGAATCACGAATTTCTTCTGCTTTAGCAACAGCGCCTTTCATGCCTTTAGGGCCTTCAGTTAATACAATGTTTGCACCCAAAGCTTTTAATAACTTACGACGCTCTAAACTCATGGTCGCTGGCATAGTTAAGGTTAATTTGTAACCACGTGATGCCGCTACGAAAGCTAGTGCGATACCTGTGTTACCAGAAGTTGGCTCAACAATTTCTTTACCAGGCGCTAATAAACCTTTTTTCTCAGCGTCCCAAATCATATTTGCGCCAATACGACACTTAACACTAAAACTTGGGTTGCGAGCTTCTACTTTAGCGTAAACATTACCAGAAGTTACGCGGTTTAATTTTACTAGCGGGGTATTACCAATAGATAGTGAATTATCTTCGAAAAATTTCATTTGAATATATCCTTCGTTGTCGTTATTGGAAGATGTATTGGTTTCTAAGCTTATACCTAAAGTGCAGAAAAAGAAGTGCTTTTTTGTTATAACAAATAGCTATTTGCTTGAAACGAATTGATATGTTGACAAACAACAGTAGAAAAGCAGGCTAGCTGTGTGTTACTAGCCTGATGCGAGCATAAAGTATTGCGGCTAATCTTTAAGCGTTGCAGTTTACAACTGAATTGTCAGTACCGCCGACTGGAGATGGCGCGTAGTTATCCGCATCCCAGTCGTTTTCCCAAACACCACCGTCTAACAAGTATTTGAATTGGTATTCTTTACCAGACTCCAAATCCATGTTTAAGCTGAAATCGCCATTTTTAAGACGTTTCATTGGGGTAGATTGCTCGTCCCACTCATTGAAGTCACCAACAAGAAAAACATTGTCCGCTTGTTGCGCTTGCTCTGCTGTTAAGCGGAAAGTCACTTTACATACAGGCTTAGATTTTAAAAATTGTTTCTTCAGGCTCATACTCGATCCCTATAGTTTATTAATGGAAGACTTTGATACATTTAGCGTGCAATTAAATTGATACAATTAATATACCAGTTCTACACCATGAGCAAGGTCTAGCTGATGCTTTATCACGCGAAACCAAGTTTAGTATAGCAATAAATTTAATTTGCGCACTAGGCTGATTTTTATCCAGTTTATCTTTTTTCGCGATTATTTCAGCCAAGTATTACTTATAGATGAAAATAAGGTTATAAATAAGCCAAAACTCATTACCAAACGTATTGAGTTAGCTATGACTGTATCGAATTAAGCTTCATTAAGGAAAACTGTCTTGAATACTAAAAACCTTCCTTGGCGATTTATTTGGCCTATTCTCATTCTTGCTTTCGCTGCGATTGTTTTTAAAATTTTACAAATGCAGGCTACGCCGCCTGAACAAAAACCTTTGGAGCATGCGCCGCCATTAGTTGCGACTGAGCAGTTAAATAAACAAGCTTGGCCGTTTGCAATCGACAGTCAAGCAATCGTTCAAGCGAAACAATCTACAATCGTCAGCAGCGAAATTAGTGGCAAAATAAACAAAATAGCAACTCAGTTTGATGCGGGTTTTTTCCTTGAGAAAGACACGATTTTAATTGAAGTTTCTGAATCAAATTATCTTGCTGATGTTAAATCAGCCAAAGCGAATTTGAGCCTAGCACAAGCTAATTTGAAAGAAGAATTAGCCCGTGGTGATGTGGCTAAAATTGAGTGGCAAGCATACAGCGAACAAGCAAGTGACTTGGCGTTGAGAAAGCCGCAAATTGCAGCGCAAACGGCTAATGTTGAATTTGCTAAAGCACAATTAGAACGAGCTGAGCGTGAACTCGCAAGAACCAAAATACGCATGCCGTATACTGGCTTGGTGGTTGAACGTAAAATAAGCCTTGGAGATTATGTCACCACAGGTTTTGCTGTCGCAAAAGTGATAGCGACTGATGTGGCTGAAATTCGTTTACCACTGACTTTAGCTCAATACCAAAAGCTCAAACCCAACTTACCACAAACAAATGCGGTGCAAATTGCACCAATATCAGTCGAGTTGTCTAATAATTTGGCGCAGCCGCAAAGCTGGATTGCTGAGTTAGATAGGATTGAACAAGTTGTTGAAAGTGATACGCAGATTATTTATGCAGTGGCGAAAATATATGACCCATATAATTTAGCCAACACCCATTTATCTCCACTGGCTGTCGGACAGTTTGTTAAAGCGCAAATTACCATTGAACAATCAACTCAATCGTTTCGTATATCTCGAAGTTTGTTAACGCCAAGGCAACAGCTGTTGGTGGTCAATGGCGATAAGTTACGTATTAGAACACCGAATATTATTCATCAAGACCAAAATTACATATATGTTGATAAGGGGCTAGAAGCTGATGATTTATTAGTTATATCAGCTCTGAGTAAGCCAGTAGATGGTATGCGCATTCGTGTAGCTAAAGAGGTTAAGTAAGATGACAACTCAAGCATACAAAAGAGGATTGATTGCTTGGTTTGTCAATAACCCAGTAGCAGCTAACTTATTGATGATTAGCATTGTTTTAGCCGGAATCTATTCAGTATTTACCATTCGAAAACAATCTTTTCCGACCATTCAGCTAGATGAGATTCACGTACAAATTCCGTATTTGGGGGCGGCACCGCAAGAAGTAGAAGAGGGTGTTGTTTTAAAAGTTGAAGAGTCGGTTAAACGTATAGAAGGTATCAAAAAAATAGAGTCGATTGCTCAAGAAGGGCTCGCCCGAGTCATTATTGATGTGGAAGAAGGATACGATGTTGTTGAATTGCTCAACGAAGTTAAAGTACAGGTTGATGCGATACCGAGTTTGCCCGACAACACCGAGAAACCTGTTATATACAGAGTGAAGCCTGAACAAGCAGTGTTATGGCTGCAAGTGTATGGGCAGATTTCTGAACAGAAAATGAAGGCTTACGCGAATCAATTACGTGACGAAATAGTCCAGTTACCAGGGATTTCATCGGCCAAAGTGGTGGGAGCGCGTGAGTATGAAATAGGCATTGAAATTAGCCAAGAAAAGCTGGTGGCTTATGGCTTAAGTTTAAATCAGGTGGTGCAGAAAGTTAGAGCATCATCTTTAAAAATGCCTGGTGGCACCATTAAAAGTAGCAATGGTGACATTTTAATTCGAACAGACAACCAAGCGTACAATGCAGCTGATTTTGCCAAGATTGTTATTATTCAGCGAGCCAATGGTACTAAAGTTGTATTGGCCGATGTTGCGACAATTAAAGACGGTTTTGTTGAACGAGAGGCTTTTTCTAATTTTGATGGACAACCCAGTGTTGGTATTCAAGTGAACTCTGTAGGCAACCAAAACGACTTGCAGATTTCGCAGACGGTTAAAGATTATATTAAACAGGCAGAGCCAAGTTTGCCGAGTGAAGTAAAATTAGCGGTTTGGGGAGATAGCTCTTATTACTTAAACGGTCGCTTAGAATTAATGTTAAACAACATGCTGATGGGCGCTTTGTTGGTCTTTTTTATCCTATCGATTTTTCTCCAGTTAAAACTCGCTTTATGGGTGATTGTTGGTTTGTTTGTGTGTTTTTTAGGCGCGTTAGCACTAATGCCGCATGCAGACGTCAGCATAAATATGATCAGCTTGTTTGCGTTTATTTTGGTGCTGGGCATAGTGGTAGATGATGCGATTATTATTGGCGAAAGTGTCCACAACACAGTGCAAACACATGGGAATACCGCACAAAACGTTGTTCGTGGAGCGCATCAAGTCGCTGTACCTGCTACTTTCGGTGTACTAACAACCATAGTCGCTTTTATACCCATGTTGATGGTGCCAGGGGCATCGTCCCCTATATGGGGCTCAATTGGTATGGTGGTGATCTTGTGTTTAATTTTTTCTTTGGTTGAATCTAAATGGATTTTGCCTTCGCATCTAGTCAGCCGCAGTTATAAAGTTGCAAGCGACGCTGAGAAGAAAACATTATTAGCTAAAGTGCGTGACCGGGTTAATGGCCGGTTAAGTTATTTTATCGACAATATATATTCACCGTTTTTAAGCAAGTGTATCCACTTTCGTTATACGGTATTGGCTGGCTTTCTAGCATTTTTAATTATTACTGTTGGTATGGTTGCATCTGGTGCTGTGCGGTTTGTATTTTTCCCTAACCTGCCAAGCGATTATGTACAAGCTAGCATTACCATGGAAGACGGCACCCCTGATGTGGTTACGAATCAAGCACTCGCGCGTTTAGAGCACGCTTTATACCAAGTTCATCAAGCACATTATGCCGATTTGGATCAGCAGGTTATTGCTCATAGTTCTGCATTTAATACCGGGCAAACTAGCGGACTGATTTGGGCTGAATTAAACAGAGACTACAGCGGTAAAATAGATGGTGTAGATGTTGCGAATTTTTGGCGAGAGCAATTTGGTGAAATGGCAGGTGTGCGCTCAGTCAGTTTTAATGGTTCTATACAAGGGGGCGCGGGCGCTGATTTAGAGTTTTTATTTAGAAGCGACAATACAGCACAAATTGCCGCGGCAGCACAAATGCTCAAAGAGCGTTTGCAAAATTATCAAGGTGTTTATGATGTTGATGACTCTTATTCAGGTGGTAAAGATGAAGTGCAGTTGTCGGTAAAACCAGCCGGCATAGCTTTGGGGTTAGAGTTAGCAGATTTATCTAATCAAGTGCGAGCTGCATTTTATGGGGCTGAAGTGCAGCGCATACAGCGTGATGATGAAGAAATTAAAGTTATGGTCAGATATCCACGCGAACAACGCCAATCTATCCAGAACCTAGAGCAAATGTGGGTCGACTTACCCAATGGCAAACGCGCTATTTTCGCAACTGTCGCCGAATTTCACATGGCAAGTGGTTATTCTTCTATCCAGCGCATTGATTACCAAAGAGCGGTTAGTGTGACAGCGAAAGTAGATAAGGCAGTTGCTGAGCCTGGGAAAATTGCCACCGAAGTTTCAGAGCAGATTATCCCTGATATTTTGCAAGAATATCCTGAAGTTAAGTTTGAATTGTTTGGAGCATCGAAAGAAGAACAAGAAGCTATGGTCAGTTTAGGTATCGGATTCTTATTTGCACTTGTGGCGATTTATGCACTAATGGCCATTCCACTTAAATCTTATAGTCAGCCTTTTATTATTATGTCGGTCATTCCTTTTGGCATTTTAGGTGCTGTGATTGGTCATATGATTTTAGGACTGTCGGTCAGTATATTGTCGTTTTTTGGCGTCATCGCTTTGGCTGGCGTTGTGGTCAACGACTCGCTTATTTTGGTTGATTTTATTAATAGATCACGTATCCAAGGGGAAACTTTGTTGAATTCAATTCAGCAAGCGGGCGCTAAACGTTTTAGAGCGATATTGTTAACTTCGCTGACCACCTTTTTTGGTTTGATTCCAATAGTATCTGAGACTAGTTTACAAGCGCAAATTGTAATCCCAATGGCTGTGTCGCTTGCATTTGGCATACTCTTCTCAACTGTGATCACTCTTTTGTTATTGCCCGTACTGTATGCGATATTAAGTGATATCCATAGGTTAATTAAGTTGTTAAAAAGTTGGATTTTTGTAAGGGAAATTTAAACTTGTCGGGCTGTGGTACGATGTCTTAATTCATTTTGAATATAAGTGTTCCATTTTTGACTGACTTTCATTATTATAGTTATCGACTTAAACGATTAATCCTATTTAGTTGTTTAAGTCTGTTGTGTGTAAGTGTGAGGGCGGTTTTTGTGTGAGTCGTTCTCGGGCAAACCAGTTTGTGTGCTGGTTTGCCGTTTAACTTATCTGCTGCAGATTACTCGTCGATTGATTGGGTAAATTCTTCTGGTTTGTCTACTGTCCCTGACATATCTACTAACTTGCCATCTTCAAAGTTTAGAATTAAATCCATTCGTTTGGTTTCGCGGCCATCGCCATAGTCAACTTGGTATACGTAGTACCATTTATCGTCACTAAAAGTATCTTTTAATACAGGTTTGCCCAAAACAAATATGACCTGATCTTTGTTCATGTTTTGACGTAATTTAGCAACATCGCGTTTTTCAATATAGTTTCCTTGGCGAATATCAATCTTATATGCACATGCAGACAAGATGCAGATAGCGCCAACACAGATTAGTTTTTTTAACATAACTTTATTCAAATTTCTTAATTACAGCCAAATAGTTTTAGGGCAATGAGTATAGCGACTATAGACAGTGCTATAAAGTAATAGTTTCCTATTTAAGTTGACCAATGTTTTTAATCGCACCACGTGGCACAATACGCTTAATGCCTTCATTGCTAAAAATAAAGTCGAGCTGAATGGTGTTGCTATCAAACAATGAGATTTTTCCATCGATCACCAACTCGTATTTTCCTTTGATACTTCGTTCTGGTGCTTTACGTAATTCAATTAAGTGATCGCCAATCTTATAAGTAAAGGTTGAGAAGTAGCCCTGCGAAAACTCTGAAACCCAAATAAATTCTTCCTTATGTAAATAAAGGGCTAAAGTATACTGCTCAGGCACTTGGCTAACCGAAACGCTAGCAGTACCCGCACTAAATTTTGTACCTTCGTCAGTCATTTTGAAGCTGAAACCGAAATCTACGGTTTTTTCTAGCCCTGAAGGGTAAACCAAAGTTGCTTTGCCGGGCAGATCAAATTCAGCACGAGCCGGTGTGCACAAAAATAGGGTTAAAGTAAATAAACAGATTAGCGTACGTGTAAACATGTGAAGACTCCGGGTTCCTTTTTCGCAGGTTAATAAAAATTACGTTTTTGTTCAAATCGACTGATTTGTGTTTCCAATTTCTCAATCGCATCTAAACAGCGCTGACGGCGGACTCTTAATTGGTGATTGTCTGGTAGTGTTGGATTTAATCGAATTTGATCATCAAATTTGGTTAAATACTGGCGATATTCAGCCAATTTTTTATGCATTTGCCCAAGTCGACTCGCATAATTACTTTTATTCGAAATATCTTCTATTTTTTGATTAATAGCACACTTAGCCAATAATTCCAGTTGGTCGTTTAGGCGGTCGAATAACCTTTCGTTATTGTGTGCAAAACATTGTTCAATTAACTGTTGGGTTTCGTTTGCGTAGTCTTGCAATTCTTCCGATTGACAAGCGTAGCTCGAATGAAACTGTAACAAGCTGATGATTTTTTCTTGGTAAGCTAACTGGCTAATTTTATTAATCAGCTGATTCAATGTTTGTTCAACTTTTGTTTGTAATGGCTCAGACATATAGCGCAAATAGCGAATTTTAATTCAATGAACTAAGCTTAAACTAATTTTGGTATTTAGGCATTAGTAGAGTCAAGTATGCGACTTGAAATTCGATGTGAAAACAGATTAGGTATTACGCAAGATGTACTTGAAATCTTGGTACGCCACCAAATCGATTTACAAGGTATCGAGGTTCACCCTAACAAACTATTCATCCATTTTCCAAATATTGAATTTACTGAATTTCAACATTTGATGCCGGAAATTCGCCGTATTAAAGGTGTGTCGGATGTGTTAAAAGTTACTTACATGCCACTGGAATTAGAGTCTGTAGAGTATCAAAACCAATTATCGGCAACGACGGAAAAATGGTTAACGGTTTCAGCAACCGGTGAACTTATTCGGTTAAGTAACAGCGCAAATGGTTATTTTTCTCGTTTATTGAAGCAAGATTTAACCCATGTATTTGATTGGGTTAAAGGCTTCAATTTACAAAAATGGTTAGACAAGCAACCCAAAGAGCGTTTGTTAGCAGTAGCTGAAGTGGCTGAACAGACGTTTCAACTAGAGCTACAGCCAATGTGGTTAAACAACAATAAAGGTTTAAAAGGGTTTGCAGGGGCGACTATTCGTTTCATCAATGGCCACGCGCAATATCCAAACGAACAAAAAGCACATGCAATTTGTAATTCAATTGTGCAGCAGTCGGCCGCGATGCGCAAAGCGGTGCGTGATAGCAAAAAATTAGCAACCAATTTACAGTCTGTTTTATTAGTGGGTGAGATTGGCGTTGGTAAAGGCTTAATGGTGGAGTTAATGCATGCCTTAAGCTCAACTAACAATAGAGCTTTGGTTGTAGTGGAACTAACGACCAATGATTTAGCGTTACAGCTGGATAAGGTAAACCTAGATGTATGCGGTGGTTTGTACCTCAAACATATTGATAGGTTAGGCGCTATGCAGCAAAAAAATTTGTTAACTTGGTTATTAAGCAATAGGAATAAATTACAAAAGGTTAAATTATATGCCTCAGCCAATAGCAATTTAACTTTAGCTTTGCAGCAAGGAACCTTTAATGAGCATTTGTTTTATCAACTTGCTGACAGCAAGTTGCTGCTGCCGGATATGCGCCAGCGTAAGGATGATGTTGCCGAATTAAGCCATTTGTTTGTTGAACAAATTTGCCAAGATTCAGGTATGTCTCCTATTACAATTGCTGACGAAGCGCTCAAGCGATTACAAGAATATGCTTGGCCCGGTAATGCTTCTCAGCTATATAACGTATTGCGTCAAGCCGTCGTTTTGTCCGACCAACAGTGCATACAGCTTGCAAATATTCACATTGAGGAAGATCAGCAAGAAGACGAGTTATTAACTGTGCAAGATTATTTGGAAAATGGCTTAGACGATGCGGTTAAACAATTTGAAAGTACTTTATTACGTAAGTTATATCCGTATTATCCGAGTACTCGGCAACTTGCTAATAAACTTGGGCTAAGTCATACCGCGATTGCTAATAAGTTGCGCGAATACGGAATTAATCGTTCAACGGTTAAAGTTGCGAGACGCTCATAGGGGTTTATACAGGTTCTATTACCTCAAAACACACTTTATTCCGGCCACTTTGTTTGGCTTGATATAGGTATTTATCTGCTCTTGCAATCGCACTAGTAATGGTTTGTTGATTGTGTAATTCAGTTACACCAATACTTATGGTAACTTGCCTGCGAAAATGCTTTACTTCAAAATCGTGTGAAGCCACCTTGTTTAGTAGTTTTTCAGCAACATCAACAGCTTGTTGGAGATTAGTTTCCGGTAACATAACTAAAAACTCCTCACCGCCCCATCTGGCGACTAAATCATGTGCTCGTATATTGTTGGCAAGAATTTTCGCTAGGTGTTGCAGAACAATATCTCCGATATCATGCCCATAGCCATCGTTAATTGATTTAAATCTATCTACGTCTATCAGTAATAGCGATAAAGTATCGTTGTTGCGATTAATACGAGCGTATTCTTTTTGTATTTGTTCCATCATTTCTCGGCGGTTGGCCAAGCCTGTCAGCGAATCGGTTTTCGCCATCAATTCAAACTTGTCGCTTAAACTCTGGATATGTTGATACGAAGCTTTGCGTGAGTACTCATAACAACATGACAAAAAGGTTACGGTAAAAAAAGACAAGATAAACCTAAGTTTATAGCTGTCTGAATAGTCTGCTGCCATTAACGACCCTCCATGAAAGTAGAGTAAAAATGAGCTTAAACAGCTAAATAGTATGATATTGACTAAACCAGTTGATAAGCCACCTAAGAATAGTGCAACTGGTGGCAGAATATAAACCCAGAGCAGCCCTGTGTTATCAACCCCACCTGAATAAACTAGATAGAGCATAAGCATAGTTAAACAATATAAAACTAAGCGTGCGGGCAACTGATAATTTGATGAAAATCGAATACATAAGTGGGCAAGTAAAAATACTACAGCTGCAATATTTAAGACTATCGCTAACAAAAAGTTGTCTTCAGACCATGCGCGTAATCCCATTACCAAGGTGAGGCTACTGCCAACCAACGCAAATAAATTGATGATCATTATACGCCGACGATCTTCCGTATCTGCATATTCAGGGATGCCACTTTGGCAATATTTGATGAATTGTTGTTTGATAAAACTGAACACGCCAACTCGTTTATAGTTTTTTCCGTTTAACTTAAGTCTAGCGGGAATTTGTTAACTATCTAGACAAAATAGTAAAAACCAATAAAAAAGCGCTAAATTTATTAGCGCTTTTTGGAAGTAAGCATCCATGCTCGGGGGATTTCCAAAGTTTCGATTAGTAGTCGTACTCAGCGATATTGATGACTTGTAATGTTGCTGCATTACTAGCGTCGTCAGTAACCTGCATTATCATGCGTAAGTCTGTATCGCCGGATACATTAAGGTTAATATCTGCCCCTCCATTTGCAAGGGCTGAAGTATTACCAAATGTCCCTGTGTGCCACGTATAGTCCATACCAAAGTTTATGCTTGCCCAGCTTGCGTCAGCAATCTTAAACAAGGTATTAGACGTTGCTTTAAGGTCTAACCCATAGTAACCAGCACCATAGTAGGTGAAGCTGTATGGAGTACCCCAGTCGCCATTAAAGCCACGTAAATGCGCTGCAGTACCTGAGTAAGGTAGGGTTTCTTTGCTTACGGTCAATATTGGTGCTGCTGGGTTAGCTGCATCCACCTCAAATACATAGTCACCTGATTCTGTAATTGGTAAGGATATATTGTCATTGTCTGTGCTGCTTAGGGTTAGCGCTTGACCCAAAGTCACACTAGAACCTGTTGCACCGAAGTTAATTGTGCCCCAATCTTCCGATGCTAGTTTAAACATGTAGTTGTCATCACTAGATTCTAGATATATCGAGGTTACATATTTACCATTGCCAACATACAACATTGGATCTTCTGTATTCCAGCCGCCGTTCGCATTTACCGTTCCACGGATATAAGCGGTTGCTGCAAATTTAGGTTTATCAGCTGCAGGTTTAACTATAATGCTTGGTGCATTGCGGTCAGAGCCGTTTAAGATAAAGGTGTAAGTTCCGGCTTCCTCAATAGTTATTGCTACATTGTCGCCATTCGTTCGTAAAATATGAGATTGTCCAAGAGTTACATCAACTTGACCTATATCACCACCATCGCCAATATTTGGATATCCCCATCCAACAGGCGCCACTTTGAATTCATAACTACCAGCCTCAAGTGTTACATTTATTGCATAGCTTGAGTTGCCTACGAATGGGATTTTTGGTGCAACATTGGTTTCACCTTCTACCCCTGTTGGATGATCCCAACTGGTAACTGTACCAACTAAGTATAAATCAGTGGCCCCATAAGGCGGTACATCAGGGCGACCAACTGTTGCAAGCGCACTTAAACCAGCACCTTGAACACCATCTTGGTTTTTAACAAATACAGCGGTTGTTAACGCTGGTACAGTAAAATATCCGTTGTCTGCATCTGAGCTAAAGCTAGACGATGCAACTGTGTTATCTGCAGAGCCTTGTTGTACTGAATGTAGCTCAAAGTCAGTTGCAGTTGGAATCGTCATAGTTTGTTCAGACTGAGTTCCATTAAAGACAACAACCATTGCATCGTAATTGGCATCTAAGTCCGCTCTTAAGTTGTCGGTATTCGTTTGGTCACAGTTGCCTTCAAAGTCTTGGACTGCTAACAAACAACCAGCACCATCATCAATACTCATAACAATTACACCGTGAGTTTGACTAGCACCAACATTGTGGAACCCAACTCGGTCTTTAATTTGCTCAGCGGTATTTAAACGGAATAGTTTGCTACCAGAGCGGATTTTTAATAACTCTTTATATGCATCAGACGCGAAACTAATTTCACTATTGTCGACTTGAATATTTGAGTTTTGAAGTAATTCGACCGTTCTGTCGTAGTTAGTTACTTCAACAGGTAGTGACACACCCCAATTATTAGTTGTTTTGGTGAAATCAACTTTATTTAAATAATCGGTTGAGTTGTAAGTATTTCTGTCCATTGATTTTGAACGCAGTAGGTCAGAACCCATTTGCATAAATGGAATACCTTGGCTCAATAATGGGAATGAACCAGCTACCACATGGGCTCGTGCACGATCCCAAGCACTCCAGTCGTCACCTAATGAATACTGCAATTGATCCCATAAAGTTTCATTGTCGTGTTTATCTACATAGTTGATGGTATCTGCTGGATCTTGCGACTGACCCGGTTTGTTAAAGGTATTTGCTTCAGCAAATACACCACTGGCAGATTTAAAGGTGTAATCAGAAATGTTACCCGCTAAACCAATGCGAATGTTGTCTACATCATTGCCGTTGCCGCCTGAGGTAAACAATGCACCGTTACGTACGCCGTCACGTTGTACATCAGAGAAGGAACCAATAGACGTACCAGCCATAGTTGCCTGAGTGGCGCCTTGAGCTTGTACTGGGCCAAACGGCCAACCTTCGCCATAAAAGTAGGTGTCTGCATCAACGGCTGTTACTGCGTCTCTTGCATCCAACATAGCTTCTTTCATTACTAAGTTCATTAAGTCGAAGCGGAAAGCGTCAAACTTAAAGTTAACAGACCAAGACACTAAAGTATCAGTCATTAACTTAGCCGCCATTTTGTGTTCAGTCGCTGTATCTTGGCAGCATGAATCGCCTAAAACGTCACCAGTTTGAGTATTTAACCTTTGATAATATCCCGGGACGATTTTGTCTAACACAGAGTTGTCCCATAAACCAGAAGAGCTAGTGTGGTTGTAAACAACGTCTAACGAGGTACGTAAACCCATTTCATGTAACGCTTGCACCATGGCACGCATTTCAACTATGCGTGAAGTATCTTCTGGGTTAGTTGCATAACTACCTTCAGGTGCGTTAAATGCGTACGGGTCGTAGCCCCAATTAAAGCCATCTAAGTCCTTTATATCGTTCAACAATTGACGGCCACGTTCACTGGTAGGTGAGTAATTATCGAGCAAGTCGCGGATCACGACATTGTCTTGAGCAATTGAACAAATTTGTGCATTGGCATTAATTGCACATAAGTCACCAACTGTATCGTCTAGTTCGATACGATTTGCGGTATTTTCATCAATTGATGCAATATCGTTAGCTGGTAATACTTGGAAGTGGGTTAACCCAGCGTCAGCTAAAGATTTTAAGTGCTGAACTGGCGCTGAGTCGTTGTGTGTAAATGCAAGGTATTTACCTCTGTGTGCGGCAGGGGTAGATTCATCCATAATTGAAAAGTCGCGAATATGCCCTTCATAAACAACGGCATCTTCAGGGTTTTCAATTGTTGGGATTGTGTGTGTGTCCCAATTTTCTGGTTTTAAGTCAGCGTCGTTTAAGTCAACAAAACGCGCATAACGGCCATTTGTGGTTAAACTGATCGCGTATGGATCTATGACTTCATAGTTTTCAAAGTTATCGTTTAAGTGGTGATAAACGCTGATGTTGTAGCGGAATAGTTTTCGGTCTAAATCAGCTCGAGTGCCTGTGTATGACCAAATACCAGTGGTATCGTCAAAGGTCATTGCCATTTCACCAGTTGAGCTATAGTTACCACTGCTATCCATATCATTGTAAAGTTTTAACTTAACGTCAGATGCAGTTGGCGCCCATACCGAAGCTGTTACGTTATCACCATCGTAAACAATGCCTAAAGTTGCTTCATCGGCGTCGTTATCACCCATGGTATAAAGTGCGTCTAGTACACCTGCTGTTTGCACTAGGTTTCCTGTATATTGGTCACCATTGGCATCTAAAGCAACCGCCACAAGACGCGATTTGAGCATTTGTTTGGCAACTGCCTCGTCAATTGGCTCTGCTGTTTCAAAGGTGGTCATACCGCTGCGATACATAGCTCTGCTTTTTTGTTCGTCTGTTAAAGCATTTTCGCTACGAACAAATTCAACATAAGGTACGCCGCGGTAACCATCTCCAGGGAATAGTTTAGGTTGGGTTTGTGAGTAATATAAACGTATGCTTTGCGCTTTATCGTCATTTAACAATAAGACGTCGGTGTCAAACCAATGTGCTGCAAGCTCTGTGTTTATAGCTCGTAATCCATCAACTGGATCAGATGGTAAGCTGAAATATGGATCAACTGCAGCGCCAGTTTCTAAACTCGTTTCGCCAAGTTTTATATATGACAATTTATTTGGGTTTGTATCGCCCAAAAAGGCTTTCATATCACCATCTGGGTATTTGGTTGAGTCGCGGTGAATGATAAAGTTTGCACAGTCGTTATGGCCGTCAACTAGTTTAAACTTCCAGAATAAACCATAGTTATCGTCGTAACCTGTAGGCAAAATGCCGGTTGCCCAATCTGTTGCCCAATAAGTGTCTTGGGTCAAATCGTTACTGTCACCAGGTACTATGCTGTTTGGATCAAATGCATTACAGTTGGCGTTATTCCATGCATGGATAATAATTTGATTACCAGGATCGGATAAATCATCTGCCGATAAACCATCCATAGTAAAGAAGATAACAGCGTAACCATCCTCAGCGAGCGCTAAGTCAGTTTCTGGCGCTTGTTCGTGACGTCCTTTACCTTCACAGGCGTTTAAGATTGGATTAAAAGCCCCACCCAAACAGGCTTTTTCTACTATTTCACAGCTCTTTGCACCATTTTCATCTAATATTGCCGTACCAAAACTGTCTACTTTTATTGTGGATGGAGCTTGGCAAATCAACCCTGTATCTACATGGTTGATGTTGTCGACTTCATCCAGCCCTTTTTCGTTTGACACGTTACATCCTGCTAGTGCAGCACTAACCGTTGCTGCTACTAGAGATATCTGTATCTTTCTTTCTATCATGTGTTGTACTCCAGTGCTGAAACTCAGTTCGGAAAATCGCGCCCATTTTGGACATTGTGCATAGCTTACAAAAACACTGGTTAAGAAATGGTTAAGGAAAAATGTTTTTTTCTTAACCATTTCTTAACCACGGCTTAGTTATTATGCAATTAATCAAGAATCCATTTGCTTAATTTTCTTTAATGAGTGGGCAGGTGGAACACATTTTAATTCGACAATATAAAAAGAGTTTGAGGATAGATGCATATGAGCCAATTCAAACCAAGCTTGTTAACCTTAGCCTTGTTAACCAGTGGTATGACCATGACTTCTTTACATGCACAGGAAGTACAAGAAGCTGAAACGGACGTTGAGCAAGTAGAAGAGCAAGCAGAGACCGAAGTTATTCAGGTAACAGGTATGCGCCGCAGTTTAATTGAGTCGGTAAATATCAAACGATTCTCAGATACTATGGTGGATGCTGTTACTGCGGATGATTTAGGCTCGTTACCTGATTTATCCATTTCAGATGCATTATCTCGCTTAGCTGGGGTAACTGCCATTCGTAACGGTGGACAAGCGAGTGAACTAAATATTCGTGGTTTGTCTGGCCAATATGTATTTGCAACTTTAAATGGTCGTGAGCAAGTTTCAACAGCAGGGGGCCGCAGTGTTGAGTTTTCGCAGTTTCCTTCAGAGTTAATTACGACAGCTAAAGTGCATAAATCACAAAAAGCATCTCTGATTGAAGGTGGTGTTGCTGGTACGGTTGACTTAGAAACGGCAAATCCTTTGTCATTGACTGACGATACTAAAATGAATTTTAATCTTCAGTTAACTGGCAATTCACGTTCAGGCGATCACCCTGATGCAGAGTCTGTTGGTCATAGACTGAGCTTTTCATATCAAACTAAGTTTCTAGATGACACTTTGGGTTTAGCTGTTGGTGCGGCACGTTTATTCCAACCACGTGTATCAACTCAATTTGTTGGTTATGGTTACAGTTATGACCAAGTACGTTACGACGGTTTACAAGGTTTAAGCAATTGTGGCAGCCCAACTTCAGACCCTGACTGGCGTGAAAATGGTTGTTTTGCTTATAGCGGTGGTTTCGAAATGATGTCGCGTGGTGGTGAAGATGAGCGTAACGGTTTTATGACTGCGCTTGTATGGCAACCAACCGATGATTTTTCAATAAAAGCGGATGCATTTTACTCCACTTTTGAATCTCAAGCTTGGGATCGTGGTTTACAAGTACAAGGTTTAGGTGGGATTAATTCGACCAATCATTTGCGCACTATCGAAATGGAAAACCCAACTGTGGTTGGCAATGACGAAATTGGTTATTCGATTATTGGCGGTACTTACTACTCTTCATTAAATACACCTTTTGCAAGCTATGACGACCCTGCTAATCCCTGCAAAGCAACATCTGATGGGAAAATTCAAGCCCCTTGTGTTGATAATTTGTCTAATTCAGGGGTAAATCCATTACACATCACCAATATGGCCGATGATGCAACGACCAAAAGTGATACACTTACTTTAGGTTTAAATGCAACTTGGGTGATAGATAATTTAACTATTTCTGCTGACTGGTCACACTCAAAAGCGTCGGAAGACTCTTTTGACCGCACTGTTAGTTTAATTATGTTTGAAGACTCTGCGGTAGCGACGCCAAAAGTCGAAACAGACTTAGTGCTTGATTACCACATGAATGGCTTAAAAGTGCCAACTGTGAATATTACAAATAAAGCGGGTGAGACTGTAGATTTTACCGACACCAACAAAATGATGGTATCTAGCTATTCACAATTCCCTCGTTATGAAGAAAATCAAGCGGATGCTCTGCGCCTTGATTTAAAATATGAATTAGAAAATGACTATATTCGCTCGCTAGAAGCAGGTGTACGCGTTTCTGAGCGTAAACACTTGTTAGAGCGTGGTGTGTGGTCATACGGTGGCCCTGGTCATTTTGAAAATGGACAGCACTTAAATAAACGCTCTTGGGATGATATGCGTCAAGGCAATTATATTGTTTTTGAAGGTGGTCAAGAGGTGATGCGTTTTCAGCCATATCAGTTGAGCGCGGATGAAGTTAAAGTTGTGAATTTAGGTGGTGAGTTCTCATCGCTTCCATCATTTATTGCGATTGACAATGAAGCCATTGCAGATAAATGGTTGGTTGATAGCCAAGGCAACCCACTTGATCGCAGTGCGGTTGATGTATGGGCGGCTGATTGGACTATTACCAATGACAGAGAAATTAAAGAAGAAGTTAAATCAGCTTATGTCATGGCGAATATTGATACAACAGTTTTTGATTTACCATTAACCGGTAATATAGGTATTCGGTATGTAGATACTGCGCAAACAGCAATAGGCGTATCGTCTGCACCAACTTCTCGCCGCATTAAAACTGATGAAAATGGAGAGCCAATTATCGCCAGCGATGGTCAAGTAGCCATGGAAACCATAGATACAGGTGATGCGATTACCGATGATGTTGGTCGCACAGAGTCAACGCATTTGCATCGCGAAATTACCCATGAATTTGATAATTGGTTGCCGTCGTTAAACTTAAACTTGTCCTTAACCGATAATGATAATTTGAAGTTTGCAATTGCTAAAGTAATTGCTCGCCCGGACATGGCACAAATGGCGGTGAGTGGTAACTTTAACTACGAATATAATCGCGGCCGGGATGGTAAAGATGTAGTTCATATGGATATGAGTACCAGTCCATATTTAGAGCCATTCCAAGCAACACAGTGGGATATTGCGTATGAGCATTATTTCACTGAAACTGACGGTACTTTCTTCGTCGCTTACTTTAACAAAGAAATTCAGTCGTTTACGGATACTGTAACCATTTTTGATTTCCCATTTGCCGATGCTGGTATTGATCTACCTACATTCTCGGATAGTGGCCGTCCAGTTGAGCCTGGGGATTTAACTGTAACCGTGAACAATGATACCGGCGGGTATATCCGTGGTTATGAAATTGGTTATACCCAAACTTTCGACTTTTTACCTGAGCCGTTTAATGGTTTAGGTTTCTCTGGCAGTTATTCGCACACTGAAAGTGAAATTACCACTGTGGTCAATATTGGTAATGGCCAAGGTGATTTAGAAACACCAATTGAAGGTTTATCGCCAAGTATTTATAGCTTCACTTTGTTTTATAACTACGACAATAAGTTTGAAACTCACTTAAATGCTAAATATCGTGAATCGTACTTAGGCCGTCAGGTTGCTGTTGGTTCTGATCAATCGGCTTTCTTCGCTGAAGAAACCATTATTGATTATCAAGCTAAGTACAATATTAACGATAATATGAGTGTGATTTTCTCTATTAATAACTTAACCGACGAAGCGAATCGCTCGTATTTCGGTGATGAAAGCAAAACTGGTACGATCCAATACTTTGGTCGTAACTACTTCTTTGGTTTCAACTACAGTCTGTAATTCTCTGTTCTTTGTCATCCTTGGATAAGGATGTTTGACGCCAAGCCCATATACTTGTAGCCATGTATATGGGCTTTTTTGTTTGTTAAGTTTAACCCCAGAAATTTCCTATAGTGTACTGGAACTGGTATTGCTTGAATAATTAGGGCAGGGAAGGTCAAGCTGGTTGCAGTGATTCGGCGCTTTTTACATTGTGCAATATAGGGAAATTGCTAGAGCAATAACTTTTTTATTGCTGTATATTTTTTGTGTTATGTCTAGCTATGGTATTCCTAAAATTTAATCGAGATTATTCTTCTTATGCAAAGGTCGCAACACCAATGTATGATGGGGGTTGGGAGTTAGGGACAATGAACCAACCTCCGATTGCATGGATGCAATCGGCGAGCGACCACGGATGGCTAGAAGCGTTTGGTGAATTGACCCTAACTCTCAAGCCCACTTGCACCTATTTACCAGCGATTTCATTTTGTGAAATTTTGCTCACAACACACCAATTCAACTTGGTAACTACAGAGGTGCTATGATTGTTGTTTATTTATTCACCTAGTTGTTCTATATTTAACAAAGAAATTCGCACGATTTTAAGGTGAGTAGTATGGCGATTAATTCAATTCAATCTGGTTTAAATCAATCAATTTTGCAGCAAACATTTGCGCAAAATAAACCATCGTTAACCGCTAACTCAATCAACCTTGCTCAACAAAACCAAGCGCAAACAAAAGAAGAGTTACTCGCCGGCGTTGCTGCTCAGCAAATAGGTGTCACTGGTAACTTATTATCCGGCATAGGCAAGGGCGACCCTTTAACAGATAAGCTAGTATCTTTTTCCGTGCAAGCCAACACTGCGTTAGCGAATAGTAAATTACCAACAGATGTTGGTAATGTTGTTGGGCGCATTATCAACGAAACAGTTTAAGCTAGCTTTTAGTTACTCTGTTATCCCCCAAATCCAGATTACTGATTTCTATCTGTGCTTTGGAAAATTTTATCTGCTGAATTTGGTACAAAACCATCAAACTGTTGGCCATCTTCATCGCTAAAACGCTGAGCAAATTCGTAATAACAGGTAGGTATAGAATACATACCATCATTAAATGGCATTTTTTTCTGATACGCCAAAGTAGATGATTGCAGCAGCCTGTCTTGTTCAGAGCCCTTAATTTCACCGCCATGCACATTCAGTTTATAACCAAGGAGTTTTAGTGATTGATTGACTTGCTCTATATTTATACTGTCACCACCTTTGGTTTTTAAGCTATTAACCAAAATGGTAAAGTGATTGGCGTGAAAACCTAGCGCTGCCCACCAAGCCGCATATTCAGACACGTTTGCCAGCGCCAAATATTCATCATAGGTACACGACCACAAGCGGCCAGCATATAATAAACGTTCTGTTTTTAATTTATTCGCCGGAATTTGTGCCACTTTGTCGGTTAACAGCTTTTGCACCTTTGTTGGAAATTCATTCAAGATTAATTGTGAGATAAATATTTTTGGCCAACTCGTTTCTGTTGGGTGTTGGTAATATTTCGCTTTAAGCTTTTTTTCAGTGAAGTTATAGGTATCTTGTTCAACAAATCCATATTTTTCAAAAAACTGCGCGAGGACAAATATATTGATATCAGGGTGATCAAGTGTGCGCAGTGCAATATGGTCATTGACGACTTGTTGATTGGGCGACAACAAATCATGGATTTTATCCGCATCAGGGTTGAGGGCGACATAATCAACCCAGAGCTTGTGCATTAAATGAGGAAAGCTTGGACGTGCCATAACACCACCCATTGAGCATTATTTAATCTAGTCAGTATAGTCGGGGATTTGTAACTGCGCTATGTTGGGTATGCTGACACTGTGCTGCTATTTCAAAGCTCCATCTGCATCCACTGAGTTTGCTCTTGCGGTTGTCCATAATATTGCCATTGGTGTTTGCGGAAAAATCGCATGGCTAAATTGTTATTGATGTTTATTTTGCTTAAGAGCTGCTGCTTTTGTTGTTGTTTAAAATAGCCATACACGTGCTGCAATATCACCTCTGCAAAACCTGAACTACGATATTGGCGGCGTAAAAAGAGGTTGTTTAAATAATTCGAGTTCGCTTGGTTATCACTACTGTATTCAATTAAACCTATTACTTCATCGTGCCAATAAACCAGTTCAATATGATAATCCGCTTGGTTAATTTTTTGCGCCAAAGTTATTTTGTTACTAGCAGGACAAAAAGCTTCAACGTGTCCTTGATTGAGGAATTCAAGCTCGCGGTAAAACTCTAAACAAGTGTCTACTTGGTTGGCATCAACCGCAATATATTTAAGTTCGTTTTCTAATTGAGGGAGCAGTTGTTGAGCAACTGATTTGTGTGTAGATGGCTTGTGTGGGGGCATCATACCTTACTTCCTGTAGTCAAATTTAGTGTGTGTAAAAAATATAGTTGCTGAGTCTTACCCCCACAAGTAAGACCAGCAAAAAAATTTATTGATGTGCTAAAGGTAAAGCCGAATCAGCTTGCCTTAACAGGTTTAAACTTTCTTTGGCAAAACCTGTACCTATCTCTTTGTGGTAGTTAAATACAGTATGAGCGCCAGCTTTAACTAACAATTCGCTTTCGTCTGTGTATTGAGATATCGCCGCTATTTGCCCTTGGTAGTTACATAGTTTCAGCTGCATAATGACGTTTTTCATGTCGGCTAAAGACGGCAGTGCAAGCATTACTAACTGAACTTGATGTAAGTTTATTTGTTCCCAAAATTCGATATCTTCAGCATCCGCTAAAGCAACTTTCCTGTTGGCTAGGTTATGTTTATCAATGCGGTCGGAATCAGCATCTATCCCCCAGACTTTCTCACCAATTAATTCCGACAAAGCATCGTAACTACCACTACCGACACGTCCCATACCTACTATCAGTACTTCGGCTGAGGTTGGTAAATTAGGGCAGGTATTGTTGACCGTTGCATCGGCTTCATATTTAAGAATGTGCTTTTTATAGCGGCTAAAATATAAATGGGCATTTTTGAATACTAGGCTGCTAACGATAAAAGATAAGGTTACTGCGATAGCAATTGCAACTAACCAATCTGGCGCTAACCAGTTTTTCTCAACTGATATTTTCGCAACAATTAAACCAAATTCACTAAAGTTGGCTAGTGCCATAGCCGTCAAAAAGCTGGTACGTGCACGCAATTTTAGTTTCGCCAATATGTAGAAGAAAATAGCGAATTTAACTGGTATTAGCGCAACAAGTGTTATGGCTAACGCGAAGGTTTCCCATGTAGGCAGTGCGGTAAAACCGATAGAGATAAAAAAGCCAATTAAGAACAAATCTTTAAAGTTCATCAAAGATTTATATAACTCGTTGGATTTAACGTGTGAGCTTAATAGCATGCCAGCTATAAGTGCGCCTAAATCACCTTTTAAATCAACCGCATAAAAGAGTTCATAACCACCAAAGGCAAAGCAGAAACCAATTAAGGGCAATAACTCACCGTGACCAGCTTGGTCGAGTAATTTATTGAAGATTTTACGCGCTGGAATCAGTAGCACCAGCAACAATGCCCAAATGCTTGGTAATGCGCCTAAGGCCGCAACTAAAAAGATCACGGCAGCAAAGTCTTGAATAACTAAAATACCAATTGAAACTTTACCGTGGCGGGTTTTCAGCTCACCGGTTTCTTCGAGTATTTTTGCCACACAAACTGTACTTGAAAAGCTCAAGGCAAAACCTATTAATGCTGCGGTTTGCCATGAAATATCAAATAAAGCTGTGGTGGTAATAACCCCAAAAAATAGACTGCCGAGTGCTACAATAACTGTGGTGATCACCATAGGGTGGATCGCACCACCGAGCACAACTTTATCAGTCAGTTCTTTAACTTTTACTTTTAAGCCTATGGTAAAGAGTAGCAGGGTGATACCGAGATCTGCGAGGGTTTCCACGTTTTGCAAAGGCGAAATGCCATAAGCGTGCATAGCAAAACCTGCAATTAGATAGCCTATCATAGGTGGCAAACCTATTTGTTTTAACGCAAATCCAAAAACAAAAACGATGAGAATCCAATAAAAATCCATGCAGAAAACCCTGTAACCAAGTTAACACCTATCATAAAGGAAAGCTTGAACTGTGTTAAGCATGACTTTTAGTGGTTTTTCAAATAGCTGGATAAAGCAGGCCACTTGGCAGCAACCTGCTAATAGAGGAGTTAAGGCGTACGAATATCTTCAACTAACTGAGCAATTTCAGCTGGTGGCTCTGCAGTTGTGCGTGCAACCACATTAGCTACAGTAAAGTTGATTAATGCGCCAATTGCACCAAAAGCTTCCGGTGAAATACCTAACCACCAATTATCAGGGGTATTAGCAAATAATTCTGTACCTTGCACAAAGAAGAAACCTTTGTACGCGAAGATATATAATAATGTAGTCAACAAACCAGCTAACATACCTGCAATTGCACCATGGTTGTTAATGCGTTTGCTAAAGATTCCCATCATAAGCGCTGGAAAAATACTCGCGGCAGCTAAACCAAAGGCGAGGGCAACCACTTGAGCTGCAAAACCAGGTGGATTTATACCTAAATAACCAGCGATTAAAATTGCCCCTGCCATAGCCATGCGACCCGCGTTCAGTTCTGCTTTTTCTGAAATATCTGGTTTAAAGGTGCGTTTTAATAAATCATGCGAAATAGCTGAAGATATTGCCAATAATAAGCCAGCTGCAGTTGAAAGCGCTGCTGCAATACCGCCCGCTGCAACTAAGGCGATCACCCAATTTGGCAATTGCGCGATTTCTGGGTTAGCTAACACCATAATGTCGCGGTCAACTTTAGTTAACTCATTACCCTGCCAACCTTGTTCTGCTGCTTTGGCGGCAAAGTCTGGGTTTTTGTCATTGTAATATTGTATTTGGCCGTCGCCGTTTTTATCTTCAACTTGCAGTAAACCTGTATTTTCCCAAGTGCTAAACCATTGCGGTTTGTCGGTTACTTCAAGTGAGTTAACTTTTGCGGGTAAAGCTTGTTCTGTACCAGCGACTTCAGTCACTTCAGGCTGGACGGTTTTTAACACATTAAACATCGCCATAGCACCAACAGCAGGTGCTGTGGTGTATAAAATTGCGATAAATACCAACGCCCAACCTGCAGAGCTACGTGCTTCTTTAACACCGGGTACGGTAAAGAAGCGAATTATTACATGTGGTAAACCGGCTGTACCTATCATCAATGACATGGTGAGTAGAAACAAATTCATGTCAGAGCCTTTTTGCTCGGTAAATGCCGCAAAACCGAGATCTTTGAGGGTGGCATCCAGTTTATCGAGGAGATAAATTCCATCCCCGCTGGCCATTTCAGAGCCTAAGCCTAATTGTGGCAGTGGATTGCCAGTTAATTGCAGTGATATAAACACAGCTGGTACTGTGTAGGCGAAAATCAAAATCACATACTGGGCGATTTGGGTATAGGTAATGCCTTTCATGCCACCTAATACAGCGTAGACAAATACAATCGCCATACCCACCATTACGCCAGCTTCAAATTCGATTTCTAAGAAGCGGCTAAATGCAACACCAACGCCTTTCATTTGGCCGATTACATAGGTAATAGACGCGACTAGTAAACAAATGACAGCCACTATGCGTGCGCCATTAGAGTAAAATCTATCGCCAATAAATTCAGGTACAGTGAATTTGCCAAACTTTCGTAAATAAGGGGCAAGTAACAGCGCCAGTAAAACGTAGCCTCCAGTCCAGCCCATTAGGTAAGCGGATGCATCATAACCAATAAAGGCGATTAGTCCGGCCATAGAAATAAACGAAGCGGCTGACATCCAATCGGCTGCAGTTGCCATACCATTGGCTACAGGGTGAATGCCTTTACCTGCGACATAAAATTCGCCAGTGCTGCCAGCGCGGGCTAGTATGGCAATACCCATGTAGATTAAAAAGGTGCCGCCAACAACAAGGTAGATCATACTTTGTAAGTCCATTTTTATTCTCCTTGTTGGTATTTTTGGTCGAGTTTATTCATTTGTTTGGCGTAGAAAAATATCAAGCCGACAAAGGTGTAAATGGAACCTTGTTGGGCAAACCAAAAGCCTAGCGGGTAACCACCTAAACGCCATTGGTTAAAAAAGTCAGCCGCAAGTATGCCAGCGCCAAAAGACACAACAAACCAGACGGTAAGACAAATTGCTAAAAGTTTGAGGTTGGCTCGCCAATACTGTTGAGCCGGCTTGAGTGAGTTAGCCATGTTTTTCCCTAATTTTATAATGTTTATATTTTGTTTCCTAAAAGTTAGCATGTATTGATATTAGGTTAAATGGAAAAATGTCTACTGGTGGCATTTTATGTTCGTTTTTGACAGGCCCTAGCTTTGTTGCCAATCAAGCAATAGATTGGAGTTAATTCACTTATTTATCTGTTAACCTAGCTTTGTTATCTTAAACAGTATTTGTTAAACGCTTTTTATTGGGATAAAACGAATAATGAAATATAGTCAATTAGGCTCAAGTGGTCTGTCAGTATCACGCGTTTGTTTAGGCACTATGACTTGGGGCAATCAGAACACCCAAGAAGATGCAAATGAACAAATTGAATATGCATTAGCGCAAGGTATCAATTTTATTGATACAGCAGAGATGTATGCTGTACCTCCCAGCCCAGAAACTTATGGCGCAACAGAAACAATCATTGGTAATTGGATTAACGCGAATAAATCTCGCAGGGATGAATTTGTGTTAGCCAGTAAAATTGCCGGCAATGGCATTCCGTGGATACGTGATGGAGGGGATATTACTGGTGAAGCTGTCACTAAGGCAATTGATGCTTCATTGGGGCGTTTGCAAACAGATTGTATCGATTTATATCAATTGCATTGGCCAAACCGCACATCCCCGCATTTTGGTAAGCACATGCCAAACTTTATCTCTTTTACTGATGTGGATGCAGAGCAGCACACAGCGCAAATGCGCGAAATTTTGCAGGCTGCCGAGCAAGCGGTAAAAGCAGGGAAAATTCGTTATTTAGGGTTATCCGACGATACACCTTGGGGCATTAATCAGTTTGTGCAATTGAGTAAAGAATTCAACTTGCCACGTATCACGTCAATTCAAAATGAGTTTAGTTTGTTACATACCAAAGACTGGCCGTATTTAATTGAAAACTGTGTCCACCAAGATGTTGCTTATTTACCTTGGTCTCCGCTAGGTGGTGGTGTTTTAAGCGGTAAATATTTAAATGGTGCGAAACCTGAAGGTTCACGTTGGAGCCAGTCGCAACGCAATGGTTTGTTCCGCGATACTGAAAACACGCATAAAGCCGTTGCTGCATATAAACAAATTGCTGAACAACATGGCATGACAGCAAGTCAGTTAGCGTTGGCTTGGTGTGATCAGGTGGATGGTGTTACTTCTACTATTATTGGCGCTACTTCGATGGCCCAGTTGAAAGAAGATATAGATGCTTTTGCTATTGAGTTATCAGAAGAAGTTTTACAGCAAGTGGCTGAAGTTCAGCAACAATACCCAGCACCTTTTTAGGTGTTTCGAATCCGCTGTGCACTAGGTGGCATAGAAGCTCAAGTTGGTTGGGATATTTTTTGAAAAATCGCTGCAAGGCCATCCATGGCCCGCTCTCAAACGGTATCCCTACCGATTGGAAGTTTTTCAAAAAACACTCCCAACCAACTTTCACACATCAATTCAGCTGCTAAAAAGAAGTTTCTGCAAGAAGTTAAATTGTTCGGTAAAAGTAGGCTTAAATACGATTGGTTGGAAGGCTGAAGCAGCGCTTGAAGTGGTAATAAAGTGCTGGGGCAATAACTTAGAGCAAAATCTCTTTTTCAGGGATGAAAAAGCGAAGCTTACATGGACGTACTTGCAGCGTTTTTGCGAAAGTTATGGCCTAGCACTTTGTGGCATAGTTCATTGAGTCTAGCAGCAACTATTGCCGAATTATTTATTACCACTAACTCTATTCAAAACCAAAGATGCAGCAAAAAAACCAAAGGTGCCAGTAACCACTGTGGCGGCACCAAAACCCGTCGCACAATCTAACTTAGCCACTTCACCACTTTCAGGTTTGGCTAAACTAGTCTGCCCACAGGCGGTTGGATACTTTAACTGCTCAGTAGAATAAATTGCCTCTACGCCAAATTTACGTTTGGTATTTTTCGAAAAATTATACTCGCGGCGCAAAGTATTGCGCACCTTAGCCAGTAACGGGTCTTGAATGGTTTTGGCAAGGTCGGCCACTTTAATCTGTGTAGGATCTAACTGACCGCCTGCGCCACCAATAGTGACAATGCGAATTTTATTGCGTTTGCAATGGGCAATCATGGCCGCTTTAGATAAAACACTATCGGTAGCGTCCACCACATAATCAAGGTCGCTAGTTAAATATTCAGCTAAGTTCTCTTTAACGACAAAATCTTCTACTGCGTTCACAACACAATCTGGATTAATCAGTTTAACTCTTTGCTCCATAGCTAAACTTTTAGATTGACCGTACTGTCCGGTCACCGCATGAATTTGCCTATTGGTATTCGAAACACAAATATCATCTAAATCATACAAACTGAGTTTACCAATGCCACTGCGCGCGAGTGCTTCAACAATCCAACTACCAACACCACCTAAACCAACAACAGCCACGTGTGCAGCATTAATTTTTTGTAGGCCTTCAACGCCATATAAACGCTGGGTACCACCAAAGCGGTTGTCGAAATTGTCTGTACGCACTGTAAAACCTTGAGTCATTTGCGATAAAGGCGCGATTATAGCCAAAGATTGGCAAAAAGTGCAGCGCTCAGCACTCGATATTGAGTGCTGAACCTAAACAGTCGTTTTATAGAGGTAGGTTAAAACCAAATTGGAACTTGTTTTGCTCAGTAATTAAATCATCGTCGCTATATATATACTGCAGGCCAAGGGTTACATTGAGTTTGTTGAGCGTTAGCACGTCAAAATCTAAACCCAAAACCATTTGGTTGATTTTTACATCAACTAAATTGTTTGCTTGCTCAATATCATAGTGCCTAAACGCTAATGCCAGTTTCTCTCGGCGCAATGAGAAGGGCGACTTTAACGAATACCATGACAAGTTGAATACTTTAGATGCAGAAATTTCGGCGAAAGAAACCGATTTTGCAAATACATCACCTTTAAGTGAAGGCAAAACAAATTTACTTGGATCTGGATTGGTAAATTCGTAGGTGTCTTGCAGCTCAACACCTAAACGATTGAGTGGATCTACGTTTTGTAAGTTGGTTTGTGAATGTTTTATCTTTCCTTGTAGATAAAATTCATTGGCAAGGTCAGTTGCAAGCAACATTTGTCCGCCGGTTATCTTGCTTTCTCTATCTTCAGTTGCGTAGGCGCTCGCGGCAAAAGCCTCGTTATACAACCAGCTATTTGCATAATGTTCAGTGCGGCTGATATTTAATGCGACAGACAGCGGTTCACGTTCGTCCAACTTATAATCTTGATAATAGTTGGTGTCTAATTCGGCGCGCCAGAAACCTGATTGCAAAAACGGAATTTTAATTTGTGCAGCAAAACCAGAGTCGCGTGTTTGCGTTGTTGCATCATTATCAAAACCATTGTTGGCGACATAATAGGCTTGTAAGCCAGTCAACAAAAAGGTTTGGTTATTACTGATGCTGATGCCAACCAGATCTGAGTAATCACTGTCGCGCATTGCCCACAAACCAATTTGTGTTCTATCTAGCGGGTCGGCTATTAATGCACTAACGCTATACAAGGTCTTGATTTCTTCTTCGCCTTTGTCGTTTTCTTCGGTGACACTGCCAAGCGCGATATGGCCACCACTAAACCTGAGGTTATTGAATAAACCATAGGTTTTTTCATCGGTGATTTTTTTATCGGGTAACTCAGTAACGGCCACTTGCGGTTGCTGTTCAGTTGTTGCTTGTTTGTCCCAAACTAGCTTAACCACAAAAGGTGTTTGTTGGCTGATTTTGGGTGTTTCAAGTGAATAATAATATTCGTCTTTAGATATGGCCGAAACTAACACTTGGTCATTAACTAATTTAGCATCCACCACGTTATCTGCGGCTAATACACGTTCAATAGACCCTTGGTTGGTTCGGTATAAGCTACTGCCGTGTTCACTATTGGCAATAAAATAAACATGGCCTTGTTTATCTACATCAACCACTATGCCGTAGTGTCCGGTAAAGCTAACCAATGCTTGGTTATTTTTAAATAAGGTACGCTCGCGGCCACTTTGGACAAAATAGTATAGGTTATCTTGATGAACGAGCACTGAAGAATTTACTTGCGCAAATAACTTATCGCCGACATATAACTGCGGTTGTTCAAATGATTTACTGCTTTCAAAATAAACCGCACGGCCATCAGTTAAATATCCTTGGATAATTTTGCCTTCGCTGCCTGGTTTTATATGTGCACTTTCATCAAATAAACCTTGTTGGCTGCGCCACACTGAGGTTTTTCGGCCTGAAACAGTATAAAAATCATCGCCTATCGCAAATACTTTGCCTAAGGCTAGCCTGGTTTTATCTGACTTTAGACTCGAATTTTGTATATTAAATTGCTGCAGAATTGGCGCACTCACCGCATCTGGATTGGTTAAAAATATAATCTGCTCAGCTTGTCTATTCATAGGCGCAAATTGTTTTGAGCTGGTTATGATTTTGCCATTGGCTAATTGCATGTCTTGTGCGTCTTGTTGCAATTTTTGTTGCCAAGCAAACAAACTGTCGTTGAAATTTACCCCTAAAGTATTACGCATTGGACGGTTAACCATAAACGGCCAATACCAGTGGCGCGAGCGCATTTTAAAATATTTGTTAACTTTGTCTAAGCCATACTGCTCAGCTAAATAATGCTGATATTGCGAGCCAAAAATATAAAACCCTTCAGCATAAGGGAAGTTAAGTGTGTTGTTGTACATGCGTTCAGGGGTTAAATAACCTGCTTTGGCGTGTACGTTAGTCATGGCGCGATATAAACCACTATATAAGCGGCCACCATTGCCGTGCCAAGACTCGTTTAAGATGGCGTTGCCTTCTAAAATAAAACTAGATTCAAAAATATTTGGATTAATGCTCGGAATTATCGGCGTCATTAAACTGCCATTGCCTAACACTTTGTATAAGGTTTTCGAAACAAAGTTATTTTTTGCTGTAGTTTGATAATTGTGGGCCGTTTCGTGCAACAACAAAGTATCTAACCAAGAGGTTGCGGCAAAATAATCGACCATTTGCGCACCACCCATGTAATTTATTTGCCTGGTCACTGGGAATGGCGTGGCAAAACCATTGGCAATTTGATTATGTGACGACATCAAACCTACATACAAAGTATCATCTAATTTAAAACCAAAAGTTTTTTCATACTGGTGCTGTAAATATTCTTCAACTGCGGCAGCGTGCTCTGCATGTTCTTTATGCTCTTTAGGGAAGATAAGTCGGGTATTGGCCACATCTTTGGTGTAATAGGTTTCATCGTGCGCAACCGATGTCGAATTTTGTCCAACCAGTCCTTGTGCTTGCGTTTGTGCCGAGATTGCTAACGCGAGCAATGCAAAATATTTGTACATGTTATTCCTTGAACTTATTCTATTGAGTTTTAGGCAATTTTTAATTTCTGAATCATAGCAGAACAAGATGAAGAAAATAATCGAATTAAATATTAAGGCTGGATGAAGGTTTACCCTACAGGACAGCAGGGCAAACCTTGAGAATGATTAACCTAAGGACTAATGGGATTGTTTGTATTTACGCCAGCTAGCAAACTCACTGATATTCTTGCCACTTTGTGCTGTGCTTTCGGCAATAAACCCACTGACAAAACGGCCATCGGCTAATTCAACTTTACCTATGCCTAGCGGTTCGGCGATACCTTTTACAAAAGAGGCAAAATGTTCAGTTGGCATACGCCATACTTCCACTTCAAAGCTTTGAGTGGCACCTGTTGAACGAATTAATGCAGGACGTTCAACTTGGCCTGGCACCGAATACATTTGATACGCTTTGGCGGTTGTAGTTTGTTCAAGCAATAAGGCGTTGCGTTCTAACAATTGCCAGTTTAGCGCCATGCCGGATAAATGCGCACCACACACGGCAATATCGATAAATCCGCTGTTCTCATTAGTATTCAGACTGTCTTTATTAAACGGCCATTCAGTTGCGCCTAATGTCAGCTGATTTTGCTGCATCACTTTATCTGCGTAAGCCAACAACTTTTGATCTTGCATCGCAAAACTAAACAGGGTAACACCAAATGGCATTTTTTTATCGGTAAACCCAGTTGGTACAGCAATCGCTGAATAATCCAATAAATTCATAAAGTTGGTGTAGTAACCCAAATTTGAGTTATAGCCAATTGGATTTTCATTAATCTCTTTACGGGTGTAATGCCGACCTGCGGTTGGCGTGAGTAAAAAGTCAGCTTGGCCAACAATTAAGTCCGCCTGCTTTTTTAACGCTTGCAGTTGATACAGTGCAGCAAAACAGTCAGTTGCTAAAGGTTTATTGCCTGAGCTGATAATAGTGCGGGTGACATCCAGCATTGCTTGTGGATTATTTTCAATAATATCCTGTGTTGCGATATATCGTTCGGCAACCCAAGGGCCTTCGTACAGGAGTTTTGCCGCTTGCAGCATAGGTGAAAAATCTAGCTCAAGTTTAGCGCCACCCAACGCTTCAAGCTGACTAACCGCTTTGGCAAATTCGGCCTGATAAAAATCATCCGCAAAAAATTCGAGTTGATCAGCTAAAGGTACAGCAAAGGTAAAACTGTCTTTTGTCAGTACCGGCTTTTGGTTTGCGAGTGGATTGGCACGCGAATAACAATCCTCGCCGTCATATTGTGCGGCAACCTGAAATACCTGATTAGCGTCGCTCGCGGTTAACGCAAAAATACTGACACAATCTAAACTGCGGCATGCTGGCACTACACCAGAGGTAGATAACAAACCTTTACTCGGTTTCAGACCAACTAAATTATTAAAGCAGGCCGGCACACGTCCCGAACCTGCGGTATCTGTCCCCAATGCAAAACTAACAGTGCCTAATGCAGTTGCAACCGCTGAGCCAGAACTTGAACCACCGGAAATATAATCAGAGTTAAATGCATTAGGTGTTTCACCATACGGTGAGCGAGTGCCAACTAGACCGGTCGCAAACTGATCTAAATTGGTTTTACCAATTGGGATCGCACCTGCTTCTATTAGTTGCTGCACAACAAAAGCCGACTTTTCTGCCACATAACTAAACTCGGGGCAGGCGGCTGTTGTTGGCACACCGGCTAAATCAATATTGTCTTTTATCGCAAAGGGTACGCCATATAGAGGATGAGTTTGTGGTGATTTATTTTTTAATCCGTCTAAATAGGGTTTAAGTTCAGATTCATTTAACAGATAAATCCAGACCGATTGCTGAGTTTTGGCGTGTTGAACTAGGCTTAATATTAAGTTATCGGGTGTAATAAGCTTGTTTGTATAAGCCGAGTGCAGTTCACCAATGGTTAAATTTGTTTGATTCATGTTGTTATTCACCTTGTAAAATCATTAATGCTTGACCGGCTTGTACTTGCTGACCTTCTTTAACTAAGACTTTGACTATTTGGGCATTTTCAGTCGCGGCAATATCAATTTCCATTTTCATCGACTCAAGCACAATCATAGATTGACCAGAGGCAACTTGTTGGCCGGCTTGGCTAGTCACTTTCCACACGCTACCGGCTGCGCTTGCCTCCATTAAGTATTGGTTATCTGCAAGTTGAATTTCTTCACTTTTTTGCTCTGCATCTGCTTCGAATGAATAATTCAGTTGACCTGTGCGTTTCCACTCAGCCATTTCGGCGGCAAAAGCTTGTTCTCTTTGTTTGGTGAATTGTTCAATGTCGTCTTGATTATCTTGCCACTGCTGAATCAGTTCAGGCATAGAAACTGTGGCGCTTTCTATTTTGGGCTGCCATTTACCCAAGGGGAAATCTTCACGAATTTGCATTAACTCTTCATGGCTGACCGGATAATATTTAACCTGATCAAATAAGCGTAGTAACCAAGGTTGATTAAATACATGATTGCTGCGATAGCGATTCCACATTTGCACAGTGCGACCAACAAACTGATATCCGCCCGGACCTTCCATACCATAAATACACATGTAAGCGCCGCCAATACCCACTGAGTTTTCAGCTGTCCAAGTACGTGCTGGGTTATATTTGGTGGTCACTAAACGGTGGCATTTATCCAGTGGCGTAGCCACTGGTGCACCTAAATACACATCGCCCAAACCTAGTACTAAATAATGAGCGTTAAATACAATATCTTTGACCTGTTCAATGCTTTCCAAGCCATTAATACGTTTAATAAACTCTAAATTGGAAGGACACCAAGGTGCATCTTTACGTACAGATTGCATATATTTATCAATGGCTTGCTGACAGGCTTTGTCATTCCAACTTAGTGGCAGGTGGACGATACGCGATTCAAAACTGAGTTTACGCGTATCACCTAGTGCTAAATCCACTTGCTTAACTGTTTGAATTAGAGAGGCTAGATCAACCAGTAAGTTATCGTAATGGATTTGCAGTGAACGAATGCCCGGGGTTAACTCTAAAACGCCATGAATGTTTTCAGCCTGTAAAGCTTCTAACAAGGCCTGCACTCGTGCACGTAAGGTTAAGTCTAAAACTAATTCACCATATTCAACCAATAAAAACTTATCGCCAGCGGCGCGAAATACTAGGCCAGGCTCACCATCATCCGTTTCTAATCTATCTAAAATAGGTGTGGTAATAGCCGTTGGTGCATAATCACAAGCTTGTTTGGCCAACTTGGCAATTTGGCTATTTTGTGCGATTTCAATTTGTTTAGCTGACGCTAAATCAACTACTTCAAAATTTAAGTTATCTCCGGCTTTTAACTGACCAAGTTTCCATAAATCTGCAGCAATGACTGTGAAGGGGCAAACAAAACCACCTAAACTTGGGCCATCAGGGCCTAATATAACTGGCATATCACCAGTAAAATCAACAGTGCCAAATGCATAAGCATTGTCGTGAATGTTTGATGGGTGCAAACCTGCTTCGCCACCAGTTTCACGTGCCCACTCAGGTTTAGGGCCTATTAAGCGAATACCTGTACGGCTGGAGTTATAGTGAATTTTCCAAGTATGCGACTGAATGGTTTTAATATCTTCTTCAGTGAAAAAGTCTGGCGCTCCATGTGGGCCGTATATCACACGCAAGGTCCAATCCTGGGTGACTGGCGCAATTACATCTTGTGGAATTTGCTTAACTGGCTGCAAGCTCACTTTTTTAGCAATAGATAAAAAGTCACCCATGCGCAATGCACGGCCACAATGTCCACCAAACTGACCTAGGGTAAAGGTACTTTTGCTGCCCAAATAATCTGGACATTGAATGCCGCCGCTTACCGCCATATATGCGCGGGCGCCAGCTGCCGTTACTTTGCCTATTTTTAACGTTTGACCGGTTTTAATATTTATCACCTGATGGTTTTGCTGAGGCTTGTCGTCTAAAGTAATTTCAATTTCAGCCCCTGTGATCACTACCTGGCAACCTTGATAAAACTTTAAGCTTGGTCCTTGCAGGGTTATTTCTAAGCCAGCTGCATCATCTGGGTTGTTTAATAAACGGTTGGCTAACCTGAACGAATAAAAATCGAAAGGGCCTGATGGTGGTACACCTATATCCCAATAACCTGTGCGTGCTGGGTAATCCTGAATTGTGGTCATGGTTCCGGCTTTTAATACTTCAAAACCGGCAAATTGCGCCTGAAAATTATTTAAGCTGCGGGTGAAAATCTTGCCTTGTTTAAAATTATCGTCTGCTAAAATTTGCTGAACATAATCAATATTGGTAATGACGCCATAGACTTTTGCATCAGTTAAGGCTTTATCTAGTTTGGCAATTGCACTATCGCGGTTATGCGCATGTACTATGACTTTTGCGAGCATAGGATCAAAAAATGGCGAAACCGTTAAACCAGCTTCAACCCAGTGGTCAACCCTTACACCATCAGTTGGCCATTCAACCTGAGTTAATAATCCAGCTGACGGCTGGAAGTTTTTTGCTGGGTTTTCAGCATAAATACGTGCTTGAATAGCATGGCCTACAGGTTTAATTGTATCCAATGCCGATAAATCTAATGGCTGATTTTGCATGCTTTCGCTGAAAGCCACTTTTAACATCCATTCCACCAAATCAAGCTGATAACACATCTCGGTGACTCCGTGCTCAACTTGTAGGCGGGTATTTACTTCTAAGAAGTAGAATTTGTCTTGTTCGTGATCGTAAATAAACTCAACTGTGCCAGCATTTAAATAATCAATTGAAGCCATTAAATTTTTTGCTGTGGCTAACATAGCGTTGCGTGTAGCCGCTGGTAAGTTAGCTGCTGGGGTTTCTTCAATGACTTTTTGGTTACGACGTTGGCTAGAGCAGTCGCGCTCACCTAAAGTGACCACTTGACCAAAACCGTTGCCGATAACTTGCACTTCTATATGGCGGGCTTTTTCAACAAATTTTTCGACAAATACACCATCGTTGGCAAAGTTTTGTGCGCCTAAATGTTTAACATTGACAAAGGCTTTTTCAAGCTCAGCGCTTGAATCACATCTTTGCATGCCGATGCCACCGCCACCTGCGGTGCTTTTTAGCATGACAGGGTAGCCAACTTTTTCAGCAAAGCTGACTAACTCTTGTATGTCTGAAATCAGGCCACTACCTGGAACTAATGGCACATTGGCTTTTTCTGCGATTTCACGCGCCTGATGTTTTAACCCAAAGTCGATCATTTGCTGAGCACGCGGACCAATAAAGGCGATATTTTGTTGTTTTAATTTGTCAGCGAAGGTCGCGTTTTCACTTAAAAAGCCATAACCCGGATGGATCGCCTGTGCGCCGGTTAGTTTGGCTATTTCAATTATTTTATCTTGATCTAAATAGGTTGTAGCTGCCGCACCTGGCCCCAAGCTGTAAGCTTCGTCAGCTTGGGTTACGTGTAATGATTCTTTATCTGCTTCTGAATAAACGGCAATGCTTTTTATACCGAGCTTTTTTAATGTGCGAATGATTCGACAGGCGATAGCGCCCCGGTTTGCGATAAGAACTGTGTTAAACATGGCGTTTTACTCGTCTTTGCGGGTCGTCCCGCATCAAACTTGTACAAATATTCAGGTCGTCCTGAATATTGAGCCGAATGGCTGTTTTGAATTAATTCCAGATTAAAACTTCAATCGGAGTTGGGTTATATGCGTTACAAGGGTTATTCAGCTGGGGGCAGTTAGAAATCAATACCACCACATCCATTAACGCCTCTAACTCAACATATTTGCCAGCACCACTAATGCCATCTGCAAAACTCAATTTGCCATCGGCAGTAACAGGTACATTCATAAAAAAGTTAATGTTATGCGTGATGTCTTTTTTACTTAAACCCAGCTCTTCATTTTCAGCAATCGCTAATAACCAGCTGTCTCGACAAGCATGCATGCACTTTTTTTCAAGTGCATAACGCACTGTATTGCTCTCAGTAGCGCAAGCGCCACCTATGGTATCGTGTCGGCCACAGGTATCTGCAACAATTTTTAGCATAGGATTACATTCGTTCGACATTAGCACTGTACCAGCTGTTAGATACAAGTTACCTTGCTCACGTATGGTGTCGGTTGCGCTATAGCGCTCACTTGGGTCGTTGGCGTTGTAAAACAAAGTATCAGCCGCCTGATTGCCTTCTAAATCCAAAATACGAATTGTTTGGCCTTGTTTAACCACTTTTAAATAATAATCACCGGCATCAACTACTTCTTGGCGAATTGCTTGTCCGGCTTGTAACTTACTTTCTTTAATCACAATCTGACTCCTACAAACCTAAGTGATATAAACGATTATTTTCATAACCGCGCTGATTTTCTGCACAGGAATTTTTGCACAAATCATCTTCAGTCATTGGCGCTGATTTTAAAATTTGGTACTCAACTTCAAATTCCGGATAGTCAGTATCTGTATTTAGCGGGTGCGGACAGGTATGGAATAACACTAAAGTATCCATTTCAAATCTCAGCTCAATAAAATCACCGGCTTTTGATTGCTCAGTTGAATAAGTCAAATTACCTTGATCATTCGGTTCAACTTTACTGAATAAATTTAGGTTTGCGGCTAAATCTTGTTTGTTTAAACCGTATTTGGCTGCTTCAACTAAAAACGCATCGTGGCCGTTTTGTTTCCAGTTGTTTCTGTGGTTTTGGTAATCACGTTTGCCCCATTTTTTTTCAACCTGAGCTGCATTGCTGCTACCACAAACAGTGTCATGCCAGCCAAAGCTGTCTTCAGTAATTGCACAAAAAATGCGTCCCATATCTGAATATAGACAATGGCCTTTGGTGAGTTTAAAAGTGTGTTGGCACTTTAATGTGTCGGGGGCGTTATAACGTTCAAGTAAATTTTCAGGGTTGTAAAATAAAACGCCAACATTAGCCCCTCCGGTTTTGTCAATTAAACGTAGGCTAGTACCACGCCGCATTTTCATTGACCAATGTTTGCCTGATGGCAAAGTGTCTTTGTATAACATCATAGATTAGCTACCTTCTTTACGTACTTTTCAGCTAGCGATTGGCCTGTGGCCAGGTGAGCTGGTTCATTTAATTGCAAGTCATAAGTAATTTGTGCACCGTAAGCGCTTGGCACTTGAGGGTCTTGGCGCACCTTATCAAACACCCAAAGGCGTGAGCCCAAGTCAAAACCCTCTTGGATATCATGTGTCACCATAAAAATGGTTAGTTTGTTTTCTTTCCAAACTTTGCGAATGAGTTGGTGCATATCTTTACGAATACCTGGATCGAGCGCGCCAAACGGTTCGTCTAGCAATAAAATTTTCGGTGATTTCATCAATGCTTGGGCAATGGCTAGACGCTGTTGCATACCACCAGATAACTGATGCGGATATTTGTCTATAGCATGGGCTAAACCGACTGCTTGAATAAATTCGAGTGCTTTATGTTTTATTGCCTGTTTTTGTTTGCCAAAAGTACGGCCGAAAAATTTCGATGCAGCAAATTCGTCAGCTATCATGACGTTTTGTAAAACGCTTAAATGCGGAAATACCGAGTACTTTTGAAAAACAATGCCACGTTGCTCATTTGGCTCAGCTGCTATCGGTTGGTTATCAAGTAAAATTTGTCCTTTGGTAGCAGTTTCGCTGCCTAAAATCATTTTGAGCAAAGTGGTTTTACCGCAACCAGATGCGCCGACCATTGAAACAAATTCGCCTTCATTAACGCTGAGATTGAGCCGCTCAAGAATTTGCACGTCACCGTAAGATTTCCAAACGTTGTCAATTTTTAATAAACTCATTTGCCAGCCTCCTGTTGGTGATACCAAGGAAAACACAGCTCAGATATTTTGCGCAGACTAAAATCCATAGCAAAGGCTAGTGCGGTAATCCAAAGTACGTAAGGTAAGATCACGTCCATTGACATGTAGCGCCGCACTAGAAAGATTCGATAACCTAAACCTTCTTGTGCTGCAATAGCTTCAGCGGCAATTAAAAACAGCCAAGCAGTACCGAGTGAAAGCCTAACTGCCGTGATTAATCTAGGCATGATTTGTGGCAAAACCACTCGAATGGCAACTAACCAAGTATTGGCCCCTAGCGTTTGTGCTTTGACAATAATTTCTGATGGCAACTGTCGGACTTGATTTTGGATATCTCGAATAATAACTGGCGCTGTACCTATTATGATCAGCATAACTTTGGCTAATTCACCTAATCCAAAACTAATGAATAATATAGGTAAAATCGCCATAGGTGGGATCAGAGATACAATGGTAATCAGGGGGGAAAAGCCAGTACGTAATACAGGTAATAAGCCCGATAACATACCAAAGAGTAACCCTGCTGAAGCGCTAATCAGTACCCCTAGGCCAATACGATATAAACTCGCGCCTGTATCCTCCCAAAATAAATATTCACCGCTGCGTTTATCTTCGGTAAATGCCATACGCTCAACTGCATCAGAAATTTGCGTAAAGCTTGGTAGTAACTTATCGTAAGGGTTTTCGGCTAATCTTTCGTTTGAAGCATTCCAATACAAGATTAAAATAACTACAAAAGGAATAATCGCTAAAAACCCTTTAAGCGGACGCGATGGCTCTATGTTCATTAATTTTTTCATAGGTCACTTCTGTAATGGCTTAAATTCGATGAAATGCAGCGCAGGCGTGTATATATACTAGCTACCAGCGCTACACATTGAGTTTTAATGCTTATAGTTTTCCATCTACTGCCATTTGCATGTAGCTTGGGTCGAAACGTAGCTTGATATTTTGTGGATTACCAAATACGCCGTTTGGGGTTTCAATGCCGATAAAGCCAGCATCGGGTGCACCATCTCCGAGTAACCCATGTTCAAAAGAAAACTCAGCAACGTATTTCATTGTTTTGGTTAAACTTGGGTCTTGCGTGAAAGCCACTGCATCTTTGGCTGAATAGAACATCTTAGTGCTGGCTAATTGAGCTTTATAGCCGGCTAAGTCTGTACCTGATGCTTTAGCCATATGCTCAAGCACAGCATCGTCCGACATCTTCTGCATAATTTCGTACCATGCACCGGTTAAGGCTTTGCCGAATTTGGGATTAGCTTTCAACGTTGCTGTATTGACCACCATTAAGTCAATTATTTCGCCAGGAATGTTTGATGAATCAAAAACTTTGTTTGCACTAGGCTGTTTTTCTATTTCAGACAGTAGTGGGTTCCATGTCACCACTGAAGTCACATCTTTTGTTGAGAAAGCAGCAACTAAATCAGCATCGGATGTATTTACCACATCTACATCCCGTTCAGATAAACCGACGGACTCTAAACCACGCGCCAATAAATAATGCGATACACTTAATTCGACTAAATTAATTTTTTGCCCTTTAATTTCAGATAAGGTCGCTTTATCTTTTAATACAACACCGTCGTTACCATTGGAGAAATCGCCGACAATTAAGGCTGTGCTATCGACAAAACTGGCAGCTGGAATGGTTAAAGCATCCATGTTGGTCATGCTGCAGGCATCAAATTGCCCAGCAGTGTATTGGTTGATTGATTCGATATAGTCGTTGATTTGTACTACGTCTATTTCAATATCGTATTTGTCGGCCCACTTTTTAATAATGCCCGAACTGTCGCCGTATTCCCAAGGCATCCAGCCAACGTAAATTGACCAACAAATCGAAAATTTATCTTTTGCGAAAATACTGCTTGGGGTGAGTAATGCGAGTAGTAGGGTGAGCGTTGTTATACTTTTCATGTTGCGTTCTCCAAAGTTTACACGGTTTCTGGGCACAGGAGGTCTAATTAAATTGAACCTCCCGGGCTTTTATCCCGCCGTGTAACCCTTGCTTGCGCAAACACAAAAACCACAAGCAACATTGCTATAGGAAGTTGTGCAGCTAGGTTGGTAACTCTCGGACCAGACATTTATTCATCAAATAAACCGGAACCCTAGTCGCCTGTTTAGCTTCGTGCTGGTTCAATTTAATTGAACCCCTGCAGTTATTTATCAGCATATACTATGCCAAAGATGAATTAAACACTTTTTATTGGCTCTGTAGAATGAGGGTGTTTATTTAACGTAACATACAGCTAAAGTTGTCACTGTTTGGTGAATGTTTTTGGTGCGTTTGCATTGTATTGGTGCTTTGGCAAACAATAGGAAAATTTAGTTTGGGAGAATAACAATGTTAATAGATTTAGCTAAGCTAAGTCCGACGGAAATCTATTTTTTAATGACACAAACGGTTGTGCCTAGGCCGGTAGCTTGGGTGTTAACGCAACATAAAAGTAAGCATTTCAATTTGGCGCCGTATTCGTATTTTACTGCGGTGAGCAGTGAACCGCCTTTATTAATGTATTCAGGTGGTAAAAAGCCAACGGGCGAGCTGAAAGATTCGATCGCTAATTTTGAATACAACAAACATTGTGTTGTGCATATTGCCTCTGCTAGTCAAGTGCAGCAAATGCAAGATAGTGCCAATACGTTGGCTGCTGAAGAATCGGAGATAGATGCTTATAATATTGAAACAACTGAGTTTGATGGCTTTCCACTGCCTAGGGTTAAAGATTGTCCAATTGCATTTGGCTGTGAGTTACATCAAACAATTGAAATGGGTGATAAACCACAAACTTTAGTTTTTGTTGAAATTAAACAAATATATATTGCCGATGACGTAGTGGGGTTAGACGCCAAACAAAGATTGAAAACCGATGTACTCAGAATAGACCCCATTGCCCGTTTGGGTGGGCGTGAATATGCCAACTTAAAAGAAATCGTTTTGGCAAAAATTTGAAATCTACAGTAGAGCGACTAAAATGCGCGCAGAATTGAATTATTAGGTAAAGTAAAAATGACAAAAATCGGTATTTTCGGCGCAAATGGCCGAATGGGTCGTGCGTTAATAGAAGCGTGTGAACAAAACGAAGCGGTAACATTACATCAAGCATTTGTCCGTGAGGGCTCAGCATTTAATGGTATTGATGTAGGTGAAATTGCTGGTATTGGCAATTTAGGTTTACCTGCGCAAGTTTGTACTGATGCTGCTTCTGCTGACGTGTATATAGATTTTACTTTGCCGGATGCCAGCATTAACAACATTCGTTGGTGTGTGGCTAATAACAAACCTATCATTATTGGTACCACGGGTTTTAGCAAAGAACAATTGGCAGAAGTAAAAGCTGCTGGTGAGAAAATTCCTGTTGTTTTTGCTGCAAATATGAGTGTTGGTGTTAATTTATTGTTTAAGTTGCTCGAAATGGCAAGTAAAGTCATGGGCGACTACACGGATATCGAAATTTGGGAAGCGCACCATAGGTTCAAAAAAGACGCACCATCAGGCACTGCTCTAGCTTTAGGTCAAGTTATTGCCGATACATTAGGCCGTGATTTAGACGAAAAGGCTATTTATGGCCGCGAAGGTAACACAGGCGAAAGACCGCGTGATGAAATAGGTTTTGCGACAATTCGCGCTGGTGACATAGTGGGTGAGCACACAGTGATGTTTGCCGATATTGGAGAGCGCATCGAAATAACCCATAAAGCTTCTAGCCGTTTAACTTTTGCAAAAGGCGCAGTAAGAGCGGCACATTGGTTGAGTGATAAACCAACAGCGCTTTACGATATGCAAGACGTTTTAGGCTTGAAGTAAAGATTAAACTTATAATTTTGTCTGTTTTAGGTTTTTTTTGTGCTTAAACGACTATTTGTCATGGTTTTGCAATTTTTATTAGCAAAAAAGAATGAATTCATCTAAAATAGACAAGATTTATCTGCAGCGAATTGAAAGTTCGCTCTCATTCACATTCAAAGAATTTCAAGAACGGGTTGCTGTTGTTCAAATGGCTCCCGTTTTTTAATGTTCAGGAGGTCGTTTTGGCTGAAACCGCCTTGCTAGTGCTACAAGATGGCACTGTATTCAAGGGCACCTCAATTGGTGCTGAGGGGATGTCTGTTGGTGAAGTAGTATTTAATACTTCTATGACAGGTTATCAGGAAATATTAACCGATCCATCCTATGCTGAGCAGATCGTAACTTTAACCTATCCTCATATTGGTAACACAGGTACCAATGCAGAAGATGAAGAGTCTGCAAACATTTGGGCTAAAGGCTTAGTTATTCGCGATCTTCCACTACTAGCTTCAAACTTCAGAAATCAACAAAGCTTATCAGAATATTTGCAAGCGCGCGGTATCGTAGCAATCGCAGATATAGATACACGTCGTTTAACACGTGTTTTACGAGAAAAGGGCGCACAGAACGGCGCAATTATTGTTGGCGATGACGCTGAAAAAGCATTAGCGGCTGCAAAAGCTTTCCCTGGTTTGAAAGGCATGGATTTAGCCAAAGAAGTAACAGTATCTGAAAGCTACCAATGGAATGAAAAAACTTGGCAGTTAGGCGAAGGCCACCAAGTTCAAACTGAAAAACAGTTTAAAGTAGTTGCATATGACTTTGGGGTAAAACGTAACATTTTACGCATGTTGGCTGACCGCGGTTGTGACTTAACAGTTGTGCCAGCTCAAACACCAGCAAGTGAAGTGTTGGCAATGAACCCAGACGGAATTTTCTTATCAAATGGACCTGGTGACCCAGAACCATGTGATTATGCAATTGCCGCAATTAAACAAATTCTTGAAACAGACATTCCTGTATTTGGAATTTGTTTAGGTCACCAATTGTTGGCATTAGCCAGCGGTGCACAAACTCAAAAAATGAAGTTCGGCCACCATGGTGCTAACCACCCAGTGCAAGACATCGAGTCGGGTGTGGTTATGATTACCAGCCAAAACCATGGTTTTGCGGTTGATGAAGCTTCATTACCAGCAAACTTAGTTGCAACGCATAAGTCTTTGTTTGATGGTACTTTGCAAGGTATTCATCGCACGGATAAACCAGCGTTTAGCTTCCAAGGTCACCCTGAAGCTAGCCCAGGCCCACATGAGGCGGCGGTTTTATTCGACCACTTTATTGAGTTAATGCAAGCTGCAAAAGCTAAATAACGAGCCAGATAGAGAGACTGCAATGCCAAAACGTACTGATATAAAAAGTATTTTGATTCTTGGAGCTGGCCCTATTGTTATCGGTCAGGCCTGTGAATTTGACTATTCAGGTACACAAGCCTGTAAAGCTTTAAGAGAAGAGGGTTATCGAGTTATCTTAGTTAACTCTAACCCTGCAACTATTATGACTGACCCTGAAATGGCGGACTCAACTTATATTGAGCCAATTCATTGGGAAGTGGTTGCTAAAATTATTGAAAAAGAACGTCCGGACGCTGTATTACCAACTATGGGTGGTCAAACCGCACTAAACTGTGCGCTTGATTTAGACCGCCATGGTGTTTTAGCTAAATTTGGTTGTGAATTAATCGGCGCAACAGCTGATGCAATCGACAAAGCTGAAAACCGTGAGCGTTTCGACAAAGCGATGAAAAACATCGGCCTTGAGTGTCCGCGTGCTGAAACTGCGCACTCAATGGAAGAAGCTATGGATGTATTATCACGCATCGGCTTCCCATGTATTATCCGCCCTTCATTTACTATGGGCGGCTCTGGTGGTGGTATCGCTTATAACATCGAAGAGTTTGAGGAAATTTGTACTCGTGGTTTAGACCTATCACCAACCAACGAATTATTAATTGATGAATCATTAATTGGTTGGAAAGAGTACGAAATGGAAGTGGTTCGTGACAAAAAAGACAACTGTATCATTGTTTGTTCAATTGAAAACTTTGATCCTATGGGCGTTCACACTGGTGACTCTATTACAGTTGCACCAGCACAAACCTTAACTGATAAAGAATATCAAATCATGCGTAATGCCTCTATGGCAGTACTGCGTGAAATCGGCGTAGAAACCGGTGGTTCAAACGTACAGTTTGGTATCAACCCTGATACTGGCCGTATGGTTATCATTGAGATGAACCCTCGTGTATCTCGTTCATCTGCGTTAGCGTCTAAAGCAACTGGTTTCCCAATTGCTAAAATCGCCGCTAAATTAGCAGTTGGTTATACGCTAGATGAACTAGACAACGACATCACAGGTGGTAAAACACCAGCATCGTTTGAGCCTTCAATCGATTATGTTGTAACTAAGATCCCAAGATTTAACTTCGAAAAATTTGCCGGTGCAAACGACAGATTAACCACTCAAATGAAATCTGTTGGTGAGGTAATGGCAATTGGCCGTAACCAACAAGAGTCAATGCAAAAAGCATTGCGTGGTTTAGAAGTGGGTGTAAGTGGTTTTGATCCAATTATCGATATTACCGACCCTGAAGCGAAAGCGAAAATTCGCCATGAGTTAAAAGAGCCAGGTGCAGAGCGTATTTGGTACATAGCGGATGCTTACCGTGCTGGTTGGACAACAGAAGAAATTTTTGCAATTACCAAAATCGATAAATGGTTCTTGGTGCAAATTGAAGACATTATTAAATCTGAGCAAGCTATCTCTGATAAAGGTTTAGCTGGTTTAGATAAAGATTTCTTATACAGCTTAAAACGTAAAGGTTTTGCTGATATTCGCATCGCTGACTTAATTGGTGTTGCTGAAAGCGAAGTACGTAAAAAACGTCAACAATTTGAAATCTTCCCGGTTTACAAGCGTGTTGATACTTGTGCGGCAGAATTCTCTACTTCTACTGCTTATATGTATTCAAGCTATGACGAAGAGTGTGAAGCGCAACCAACTGATAAAGATAAAATTATCGTATTAGGTGGTGGCCCTAACCGCATCGGTCAAGGTATTGAGTTCGACTACTGCTGTGTACATGCTGCTATGGCATTGCGTGAAGACGGTTACGAAACCATTATGGTTAACTGTAATCCTGAAACCGTATCAACTGACTACGACACATCAGACCGTTTATACTTCGAGCCTGTTACTTTAGAAGACGTTCTTGAGATTGTTCGTTTAGAAAAACCTAAAGGTGTGATCGTTCAATACGGTGGTCAAACACCACTTAAACTAGCACGAGCTTTAGAAGCGAATGGTGTACCTATTATCGGTACTTCACCTGATGCAATTGACCGAGCAGAAGACCGTGAACGTTTCCAACAAGCAATTGAGCGTTTAGGCTTAAAACAGCCACCAAATGCAACGGTAAAAACAATGGAAGAAGCTTTGGCTAATGCAGCTGATATCGGCTTCCCATTAGTTGTTCGTCCATCTTATGTATTAGGTGGCCGTGCAATGGAAATTGTTTACGATATTAACGACTTAAAACGTTATTTGAACGAAGCGGTAAAAGTATCTAACGACTCGCCAGTATTGTTAGACCGTTTCTTAGATGACGCGATTGAAGTAGATATCGACGCTATCTGTGACGGCGAAAAAGTAGTGATTGGCGGTATTATGGAACATATCGAACAAGCGGGTGTTCACTCTGGTGACTCAGCCTGTTCATTACCTCCATATTCTTTAAGCCAAGAAATTCAAGACGGTTTACGTGAACAAGTAACTAAACTTGCATTTGAATTAAACGTAATCGGCTTGATGAACACTCAGTTCGCAGTTAAAGATAACGAAATTTATTTAATTGAAGTTAACCCGCGTGCAGCACGTACTGTGCCGTTTGTATCAAAAGCGACTGCTATTCCATTAGCTAAAGTTGCCGCACGTGTTATGGTTGGCCAGTCTTTAACCCAGCAAGGTGTAACTAAAGAAATTATTCCACCTTATTACTCAGTTAAAGAAGTGGTTATTCCATTTAACAAATTCCCAGGTGTAGACCCTATCTTAGGCCCAGAAATGCGCTCTACTGGTGAGGTTATGGGTATTGGTGATACATTCGCTGAGGCCTTTGCTAAATCTCGTTTAGGTGCGGGTGATTCTGTGCCAAAAACTGGCCGTGTTTTATTATCTGTTCGTGACAGTGATAAAAAACGTGTTGCTGAGCTTGCAAAAGAGTTAACCAAAATTGGTTATCAAATTGATGCAACTAAAGGTACTGCGGTTATCATTGAAGAAGCGGGTATCGAAGTACGTACAGTTAATAAAGTTTCTGAAGGTCGCCCACATATAGTTGACCGTATTAAAAACGGTGAGTATACCTATATTGTAAACACCACAGAAGGTCGTCAGGCTATTACTGATTCTGTACCAATTCGCCGTGGCGCTTTACGTTATAAAGTAAACTACACAACTACGTTAAATGCAGCATTCGCTACTTGTTTAGCGCATGAAGCTGACGATAGAAATGTGGTTAACTCTGTACAGTCGTTACATCAAAGGGTAGAAGCATGAATCAATTTCCAATGACAGTTTTAGGTGCAGAAGCACTTAAAGCCGAACTTGAAGATCTTAAACGTGTTAAACGGCCGCAAATTATTGCGGCTATTGCTGACGCACGTGAACACGGCGATTTAAAAGAAAACGCTGAATACCATGCTGCACGTGAGCAGCAGGGTTTTTGTGAAGGTCGCATTCAAGAAATTGAAGCTAAGTTATCAAATGCACAAATTATTGATGTGACCAAAATGCCAAATAATGGTCGAGTTATTTTTGGTGCAACCGTTAGTATTGAAAATGTCGAAACGGGCGAAGAAGTAACTTATCGCATTGTTGGTGATGATGAAGCTGATATTAAGAAAAAATTGATTTCAGTAAACTCACCAATTGCGCGTGCCATGATAGGTAAAGAAATCGACGATGCATTTACTCTAACAACACCTTCAAGTGAAGTAGAGTACGAAATTGTTAAAGTTGAATATATTTAACGATAACGATTAGCGGATTAAAAAAGCCGACTTAATGTCGGCTTTTTTGTAGTTTGATGATTAAGCTTTAGGAAGTGTGATCTTTTTCTCTTCCGAAGCCTTATATAAAATTAACGTATGGCCGATAGTTTGTACGTGAAAGGCTTGAGTTTCACGCACAATTGCGTCTATGATGGCTTTTTTTAGATCGCGTTCATCGGTTGGAATTTTAACTTTAATTAATTCGTGATGGCTCAAAGCGTTTTCAACTTCAGCTAAAACGCCTTCAGTTAAACCGTTATTACCAAGTTGCACGACAGGTTTGAGCGAATGTGCTAAACCTTTTAAATATTGTTTCTGTTTAGTGGATAAGTTCATATTTTCACTTTTTGGATGACAAAGCTTGAATTTTCGGTATTTTAACGCCATCTAAAGCGTATTACTAATTAAACCCACTTATAATGGTACAGAAAAAGAAATCCGCCAGTAGTAAACGCTGGTTAAAAGAGCATCACGACGACCACTATGTGCAAAAAGCACGCAAAATGGGTCTACGTTCTCGTGCTGTGTTCAAATTAGAAGAAATTCACAATAAAGATAAACTGTTTCGCCCAGCTATGACTGTAGTGGATCTCGGTGCTGCACCGGGTGGATGGTCGCAATACGCTGTTGAGCAAGTTGGCCAAAAAGGTGATGTGATTGCTTGTGACATACTCGAAATGGACTCAATTGCTGGGGTAGATTTCCTGCAAGGTGATTTTCGTGAAGAAGCTGTGCTAAATGCACTGTTAGATCGTATACAGGGTAAGTGTGTTGATGTATTGTTGTCGGATATGGCGCCAAATATGAGTGGCAACGAAACGGTAGATCAGGCAAGATCCATGTACTTGGTAGAATTAGCACTGGATATGTGCAAACAAGTACTGAAAAAAGATGGTAAATTTGTAGTAAAAGTTTTTCAGGGAGCGGGTTTCGATCCATTTCTAAAAGATGTTAGAAGTGCATTTAAGCAGGTCAAAATTCGCAAACCAGATTCGTCGCGTGGCCGTTCACGTGAAGTGTATTTTGTAGCATCTGGTTTCAAATATTAAGTCGACAAAGAGGTTAGTGTCTTGAGTGATATGGCAAAAAACTTAATTTTATGGGTCGTTATTGCTGTTGTGTTAATGACCGTGTTTCAGAGTTTTTCACCTGGTGGTGGCTCTGAACGAAAAGTGGAATACAGCACCTTCGTAAAAGAAGTTGATCAAGGCATGGTGCGTGAAGTTAAAATTGACCCGCAGACAGGGGTTATTATTGGCACACGCAGAACTGGCGACAAGTTTGAAACAGTCTTCCCAATGCGTGACGACAAAATTTTAGACGAATTATTAAATAAAAATGTAAAAGTAGAAGGCATCGAACCTGAAGAGCCTAGTTTACTAGGAACCATTTTTATTTCTTGGTTCCCTATGATTTTGCTTATCGCAGTATGGATTTTCTTCATGCGTCAAATGCAAGGTGGCGGCGGTAAAGGCGCTATGTCATTTGGTAAAAGCAAAGCGCGCTTAATGAGCGAAGACCAAATCAAAACGACTTTTGCCGACGTTGCTGGTTGTGACGAAGCAAAAGAAGAAGTAACAGAATTAGTTGATTACTTGAAAGACCCAAGCAAATTCCAAAAATTAGGCGGTAAAATTCCTAAAGGCGTATTGATGGTGGGTCCTCCAGGTACAGGTAAAACTTTATTAGCTAAAGCAATAGCGGGTGAAGCGAAAGTTCCTTTCTTTACCATTTCTGGTTCAGACTTTGTTGAAATGTTTGTGGGTGTTGGTGCTTCACGTGTGCGTGATATGTTCGACCAAGCGAAAAAATCAGCGCCTTGTATCATCTTTATCGATGAAATTGATGCAGTAGGTCGCCAACGTGGTGCTGGTTTAGGTGGTGGTCATGACGAACGTGAACAAACACTTAACCAAATGTTAGTTGAGATGGATGGTTTTGAAGGCAACGAAGGTATTATAGTGATTGCTGCAACCAACCGTCCTGATGTACTTGACCCTGCATTATTACGTCCTGGCCGTTTTGACCGCCAAGTTGTGGTTGGTTTACCGGATGTTCGTGGCCGTGAGCACATTTTAAAAGTACATATGCGTAAAGTGCCTTTAGGTGATGATGTTGAAGCATCTTTAATTGCACGTGGTACACCGGGTTTCTCTGGTGCAGATTTAGCAAACTTAGTTAATGAAGCCGCATTGTTTGCTGCGCGTAACAACAAACGTCTTGTTTCAATGGAAGAGTTTGAAAAAGCTAAAGACAAGATAATGATGGGCGCAGAGCGCAAATCTATGGTGATGAGCGAATCTGAAAAAGAAATGACAGCTTATCACGAAGCAGGTCACGCTATTGTTGGTCGTTTAGTACCTGAGCATGATCCAGTTTACAAAGTCAGTATTATTCCACGTGGTCGTGCCTTAGGTGTGACTATGTATTTGCCTGAGCAAGACAGAGTAAGTCATAGCAAACAACATTTAGAAAGCATGATTGCGAGTTTATACGGTGGTCGTTTAGCTGAAAAAATCATCTATGGTATGGATAAAGTAACCACAGGTGCTTCAAACGATATTGAAAGAGCTACCGAAATTGCACGTAAAATGGTTACTCAATGGGGTTTATCTGAAACCTTAGGGCCAATTTTATATGCAGATGAAGAAGGTGAAGTTTTCATGGGACGTAGCTCAGCAAAATCTAAGAGCATGTCAGATGAAACCGCTAAAGCAATTGATGTTGAAGTGCGTTCAGTACTAGATCGTAATTATCAATTAGCCGAAAGCTTGCTAAATGAAAACATAGATATTTTGCATACAATGAAAGATGCGCTAATGAAGTATGAAACTATTGATGCAAAACAAATTGATGATTTAATGGCGCGTCGTGATGTACGTCCACCACAAGATTGGACTAAAGATCAAGACAACAAACCACCTAAATCAGGCTCTGATACTGCTACAGAATCAAAAGCTGATTCTGCAGAACAAAGCAAACCAGAGCAAAGTGTTACGTCCGACACTGACGATTTAACCGCAAAATAACAGCTTTAAACAAAAAGCCCCTTAACGGGGCTTTTTAATAGTTATACCCATTAATGAAAATACAACAGCTTATTCAACAATCTTCTCGCCCGCTAGTCATGGGCATACTCAATGTTACGCCCGACAGTTTTAGTGATGGTGGCCATTTCCATTTATTAGATTCAGCCCTTATACATTGCCAACAAATGTTGGATTTAGGTGTGGATATTATTGATATAGGAGGAGAGTCAACTCGCCCGGGTGCTGAATATGTGCCATTAGAGCAAGAAATGCAGCGCGTTTTACCTGTGTTAGAGCGTATCAAACAAGAATTTGATACTTATGTATCCATTGATACCTATAAACCTCAGTTGATGGCTGAAGCGATTAACTTAGGTGCAGACATGATTAATGATGTGCGCGCACTCGCTGAGCCTGAAGCATTAAGTGTAGTGGCAGCTTCAGAGGTAGATGTGTGTTTAATGCATATGCGCGGTAATCCTCGTACCATGCAGCAAAACACTGAATACAGCAATGTTGTGGATGAAGTAAACAACTTTTTGCAACAACGCATTCAAGCTTGTCTTGATATGGGTATTAAACCGCAGCGAATTTGTATTGACCCAGGTTTTGGTTTTGGTAAATCGGTTGAACAAAATTATCAGATGTTGCTGCAGTTTGAACAGTTTCAACAATTAGGTTATCCGGTGTTAGCCGGTTTATCACGCAAATCCATGTTGGGCGCAGTTACGACAAAAGAGCCTGCAGAACGAATAGATGCCAGTGTTGCTGCTGCTACAATAGCGGCAATGAAAGGCGCAAATATAATAAGAGTGCATGATGTCGCGCAGACGATAGATGCTATGGCAGTAGTCGCTGCCACTTTAAAGGAGCAATAAAATGAGTAGACAATATTTTGGAACCGACGGTATTCGTGGTGAAGTAGGTAAAGGGGTTATTACCCCTGAGTTTGTTATGAAGTTAGGTTGGGCCGTTGGTCGAGTATTATCTAGCCAAGGTACACATAAAGTTTTAATTGGTAAAGATACGCGTATTTCCGGTTATATGTTGGAATCAGCGCTAGAATCTGGTTTGTCTGCAGCCGGGGTTAATATTGGTTTATTGGGCCCAATGCCAACACCTGCTATTGCTTACTTAAGCCGCACTTTTAGAGCGGATGCGGGTATTGTGATTAGCGCATCACACAATCCTTATCAAGACAACGGTATTAAATTCTTCTCGCGTAATGGCACTAAGTTAGGTGATGAAATCGAATTGGCGATTGAAGCTGAAATCAACAAGCCTATGACCATAGTAGAATCTTCTAAATTAGGTAAAGCAAAACGCATTGATGATGCCGCTGGTCGTTATATCGAATTTTGTAAAAGCCGCTATCCGTCGGATATGTCATTGAAAGGTTTAAAAATCGTCGTTGATTGTGCCAATGGTGCGACATATCACATAGCGCCGAATGTTTTACGTGAACTGGGCGCTGAAGTGATTGAAATTGGGACGTCTCCGGATGGTGTCAATATCAATTTGAATTGCGGCGCAACTTCATTAAAAGCTTTACAAGAAAAAGTATTAGAAATCCAGGCTGATGTAGGTTTTGCGTTAGATGGTGATGGTGACCGTTTAATGATGGTTGACCATAAAGGCAATGTAATTGACGGTGATCAGTTAGTCTTTATTATTGCACGTGACGCACTGCGCCGTGGTGAAATGCATGGTGGTGTAGTTGGTACTGTTATGAGCAATTTAGGCATGGAAATTGGCGTTAAGCGTTTAGGTATTCCATTTGCTCGCAGTAAAGTGGGTGACAGATATGTACTTGAATTATTACAACAAAACGGCTGGTACATAGGCGGTGAAAGCTCGGGTCATATCATTAATTTACATTCAACTTCTACTGGTGACGGTATTATTTCGGGTTTACAAGTTCTACGTGCAATGCAAACCTCAGAAATGTCGTTATATGAACTGAGTTTAGGTATGGATAAATACCCACAAACTCTAATCAATGTGCGATACGCTGATGGTCAAGAGCCATTAGAAACTGACTTAGTTAAACAAGCTGTTGCGGATGTAGAAGCCAGTTTAGGTGATACAGGCCGTGTACTGATGCGTAAATCCGGTACTGAGCCTGTTATTCGTGTTATGGTTGAGGGTGAAAATGCAACAGTTGTTGAAGATCATGCAAAATCAATTGCGTCAGCAGTTGAACAAGCGGTGAAATAATCTTCTGTTTTGATTTTTAATTGTAATTTTTCTTGTAACCATGTCAGATGATAGTTACAATCTCGGCCGCTTTTAGACGGAGTGGTTATGACAAGACGCAAACCAGTTGTTGCAGCTAACTGGAAAATGAATGGTAGCAGACAGTTAGTTGACAGTTTGCTACAACAAATTAAACAGTCAGGTGTCGACCAACAGTTGGATGTAGTGCTTAGTCCACCGGCAACTTTATATAGTTATGTTGATAATGCGATTAAGCAGCTAGATGTAAATGTTTTTCTAGCTGCACAGAATATCAACGAATTAGACTGCGGTGCTTACACAGGTGAAATATCCGCCCATTTAGCCAAAGAAAGTGGCTGTAATTGGGTGATTTGTGGCCACTCTGAAAGACGTTCATTGTTTAACGAAAGTTCTAAAACAACGGCGCAGAAATTTATTAAAGCACAAAGTTTAGGTATGAAGCCGGTACTTTGTGTTGGTGAAACCACAGAAGAGCATGAACAAGGTAAAACATATTCGCGTTTAACTGCGCAAATTGAAACCATTCTGCACTTAGGTGGGATAGATGCGATTAAAGATTGTATCATAGCTTATGAGCCAATTTGGGCTGTAGGCACAGGTAAACCAGCATCACCAAAACTAGCTCAAGAAGTGCATAGATTTATTCGAGGCATGATTGGTGCAATTTGTGCTGAAACAGCACAAAGCATACGTATTTTATACGGTGGAAGTGTAACCCCTGATAACGCTGATGTTATGTTTAGTCAGCCAGATATAGATGGTGGTTTAATTGGTGGTGCCAGTTTGGTTCCAGAAAAATTTATAAAAATATGTCAAGCGGCTTTGGTGAAATAGATGTTTGAAGTTTTAATTTTTGTATACATAGTAGTATCGGTTGCCTTAATTGGATTTATTTTAATTCAGCAAGGTAAAGGTGCTGATATGGGCGCTTCTTTTGGCTCAGGTGGTTCAAGTACTGTGTTTGGTTCGTCAGGTGCGGGTAACTTTTTAACTAAATCCACTTCAGTATTAGCAACAATCTTTTTTATCTTATGTTTGTTGTTAGGCGGCATGTCAGCGAAAAAAGCTGAAACGACTGATGAGTTTTCAGATTTGCAAGCACCTGCTGTTGAGCAGAGTGTAAATGAAGAGATCCCAGCTGCTGAACAAGCAACTAACGAGATCCCTGAATAAAAGCAAATTTGCTTTTGCCGTGGTGGTGGAATTGGTAGACACGCCATCTTGAGGGGGTGGTGAGCTTAGCTCGTGCGGGTTCAAGTCCCGCCCACGGCACCAAATATAAAAAAGTAACACCGGTGCAAGTATTAGGTTTGAATTTAACAATTTGAATCACTATAATGCTTGCCATTGACGCGGGGTGGAGCAGCTTGGTAGCTCGTCGGGCTCATAACCCGAAGGTCGTTGGTTCAAATCCAGCCCCCGCAACCAACCGGTTTTATTTATGTGTTTGAGAAGCCCCGGTCGCAAGTTCGGGGCTTTTTATTTTGTGTTTTGAAAAATCAGAGGTCATTTTGTCAAAACAAGATATCAAGCTTGATAGCCTAGTTGCTCAAGCAGTAGCTGTTACAGGTTTTACCTTTTGGGGTTTAGAGTTCTTCCGAGCGGGGAAAAACTCAGTCTTGAGAGTTTATATTGACCATGAAAATGGCATAGGTGTTGATGATTGCGCTGAGGTGAGCCGCCAAGTAGGCTCAATGCTGGATGTAGAAGATCCAATTAGCGGCGAATATGTCTTAGAAGTTTCTTCGCCGGGTATGGATAGAGTTTTGTTTAAAGCTGAACAATATCCAGCTTATGTAGGCGCAAAGTTAAACGTCAAAACCAAAATGCCAATTGAAGGGCGCCGTAAATTTAGCGGCAAACTAAATAGTATTGAAAATAACTGCATCGTATTGGAAGTTGATGATGCAGAGTATGAGATTCCATTTAAAAATATTGAAAAGGCACAAGTAGTTCCACAATTCTAGGAACACTGGTAGCGAGGCTGAATAATGAACAAAGAGATCTTGTTAGTAGCGGAAGCTGTATCAAATGAAAAAGCGGTTCCTCGTGAGAAAATTTTCCAAGCGTTGGAATCGGCTATATCTATGGCCACTAAGAAAAAGTACGAAGGTGATATCGAAATTCGTGTGAGTATCGACCGTAAAACCGGTGACTTTGTTACTTTCCGTCGTTGGATGGTGGTTGAAGACACAGGTAATCGTTTAGAAAACCCATTTTCTGAAATTGGTTTGGAAGCGGCGCAATACGAAAACCCAGAAATTCAATTAGGCGAATATGTAGAAGAAGAAATCGAATCTATTGAATTTGACCGTATTACGACCCAAACAGCTAAACAAGTAATAGTACAAAAAGTACGTGAAGCTGAGCGCGCACAAATCGTTGAAGAATACGAAGAAAAAGTTGGTGAACTTTTAACTGGTGTGGTGAAAAAATCAGGTCGTGAAGGTGTGATTTTAGATTTAGGCAGCAATGCTGAAGCTATTATTCGTCGTGAAGAATTATTACCACGCGAAACTTTCCGTCCAGGCGACCGTGTTCGTGGTTTATTATTTGATATCAAACCAGAAGCGCGTGGCCCACAATTAATGATGAGCCGTACTCGTCCTGAAATGCTAGTTGAACTATTCCGTATCGAAGTACCAGAAATTGGTGAAGAAATGTTGGAAATTCGTTCAGCAGCTCGTGATCCAGGTTCACGTGCAAAAATCGCGGTTAAAACTAACGACAAGCGTATTGACCCTGTGGGTGCTTGTGTTGGTATGCGTGGTTCACGTGTTCAAGCTGTTTCAAGTGAACTAGATGGTGAGCGTATTGATATTGTGTTGTTTGACGACAACCCAGCTCAATACGTAATCAATGCTATGGCGCCAGCTGATGTTGCATCAATTATTGTTGATGAAGACAAAGGCACTATGGATATCGCTGTGGAAGCGGATAACTTAGCTCAAGCAATTGGACGCAGCGGGCAGAATGTAAGACTAGCGAGTCAATTGACTGGTTGGGAACTCAATGTGATGACAGTCGCGGATATGAACGAGAAACATCAGGCAGAGAATGACAAGTTAATGTCATTGTTTGTTGACAAACTCGACATAGATGAAGACTTTGCCACTGTTTTGGTAGAAGAAGGATTCTCTAGCTTAGAGGAAATTGCATACGTACCAGTGAACGAATTACTGGATATTGAAGGATTTGATGAAGACATTGTTGAAGAGCTTCGTACCCGAGCTAAAGCAGCTTTAACAACTATGGCTTTAGCAAATGAAGAATCATTAGAAAACACCGAGCCAGCTGAAGATTTACTGGCGCTAGACGGTCTTGACCGCCATACAGCATTTGTTTTAGCCAGCAAAGGCGTGTGTACCTTAGAAGACTTAGCCGAGCAGGGGATTGACGATATCTCTGATTTAGAAGGCTTAGATGAGAAAAGCGCAGGTGAATTAATCATGAAAGCCCGTAACATTTGTTGGTTTGGTGGCGAGAACGAAGCTGAATAAATCGGCGGAGGTAGAACTGAATGTCAGAAGTTTCGATAGATAAACTTGCCGCAGACGTAGGTACATCGGTTGATAAGCTAGTACAGCAATTTGCTGAAGCTGGTATTAATAAAACAGCAGATAGCCAAGTAACTGAGCAAGAAAAACAAACATTATTGACGCATTTAAGCAAATACCATGGTGGTGAAGAGCCAACTTCACAACCAAGTAAAATGACTTTGCAACGAAAAACCAAAAGCACATTGAGTGTTGCTGGCAATCATGGCAAAGCTAAGTCAGTACAAGTTGAAGTACGCAAAAAGCGCACTTATGTAAAAGCTAGCGCTGTTGAGGCAGAGAAAGCAGCAGAAGAGCAAGCGAAACGCGAAGCTGAAGAAGCCGCTAAAAAAGCAGCCGAAGAGCAAGCAAAGCGCGAAGCTGAAGAAGCAGCGAAAAAAGCAGCAGAAGCTAAAGCTAAGCAAGAAGCTGAAGAAAAAGCCAAACGTGAAGCGCAAGCTCCACAAGCTGAAGTAACAGCGAAAGAAGCTGATAAAGCAGTTAAAACTGAAGCGAAAAAAGCGCCAAAACACGTAGAGACTGAAGAAGAAATTGCTTTACGTAAGAAAAAAGAAGAAGAAGAGCGCAAAAAAGTTGAAGCTGAAGCGGCACGCATTGCAGAAGAAGCTAAGCGTTTAGCTGAAGAGAACGCTGAGCGTTGGGCTGCTGAAGAAGCGCGTCGTAAAGAAGAAGAGAAGAAAGAAGTGCATAGCCATTCTTCTCGTTACGCACAAGAAGCTGAAGCTGAAGCTGACCGTCGTGAAGAAAAAGGTTCACGTCGTCGCAAGAAGAAAACTTCTAAGAAAGACGAAGAAGCGCAAGCACAGGCGAGTAGTCGTGCTGTTAAAGGTAAACGCAAAAAAATTGCTACGCCTAAAAACATGCAACATAGCTTCCAAAAACCAGTTGCACCAACTCAACATGAAGTTCGTGTTGGCGAAACCATTACTGTTGCAGACTTAGCAGCGAAAATGGCGGTTAAAGGCACAGAAGTCATCAAAGTTATGATGAAAATGGGTGCTATGGTGACGATTAACCAAGTTATCGATCAAGAAACTGCATTGTTAGTTATCGATGAAATGGGTCACGTTGGTAAAGCGGTTAGCGAAAACGCGTTAGAAGAAGATTTATTGGCAAACCGTGGTGAGCAGACTGAAATTCGTCGTCGTCCACCTGTTGTGACCGTAATGGGTCACGTTGACCACGGTAAAACGTCATTACTTGATTATATTCGTCGTGCAAAAGTTGCATCTGGCGAAGCTGGTGGTATTACTCAGCACATTGGTGCATACCACGTTGAAACAGACCAAGGTATGATCTCGTTCTTAGATACCCCTGGTCACGCCGCGTTTACCGCTATGCGTGCTCGTGGTGCTAAAGCAACTGATATCGTAGTGTTGGTTGTTGCAGCAGACGATGGTGTAATGCCACAAACAGTTGAGGCTGTTCAGCATGCTAAAGCAGCTGGTGTACCTTTAGTTGTTGCTGTAAACAAGATAGATAAAGAAGAATCAGATCCTGATCGTGTTAAAAACGAATTAGCGCAACATGACGTAATCCCAGAAGACTGGGGCGGTGATGTGCAGTTCTGTCACGTATCGGCAAAATCAGGTCAAGGTGTTGATGAGTTATTAGAAGCGATTCTATTACAATCTGAAATGCTTGATCTTGACGCGGTTCACGAAGGTTTAGCATCAGGTGTGGTTATTGAATCAAAACTTGATAAAGGTCGTGGTCCAGTTGCAAGTATCTTAGTTCAGTCTGGTAGCTTGAAAAAAGGTGACATCATTTTATGTGGTTTAGAGTACGGTCGTATCCGTGCGATGAAAGACGAAAATGGTGTAGACATAGAAGAAGCTGGCCCATCTATCCCAGTTGAGATTTTAGGTCTTTCTGGTGTACCAGCAGCGGGTGATGAAGCCACTGCAGTTAAAGATGAGAAGAAAGCACGTGAAGTATCACTTAAACGTCAAGGTAAATTCCGTGAAGTTAAGTTAGCACGTCAGCAGAAAGCTAAGTTAGAGAATATGTTCTCTAATATGACTGAAGGTGATGTTAAAGAGCTTAACATAGTACTTAAGTCTGACGTTCAAGGTTCACTTGAAGCGATTTCTGACTCCTTGACTAAACTGTCGACTGAAGAAGTTAAAGTTAAAATTATCGGTAGCGGTGTTGGTGGTATTACTGAAACTGACGCAACATTAGCTGCAGCTTCACAAGCGATTATCTTAGGTTTCAACGTTCGTGCTGATGCAACTGCGCGTCGTACCATTGAAACTGAATCGGTTGAACTTCGTTATTACAGCGTTATTTATGACCTAATTGACGAAGTTAAGAAAGCTATGACTGGTATGTTAGAGCCTGAATTCAAACAGGAAATTATCGGTCTTGCTGAAGTTCGTGATGTATTCCGTTCACCTAAGATTGGCGCGATTGCTGGATGTATGGTTACTGAAGGTGTTGTGAAACGTAACAACCCAATCCGTGTATTACGTGAAAACGTAGTAATCTACGAAGGTGAATTAGAATCACTACGCCGCTTTAAAGATGACGTTGGCGAAGTTCGTAACGGTACTGAATGTGGTATCGGCGTTAAGAACTACAATGACGTTAAAGTCGGCGATATGATTGAAGTATTTGAAATCGTTGAAGTTAAACGCGAACTATAATCCTTCAGTTATTGTAGGTAACGTATTTAAAGGGGCCTAAGGCCCCTTTTTGCGCTCAATATCAATAGAGTTTAAGAGTATATGGCAAGAGAGTTTTCCAGAGCCGATAGAGTTGCTCAACAAGTGCAAAAAGAAACTGCACAAATTTTACAACGTGAACTTAAAGACCCACGTGTAGGCATGGTGACCATTTCTGAAGTGGAAGTGTCACGCGATTTAGCTTACGCAAAAATCTTTATTTCGTCCTTGTTGCAAGATGAAGAAAAAGCTAAAACCAGTGTTAAACAATTAAATGAATTAGCACCTTATATCCGTTCTTTGTTGGCCAAACGTTTGCGTATGCGCCACGTTCCGTCAATTAAATTTGTCTTGGATACCAGTTTAAATGAAGGTATTCGTATGTCTGAGTTGGTTGATAAAGCGGTGAAAACTGATAAACAAAAATCAGATCAGTTTAACTCGGATGACGCTGAGCAAGCGCAAGACGATGAACAAACTAAAGATTAATTGTAATAAGTAGTAGATAGCTAGAGGGTTATTGTGGCGAATAAACGCACATTTATAGATATTAATGGCATTGTTTTATTAGATAAGCCACAAGACATCAGTTCAAATAAAGCGCTGCAAACCGTGCGCTTTTTATACTCAGCAAAAAAAGCAGGACATACAGGTGCACTTGATCCGTTAGCGACCGGTTTATTACCTATCTGTTTTGGTGAAGCAACTAAGTTTAGTCAGTTTTTATTGGATGCGGATAAAACTTATCAAGTAACAGCTAAGCTTGGTGAACGTACTACAACCTCTGATTCTGAAGGAGAAGTGGTTGAAACGCGTGACGTGACTTGTGACGAGGCGCAAATTCGCCAAATGGTTGAAAGTTTTGTTGGGGTACAAGATCAGCAACCTTCGATTTATTCAGCATTAAAATATCAAGGTAAACCTTTGTATTTTTATGCACGGCAGGGCATTGATGTACCTAGACCGATTCGTCAAATTGAAATTTTTTCTATCACAATCGATGAAATTGCCTTACCTAACGTTAAGATGACAGTACATTGTTCAAAAGGTACTTATATCCGCACCTTAGTGGATGATTTAGGTGAAAAGCTTGGCTGTGGTGCGCATGTTATTCAATTACGTCGTACTCAAGTAACTGGCTTTGACGGTTTGCCTATGTTCGATTTACCAACTTTACAAGCTATGAGTGAAGCTGAGTTGGCGGAAAAATTGTTGCCTATGGATGCGGGTATTCAGCATATTCCGGTTATTCAGTTAACTGATGAGTTGGCAGATAGATTTAGCAATGGTCAACGTATCAAATGGTTGGAAGGCGACTTAGGTACATATCGTGTTTATCGCGAGTCGAGCAATACTATGTTAGGTGTTGCTGAGCTTGAAGACAATCGTAATTTGCAGCCGAAAAGATTAGTGAGTCAGAATTAGTTACTGAATTATTGGTTGCTGCTGATTTGGTGGTAACTAAGGTCAAGCTGATAGTGATATTTTTCGCAAAATCGCTGCAAGGCCATATATGGACCCACTCCGTTTGCAAGTAATTTGATTGATTAAAAACTAAAAT
>NZ_JH767533.1:0-35032 GCF_000281085.1 Catenovulum agarivorans YM01
AAATCAGGCCTTGGTTGCCGCTTAGAAATGAGTCCAACTTTATGGGGTCACTTCAATATGGTTGGGCTTTTTTGTATGTGCTTACTAACCTGTTTGCCACCAATGGTATCCCTACCGATTGAAATTTTTCAAACAACATGCCCATTCACCTTTCTGATATTGGTGTTGCTACGTGTTCTGTTACCAGCAATCAAATTTTCTTCGTGGCTGGGAGTTAAAAGCGCTGCTAGTTTGGTGGCAGGGAAGAATTGGGTATTGCTCGAAAAAACGCGGTGAATATATCCATGTACGCTTCGCTTTTTCTTCCCTGAAAAAGAGATTTTTCGATCAACACTCCCATTCACCTTTCAAGCGCTGGTGTTGCGGTTAGAGTCGTTGCTAGTTTGGTAGCTAGGAGAACTAAACCATTGCGATGACAATTGTTGAAGCGACACATAAGTTGAAGGAAGGGATTGGGATTAATAAAGCAGACCGTACAAATCGTGGATGATTTGTCTCGAGCTCCCATGGATGGGTTTACAGCGAGTCTGTGTATTAATCGCAATTCCTGACTGAATGGGAGCACCTTTTTTTAAGCGCTGTTAGTTTTATGGCAGGAGAGGGAAGGTACTATCGTATCTAATTGCTGCTAGTTTAGAGACTGAGAGGATTAAGATATATGGAATATTTGTTGTCCGTAACTTGATCTAGATCACCACCTACCAACCACAAATAACTAATAATAACGCTGAATAATTTAAACAACTGGTGGGCATGTGGAAAACGTCGATAATTGGCAAACAAAAATATCTGTACAGCAAAAACAAAAAATAATGTCGCTAGTAGAGACTTTTAATAGACCATGCCCACGATATACTTCTTACCCTACCGCTAAACAATTTATCCCATTAGAGGGTAGCGAAGAACAAATCAATGAAAGTGAATTGTATGCAGAGTTAGACGGTAACCTAAAGACAGTAAGCTTGTACTTACATATCCCATTCTGCCAACAACTATGCTATTACTGTGGTTGCCACAAATTTATCACGCAGAATAAAGAAAAAGGTCAAACCTATTTAAATTACTTAATTAAAGAAATTGAGCAGCGTGCTCCGAGTTTGCCAGCAGAGGTACAAGTAACTGACATACATTTAGGTGGTGGCACACCAACATTTTTCTCAGATGAACAATTACAAAGCTTAGCAAACGCATTAAAGGCCAATTTTAATATCAGTGATAAATGTGAATGGGCAATAGAATTAGACCCGCGTACGCTTGATTCAACGCGTATCAACAACATTATTGATATAGGATTTAACCGCTTTAGTTTGGGCATTCAAGACTTTAATGACAAAACACAAATTGCGATAAATCGTCAGCAATCATACCAATCAATCGAATCGTTAATATTAGCCATTCGCCAGCGACAAGCAGCTACAACTAACTTTAGTATTAACTTTGATTTGGTTTATGGTTTACCACATCAAAACCAACAAACTTTTATGCAAACGCTAGAAAATGTTGTGAGCTTAAATCCAGACCGTATTGCTATGTTTAACTATGCGCATATGCCGAGCATGTTTCCATCGCAAGCGAAAATAAAACAGGCTGATTTGCCAAATGCACAACTAAAAGTGGCGATATTAATTGACGCAATTAACTATTTAGAGATAAATGGCTATCGTCAAGTCGGTTTAGATCACTTCGTCAAAGCAGATGATAATCTCTATCAGGCACAACAAAATGAAACACTGATTCGAAACTTTCAAGGTTATGCGGCTAGTGCAACGCAAGTCACGTTGGGCTTGGGTGTGTCTGCCATTTCAGACTATTCAGTGGCTATGTTGCAAAACGACAAAAGTTTAAAGTGTTACTACCAAGCGCTAGACCTACAACAAACAGCATTTGCTAAAGTTATATTTAGAAGTAATCAAGATAAACAGAGAGCACTAATAATTGATAATTTATTGTGTCACTTAATGTTGCCAATTCAACAGATACCACAAAGAGATTTTGCAGAAGAGTGGCGACAACTTAGAATATTGGTAAGTCTAGGTTTATTAACGATTGAACGGCATAAAATTGTGTTAACTGAAGTTGGGCAGATATTCATTCGCAATGTTGCACAGGTATTTGACAGTTATAACAAATTGAGTCATGTTAACGGCTTCTCGAATGCAGTATAAACCTGTGGTTATTGGCTCTAATTAATAGTCAGCGAACAGATTGATAACCATAGAGTCATACTGTGGTGAGTTGTAATTTGACACATGACCGGATTTAATAATGAGAAGAAATCAGCACACGATTGACAAAGAAGTACTCGTGCAGGCCAATGAAGAGCTAGTATCTACCACTGATTTAAGAGGGGTTATTACTTACGCAAATGAAGCTTTTATTCGTGTTAGCGGCTTTACGAAAGAAGAACTGATAGGTAAAAACCATAATTTAGTCCGCCATCCGGACATGCCAAAACAGGCTTTTGCCGATATGTGGCAAAAGCTCCAAGCTGGTCGCTCATGGCGAGGTATTGTCAAAAATCGATGTAAACAAGGCGAATACTATTGGGTTGATGCTTTTGTTACCCCCATACAGCAAGGCGGTAAAGTAACTGGATACCAATCGGTAAGAACCCGACCTGAACCAACACATAAACAAAAAGCCCAAACTTTTTATCAATCTTTGCAGCGCGGTGCGGGCAATAAATTTGCCTTTAACTTTAAGCACAAATTAATTGGTGCAGTAGCTTCTAGCTTGCTCCTTTTAGCTTTACTCGCACACTTAGCTTCAACTACCGCTGCTTTATTAACGGCTGGTTTAATTATTTTATTGTTAGGAATTTTTTACCAAGAATTATTTGTAATGCCGAATAAGCTTAACCAATTAAAGTCGAGCAGAGATGATGTAACGCGAGAGATCCTATATGGATCTTCAGACGCAGGTTTACTTGAGCATATTATGGCTTTCGAAAAATCTCGCAACAATACTGTGATTGGTCGGTTTAATGACTTAACTTATACGTTAGATAATGTAGTCAGTGATCTTAAAAACTTAATTGAACAAGCTAACTCAAATACACAAGAGCAAAACTTTCAATTGTCGCAAGTAGCAGCTGCGATGAATGAACTTTCTGCGAGCGCTCAAGAGATAGCGAATAACACAAGTTCGACTGCAAGCACAGTGGGTGATATTCAACGAGATTGTGCCAATGCAGACCAAATTTTAATGGATAATGCAAAAGAAATGCAGCAGTTGTCTGATATGGTACACACTGCGGCGGAATCAGCGGATACGCTCAAGGAGCAAGCGGAAAAAGTTCAGCAAGTGATGGATGAAATTAGTAGTATTGCGGAACAAACCAACTTGTTGGCTTTAAATGCTGCAATTGAATCAGCTCGAGCGGGTGAACATGGTCGTGGTTTTGCAGTTGTTGCGGATGAGGTTAGGGCTTTATCTAGTCGCACACAACATTCTGCAAGTACCATCCAAACTAGCATTCAATCTATGTATCAGACGATAGAAAGTTGGCTAGCGACCATGCATAAAAGTGAACAGCAAGCGTTACATTGTAATGGCAAAGCGGCAGAAGCAAGTCAGTTAGTTGATCATATCACGAAAATGATTGATGAAATTTCTACCTTGTCGATTCAAATTGCAACTGCAGCAACCCAACAAGGCGCTGCATGTGAACAAATTAATGTAAATATTCAAGCTGTAGATGGTTTGTCTTCAGAAAGTTTAACTTTAGTTAGTAAACTTGATGATGATGCGGTTCAGTTGTCCAACACGACTGAATATATTCATAGCATGGCACAAACCTTTAAGGTTTAATTAATCAAAGCGGTTGAGGTAGTTATTTACCTCAGCCAAAAATGCATGACCATACTTTTCTAATTTACGTTTACCAACCCCACTAACCAATAACATCTGCTGTTCAGATGTAGGTTGGACAATACACATATCCACTAAAGTCGCATCATTAAATATAATATAAGGCGGCACATCTTGTTGGTCGGCTATTTGTTTTCTAAGCTGGCGTAAGCGTTCAAACAAACGTTTATCATGGTTAGGTTTAACTTTGCCTTTTTGTTCTTTAGCGATTTCTTTGCTTTGGTTAATTCTTGGTTCAGCTAGTTGCAAAGTCACGTCACCGCGTAAATACGGCCGCGCAAGTTCGGTGAGCTTAAGGTGGGCATTATCTGTAATATCTATGCGTAATAATCCCAAGTGTACCAACTGACGCGCAACACTTATCCAATACTCATGGCTTTTACTTTTACCTATGCCATAAACGGACAATTTATTATGTTCAAGTTCACGCACTCTTTGTGTATTGGCACCGCGCAAAACATCTATCACATAATTAAAGCCAGCATTTTGGCCGATACGGTAAATGCAGGATAAAACCTTTTGTGCATCTACTAAACCATCGTATTTTTTTGGTGGGTCGATACATATGTCGCAGTTACCACAAGCGCTGTTGCGGTTTTCGCCAAAATAATTGAGCAGAACTAAACGACGACAGGTTTCGCTATGTGCTAGTGACAGCATAGAATCGAATTTATGATTTTCTATCTGAGCGCGTTCGAGGTTTTCATTTTGTTCGATTAACCAACGCACGCGGTCAGCATCGGCATATTCGTATAATAAGATGGCTTCGCTGTCTAAGCCATCTCGACCGGCGCGACCTGTTTCTTGATAAAAACTTTCAATTGAGCGTGGAATGTCATAGTGGACAACAAAACGTACATCAGGTTTATTGATACCCATACCAAAAGCTACGGTAGCAACCATAATTTGAATATCATCTTTTAACCAAGCTGTCTGCGCAGTTTCTCTTTGCTCAAAGGTTAAACCTGCATGATAGGCCGCAGCTGCATAATTGTGCCTTTGCAGATATTCAGCTACTTCTTCAACGCGTTTACGTGATGTGCAATACACTATACCTGCTTGTTGTGATTTTTCTTTAACTATGGCTTCAAGCTGATTGAGTGGTCGAAATTTTTCTTGTTGAATGTAACGAATATTCGGCCGATCAAAACTGCCGACATAATGGTGTGGATTGCTTAAGTTAAGCAGACGACTAATATCTTGTTGAGTCGCGTTATCCGCTGTGGCAGTTAATGCAATAAACGGCGTGCGTGGAAAGTAGTTTTTGAGCTGCCCTAGTTGGGCATAGTCGGGCCTAAAATCGTGTCCCCATTGTGAAATACAATGCGCTTCATCTATTGCAACTAAGTTAGGTGGAAACTGTGACAACCTATCTAAAAAAGCTGGCTGCATCAGTTTTTCAGGTGCTACGTATAAAACTTTTATCTGGTGGTGATTAACCTGAGTAAGAATTTCTTCTTGTTGTTGGTAATCTAGAGTTGAGTTTAAATAAGCAGCCGCTACACCTAATGATTCTAATTGCGCAACTTGATCCTGCATTAACGCTATTAACGGCGAAATAACAATGGCATAACCAGCTAAGCTGATAGCCGGAATTTGATAACAGAGAGATTTACCGCTGCCGGTTGGCATTATGGTTAAGCAATCTTGGCCTTGCATAACAGCCTCTACGACTTGCTGTTGGCCGGGACGAAATTCACTGTAACCAAAAACAGTTTGTAATGTGGTTAATGCTGGACTAGACACGAGGGCTCCTAATTTAGCGAGCCGCTATATTAACTTATTTATCTGTTACTCGGGATAACTAAGTTGTGTTTATCCAGATTAAATCCAACTTAGTTATGCTGGGGAGCTGTGGGTCGTTAGGCTCAGCCGTTTACAGAATTTGTTTTATTTTTTCTTCAAGTTCACTATCCAGTGGTTCTGTACGTGAAGAATATACTTCAACAAACTTACCGTTTTTATCAACTAAGTATTTGTAAAAATTCCATTTAGGTGAGGTATCAGCTGCTTCAATTAGTTTTTTATAAAACGGGTTGGCATCACTGCCGCGCACTTCAGATGTTTCCAACATAGTAAAAGTTACACCATAGTTTAGATAACAAACTTCAGCGGTTTTTTCTGCATCATCATGTTCTTGAAAAAAGTTGTCAGACGGAAAGCCGACTATTTCCAACCCTTGCGCTTGGTATTTTTTATACAGGGCTTCTAGCTGTTTAAACTGTGGAGTAAAACCACATTTACTTGCGGTATTGACTACGAGAAGTGTTTTGCCTGTAAACTTATCGCAAAAATTAATCATTTCTTTGCTACGCAGTTTTCGTGCTGAGTAATTAAGTATGTCCGGACAGCTATTGGCACTGGCAATTGTTGGTGTGTCCGCACTAGATACGGGGGCTGTTACGGTTAAAGCTAACATGGTGAACAGCGCTGGCATAATATGTTTGTTCATGTTCTCACTTCCAAAGTTTAAAGAGTTAGGTTTAATGTTTATTAGACCAGAATGTTAGATAAAATATTGCACTGGTACTTCGAAGTATTCGGCAAAAGCCTGCATGTGGCGTAACGTTAATTGCCTTTTACCATTTACCAGCTCAGAGATAATGCTTTGTGGCACTATATGGCTCAAATCTTTTTGCTTGGTATTGTGTTGGCGCATTAACGCTGCCAATTTTTTATTAGCCGTTAAAATGTCCTGACTTTGGGTTTGATAAACTTCAATTTGTTGAATGAGTTTGTCGAGTAACAGTGCTAATAAGGCATTTTGTTCGCAGTCAATTTCACTCAAGCTTTCAAGCAATGTCAGAGCCAAATTTAAGCCTTGTTCATTGTGTATGTTGAGCGCACAAATTTGGATCACATCAAGCAGTTGCTTAGCTTGTTTTGTGTCGAGTTGGATAACTGCATTGTTAGTTAATAAATCAGCTAGCGAAGTTTTATTAAATTCAAACTGTGCATTCATAAATGGTATCTCTATAGTTTGTTTGATAAAACATTCAGTAGGGTAGAATGCAAAACCGATAGCTCAAATGGTTTGGGGACATGCGCCAAAATGCCAGCATCAAAACAAGCTTGTTTGTCTTCTACTGATACATTTGCACTGAGGGCAACGATTGGAACATCTATGCCATTTTCATGCTGGAGTATTTGTTTACTCGCTTGAATGCCATCTAATTCAGGCATTTGAATATCCATTAGTATTAAATCATAAGTACATTGTTTAACAGCATTAACTGCTTGTAAGCCATTTTCAACTAAGGTCAATTCTGCGCCTAACGATTCCATATGAAACGCAATAATTTGTTGGTTAATCTCGTTATCTTCTGCTATTAACACCATAGAGCCATTTAATATTTGTTTTAACTGCTGTTCTAAAGGAATTTTAGGTGGTGGTGTTATTGCTTGTTGCACCGCTGATTTAAATGTTAATTCAAACCAAAATTGGGTGCCAATGCCGGTTTGACTTCTGCACTGTAGTTGCCCGTCCATTAATTCCACTAGGGTTTTACTAATTGCTAAACCTAAGCCCGTGCCACCGTATTTGCGAGTGATACTAGAGTCGGCTTGTGTAAAAGATTTAAAAATATTGTTGACCCTGTTGCCATCAATCCCTATTCCTGTGTCGATTACTTCAAACAAAATTTTATTCGCATTCGTTAAGTCAGTATTTCTGCTGTTGGTAATACGCACAGTCACGCCACCCGTTTCAGTAAACTTGAGTGCGTTACTGCATAAATTAAATAAGACTTGTTGTAATCTATGTTCGTCTCCAACTAACCAATCACTGCCATTGCCTTGGTATTCAACTTTGAATGCGAGATTTTTTAAGTTTGCTTGATTTTCAAATAAGTCTTTAATTTTTGAAGTTAATTTTCTGATGGAAAACGGGCTGATTTCTAATTCGATATTGCCCGTTTCTATTTTTGATACATCCAATATATCGCTTATCAAAGATAATAAAGCCTTAGATGCTTGTTGCATTTTACTCAGCAGGTTATTTTGTTCAGTTGATAATGGTGTTTTAACTAACATGTTGCTTAAACCCAATATTGCGTTAAGCGGTGTTCTGAGCTCATGACTCATATTTGCTAAAAAATAAGTTTTTTGTATGGTTGCTTGTTCGGCTTTAATTTTTTCTCTGTTGAGCTCTCTAGTTTTTAGTTTAACCTGACGCTCAACAAAAGTATGGCTGCTGGTAAGCCACAAAATAAAGGTTTGCAGCATAATGGTTAAAATAACACCAACCACTAATATCAACCAACTTCCCCAATCTTTTTTGGCTATAAATTCAGAGCTACTGGCTCCTATTTGTAAGTGCCACACTTGATCCAGAATGTTGATTTGTTCTAGTTGGAGCAAATCAACATTTTTCTCAGGAAGTTGCTGAAATAACACGACGCCACTGTTAGTCGTTAAATCAACTTTGTAGTCTAAATTAGCCTGTTCATTTAAATATCTTTGCAATAGGTTGGCGATTAGTCTGCTAGAAGGAATAATCAGCACACAGTGCCCAGTTACCACTTGTTTTTCTATGATAGGAGTAAAGATAAAAAATGCAGGTTCAGCACCTTGTTGCTGTTGGAGTAATATGGGGGCGGTGATAGTACTTTTAGCCAATTTTTCAGCGCGTATCAGTGCGTGTGAGCGCAACTGTTCAGAGCCAAGATCTAACCCAAGCATAGTTGTTATAAATGGGCTATCAGGATAAATATAAGTAATTGGATATATATGCGGCAACACTGAATAATCTATGGTTTGGATGAGGAAATTGTCGTGGCTGGTGCGCATTTGTGCTAAAAAGTTTTGTTTATCGCTGCGAGCAAGTTTAGGCATCCATGCCACAGCAAAAATAGCATCATGTTGTAAAATTACTTGCTGTGAAAAATCATCAAACTCTTGTTGGCTAATATGCTTTTGACTAACAAATAAACCAGAATATGCTCGGGCATATGCCTGATAACGGGCTATTTCATTGACTAGGGCTGTTGCGACTTGGTTCGCCTCTTTTAATAAGGCTTGTTGTGGAACTTGACTTTGCTCTGCGCGATTAAATGCAAATACAATAATAACGAGTGCAAGCACCATGATTGAAGGGGTAATGACTTGATAAAGCTTTTTATGTAGTTTTAGTTTATGCCGATAAAGTATAACTAAGGTAATAGGGCCAACGAATAAACTGCCAAGTAAATCACCAACCCACCAGGTAAACCAAGTAAAAGGCACATCGGCTAGATTAATGTAAGAAAAGCTCACTAAACTGAGCGCACCTATACTAGCGGAGACTAAACAGCTTAACGGTCCCGCTTTGAGTAAAAAAATGCGAATACGGCTTATCGATACTAGCCACTCACCATTGCGAATTTGTTTGTTCAGTAATTTATAGCCAAATGCTGCCTGCAACATAGCGCCAGTACCGAGCAACATAGCAAATAACACACTGGCTGATGAGATGCTTTGCACCACGGTTAAATTCGCTAGGGTGGAGCCGATTAAAACACCCGGTAAAATGCCGCGACCCCAAACCAAAACCAATGCAAGCGCTACGCCCGCTGCTGGCCACATAGCACTGGCAAAACCAGGCGGAATTGCCAAAAGCAAACCTAGTTTAGCTGCTAAAAAGTATAATAAGCAGGTTGCAAAATTTAATAATATTAGCCGTTGTGATGTCTGCATGAAGTTGGGGTTGTAGTTGCGCTGTATTGCTTTTAATTATTTACAGTTAAAGCTTATGTCAAAATACTGCAGCTTGCACTGAATTTAGCTAATTTGTTGCAGATAAACTTGTTACAATGTTTATATAGGTTTTGGCTAAATTATCGGTTGCTTTTAATATGCAATATAAAGACTTGCGCGATTTTATAGCGCAACTAGAAGAAAAAAATCAACTTAAACGCATTAAATATCCTGTATCTACTGAGTTAGAAATGACAGAAATTAGTGATAGGGTATTACGAGCGGGCGGTCCAGCTTTATTGTTTGAAAACCCAATCGGATATGATATCCCTGTTTTAGCTAACTTGTTTGGTACACCTGAACGTGTGGCTTTGGGGATGGGACAAGAGTCAGTAGAGGCTTTACGAGAAGTCGGTCAGCTGTTGGCTATGCTTAAAGAGCCAGAACCACCGAAAGGGTTTAAAGATGCTTTGAGCAAATTACCTGTGTACAAACAAGTGCTTAATATGTCTACAAAGGTGATTAAAAAACCAGACTGCCAGCAAATTGTTTTGTCTGGCGATGAGGTTGATTTGACACAATTACCCATTCAGCACTGTTGGCCCGGTGATGTTGCGCCTTTGATTACTTGGGGCTTAACAGTTACTAAAGGTCCAAATAAAAAACGCCAAAATCTAGGGATTTATCGGCAGCAACTATTAGGCAAAAACAAAGTTATCATGCGGTGGTTGTCGCATCGTGGTGGCGCACTTGATTATTTAGAGTGGCAGCAACAACACCCAGACGAACCTTTTCCGGTATCCGTTGCATTAGGGGCTGATCCTGCAACTATTTTAGGTGCGGTTACGCCAGTGCCGGATACTTTATCCGAATACGCATTTGCAGGACTACTGCGTGGTAACAATAGTGAAGTTGCCAATTGTATTTCCAACGATTTACAAGTGCCAGCGAGTGCAGAAATTGTTTTAGAAGGTTATTTACAACCCGGAGAAATGGCCGAAGAAGGTCCGTACGGCGATCACACTGGATATTACAATGAAACTGATATGTTCCCTGTATTTACAGTAACCCATATCACAATGCGTAAAGATCCTATCTATCACAGCACTTATACTGGTCGTCCACCTGATGAACCTGCTGTATTAGGGGTTGCACTAAATGAAGTTTTTGTACCAATTTTACAAAAGCAATTCCCTGAGATTGTTGATTTCTATTTACCGCCTGAAGGGTGCTCGTATCGATTAGCTGTCGTGACCATTAAAAAGCAGTATCCTGGACATGCTAAGCGTGTGATGTTAGGGATTTGGTCGTTTTTACGCCAATTTATGTATACTAAGTTTGTGATTGTCTGTGATGATGATATTAATGCGCGCGACTGGCAAGATGTGATTTGGGCGATAACCACGCGCATGGACCCAACTCGCGATACAACCATGATAGATAATACCCCGATTGACTATCTTGACTTTGCTTCGCCAGTGTCTGGCTTAGGCTCAAAAATGGGTTTAGATGCAACCAATAAATGGCCGGGAGAAACAACTCGGGAATGGGGAACAAAAATAGATATGGATCAAGACGTTAAAGATAAAGTAGACCAAATTTGGTCTGATTTAGGTTTAGATTAAACTAACGTATTGCTTTAGGTAAAACAGTGCAATGTTATTCAGTTAAGTTGGTGTCTGCTACTGGTGAGAGTTCCATCGAGTTTGAAGTGGAGCCACTAGAAACTATAGTCGAAGCTGCGATTCGGCATAACATTGACTTCCCATATCAATGTTTACAAGGCACATGTACTAGCTGTCATTGTAAGTTGTTGTCTGGAAAGGTAAGCTATGGTGATTTACCGTTAATATTTACAGAAGAAGAGCAAGCTATGGGATTGGTTTACGCTTGTATAGCTTACCCGCTGACCAACGTCAGTCTTGCGCTTTTGCACTATCAGGATTATTCATGAGCTTACATCAATGTGAAGTTGTCGAAATTCGTCCGTTAACTGACTTTGTTCAGTCGGTTAAACTCAAGCCTGCGCAACCATTTGATTTTATTGCAGGGCAATATATCGAATTGATATTATCAGAAAGTGATAAAAGAGCATTTTCTATCGCAAGTTCACCTGTTGATAACCAATATATTGAGTTACAAATTGGTGGTTCGGTCCAAGATGACTACACTTCAGCTGCAATTCAGCACTTACACGATAATAAACACGTAATGATAGCAGGTCCGTCCGGCCAGGCTGGATTTAAAGCAAATAAAAATGAGCCAGTTATTTTAATGGCTGGTGGCACTGGTTTTAGTTACGCCCGTTCGATTGCATTGACTTTATTAGCGAATAAATTTGCTGCTCCTGTTTATTTGTATTGGGGTTTACGCAATCAAGCTGCGGCATATGAGCTAGAGTTTTGGCAACGGCAAAATTCACAACTATTTAAGTTTATTCCGGTAATTGAAAACCCTAATGATGATTGGTCAGGTCGTACTGGCAACGTAATTGATGCTGTACTAGCTGATTTTCCATCTTTACAGGATTATCAGCTATATAGTGCGGGTCGTTTTGAGATGGTTGGCAAAGCACGTAAAGCATTTTTAAATCAAGGTTTAAATCAAGACAATATCTTTGCTGATGCATTTGCTTTTATGAAATTAGACTAAATTGTCATTCGATTGACTGTTGAAAAAATGACCAGTTAGGTGCATGCTTAAGTTGTTACCATTTTTTATGGAGGCACTTAGCATGTTACCTCGTTTTATTTACGAACCCCTACCATTTGCACTGTTTGCCTTTTCGCTCTGCAGCTTCATTTTTCAGTTAGAACACTTTTATTTTTGGGCATCTTTATTAATGCTGTTATCTAGCTGGATGTTGGTCAAACGTTCTAACTACAGACGCAAAGACAGGCCTGCAAAACAAACACATAAGCTTCCCGCGTTTGTCTACGAGAGTTTACCGTTTGCTTACATTTTAATCGGTTGTTTTGCTTACATTAGTGGTGTTGATTTAATGGCTTTTGTTGGCTTGTTTGCAATTATTTGTGGCATGGGAATTTTTATTCTCCGTGAAGCCAATCGACACGCTTTTCTATTCAACCATTATTGAATAACCTGAACTCGGGATAATATTAAATTGGCTTGGGTATGTTACCGGCTAACTTGGATAAATTCTTCGTATGGGGTTTGGGCAACAAACTTTTGCCATAGTTGCTGCAAAGCGGGTGGAAATTGGCTTGGGTAACAGGAAAATGCGGCTATTCTTGGCTCGTTTTGCTCGATAAGTTTTATGGTTAAATTTATCAAGTCTGTTGCAACTGGTTTTTGAATGGGTTGTGGATAATTTGCTTGTGTTGCAATCTGTTGTGCTATTGTCGCACGTTTTTCTGATACGACCACTTGCCACAAATGGCTGTTTGCATTCGCTTGAGTTAACCAGAATTTTTTAACTATGTTGGCAATGAAAATATGATCTTTATGCCCAGTTATACCGTCTTCAGCAAAAGTTATTAGTAGCTTGGGTTTAATTTGCTCAAATAACTTTTGGTAGTGGTGTAAAAGCTCTGTTTCGTGTAACTCTAAGTTCCTATCGTCTAATTGCAGAAAATGCACTTGGGCATTTAACTGTTTTGCTGCACAAATACTTTCATCTTCTCTTGCTTTGGCTAATGCTACACCTTTGCGTTTTAACGATGTCCTATCTGTTCCAGCGCCTCCTGAAGTTGCATAAACTATGTGTACTTGCTGTGTTTGGCTGAGTTTAGCTATGCTGCCACTCACCCAAGTTTCATCGTCTGGATGCGCTAACAATACCAGTGTATTCGCTTGGACATTGTGGTTAATAGTGAATAAAACTAGCATAAACAGCAATTGTCGGTATGTTGTTCTGCACATATAAGGAAAGCAAATATATTTGTTTAGTCTAAATTTAGTATAGGCTAAAAAATGACAGCTAAGTACTTTCGTCTATACTGAAATCAGTCATCTAAAACAAGGAACTAAGAAGATATATGCCAGACACTAACTCTGATAATGGAAAGATCAGCAAGCATCATTTAAATTTGTTGACGCAATCTGAGCCAATGGCTTTTTATGTTAAGTTTTTAGATACAGGACGTGTTGAATGGTCTGCGCAAATGTTTCAACTTTTTCAATTAAAGGATACTAAGCCGCTCAGTTTTACTGGTGAGTTAAAATGTATCCATCCACAAGATCAAAGTAAATTTGTTGAAGCTTACAAACGTGCTATCAATGATAAAGTCAATTTTCACGTCAGTTATCGGTTGGTCATTGGTGGTGAAACCATTAAAGTAAAACACCAAGCAGCATATGTGAGCAAATCTTCAGGCGATGAGTTACATGGTTTATTGCAAATTCAACCCGCGGAACAAGCAAATTCTCAGCAAAATTTAATTACTGGTATCATCGAAAATATTGCCGAGCCGATTATTGCGATCAGTAAAAACGGTGCTGTGCAATTTATTAATAAAGCGGCTGAAAAATGTTTTGGTTATAGTAAAGAGCAAATTATCGGTAAAAATGTCGCTATATTTATGCCAGACGAAATAGCTCATCATCATAACGATTTTATCCATAGGTACTTAAATACAGGCCATACTTATGTAATCAATGCAGAGCGAGAGTTAAGCGCAGTGCGGAAAAACGGCGAAACCTTTGCAATGCGTTTGTCTGTGTCTGTTGTGCCTAATGTTCAAACATTGGATGAAAATGACATAGCTTTTGTTGGTTTAGTGCAAGATCTGACTGCGGTTAAAATTGCAGAGTCGCTTGCGCATAAAAACACTCGCCTTGATGCTTTATCGCATTTAGCCGGTGGTATAGCACATGATGTAAACAATATTCTCAATGTCATTTCAGGTCATTTGGAAATTTTACAAATAAAAAAAGCAGATGACGAGTCGGTAGTTAAACGAACTCAATCGGCGTTAAAAGGTGTAGAGCGTGGACGGCAACTGACCAATAGGCTGTCGCGCATGTCGCGAATTGATGAACGTGATGCTGAGCCTGTGAATCTCTCTTTGTTGATTAGAGAGCATATCGAATTACTAAAAGACATAGCGAAAGGACAAGTACAAATTGAGTTTGATTTGCAGGAAGATTTGCGTTGGGTCAATATCGACCCACACCATCTATTGGATTCTTTAATTAATTTATGTATCAATGCTAATGACGCTATGCCTGACGGCGGGCTGATTCAAGTATCTGCACATAATGTCTATTTAGATGCCGACAAAGTATTTGCTACAGAGTTAGTACCTGGTGAGCATGTATGTTTGTCTATTAAAGACACTGGGGTCGGTATGGATGAGCAGACCAAACAGAATATTTTTCAGCCTTTTTATACCACAAAAGGTAAAAAAGGTAGTGGATTGGGCTTAAGCTTAGCATATAATTTTGTGAAAAGTTGCAGGGGCTATATTAATGTAGAATCTCAACTAGGGCGGGGAAGTTGTTTTAATATTTATTTCCCTGTTATAGATTATAAACAAACCAATTCAAATGAACCCAAAGTAGCTAAGGCGGTCAATATGGATTTTGAACAATCATTCCGAGGAAAACGTGTACTTGTTGTAGACGACGAAAAACCGATATTACAGTTATTATCTGAATTTTTGAAAATTTACGGGTTAGAGGTCGAAACAGCTGATTCAGGCGAATCTGGATTAGTGCTGGCAAAAAATCAAGACTTCGACATTATTCTCAGTGATTTGGTAATGCCTGGACAGCTAGATGGCGCTCAATTCGCAGGTGAAGTACTTAAACAAAAACCCCAATCAACCATTATTTTTATGAGTGGTTATACAGATAATCGTTTGAGTGATAAACAAGAACTTGCAGATATCCCAATCATTAATAAACCTTTTAGGAAAAAAGAGTTACTCAATCAAATGCATCAAATGTTGCACTAATCTTTGAGAGTAATTTTTATTTGTGAACTATACTCAAAATTCACTTAGGTAAATGGTTTAGCGATAATTAGAATCAATAAGAGCTTACCGCAAAAATAATCTGAATAAGGAAGGGTTTAGGAATGCGTCAGGTATTGCTTATAGATGATGACGAATTGTTTGCTGAATATGTGCGTGACGCTGCTGAAATGGCACATGCCGCAATCACAGTTGTCGACAATGGTTATGATGTTAAATCTCAAACTGTTGGTGACTATGACGTCGTCATTCTTGATTTAACTGTACCTGGCCCTGACGGTATTCAGCTGCTGCGATTTTTAAAAGAGCAGAGTTATCTAGGTTTAGTTGTTATTGCTTCTGGCTGTGATCGTTCTGTGATTAATTCAGCCCATCAATTAGGTGAAAATTATGGGCTAAATATGTCTCGCCCTTTATCTAAACCTTTTTCTTTAGACGATTTATTAACGCTGTTACGTGGTGAAGATACCGGCACAGTAGCACCAGGTTTAGCTTTGGTTGAAACCCGACCAAACCTGTCTCAAGATAGTAGTTTGTTACCTGAGCTGAGATTGGCGATTGAAAACAAACAAATTCAAGTTTTTTATCAACCAAGGTTTTCATTAAAAACTAAAAAATTGATCGGTGTTGAATCATTGGCTAGATGGACTTTATCTGATGGCCAACAAATACCTCCGACCGTTTTTATCAAATTGGCTGAAGACAATGATTTAATTGAACCTTTAACTAAGTGTTTAGTAGAAAAGATATTTCCACAAATTAATGAGTGGAACAGTAAAGGATTGTTGTTACATGTATCCTTTAATTATTCTGCTAGGGCTTTGCACGAGTTGAACTTTCCTGATTATTTAAGTGATTTAGCGGAGCAGCATGGTGTTTTACCTCAGCATGTGATTGTTGAGTTGACCGAGAGTGCGCTGGCGGATGATATTTCTATTTTAATGGAAATACTTACGCGCATTCGTATGAAAGGATTTAGTTTATCTATTGATGATTTTGGAACAGGTTATTCGTCTGTTCAGCAGTTGCAGACTTTGCCTTTTAATGAGCTTAAGATAGATAAGAGTTTTGTATCGAACTTTCAAGCACGAGTGCAATCCCGAACTATTATTGAATCTACAGTTGAAATGGCACATAAACTTGGAATTCGAGTGGTCGCTGAGGGGATTGAAGACCAAGATGCTATCGACTATTTGCAACAGGTTGGCTGTGATGAAGGACAAGGTTTTTATTACGCCAAACCTATGCCTGCCGATGAATTTAATAAATGGACAAAAACGAATCCGAGTTATTTAACCGATAAACCTAACCAAACGACCGATGGTTGTTTTACCATAGTTGCCCTAGATGATGATTTAGACTTTATTGAAATTTTAACCGACATACTGTCAGATGAATTTAATTTTATTCCATTTACTAATGCAAAATTGTTTTTAGACGAGTTTGCTAAGATAGATGCGGATATAGTGTTGCTTGATGTCAATATGCCGTATAAAAATGGATACGAAATTTGCCAAAACATTAAAGAAACGTCGAAAAAAGACTTTTCAGTCTTGTTTATCTCCGGAGCTGACAACAAAGAACAAAGGTTAAAAGCCTTTGCGGCAGGTGGAGATGATTTTATCGCCAAACCTATCGCATATGGTGAACTCCTTGCTAAATTGCGCACGATGCGACGCTACCAAGAGAGTAAAAATAATTTAACAGTTCAAGAAGAAATGGCGCGTAATATGGCTTTTCAGTCTATGACTGAAGCTTCACAATACGGTGCTATTTTGCGATTTTTTAAAGACACTTTTACTTGTACGTCGCAAAGCCAACTTATCAAAATGTTTTTTGGTTTAATGGATAACTTGCAGTTATCTGCGTGTATTCAATTTCGTTCGGCGCGGACTAAAGCTAGTTTTCGTGGGGTGGAGCAATTATGTAGTCCTATCGAAGATAATTTATTTGAAATGTTGTTTGATGCTGGTCGCCTTTACCATTTTAAAAGCCGGACTATGGTAAATGATAAACATGTCTCTGTGTTAATTAAAAACATGCCATTAGAAGATGAGGTAACCTACGGCCGCTATAATGATCTATTGGCTGCGCTTATCGAAGGCCTTGAAAGTAAGTGGGTGGAAATTCTGCATGCTGAATCTACCGAAGTTTTGATTAAAAATATTGAGATTATTTTGTTTTCACTTAGTGATAAATTTTCTGCGTTTGAAAAACAAACCCACCAAATTATTGATATGTTGATTCTAGATGTTAGATCTTCATTACACGTACTTGATTTGAGTGAAGAGCAAGAGAATTATCTAATTAAACTGATTGAAAATGGTATCGAACGTGTGATGGAATTAGGTGACACAGGGCGAGAAATTGAAGTGGAAATCAAGGAAGTAGTAGACGGCTTTAAGCGAGCCTATGAATAATAATGACTAAAAAAAAAATTAGCTGTTGCAGGTATGCGCTACTGTATATATGGGTGTTGAGTTTTACGCTGATATTTCCAGTATCGTCACAAGCTATCGAAATTACACCTGATAAAAATCAAGTTTTTATAGGCCAGACAGCCTATATGATGCGTGATCAAATTAACGGTTATCAGCATACTGAAATTGTTGACGTAATTAAACGTCAACCTGTTATCGGCAGTGATTATGTAAATACGGGTTTGCAACCGGGTGTTTCTTGGATAAGTTTTGAGTTTTCAACGACCAAGCCGAGTGATTTTATATTTGAGCTTAAGCGGGCAAAAGCAGCGCGGGTGTCAGTGTTCTTTTTTGAATCTGACATGCCAGACAAGGCACTTGTTTTACAACCTTTTGATATCAAACATCATAGTCCCATTTACCAATTATCTACCTCTATCGACACTCAATATACCTTATTGATTCGCATGGAAAATAGCTCAACAACATTTAAACCTGTGTTGTGGAGTTATGTTGAATATCAACAACATGCACATATTGAATTTTTGACTATGGGGTTGTTTTTTGGCGTATTAATTTGCTTGGCGCTGTATAATTTAATTATATTTTTTGCGGTCAGACGACAGGCTTATATCTGGTATGCGGGTTATATCTTCGCTTTAGTGGTTTGGCGCAGTGCTTTGTATGGTCTGTGGTCTTATCTGGGGATCCCTTTATATACTCAAGCTGCTTATCTGTTAGTGCCCTTTGTTTTACTTGATATCTTATTTGCATTGTTGTTCTGTATTCACTTTTTAGAAACGGCACGCCATGCGTTTTATTTAGATAAAATAATACATATCGTTTGTTGGATGTTAGGGATTGCAACACTTATATCAACGACTTTGCCTATTCATGTGACTATTTCGTTTGTGGTATTTGGTTTAGCTTTAGGTGGTTTGATATGTATAGTTGCTGGTGGATACTGTTTGTATAAAGGGGTGCGCATTGCACGTTTTTACGTCGCTTCTTGGATTCCACTTGTCTTTGGTTCTGTCATAGTTCAACTTGCGGTGTGGGAAGTTATACCCAGTACCCATTTCACCCAAACTTTTATAGAAGTGACAATTTTACTTGAAGCTTTGTTAATGTCGTTGGCTTTGGCTGATAAACTGCGGCAAACAGAACGAGAAAAAGTACATCTTGCAACCCATGATCCTCTGACAAGATTACCGAATAGAAATTTAGTTCAACTCGGTTTAGAAAGTTTTAAAAGTCGGGTTGGTTTTACCCTTGTCCAGCTAAAATTAACGAATTTAGATGAAATTAGATTAAAGCTAGGATTAAAAGTTGCCAACGCTGTTTTATGCCGTTGTGTTGAGCAGTTGAACGAGTGGGCGCGATTACAACGACGAGCTGTCACGTTTGAAATGCTTGATTTAGAGCCGCAAAAATTAGGTCAATTAGACCATGGTGTCATGGTTATGGCTTTTCGCGGCACTCATGTGCCTTTATCTGAATTAGCTACACAAGTTCAAGATATTATTAAACAGCCGATAGAATACCACTCTGCATTGGTGCACATTCAGTGTCATATGGGGGCAAGTATCTACCCGCACCATAGTCAAGATATTATGCAGCTATTGGAAAATACCAGCTTTGCAGTGGTCGATGCACAACGCAAAGAGCTTGCGATACTCGTCTATGCTGAAGACAGAGCAAATGAGGTGCAATTTAAGTTAGAGCTATTGGAAGATCTCAAACAAGCTTTGATATCCGGTAATGAATTATCTTTATGTTTACAACCTAAATTACATCTAGCCAGTAAAAAGGTTGTTGGTGCCGAAGTGCTGCTGCGCTGGATCCATCCTAAATACGGCGTGATAGAGCCGCTAGATTTTATTCCGTTGGCGAAAGATGCAGGGATTATCTCAGACTTGTCTTTTTGGGTTGTTTCGGAAGCATTACAAACGAATAAGTTAATTCAGCAGATTTGTGCGCAGCATCAAATTTGCATCAATGTTTGTACGACTGATTTAATCAGCGACAATTTTGTTAAACATGTCGAAAAGAGTTTACTTGAATATGGGTTGTCAGGGAGCAGCTTATTGTTAGAAATATCCGAAGCAGAGTTGTTCGAGCAAATAGGTTTACTTCATCTCAATGTTGAAAAGCTTAGATCTCATGGGGTGGGATTAAGTATTGATGATTTTGCTAGTGCGCGTAGTGCCCTGGCTGAGTTAAGCAGAGTGCCAATTAAAGAAGTGAAAATTGATGCTTGTTATATTCAACAAGCTGGATTAGATGATTTAAACCAATCCGTGATCACTTTAATTCGAGCTATGGCTAATGCACTTAACGCTGAAATTGTTGCCGAAGGTGTCGAAGATGGTATTACCCACCAATATCTACAAGAGCAAAATATTCCGTTAGCCCAAGGATTCTTTTTAGCTAAACCTATGCCTATTGGTGAATATTTAGACTGGTTAAAAGCCTATAATCAAATGCAAGATTCTCTGCTGTTAGGGGCTAGTGGCGGATGAATTTAGCTAAGGTTTTTGGCTTTTTTTTGAGTGAAGTGTTTGCTCAGCCGTTAGAAACGCGCTTCCAACAACAATTAGAAAGGCGTGCTAGAGGCATTATTGGTTACATCTATGTGATTGGTGGCATAGTTCCAATCTTATTTTTACTGTACGCATGGGCTGTCTCTGCGGAGTTTTTTGACACGGTTGCACCACCTAGATTAATTTATTTAACTATATGGTCATTAATATGTTTGGCGACCTTTAGCCGTTTTGCCATCTTAAATTTACGTCAGTCGTATTTGGTATATACCCTTGCTGGTACTATTTTCATTACTTATATCAATTCAATTTTAACTGATAATCAATTGTTCACTGTACCAAGCGTGTTAATGTTTTTAATTGGTTTAGTGATCGCGCAAATTGGTGCAAGAGTTCAGCTGTATGCCGGTGTGATATCTGTCCTAATTCCATTAGTTATGATCAGTTTGTTTGACGTTTGGTTGCCAGCTGACATAGGTGTTATGGTTTTGCTTGTCATTTGGTCTATCGTCAGTTGGTTGGCCGCATTGTTGCTGGAAAAAAATAACCGCAGGTTGTTTCGATATGAGCAAGCGCTGGAAAAAACCAACAAAGAAAAAGCCAATTTACTGGATAAAGAAGCACGCTCAAACCAATTTAAGCGCCAGTTTTTAGCGCATATGAGCCATGAGATCCGCACACCATTAACCTCTATACTGGGTTATTCACAGTCCTATTTTGAGCCAACTTTCAACCAAGAGCAAAAAGATAACGCAGTTAAAACCATACATAACAACAGTGTTCATCTGCTTAAAATAGTCAATGATGTATTGGATTTATCAAAGATTGAAGCTGGTAAACTTGAATTCGAAATGCTCAAGGTCGATTTATTTGTGCTGTTACAAACAATTGAGCACAGTCAAAGGCGAGTCGCAACAGAAAAAGATGTGCAACTTGATATTAATTATCAATGGCCCTTGCCACAGCTGCTAGTTACAGATCCAACGAGATTAAGACAAATATTACTCAATCTCACCAGCAACGCGATAAAGTTTACCCCCGCTGGTGGCAGAGTCAGTGTCCGAGTGAGTTTTCTGGCTCCAAACAATCAATTACATATTTCTGTGACAGATACAGGCATAGGCATGGATAAAAGTGCGCTAGAGCAACTTTTTACCGCATTTAATCAAGCGGATAGTTCACATAGCCGTAAATTTGGCGGCACTGGCCTCGGCTTGTATATTTCAAATCAGCTAGCAAAACGACTCGGTGGTGAAATTAAAGTCCAAAGTGAACCGGGAAAGGGCAGTTGTTTTAGTTTTGATATTCAAGTTACTGTACCCGAGCCAGTTAACTGGTTAAACTATGTACCAAAAAACATAACAGCGAAAGAAAGGATGAATCAGCAAGTCGCGCAATATCAGGCCAAAGTTTTATTGGCTGACGATCATGAAGATAATAGAAAGCTTATTCGTTACTGGTTGGAGAAAAGTGGTATCCAAGTAACGGAAGCTGAAAATGGTGAGCAAGCTGTTGAAAAAGCGCTGCTTTTTGATTTTGATTTAATATTTTTGGATATTCAAATGCCACATATGGACGGCGTAGAAGCGCTGAGCATGATTAGAGCAAATGGCTACGATATCCCAATTATAGCTCTGACAGCCAATGCATTAAAACAAGAAGTTGATGGTTATTTGACTAATGGTTTTAATGATCATTTAGCTAAACCATTAGAGGCTGAAGCATTTTATGGATTATTGGCTAAATACTTAACGGACTTAGTTGAAGATGATGAACCTTTGTTTGATTTGGCAAGCGAAGAGTTTCAGAAACTCATAGCAGACTATAAGTCATCTTTGGACTGCGAATTAGAAATGGTCAAACAAGCTCGACAAGCGGACAATTGGCCATTGTTAACTAAGGTTGCCCATAGAATTAAAGGCAGTGCAGGTAATTTTGGTTTTGTACAGTTAACAGATGCGGCCGCAGAGTTAGAAACCTGCTTAAGAAATAATGGCTTGAATGAAAGAGAGCAGCTCTATCAAAACTTTTTAAGCCAGCTTCTCCAAGCAACTCGAGTTTAAGCAGTTGGCAGCCAACTGCTCTAATCATTCTTATATAATACTGAAAATGTATTAAGTTTTATGCCTGATATATTGAATTCTAGCGCTTCTACCGGATAAGCGCATGGTTCGGCGATACTGTTGTAGGCATTTTCAGTAATTAGAATTTCACCACCTCGAGCTACATCTTCACCCAGTTTACTGGCTTTGTTCACAACGTCACCAAAATAGTCTAGTTCGTCGGTTAACAAGTAGTCACCATAATCTATGCCAGCAGCAACTTGAATATCCCAAACATCGGGAGTTTTGGCATTTTCCAGATCCAATAAGTGATTTATTTCGACAACTGCATTTATCGCTTGTGCGGCTGAATTAAAGCGAGCAAAAACGTTGTCTGCGACAAATTTGACCACGACGCCCTGATGCCTCTCGATTGTTGGTTTGGTTATCTGCTGCATCCGATGGATCATAGATAAATAATAAACTATACCGTATTTCTGAGTGACTAAAGAAAAGCCAGACATGTCCATAATTAACACTGCACCTTTAGTTCCATATAGATCCCACAGTTTTTGCTCAGCTTGTTTTTGTATCTGTTTGTTCTCAGCTGCAAAATAATCAGTTAACAGTTTTTCGAAAGATTGCATTGTTAAATATCCAGATGGTTAGCTTGCTAAACAAACGCGGTTCTTACCGCTATTCTTGGCTTGGTAAAGCGCTGTATCGGCTTGTTCTATGATTTCGTTGATAGTTAGCTGTTTTGCATTTAAAGACAATCCTACCGATATGGTCACCTTAGGCAAGCGTTTCCGTGTTTTTCCGTGTACTAACTTAAGTTTTTCAACTGCTTCTCGAACCGTCTCTGCATACATAAAAACCTTAGCTCGATCTTGATTAACCATAAGTACTAAAAACTCTTCGCCGCCGTAACGAATTGCAATATGTTTAGCATCTAAATGCTTGTTTATCTGCTGCGCGACCTTTTGTAAAATTATGTCACCAATATTATGGCCGTAACTATCATTCAGTTGTTTAAAGTTATCTATATCAAACAACAATGCAGATAGATGAACAGATTCCATCTGTTTGGCTAAGAATGTTTGCATGCCACGGCGGTTAGCTAAATTAGTTAAAGCATCTGTTTGCGCTTGTTGCTGTGCAGTTTTTAACTTTTGTTTTAATGACTCTATGCTCGCGTGCGAGGCGTGAATGTTGTCTTTAAATTCGTTTTGTGCGTGCTGAACCTTTTCAGTTGCTGAAAGAATCGAATTGACGATAGCTTTGCTCTGCTGTGCATCAGACATTTTGAGTTTGCTGGCTTCAGTGTGCAGCGTTGACTGGTATTGACTGACGCTCGTTTCATTTTTTTCGCATTCTAATTGCAAACTGATGATGATTTTATGCATGGTAGACAGCGTATCATCGTCACTGTGTGCACTTTCTTCTAAATACTTATCATGCAATTGAGCCAGTAGATAGTTGTCTGGTACTTGATTGTTTTTGGTTAGTTGCTGTAATTCATCACGTAAATTTTTATTGTTAGGGTGGCAACACGCGTAAATAACTGCATAGTTAATCGGCGTTGGTGCGATTTGATATGTGTCTAACCATGCTAACGCTTGTTTCGAAAGTTCTACTGCTGAAACTGTTGCTGGTGGCTTTATATTATCCATTCCCTGCCGCTAGTTTGTATTGCTATCTGTTAATTCTGAACGATTTAATTCAATTTGCCAATAAATAACCTGAACAAACTGAATTTGTGATTAATTCAGAGTAAACTTAGCCGAATATTTTTTGGAGAGCTTTAATGAAATACCAAGACGCAAAATTTTTAACCAGCGCACCTGATATTCAGAGTTTACCTGCCGATGACGGTTTTGAAGTAGCATTCGCTGGACGCTCTAATGCTGGTAAATCAAGTGCACTCAATTGTTTAACAGAACAAAAAGGTTTAGCTCGAACCAGTAAAACGCCTGGTCGTACCCAATTGATTAATTTATTTACCTTGGATGAACAGCGAAAGTTGGTCGATTTGCCGGGATACGGTTTCGCAAAAGTACCACTTGCTGTAAAAGAAAAGTGGCAAAAGTCGTTAGGTGAGTATCTGCAAAAGCGTGAGTGTTTGGTGGGCTTGGTTGTATTGATGGATATACGTCATCCGATGAAAGACCTAGATCAGGACTTAATTTATTGGGCGGTAGATAGTGAATTGCCTGTACTTGTTTTATTAACCAAAGCAGATAAGCTTAAACAAGGTGCTCGAAATGCCACACTTAAGCAAATACGTGAAGCGAGCCTAGCTTTTTGTGGTGATGTCACGGTTGAGTTGTTTTCGTCATTAAAAGGTTTAGGTGTTAAACAACTTACACGTAAATTAAATGAGTGGTATCAAGTTGAATAGAAGGCATTAAAAAATGCCTTCAGTTCCTTTTTGTGTGACTTCACCAGCAGCTTCAGCATTTAAAATATCCGGTAGTGGATCTCTTTCGACATAACTGTCAGGAGCTGTACCTCGAACAAAATATTCAAATAATGAAGTGTGATCAGAGCTTGTCGTCAGTTTACCTGTTTCACTATCGATACGTACTGACACAATTTTCTCTGGTAATGTGACTGCTTGTTTTTCTGCGCCATCAAGTACAACTGCTAAAAACTCAATCCATGCAGGTAAAGCCGTTTGTGCACCAAACTCTTTACCAAATACTTGATCACTTGCAAGATTTGGATTTGGTCTAGTAGAGCCCAGTGCGCGTGAGTGGTCATCAAAGCCAACCCAGCTGGTTACGACTATGTTAGGGCCATAGCCGCTGAACCATGTGTCTTTTGCTTCATTGGTAGTACCTGTTTTACCGCCAATGTCTGTGCGCTTTAACGCTTGTGCACGCCAGCCAGTGCCATTCCAGCCTGTTCCTTTATTCCAGTTACCTCCGCCCCAAATGGTGCTTTGCATCGCATCAGCAATTAAAAAAGCGTTTTGTGCTGAAATTGCGCGTTTGGCCGGTAGGGTTTCATTTTGTTGTTCATCTACAGATAACTCGCATTCTGTGCATGCAATTTTCGGATTTGCACTGTAGATAACTTTTCCTTCTGGAGTAACGACTCTGTCAATTAAATATGGTTCAACAACAAAGCCACCATTAGCAAAAGCTGTGTAAGCAGAGGCGAGTTCTAGCGGCGTAAAAGAAGCAGAGCCGAGTGCTAAAGACTCATTTTTTGGTAAGTCGTGCGGTGAAAAGCCAAATTGTGCTAGGTGGTTAACCACATTATCTAAACCAACCGAACGCAATAACCTAACCGATATAACATTTTTTGATTTAGCTAAAGCAGTACGCATACGAGTTGGTCCGTCGTAGACGGGCGGGGAATTTCTCGGACGCCAAACTGTGCCTTGTTGTCTATCCCATTGATTGATCGGTGCGTCATTAATAATGCTGGCAAGTGTGAATCCATGCTCTAGCGCTGCTGAATAGATGAAAGGTTTAATGTTGGAGCCAACTTGACGTTTTGCTTGAGTAACACGGTTAAATTCGCTTTGATAAAAATCGTAACCACCAGTCAATGCGATAATTGCACCATTGGTTGGGTTGAGTGCGACTAGTGCAGAAGATGCATCGGGGAATTGACTGAGTTGCCATTCGCTGTGGTTTGATTTGCGTAAATAAACTAGCTCTCCGACCTTAACGATTTCACTAGGAAGTTGTGGTGCTTCTCCTTGGTGATCGTCGTCAATAAACGCTCGTGCCCATGACATGCCTGACCAATTGACCCAAGCATAAGAGCCATTTTTGTCGATAAATTGGAAACGTTTTAATTCATCGTCAATTGCTGTGATAACAGCAGCGGTTAACAAACCAAATTCACTTTGTTTATCAAGATATTGCAAAATTTGTTCTTCGGTCCAGGCAAGCTCAGTTTGCTGCCACAATTGACTGACTGGGCCCCTAAAACCATGGCGCTCGTCATAATTATGTAAATTTTCGCGTAACGCATTTTGCGCAGCCAATTGGGCTTTTGCGGTTATGCTGGTATAAACTTGATACCCTTTAGTGTAGGCAATTTCTTCGCCGAAACGTTCGACCATCTCTTGGCGAACCATTTCTGCTATATAGGGTGCGTCTAATTCAATTTGTGCACCGTGGTATTTGGCGGTTAAAGGTTGCTGTATGGCCGCTCTGTATTCTGATTCGGTTAAATGATTCGTTTCTTTAAGTCGCCACAAAACAGTATCACGTCTAAATTTTGCTCTTTCAGGGTTACGCAAAGGGTTGTATGCCGTAGGAGCTTTGAGCAAACCGGTTAACATGGCAAATTGGGCAATGTTTAGTTCAGATAAATCTTTACCATAATACACTTGTGCGGCGGCACCGAAACCAAATGCTCTATACCCAAGTTCAACTTTGTTGATATATAGGGTAAGAATTTCTTCTTTGGTGAGCTCTTGCTCTATGTGCAGCGCGATAAAAATTTCTTTAATTTTTCGAATATAGGTTTTATCCCGGGTTAAGAAAAAACCCCGAGCAACCTGCATGGTCAGTGTACTTGCTCCTTGGGTTTTATTCCCGCTGACTAAAACGGCAAATGCGGCCCTAAATATACCAATTACATCGACCCCTTGGTGCGAATAAAAACGTGCATCTTCAGTTGCCAACAAAGTGTCAATGAGTGGTTGGGGGATTTGTTCAAATTGCAGCGGAATGCGACGCTTTTCACCAAATTGAGAAATAAGTTTACCGTCAGCCGAATAAACCTTCATTGGTGTTTGGAATTCTACTTGCTTTAGTGTATTTACTGGTGGTAACTCATCTTTAAAATGAAGATAAACAGCGTAAATAGAAGTTACGCCGAGAATTACGCAAAAAATTGAAAAAAGTGTAAAATATATAAGAAATTTTTTCACAAAATTCACCAAGTGTTAAAACTTACTGGTACTCCGCCAAGATAGTGGATATTATCAGCTATCTTGAGCAATAAAATGTAAAGCGGATATTATTTTGCGTTATTATTGCACTGTCGAGAAAATAATAACAAGTATGTGGTTGTTTTATGTTTAAGGAAATGTTCAACAAACAAGAATCGTTATTTATCGGTGTAGATATAGGTTCTTATTCAGTTAAAGCCGTTTTGCTTGAACAAGCAGAAGACAAAATTAAATTATTGCATTACGCGACAGAGTCTATGCCGAAAGGGGCGATGAACGAGCGTGACTTGCAAGATATTGAAGCTGTCGGCAAAGTATTGTCTCGCCTTCGCAAAAAACTCCCTAAACAGCACAAAGAGGTTGCAGTTGCAATTTCTGGCTCCACAGTGATAACTAAAACCGTTTATATGGACGTCAACTTTACCGATGAGGAATTGGCGACTCAGATTGAAATAGAAGCGGATAGTTTAATTCCATACCCTATTGAAGAAGTGAGTCTAGATTTTGAACGTTTGTCGGTAAATAGTGCAGATCCAACAAAAGTGGATGTTTTGCTCAGCGCTGCTCGTACAGAAAGTGTTGAAGCTAGGGTCTCTGCTTTAGAACTAGGTGGTTTTTCCGCGAGAATTATGGATGTTGAAGCATTCGCACTTGCTCGAGCTGCGCAAGTTTGTCTTGAACAACTACCTGATGATGCGAATGATAAATTGATTGGTCTAGTAGACATTGGCGCAAATATGACATTGATGTCTGTGCTTAAGGGGAACAAGATTTTGTATACCCGAGACCAATCTTTTGGTGGTGATGCCTATACAAAAAATATTGTTAATTACTACAACAAAACATATGAAGAAGCTGAACTCGCTAAACTAACTAAAGATTTACCCCCAAATTATACTTTTGAAGTATTGGCTCCCTTTCAAACGGCAGTTATCCAACAAATCAGACGTGCCATCCAAATGTTCTTGACCTCAAGTGCAGAAGAAAAAATAGACTACCTGATCCTATCTGGTGGAACAGCATTGGTTGAAGGGATACAACAAGTTATCGAAGATGAGTTAGGCCTTCACTGCGTTATTGCGAATCCTTTTGCCCAAATGATAACTGACGACCCAGCCCAAGCTGAAGAAGGGCAAAGCGCCGAATCGCAAGCGCATGAGCCTGTGCTTAGCGCACAATTCATGATAGCAACAGGTTTAGCCATGAGGAGTATTGAGCCGTGCCACATATAAATCTGTTGCCTTGGCGAGAGCAGGCAAAACAGCGAAAACAGAAACAATACATTTTGCTACTTGCCATGAGCGCTGCGGCTGCTTTATTTATAATGTTAATGGTCAATACTTATTACAATAACCTTATTGCGAATCAGCAAGCTCGCAATCAGTATTTGCTCAACGAAATAGCAGTACTAGATTCAAAAATTAAAGAGATCCAAGAGCTGAAAAATATGCGTGCCAACTTAGAGCAGCGAATGGAGTTGATTGCCGACCTTCAGGGCAACCGTAACGTTGGCGCACAAATTATGGACGAATTAGTTAAGGTTGTTCCGCCTGGTATTTATTTAGTCAAATTAGAAAAAACTGATTCTAAAGTAATAGTTCAGGGCAAAACCGAATCCAATAATCGAGTTTCCACTATGATGCGACAAATTGAAGGATCGTATTTACTCGAAACTCCCATTCTAAATGCAATCGTTGCCGCAAAAATAGATGAAAGTGCGCGGGTTCTAAGTGACTTTACCATGTCAGTGCAAATACAGTCTAAAGGTTTAAATCGTAACCAAACTGAAGGCAAGGAGTAGTCGTATGGATTGGAAAAACATTGATTTAAACGACTTAAATGAGCTCGAACTCGATTTTAATAATATGGGAGAGTGGCCCAAGGTCGCAAAAATTATAGTTGCGATTCTATTGGCTATTTTAGTTGCAGTGCTCAGCTATTATTTAATGATTAGCGAAAAAATTGAAACCTATCAAAATATCACAGCGCAAGAGCAAAGCCTAAAGCAGCAATTTCAAGCTAAATATCAAGTTGCGATCAATGCAGATGCATACAAAGTGCAGATGGCTGAAATGGAAAAAAACTTTGCTGAGTTGTTGAAACGTTTGCCGACTGAAAGCGAAACACCGGGTTTGTTAGACGATATTACTTATGTAGGGACAACCAGTGGACTATCGTTTAAAAAAATCAATTGGGAAGAAGAAATTGAACGAGAATTTTATACTGAACTACCCTTAAGGTTAGAAGTGGTAGGGGGATACCACGAATTTGGTGAATTTTTGGGGCGAGTCGCAGCATTACCGCGTATTGTTACTTTGCATAACTTTACAATTGCAAATAAAGGCGATGATGTTTTAGAGCTTAGTTTGTTGGCAAAAACTTATAGATATAAAGAGGTTGTCAGCAAATGAGAATACTAGCGCTCTTGGGTTTAGTTGTTACAGTTGCTGCGTGTAGTGATGATGTTAGTGATTTACAAGCGTTTACCGAGCAGGTGAAAAATACCACTCAGCCTAGTATCGAACCAATTCCACAAGTTGAAAAATTTGAAAGTTTTGAATATTCAGTTAGTGGTATGCGCAGTCCTTTTGTTGAGCCAGAGCCTGAATTAATTGAAGATAAACTCGGCCAGACGTTAGATTGTTTACAGCCAAACTATAGGCGCACCAAAGAACCGTTGGAAAAGTTTGCGCTGGATAATATCCGTATGCGTGGCACTATGGGCGGAGAGGATAAAATCTATGCGTTAGCTTCGGCTTCAAATGGTTCGCTTTACAGAATTGGCATAGGCAACTACTTAGGTTTATTTCATGGTCGAGTGGTAAAAATTACCCCTGACTATATTCAAATAGAAGAGATGGTGCCAGATGGAACTGGTTGTTGGGACATAAGAAAAGCAGAAATCACGATTTTGGATGCAGAAACAGACGCGGGAAGTAAACAGAAATGATAACAAAGTTAAAAGTGCATAGTCAGATTAAAGCCTTGGTAGCTGGAACCATGTTGTTTTTGTTACCTGTTAGTAGCTGGGCTATGTCGGTCTTATATGAGGTTAAATATAATCCTATCATGGCTGGCGAAACTGAGTTGGAGTTTGTTTTTGACCAAAAATTAGTTCGTGAGCCGCAAATACAAGTGTTAAATAATCCTTCGCGCATCCAAATCGATATCGATGAAGCAGACTTTGAAAATTATTTGGATGAAATTCCGATTAATATTGCTGGTGTACAAAAAGTTAAAATTGAATATATAGATCAAAGTGTGCGCATTAACTTGTTCTTGGATTCTTTAAAGGTTTATCAAACCCGCACTCAAGGCAACAGCTTTTTTATCTTGGTGTCTGATAATGCTGGTTTTGATAAACCTAAGACGCAACAAACCCATGTAAATAAAATTCAAGCAATGGATTTTCGCCACGGCAAAGATAAATCAGGCAGAGTTTTAATTTTTTTACAAAGCAGTATGGCTGCGGTTGATGTGCGCGAAAAGGCAGAAAAAATAATCGTTATGTTTCATAACACTGATATTTTGCCTGACTTGCTCTATCAATTGGATGTGACTGACTTCGGAACAATTGTTGATTCAGTTGAAACATTTAAAGACAGGAATCATACCCGAGTTGAAATTACAACCAACAAACCTGTCTCATATCAATATCAGCAACTAGATAACATTTTTACCTTGGAAGTCGAAGAGGATCGTATTCAAGGTGGTTTATTGGCGACAGAAAAATATGAAGGTTCACCAATCTCTCTGAATTTTCAGGATGTAGAAGTGCGCACTGTACTACAAATTATTGCTGACTATAACGGCTTTAACTTAGTGACCAGTGACTCGGTTACCGGCAATGTCACCCTTAGATTGGATGGTGTACCTTGGGATCAAGCCCTTGATATTATCTTAAAAATTAAGGGTCTAGATAAACGCATGGAAGGCTCTATTTTAATGGTCGCGCCGAGCGATGAAATTTCCGCGCGTGAAGCTCGCGAATTGGAAGCTAAAAAACAAGTGGATCAACTTTCTCCGTTATTCTCGGAATTTATCCAAGTGAATTATGCTAAAGCCAGTGAGCTTTCGAGCATGTTAACTGGTAAAGGTGCGGGCATGTTGTCCGAGCGAGGCACAGTGACGGTAGATGAAAGAACCAATACTTTATTGATTAGAGACACAGCTAAAGGCATCGACAACATTAAAAAGCTTGTGACTATATTAGATATACCAGTTAAACAGGTGACGATTGAATCTCGTATAGTCACGGTAAATGACAATTTATCTGAGGAACTAGGTATTCGTTGGGGGTTTAGTGATCAACAAAATACAGATGGTGTTTCTGGGACTATTAGTGGTGCTAATACCATTGCCAATGGCACTATACCGTCGCTAACTGACAGACTTAACGTAAATTTACCTGTGGCAAATCCTGCCGGCAGTATAGGCTTAAGCATAGCAAGGTTGGATGATGGCACAATTTTGGATTTAGAGTTGTCAGCGTTAGAAACTGAAAACAAGGGTGAAATTATCGCCAGTCCACGAATAACAACGGCGAATCAAAAAACCGCTTATATCGAACAAGGTACAGAAATACCATTTGTTCAAGCATCATCAAGTGGTGCGACAGCTGTGACCTTTAAAAAAGCCGTTTTGAGTTTGCAAGTGACACCACAAATTACCCCAGACAATAAGATAGTGTTGGATTTAGTCATAACCCAAGACACGCGTGGTGATACAGTCGCGACCCCAACGGGATCTGCAGTTGCTATTGATACGCAAGAGATAGGCACACAAGTGTTAGTTGATAATGGTGAAACTATTGTATTAGGTGGTATCTATCAGCAACAGATGGTCTCAAGTGAGAAAAAAGTACCTCTGCTAGGTGATATTCCTTATTTAGGTCGCTTATTTAAATCAACCACTGAATTTAACGAGAAAAAGGAATTGTTGATTTTCGTCACTCCCAGAATCGTAACTGAAAAATTATAAACTAGATTTGAACATTATTACGCTTTGACAGCCTTTTCCTCGTTTAATTAAGGTGATTGCGGGGAGAATCTTGTCATTTTATTATCCTAAGCTTGCTTTTATACACTGAATCTTGGGATAATCGCCGCACTTCAAAAGTACACTTGGATTTTCGGAGCAACTTAAACTTAATCAATAAGATGTGTAAGAACTAAAATGGCTGAGAAACGAAATATATTCCTTATAGGCCCTATGGGCGCTGGTAAAAGCACAATTGGTCGCCAATTGGCACAAGAATTACATCTAGAGTTCTATGATTCAGATGCAGAAATCGAACGTAGAACAGGTGCGGACATCGCTTGGGTATTCGATGTAGAAGGCGAAGCAGGCTTTCGTGTTCGCGAAGAAAAAGTTATTTTTGATTTAACCGAAAAACAAGGAATTGTGTTAGCTACAGGCGGTGGTTCAATCTTAAGTAAAGAAACGCGTAATCGCCTTTCTGCCCGTGGCTTCGTGGTTTATCTAGAAACAACCATAGAAAAACAAGTTGCACGTACAGCACGAGATAAAAGACGACCACTGTTGCAAAACGGTGATCCAGAAGAAATTTTATCTGACTTAGCTGAAAACCGTAACCCGCTATACGAAGAAGTTGCGGATTTAGTGGTTAAAACAGACAACCAAAGTGCAAAGGTTGTTGCTCGCGAAATCATCGACAGATTAGGGTTTTAACTGGTCATGAGCACATGTGAAGTTCAGGTTGAACTGGGTGAACGCAGTTATCCTATTAGTATCGGACAAGGCCTTATTGCAGATAAGGCTTTGTTTTCTCGATTGATTACTGGTAAACGTGTTGTTGTTATCACCAATACAACTGTTGCACCTTTATATTTAGACAAACTCACTTCAGCTTTGGCTGATTTTGAGGTGTTGAGCTATCAGTTGCCTGATGGTGAGCAGTACAAATCTTTAGAGTATTTTGAAAAAGTTAATAGCTTTTTGCTTGAACATAACTGTGCTCGTGATGTGACCTTAATTGCATTAGGTGGTGGTGTAGTTGGTGATTTAGTCGGGTTTGTTGCTGCTTGTTATCAACGTGGTGTTGATTTTATTCAAGTACCAACCACACTATTATCTCAAGTGGATTCGTCAGTTGGCGGTAAAACCGCAGTTAATCACCCACTTGGCAAAAATATGATAGGTGCGTTTAAGCAACCTGAAGCTGTCGTAATCGACACAGATACGCTATCAACTTTACCACCACGCGAGTTTGCGGCTGGTATGGCTGAGGTGCTTAAATATGGCATTATCTTTGACCGCGTTTTTTGGCAAACACTTATCGACAACCAACAAGCGATTTCTCAATTAGAGCAGAGCGAACTTGTTCGAATTATCCAACGTTGTTGTGAAATCAAAGCTGAAATCGTAGCCGCAGATGAAACCGAAAAAGGTGCTAGAGCTTTATTAAATTTAGGCCATACCTTTGGTCATGCAATTGAAGCTGAAATGGGTTATGGCGTCTGGTTACATGGTGAAGCTGTCGGCACAGGCATGGTTTTAGCTGCTAAATTGGCAGAGTTGCGTGGGTATATCAGCGAAGATGATTTCAGTGAAATCAAACAAACTATTGCCGATTATCAATTGCCGGTGGAAAAACCTGCATCTATGGTTTGTGCCGATTTTGTTAAGCATATGAAGCGTGACAAAAAAGTACAAAACAATGTGATGCGTTTTATCGTGCCAACAAAAATTGGTGAGTGTCAAATTATGGATGATGTGACTGAGCAAGAGTTAGAAAATATCCTCAAATAATTGTAGCGGGGCGTTGTTATGCAACCTTCAGTCTGGGAACGACTAGAGCATAATTTAACTTATACTAACGCCCTAATTATATACAGCGCTCAACAGCCTTTGCTGCATCATATTGAAACCCTGCAAGACGATTATTCCATTGCTTATATAAGTAATAATGCTGATTTACCAGCCACTCGTAGCCAAATTGTACGTCAGCTATTTGATAATCCGCTCCACGATCCATCACACAGTTTATTGGCGCAATTTAACCAATTTGATGATAATAACTCTGTTTATTTGATTGTTGTTAAACAACCTGCTTCAGCACCTTTGTTGGAAGAGCTATTGCTTTGTGTCAAAAACCTTGCTGGTGTTTGTAAAGTTATATTCGAATGCTCTGCACTAGATGCCGCCAAGTGGATAAACTTGATTGAACCAACAGGGTATCCTGTTGTATTAATTGGTACGATTGCAACAGAGCAACAAGTATTAGCAAGCCAAATAAAACCGACTGACCCAACCCAGAAATCAATAAAAACTATGTGGGCAATATTCGTGTTTACTTTGTTGATTGCGGCTGTGACCTTTGGTTATTTTAACTACTTAGGCTTGAAGAACAGCAGCACTAAAGATAGTAACGCCGAACAAGCGAAGCTAGCAGAAAATACGATTGAACAAAGTAGTATTGCGCCTGTGGTCAAACACGAAAAGTTAGTAGATGAAGAGTTAGAAAACAAACCAGATATGACAGCTGCGGAGTTTTTTGCACAGAAAGCTAAAAATCAACTTGCAGCAGCCCCTAAACAACAAGACGATGTACTACCAGAGCCAGAGCCAGAGCCAGAGCCAGAGCCAGAGCCAGAGCCAGAGCCAGAGC
>NZ_JH767533.1:35162-95050 GCF_000281085.1 Catenovulum agarivorans YM01
GATTCGAAATACTATGTGATACAATTAACCCTCATCAGCTCGGATAAACTGTTGGCTGATTATTTAGCTCACCATACACTGATTGGTGTAGCCAAGGTATACCATTACCAACAGTACTTTGCGGTCACTGTGGGTTTATACCCAAATTTAGTTGAAACAAATAACGCGATAAAAAATTTACCCGCAAGCCTACAAAATAAAGGGGCATTTGCGAAATCGGTTGCAGATATAAAAAAGCGAATAAATGACGATAAAAAACCATAAAAAACAACGAGCTTTTTTAAAGTGGGCCGGTGGGAAATACAATCTAATTGAAAAAATTACTCAATTATTACCCAAAAGACCGGAAACTTTAGTCGAGCCTTTTGTTGGGGCTGGGTCGGTGTTTTTAAACACACAATATAAGCATTATATTTTAAATGATATTAATCCAGATCTCATTGGCTTATATCGGCATTTACAACTAAAACCAGAATGCCTAATTAGCGAATGTGCCAAGCTGTACCAAGATAAATTTAACAACGCAGATGCTTATTATGCAATCCGCACTGAGTTTAACCAAGAAACCGATACCTTTAGACGTGCTGTTATATTCACCTATTTAAATCGGCATGGTTATAACGGTTTGTGTCGCTACAACTTATCTGGCCATTACAATGTGCCGTTTGGCCGCTATGTAAAGCCTTATTTCCCTGAATCTGAGATGTATTTTTTTGCTGAAAAAGCACAAAATGCCACTTTTACACAAATCGATTTTCAGACCTGTATGCAACATGCACCAAAAGGGGCTGTAATATATTGTGACCCTCCGTATGTGAGCTTGAGTGATACGGCTAATTTTACCCAGTATGCTAGAGCTGGCTTCGCGTTTCACGACCAGCAACGTTTGGCTCATACAGCTGCTGAGCTGGCGCTTAAAGGAACAAACACTGTATTGATTAGTAACCATGATACACCTGTAAGTCGCAAGTTGTATCACAATGCCAATATACGCTCGACTAAAGTTTCTAGAGTTATTAGCCAAAAAGTTGAAAACCGCCGAGCCGTTAAAGAGGTGCTAGCACTGTATAAGGTTGGAAGTATTCATCAGTCAACAAAAGCTGTTTAACTAAGCAGAATAGAGTAAATCGCATCTGAACTTTGATTTACTGAATATCAGAAACTAAAAAACCCGCCGAAGCGGGTTTTTGTCATTTAGATTTGATTATCTAAATTATAGGTCGAAGTCTACAGCGTAAGAAACGTAGAAACCTAGAGATTCACCGTCACGGTCTGATTCTACAACACCTAAAGTAAAACCATCTTTAGAAATGCTTGCGCCAACGTCGATACCTTCTGCTGCGAAATCACCATCGTAAGAACCGATATGGAAAGCTGCTTCAATACCTTCCGCAACTTCTAGAGCGTAGTCAGCAGAAATGTAAGTAGAATCACCGAAGCTAGCGCCAGAAGTTTCAGCATTCGCAAGCACAGCAATACCTAAAGTTAAAGCGTCGAAAGATACGCTAGCGTAGATTTCACCGAAATCTAAATCTGTAGCTGCGCCTGCTGGAATCGCGGATTTACGTGGGTAGTTGAAGTATACATAACCTACATCATAAGCAATACCTTCCATTTCACCACTGAAACCTACGTAAAGATCTACTTCTGAAGCTGCGCCGCCATAAACTACGTTTGAGGTCCAAACGCCAGCATAGAAACCAGACTCATCTGCGTAATCGATACCACCAGAAACAGCCGCACCATCGTCAGTTTGAGTCATACCACGCCAGTAATAGTTAGAAGTTACTGCCGCATTTGCTGATAAACCCTCTACCGCCATAGCAGAAGTAGAAGCCATAGTAGATACTGCGCCTAAAATAGAAGCTACAAGTAATGTTTTTTTCATGCTAGTTCTCCAAATTGGAATTTTTCAATTTTCTAAATGTGCTGAAGAGGATTAGCAACCCTCATGCCGATTTTTTAATTTCCCTTAAAAAAAGCGTGTAAAGCCTAATAAATAGGGGATTCATACTTTCTTTTCGTGAACTGCAGCGCCAGTTTATAGCACTTATTTGGCAAAATCACTACAAAACGCTGGTATTCTATGGTGCAAATGTGAACTGGTGTGTATCAATGTGGTGCAATTGAACTGATCTAGAGTCATTAAGTACGACTTTTTGCATCTTTTTAGTTAGTTTTTTATAAATGCTGATTATTTTTTCTTTCTGGTAATATTTTTTATTGCTTTCGTTAGGTTTGGTTTGGATAAAATTAGCGGTTAGAATAGCTGTTATTAACAAATACAAGAATGTTTAGGTATTACGACTATGAATCCTTATTTAATTGCACCGTCGATTTTGGCCGCGGATTTGGCTCGACTTGGTGAAGATGTTGAAAAAGTTGTAGCAGCTGGTGCAGATATTATCCACTTTGATGTAATGGATAATCATTATGTGCCAAATTTAACTTTTGGCCCAGCGGTCTTAGAAGCTTTAAAAAATTATGGTATTAAAGCTGATTTTGATGTGCATCTTATGGTCGAGCCAGTTGATGATTTAATCAATCAGTTTGCTGATGCTGGTGCTGCTTATATCAGCTTCCACCCAGAAGCTAGTAAACATGTAGATCGCTCTATTAGTTTAATTAAACAACGTGGTATTAAAGCGGGTTTAGTACTTAATCCTGCTACATCTTTATCTGTGTTAGATTATGTATTACCTCAGCTAGATTTTGTTTTATTTATGTCGGTTAACCCTGGTTTTGGTGGTCAGTCGTTTATTCCGTTTACCTTAGATAAGATTCGTCAGTTGCGAGCGCGCATTGATGAACTTGGTTTGAATACTCGTATTGAAGTTGATGGTGGCGTTAAAACGAATAATATCGCAGAAGTTGCAGCTGCTGGCGCTGATATGTTTGTTGCTGGCACGGCTATTTTTGGTGCTGACGATTATAAAGTTGCCATTGATGAGATGCGCAGCGAATTAGCTAAGATTGGGTAATTCAATCTTAGCTCTATGCGTGTATCGTTGCGCATAGCTACAGCGCGGCTAGTTCGTTGCCATAGAATGGTCGAGCTAGTTTAATTTGACGGCTCATTTGTGCAATATAGCCGGCCCGAGGTTAGATTACCCACGCAGAAACGCTGTAAACACGTCCGTGTGCGCTCTGACTTTTCATCCCTGAAAAGTAGGTTCTGCTTAGGGTAATTCTAACAACAGCCCTCACTTTATTCGTGTATGCGAATAGACATTCCTTCATGAACAATATCAACTATCTTTCCCTGCATTTGTATTGCTGGCTTTAATCGCGACAAAAATGTTTGATGGGTGATTGGGAGTTGGGGGCAATTCAGTTTGCGGATAGCAACTCATTTGTAAGGAAAGTGCTAGAGCGATAACTTAGAGCAAAATTTCTTTTTCAGGGGCGAATGAAGACCGAAGCACCGCTTCGCAGCTGAATGAGGTGGAGTCATGGATGACGACAGGGCCTGTCATCCATGGAGGGATCTGCTACTCTGACTTATGGAGTATCAGGCTAGCGGTTTTGCGATAGTTATGCTCTAGTGATTTCCGCATACTGCACCATGCTCGAAGCGTTCGGTGAATTGACCGCAACTTCCAAGCACTATTGCACTATGTTAGAAGCGCGGCGAGTTACTAATAGTTGGGACGCCGCTTACAACAGCGGCTTTAAAAACCTTCCTGTATGACTATTTTCCTGTTTAACTAAATCTTCCGGCGATCCAGCAAAGAGAATTTCACCACCACCGCTACCACCTTCTGGGCCTAAATCAACAATCCAATCAGCAGTTTTAATCACATCCAAATTATGCTCAATAATCACCACAGTATTACCGTGGTCTCTTAACCTGTGAATAACCGCCAATAACTGCTCTATATCGTAAAAATGCAAACCTGTGGTTGGCTCATCAAGAATATATAAAGTTTTACCTGTATCTCGTTTCGACAACTCACGCGCCAGTTTAACCCTTTGTGCTTCGCCACCTGATAAAGTTGTCGCAGCTTGGCCTAAACGAATATAACTTAAACCTACATCCATTAAAGTTTGTAGTTTGCGTGAAATTGCAGGAACAGCATCAAAAAATTCGCGCGCATCTTCCACTGTCATATCCAAAGTTTCGTGAATGCTTTTACCTTTATACTTAATTTCTAAAGTTTCGCGGTTATAGCGTTTACCTTTACATTCATCACAAGCTACATATACATCTGGTAAAAAGTGCATCTCAACTTTAATTACACCATCCCCTTGGCAAGCTTCGCAGCGTCCCCCTTTAACGTTAAAACTAAAACGTCCTGGTTTATAACCACGTGAGCGCGCTTCTTGAGTTGCTGAGAATAATTCACGAATTGGGGTGAAAATACCCGTATAAGTTGCAGGGTTTGATCTTGGAGTGCGGCCAATTGGACTTTGGTCTATATCCACCACCTTATCCAAATGTTCTAACCCATGAATGCTTTTATATGGGGCAGGCTGATTTGTGGTCGCCTTGTTAAGTTCAGTTTGCGCCAAACTAAATAAAGTATCATTGATTAAGGTCGATTTACCTGAGCCTGATACACCAGTAATACAAGTTAATAACCCAAATGGAATGGCTAAGTCGACATCTTTTAAGTTATTGCCACTGGCACCTTTTAACTCTATCCACTTATCATTTGGCTTGGTACGCTCTGTCGGCACTTTTATCTGTCTTTTTCCTGAAAGGTATTGGCCAGTAAGTGAATGCTCACTATTTTTTATATCTTCAACTGTTCCTTGTGCAACAATTTCACCACCATGCACGCCTGCTTTGGGGCCAATATCTAATACATAATCAGCGCAGCGAATGGCGTCTTCATCATGTTCAACCACTATTACCGTATTGCCTAAATCACGCAAATGAGTGAGGGTTTTTAACAGGCGCTCATTATCCCTTTGATGTAACCCAATAGATGGTTCATCCAATACGTACATAACGCCGACTAAACCCGCACCAATTTGGCTGGCAAGTCTAATACGTTGTGCTTCGCCACCGGATAAAGTATCAGCACTGCGTGATAGGGTTAAATAGTTCAAACCAACATTAACTAAAAAGCCAAGTCGGTCGTTAATTTCTTTAAGAATTTTATCGGCAATTTGTGCTTTTTGACCTGTCAGCTGCAAGCTATTAAAAAATGCGGATGCTTGTTCTATTGATAAATCCGCAACTTGTGGCAAGTTTGTGTCGGCGACAAAAACGTTACGCGCTTCTTCACGTAATCTTGTACCTTTACAGCTAGGGCAGGCTTGGTTGTTGAGGAATTTCGCCATTTCTTCACGTACTGAGTTAGATTCAGTTTCGCGGTAGCGTCTTTCCATATTCGGAATTATGCCTTCAAATGGATGTTGGCGACGGATAATGTCACCTCTATCATTCATATAGTTAAAATCTAAACTGAGTTTACCCGTGCCGTATAACACTACTTGATGTTGCTCGGCATCTAACTCTTGCCAAGGTGTGGTTACATCAAAACCATAGTGCTCAGCAACGGTTTTAAGCATTTGAAAATAATAAAAACTGCGTTTATCCCAACCTTTAATCGCACCACCAGATAAACTGAGCTCAGGGTTAGTCACCACTCTGTGTTGATCAAAATACTGTTTAACCCCTAAACCATCACAACTGCTACATGCGCCAGATGGACTGTTAAACGAGAATATTCTCGGTTCAACTTCTTGCATGCTATAACCGCAATGAGGGCAGGAGAAGTTCGCTGAAAATACCATCTCATCTTTGGCTGTGTCGTCCATCCAGGCAATAGTTGCTACACCATTTGCAATGTCTAACGCGGTTTCAAAACTTTCAGCTAAACGCGTTTTTAGGTCATCACGTACTTTAAAGCGGTCTACTACCACTTCAATCGTATGTTTTTTATGTAATTCTAAAGTTGGTGGATCAGACAAATCACAAATCTCACCATTCACTCGTGCACGAATAAAACCTTGCGCTGATAAACTTTCGAAGGTTTTAATGTGTTCGCCTTTACGTCCTTTAACAATTGGCGCAAGCAACATGAGTTTACTGCCTTCAGGCAAAGCTAAAACTTGGTCAACCATTTGGCTAACAGTTTGCGCGGTTAATGCTTGTTTATGAGTAGGGCATCTAGGCTCACCGACACGGGCAAATAACAATCTGAGATAATCGTAAACTTCAGTGATAGTTCCAACAGTTGATCTTGGATTGTGCGAAGTACTTTTTTGCTCAATCGAAATAGCAGGGGATAAACCTTCGATATGGTCAACGTCTGGTTTTTCCATCAAAGATAAAAATTGCCTAGCATATGCGGATAAAGATTCAACATAGCGGCGCTGGCCTTCAGCATACAAGGTATCAAAAGCGAGTGACGATTTACCTGAGCCTGACAATCCGGTGATCACAATAAGCTTGTCACGCGGTAAAGTTAGGTCAATGTTTTTTAAATTATGGGTGCGCGCCCCTCTAACTTCGATAGTATCCATATTTGCCCTGCAAACAATTTAACTGTAAATATAGACAGTTATTATGACACAGTTTATTCTGTTGCTTCTAGTTTTTATCCAAACGAGCAAAAGCTTTGTTGTGTTGTATAACGGCCGTTAAAATTTATACAGTACCTAAGCTGATGGCATGTTATACTGTCGCGCTCGTTAGTTAGTTCAGTTATTGCAATTTTATGTCAGAGACATTAACCCGATACGAAAAGAAAATTGCTGCAGTTTTAGCCGGCATATTTAGCCTTCGCATGATGGGCTTATTTATGATCATGCCTGTAATGGCAGTGTATGGTGACCAATTGGCTGGCGTGTCACCTTTATGGATAGGCATAATTATTGGTGCATACGGACTAACCCAAGCTTTATTACAAATCCCTATGGGTTTGCTATCGGATAAAATTGGTCGTCGGCCAGTTATTTTATTAGGCTTAAGTTTGTTTGCGTTGGGTAGTGTAACAGCAGGCATGGCCGAAGATGTTTATTGGGTAGCAGTCGGGCGTTTTTTACAAGGCACAGGCGCTATCGCCAGTGCGGTATTGGCGTTAGCATCCGATTTAACCCGAGAGCAGCAGCGCTCTAAAGTTATGGCCATTATCGGCATGAGCATAGGTTTGTCGTTTGCGGCGGCTATGGTGGTTGGCCCATTATTGGCAGAGCGTTTTGGTTTATCTGGAATATTTTATTTAACTGCAGTATTTGCGGTATTGGGTATGCTGCTGGTGTATTTTCAAGTGCCAGACTCAGTGAGCCGAGGCTCAAACCGTGATGCTATTCCGGTACCAGCGCAGTTGAAACAGTTAGTTAAACATCCACAACTGGCTAAATTAAACCTTGGTGTATTTGTACTACACATGCTTTTAACCTGTTTATTTGTTGCCATTCCTGGTTTATTGGTCAATGCAGGTTTTGCCGCTAATAGCCATTGGATGTTGTATTTTCCTGCTTTGTTGGCTTCATTTGTATTGATGGCGCCCTTATTAATTTGGGCAGTTAAAAGCAATAAAGAGTTAACTGTATTTAAGCTGGCGATTATTTTATTAGCTGTGGCTATGTTAGTTGTATATTTCAGTCAGCAGATATTAATTGGTTTATTTGCAGCGCTTATCGTATTTTTTGTCGCCTTTAATTATTTAGAAGCAAACTTGCCCGCTTGGGTTAGTCGCATTGCACCCGCTGGGCAGAAAGGTTCAGCTATGGGCATGTTTTCAAGCTGTCAGTTTGCCGGTGCATTTGCCGGTGGCATGATAGGTGGGACAGTTTTACAATTGAGTTCAGTAAATGGGCTGTTATTATTTTGTGCTTTAGTTTGTTTACCTTGGTTATGGTTAGCAAATAACTTAATATTACCAGTTAGAACTAAACCCAAAGTGGTGAGTGTGGCGGTAGCAAGCCACCAAATAGCAGAAGATATGGCACAAGCGCTGACTCAAATTAAAGGAATTGAAGAAGCGGTTGTTATCGTTGAAGAACAATTAGCATATTTAAAAGTTTTACCTAAGCAGTTGGACGAACAGGCGTTAGACAGCTACTTAAACCAACATGCGAAACAGAATTAGGAGAAGATAATGGCATCTCGCGGCATCAACAAAGTGATATTAATCGGTAATTTAGGTCAGGATCCAGAAGTCCGCTATATGCCTAACGGCAATGCTGTTGCAAACTTAACTATTGCAACATCAGAAAGTTGGAAAGATCGTAATTCTGGTCAAATGAATGAAAAAACTGAATGGCACCGAGTGGTTATTTTTGGCAAATTAGCTGAAATTGCTGGTGAATATTTACGTAAAGGTTCACAAGTTTATATTGAAGGTAAGTTGCAAACGCGTAAGTGGCAAGACCAACAAGGTCAAGACAGATATACCACAGAAGTTGTTGTTGATATGACTGGCAGCATGCAGATGTTAGATCGCCGTAACGACGGTGGCCAAGGGCAGGGCGCTCAAGGCGGTGGTTATGCAAATAATAACCAAGGTGGATACAATCAAGCACCACAGCAAGGTGGTGGTTATCAGCAGCCAGCAGCTCAACCACAATATAACCAAGCACCACAACAAGGTGGCGGTTATCAGCAGTCTGCACCACAACAACGTCCAGCGCCTGCGCCAGCACCACAAGCAGCGCCGCCAGCAGAACCTAACTTAGATTTTGACGACGATATTCCGTTCTAAAATTTTAACTAATTTAAAATTGAATTAATTTCCCAAAGCCGCATTTTGCGGCTTTGCTATTTGGAATACTGAAATTTAGGATAAAAAAATCCCGCTGGTGTTGCCACTAGCGGGTTACAAGGGAGATACAACAGGAGCACATTTTCAAACACATAATTATAGAGTGTCGAAAATCGGCTTAGTTCAAAATAATTTGCAAATTTTTTAATTATTTTGATTTTGCCTGTTTCTTGGCTTATCCAATAAAAAATCCGCAGCAATATAAAGTGCTGCGGATTTTTTGTTGTTGAGCGAGTTGACGAATAATTCGATTAGTAATTCATCGAACCATTACCGCTTCCATCACCGTTCATATCATGCATATCATCGTCATCTGGCATGAGTTGACCTCTGAGTTCACCAGACGCTTGAGTGGTCGAATGTACATTGATGTAATACTCATCATCTAAAAAGGCCATAAGTTGCTCAGCGGTGAAACTATCCATCAATGAGAAATTCATTAAATTGCTAGTGTCTTGGACTAAGCCCAACACAACGCCGCCATTCACACCAAGTAAACCTGCATGTATATGTGCCATAGTTGCGTCGTCGACGTCTGTGTGTACATATAAAACTAAATCAGCACCACCATCGTCTTTTTCCATAATAGTCAAAGACGCTAAACCTGAGTGATCTGTGGTGACGGCTGGTACTTCTTGGTCGCCAGTTAGCTCAGTATAAAGTACATGAGTTTTACCTATGGTAATTTGACCTCTTATTTCACCGCCAGCGAAATCAGAACTATGTACATTGACATAAAGTTGACCCATATGGAGTAAATCACTGTTTGTTTGGTCTAAATCTGTCATCACAGACCAATGATTCATATCAGCAGAGTCTTGGGTTAAGCCAACAACCACATCACCATTCACACCAGCGTAACCCTGATGGATATGTGCTGCGGTGGCATTGTCTAAATCCATAGTTGTAACATGCACTTCTAACGTTTCCATTTCATGATCGACTGTTGCCCAACCATAACCCATAGCTTGGGTATCAACCACTGGCACCTCATACATACCCATTAGCTTAAAGTCGCTAATTTCAATATGGTGTGGCAATACTTGACCACGAATTTCCCCAGAAGGGTGTGCGCTGGTATGAAAGTTAATATAGGTTTTACCATTTAACACCGCGGCCAACTCATCAGCTGACAGTGTTGTATCTTGTAACTCCCAAATATCGGCGCTGTCAGAACTTTGATTAAGGCCGACAATTACGCCGCCATTGGTGCCTGCTACGCCCACATGTAAATGTGCAGCGTCGGGGGTTAAATTGTAGATGGTGATCATGCCTTTAATCATCATGTCATCTTCATCTATTTTTATTTCACCCCAGCCCCAAGCGTCGGTATCAACCATAGGGTTTTCTTGATGACCATCTAATTTGACCATTAGCGTGATATATTCATCGTGGTGGGGGTCGTCGTCATCGTCATCATCGGTATTTATTGATATATTACAAGCCATTAAACTCGTTAAGAACAAAGCGGCTATCAGCATTCTAAACCACTGGATGCTCTGCCAATTGGTTGTTGCATTCATTTTGCTATCTCCTATTGCGCTGACATGAACTTTTAAAGTGTAGTCCCATTGGCTGATGTTGCTTGTTTTTTATCCAACTTTTGTTAAGCACATTGCAAATAATGACAACTTTAGTAACAAATACTCAGCTTGGTATTTTTGATGCAAGCAAAATGAATTTAGATGACTTTGGTTTTAAGTTACTCAATGCTGCGTTGCCGTTATTGCAGTCTACGCCTGCAGAACAAATACCAATACGGCAGTTGAGCGGCGCTATTGGTTGTGTACCATCGACTTTGTTAAATAAATTATCCTCCTACCAGCTATGTTGGCAGTTTATCGCAGACAAATGTTTTAGTTATTGGTTAGATATTAGATTGGACAAGTGTACTCAGCTGGCGGATTTAGCCGATTGTTTATATGAATTGGCGGCCGAGCAGCCTTTTGTTTGGCGACTGATTTTTGAATATGCACCGGATCAGGCTGCGCATTTAATTGACCATAGTTTGAATCGCCAGCAAATTGTATGTGGTGCTTTATCTGGGTTAATCCGAGACAACAGCAAAGTGAATAGTGTTTGGTATATGCTGTTTGGTTTTTGCCGTTTGTTGGTCACTAACAGGTTAGATAGTTCAGATCATTTAGTCCGGTATCAAGCAGTAAAATACGATTTAATCCAACTTTGCCAAACTAACAAAAGTTAATAAACAGGGATTTCCAATGACAAGTTTTAAGCTACTGACTCAAAAAAACTTTCTGCCTTATTTTTTGGTGCAAAGTTTAGGGGCTATGAACGACAACTTATACAAGAATGTCTTGTTGTTATTTATCGCATTTGTTATTCCGGTCGGTTCTTCTGCTGATTCAGCCTTATTAGTTAATTTGGCGGCAGGGTTATTTATACTGCCATTTTTTATCTTTTCTGGGCATGCTGGCTGGTTGGCCGATAGGTATAACAAGGTCAATATTATTCGCAGACTCAAACTGCTGGAAGTTATATTAATGCTTAGTGCTGCTATTAGTTTGTATTTTCAACAGCTGACTCTGTTATTTATTTTACTGTTTTTTATGGGCACTCAGTCCGCGTATTTTGGGCCGATCAAGTATGCGATATTGCCACAAGTTTTGCCTAAAAATGAGTTGTTGGGAGCAAATGCTTTGGTTGAAATGGCGACTTTTGTCGCTATCTTAGTTGGTACTTTGTTAGCTGGCGTGGTTATGGCGTTTGAACAAGCGATAATCTTTGCTTGTGCTGGTATTATTATCTTAGCTGTTTTGGGATGGCTTGCAGCTGCACAAATTCCACAGTTGCCAGCCACAGAAGAAGCCAAGGTGATGAATATTGGGCAAGCTACAAAAATCGCTTTTTATGCAGCGAGTAAACAGGCAATCAAGGTTATTTTTACCGATAAAAAACTTTTGTACTGTATTTTATTAATCAGCTGGTTTTGGTTTTTGGGCGCAAGTGTATTAACTCAGTTACCCAATTTAGTTAAAGCGTATTTATCAGATAACCCTGCTTATGTGTCCATATTGTTGGCGGTTTTTAGTTTAGCTGTTGGTATTGGTTCGTTATTAAGTAACTATTTAAACAAAGGTAAGGTCAAATTCACTTTAGTTGTACCTGCAGCTTATCTAATGGCTGCGGCCTGCTGTGGTTTTGTTTTAACTTTGGGGTCAGGTTACGACCAAGTGAGTCAGCTACTAACAACATCAGCTTTATTGACCGTATTGGGCATTGCTGGTGGGGTGTTTATTGTGCCTTTATACACTTTTTTGCAAACGCAAGTGAGTGCAAATGTTCGCGCCCAAGTCATTGCAGCAAATAACATTTTTAATGCTATTTTTATGGTGGTTTCGGCAATAGTCGCTATTGTTATATTAGCTATATTGCAGTTGTCTTTAGGGCAATATTTTGTGGTGTTGGGTTTAACGACAGCTATGTTTGTGCACTACTGTATGCACAAGCAATATGCTTGCAATTAAATTGGGTTGGAGAGATAGGCCATCATTATGCGTCAGTATCTAAAAATGATTTGTTTTGCATTTACTTTATTGTATGGCCTACAGGTTCCCGCTTTTGTTGCCAGTTACAAACAAACCTTAGACGCAAGGTTAAGCCAAGCTAAGACTGATTTTGTTGGTTTTCAACAAAGTGCCGATGTGCACTTTAATGGCGATATTCATAAGCTAATTCAGTACTATCAGCAGCATCAAGATATATTGGTGACAGAAAGTGCCGCGAATATTCAAGCTATCTATCAAGCAATTACTCAGCTAGAGCAGCAACAACAAATTCTCAATGCTGGTCAGATTGCAGCAGCCTTACACGTGGCAACACAATATCAAAGTGAAATTTGGTTACAAACAGTTAAACATTACAATTATCAAATTCAATTTAGTCCGCAGGTTATTATATGGGGCATTACAAGCGCATTATTGTCTACCTTACTGTTGGATATTCTATTGGGTTTATTATTTTTAATCGTCGGTTTTAAACAGAGAAAATCGGATCGGCAAACAATTTAGGAGTTTATTTTTATGGTTATGACAGCATCAACTATGATGGAGTTAGGTACTAAAGCAATTGATTTTTCACTACCAGCAACCGATGGCTCACAAGTAACTTTAGCAAGTTTACAACCGCGTAAAGCCTTGGTGGTATTGTTTATTTGTAATCATTGTCCTTATGTTATCCATATCGCACCTAAGTTGGCTGAGCTAGCAAAAAGCTATCAACAGCAAGGTGTGGCCTTTGTTGCTATTAACAGTAATGACGCTGAGCAATATCCAGCAGATAACTTCGACAATATGAAATTAGAAGCAGAGGCGCGCGGTTATACTTTTCCATATTTGTTTGATGAAAGCCAAGAAGTGGCAAAAGCATATGATGCAGCCTGCACACCGGATATCTTTGTTTTTGATGGGCAAGATAGTTTAGTTTATCGCGGCCAATTTGATGATTCGCGTCCATTTAGAATTTCTAGTGGTAATTATGATAGTGAACAAAATCCAGCAACAGGCGCTGATTTAGCCAAAGCATTAGACGAGATTTTAGCCGGTAAAACGCCAAGCCCAGAGCAAAAAGCATCTTTGGGTTGCAATATAAAGTGGAAAGACTAAGGCTAGTTTTGTAATTGGCAGGCTCAACCCTGTTTAACTAAAAATACCCAGTTACGAAAACCAACAATTTTTTCGCCCCACATTACTTCTAAGCCAGCTTGATTTAAGTTGGCTTTTATCCATTGTGCTTCAAAATCTGTTTCCGGTAAAAAGTTGATATAAGCATAACCTTGTTTGGTTAAACTTTCTTTTAATTGCACAAAGTAATCTAAACAAAAGGTCGCCATCAATGACTGATGGGCAGTAAACAAGTCGGTAATAATTAAATCGAACTTTTGCTGATTAGCCATTAAAAACTCAAAGGCGTCACCTTGCTGAATTTCAACTTCGAGTTTGTCCGGGTTGAAGTACTCACTAAACCAGTCTATCACCAACTGACTTTTTTCTATGATAGTGATTTGTGCTTGTGGACGCTGGCTTTTTATATAACGAAAATTGCTGCCGCCGCCTAAACCAAACTCAAGTATTTGGGCTTTTTCGGGGAGTTCTGCGATTAAACCTCGCAGTGGATATTGGTGTGGAAAGGCCAATATATTGTGAGCTGTCTTGTCCATAACCGACTGTACGGTTTGGTCTAGCTTTAACCAAAGATATTTGTCGTTTTGTAAAATCTGCCATTGCAGTTTGCCTTCTTTATGAAAGGCGACAAGTTGACCGTCGGATAGAGAATTTTTAAGTTCGACAAGCACAATATAAACCGTTAATCTTCATTCTGCTTCAATTTATATCAGAAGAAATTGCATGTACCAAATAATCATTCCAAAAACACAGCAGCAGTTAACCAGCTACTATCATTTTAGGTGGCAACAATTGAAGCAGCCCTTGGGCGCACCATTAGGCTCTGAGCGAGATGAATATGACAATCTGGCTGAGCATAGAATGATTTGTAGTAGCGAAGGCAAAGTGCTTGCGGTTGGTCGTTTACACCATGTTAGCCAAGACGAAGCGCAAATTCGCCATATTGCCGTGGCTGATTATTGCCGTGGCAAAGGTTTAGGCTCAATTTTAATGACCACGCTTGAACAAGCTGCGCGCAAACAAAATGCCAAACGTGTGATTACTTTTTCGCGACTCGATACAGTGCCTTTTTTCGAACGCTGTGGTTACCATGTATTAGACAATCCAGTGATTGAACACATGTCGGACCAAAGGTTGAATCGCCGACAGATGTGCAAAAAACTTTCTGAATATGATGTAATTTTGCGCCAGCCGTTATGGTGCAAAGAATTGCAAGAAACCTGGAAAAATCAGATCCCAATTTCTGCGGCTATGGGTATTAAAATCCATCAATATACAGGTGCGCAGCTTGAAGTGCGTGCGGCATTAAATGCCAATTTAAATCTGCATAATACCATGTTTGCTGGCTCTATTTATTGTCTAGCGACACTGACTGGCTGGGGCATGGTGCATATGCAAATGCGCGAGCAAGTGTTAAAAGGTGATATTGTTTTGGCCAAAGGTGATATTAGTTATCGCAAACCTATAACCAATTTGCCTCGGGCGACTGTACATATTAATGATGTAACAGGGGATGTTGCTGTGTTGGCAAAAAAACGCAAAGCTAAGTTAGAGGTGATGGTACGTTTGTTTGATGAGCACGAAGAATGTGGCCAGTTTAATGGGTTATTTGTGGTTTTGCCATTAAGTGATACTAGCGCCTAGTTGTTAAGTTGACTTGTCCTAAGAATTACAATTAGCGTGGCACTATAATGTGCATATCTTGTTTAATACTTTCATCATATTGCACACCCAAATGTGCTGCTGCGCGCAAATTAACTGCTACTTGGAACTTATCCATTGGCTCTACTTTGTAGATAAGGTTGTTATTTAGCGTGTTTTCTGCCATTGAAATTAGGCGTTTACCTAATTGATAATTATCAGGGAACAGTGAAAATAATGCCCCTCGTTTAGCATGGGTTGGTTTACTGGAAAACAGTACAAATTTACGCATCCATGAGGCTTCCAATAAATAAGGTAACACCACTTGATCGTTGGCAGTGACAGTATCTAGGGTTAACCAAATCGAGTCTTTTTTCGGATCGATTCGTTTAAACAATCTATCATAATAGGTCATAGCCGCTTTAATATCATCGGCACGCGTTGCCACAAGCTCGACACCGTGTTTATTTGCGGCTGCTTGGGTACGCGGAATAATCCATTCGGTTGATTGGCTATAGACCATATACACACGCTGGATATGTGGGGCTAGTCTGTCTAATTCCGCAAAAACTATTTCGGGATCATTGGTCATGCTCACACCACCAAAACCATTCGGTTTTATCGGGTAGCCGCCAACCATAACTGGCATATGTTTAACTATATCGTGTGCGTATTTAAAGCCGTAACCACCGAGCATAATAGCGGCATCTGCATTCAATTTTAATAATTCACTTAAAATTGATTCGGAGCCGATACCTTGCTTAAATTCCAGCGGCGTGACTGTTTCGCTGGCATTTTCTTGAATACCTTGAACAATAAGTTCAAATACAGCTTTATACGGTTCTTTAACTTCTGGATAAGCAACCACTATATTGGCAGCTGTAGCAAAACGACTGACAACACAGAAGCACAATGTAATTAATATCCAGAATTTCTTCAAACTCGTGGCCCTAAAATGTTGTTGAGATGACAGGTTTGCCTTAGCCAAGCTTCCGCGACCAAGACAAGCTATTTTGCGCTTTTCAAAACTATTGTTCAAGTTAAGAGTCTGAATAATTCTATAAAATTAGACATCAAATATCTTACCCCAAACCGCTTGTACACATTCAATCGCACGTTTAAAAGGCGTTAACTGTGTCACAACTTTTGCTTGTGCTAACGCTAGTTTGTGCGATTCGTTCCTATATAACTTGTAAGCTTCAATCAAATCTTGTGCTTGTTGTTGGCTAATAACACCAACTTCAGCAGCTGTGGTTAAAATACGGATATTGTCAGAGTATTTACACAGTTCTGGATGTTTGTGCGCGTTGGCCAAAACTAAATACTGAGTAATAAATTCGATATCTGTAATGCCACCGCGTCCTTGTTTGAGGTCGAATTCGCTCTCACCACCCTTCGCTAAATGGTTAAACATTTTATCGCGCATTTCGGTCACATCTTTATTCAGAGTGGCTATGTCACGTTGTTTTGCTAAGATAGTTTTGCGAATATCTTCAAGTTGCTGACATAAATTTTGATCGCCATAGACACAGCGCGCTCGTACCAAAGACTGGTGCTCCCAAGTCCAAGCTTGTTCTTGTTGATAACTCTCAAAACCTGTGACAGTTGCAACCAATAAACCTGAATTGCCCGACGGGCGTAAACGCATATCAATTTCATACAAGATGCCAGCATGGGTTTGTGTTGAATAGATATGCATAATTCGCTGGGCTAAACGAATATAAAATTGGGTGATGCCAACGGCTTTTTCACCTGTGGTTTGTTGATCCGATTTTTGATTGTGGACAAATACTAAATCTAAATCTGAGCCATAACCAAACTCTAAACCACCGAGTTTGCCATAACCTATTACCGCAAAACCTTTGTCGTTAGTGCCAACTAAAGCTTCAGGCACACCATGTTTGTCAACCACTTGTTGCCACGCAATATTGACTACTTGGGCTAAAATGGCTTCGGCTAACCAAGTTAAATGGTCGCTAACTTTCATTAATGGCAGGTGGCCTAAAATATCCGCTACCGCAATCCGTAATTGATAAGCATGTTTAAACTGGCGCAATGTATCCATTATGCTTTCAAGATCTTCAGGGTCTATTCTAAGCAAACGCTCACGTAAATCCGCTTGGTATTTGTTTGGGTCTAATTCTTTGTATAACTGACGTGGATCGAGTAATTCGTCCAATAAAAATGCTTGTTGGCAAAGTTGTTGGGTTATCCACGGACTAGCTTGCAAACAGTCGAGCAAAATAGAGCGAGTTTGTGGGTTTTCAAACAGAAGTTCTAGGTAAGCTGTACGAGTACAAATAGACACTATCAGCTCACGCACGCGATTAATTAATACATGCGCTTGTGGGTAATCTAAACAAGCTTCGATTAAGCGTGGCATCAATTTATCTATTATATCGGCCCCACGTTTACCTACAGCACGCTTTTTAATTTGTTCTTGGCAGTCGCTTATCTGTTGCCAAAACGCAGCAGCATCTACTCTTGAGTGATCGTGCTCTAGTTGGCTGATTGCAGCTTCCGCGTCTAAATTACACAACCAGTAATCAAACTCAATTTCCGCTTGTTCGTCTTCAGCATCATTTTTAATCACTTCTTTAAATACCCGATTCACTTCGCGAGTATGTTGTTCAAGTGCTTGTTTAAAATCATCCCAGCTATTAAAACCCATAGCTACGAATAAACGCTTTTGATCTAGGGTATTCTCAGGCAAGGTTTGTGTCTGTTTATCGGCGATTTGCTGTAAAACATGCTCGGTTTTACGTAAAAAATAATAAGCCTTGGTTAATACGGTAATTTCTTCTGCTGACATTTCGTCGAGCATTTGTAGTTTAATCAAAGCTTCACGGGTCGAGCGGGTACGCAGCTCGGGCTCACGACCACCACGAATCAGCTGAAAAGCTTGTACAATAAATTCAACTTCGCGAATACCGCCTTCGCCTAGCTTGATATTGTTAACCAGACCTTGGCGGCGATTTTCTTGTACTATTAATTGTTTCATTTTGCGCAAAGACTCAATCGCTGAAAAATCTATATAACGGCGATAAACAAATGGGCGAATTAAGTCTTCTAAGTATTTCTTTTCGGGATGATTTTGCCATTGTGTTGGCGTGATGATACGCGCTTTGAGCATAGCATATCTTTCCCAATCACGGCCTTGCTCTTCGTAGTAGTCTTCAAGCATGTTGTAATTCATCACCAAGGGGCCACTATCACCGTATGGGCGTAAACGCATATCGACGCGGTAAACAAAACCATCAACTGTTTGTTGATTGAGCGCGTTGATCAGTCTTTGGCCTAAACGGGTGAAAAATTCGTGATTAGATAAACTGCGGCTTGCCCCTTTGGTTTCTCCTGCATCTGGATAACAAAAGATTAAATCTATGTCGGAGGAAAAATTGAGTTCACCACCACCTAGTTTACCCATGCCTAAAATGAAAAATGGTTGTTCTTCACCATTTTGATTGGTTGGTGTGCCCATCACTTGGGTGAGTATTTGGTACAAGCAGTTAGTCGCTGTTTCTATCAGTTCATCGGCTAGATCTGAGATATATTTGAGCGCTTGGTCTAAATCTATTTGGCCGCTGAAGTCCATCCAAGCTATCCAAGCCATTTGTTGACGGCGATAAAGGCGTAACAATTTACTTAAGCTGATTTCATCTTTAATTTCGCTGGCTTGTTGTTGAAATTCTTGCTGCTGTGCGGCAAAAAATGTGTCTGCATCCGAACTTTGATTTAATAGGCTGTCAAAGAATTGGGGTTGCTTTAATACTGCTTCGCGGATAAAGTCGCTCATCGCACATTGCCATTTCAGCTGGTTTTTATTTTGCTCCGGCATTTGCTCAAATAATCTATTTGAGTCAAGCAGTTGCTGCCAAGCTTTATCGCCCTGAGCTTGTAACTCGCTAGGTAACGCAGAAAAGTCTAATGTGCTAGGTAAAAATTGATTTGGGCGAGTTGAATCCATATTTAAAGCCTTGGAATTGAGATAGCAGAGGACCGCACGGCCATGCCAAAATTATTTAAATCTGTTTGGGTTGTTATCTTTGCCTTTTGGCTCACAGCTTGTGGTGATCCATTAGATGCAAAAATTGACAACCAAATCCAATTTGTTGATATGCAGCTGAAAAAGCTTGAACAAGCTATCAACAACCAACAAATTCGTAACGCAAACCTAATTAAAGAGTATGCACAACAGGTAAGTCAAGCTAAACCACAATTACAAAGCATAGCGAATGAGTTAGCCAAAGACGCAACAACTCGTGGGCCTTTGTATCAAAGTTTAAATAGTCGCTATCAAGAAGCGGCTAAATATGCTGATTTATTTGCTAGCAAAGAAGAGCGTTTAGCTGAGTTGCAAAATCTCTATCAAGCGGCTGATACCACTTTGTTTAATGATGCTTTGTCAGATCCACTTAACGTGCTAGCCGATATGTCAGATGGTTTATTGCCACGTGTTAACGCGGTTAGCCGCGCCGCCAGTTTGCAAGCTAACCAAGCACAAGACTTTGGTGACGGTAGTCAGCTAATTGGTAACCCTGCTTATGGCCAGTGGTCAACTGGTAGCAATGGCATGTCATTTTGGGAATGGTATGGAATGTATGCGCTGATCAGCAATTTAACTGACAGACGGGTTTATTATAACGATTGGGCAGGCCGACGTGACTATAGTTATTACAATGATTATGGGCGTTATCGTTATTCATCTCCGAAACAAATGCGTACCCAAAGCACGATAGAATCTCGTGCACAAAAATCATTTAAAGGTGGTCAATTTAAAAGCGCTTATGCTAAACCTAAAGTCGGCGCAACCAGTATTTCAACCTCTAGCCGCACAGCACAGAATGCAGCAAATAAATTTACCAGTGCTTACGCCAAACCAAAAAGCACCTTTAGTAACAGCAGTAGCCAAAGCCAAAATAAAAAATCAACTTTTGGCCAGTCTAGTTTTCGCAGCAGCTCGTCCGGCTTTAGCCGTGGCGGTTTTGGTGGTAAATAACAAGGATTATTAAGGTAAACAGTATGAACAGTTTAAATTTTTTACAATATATTCGACCAGAACTTTTAACCCTGCTAGCGATAGACTTAGCCATCGCCATTTGTTTGTTGTCTTTGATGCGTTTTATTTCTGGTTTATGGGCAAAAGTAAATACCACCCAAGAGCTATCTGAAAAAGATAACTTTGCGTTTGGTATTAGCATGGCGGGTGGCATTATCGCCATGGGCTTAGTGTTAACCGGGGCAATTACCGGTGAAGCTGCTAATAGTTATTTAGCTGAAGCGATTGGTGTTGCCAGTTATGGTTTGGTTGGTTTAGTTTTGATTAAAGTCGGTCGTTTTATTCACGACAAAGTATCGCTGAATCAAATTGATAAAGCTGAACAAATTCGCCAAGAAAATATCAGTGTTGCGATAGTGGATGCTGCTGCGGTTATTGCCACCGCTATCATTATTCGTTCAGTATTGTTATGGGTTGAAGGTATTAATGTATATACCTTTATTGCAATAGTCAGTGGTTTTGCCGTGTCACAAACTGTATTGGTATTTGTTACCCGTTTACGTGAGCGCCAATATGCGGCAAAAAACCAAGATGGCTCATTCCAACAAGCTTTGATTGATGGTCAAACTGCGTTAGCTATTCGTCACGCTGGGCATATGATAGCGACAGCGCTGGCAGTGAAAGCTGCGAGTTATTTTTTAATTTATCAACCAACACAAATTATCGGTAATTTAATCGGTTGGTTAGGCATTTCTTTGGTGATGGCGGCGGTGATTTATCTATTAAATAAAATTGCCCGCGCGATTATTTTAGTTGGCATCAATACCAGTGTTGAAGTTGATCAACAAGAAAATATTGGGGTTGCCGCAGCTGAGTTCGCAATTGTGGTTTCTATTGCCATGATCACAGTATCATTAATGGCATAGATGCAACTCAGTCAAAACACTAAGTTAAAACTACTGGATAGCCTGCTGATACTGATAATGGCAGTATTAGCAGGTTGTGGTTTGATTTATGAATACCTATTGTCACATTATGCGGGACGTGTTTTAGGTGCTGTAGAGCACGCCATATTTGCAACCATTGGCATTATGATAGTCAGCATGGGGTTTGGTGCATTTGCTGCACGCAAAATTCGTGATGAATTTACCGGTTTTGCTTGGCTTGAACTATTTATCTGTTTAGTGGGTGCCAGTAGTATCTTACTGATAGCTGGTGCTATTGGTTTTACCTTTCATCTTCCACAAATTATTACTGATACCTTCAACTTACCTGCAGACGTTTTACCTCGTGGCGGTTGGGTTGAAGATATTCATCATATCGCCCGATATTTACCTTATGTCAGTGCCGCCTGTTTAGGTTTTTTTATTGGCATAGAAATCCCGTTGATAGCGCGTGTGCGTGAAGCTTTGTACCAAAAACACTTAACCCATAACGCAGGTACTGTTTATGGGGCCGATTATTTAGGTGCGGGCATAGGCGCTGCATTATGGATTGGCTGGATGATGGCAATAGACATCAACCAAGCTGCGGTGATCACAGCTTCAACCAACTTGTTAATTGGCTTTTTAATTTTAATACTGTTTTGGCAGAAAATAGCTTGGCGCTTATTGTTAACTTGTTGCCAAATATTCATGCTGGGTTTTGTCATTGTGTTATCCATTTATGGCCAAAACTGGATGCAATCTTTTACCGATATGCTTTATCGCGACCAAGTGGTATTGCAGCAACAAACTCAATATCAACAAATCGTTTTAACTGAACGCAATGTCGCAGTTGGCGATAATCAACACACTAAATCTATTTTACAGTTATACCTCAATGGCCGTTTGCAGTTTTCTAGCATGGATGAACATATCTACCATGAAATCTTGGTTCACCCAGCTATGGCGGCTGCAGCGCAGCACAACAAAGTTTTATTGGTTGGTGGGGGTGATGGTTTGGCTGTACGCGAAATATTAAAGTGGCCAGTTAAACAAGTTGATATGCTTGAACTTGATCCCATGATGATTGAGCTTTTTCAACAGCCAGCGCAGTTTGTGCCTACTCGCTTAGCGCAGCAGATTAGCCAGCTAAACCAAAATGCTTTAAATGATGCTAGGTTAAATATTATTCACGCCGATGCCTTTAATCAGGTCGATGTATTGGTTGCCAAGCAGCAAATTTACGATGTAATTATTGTTGATTTGCCTGATCCGAATCATCCAGATTTAAACAAATTATATAGCAATCATTTTTATACCCGTTTACAGCAACTACTCAATGCCGATGGTGTGCTGGTGGTGCAATCTACTTCGCCTTATCACGCGCAACAAGCGTTTTTATCTATTGGTAAAACGGTCGCAGATGCGGGTTTTACTGCGGTAGAACAATATCATCAGAATGTTCCAAGTTTTGGTCAATGGGGTTGGACTATTGCGGTTAAACAAGGTTTAGCTGTACGCCAGCGCCTTGAAAAACAGTTTGCCAATCAACAAATATTAGATGTGCCAACTCAGTGGTTAACCTGGCCGCTGGTTTTCGCTAGTTTTGAATTTCCCAAAGGTTTTTATGCCGATTACGCCAATATTAAGGTCAATTATTTGGGGAGTCAGCAATTGTTTAACTATCATGATCTAGCGTGGCGAAAGCAACAGGGGCGGATAACGTTAAATCAGTCACAAAAAAATTGATAATTTAATTGACATATAATGTCGCAGTGCTAAGGTTAATACCAAGACATAATATGTCTAAATGTAAAGCAGCTAACTAACAGAGGATAGCAATGAATATACACACTATTGCACAATACCTAAATGATCTAGCAGACAAGTCTGATACAGGTCATTCATTTGATTGTCAGCCGATTGCCGGTGAAGTGGATGTGCTACAAATTAGTTTAATTGGTCGTGAAGAGCTACCAATATTTGTATCAGTTACGGATGATCAAATTCTGTGTATTACCTATTTGTGGGACGAAAGTGAAATGCTCAGCGAGCGCAAAGCAGAAATGATGGAAACCATGTTAGAAATGAACATGCCAATGCCATTATCTTCGTTTGCGAAAATTGGGGATAAGTACGCAGTGTTTGGTGCTTTATCTATCCACTCTAGTTTGTCTGATATTGAGCATGAACTGGCTGTATTAAGTGATAACGCCATAGATGTTATCGACGACTTTAGTGAATTTTTGAAATAATCGGGAGCAAAACATGAGCATTTTTAAGAAAATTTTTACCGCTATTCGTGGTGGCGCAACCGAGATGGGTGAAGCCATAGTAGATGCAAACTCAACACGTATTTTTGAACAAGAAATTCGTGATGCAGAAAATCACTTAACTAAGGCTAAGCGTGATTTAACTGACGTTATGGCAAAACAAATGCAAACCAGCCGTGAAGTTGAGCGTTTGAAAAAAGAAATTCAAACCCATGAAGGTTATGCAACTCAGGCCTTAAACCAAGGTAACGAAGCGCTTGCGTTAGAAGTAGCTGAAAAAATGGCGAGCTTAGAAACTGAATTGGCAGCACAACAAAGTGCATTACAAAACTTTGATGCTAGTGTTGCGCGTTTAAAAGATTTAATTAAAAAATCTGAGCGTCAGTTAGCAGACTACAAACGTCAATTAAGTGTGGTTAAAACCACTGACAGTGTACACAAAGCAACAGCGGCTATTACCGATAACTTTGTTTCAGGTAACAGCAAATTACTCAATGCAAAAGAGTCGTTAGAGCGCATCAAAGCTAAACAACAAAACTTTGATGATAGAATGGCTGCATCTGAGCAATTACAAGCTGAATCAGGTGATGCATCACTTGAAGCTAAACTAAAAGCTGCTGGTATTGGCGAACAAAACAGCTCAGCTGATGCGATTTTAGCTAGATTAAAGTCGCAAAAACAATAAAAGTTATAGCTTGTCCGCTGAACTAAAGGACAGAACAATTTGACACGTTCGAGCAATTTCAGTTACGCACTTGGCTGAAGTTGCTTTTTTGCATTCTAAATCTGTGTGTCAGTGAAACAGTTTCGTGAGGATAATATGGGATTTTTTTCAAAATGGTTTGGCGGTGAAGAGCAGCCGCAAGTAACTAAAATAACTCACCCCAAGCAGTTGAAACAAGGTGATGTAATTAATTTTAGTGACAATTTTGCTTTGCCTGAGCTGATTCGCAAACAAAGTTACCAAGTTAACCAAGTGAACACTTACCAGTTTGAGCACAAAGTCATTAACGAGTTTGTTTTGTTAGGTGGGCATAATCAACAAGTGTTTATGTCAGTTGAATCTGACGATGAAGAATGGCTTAACTTATCGATTAAAGTTAATCGCAATCAAGTAGGGCAATTGTTTGATCTCGAACAGTTTGCTGAAGTGTTTGAAGAAGAAGTTCAGCCAGAGCTTGCACTGCAACAGCAAACACCTGAGCTGAATAACTGGTTAGCCCCTGTCTATTTCCGCCAAACTTATGCTCAGCGCGGTTATTTTTACCAAAAAGATTTTCGCCCAAGCAAACCCGCTTTAGAAGAAGACGATGATAGCGAAGCGTTCGACTATTTTTGTTTAACTAGCGCAGATGAAAGCTGTAGTGTCGAAATTGAAGTGTGGTCAGATGGTGACACAGACGTATTATTAACTATCCATAGACCATTGGCTGACATTGTAGATATGTACCCTGGAGCTGATAGTGAGTAATAAGTCAGATAAAGCCAAATGGGCTAGTAGTAATAAAGCGATTAAAGCGGTACAAGTTGCGTTTGATATGGACGAAAAGCTGCAATATGTTATCCGCAAAGAAGCATTAGACGCGGGTTTAGGACCATCTGATCAAATTCGCAAAATTCTCGCTTTGCCTGTGAGCAAAAGACCAAAACGTCCAAGGTTAACTGTGTCTTTGTCTGCTGAAGATTATCAAGTGTTGGCGGAAAAATATGGTTTAGCCGCTGATGATCAGTTAGAAATTAAAAAGCGGGTGATGCAAGAATTGATTGATCATGCAAGCAAGTGAGTTTAAACATAAATAAACTCACTCGTGTTTAACTAAAAGCTATTGTCCGGAAAGGTTTTTTTAAACCAGCTATTCAGCATAGCAAATTCGTATTTAAACTGCTCTTCGGAAGGTCGAGTTAAATAGTTGGTCGACATGCCCATGTTTTTTAGATTTTCTTCGCCAGCGGCTAACTCATTGCCTGATTTATCTAATAGCTGATACGAGAATTTGATCCTTGGTATATAGTGATCTTTGATAATTCTGATCTCATCAAAGTTAAAGCGGGTTTCGCCGGCTAAATCTAAATCTGTTACCGTCAACTTCAGTGTTTGTCCTTCAGGTAGTTTGGCCGCTCTGTGAGTTAAAAATTTTTCAAAACTGGTAAATACATGTTTTTGAAAACCTGAGCGAGTTTGGGTATTACCCTCTTTGATATCTGTATATTCATTCGGCTCAGACCACTCAACAACCAGCTGGGCGGCATTAAGCATTTGGCTATAACTTAAGGTCAAACTGATAACACAGTATTTGAGCAGTTTAATCATATATCTCCCCATTTTTCCGCTGTTCTGATCCTATATAGACCTATGAGTTTGAGTTTTGTTCCGTATCTGCTGATTTTTTATTCGTTTTTGCTGGGGCAAAAGAACTTGGCATCACTTCAACACCAACCCAGCGGCCAAGTTTTACAATCAGTGGAATTGTGATTGGCGCAAAAGGTAACACCGCAAAAATGCCTAAACCTATGCCACGCAATACATCTAAAAACTGCTCATTGGCTATGGCGATTTCTTCTTTGCTCGCTTTGCCTCTTGTACTGCGTTTGTATATTTCGAGCATTTGCCGAGTTTCGGCGCTTTCTTGGCGTAACGCTATTTTAAGCGACAGCATGGCTCGTCTAAGTTTGAGCTTTTGAGCGCTGCGGTTAATTTTAAGAACACGAACAGGCGCTTTGTGGAAAAGTTTATACGCTTTCAAAGATAGGCACCTGAGAAATGAGTTTGAATTAGTTAATTATACTTAATATTAAACAAAGTATGCAGTTAAAAGTGTAAACAAGTCTCAGGGTAATGTTTGTATGGTTTTATCCGAGAATAAAACCATACAAATTGATTGTTATAGTCCAACCTTAATGTACTAAAGCCAATTGCAGTTGTTGATCAACTTGCGTGTACTGACCACCAATTGTTTTAAACAAGCTAATTTGGTTTTTCAAATAAGCCAATTCGAGTTCGGCTAAACTTTGTTGTTGCGACAACAACAGCTGTTTAAATTCTTGATAAGTCAGTGGGTCTTCCAATCCTTGAGTTAAGCGTAATTCGCTCAATTTTACTTGTTGCTGATAATTATCAACAACCTGTTGCTGCAACTCTAGTTGCTCTGCCAAAGCTTGTTGTGCAGAAAGGCGAGTATTCAGCTCGGTAAATGCGGTTTCAACTACATTCTGGTACTGGATAATTTCAGCCTGTTGCTGCAACTCGGCAATCTGTTGTTGCGCTTGTAATCGACCATGATTGAAAATAGGCAAATTCAGCTGCGGTGAAAAGCTCCAAGTTTGTGAGTTGGCATTAAATAAGTCAGATAAATCTTGGCTAGCGAAACCTAAGCTACTGGTTAAGCTAATGCTCGGGAAAAACGCGGCACGCGCCACACCAATATTTGCATTTGCAGCTTTGATCTTTTGTTCCGCTTCAGCTACATCTGGGCGTGCCAGCAATACCTGAGATTGAATATTTGCAGGTAATTGTTGCAACTGACTAAGTGAGAATTGCTCGGAAATCTTGTTGAGCGCATCTAAATTATTATAACCAACTAATTGTTTTAGCTGGTTAAATGTCGCAACATTTGTTTGTTGTAGCTGTTTTAAATTAATCGTTATGCTTTGTTGGTTAGACTGAGCCTGACGATAATCCAAACTTGTGATCAGACCTTGATCATATTGTTTATGCGCAATTGCAAATTTTTGTTGCGCACTCGCTAACACTTGCTGCTGTAAATCAATTTTGAACAAGCCCGCTTGATAGTCAAAATACAAACTAGCAACTTGTGCCGCCAAACTTTGCTCTAACGTTGTTTGAGCAAATTGACCTGCAGTAAATTGCGCTAACGCATTTTCTTTTAGATTGCCGATTCGATTAAAAAAATCTAACTCGTAGGCACTAAAACCAACACTTGCCGAATAGCTATTTGAATACTTTGGCATAAAAGCCGCAGTTGTAGACGATTGTGAATTCAGTTGGCGTGTACCGGCAGTCGACAAGTTAATATCCGGCAAACTTTTACTTTGTTCAATTTGGTAGTTGGCTTGTAATTGCTGCAACTGCAAAGCACTGATTTGCAGTGATTTGTTATTGTGCAATGCTAGCGCAATAAGTTGTTGCAGTTGTTTGTCTTGGTAAAAATCCTGCCAGTTGACTGTCGAGTACTCATTTGTTTGTTGTGATGTCAGTACACTTGATTGTGGTTGCTGATAATCAGGCGCTAATGAACAAGCAGTTAGCGCCAATGTGCTAAAGATAAATAAGCTTTTGTGAACTAACTTCATACTTTGTCACCTGTACTCTTGGTTAATTTAGCTGACAATTTAAATACAACTACAAAAAATACCGGGACAAAAAATATTGCTAGCACAGTGGCTGAGAACATGCCACCAAACACACCTGTACCTATGGCATTTTGGCTACCAGAGCCTGCACCTGTACTTAATACCAGTGGAGTCACACCTAACATAAATGCTAATGATGTCATTAATATCGGGCGTAAACGTAAACGGGCAGCTTCTATGGTCGCATCAATTAACCCCATACCTTTTTCTTCATACAAAGCGCGGGCAAATTCAACAATTAAAATGGCATTTTTTGAGGCTAAACCTATGGTGGTTAATAAACCAACTTGGAAATAAACATCGTTGCTGAGGCTACGTGCGAGTGCAAAACAAACAGCTCCCAACACACCGAGCGGTACAACTAACATGACCGAAAATGGCACACTCCAGCTTTCGTACAATGCTGCCAAACATAAAAACACAATTAGGATAGACAATGCATAGAGCATAGGTGCTTGTGCACCAGATTGTTTTTCTTGCAACGACATGCCAGACCACTCAAACCCTATGCCTTTTGGTAGCTTAGCTGCGTGTTCTGCCATAGCCTGCATCGCATCACCTGTACTCATACCAGGAGCCGCTTGTCCCAAAATTTGTAGCGATGATACCCCATTGTAGCGTTCTAGCTTGGTTGGGCCATGCATCCAACGTGCGGTACTAAAGGCACTAAAGGGTACCATTTCCCCTTGGTTATTGCGCACGTACCAATGTTTGATATCCTCTGGCATCATACGATAAGGCGCATCTGCTTGAACATAAACACGTTTAACCCGGCCGTTGTCGACAAAGTCGTTGACATAATTGGAAGCCCAGGCCGTAGTAAATGTTTGATTGATGTCAGATAAAGACAAACCTAATGCCAGTGCTTTTTGTTGGTCTATATCTATTTTAAATTGCGCTGTATCTTCTTGTCCGTTGGGACGAACCGCCATTAAACGTGGATCTTGTGCGGCCATGCCTAACAATTGATTACGCGCATTTAACAAAGCTTCGTGGCCTAATCCGGCTAAATCTTGTAATTGGAAATTAAAGCCTGATGCAGTGCCCAACTGAGTGATTGCTGGTGGGACAAAAGCAAAAACAAAAGCTTCTTTTAATTGCGCAAAATAACCCATAGCTCGACCCGCAACAGCTTGTACATCTTGCTGATCTTCGGTTCTCTCATCCCAATCTTTTAACCTGACAAAAGCGATACCACTGTTTTGCCCACGGCCACTAAAACTAAAGCCAATAACAGAGAAAACCGATTCGACATTGTCTGCTTCGTTTTCTAGGTAATATTGTTCTACAGAGTTCATAACTTCTGCTGAACGTTGCTGACTTGCGCCTTGTGGTAAGGTCATTTGGGTAAACATTATGCCTTGGTCTTCGTCTGGTAAAAATGATGTTGGCATGCGTGAAAACAAATAAACCAATCCACCAACCAATACTAAATAAATCAGCATATAACGGCCGGTTTTAGCTAAAATTTTCTGCAAAGCATTTTTGTAACCTGTGGTTGAACTGTCGACTTTGCGGTTGAACCAAGCGAAAAATCCACGCTGTGGTTTGTTAGTATGTTCAACTGGCTTCAACATAGTTGCGCACAGGGCAGGGGTTAATATTAAAGCGACCATCACAGATAACACCATAGATGAAACTATTGTGATAGAAAATTGACGATAAATAACGCCCGTGGAACCACCGAAAAAGGCCATAGGTACAAATACAGCTGACAAAACTAACCCTATACCAATAAGCGCACTGGTAATTTGTGCCATAGATTTTTTGGTAGCTTCTTTTGGTGATAAACCTTCTTCGTGCATAACACGTTCAACGTTTTCAACAACCACTATGGCGTCGTCGACTAACAAACCTATCGCCAACACCATACCAAACATAGTTAAGGTATTGATTGAATAACCAAATGCCCAAATAACTGCAAAGGTACCGCATAACACCACAGGCACAGCAATTGTTGGAATAAGTGTGGCTCTAAAGTTTTGTAAGAATAAATACATTACAAAAAACACCAACAAAATCGCTTCAATTAAGGTTTGCACTACCCCCATAATCGACAATTTAACAAAAGGTGTGGTGTCGTATGGGTAAACTACTTCGAGCCCTTGTGGGAATAAGTCGTGTAAGTCATCCATGCGCGCACGTATAGCTGCGGCTGTGTCTAAGGCGTTAGCTCCAGAAGCTAAACTCACACCCAAACCACTTGCTGCTTGGTTATTGTATTCAGTCAGGAATTGATAGTTTTCACCGCCAAGCTCAACGCGCGCTATATCTTTCATGCGGATAGTTGAACCGTCTTCTGCAACTTTGACAAAAATATTGGCAAATTCTTCTGCTGTAGTTAAACCTGTTTCAACTATAATACTGGCGTTAATTTGTTGCCCTGCAACAGCAGGAGCACCACCAATTTCACCGGCAGCAATTTGCGCATTTTGTGCTCGAATAGCAGAGACAACATCCGCTGTGGTTAACGCGTATTGCGTCATTTTTTCTGGATTGATCCAAATACGCATCGCATATTGTGAGCCGAAAAAGTTAACTTGGCCAACACCACTCACACGGCTGATTTGATCCTGAATATTTGCAGCAACAAAGTCGGAAATATCGTTTCTATCCATACTGCCATCGCTTGAATAGAAACCTAACACCATTAAAAAGCCAGAAGTTGATTTACTCACAGCTATACCGTTTTGTTGTACAACTTGTGGTAATAAAGGTGTGGCTCTTTGCAATTTATTTTGCACTTGAACTTGTGCTATATCCGGATCTGTCCCTGCGGTAAAAGTCAGTGTGATACTGGCATTACCAGCCGAATCTGAGCTTGCGCTCATATATTCAACGTTATCTATACCGGTTAAACTTTGTTCAATGACCTGGACAACTGTGTCTTGTACAACTTGGCTAGATGCACCTGGATAGGATGCATTAATTGACACTGATGGCGGCGCAACATCTGGATATTGAGCAACTGGCAATTGCGCAATAGATAATACCCCGGCGAGCATTATCAATATCGCAATCACCCAAGCGAGAATAGGACGTTCGATAAATGTTTTTGCCATGAATTATTCTGCCTGCTGGGTTGTAACTGTTGGGTTTACTTGAGCATTCGGCGCTATTTTTTGTAAGCCAGTTAAAATTACTTTGTCACCTGCATTTAATCCCGAGGTAACTAACCAGTTATCCGCAAATGAGCGACCAATGCTGACAGTTTTCACTGCAACTTTATTGTCTGTTGTAACTACATAAGCAGATGCTTGGCCTTTACGGCCGATCATTATCGCCTTTTGCGGAACTAAGATAGAGTTTGGCCTGGTCGCTTGAATTAACTTAATTTTGGCAAACATGCCTGGTAATAAAGACTTATCAGGGTTGGCAAATTCACTGCGAATTGTCACAGTATCTGTGGTTGGGTTAACTTGAACTTCGTTAAACAAAAACTGACCAATATGTTGTTGGCCGTTTAACTGCAATATGGCTTTAGTGGCGTTTGGATTCAACTCTCCGTTGTTGATTTGCTGTTGAAGTTTGCCCAGCTCTGAACTTGCTTGCACCATGTCAAAATAAATAGGATCAAGCTGAGTAATAGTCGCTAAACTCGTCGTTTGGCCTGCGCTAACTAACGCACCTTCAGTGATGTTTGATTTACTGATTTGCCCTGATATTGGCGCTAACACTTTGGTATAAGCTAAATCGACACTTGCTTTGTGTAACGCTGCTTTGTTCATTGCGACTTGCGCTTCAAGTGCTTGGTAATTGGCTTGTGCTTGATCTAAGGTTTGTTGGCTAACAGCTTTGTCTGCAATTAAAGCTTGGTAGCGCTTTAACTCAGCACGTGCCGTGGTTAAATTGGCTTGGGTACGGCTAAGCTCAGCTTTAGCACTTTGATAATTGGCTTGGTAAACTGCATCATCAATTTGATATAAAGTTTGCCCTGCTTCTACGTAACTACCTTCTGCAAAATTTCGTTGTTGCACTATGCCTGTTACTTGAGGTCTTACTTCTGCAACTTTAAAAGCGACCGCGCGTGCCGGTAATTCTTCTACAATTTCAACTTGCTGGCTAATAAGCTCAAGTGCGTCAACTTGTTGTGGTGGCATAGCCATAGGTGCTTGTTGTGACTGTTCGTCAGATTGGCAAGCCGTTAACGCCAAAACAAATCCTGGCACTAATATCAAAGCTTTTAAATTTAGCTGCATAATATCCTCATGAAATAAACATTCATACGTGTATGTTTGTTGTATTCTAGAATGGAATTGGTTAGAATTTCAACCGTTATTTTCGATTCGCTTGCTAGATAACCTTAGCAGATAGTGCAGATTTTGAGTTAGGCTAGGCGAACAAAGTAGGGGTGGTACAAGTATGGTTAGAAAAACAAAAGAAGAAACGCTGGCAACCCGCAACCAATTATTGGACGCCGCAGAAGACGTTTTTTATACAAAAGGTTATGCACAAACAACGCTAATGGATGTTGCCAACCACTGTGGTATGACGCGCGGCGCTATTTATTGGCATTTTAAAAACAAGGTTGATCTGTTTGAAGCTATGGTTGAGCGTGTGCGTACGCCACTGGATGCATTAGCTGAAGAACCAGCTGACGATAATGAATTTGATCCCTTGAACAAGATGCGTGAATTTTCCATCAAGTTTTTAAAGGATGTTTTTCACGATGAACAAAAGCGTCGGGTTTTTACTATCTTATTCCATAGATTTGAAATGAACGGTTCAGTGCCAGAACTAGAATTAAGGCAGCAACAAGCCTTTTGTGAATGCACTGACAGAATTGAGCGTGGCTTAAAAAATGCGGTCAATAAAGGTCAATTGCCAAAAGACTTAGACACTAAAAAAGCAGCATTAATTAAACATGGTTATTTTGCCGGATTGATGAACAACTGGTTATTTATGCCTGAAGCTTTTAGTTTAGATGAGATGGCAGAGAGTGTTGTTGATAACTATATTTTTATGCTTAAACAAAGCCCATTTTTACGGGTAAAAAAATAACTTTTTTGCGCAGCATAAAAGCAAAAAAGCCGCTGTATCCTACAGCGGCTTTTTACATTGGGTAAGGATATTCTAACTAAGAGCTAAATTATTTAGCAGACTTAGTGAACTCTGGGTAAGCTTCGATACCACATTCAGCGATATCAACACCTTCATACTCTTCTTCTTCAGTTACACGTAAACCGATAACTGTTTTGATGATAATCCAAGTAATGAATGATGCTGCGAATACCCATACAAAGATAACGATTGCACCGAACAATTGGTCACCGAAGTTAGCACCGTCATTTGTAACTGGTACTAATAATAAACCTAATAAACCTACAACACCGTGGACTGAGATAGCACCAACTGGATCGTCGATTTTAAGTTTATCTAAACCAATGATAGAGAATACAACTAATACACCACCGATTGCACCGAAGATAGTTGCTTCTAATGCGCTAGGGGTAGAAGGCTCTGCAGTGATAGCAACTAAACCTGCTAATGCACCGTTTAATGCCATAGTTAAATCAGCTTTCTTGAATAAGATACGTGCTGTAATTAATGCTGCGACAACACCACCAGCTGCTGCTGCGTTAGTGTTTAAGAATACCATAGCAACTGAGTTAGCGTTGGCGATATCACCTAATTTAAGAACAGAACCGCCGTTGAAACCGAACCAGCCCATCCATAAGATGAAAGTACCTAAAGTAGCCATTGGTAAGTTACAACCTGGGATTGCGTTTACGCGACCGTCAGCTGTGTATTTACCTTTACGTGCACCTAAAAGTAAAACACCTGCTAAAGCTGCTGCAGCACCCGCCATATGAACGATACCAGAACCAGCGAAGTCAGAGAAATCGCCTAAACCGAACATACCGAATACTTCGTTTCCGCCCCAAGTCCAGCTACCTTCCATTGGGTAGATGAAACCAGTCATAACAACTGCGAAAGCTAAGAAAGCCCAAAGTTTCATACGCTCAGCAACTGCACCAGAAACGATTGACATAGCTGTAGCTACGAAAACAACTTGGAAGAAGAAATCAGAAGCACCTGAGTAAATTGATCCACCTTCAAAACCGTCTTCACGTGCAGCGAAGTCACCTAAAGTAGCTGCTACGTCTACGTCTTGAATACCTGTTAAGAAGTATTCGCCACCGTACATGATTGCGTAACCAGATACTAAATACATGATACAAGAGATCGCGAACAAGGCGATGTTCTTGGTCAAGATTTCAGTTGTGTTTTTAGCGCGTACTAGACCCGCTTCTAACATTGCAAAACCCGCGGCCATCCACATTACTAATGCACCGCAGACTAGGAAATAGAAAGTATCCATTGCGTACTGCAAGTGAAATACGTTGTTTTCCATTGTAGTCTCCTAAATAGTTTTAAAATTTATAAAAATGGGAAATTAGATGGCTGAATCGCCAGTTTCACCAGTACGGATACGAATACACTGTTCTAAGTCGTAAACGAAAATTTTACCGTCACCGATTTTGCCAGTTTTAGCTGCGCCGCTGATTGCTTCAATTAAGCGCTCAACATTGTCATCTTGCGTGGCAATTTCTAATTTAACTTTAGGTAGGAAATCTACTTGATATTCCGCACCACGATATAATTCAGTATGACCTTTTTGACGACCAAACCCTTTGACTTCGGTAACAGTTAAACCTTCGATACCGATTTCAGAAATGGCTTCACGGACGTCATCCAGTTTGAATGGTTTGATGATCGCACTTACCAGTTTCATAGCGATATGCTCCTAAGTATGTTTATTGAAATGGCTTTGTTCTACTTACAATCCTTGTGCCAAAGTTTAAAAGTTTAATTAAAACAATGGTTTGAAATAAAACGTGAACGGTTTAATAATCTGTTGCGCATATTTGGTGCGGTTAAAAATAGCACTAGCACCAGCTTGGTGCTAAGGTTGCACCAAAATTATCAATGTTTCTTAAATGTTATCTTTTATGTGATTTTTTGTTGGCATCAACTAAGTGAATGATTTGATATACTGGCAGCTATTATCGGTTGAGAAAATTAAGTTATGCCTGAATTACCAGAAGTAGAAGTGACCCGTATGGGCATTGGCCCCATGTTGCAAGGGCAAAAAATTCACCAGATTAATATTTATCACAAGCAGTTACGTTGGCCTATTAAAGATGAACTTAAGTCATTGGCCGGATTAACTATCAAATCTGTTAGCCGCCGAGCTAAATATCTAATTGTGCAATTAGAGCACAATTATGTGCTGTTACATTTAGGTATGTCGGGCAAGCTTTGTGTTGTTGATAAAAGCATAGAAAAACAGAAACATGATCACTTCGAAATCGTTTTGACTACAGGTCAAGCATTGCGTTTAAACGACCCGCGCCGATTTGGTGCAGTACTCATGTTTGACAAAAAAAGTGAGCTTGATCTTTGGTTGGCTAAGTTAGGCCCAGAGCCTTTATCTGATGATTTTAATCAACAGCACCTGTTTAAATGGACGCAAAAACGTCAGGTAGCGATTAAAAACTGCATTATGGATAACAAAGTGGTTGTAGGTGTTGGTAATATTTACGCCACTGAATCCTTGTTTAAATCGGCAATACATCCACAAACCCCAGCGAATAAACTAACTCAAGCACAATGTGCCAAGTTAGTTGATGAAATTAAACTTGTGCTCGCACGCGCAATTAAACAAGGTGGTACAACCCTAAAAGATTTTGCTAAAGCAGATGGTAAACCTGGTTATTTTGCTCAAGAACTGCTGGTTTACGGTCGCAGCGGTGAAAAATGTAAAAGTTGTGGCAGCATTATTGAAACTATGGTGATAGGGCAAAGAGCGAGCGCTTATTGCCCTAGTTGCCAACCCCTTCTATAACAAAAGGCCAGTGATTAATCCGCTGGCGACTACCAACAACCAAGCGGGTAACCATTTTAGCTGCAACACTACAGCCAAGGCTAGCACCAGCGCAATTTGCCAATATTCATCTATCGCATTGGTTAAAATAGGCTGGTAAAAAGCGGCAACTAAAAAACCAACAACACTGGCATTAATGCCGAGCAAAGCTTTTTGCACAGCTTGATTAGCCGCTATGTTTTGCCAAAAATAAAAACAGCAGTTAATTAATAAGAAAGAAGGTAAAAATATTGCAATGAGCGATATGCCTGCGCCAACTAACACGGGTATATCTAATTGATTTACGCCACCTAAAAAAGCAGCAAAAGTAAAAATAGGCCCAGGCATAGCTTGAGTAACACCATAACCGGCCAGAAAGTCATCTAAACTGACCCAGCCATTTGCCACAACTTCATTTTCAAGCATAGGCAATACCACATGACCACCACCAAATACACTGGCACCAATTCGATAAAAGCTGTCGAACAGCATAAGAGATGAATTTGAACTATTCTGGCTAACAATGGGCAGTACTACTAACAAAGCCAACAGCAGTAATAAACTACTAACTGCTAATGTGCGCGAAATATCAAGTTGCACTGGCGTATTTGATTTTTCAAGTGCTGGGGCAAAAAACATAGCAGATAGTGCAGCTGCTACAATCACCAAAAATTGCAGCAAAAAGTGATCGAATAAAATCATCACACAAGTGCTGGCGATTAATAACAACCAGGTAAGCTTAGAGGTACAAAACTGTTTAGTCATGCTATAACACGCATGTAAAACAATTGCGGCGGTTGCTAGTTTTAAACCAGTTATCACTCCGGTTAAATTTTCCGTTTGCCACTGAGTTAATCCAAACGCGGCTAACACTAACAAAATGGCTGTTGGCAGGGTAAAACCTAACCAAGCGGCAAAACCGCCTAACTGTCCGGCCCTATGCATGCCTAAACAGATACCGACTTGGCTGCTGGCAGGACCTGGCGTAAACTGCGCGATTGCCATCATTTGGGCATAACTATCTGCCGATAACCAGCGCCTTTCATCAACAAAGGTCTGTTTGAATAAAGCTAAATGTGCTGCCGGACCACCAAATGCGATACAGCCCAAACGAAAAAAAGTTAAAAATATGCTGATTAAATCTTTCATTTATAAAATATTTACGGATATAAAGTGCAAAGTTTATTCGAATTTTCTAGTATATAGCCAGAGTAAAAGAATAACAGCGCCACACGCGAACAAGCTAATACAGGATATAGCGCATACCCATGAAGTATCTAGGTTATTTATTTAAATTAATTGTTTGGTTATTGATACTAAGCTTAGTTGGCATAGCCGTGTCTGTGTATTTAATTCGAGCAGATCGCCCGCTTGTTAGCCAAACACAACAAATATCGGCAGAGCGAGTCTCACAAGCGCGCCAGTCTTTGCAGCGTATAGCTAAAGAGCTCAATAATACTGTGGGGCCTGCATATTTCCAGTTCCATCAATCAGATATTGACGCCATGATGGCGATAGTTTCTTACACTGTGCCTTCAACCAAAGCTCGCGCGTTTTTATCTAAACAAGGTGTTAATTTTGTCGCGACCACAGAGATAAACACACCTTATACCACCCAATATATTAATTTTCATTGTATGTTATTGCCGTCGGAAACATCCAAAAACATGCTGTCTCTCGACTATTGTGATTTAGGTAAGATTAAATTACCTAAATGGATGATAAAACCTGCGTATACCTTTTTACTTCAACAATTGTTTGATGAAAAGCTTGCAGAGACTGTTTTGTCTATGGTTACAGCTGTTGAACTCGATGATGAGAATATCGCTATTGATTTGCTGATCCAAGATGGACTTAAACAACAGGTTTTGACTGCTATTCAGAATAAATCGAAAAATCACGTTGTTAATGGTTTTACCGGTTTATCAGGATTTGAGCCTGCAACAGTTGAGATTTATCTAAAAGAAATTCAATCTTTGTACAAACTCAACAACCCAAGTAATCAAGCGCAATCGTTATCTTTTTATCTAGGTAATGTATTTTATTTAGCCTCGCTGCGCAGCGAGTTTGAGGATGCATCGGCGGAAAATCAGGCTGCTTTATGGGCATTGGTTATTGCTTTTGGTAATCGTAAATTTGGTCATTTCTTATCACTACCACGTGAGCTCCTCAATCAGTTTGGCGGAGATAGATTAACTTTAATGCGGCGTGGCGATTTGAAATTGCACTTTTTATTCTCAGCAGCCCTTGAACGTTTAGTTCAAGCCAACATGGGCTTAAAAGTGGGTGAACTAAAAGAGTTGATGGACATGGATAAAGGTGGTTCGGGTTTCAGTTTTGCAGACTTAGCCGCGGATAAAGCGGGCATTAAATTTGCCCAGTTTGTTTTGGAACAGCCTGAATTAGCGCAGCAAAGGTTAACTGGCAATTTAGCTGAAACTGAGTTTTTCCCATCTATTGATGATTTACCCGAGGGCCTAGCTGAAAAAGCATTTAATCAGAGTTTTGGTAATACCGAATCAGCTGAGTATAAAGAGTTGGAAGCTATTATTGACCAACGTATTGCCCAACTGGCTTTATATCAATAATTCTATTGGCACTCATAGCAACCAATTTGCTTAGCAGGCTAGTTTGAATGCTAATTTTAAATAATTATCTTTCAAACTAGCCTGTATATTTATATTGAGTTTTCTTGTCCTGATTATGGTTGTGAGAATGCTAACTGAAATCTATTTTCCCTGACCAAATTGATAAATACGTAAACCAAAATAATCGGCGGCACATAATAGATGATCGATCACATCGGCTTGAATTGCTTCGTATTTTTTCCATTCAACTTCGGTAAAACAATATACTTCAAGTGGTAAACCATTTTCGGTTGCTGCAAGTTGCCGACACATAATTAACATGTCACTGCGTATTTCTTTTTTCGCATTTAAATAACGTTCAACATACGCGCGGAAAGTACCTAAATTAGATAAAGTACGTTTATCCGGTAAATTGTCTGAGCTTGCAACCGTTGCACCATCTTCGAGTTTCTGTTGCAAATACTCTTGCAGCAGAGGATGTTGCTTAAGTTTATCGAAATCTTCTTGAGTAATATGTCGAACTGAGTTTTGGTCAATATATAAAGCGCGCTTCATCCTGCGTGCGCCAGTTTCCTGCATGCCACGCCAGTTAGTAAAACTGTTTGATACTAAATCGTAAACCGGTACTGAGGTTATCGTATTATCAAAATTACGTACCTTAACTACGGTTAAACCAACAGAAATCACAGTGCCGTCTGCACCACCGGGTGTATAGACTATCCAATCACCAACACGCACTAAGCGATTCAGTGATAACTGCACACCAGCAACAAAACCTAAGATCACATCTTTAAAAATCAATAGTACTAAGGCCATGGCGGCCGAAATACCGGTTAATAGTGCCAGAGGGGATTTGTTAAAGGTAATAGAAACAATAAAAATCACTGTCACTATATAAACGGTTAATACCGCAAGCTGGCGCACATTATCTATTGGTAATGTACGTAGGGTTTCACTACGGTCAAAAATATCGCGAATTGTATGAATAATACTTAAAATAACTGAGGCGATTAGAATGGTTAGAGTAATGCTAATAAACTGATTAAATACATCGTGTTGCGTATCAGTAAAATCAAATAATGAGTGGGTACTTTTTTCAACCACAATAATAGGCACACACCACAAAATTCGATTTAAAAATTTGTTTTTGAGTAACAAGTCATCCCATTCCAAACGAGTTTTGCGGATTGCGGTACTGATGAGTGGGCTGATTATTTTAAAAGTGAGCAAGCCAACTGCAGCAACTAATAAAAAGATTACGCCAATACGAGATGCGGTATAAGCAACACCTTGCTCTGGTAACCAAGCTAACCAGGAAATATCTTGCATATGATGACCTTAAATACAAATGAAAAACGGTTGATATGTTACTCCTTAGCTTAGCTAGGAACAATCAACCGTTTGTTTATTGAGGTTTTTCTTGATTGCGAATTAAATCGCTTTAACCCATAAAGTGCCAACCTCAACTTTAACTACTTCTACTTCATTACCTGCAGCTATCGGAGATTCGCTTTTGACTTTCCATTCAATGCCAGAATATTTGTGTGTGGTTAGACCTTTATTATCAATGGCTTGCTCACTAAAAAAACGCACACCGTCAAAATCGCTCTTTACCTGTTTGATTTCGCTTTGTCCTTGCAGATTTTTTAGTGGTTTCCACAAAGCTATCGCCAATAATGCACTGATAATCGCGTTGCTTAATAAAATTGAGGTTAATGTATCAGGTAAAATGCCTAACCAAATTAAGCTGCCAGATATCACCATGGATATACCAACAAAAAACAGAATAAAAGTCGCAAAACCTAAAATTGCTACCTCAATTGCCAGCAGGATAATACCTGCGGCAATCAGTAACTGTGGAATATAAGGGGTTAAAGGTTCAATCATGCTCTTTGACCTTGGTTTAAACTATTAATAATAGTGGTTGCTTGCGCGACAATTGATGCTGCGTCTGTTGAGCTATCTGGCAACAAGACTACACTAGATTCTTTAGCAATAGCTTGTTTTGCTTCGATTGCTTTGGTTGCTAGATCAAGCTGAATCGCTTTTTGACCTTCCTCTGTGGCTGCCGCTTTACCCACGACTGCAAGTGCTTCGGCTTGTGCATCGGCAACTGCGATAATGGCTTTAGCTTCACCTTCAGCTTTTAATACTTGCTCTTGCTTTTCTGCTTCAGCGGCTAAAACACGCGCCTGTTTTTCACCTTCAGCTATATTAATTGCAGCTTGTTTTTCACCTTCTGACTCTAAAATTTTTGCTCGACGCTCACGCTCAGCTTTCATTTGCGATTCCATCGAATCCATAATAGTAGAAGGTGGGGTAATGTCTTTAATCTCGTAGCGCAAAACCGCCACACCCCAAGAATCAGCTGCTTCATTGATTGACTGGACTATCTTGGCGTTAAGCATGTCACGCTCTTCAAAGGTCTTGTCTAAATCAATTTTACCTATTTCTGAACGCATTGTGGTTTGGGCTAATTGGGTCACGGCAAATACGTAATCTTCAACCCCATAAGTTGCTTTATATGGGTCAAGCACACGGAAATATAAAACACCATCAACTGTTAGTGAGATATTGTCTTTAGTAATAGCCGCTTGGCTAGGTACATCAAAAGCTTGCTCTTTAAGTGAGCGATCTGCAGAAATTTTATCAACAAACGGGATAATAAAATTGATACCCGCTTCTTTAGTTGATTGGTATTTACCAAAACGTTCAACTATCCAGGCGCGGTTCTGCGGGACAAATTTAATTGATGATTTAAGCGTGACTATTACAAAAACGAATAGTGCAAATTGAGTGGTAAAAACGTATTCAAACAAAATATCCATGATGTTTCCTTTTTCTTTGACATATTATGTCTTGGGTTTTCAGTATTGCGTGAATTCCAATTTAGTGCATTTATTTTAGTCAGAAATAGCTAGAAAGTGTGATCTATTTCACATTTTTCTGGAGTGTTTAACAGAAGGTTTTGAATAAAGCGATTAATTTGCCACCGTTAGATAGGCGATTCTGCAGCAGAAAGGGAAGATTAAATGCGCAGACGGTGGCAAAGTTAGGGTAAATAACTGGAGTTATTCGCCTTTGTTACTATCGGATAATTTAGCTTCTAATTCAGCCATTTTTTGTTCTAAATCAGCAAGTTTTTCGCGCGTACGCATTAATACACGAGTTTGCACATCAAACTCTTCGCGGGTGACTAAATCAAGCTGAGCTAATTTGCTTTGTAAAACTTGTTTAGTTTTTTCTTCCATCTCACCAGCAAATTGTTTGATACCACTTGGCATAGATTCACTAATTTGATGGGCTATTTCTTCTAATTTTTTCGCGTTGATCATAATCTTTATCGTCTCGAATGAATTGTTTTTATTGTAGCTAGTTACACTGCTAAATTAAATTAAGATTTATGTTTTTTTGACAGATAATAAATCCCGGCAATAACCAAAGCCATGCCTAAAGCATGTACTAGGGTAAAAACTTCATCTAACAAAATAATTGCAAATATTGTGGTTAATACCGGACCTAAGCTGCCAGAAATAGACGCATTGTTCGCGCCTATTTTTTCAATTGCTGCATTCATTAAAAATGATGGAATAACTGTTGCGATAATTGCAATAGCCGCTGCATACAGCAATACTGGTAGTGGTTGTAGCAGATCACTCGGGTTATGGGTCAAGAAAAAATGTATCACAATAGCGACAGTTGCGGCCAACATAGCAATACAGGTAAAAAACTTACTGCCGTATTTACCACTATATTTCTGGCTACCGACCACATAAAAAGAAAAACTTAAACTACTGGCCAGTACCAATAAAGTGCCGGTGATCACAGCTTCGCCTAAGTTAGATAAGTCGTAATAAAAAATCAGCAGTAAACCTGCATAAGCTATGGTTAAGCTGGCCAGTTCAACTAATTTAATCGGCCGTTTTTGCCATAAGGCATTAATAATCAATACAAACGCGGGGTAGGTGTACAAGACTATGCGCTCGTAATGTGCGGTAATAAAATTTAGTGCGTATAAATCTAACCAACTCGCGGCGTAATAACCCATTAAACCTAAAACAATAATGCTAATGATTGAATCACGTGATAAAGGTTGGCGCATTGGTTGTTTTAACACTAAATGCAACATGTATAAATAAAATGGCATTGCCAGCAGCATACGCCATGTCATTAACGTAGTCGTGTCTACGCCATATTCGTATGCAAGCTTAATAAAAATAGATTTGCTCGAGAACATTGCAACAGCAATAAAAGCTAAGCTGAATCCAGAATTAGTTAGAGAGTTGTTTTGTAACACAAATTTCCTTGTGAATGCCAATGTGGATTAAATCAGTTGGCATTGTAACAAGGAGGAGAAAAATAAATTTAAAAATTTTTTGAATTTATTTTAGTTTTTATTGAACTTAGCCGAAATCGCGCAGTCTATTATTATGAATTTAAAGTGTGTTCCTGTTGTATCTCCCTTGTATGCCGCCTGTAGTTATGCTGTAGGCGGCTTTTTTTTGCCTGTTTTTTAGTAGAGCCTGTTAGGATTCACTTTCTAAGATCCGAATTGAAATAGTTGCTGCAGCTGTGCGGTTATCAACATCTAATTTTTTAAAGATTTGTTCTAAGTGTTTATTGACTGTTCTTGGGCTCATTTCGAGGATTTGTGAAATCTCCCAATTTGACTTAGCGTGCGACAGCCAATATAAAACTTCAGCTTCGCGTTTGGTTATAGGCAAATTTTCTTTTAAATCTAGCGCACTGCGTTTAATTCTTTGTTTGCTCAAGCGCAGTAGATGCAAGCCATCTTGCTGGCGTTCATACACAATTTGTAACTGTGGGTTTGATTCAGTTAAGTTTAAAGCTGTTTGTTTATCTTCTTGTGCTAACCATAGTTGCAGCTCTGGTTGTATTTGGCTCCAAGGAGAGGAAATGCCTTTGTAGGCTTGTTCCATCAATTCATATACTTGAGGGGTTGCCCAAGATAGTTCACCTTGTGGATTAACACAAAAAACATTTTTACCAGCATGATCAAGTGCAGTATGGGCGCTTAAGGTTAGCCTAGCGGTATTTAAATGGGTTTTAATCCGTATCAGTACTTCATCGGTCGATATAGGTTTAGTCACATAATCAACACCACCTGCTTCAAACCCTTTAACTACATCCTCTGAATCTGTTAGTCCAGTCATAAAAATAACCGGTATATGTGGGAAAGCTTGTTTAAAACGTTTGCAGGTTTCAAAGCCATCTAACTCTGGCATTATTGCATCCATTAGAATAATGTCGGGTTCCATTTTTTCGGCAATATTGAGTGCTTGTAAACCGTTCAGTGCGACTAAAGCTGTATACCCTGCGGTGTTGAGTGCAATGTTTAACATTCCTAATGATTCTGGTGAATCATCTACTACTAACACAATATTATTCATCGGATTGTTCACCAATTAGGTTTTTTAAGTACTGGCAAATTTGTGAAAAATGGCAGCCTTGGAGTAACTCGGTAATTTTTGCGACCGCTTCTTGTGGGAACGCATACGTTTGTTTTATCTGTTCTAGCTTGTCTTTAAAGCCGGAAAGATAACCGATTTCAGCGAGTTCCAATAAACTTTGATATTGTACGTTTGTCATTGGCAGCTTGTTAGCTAATTCTGGCTGTGTTTGTTGGTTGCTCGTATCTTCGTTGATATATTGATACATCCATTCTAAATCAAGCTGTTGACCAATTTTTTGTAGTAAAACATCTGTGTTAATCGGTTTTGCCATATAGTCATCATGATACCCTGACTCTTGCTCTGTGTCTGCTTCGCGCGCATTGCCAGATACCATAATAATAGGCATAACATATTTTTTTTCGCGCAAAATTCGCGCCAGTTGCCAGCCATTCATTTCTGGCATAGTCACATCTAATAAAATTAAATCTATGGTATTTTGCTCAAGAATAGCCAGTGCCTGAGATGGTTTTTCTGCCATTTGCAAATTAAAGCCAAGTGGACTTAAAAAGTCTGCCATCAAGCGCCGTTGATTAGGATCGTCTTCAACCACTAAGATAGACTTATTTTGTCCTTCGTACGCGACTGCACGCGCTTTTTGAAAATCTGCTTCTTTATTACTACTGTCTATTTTGGCTAACATTAAACTCAGTTTGAAAGTACTGCCTTGACCGAGTTTACTGGTTACAGCAATTTCGCCACCCATCAATTGTGCCAATGATTGCGAAATGGTTAAACCAAGCCCTGTACCACTAATAGCTTGGGTTTGAGTATTTTTAACTCGTTCAAAGGGTTTGAATACTTGCTGTAAATCCGCTGGGGAAATGCCCATACCTGTATCCGACACTTCAAAATGGGCAACTTGGTTGCGGTAAGATACTTTAAATTGGATCGTACCTTGTTGGGTGAATTTAATCGCATTGGATAATAGGTTAATTAAGATCTGCCTAAATCTTTGTTTATCAGTTGCGACCACTTCGGGCAAATTGTTGCTGCACTCAAAAGTAAAAACTAACCCTTTGTTATTTGCTTGCAGCTTAAACATATCAGCGAGCTGATTTAGAAACGGCTTGATTTGTACTTCATCACGCTGCAAGTGCATACGACCTGCTTCAATTTTGGAGATTTCTAATAAACCTTCAATTAAATCGGCTAAATGTTCACCACTACGTTTTAAGATACCGATAGATTCACGCTGTTTATCTGGGATAGCTTTGTCTTGGCTAAGCAGCTGAGCATAACCCAATAATACATTGAGCGGCGTGCGTAACTCATGACTCAAACCTGTTAGATAACGGGTTTTTGCTTGGTTGGCAGACTCTGCCGCTTCTTTTGCTTGTTGCAAAGCTTGGTAGGTTTTTTCATGCGCTTCTATCTCATGCGCTAATGCTTTAGTTTGACTGCGCAGTTCTAACAAAGCTAAGCGATTACTGCTGCGCGCTAAGATAAATAACCAACTGACGACACCAATAATTATCAACAATAAGAAGAATATTTTAACTAATGTCGCGCCAAAAACGGTTTTCAGTTGGATATCCGAATCAGGTACTTGCAGGTAAATTAAAAACAAAATGCCTGCACCAATTAAGCTTAAGGTTAGGGTTACACCAACAAATTGCATGGTTGGTGAGCTTAAAGTTTTTAGCTGCTGGCGGGTTAAAATTCGTTGGAAAAAATGCTGCGCTTGCGCAAATAAAGTTGCATCTTCGCGGCATTGATCGCCACAGCGCACATCTAAACTACAACATAAAGAGCATATATGTTTGCCGTAGGCCGGGCAGTGGGTCATATCTTCCGCATCAAAGGTATTTTCACAAATATGACATTTAGTTGGCTGAGTGATATTAAAATCGCGATTTGGTAATAAGTAGTATTTACCTCGGGTGGCAACCGCAATAAGCGGCGCTGTGATTAACGGCAAAAAGAACGCGAGGTAAGAAGCATAAGCTTCAACCCAAATACCATACCAGCCAAAATGGCCGGTAAAACCAACAAAAGAAGCGATTAACATAGAGCCAACACCAACAGGGTTAATGTCGTATAAATGTGAGCGCTTAAACTCTATATGTTTGGGGCTTAACCCTAGCGGTTTATTAATAATTAAATCGGCGACGACTGAGCTTAACCAAGCAAGAACTAACACAGAATAGACTTGCAGCATGCTTTCAATGGTTTGATAAATACCAAGTTCCATTAATAGCAGGGCGATAGCAACATTAAAAAACATCCAGACGACTCGCCCTGGATGGTTGTGGGTAACCCGTGAGAAGAAATTCGACCAAGCAAGTGAGCCAGCATAAGCATTAGCCACATTAATTTTCAGCTGTGAAATCACCACAAAAGATGCGGCTAAAACAACTGCTATGGTAGAGTTATCAATAACATAACCAAACGCGACTTGATACATATGTGCTGGATCGTCCGCAACATCTGCCGGAATACCTTGTTTAAGTGCAAGCCAAGCTAAAAATGAACCCAAAAAGAGTTTGGCCGCGCCAAATATCATCCAGCCTGGACCTGCTAGTACTAGCGCAGTCCACCAGCGCCAAGCTTGTTTCTGTGGTTTCTCCGGCAAAAAGCGTAAAAAGTCGACCTGCTCACCAATTTGTGCAACAAGCGATAATAAAATGGCTGAAGCTGCGCCAAATAAAAGTGGATTAAAAGCAGCGCCGTCTTCTCCAGCATAACCGCTAAATTCAAACCATTCGTCTAATTTACTGTCAGGATGATTAAATACATAAATGAGTGGGACGATTTGCAGAATAATCCAAATTGGCTGAGTCCATACCTGAAAACGGCTGATATTGGTAATACCATGGGTAACCAAGGGTAATACAATCAGTGCGCTGATCACATAACCAATTGCTAATGGCAGATCAAACAGCAGTTTAAGTGCCATTGACATAACGGCGGCTTCAAGCGCAAAAAAGATAAAAGTAAAAGAGGCGTAAATTAGCGAAGCTATGGTTGAACCTATATAACCAAAACCTGCGCCACGGCTGAGCAGATCAATATCTACCCCGTATTTGGCCGCGTAATAACTAATGGGCAATCCACTAAAAAAAACCACGGCAACAACCGCGATAATTGCCCAAGCAGAATTAACAAAACCATAGTTGAGGGTAATTGCACCACCTATGGCTTCTAATACTAAAAACGAGACTATGCCAAGTGCGGTATTGGCTATCCACATGGATGACCATTTGCGCGCACGTTTTGCGGTGAAACGTAGCGCAAAATCTTCCATCATTTCGTTGGCAACCAACTTGTTATAAGTACGCCTGGTGTGGCGAATTTTTTGCCTTGAGTGCATAATCAACTTTTTCTACTAACTTGACGGCAGTTTAACAGGCGAGCAAGTTGGCTGTATATGCGTAGATGTACGTAGGTTTTTCAAGTGCACAAAAAGTAACAAATGAGATAACACAGGGTGAAGGAATTTTTTTATAAAATAGTTGGCGCTGGTTTAATTTGGTTTGGACTATGGATTTACTTCACGTTTTTTCAAACAAGTTTTGCCGACAAATACCCAATTGCCCAACAAGTGGAAGTGTTAGCAGACCGCCCCGATAAAGCTGTTAAATTGATTAATCAGCAACTCACTCAAGCAGAGTTACCGTTAGAGCTTAAAGTTTGGTTATTGAATACCGCCGCCGAGCATTATTACCAGATGTGGCATTTCCATAAGCAGTTAAATATGTTGCAACAAGCTTATAAACTAACAGGCAGTGATTACCATAAGCAGCGCATTGTTGAGGTCAAAAATTTAATCAACCGCAATCAAGGTGAACGCAAACTACGTCAAAATTATTTAGATATGCGTGATACCGGCATGAATAAAAAATTAACTGGCAAAGTGATCTTAGCTTATGTATTTGTCGATGATAATTTGTGGAGCCGCTGGTCAAATCAAGACAGGTTAAACGCTATGTCAAATGCGGATGTAGCAAGCGATTGGCTGCAAAAATCAGCCAAACAATATGCAATCAATAATTTAGATTTTGAACAAAGGTTTTTCTTTTTATCTATTCCGAAACGAATCAATAATCGTACCGTTCGAGATCAAAAATATTTTGCTTATATCACAGAGCAATTACTCAATTATCAAAAATATCCTGATTTAAAAACATGGCTGAATTATTTAACTGGTGGTGATAAAAACAGTCAAGTTGCACTGATTTTTCATACTAATAATGATGACAGATCATTTGCGAGAACTTGCGGTAAAGGTCATTGTTATTTTGAACATGTGCAACTTATCACGCAATACAAAATAAACAAACTGTGGCATTTTCAACAGGTATTACCGCACGAGTTATTACATTTATTTGGCGCAGCCGATTTATACAATATTGAAAATGCCAAAAGTTATGCGACTACAGACATAATGAATTATTACTCTAGCCAACTGAACTACAGTAGTATTGAGCCAATAACCGCATGGTCAGTTGGTTGGTTAACTGAAGCACCAAAAACACCATTTAAAATAACCACACAAAGAGAAGCTTATTATGGAAATCACCAGCATTAGCCAAAACATCACCTTTTTAGCCATTAACCTAGCGTACGCTTTGATTTGTTTATTTGTCAGCGTACTGGCGTTAATCATTATTGATAAGTTTATTTTCCGTGATATCAACTTTAATGAAGAGATTAAAAAGGGCAATGTTGCAGTGGCGATTTTGCAGTCTGTTATTTTGATATTTGTTGGTTTGGTGGTGTCTATTGCGATGACTTAAGTGTTGAGTACTATCAGATGTATAATCGCAGCAAAAGTTTATTGTGCTAATTTGCCTAGCTAGAGCAAATTAGCTGAGCTTTTATTTTTAATATCTTCATCAATTTTTAAAAACTACGTCATTTGACGTATGCCCCTGCGCAGTTTGACGAATATCCCCTCTAGCGCTTTCGCGCAATACTAACCACAGTCGTAAACAAGGCAGTACTCATAAGCCAATTTCCCAATTGTGATGGCTGTTTTGTTTACGACCCCAAACACTGCAAATAACAAGGTTAAGCAAACTACTTCAGGGGTATTACAATGAGCAAAATCAAACGTACAGCTTTAAGTATCGCAGCTGCGCTAGCTACAGTAACAGCATCACCAGCGGTAAATGCAGGTGACTTCAGTTTAACAGACAACCTATCAGTAACTGGTTTTATTGATATGTCTTACGTGTACACAGATGCAGATGGCGCAAGCTCAGAGTCATCTTCTGGTTTAGACCAATTTGAAATTGATTTGGTTTATAGCTTTGACGACAAGTTAAAAGCGCAAGTAGATTTAGAATACAAAGATTCATACGGTGCGGTTGATTTAGAGCAAGCATTTTTTACCTACGCAGTGACAGATGAGTTCACGTTAAAAGCGGGTCGTTTCTTAAGCTACTCTGGTTGGGAAACTGAAGAGCCTACAGGCTTGTTCCAATACTCAGGTACAGGTTATGCACCTTATTTCTATGGTTACTACCAACAAGGTATTTCTGGTTTATATAGCACTGACAGCTTCGCAGTTGCCCTTTCTGTAATCAATAGCCCATACAGCCCTGAAGACACAGATAGTGAAAAACCTGGCTACGAAGCTATGGTCGCTATCATGCCAACTGATTCAATTACAGTTAAAGCTTTCTACTTATCAGATGAAGACACCAACACAACTAACGTTTGGGCTTCTTACGCAGTTGGCGATTTAACTTTAGCCGCTGAATATAACTTAGGTGACTACGCAAACGGCAATGACGGTTCTGGTTACTTATTAATGGCTAACTATGCTATGGGCTCAGCTGGTATCACAGTTCGCTATCATGATTTTGAAATTGAAACTGCAGCAGGTGCATTGTTTGATGACGGCAGCGCAATAACTATCTCGCCTAGCTACGCAGTAAGCGATAACTTACTTATGGTGTTCGAATACCGTATGGATGAAAGTGATGTTAGAGGCGACAGCGATTCAATCGCAGTTGAAGCTTTAATCTCTTTCTAAGCACTACACATAACTTGAGGAATTATTATTATGAAACTTAAAAAACTGATAGCAGCTAGCTCTATTATCGCCAGTAGCTTAGTAACACAAATGGCTATGGCAGCAGACACTATTAAAGTAGGTGTATTGCACTCATTATCCGGCACTATGGCAATCTCTGAAACAACCTTGAAAGACACTGTGTTGATGATGATTGAAGAGCAAAATAAAGCCGGTGGTTTATTAGGTAAAAAGTTAGAGCCAGTGGTGGTTGACCCAGCATCTAACTGGCCATTGTTCGCGGAAAAAACTCGTGAACTATTAGCTAAAGAAAAAGTAGACGTAATCTTTGGTTGTTGGACTTCGGTATCACGTAAATCTGTGTTACCAGTAATTGAAGAGTTAAATGGCTTAATGTTCTACCCAGTACAATACGAAGGTGAAGAGTCATCGAAAAACGTATTCTACACAGGCGCGTCACCAAATCAACAAGCTATTCCAGCAGTTGATTATTTGATGAATGATATCGGCGCTGAGCGTTGGGTATTATTAGGTACTGACTATGTTTACCCACGTACCACCAACAAAATCTTAGAAGCTTACTTAAAAGCTCAAGGTGTTGCGGATAAAGACATTATGATCAACTACACGCCTTTCGGTCATTCAGACTGGCAGAGCATAGTAGCTGAAGTTAAAAAATTCGGTTCTAAAGGCAAGAAAACTGCAGTTGTTTCAACTATTAATGGTGATGCAAACGTACCTTTCTACAAAGAATTAGGTAACCAAGGCATCTCAGCTGAAGACATTCCTGTAGTTGCATTCTCCGTAGGTGAAGAAGAGTTATCTGGCTTCGACACTAGCCCATTAGTTGGTCACTTAGCGGCTTGGAACTACTTCCAAAGTGTTGAAAGTGATGAAAACACTAAGTTCATCAAAGCTTGGAAAAAATACATTGGTGACAACAAGCGTGTAACTAACGACCCAATGGAAGCGACGTACATTGGTTTCAAAATGTGGGCGAAAGCTGTTGAGAAAGCAGGTACGACAGAGGTAGATGCAGTTGAGCAAGCCATGATAGGTATTACTGTACCTAACTTAACCGGTGGTACTGCGGTTATGAACTCAAACCATCACTTATCTAAGCCAGTGTTAATTGGTGAAATTCAAGAAAATGGTCAGTTCGAAGTTGTTTGGCAAACACCTGACACAGTAATTGGTGACGCTTGGTCTGACTTCTTACCTAGCTCGAAAAACCTAATTGCTGATTGGACAGCACCAGTTAAATGCGGCAACTTCGACATTAAAACTGGTAAGTGTTCAGGCCAAAACTTCTAATAATAGCAAGATATTAAATGTGCCGTGTGTTTGGCACTCCGCCAAACACACAAGGGCAAAGCTTAAAGTGAGTTGAGCAACAAACAGAGGGGGGAAGTAAGTTAATCACAAAGTCTCATTCGCATGGATGCGAATGCGAAGCTTACAAGGATGTATTCACAGCGCCTTTGTGAGGAATTTACCTTCTCCCCGCAAGAGTTCGCGAACATAAGCCAGCCCAAAATAACTCCCAAGGTGTTGCTGTTAGCTAGTGGCAGCAGCACCAACCCAAATACGAAGTAACAAACATGAAGGATGCCGCAATGCTGCGAATATTCTGTCTCACACTCTCCATACTGCTGGCGAGTTTTTCGGCTCAAGCCGATGAATTTTCCCAGTTGGTTAACCAACTGCCCAGCAAGTCTCTGCGCAACATTACCCCTTTATTGGAACAAATTGCGGCTCACCCCGATGAGCGAACTAAAACCGTATTAACTGAAATTTTAAACGGCGATCTTTACTACAAGAAAAATAACAAACAAGTAGTGAGCATTCGCAAAACGCCAGATGGTGATTATCAACTAACTGACGTGTTAACTGGTGATGACCTTGGCACAGCCAGTAAATCATCAATGAAAAAGGTTAAAACCAGTAACCGAATTCGTAGCACAATTCGTGGACTAATCGCTCAGCTTGATTTAACCCACAAAAATGCCGAGGTACGTTTAGCTGCGGTTAAACAGATTCTGGACTCCCCAGACGACGAAACAATCGAGCTGCTAACTCAGTTAGTGACAAAAGAACAAGATTCAACAGTTGCAGATTTAATGCAAACTGCCATAGGTGTGAATACCTTAAAAAATGGCAATGCCGAAGAGAAATTAGCCGTTGCCAAAGCTTTGCGTGACAGCTTACAACCAGCAGTACGCAATGCTATGGTGAATCAATTGGCATTGTTGGATGAAGTTGAAAAAAGCCAACTTAGCGCAACGGAAAAACAGTTAAAAACTGAGTTAACCAGTGCGATAGATAAAATTAAACAAAAACGTTCGATTTACGAATTTATCGAAAATATGTTTTTTGGTTTAAGCCTAGGTTCAGTGCTATTGCTAGCGGCAATTGGTTTAGCCATTACTTTTGGGGTAATGGGTGTAATTAACATGGCGCATGGCGAGATGATCATGTTAGGTGCTTACACTACATATGTTATCCAATTAATGTTCCCACAATGGATTGATTATTCGTTGTTTATTGCTATTCCTGCGGCGTTTTTAGTCTCTGGTTTTGTTGGGGTATTAATTGAACGTGGTGTTATCCGCTTCTTAAAAGGTCGCCCGTTAGAAACCTTGTTAGCAACTTTTGGTATCAGCTTAATTTTACAACAGTTGGTTCGTACTATTTTCTCGCCGTTAAACCGCACAGTTGCTGCGCCTGAATGGATGAGTGGTTCATGGCAAATTAACCCAATTTTCTCAATTACCTATAACCGTTTATACATCATCATTTTTGCTTTAACCGTGTTCTTCGCCTTGCTGGCATTTATGAAGCGTTCATCACTTGGCTTACATGTAAGAGCGGTGGCGCAAAACCGTGAAATGGCACGCGCGTTAAGTGTGCGCAGTGACAGGGTTGATGCCATTACCTTTGGTTTAGGCTCGGGTATTGCTGGTATTGCGGGCGTGGTGTTAAGCCAATTAACTAACGTAGGGCCAAACTTAGGCCAGTCGTACATTATCGACTCTTTCTTAGTAGTTGTGTTTGGTGGTGTTGGCAACTTGTGGGGCACCTTAGTTGCCGCTATGTCACTCGGTTCAATCAACAAATTCTTAGAGCCACTAACAGGTTCAGTACTAGCCAATATTATCGTGCTAGTTGGTTTAGTGTTGTTTATTCAAAAACGACCTAAAGGTTTATTCCCACAAAAAGGGAGGTCTGCAGACTAATGGCTGATTTATTTAAAAAACTAGGCAGTTTGCCTGTAGTCGTAGGTTGTTTATTTATTACAACTTTATATGTGTCGGTATGTAACTTAGCGTTTCCTGAAGGCTCAGCGTTGCACGTGAGTACTTATACTGTCACCTTATTTGGTAAATACTTGTGTTACGCATTATTGGCGTTAGCGGTTGATTTAGTTTGGGGGTACTGCGGTATTTTAAGCCTAGGTCACGGCGCATTTTTTGCCCTCGGCGGTTATGCCATGGGCATGTACTTAATGCGTCAAATTGGCGACCGTGGTGTATACGGCAACCCTGAATTACCTGACTTTATGGTGTTTTTAAACTGGGATGCCTTGCCTTGGTATTGGGCGGGATCCGACAGCTTTATCTGGATGATGGTAATGGTAGTCGCAGCACCAGGTTTATTAGCTTATATCTTCGGTACTATGGCATTTCGCTCACGTGTAAGTGGTGTGTATTTGTCGATTATGACTCAGGCGGTTACTTACGCCTTAATGCTTGCTTTCTTCCGTAACGAAATGGGTTTTGGTGGCAACAATGGTTTAACCGACTTTAAAGATATTCTAGGTTTCTCGTTGCAGTCAGACACAACACGTATTGCGTTATTTGCTACCACAGCAACTTTCTTAGCAATTGGTTTTGCGGTTTGTCACTTTATCGTTAACTCAAAAATGGGACGTGTAGTAACCGCCATTCGTGATTCTGAAAACCGAGTACGTTTTATTGGTTATAAACCTGAAAACTACAAAGTTTGGATCTTCGTTGTTTCGGCTATGTTGGCTGGTATCGCAGGCGCTTTATATGTTCCGCAAGTGGGTATCATCAACCCAGGTGAATTCTCGCCGTTAAGCTCAATTGAAATGGTTGTTTGGGTGGCTATTGGCGGTCGTGGTTCTTTATATGGTGCGATTATTGGTGCGATTGTTGTGAGCTACGCAAAAACACGTTTTACCGCAATTATGCCTGAAGCTTGGTTATATGCATTGGGCGGCTTGTTTGTATTGGTAACCTTGTTATTGCCAAAAGGCATTGCCGGATTTTTCCCTGCGATTGCAGCGCGTTTTAATCAGAAAAAATTAGCCGAGGTGAAGTCATGAGCCGTGAAGCGGGTAGCCCGTTATTAGAAGAAGAAAACATCAAGCCAGACACGCGCCACGGGGTTATTTTATACGTGGAAGATGTCAGCGTAAGTTTTGATGGCTTTAAAGCATTAAACGATTTAAGCCTTTATATTAACGATGGTGAATTACGCTGTTTAATTGGCGCAAATGGTGCCGGTAAAACTACCTTGATGGATGTAATTACCGGTAAAACTCGCCCAGATGTTGGTAAAGTCAGTTTTGGTCAACAAGTTAATTTGTTGGAAATGGACGAAGCACAAATTGCTCGTGCTGGTATTGGTCGAAAATTCCAAAAGCCAACTGTATTTGAAAACTTAACAGTGTTTGAAAATTTAGAGTTAAGTTTACATGGTGATAAAGGTATTTGGGCTAATTTGTTCCATAAATTATCTGGCGAGCAGAGCGATGAAATTGCACAGATTCTTCACACCATAGGTTTAGTTGGTGAATGTAACATGCAAGCTGGCGCGTTATCTCATGGGCAAAAACAGTGGTTAGAAATTGGTATGTTGTTAGCGGCTAAACCAAGACTATTGCTGGTGGATGAACCTGTTGCTGGTATGACAGCGCAAGAAACTGAACGCACCGCTGAGTTATTAACCTCGCTTGCGGGTGATCACTCTGTGGTGGTAGTTGAGCATGACATGGCGTTTGTTCGTTCAATTGCGCGCAAAGTGACTGTGTTGCATCAAGGTAGTGTTTTGGCTGAAGGCAGCATGTCTGAGATTCAATCTAACCCAGAAGTTGTGCGTGTGTATTTAGGTGAGGAGACTGGCGAATGATTGAGCTTAAAGATGTAAATCAAAAATACGGCGGCACGCAGATTTTGTGGAACCTAAATATGAAAATAGAAAAAGGTTCGCGCACTTGTATTATGGGTCGTAACGGTGTGGGTAAAACCACTTTGTTAAAGTGCATTATGGGCATGTTGCCGGTTAGCACTGGCTCTGTAACTATTAACGATTTGGATATGACCAAAAAGTCGGTTGAGCAGCGTCCGGAAATTGGTGTGGGTTATGTGCCACAAGGCCGACATATTTTTGGCCAGTTAACGGTTGAAGAAAATTTAAAGGTGAGTTTGAACTGTAAACGTCAAGGAAGTAAAACCATTCCTGAATCTGTTTTTGAGTTATTTCCGGTACTTAAAGAGATGTTGCATCGCCGTGGTGGTGATTTATCCGGCGGTCAACAGCAGCAGTTAGCAATTGCGCGTGCATTGGTGTTGAATCCTGATATTCTGATTTTAGATGAACCAAATGAGGGTATTCAGCCAAATATTGTTCAGTTGATTCGTGATGTGTTGTTGAAGCTGAATAAAGAGCAGGGCATGACTATTGTTTTAGTTGAGCAGAAGTTACCTTTTGCCCGTGCTGTTGGTGAGCAGTTTCATTTGATGGAGAAAGGTGAGGTTGTTGCTTCTGGGCCAATGGCTGATTTGGATGATGAGTTAGTTGGTAAATATTTAGCTGTTTAGGGTAAGTCGCTGCTAGTTTGGTGGCAGGGAAAGTAAAGTTGCATGGGGTATTATTTGCAAAAACGCTGCAAGCCATCCATGGCCCGCTCGCAAACGGCTTCCATGCCGATTGAAGTTTTGCAAACAACACGCCCATCCACCTTTTGGGCACTGGTGTTGCGATTGGTGATTGGCCGCTGCTAGTTGTGTGGCAGGGAAAGTAAAGTTGCATGGGGTATTATTTGCAAAAACGCTGCAAGGCCATCCATGGCCCGCTCGCAAACGGCATCCATGCCGATTGAAGTTTTGCAAACAACACTCCCATCCACCTTTCTAGCACTGGTGTTGCGTTGAGTTTATTGGCAGCAATAAAAGAGTTGGAAAAAGCGGGTTTGAATGCTGATTTTTTAAAACTTCTTTATCAGGGATGATAAAGCAGAGCCTATAGGGATATATTCACGGCGATTTTAAAAAATTATGCTTCAAACTTGCTTCGTAGCAGGGAGTTAAAAGCGCTGCTAGTAGGGTGGCAGGGAAAGTTAAGGCGAATGGGGAATTGCTCGAAAAAACGCGGTGAATACATCCATGTACGCTTCGCTTTTTCATCCCTGAAAAAGAGATTTTTCGACCAACACGCCCACCCACCTTTTTAGCACTGGTGTTGCGTTGAGTTTATTGGCAGCAATAAAAGTGTTGGAAGAAGCGGGTTTGAATGCTGATTTTTTAAAACTTCTTTATCAGGGATGATAAAGCAGAGCCTATAGGGATATATTCACGGCGATTTTAAAAAATTATGCTTCAAACTTGCTTCATGGTACTGGTGACCAGCGAGTCTGCGTATTAACCACGATTCCTGACTGATTGGGAATCCTCGATGTTGCCGCGAGTGTACTGGCAGCGATAAAAATGTTTAGAAAGCAAGGTAGAAGAACAAAAGAAGGTACTATGACAATAACAGCAAGCGCCCAACCACAACAAAGACAATGGTTAGCGCAGCTAGATTTAACATTCAGCCAAACAGCACATGGCAGCCGACTAAGCCATATAAAACGAAATGGTCCATTGTCGGTACAAAAAGCCTTTTATCCAGAAGGGCCAGATTGCGCACATGTGTACCTGTTGCACCCACCTGCAGGCATAGTCTCGGGGGACGAGTTATACATAACCGCCAAAACTGAAGAAAACAGCCAAGCTTTGTTAACCACGCCGGGCGCGAATCGTTTTTATCGTGCGCGTGAAAATGCCCAAATTGGTCATGCGCTGCAGTTGCAGGACACCGCCTATACAGTCGCAGCGAACTCAAGACTTGAGCACTTACCGCAAGAAACCTTAATCTATCCAAATGCCAATGCTAAAAATAATCTAACCGTGCATGTGGATAAACAAGGTGTTTATTTGGGGTGGGATGTTATATCGCTCGGTTTACCGGCAATAGGCAAAGAATTTGAACAGGGTAAGTTTGAGCAGTTAACGCAAATTTATATCGACAACAAACTCGCTATTCACGACAGGTTAGTGATTGCGCCTGAAAACAAATTATTACTCGCGCGTGCAGGTTTGGCCAACAATCCTATTATCGGCACTTTTTATATCACAGCGCCAAGTAAATTAACCGACAAACTCGCGCAGCAAGATTTGCTTGATGCACTACGCTTACAAGTTGAACAAGCTGAGTTAACTCAAAAGGTTAGTATTAGTTTAATTGAAAATGTGTACGTTATTCGTTACTTAGGCCAACGCAGCGCTGAGTGTAAAAAAATATTTATCGCCCTTTGGCAAACAACTCGCCAAGCTTTGTATCAAAGCCAAGTGGCGCAACCAAGAATCTGGTTAACATAGAACAACTAGCAAAGAGAACTGATTATGGATTTATTACCAAGAGAAAAAGACAAACTGCTGATTTTCACCGCAGCTTTGTTAGCGGAGCGACGTTTAAATCGCGGTTTAAAACTCAATTATCCAGAAGCCATGGCTTATATTTCCATGGAAATTATTGAAGGTGCGCGCGATGGTAAAACCGTTGCTGAGCTAATGGATTATGGTCGCACTTTGTTAACCCGTGATCAGGTTATGGAAGGCATAGCTGAATTAATCCCTGAAGTACAAGTTGAAGCAACCTTCCCAGACGGCACTAAGCTAGTAACAGTGCACAACCCAATTGTATAGGAGCGCAGCATGATTCCTGGTGAAATTAAAACACCTGCGGGTGAACATCAACTGAATGTTGGTCGCACAAAAATTACTTTAGAGGTAGTTAACAGTGGTGATCGCCCTGTGCAAGTTGGTTCGCACTACCATTTTTACGAAGCAAACCCTGCACTTAAATTCGATCGTGAAAAAGCATATGGTTTTCGTTTAGACATTACTGCCGGCACAGCAGTACGTTTTGAGCCAGGTCAAGAGCGTGAAGTTACCTTAGTTGTTTATGCTGGTAAGCGCAAAGTATATGGTTTTAGAGGCGAAGTGATGGGAGGGCTGAAATAATGTCGAGTATAGATAAACACGCATACGCACATATGTTTGGCCCGACAGTTGGCGACAAAGTACGTTTGGCCGACACTGAATTGTGGATAGAAGTCGAAAAAGATTTCACAACCTATGGTGAAGAAGTCAAATTTGGTGGTGGTAAAGTTATTCGTGATGGTATGGGGCAAAGCCAAGCGTCGTGCCATAAAACGGTGGATTTGGTGATTACTAATGCGCTGATTTTAGATCACTGGGGCATAGTTAAAGCGGATATAGGTGTTAAAGATGGTCGCATCGCCATTATAGGTAAAGCGGGTAATCCTGATGTGCAAGACAATATTGATATCGAAGTAGGCCCTGGTACTGAGGTTATTGCTGGTGAAGGGCAAATAATCACAGCGGGTGGCATAGATGCGCATATTCATTTTATTTGCCCACAGCAAGTTGAAGAAGCGCTAATGTCTGGCGTAACCACTATGATAGGTGGTGGTACTGGCCCTGCTACAGGTTCGAATGCGACAACTTGTACACCTGGCCCGTGGAACATCTTTAAAATGTTGCAAGCGACCAACGATATGCCGATGAACTTTGGTTTTTTAGGTAAAGGTAATGCAAGTTTGCCGCTGGCGTTAGAGGAACAAATTGAAGCCGGTGTTTGTGGTTTAAAACTACATGAAGACTGGGGTACAACACCACAAGCTATTGATACCTGTTTAGGTGTGGCGGAAAAGTACGATGTGCAAATAGCTATTCATACTGACACTTTAAATGAATCAGGTTTTGTCGAAGATACTATTGGTGCGTTTAAAGGTCGCACCATTCATACGTATCACACAGAAGGTGCAGGTGGTGGTCATTCACCGGATATTATTCGTGCATGTGGCGAAGAAAACGTATTGCCATCTTCAACCAATCCAACCAGACCGTACACAATCAATACCATTGATGAACATTTGGATATGTTGATGGTGTGCCATCATTTAGATCCAAATATCCCTGAAGATATCGCTTTTGCTGACTCACGTATTCGTAAAGAAAGTATTGCTGCGGAAGATATCATGCATGATATAGGTGCTATCAGTATGATCGCCTCTGACTCTCAAGCTATGGGTCGTGTAGGTGAGATGATCTGCCGTACTTGGCAAACCGCGCACAAGATGAAAGTACAGCGTGGGCCTTTAGCACCTGATACTGAAGAAAACGATAACTTCCGCGCCAAGCGTTATATCGCTAAATACACTATAAATCCTGCAATTAGCCATGGTGTTAGCCATGAGATTGGCTCGGTTGAAGTGGGTAAATTAGCTGATTTAGTGTTATGGAAACCGGCATTTTTTGGCATTAAACCTTCATTAATTTTGAAGAGTGGTTTTATTGCCGCTGCCCCTATGGGTGATGCCAATGCGTCTATCCCAACACCTCAACCTGTGTATTATCGCCCTATGTTTGGTGCGCATGGGCAAGCTGCGGCTAAAACTTCGATGACGTTTTTATCGCAAGCTGCGGTCGAGAAAAAAGTGCCTGAGCAGTTGGGGTTAACGCGCATGATTGGTGTGTGTAAGAACACTCGTAATATCGGTAAGAAGGATATGATCCATAACTCATTAACGCCTAAAGTTGAGGTTGATCCGCAAACTTATGAGGTAACGGCTGATGGTGTGTTGTTAACTTGTGAGCCAGCAACTGAATTACCGTTGGCGCAGCGATATTGTTTATTTTAGTTCTGGTGTTGCGGCTAGTGGTAGTCGCTGCTGGTTTGGTGGCAGGGAAGGTAAAGCTGCATGGGGAATTATTTGCAAAAACGCTGCAAGGCCATCCATGGCCCGCTCGCAAACGGCATCCATGCCGATTGAAGTTTTGCAAATAACACACCCATACACTTTTCTAGCACTGGTGTTGCGGTGAGTTTTAAAGGTGCTGCTAGTTTGGTGGCAGGGAAGTTAAAGCTGCATGGGGAATTATTTGCAAAAACGCTGCAAGGCCATCCATGGCCCGCTCACAAACGGCCTCCATGCCGATTGAAGTTTTGCAAATAACACACCCATACACCTTTTGGGCACAGGCATTGCGGTGAGTTTTAAAGGCGCTGCTAGTTTTGTGGCAGGGAAGAGCAAGGTG
>NZ_JH767533.1:95132-112326 GCF_000281085.1 Catenovulum agarivorans YM01
TACGCTTCCCTTTTTCATCCCTGAAAAAGAGATTTTTCGACCAACACACCCATACACCTTTCTAGCACTGGTGTTGCGGTGAGTTTTTGCAGCAATAAAAATGTTTAGAAAAGCGGGTTTGAATGCTGATTTCTAAAACCTCCCTGTCATGGATGACAGGGTAGAGCCTATAGGGATATATTTACGGCGTTTTTAGAAATTATGCTTCAAACTTGCTCCGTGGCACGGAGTCAAAGCACTACCTAGTTTGCACTATCTAATAACGAATCGAGCAATAAAACGATTTAAGAAGGTATATATGTTACAAGCATTTGAAAGATTGAGTCATACACATCAAGCAATAAACGACTCAATAACATTAGACAGAGAAACAAGACAAAAAGCCCGAATCAAAGGTAAAACCGACCAAGGGCAAGATATAGGTATATTCGTCGACCGCGGTAATCCATTGCGCGTAGGTGAGGTATTAAAAACCGAATGTGGATTATTAATAGAAATCAAAGGTGCCAAAGAGCCAGTGATCACAGCAAGCACTGAAGACTGGCACACATTCAGCAAAGTTTGTTATCACTTAGGTAACCGTCATACAGTGTTGCAAGTTGGCGAGCGCTGGTTGCGTTTTAAACCCGATCACGTACTAAAAGAATTATGCGAAATGTACGGATTAACAACATCAGATGCACCAGAGATATTTGAACCAGAAAACGGTGCTTATGGCAGCCATTCAGGACATTCGCATGCACACTAATGCCATCAACTCACTTAAGCTCACTCGTTTACTCCAACTCTGTAGCCCTGGGTTACCCGTTGGTGGTTTCTCATTTTCTCAAGGGCTTGAGTATGCAGTTGAAACTGGTTGGGTGACGAATGTTGCTGAGTGTGAGAATTGGATAACCACTAATCTGCAAGCTTCTATCGGCACAACAGATTTAATCATTATCCGTTTGGTGTTGCAATCATTAAATCAAACAACGGATTATGCTGAAGTTGTCGAGCTAAACCAGCTAGCCATTGCTAGCCGCGAAAGCCATGAGCTTAGATTAGCTGATGTTGCTATGGGGCGTGCTTTGTTACGCGTGTTAACTCAACAAAATACCGAGTTTAACGCCGAGCAACAAAGTTTATTGGCGCAGATGCAAGAATGGCAGGATATCAGTTTCGCCAGCGCATTTGCAGTTGCTTGTTATTGCTGGCAGCTTGAGCAACAACTAGCGTTAACTGGCTTTTGTTGGATGTTTATCGAAAATCAAGTTGCGGCAGCAACTAAGCTGGTGCCATTGGGGCAAACCCAAGCGCAAAATTTAATGTTTAGTTTAAGTGAATTGGTGGATGAAGTAATTGCTGATGCAAATTCACGCCAGCGTTCACAAATTGGCAATAGTTTACCTAGTGTTGCTATGGCCAGTGCTTGGCACGAAACCCAGTATTCAAGATTATTTAGGTCTTAACCGCACAAGTTAAGCGAACGAATGAAGTAGGAGAACAAAATGAAAAAACAAACTTTACGAATTGGTGTAGGTGGACCTGTCGGTTCGGGTAAAACTGCGTTATTACGCGAGTTATGTTTAGCTTTGCGTGAAAAATACAATATGGCTGTTGTCACTAACGATATTTATACCCACGAAGACGCTGCGTTTTTAACTCGTCACGGTGCTTTAGAGCCAGATCGCATTATGGGGGTTGAAACCGGTGGTTGCCCACATACGGCCATTCGTGAAGATGCATCAATGAACTTGGCTGCTATCGATGAGTTGCAAAAACGTCATGGTGAGTTAGATTTTGTTTTAGTTGAAAGTGGCGGTGATAATTTATCTGCAACCTTTAGCCCTGAGTTATCTGATTTAACTATTTATGTAATTGATGTTTCTGCCGGTGATAAAATTCCACGTAAAGGCGGCCCGGGTATTACTAAGTCGGATTTATTAATTATCAATAAAATTGATATCGCTGAGTATGTTGGTGCGTCATTAGAGGTGATGGAGCGCGATTCGAAGAAAATGCGCGGTGATAAGCCGTTTATTTTCAGTAATCTTAAGGCGAAACAAGGCTTAGATGAGATTATTAGTTTTATTGAAACTGAAGGTATGTTGGATATAGCGCGCACAGCTTAATTTGCAAACAACACACCCATCCACCTTTTTGGCATTGGTGTTGCAATTGAGGATTGGCCGCAGCTAGTTGGGTGGCAGGGAAAGTTAAGGCGAATGGGGAATTGCTCGAAAAAACGCGGTGAATACATCCATGTACGCTTCGCTTTTTCATCCCTGAAAAAGAGATTTTTCGACCAACACACCCATACACCTTTTTGGCATTGGTGTTGCGGTAGTTATTTTGCAGCGACACAAGAGTTGAAGGAAGGGATTGGGGTTAATAAAGCAGACCGTACAAATCGTGGATGATTTGTCTCGAGCTCCCACGGACGGGTTTACAGCGAGTCTGCGTATTAATCGCAATTCCTGACTGGGATTGGGACTTGGGTTTACAAGCGCTACTAGTTTGGTAGCAGAGACAGAATTTAAAATTTACGAGGATAAAAACATGTTAAAAAGCATATTAGTAATTATCACTACATTATTTACAACCCAAGCATTAGCACATCCAGATCACAGCTTAGATCAAACGGCACATGCCTTTTATCACGCAATTTTTTGGATAGCCTTTGCAGCCGTGGTTGTAAAAGGTATAAGCTGGTGGAAAAGCCGTCAGCAACAAATTAAAGATGACAGACAAAAGTAACAAGCCATCCGGCGCATTGCATAAAATATACATGCGCCAACAACCTAAAATGCACCAATCAAAACGGGTTGGTGTATTGCTCAAAACATTCGCTGAAGACGACTATCGGCGAATCGCTTTGGTTATTAAAAAGTGGTTGGCTTAGATCTGCACCCTACACTTATATTGTTTATGAGCTATAGCTTCGAGATAATGAAATGACAGACGTGTATTTAATAGGGAATGGTTTTGATTTAAATTTAGGTTTGAAAACTAGTTACAGGGATTTTGTTGGCTCTCAATTTTTTAAAAGACATGTAGATGGACATTCTGAATTGTTTAATTACTTAAACCAAGTTAATGAGATGTCCAATTGGATAGATATCGAACGAGAATTAGCCGAATTCTCTAGAAAAAGCGACCATAGTCCTAACTTGTTAGACGATTACAAAAAATTGTGTGGCGCACTAAAGGAATACATAAAGTCCATAGATATTGCTTCCGTTAATACTGAATCTGACGCTTATAAGCTTTTTTCCGAGAAAAACTTAGATGACATCATAGTCGTGAATTTCAACTACACTGACTCAGTTAGCTATATTCTAAAATCACTGGGCTATGGTGATTCCCTACAAGACCGCATTCTGCATGTTCATGGTAGTGTAAATCAGGATGAAATCATATTTGGTGTTGATGACAATGCCAAAATCAATGACACACATACATTCTTATATAAGTCTACTAGCCCATTGTTTGATGGACGGCGTTGTTTCGAAGCTTTTAAGAAGTTTGACAGTCTACATATTTTTGGACATTCCCTTGGGGAGCCCGATCATATGTACTTTGGTTTTTTAAATTCATTAAAGAGCCCAAGAAAACCTGAAGATAATTACAAATCTATTAATATTTACCATTATGGAGAAGAAGCAAAATATAATGTCTATAAGCAGTTACATACTTTGACTTCTAACCATGTCTCCCATCTTAAAAGCAAGACGTTATTTAAGGATGTTGAGTTAACAGTATAAAACTGTCGGTTAATTGCTCATCACTTAAACGCTTAATTTATCCAAGTTCCAAAATTTATTTTCCTGAGAAACCCCAAAACCTATGCCCAAGCAAAATCAAAAGCTAACTCAAAAACAAATTAAACAACTCGACAAACAAATTGTTCGTCAACTCACTCAATTATGTCATTTAGCGCAAAATGAAATTGATGGGTTTGTCTGGTTAACCCATGTGGTTGACTACACTAATTTAGACAAAAGCTTAAAAGTGATATTTGTATTTGCAACAACTGAGCAGCAGGTCAGGGCTGAAGCCGAAAATGCCAATACGATGAAAACTTGGGTTGTTGAATATTTGCAGGCGCTGGAGATTAAACTCAACAATGTAGATAAACAAATACAGTTTGATAGTGAACAGGCGTGTGATGCGCAACACAATGGTAATTGGCAGCATAGGCTTGCGTGTTTTCAGTAGCTAACACTTACCTTATCGCAAATATAAGAAAAGCCCCATTTGCAAACAACACAAAATGGGGCTTTGGTAGGGGATCTTTTAACTTACTAGATATGAATGATTTGGCTGTGGCCGTGTTTAACCGACAAGTCAATTTTGTTTTTGCTGGCAGCGCTACCATTACTAACGCTGCTGTCACCAGATACTTTGCTTTGGTATTGCGTACCTTCAGGTAAATACAAATCAATATTGCCGTGGCGGGCTTTGCTGCTTATTTCAAAACCATCTTGTTGTAGCTGCTTAATATAAGTGCTGCCGTGGCTATTGTCGGTTTTGAGTTTTTTACTAGAGCCAACAAAATGAATTTCGCCATGTTTGTTTTCTATTTCCACTCTATCCAAATGTTTAGCTGCGAGTTTAACTTTGCTGTGCGCACCATCGGCTTTAAACGATGAACCAACAAATTCATCTATCATTATGCTGGCATGAGCACTTTCAATGTCAGTTTTACCAATTTCGCTGTGTTTTACTGCCAAAGAGCCATGGCTAACCTCTGCTTTTAATAGCTTGGCGGTTACGTCTAATATTTCAGTCGAACCGTGTGAAGAGTCAAAATTGATAGAGTCAGCAACAATTTGTTCAATCAGCATAGAAGCATGGTGTTTATCAATTTCGAGCTTGTTTGCTTTGATGTCACGCACGTTAAATTGCCCATGGTGGCTATCTAACTCTAAGTCTGCATAATCGAGCTTATCTATATTGATCACACCATGATGGTGGCTGATATACACTTTATTAAAGTCATTTTGGCCTAAGCTAATGGTAATTTTTCGCTCAACTGAACATGAATCGAAAAAACCATTGTCTTGTTTTTGCAGGCTAATATCTGCTGTACCCCAGCCTTTATCTATATCCCACTGGTACAAACAATCTTCCGAGCTGCCGTTTAACAAGGTTTGCTGCATATAAAAACGGCTGTCAGCATCTTGGGTGTGTTTTACCACAACATCAGAATGGAAGGTTTTAAGCTTGAGCTTATCAAAACCTGACAGTTGCAATAACTGCTCATTGATGTGTGGTTGGCTGTCATTGGCATTCGCGCCGCATACAATAGTCGCTACTATGGCGGCTGTGCCGATTGCATAAGTGAGTTTGTTCATCAGTTAATCCTTTTAAATAAAGCCATCCGCTTTGGGATTGACTATGTATCTGTGGTTGAATTCTCCATACATATAGCTTTATCTGTGCCAAAGTAGTTAACCATATGTTTTATAATACCTTTTTCTGATTCCCTCCCTGTATTGTTATTAAAATATCAATTCAGTTGGTTAATTTGGCTAACATTTGACTATAAAGTTGGTTAAAAGTGTAACTATTGAAAGCTGTTTTAGTTGAAGGTGTTGATTGCTTGCTGGCAAACTAACTCAATCTGGTGATCTTAGGAAGAGCTAAATCAATATAAATAGCGATAATCAGCTGGAGATAAAAGCCATTTAGGCAAGGCAAGTTGGCACAGGCATAGTGGTTCTATATCAAGCCAACTTAACGCAGAATAAATGGCTTTTAGCCCAGCCTTTTAGGAGCCTCACAGACAGCCTACTTCTGTGTTGTATCATTTTGAAAGGTGCCTACATTCCTGCAATGATACGCCTTGAATTGAACTGTCTGTGATGGCTCTGATACTCGCAATTTATATTGATTTAGCTCTATAATGCCCGCCAGTTGCAGCCTAGTAAGTATAGAAGCCATATATGAATACCCTTATTGAAAATATCCAACGACCAACAGGTGATGATTGCCAACGACTATTTCATGGTCGAGGTCATTGTTTTGCCGGTTTAGAGCATATCTGCATAGACTGGTTAAAACCTGTGGTGTATGTGACTGCTTACAAACCTGTTGAACCCGATTTAAAAGAGGTTATTCAAGCTTGGGTAAAAACTAATATACCAGAGTGCCAAAGTTTAATTCTGCAGCATAGGTATGCGATTAGTGGTTCATACGACCAAGGACAATGTGAAGTTTTATTTGGCGATATGGTTAATCAGTTGGTGGTTACAGAGCTTGGTTTACAGTACCAATTAACCCTAGGAAAAAAACAAAATCACGGATTGTTTTTGGATATGGAAAATGGTCGTGAATGGGTTAAACAGCACGCCAATGGTAAACGTGTATTAAATCTATTTGCTTATACCTGTGCTTTTTCCGTGGCTGCAATTGCTGGTGGTGCTGAATCTGTGGTCAATTTAGATATGAGCAAAGCTGCGCTAGCGCAAGGGCGAGTTAATCACCAACTTAATCAGCAAGACAAAACGAAAATCAAATACGAAGCGGTCGATTTGTTTAAATCTTTCGGGCGTGTGCGTAAACATGCACCTTACGATATGTTAATTTGTGATCCACCCGCTTTTCAAAAAGGCTCAGTTAATATCGAAAAAGACTACGCAAAAATTATTCGCCGCATGACTGAGTTTTTAGCCGAAGGGGCGGATATTTTATTGTGTTTAAACGCGCCAGATTTATCCGATACCTTTCTACAACAACAAGTGGAAGAATTTGCGCCCAACTGGCAGTTGCAACAAAGTTTAGCTGCGCCAGCTGTGTTTAAAGAAAAGTACCCAGAAAAAGGTTTAAAAGTTTTTTGGTATAAAAATGTTGGCTAACATTCGCAGCTTAACGCTGGCACCCATGGAAGGTGTGGTTGATTTTGCTGTACGTGATTTGCTAACACGTTTTGCTGGTTTTGATTTATGCGTAACCGAATTTGTTCGGATTAGCCAAACTGTATTGCCAGATCGCAGTTTTTATCGTTTATGCCCAGAGCTTGTAAGCAACGCTGGTAAAACTCCGTCAGGTGTACCTGTGCGTGTACAATTATTGGGTAACAACCCAGAATATTTAGCTGAAAATGCAGTGCGTGCAATTGAGCTGGGTTCACATGGGGTGGATTTAAATTTTGGTTGCCCAGCAAAAACTGTGAATAACTCCAAAGGTGGTGCTGTACTGTTGCAAGAGCCTGAGGTGCTATACAAGATAGTTAAAGCTGTGCGCGATGCTGTGCCGCAGCCGCATATTGTGAGTGCAAAAATTCGTTTAGGTTTTGACGATGCTAGCTTATTTCATGCGAATGTTGATGCGGTTAATCAAGCAGGCGCGAGTAGTTTAGCTATTCATGCACGTACCAAAGCACATGGTTATAAACCACCTGCATATTGGGCGGAAATCAGCAGTGTATTGCATAAAGTAAATATGCCTGTGGTCGCCAATGGTGAGGTGTGGTCTGTGTTAGATGCTGAAAACTGTTTGCAGCAAAGTGGTTGTCAGCATTTAATGGTAGGCCGCGGCGCGTTAGCTATGCCAAATATTGCTAGTATATTGCGTCATGCTGCACAGCCGCTTAGTTGGCAGCAAGCCGTTGCAGTGTTAATTGCTTATGCTGATTTAGAAATAGACCATGATCGTGGTTTATATTATGGCAACAGAGTAAAACAATGGCTGCGCTATCTTAAAATTCACTTCCCACAAGCAGGCGATTTGTTATTATCAATTCGCAAGTTACATGATAAAAATCAAGTTTTACAACATTTAAACAGCTTACATTAACGCAATACACTCAAGCCACTCATATTGAGAAAAAGGGGAAAAAGATGGATGAAATTTTAGTTCGTTATATGCATTTTATTGGCATTATATTTTTAGCGTCAGGTTTAGTTGCAACACATATATTGGCTGGTTGGCAGTTAAATCAGCAGCAGTTTAAGAGCTTACGCATAGCTGATGCTGTTTATGGTTTAGGTGCTGTGTTGGTATTAATTGCGGGTGTAATGTTAATTGCCAGTGTTGGTAAACCAGCAGAGTTTTACAGTAAAAATCCAATCTTCCACGTTAAGATGACTTTGTTTGTAATTATGGCGCTACTGTCTATTTACCCAACTATCTATTTTATTAAAAACCGCAACTTTGTTGGTGAGACAATTCAAGTACCAAAAAAGATAGTTATGATTATGCGTGCTGAGTTAACTTTGTTATTGGTTATACCGCTATTAGCCGCGTTAATGGCTAGAGGTGTGGGTTTAGCTTAGGCTTAAATTAACTTTGTTATAGATTTTATCGCATTAAGATATATATCTTAATGCGATAAGTCTGTTTTATTAATGACTTACTGTTGAGACTGTTGCTGTTGTTTTCTCAATTCAACAATTTCAGCTTCTAAATTGGATATCTTATCTACCAGCTGCTGGTGCTGTAAATTTTGTTCCTGCAGAATTTTTTCAGCCCACATTGGCGTGTGTTCAGTATCCTCAGGCGCTTTAGAAAAGCTCGAAGCAATATAACCAGAAATTACACCAAATAAACTAACACCACTAATAATTAATAAACTACTAACTAAACGCCCCCAAGTTGTTACTGGATAGTAGTCACCATAACCCACAGTTGAAATAGTTATAAGACCCCACCATAAAGCGTCTTCGGCGGTTTTAATGTTTGAATCGGCTGCATTGCTTTCAATTAAAAATATCGCAACTGAGCTACCGGCAACTATGAGTACCATAAACACCAAAAGGCCTGCCATGGTAGTTTGAATACGCTGCTTGAGCATTGGCAGTAACACACTACGAGCAATGCGTATCATGCGAATTACGCGGAATATTTGTAAAAAACGTAATAAGCGTAACGGCTCAACTAGCGGAATGCTGGCGACAAACTCAAGCCAATGCTCTTTCACGTATTGAATTTTTTGTTCACTGGTTGCCAAATTAAAAACAAAATGCATCATAAAAACTATACAAATCATAGTGTCTATCAGGGTTAATAATCTGCGTGTTTCTGAATGCATCGGCATAATAAATATGCATAAAACTATCACCATGGCGATGGCTGATAACAGCATCATAGCGATATCAAATGGGCTAGGGGCTTGAATGTCGTTATTGTCTAGCGTGTTTGAACTCATTAATTGCGACCTTATTTATTCTTTTAGGTTTATTCGTCTGCAGGAAAGCTATCTAATGTTTGTTTGATTTTGTCAGCGTATTGGCGGATTAACTTTTGATTAGCCGTTTGTTCTGTTTGTTTTGGCGTTTGCAATTGTTGGAACATACTGAGCATTTGTTGTTTCATTTGATCTTTTTGTTCTTGAGTTAAAAACTCTGATGCGTCTAATTCGGTTAGTGAGTCTTTTATCTCTTGTTGAATCTCAGGCGAAATTGAATAGGCCTGCATAGCTACTTGCATATAACCTTGAATAATTTCAGATTGCACCACAAAGAATTGTTCAACACTGGCAAAACCTTGTGATTGCACTTGGTTCTCAAATTGTTTGTACAGCTTAAGTTGTTTAAGTGCTGATGATGCTTGTGACGCTACATCTGCTGGAGCTGAATTAGCAAAATCAATTTCAGCAGTTGCATTGAGTTTTTCTTCATGCTGTTTAAACCAAGTTGCAATTTGGGGTGCTGCTTTTGTCCACTGTTCAATTTGCGCAACGGTCAAGTTTTGCGCATATACCTGGCTGCTCACCACTAAACAAAAAGTTGTTATTAATGACAAACTAAGCGTTTTTAGCTGACTAAGTGTATACATAAATACATCCTTGGATAAATTTGCTGACATTTTCTCTTATAGATTAACCTAACACTACTGTTTTATTGCACATCACTACGGTATATTCTAAATATAAAGATAGCCTATCTCGGTGGAATTAAGACTAACAAGATGCGACCTGATTATAAAATACATTTTTACCAGCAACATGCATGTATTCGATTTGAAGCTATGGCCAATACTTGTGAAGTATTAGTAGACAAGTTAGAGCCAGCTTTAATTGAGCAGGTTGCTGCTTTGGCATACCACCAAGCAATGCGGGTTGATCATAAGTTCAGTCGTTATCGTAACGACAATATTTGTTATGCAATTAATAATGCTCGTGGTGAAGTTGTTGCGATTGATGAAGAAGTTTACCGTTTACTCAGTTTTGCTGATCAGTGTTATCAAAAATCTGATGGTTTATTTGATATCACTTCGGGGATTTTGCGTCGTGCATGGCCGTTAGACGAGCAGCAAAACAAACTACCTTCTAAACAACAAGTTGCTGCTTTATTACAATTGGTCGGTTGGGATAAAGTTAAATTTGATAAGAAATCAATTCAAATTCCTGCTGGAATGGAAATTGATTTAGGCGCAATTGCCAAAGAATATGCGGTAGGGCTAGTGGCACATGCTTGCAGCATGTTAGCGCCTAATGCGTCTGTGTTAGTCTGTTTTGGTGGGGATATGCAAGTGAGTCAACCACGTAAAGATGGTCAAGCTTGGCAGGTGAGCATAGAAAACCCCAATGCTTTATCACCGCAAATAGAGTTATTTGAAATTCGCCAAGGTGCAATGGCGACCAGTGGTGAAATACACAGATCAATTGAAGTTGACGGCAAACGCTACGGCCATATCCTCAATCCTAAAACCGGTTGGCCAGTTGAAGGCGCACCTGTGTCTGTATCTGTATATGGTAAAACTTGCATACAAGCAGGGAGTTTAGCCACAATCGCATTGTTACAGGGTGACAACGCTGAAAGCTTTTTACAGCAGCAAGGGCTAGATTATAAGTTGATCCGTTAGCTAAACGGCCATAATTAATTGGCAGATACGGCTTTTGACAACTAAGCTAAACGTAATTCCGTCTAAATTTTTGTTTAAATAATTATGCAGCGTACATGGGCTTTTGGATTAGTGCTGGTCACGTATTTAATTTCAGCAGTGGCTATCAGTAAATCTATAGTGTATCCACCACCGTTAGGTGAGTGGGATAAACAGCATAATTATCCCATTACTTTATTAAGCAAAGCATTAAAACAAGTTGATCAACAATATCAACTTGAACTCTATGAACAAACCGTAGATCAAGAACAAGCGCTTAACCTGCTCTATCGTAATCAGGTAGACGTTGTTTGGACTATGACCAATAAACAACGTGAAGCTTTATATTTACCTATTCGTATACCACTGACTAAAGGTTTAAGTGGCTGGCGGCTGTTTTTAATTAAACCTGAACATCAAAACTTATTTGATAGCGTCAAAAACCGTAATCAACTAAAACTCTATACTGCAGTGCAAGGGCAAGATTGGCCAGACGAAGAAATCTTACAGCGCAACCAACTCAAAGTCGTAACTAAACCAGCCTATGCGGATTTAATTGAGGTGTTAACTTCTGGGCAAGCGCAGTATTTTCCGCGAGGTGTGTTTGAGATTTGGTCGGAAGCAGAACAGTTTCAAGCACAAGGTCACAATGTCAAAGTTGAAAGCAGTTTGGCTTTATATTACCCCACGGCATTGTATTTTTTTGTCAATCGCAATAACAGTCAATTAGCCGCGACCATAGAGTCTGGTTTAAAACAATTATTGGCAACAGGCGAATTTGAACGCATGTTTAATCAAGCTTTTGCTGATGCGATTGCTAAAACACAGCTTGAACAACGTCGCATCCTGCACTTAAATAATCCATCTTTACCTAAACAAACTCCACTAGCCAATAAACAACTTTGGTTTCAGCCTAAATAGTTTTATCGATTAACTAATCGGAAAAATCGAATGTGATAATCGAATCAGTCCGTTATACAGATTAAGCCTGTTTTCCTAATATAGTTCCCGAAGCAAACAACAACTTTCTTAACCAAAGATTTATATTAGGAGACAGCTATGACTCAATCTATTATCAACACTAAAATCAAAGAATTCAGCGCAACAGCTTTCCACAAAGGTGACTTTGTTCAAGTATCTGACAAAGACCTTGCGGGCAAATGGTCTGTAGTGTTTTTCTACCCAGCAGACTTCACATTTGTATGTCCAACTGAGCTAGGTGATTTAGCAGATTACTACGCACAGCTACAACAAATGGGCGTTGAAGTTTATTCAGTATCAACCGACACACACTTTACACACAAAGCATGGCACGACACGTCAGACACAATTGGTAAAATTGATTTCCCAATGATTGGTGACCCAACTGGCCGCATTACTCGTAACTTCGGCGTAATGATTGAAGAAGATGGTTTAGCACTTCGTGGTACTTTCGTAATCAACCCTGAAGGCGAAATCAAAGTTGCAGAAGTTCACGACCTAGGTATTGGCCGTAGCGCTAAAGAACTAGTTCGTAAAATTCAAGCGGCACAATACGTTGCAAAGCACGACGGTGAAGTATGTCCAGCTGCATGGCAACCAGGTGAAGAAACTTTAGCACCTTCTTTAGACTTAGTAGGCAAAATCTAAGCTAAATCTAAGGTATTAGCTTTCTTTTGGTGGCTTGAACAGAGGGGATTTATCCCCTCTTTTTCCAAGTCTATTTAACCCAGTTACTTTCCCTTGGAGTTGTTATGTTAGACAGCAAAATTAAACAACAGTTACAAAGTCATTTCTCGGCAATTAAACAGCCGGTTGAGTTGCTTCTTTCGCTTGATGACAGCGTCAAGGCAAAAGAACTTAACCAACTAGCCAATGACTTAAGCAGTATTAATAGTCAAATTTCAGTAAAACAGAGTGATGAAGATGGTGTACGCACTCCGTCAATGACAGTGCGAAACTCAACTAAAGGCACCCAAGTTGGTTTTGCGGGTGTGCCAATGGGGCACGAATTTACCTCGCTGATTTTAGCCATTCTGCAAGCCGGTGGTCATCCGAGTAAACAAACAGCAGAAGTGTTAGAGCAAATTCGCCAATTGCCTGGGCCACTTAAATTCGAAACTTATATTTCGTTAAGTTGCCAAAACTGCCCTGAGGTTGTACAGGCACTTAACCTAATGGCGCTTGAAAACCCAAATGTTGAGCACGTGATGATTGACGGTGCTGTATTTGCCGATGAAGTATCAGAACGCAATATTATGGCAGTACCAAGTGTTTACCTAAATGGTGAGGTATTTGCGCAAGGTCGTATTGCCCTTAAAGAAATTCTAAACAAAGTAGACACGGGCGCGGCAAAACGCGAAGCAGAAAAAATTAACCAAAAAGACCCATACGACGTACTAGTTGTAGGTGGTGGCCCAGCGGGTGCTGCGGCTGCAATATACGCAGCGCGTAAAGGTTTGCGCACAGGCATAGTTGCAGAGCGTTTTGGTGGGCAAGTAATGGACACAGTTGCAATTGAAAACTTTATCTCAGTGAAAGCAACGGAAGGGCCTAAGTTAGTTGCAGGTTTAGAAGAACATGTTAAAGACTACAATGTAGATATTATTGACCAACAAAGAGCCAGCTCAATAACCCGTAACGACATGATAGAGATTGGGCTAAAAAGTGGCGCAAGCTTAGCAAGTAAATCTGTGATTTTAGCTACAGGTGCGCGCTGGCGTGAAATGAATGTACCGGGAGAAAAAGAATACCGCGGCAAAGGTGTTGCTTATTGCCCACACTGCGACGGCCCTTTATTTAAAGGCAAAAAAGTTGCAGTAATAGGTGGTGGTAACTCAGGTATTGAAGCTGCGATTGATTTAGCCGGTATAGTTGAACAAGTAACAGTATTGGAATTTGATAAAAAGCTTAGAGCCGACGAAGTATTGCAACGCAAAGCGCGCTCTATGCCAAATATTCAAATTATCAAACAAGCACAAACCACAGAAGTGGTAGGTGACGGGCAAAAAGTAACTGGCCTAAACTATATAGACAGAGCAACAGGCGAGCAGCAACACCTTGAACTTGCTGGTATCTTTGTACAAATTGGTTTAGTGCCAAACAGCGAATGGTTAGACGGTGATGTTGATTTAACCCAGCGTGGCGAAATAATTGTTAATGAGCGTGGCGAAACCTCCATTCCAGGCGTATTTGCCGCAGGTGATGTAACCACCAGCCCGTACAAACAAATTATTATTGCCATGGGCTCAGGCGCAACTGCATCTTTAAGTGCGTTTGATTATCTAATCCGTTTAGCACCGGAAGATGATAAACAGCAAGCAGCATAAAATAACGCTTGGTTGTTTAGTCAAACAGCAGTGATGAAAAAGCAGGCTTAGTACCGGAAGGTGCTAAGCCTGCTTTTTTTATGGGGGGGAATCCGCACGGTTAGCCCATGCGCCATACAATTCGCTGTTGGTGTATTTCTTCTCGCCTAAAAACCCACCCTTCTAGAAATAATATATGTAGCAAAGCCTTAGATGATCTGATACAAAATTTGTAAGTGAAAAAATGAGCTATGATTTGTTAAACGATGGGCAATTCGTGCATTATTAAAGCGTGAGGTGAAACGTCATTATGAACACCGAATGGAAGAGTTACGAAGAAGTTTCCAGCTACTTACTTGGTACGATAAAAGATAAATTGGAACTTACATGTGTAGAAGGAAAACAAAAGTTAGTTGGAAAAAAGTCAGGCACCGAGTGGGAAATTGATGCTAAGGGCGTTAAAGAAGGAGGTGGCGGAATTGTGATTATAGAGTGTCGGCGTTATACCACTTCAAAACAAAACCAAGAAAAAATTGCCGGTTTAGCTTACCGAATACATGATATGGGAGCTTCTGGTGGGATTATAGTCAGCCCACTTGGTATTCAAAGTGGTGCCGAAAAAGTTGCTGCAGCAGAAAAAATCTTGAGTGTAGAAATTAGTGCTAATAGTACCCCAGAAAATTTTACTATGAGATTTCTAAATCAAATTTTTGTTGGGGTTTCTATGAATTCCGTCAGTAGTTCAACTATGAGTGCTACTGTGTTAAGGACTTGTTGCGTATGTGGTTCACGTTTTGAAGTTAAAGAAAATGAGAAGTCATGTGCTAGATGCGCCCAACCAACAACTCAATAGGCGCTGAAAAGCTTGGTTCATTGTATGCCGTTCGTTATTATAGCGAAGGCTTTTTAGCCTATATTTGTGCGTTAACTCTATTAGGTAACTATGAATTTACACCGCTATAAAATGCAACTACCAAACGCCGAAAGTGGTGGTGGAGTGTCGTCTACTTGGGTAACTGGGGTTGGCATTTTTTATGGCATGGTATCGGTTGCTACTACCACACCTGGCGGGAAAGCGGGTACTCCAGAAATGCTAAACGCTTTTCTATTGGTAGCACTGTTTTCCGCTCTGCATTATTTCTCTTCGCGTTGGAGCTGGTTAAAATACCTAACTCTGGTCGTGGCTAGCTGCTCTTTATTTTATTCGTTGTTTTATGTTTTGAGCTTCTTTTTCTCTGAAAAACCTGAAGAAGCAGCACTTTCCATAATGTACCTCGCTCAATTTATATACTCAGTTGGTATTGTATTAACGTCAGTGCTTAAAAAGTGCTAATAACATGTAAGAAGTGTTTACAACGCTTGGCATTTTCGTTTTAGGCAATTAGTTAATTCATTTATGTGGTATTTTATTTAAAGGAAATTTATGTCGCTAAAATCAAACTTTGAGTTGTTGGCGGATTACAATCAGTGGATGAATCAAAACATTTATCTGGCCGTATCAAACCTTAGTGCTGATGAGCTCGCTAAAAATCGTGGGGCGTTTTTTGGCTCTATCATTGGCACGTTAAATCATATTCTTGTTGGTGATATTATCTGGCTTAAGCGATTTGCCGAGCATCCATCAAATTTTAAATCACTTGATTATGCTCGTTCTTTGGAAAAGCCACAGTCGCTAAATACTATTTTGCATCATGAGTTTATGCCGCTTGAACAAACACGCAGCAAAATAGATTCGGTAATTAAAGGGTTTGCAAGTGAGTTGTGTGACCAAACTTTGTCGTCGAATTTAACCTATAAAAATTCGCAAGGTCAGGTGTTTAGTAAAAACCTTGGATATCTCATACAGCACTTGTTTAACCATCAAACCCATCATAGAGGGCAAGTTTCGACGCTTTTAAATCAATTAGGTATAGAGCTTGGTGTAACAGATCTCGTTGTGAGAATTCCAGATGAGTAAAGGTTGTTCTTTATAACAAGCTGTAAGTTGTTAGGCCAGCAATTCTGCTGGCCTAAAGATAGGGGTTACAGTAAAACTTGTTTAGTGATTACTGCTATAGCTCACATTGGTCACAGTTGCTTTTGACGTGGTAATACCAAACTGTTCAAAACATTCTGCCCATGAGTCTGAATCACCACGTGTGCCACATTCTTCTCTGGTATATGGGTCTTGCGACTGCATATAGTTACCAAACTTAAAGTAGCTCGCATCGTCGTCTTCAACTTGCATGCTTAATGTATTACCACAACCCGTTACTGTCATTGTGCCGTAGTTATTGGTGTAGCTAATGTCAAAAGAATCGCCACTTTCAATAGTACATAGAGACTTTTTAACTTCTTTACCGTCTGTGCCGCGTAAACGCACATACACGTCAAAAATACCATTATTGGCAACACTATCACCAAAGCCTGATTCACTAGAGTCAGCCACAAATACTTTCATTAAAGTAGAAATGGTTGAGCCATGGGTTTGTGCAACTATGGTTTTAGCACCGTTAGACAAATCCATTTTGTAGGTGGCTGCAAACGACTCATTGGTATCGTAAATTGATTTACGTTTGCTTGATTTTATCTTGTACTCATGACGCCAGCCGCCACCACCAGAAGTAGTATATTTAGTTTCTAAAGGTACAAATTCTAAGGTGCTGCTGTTAACCAATGGATGTGGGTTGCTACCTTCTAAATCAAATAATGAGCCGTCGGTAATAATGGCTGGAATATCCGTAGTGCCGCCTGTACCGTCAGCACCATATAACTTCACTTCGGTGATATTCATCCAATTACTACCTGCGCTGTTCGATTGTGCTTTTACTCGAACTTGACGCGCATTGATGTCGGTAACATCGTACATTTCTATACCTGTAGTATTACCAGAGCTAACCGCATCATGAATTTTTGTCCAAGTACCGCTTGTGCCTGGGCGAGCGTAAATTTCAAAGGTATGGGTACGTGAGTCACCTTGACCCCAAGCAATACCAACTTCTTTTACTTCTTTCGCTTCGTCTAATTGCAAAGTTAAATTAACTGCGTTGCCGCCTGCTTCAGCCGCCCAGCGTGAAGACCATGCTGTGCTGTTATCAATGGCTTTTGCTGGTGGGTAGCTG
>NZ_JH767533.1:112409-148744 GCF_000281085.1 Catenovulum agarivorans YM01
CCGCCTGTGCCATACAATTCAACTTCTTTAATATTGGTCCAAGTTGAACCTGCACTGTTTTCAAAGGTTTTTATGCGGATTTGGCGAGCATCTATATCATCAATATCGTAAACTTCAATGCTTGAAGTGGTGCCTGAGCTAACACTGTCATACACTTTAGTCCAAGAGCCACTGGTTGCTGCGCGTGCCCAAATTTCGAATGTATGAGTTTGATCACCACCATTACCCCAAGAAACACCTACTTCAGTAACAGTTTGCACTGAATCTAAATTAAATTGTAAGTTTACTGGTGAACCAGATGCCGCCCAGCGTGATGCCCAAGCTAAGCTGCCATCAATTACGTTTGATGCCGGATAACTTGCATGGCCTTCACCCCAATCTTCTGCGCTATCAATGTTTAAAGTATTTGCATGTGAGTATGTTGTTGCGGTTAATGCGAGAGCTGCCCAACTAAGGGTTTTGATTATTTTCATGTGTGTGTACCGAAAGTTTTTGTTTGCTAATTTGGAACTCTAATTATTTTTAGGTTCCACCAACAAATTCCATATTGATAGATTGGTATTACAATTTGATTTACCAATATGTAAGTCAAAAATTAACAGGTATAAAACAATTGATCAACTTTTTAGTGGTTTTATAGTAAATTTTGTTGCGAATTATGATTTTTAGCTGAGGTTAATGATATTGAGAATATACTGTTGCAGTTGTTAGGCAGCCGTAGGGTTTGTCGAGACTATTCTTTGTCTGACAATTTATTGTTGCTGGCAAGGGATGATTTGCCAATCTTTGACTTTATCTAAATAAAATCCAACAGCGTGATAAGCTTGTTGAATAGTTCCTGCGTTATTTAACTTAGTTAAGCCAATATTGAGTGCTTCGGCCAACTCAGTTCCTTGTGGATGTTTTTTGGAGACTAAAAAATGCAGCGATTCATCAAACACAACTTTTACATTCTTAATGGGTTTAAGTTTTACCCCGTGGTGATCTTGCGCTAAGTCAGCTTGAGTAGAAAAAGTCGTTAGTAAATAATCGGCGCGGCCTGCTGCTATCATACGAAACATTTGTGGAAACGAGGGCGCTGAAATTGTTGGACTGCCAATACATTGATGCGCACTTAAATCATTTACCCAAGTTCTGTTGGTAACACCCACTAGCTGTCGAATGTTAGATAAGTCACTAATAGCTTGCAGTTGTTTATTGTCAGCCAATACATATAACCCCTTCTCAAACTGACCTGTGGCAACAAGCGCCTGCGATTGGTAACTGTATGTTTTGTTATGTTGATGCGACCAAAAAGTTAAACCTGCAGAAACAATATTTCCTTTGTTTATTTCTAAGTTTAGTCTGTGCTGAATAGGGTAGGGTTTTACTTTAATAATTGGACGATAACCAGCTGCGACTAATGCTTGGCAAAATAATAAACTTTCCATCGCAACTTGATTGTTATTTTGGTAGTAATCTTGGTTATCTTCACATGGGCTTTTAAATATTTTTTGCACAGCCGCAAGATGTTCACCATAATGCCCTAGGGTTAGGTGAATGCTATTTAACGCTGGTTGTGCTTTGGCGGCTTTTTCTACCGCGTTGGCATGGCCTCCAAGCACAAGTAGTAACAAAAGGGATCGCAGCAACAAAACAAATACTTATATTTGGTCAACTAATTATTAGTTAAGCATGTGCGATAAATGCAGTAAACTCAAGTAATAGCTAAATCAAATAAAGGACGCTGAAATGTCGGAAACTAATAATACGCAAATCGATTTAAACCAACTGGCACAACCGCTGATAGATAAATTACCTGACGAGCTTAACTGGCAGCAAGATAATAGATTTAACGCTTTGATGGCAGAAGTACCTAAACCTTTATTTGAGATTATTTTGCCTTGGTTAGAAGCTGAATTTCAGCATAAATGGGACAGAGATAATATTAAAAAAGCACCGGATTTAGTTAAGCTGGGTGCGGGCGTTTTTGCCAAAATGGAAAAAGATCAGTTTTTATTTAGCGGTTTAGATATCGACCAAAAGCTTATGTTGGCTTGGTGGCCTTGGGGGCCTGGAGCGCCTGCCAGTTTACGCATTTTTGTTGCGCAAGATCCTGCTGGTATTAAAGCGCCAGGTGTTTTGAGCAAACTCAAATCTTTGATTTTTGGTTAATTGAAATTATTTGGTTGTTTGTTGGGTCTTAGTCTTCAAACCTTTAGTTTACACATTAACAAATTAAAGCCAGTGGGAGTTTATCTGTGCGTTGTTTTCAAATTGTCTGTTTGTGGTTATTGTTTTCTACATCTGCTTGGGCGTTTAATTTTTCTGACTTGCAGCAAGATGACGAATTTTTACCAGTTGAGCAAGCTTTCCAATTTGATTTTAATCAGCAAGGAAACCAACTTTCGTTAACTTGGCAAATCCACGAAGGCTACTACTTATATAAAGATAAAACTCGAGCAAAAGCAGACAAACAAGAACTAAGCATAAGCTTTGTTCAACAAGGCAAAGAGAAACACGACGAGTATTTTGGTTTAGTGACTGTTTTTCGTGACCAGCTGCAAGCAAAACTTGATCTATCCGGTGTGCAAACCGATACCCTGTTGGTGACTTACCAAGGCTGTGCTGATGCTGGTTTATGTTATCCACCGGTATTAAAAGAAATCCCCTTGTTGGCGGTTGCCAGCGCTAGCGACAGTAGCGGGTCAGCGCAAGGCTCTGTGCAAGCAACACAAACACCTTCAACAAATTCTGCAAACAATTCATCTGGGCTGTTGGGTTATTTTGACCAAAGCAGTGTGTGGTTAACCTTATTAAGCTTTTTTGTTTTAGGTTTAGGTTTATCACTCACACCTTGTGTGCTGCCTATGGTACCTATTTTAAGTTCGATTATTAGCAGCCAAAAATCTACCCATGTAAAAAGCAGTTTAGTTTTATCCTTGTTTTATGTGCTGGGCATGGCAACTTTTTATACCTTGAGTGGTGTATTAGTTGGCTTTTTTGGCGCGCAATTTAATGTACAGCTTTATTTGCAGGCGCCTTGGTTAGCCATATCTTTTGCGATTATTTTTGTATTACTCGCTTTGTCTATGTTTGGTTTGTACGAGTTGCAGTTACCAGCATCTTGGCAAAGTAAATTGCAGCAAACAGGGCAAAATAAAAAAGGTTTAATTGCGACTTATATTGCTGGTGGTGTATCGGCTTTGGCGCTATCACCTTGTGTGTCTGCACCACTTGCTAGTGCGTTAGTATATATCTCGACCACTGGCGATGCGGTTTTAGGTGGCGGTGCTTTATTGGTGATGAGTTTGGGTATGGGTTTACCCTTGTTATTGGTCGGTGCTGGTTTAGGTGGTTGGTTGCCACAAACGGGTGGTTGGATGATCCGCGTTAAACAATTGTTTGGTGTGATCATGCTCGGCATGGCAATCTGGGTGGTGGAGCGTTTATTGCCATCTATTGTCAGTGCAGCTTTATATGCTTTATTGCTGGTGTGGGCGGCTGTGCATTTAGGTTTATTGCAAACAGACAATACAGCAAAAGCTAAAAACACACAGTTTTTCGCTTGGGTATTGTTATTGGCTGGTGTCTTCTACTTTTATCACAATTATCAACAAACCTATGCGGTTAGCTCGGGTGCTGCACCGGCACAACATGCATCTGTATTTAAACGAGTGCAGTCGGTTGCCGAGCTGGAAACTTTATTGGTTAACTCAAACGGTAAAAAATCTATCGTCGATTTATACGCAGATTGGTGTGTTAGTTGTTTAGTGATAGAAGATGAAGTATTCGCTAAATTAAACCCAGCAGATTACCCAGACTATCAATTTTTACAACTAGACCTAACAGAAATGACCCAAGCAAAACAAAGCTTTTTAAGCCAACATAATCTATTTGGTCCACCTGCTTTATTGGCTTTTGCCGCAGGAGAAAGCCAAACTGCTGAATTTGTTTATCAAGCTGAGTTTAATTTAGAGCAGTTTGAAGGCTGGTTTAGGTAGTTTGTGTTTCAATATTCAACCAACTCTTCCTTATCAAATGACTCTTTTTTTAACTCTACGCGTTTGTTGCGCGCTTGTGCTTCTAATTCAGTTTGCCATTTAGATAATTCTTCCATAGTGATTGTATTGTCATCTAACAACCATAAGCGGCGACAGCCTTGATAATAAAAATACATAATTTGCATGGCTTTAACGTCACCAGCCTCAACAGCCTTGTTCAGTTTAGTACGTTTGCGGGTAATATAGTTAAGTTGCTTTTTTAACCGCCATACGTAATAAACTTCATGCATATAAGGGTGTGATTTGTATTTGTTGAGTGTTATGCCAACCACAATACAGCCAACTATCACACCGAATAAATTCCAATGAAAATGGCTGCCGTCGGCGTCTGGAAAAAGCTGAATTAACAATTGGGCTATGCCTAAACTGAGCGCTGTAAGTGCAATAATGCAGCTGATAATTACGCGGTTAAGGTGTTGGCGGTAGGTGTCTTTATTTATGTTTTCAAAGGTGAACATGCGGCAAATCAAACTAAATTAACTTGCCGCCTAGTATACAGTTTTCGGCCCATTAGGCTGAATTTATTTGACCTATTATTTACGTCTAAATAAACTTATTGCTGCTGCAAACAATAACCAAGCATAACTGAATGCGCCACCGCTTGAACCTGAAGCTGAGTTACCGTCTGTCGGCTGCTCAGTTTGCTCATAAGTTGTTAGTGGGCGGGTTAATTTTATTGCTGTGTTAGTTTCCGTATTAACGATAGTAATTTGTTCTATATAGATTAGATTATCAACGGTTATTGGTGTTTCAGCCGCTTCGTCTGCTTCTGTATAGTCTTTGACTGGCGTCTGAGCAAAAGTACTGTTTAAGTAATAATTTGGTTGGGCGGCGATTGCATCTATGATTTCCATGCCTGTGCCTGTTACTTGACCAAAAACGGTAAAACCACCATTTTGTGCGTCTAAGTTCCCACTATTGTCTGCTAAATTAATAAACCATTGGCTGGTTGCTGAATTAGCATCACCACCGAGTTTTGCCATAGCTATGGTGCCACGGACATTTGAATAAACAGGTTCATTTTCTACTGCAGGATCTGTTTCCACTGCAGCCAATAAATTATCCTCACCCAAGTAATAACCGCCGGTTTGCATTACAAAACCTTTAACCAGTCTATGTATCGCGGTTTGTTCGTACGCACCACTGTTTACATAAGATAAAAAGTTTTCGACCGTTTTCGGTGTTGTATCGTCGTAGAGGTTTATTTCAAAATCACCCAAATTGGTTTCTACTAACACCACAGTTGCATGGGCACCTTGCCATAAACTAGCCCATGCAATTAGGGCGATTACACTTAGTTTGCGCATATTACTTCTCAAAATATCCAATCATTTAAAGGGTAAAGTTACACTTTTATTTAACAAATGTCTTGTAGGGGTAACAATTGACAACAAATTAATCAGGTTAAATCGCCTTTGATTTAGCGCAGTTTTTACCAAAACTAAATTCACCTTAAGCGACAAAATCAGGTACACTAACGGCAAATTTTGCGAGCTAATTCAATATAGATTTATGACAGATAAAATGGATAAATCAGACAACCAAACGCATTTTGGTTTTCAGACAGTCGACAAAGACGAGAAAGTACACAAAGTAGCCGAAGTTTTTCACTCAGTTGCGGCTAAATACGACATTATGAACGACTTAATGTCAGGTGGTGTGCACAGGTTATGGAAGCGTCATACCATAGCTTGCAGTGGTGTTCGTACTGGCAACAAAGTATTAGATTTAGCCGGTGGCACAGGCGATCTAACCGCTAAGTTTTCTCGTATTGTTGGTGAAACTGGCCAAGTTATTTTGTCGGATATTAATGAGTCTATGCTCAATGTTGGTCGCGATAAATTACGTGATATGGGCATAGTCGGCAATGTTGAATATGTGCAAGCAAATGCCGAATGTTTGCCGTTTGCGGATAATCAATTTGATGTGGTGACTATCGCTTTTGGTTTGCGTAATGTAACAGATAAAGACGCCGCGCTTGCTTCTATCTTCCGCGTATTAAAGCCGGGTGGCCGTTTGTTGGTGTTAGAGTTTTCTAAACCAGTGAATGAAACTTTCAGTAAAATTTACGATTGGTACTCATTTAATATTTTGCCAAGCATGGGGCAGATGATCACCAATGATGCTGAAAGTTACCGTTATTTGGCTGAATCTATTCGTATGCATCCAGACCAAGAAACGTTAAAAGGCATGATGGAGCAGGTTGGTTTTGAAGAGGTCACTTACCAAAACTTAACCGGCGGTATTGTTGCACTGCACAAAGGATATAAATTTTAATGCCAACTGCGAGTTTAATCAGTGGTTTAGTTGAACATAGTATCAACTATTGGTTACGCCAAACTGGCGTACAACAAAATGTGCCTAAACCATTATTAGGCAAACAATTTGTGATTAAAATTACTGATTTAAAACTCGAGTTGCAAATGCATGTGCAACAAGGCGCAGACGATTACCAAGGTTTAGTTAGTGTTTGGTCGCCAGCAAATGACCAAGCTGATTGCACTATCAGCTGCACCCTGTCTGGTTTATATCAACTACAGCAACCCGCACAAATTACTAAGCTGATTAAACAAGGTGAGTTGGATATAGAAGGTGATGTGCAGCTTGCACAAACCTATGCTGACTGGCTGAAATCAAGTTTAGTCCATTGGCAAGACGTGCTAGCAAGTGTGACATCAGGGCCGGTTGCGCACAAAATTTCAGAAGCTGGTCAACAAACCTTTGAACTTGCGCAAAAGCAGCTTGCTAACCAGCAACGCGCTTTAGTTAATATTGTTTGGGATGAAAAAAAACTTGCGCCACATCCAATTGAAGTGGCTGATTTTACCGAACAAGTTAAACAACTTAGACAAGATACCGACCGCTTTGAAGCGCGTTTACAACAATTAATCCAAAAGGTGGAACAACTGTGAGTTTATGGCGTTTTTATATCATCCTAAAAACTTTATTAACTTATGGTTTAGACGATTTAATTCCACAGCGTTTTCAGCGTTGGTATTTTAAATTAGCTCGCCTCAGTGCTTTTTGGTTGTACAACCGCCATGCGGACAAACCAGTTGAAGTTCGCTTGCGTTTAGCGCTGCAATCGCTAGGACCTGTATTTGTTAAATTTGGCCAAATGTTATCTACTCGGCGAGATTTATTGCCAGCCGAGTTTGCCAACGAGCTTAAATTACTCCAAGACCAAGTTAGTCCATTTGATGGTGAACAAGCGAAAAAACTAATAGAACAAGCTTGGAAAATTGATTCTCTCGATGACTATTTAGCCCATTTTGAAATAGAGCCTTTGGCTTCTGCTTCTATTGCACAAGTACATGCGGCGCAGTTACATGAAGATAGCCCGTTTGCGCATTCAGACATAGTCATTAAGGTGATACGTCCTGGTATTGCCGAAACCATGCGAGCAGACGTAGAGCTAATGAAAACTATGGCAAGTGTATTAGCGAAAATTCTACCAGACGGTCGCCGTTTACGCCCTGTTGAAGTGGTAAAAGAATACGAAAAAACCTTGTTCGACGAGCTTGATCTAATGCGTGAAGCGGCCAACAGTATTCAACTTAAACGCAACTTTGCTGACTCGAAACAACTGTATATTCCTGCTGTGTATTCTGATTTATGCCGCAATAATGTCATGGTAATGGAGCGCATTTATGGCATTCCGGTAGGGGATGTTGAAGCATTAAGAGCGCAAGGCACCAATATGCAGTTATTGGCCGAGCGTGGTGTTGAGATATTTTTTACCCAAGTATTTCGTGATAGTTTTTTCCATGCCGACATGCACCCAGGCAATATTTTTGTGTCGAAAGAACACCCAGAAGACCCTATGTACATAGGCATAGACTGCGGAATTGTTGGTACGCTAAATAAAGATGATAAACGCTATTTGGCCGATAACTTTATTGCGTTTTTTAACCGTGATTATCGCAAAGTAGCAGAGCTGCACGTTGATTCAGGTTGGGTGCCGCGTGACACCAATGTAGAAGATTTTGAATTTGCTATTCGCACTGTGTGTGAGCCTATTTTCGAAAAACCATTGGCGGAAATCTCTTTTGGTAATGTGTTGTTAAATTTGTTTAATACCGCGCGTCGATTCCAAATGGAAGTGCAGCCGCAATTGGTCTTGTTGCAAAAAACTTTACTTTATATCGAAGGTTTAGGCCGCCAGTTATATCCACAGCTGGATTTGTGGAAAACCGCTAAACCTTTCTTAGAAAATTGGGTAAAACAACAAGTTGGTTTTGGCGCCATTATCAATTCGGTCAAAGAAAATGCGCCATACTGGGGTGAGAAATTACCTGAGTTACCTGATTTAGTTTACGATGCACTGCATAGTCACAGAGAACTGCAACACCAACAGAGCTTATTAATTGAGGCTCTGCAAGAGCGTAACCATAAACCAAGCGTATTGCCGCAAATTGGCCATGTAGCCGCTATTTCTGCTGTGTTGGTTTATTGTTTTAAAGATGAGTTATGGTTGTCAGCTAGCCTGCTAATTGTAGCTTTAATTAGTTGGTTAACCAGCGTCAAGCGCCAATAATCACCTTTGCAACTTAGCAGATCCTAGCCTACATTTGTAATTGTTCGTTCTTAACTTTTACAGTGTCATGCGACCTTATTTTCTCTGTTATCTATTACTATTTAGTTTATCTTTGACTAACTTGGCTTATGCGCAAGATATGCGTTATGTCAAAGTGCGTAAACCAACCGCAGACGCCCAATTTGCTGAACGTTTTTTGGTTGATGCTGTCACTTTGTTTATTGCCAAATTACCCGAGCAACAAAAGCTTTTTCAAATTGAGCAAGTAGAAATCACTGATAAGCAATTGATGAACTTTGAAAGTTATCTTGAGCGTGGCTTTTTTGATGTTAACTATTTTGGCACCAGTGAAAGGCTAGAGCAGTCTTTTTTACCCATACGTATTCCTTTGTTTGCTGGTCTATTGGGACATAGAGTTTCAATTGTAAAAGAAAAAAACTTAACTTTATTGCGCAATGCTGATATTAAACAGCTTAAAGCGCTACCTTTGTGCCAAGGTAGCATTTGGGCTGATTCTGATATTTTAGAACATAACGGTTTTTCAGTATTAAGAGTGAGCCATTATGAGTTTATTTTAAAGATGCTTGATGCTGATCGTTGCGTGTATTTCCCCCGCGGTATATTTGAAGGGGAGTTTGAACTATCAGTCCTAAAAGAAAGGTTTGCCGATTTTACTTTGGTTGATGATCCTATTATTTATTATCCCTTCCCAGCCTATTTGTTTGTGCGTAAAGACGATGTTGAACTGGCGCAGGCGTTACAGCTCGGTTTTGAACGCGCGCTAGCGGATGGCAGCTATCGAACTTTATTAGAACAGCACCCGCTTACACATAAGTTATTTCCATTAAAAAAATGGCAAAACAAAAGATTTATCTATCTAGATAATCCAAATTTGCCGGAAAAAACACCCTTGGATAATCCCGCCTATTGGTTAAAACTCAATCCCTAAGTTGGTCATACCGTCTTGCAGTGCAAAACTTTTAAGCTGCTGGCAGCGGTTCTTATCCAATTGATCACTTTGTTCAATTTGGTCTAAAAACTCGTTTTGTGTTTCTATTTCCCACTGCATATGTGGATGAGCAATTGCTTCTTTACTGTTTTCTACTTCGGCACTGGTTATCAGCATGCGTTCGATTGTGCCTTGCGACAATACCGACGGTAGAGTGACTTCTTTGTTTTTAAATTCATTGTTTTTATCTAACAAAGATAAATTAGCAATCAGTGCCATGCCTGCATCTATTGCCGCGTATAAACCTAAACTTTCAGATTCCGCTTCCGCTGGGATTTGTTCTTCAACTTTTTGTTGTTGTAACTGCACATCGACTTTAAATCCTTTGCTGTATAAACTTTGCCATATTAGATCACTAACAGTTTGTAATGCAGAATAATCACCTTGTTCAGATAATTCAGTGTATAACTGAAAGTTAGGTAACATACGCTCAATTAACATTTGGTTGAATGCAATTTGTTGTTTGGGTTTAAGTGCGCGGATACGGGCAAAAGTAGAAGGTTTTTGCATAGATTGTAGAATTATTCCAAGTAGGTGACCTAAAGTGCTTTTAGATGCGTTAATACTTATTGTATAAAACAAAAAGTTTGAGCTAAAACAAAGTATCAGTCAAACAATTAGCGGTATAAATTGTATTGAGCATATTTTTACGGAGACATATAAATGAAAAAATTAATCTTAGCCGTGCTACCACTGGTAACTGTCGCTTTTAATGTATCAGCTGGTGATATTGAAGCTGGCAAAGCAAAAGCGGCTATGTGTGCTGCTTGTCATGGTGCTGAAGGCAAAGCTATGATCCCAACCTATCCTAACTTAGCTGGGCAAAATGCGCCTTATTTAGAGTCATCATTGCGTGCATACAAAAGTGGTGAACGCAAAGGTGGGCAAGCGGCGATTATGGCTGGTATGGCTGCTGCGCTAAACGACCAAGACATTGCTAATTTAGCTGCGTATTACGCATCGTTAAAATAGCTCTCTTAGTTAAACGAAACTGAGCCAGTTGGATTAACTGGCTTCAGTGTCTGATAATTTCAGTAATTGTTGCTGCGCATATTCAAACTTAAGCCTATATTCAGTTAATTGCTCTTGGCTGTCATGCTGCAGTTGCTGATAGCTATCGGTTAACTGATGCAACTCGTCTCTGAGGCTTTTGATAATATCACGTGCGTGCATATCATCTTTTTGATATTTCTGTTGCTGTAGCTGAATTTTAGCCTGTAATGCGGTAATTTCTTGTTGTTTGTTGTCTCGCTCAAACGCTAACTCTTGGTATTTTTTCTTGGTTTGGTTGAGTTCTTTGTCTGCTTGGCTGAGCATACCTTTGATGTTTTGATAGTCTTGCTCTGCTTGTCGCAATTGCTGTTGCTGTTGCTGTTGTTGGTTATCCTGAGCTTGTTTAAGCTCATCTATTTTGTCTTCTAATTGACGGTTACGTTTTTGTAAATCAGTCAATTGGTAAACTAGCTCTTCGTTTTTTCTATTATGATTTTGTTCTACTTGCTCTAGTTGGCTACGAAATTGGCTGTGTAACTGCTTGTTTTGCTCTTCACTTTCCAATAATAAAGCTGTTTTGATATTTAGCTCTTGAGATATCTCGTCTAAGTTAGCTTGGGTTTCGGCGAGTTTTTGTTGAGCCTGCTGATGCTGTTTATCTTGCTGTTGAATTGCATCATTGTATTGTTGTTGTAGCGTTTCGTGTTGTTCTGTTAGCTGGATATGCGCTGATTTTTGTTGTTTGATTTCATCTTGTAATTTTTGTAACTGGTGATGATGTTGTTTATTTGCCTCGACTAAAGCTTTATCTGCAACTATGTTTTTGTCTTTTTCTTCGTTTAATAGTTGTTCAAAAGTGTTTTTGTCATTGGTGAGATCAGTAATCTGTTGAGTCAATTGTTGGCGTACTTTAGTTAAGGTTTCACTGAGCTGGCGGTTTTCCTGTTCCGCCTGGCGTGTTTGCTGATATTGCTCATTAAGCAACTGGCTTTTTTGTTTAATTTGATTAACCAGTTCATCTTCGGTTTGCTTAAATTGTCTTTGAATACCTTGGTGACTTGTTTGTTGTTCGCTATGCGATTCGGCTAGCTGGACTTTTAACTCATCTGTTTGATTAATTTGCTCACCTAATTTTCGCCACAGGGTGCGGTTTTCTTCTTCTTTTTGATCAAGTAAATGGCGGCTTTGTTCTGCTTGGTTAAACAATAAATCGTAACTTTGTTCTTTTTGCGTTAAAGCTTGTTTGTATTCATTTACTTGCTGTTTAAGCTCTCTAAGCTGTTGGGTTAGCTCAGCTTGTTGTGCGAAGGATTCACTTTTATATTCGTTTAATGCGAGGTTGAGTGATTCCAAACGTGTTTCTGCATGCCTTTGCGCAAGTAAGGTGTGTTGTTCAACTTGTTGAATAATGTCGCTAAAGGCTATTTGTAGACTTTCTGCGAGTTTACTATTTAATTGGCTTTGTTGTGTTTGCGCTGGCTGGGCGATAAAGTCTTGCCAAATTTGAATACATTCAGACAGTTTATCTGGGGTCGTTAGTTGAGCGAAAGAAGCTCGCTCAACTAGTTTGCCTTCCATGCGTAATTTGATCCCTAATTCTATTACCTGGTGTGCTAGAGTTGTCATCAATTATCTTCCCTTGTGCTGTGAATACCCAAGATATAATCTGCAAGTATTGTGTATAGTCTAGTCCGTTTTAGCTATTCTGGCACTGTTAAATGATGAGGATATTAGCTATTTAGATTAAAGCCTTTTAACTCAATTGCTTCGGCCAAAACCAATTCTTTATATTCAGCTTCGGCTTGTAATCGCTGAAAGTCTTGACGCATACGCTCTTTTTTCTCGAGCTTTTTCCGTTCTTCTAATATGGCAAAATGTTTGATTTTGTCATTAAGCGCATGAATTGCAGGATACTTTTTTGGGTAATTAATTTGTTGGGCATTTGATAAGTGATCAAATAAAACTGCTAATCTTAAAGCGCCTTCACTAATTTCACATTGCTCAGATTCCATTGCATGGCTAATGGTTTGAATGCTTTCAATTAGTCGATTATCTCTGTCGGTTTTAATTTTTTGCTTTTGTTGTTCAGCTTGCTGCTGTTGCTGTTTTACTTGCATTAACAACTTGCCAGCGTAAAAACTTAAACCAGCTAAAATTAACAAGGCGAGGGTGATTAAAATTATTGTTACTACAGACATAATTTACTCAAAATCATATTTACTGTTTTCAAACTCATCAAACAAAGCGTCATCGTCTTCATCTGTATCTAAACCTAATTTTTCAATTAAAAATTGGTGACGAGCCATTTTTTTGTTGAAGTAAGCTTGATCGTTTGCTGGCAAAGTTTCACCTTCATCCAACTGTGCCATTAAGTCTTGCAAACGTAAGTCGTTTTCAATTTGCTCTAACTCAGCTAACCAAGCTTCAGTTGGTTCAACTATAGGTTTATTACTGATTTGTTTAATGATTGGTTTAGTTTTAGCCGTTATTTTTTCAACTGGCTGCTGGTTAGGTGCAACCAAAGACACGGCTTTAGTGCTACCAATACGTGGATCTTTATTGCTTGTTTGGCCTGTTCGAGCTTCTTCGGCTGCTTGTGAATGACGGCTGCCTGATTTTTGCCCTTTACGCACTTGTTTTTTACGTTCTTTGGCCGACGAAGTTTTGATATTGCCACTTTTAATTTGGCCAATAGGTCCCGTTTTACGAGATTTTTTAATGCGAGTCATGGAGCAGCCCTAATGAAGACTATAAATCTAAGTTAATAAGTGGGGAATTTTATCATGTGTGCGATATGCACAAAAGTGGCAGAAAAAATAAAAGCGGCCTAGGCCGCCTAAATATTTTGAAGGTTTAATAACCTTACACATCCCGAGCGCTCAATCCATCTGAATTACAGACCTTCCCAGTCTCACATATTCCAATTGTTATTTAATGCTTCCTTGATATTATTTGAGTGAATCATTCACATTTTTGGCTAATCCGTTTAATCCTAGCCACTTGTCCATCCTAACTTTAAGTTACCATCCGTGTATGGCTCAAAATCCACTTTGTTTTTAAGATTTCCTTAACTAGTTTCCTTACCAAACGCTGTCCTGTTTTAGCAAATTGACTGTTGACGCTATGTCCTATAGCTGGGCAATACTTTAAGCTTTCATTGGTTATTTACAACCCATTAACGAGTAAAAAATGACCGATGTTTTTGGGGTTTAATAAAACCTCTTATTAAACATATAGTTATCTTTGTTGTTGATTTTATTATACGCAAATGTATTACAGGTTTTGTGGGAGATATCTCACAAGTTTGTGCTATGTATAATGAGAGATTTTGGTTACAGAAGGATTTAAAAAGTGTGACAGTTTGGTTACTGCCACACAAATATTATGTTGACTTAGTGTAAGCCACTTACATAGTGTGATAAAGCTTCGATATCTTTATCTGATAATTTTTCTGCGATAGCTTGCATAATACCGTTTAGGTCGTTGCTTCTTTGGCCATCTCGGAATGCTTTTAACTGTAATGCTGTGTAATCAGCGTGTTGGCCTGACAATGCAGGAAAACCCGCTAATGGCATGCCTGCACCTTGTGGGCCATGACAAGCTGTACATGCAGTAATACCTTTATCAGGATTACCAGCACGATATAATTTTTGTCCTTTGGCAACTAAATCTTCAGGTGTTGAGCCTGCTTTAATCGTTTGTTGTGAGAAGTATACGGCTAAGTCTTTCATATCTTGATCAGACAAAGCTGCTACCATGCCACCCATAACGGCATTGTTACGGCCACTAGTTGCACCCGCTTTAAAATCTTGTAATTGTTTGTATAGGTATTCAGCGCTTTGACCTGCAATTTTTGGATAGGTCGTGATCATGCTGTTACCGTCTGCACTGTGACAAGCAGCACATGTCGCCGACTTTGCTTTACCAGCTTCAGCATCACCGGCAATAGTCGTTGCATATGAGGTTGAGGTTAATCCAACCAACATGGCGAATGCAATTGCACTTTTTTTCATGGCTTGATTCTCGTTTAATAATTAATTTGACAAAATTTTTGCGTATTCTAACCCACAACGCAATTATTTCCGCTATTTTACACGAAAGATTGTAACTAAAAACCTTGATGTGCCATTCATTTGCTCTAGCTCAACAATTATTTGCCTTGTTTACCTATAATTACAGGTAAAAGTCTTATCATGAACTAAATTTAGTTATGTATTTAGTTCGTTTAACTTAGTTTCAGGCGTTTGTGTGCAACCATTTAATCAAGCTCAAACTAAAAATGATTGGTGCAGTTGGTCTTTTATCGGCATTTTGATTAGCTGCTCGGTAGCTATAATCTTGCTTTCGATCTGGTTAGCCCGATTTAATTTTGACAAGAATTATGACACTAAACGTGTAGAGTTTAATGAAACTCTGTCGTTTGTTAGAGCAAATTTAGAAAGTGCCCTTGCCAAAGATTTATTGGTTACTCGCAGTGTTCGTAGTTACATAGCAATTAACCCTAAGCTGAATCAGGCTGAGTTTTCCCAATTTGTAAAACAGTTATTAACCAGTGACAACCATGTTAGAAATATAGGCGCAGCAAAAGATTTAGTTATTAATTTGATTCATCCAATGAAAGGTAATGAAGCTGCACTTGGGTTAGATTACCGCAAAAATACAGCTCAAAGAGACGCAGCGCTACGAGCAATCGCTGAAAATAACGTAGTGATCGCTGGGCCATTAACTTTGGTGCAAGGTGGCATGGCCATTATTGCGCGCGAACCGGTATTTTCTGCTGAAACTGATGAATTGTGGGGGTTAGTTTCGGTTGTAATTGATATAGACAAGCTATTAACCCAAGCTGGCATTGTTAATCACACAAAACTTGATATCGCGATTCGCGGCGATTCGGCAGCAGGCAAAAATGGCAAAGTATTTTTTGGTGAGCCTGCATTGTTTGCCAAAGACGATGTTTTGGTCACGCGGGTTAATTTGCCTCATGGCCATTGGTATATTGCGGCATATCCAAAAGGTGGTTGGGGAATTAAGTTATTGCCGATTGCGCATGTGTGGAGCACTGTGGGGATTTTGTGCACGGTTACCTTCATTCTTGTTTATTTTAACAAAAGCCGTTTTCAACAAAAGCGTTATCAACGAGAGTTGTTGTTGTCAGAAAAACGCTTGCGGGCAATTTTTGAAGACAATCACACTATTATGATGTTGTTTGATTGTGAATCCGGCAAAATTCTCGAATTTAATCCTGCGGCACTGCAATATTACGGTTTTAGCGCACAAACCTTGAGGGACAAATCAATTCAACATTTTGGCAGCGCCGAGTTAGCTGACTATCTTGTCTGCTTAAATGCACCTGAGACTGCAGTGGTATTTGAACATAAGCTAGCAAACGGGCAAGTGCGCCAAGTGGAAGTGCAGCTCAGCCGTATTGAGATACCTGAAAGTGATATTGCGGTCGCTGTTGTTAAAGATGTTACCGAGCAATTGCAGTTTGCTGAAACATTACAACAAGCAAAAACTCAAGCTGAAGCTGCTAATAAAGCTAAATCACAGTTTTTAGCCAATATGTCACATGAAATTCGCACGCCGATGAATGGCATTCTAGGTTTGGCTGATTTAACGCTGCAAACCGAATTAAACTCAACCCAAGCAGCCTATTTACGCAAAATCAAATTGTCTGCAGATAACCTACTGCACGTGATTAACGATATTTTAGATTATTCAAAAATAGAGGCGGGTAAATTATCTCTGGTTTATGAAAGCTTATGTTTAGATGAGGTAGCTCAGGGGGTCGCGGCTTCTATTGGTCACTTTAATTTAAAAGAAGAAGTATTGTTACTGTTTGATTTAGGGGGCAGACCTTTACCTAAATTGTTGGGCGATTCTATTCGTTTGCATCAGGTTTTGGTGAATTTATTGTCAAATGCAATTAAGTTCACTGAAAAAGGTCATGTCATTTTGCAAGTCAGCTTAGTGGCGTCGAATAAACCGCAGCAAGTAACAGTTGAATTTAAGGTAAAAGATACTGGTATTGGTATTTCTTTAGCGCAGCAGCAAGCTTTATTTGCCGCGTTTAGCCAAGCTGATGGTTCAACGTCTCGCAAGTATGGCGGCACGGGTTTAGGTTTGGCGATTAGCCAGAATTTAGTCAAACTTATGGGTGGTGAAATAAAAATAAACAGTGAACCTGCCAATGGCAGCTCGTTTTATTTTTCGCTGGTTATGCAAATAGCTGAACAACCTAAGTCGCGACCTTTACAAGCGATTGCTGTTGCCTCGATTATTCGTGATGAAGTTGAACAAGTTATTTTCCAGCAATACGCGAGTAGTGCTTTTGCTACTCACAGAGTTTATGAATTAGCAGATGAGTTTGTTAGTTATGATTACCAATTGGTGTTTATTGATTTGTCATTTGGTATTGCGCAAATTGAAGCTTTTATTCGTCGTACTCAGCTGTCGACCGACAAAATTGTCCTGATACTTGCACAGTTAAATGCGGAGTCGACCGGTGCGTTGCACAAGCTGCAAGTGCAACAGTATCTAGTTAAACCCTATACTCTACAAAATATTCGCGAATTTGCCGCTAAGCAGCCGTTGCCGAATAATCACAACGAAGCGATACAAGCTGACAATCAATTGCTGCAGTGTAAATTATTGTTGGCCGAAGATAATGAAATTAATGCAGAAATAGCCAAAGCTTTATTAGAGCAGGTAGGTATTCAAGTGATTCATGCGCTCAATGGCAAGCAAGCGCTTGAGCTAATTGATGACAGTGTCGATATTGTCTTGATGGATATTCAAATGCCTGAGATGGATGGGATTGAAGCGACTAAAGTGATACGACAACAGTATCCTTCAGAACAATTGCCTATCATAGCTATGACAGCGCATGTAATGCCTGCTGAAGTTGAGCAATGTATTCAAGCTGGCATGAATGCACATATAGGCAAACCCTTTGAGCGCGAGCAGTTGTTTACTGTGATTAGCGAACAACTTACTGTGGCAAAAAAGTTGGCTAGTTAAGCTTGGTTGAATTAATAAAACAAAGTTAAATACAAATGTCCACCCCAGACAATTAGCGCTGTTAATAAACTTAAGGCTACAGCCGCAGAAGCCATATCTTTGGCGCGACCCGCTAATTTATGGTGTTCTAAGCCAATTCTATCTACGGTTGCTTCTATCGCTGAATTCAGCAATTCAACAATCAGTACTAAAATCAATACAGATACTAAAGCGACAAAACGACTAAGTGATTCACTGGTAAAAAATGCCACAGGAATCAGTAAAAAGACCAAAACTAACTCTTGCCTAAATGCAGCTTCGTGTTTAAACGCGGCTTTTAAACCTTTAAACGAACAACTTGCAGCTTTGATCACTCGGGCAAAACCTGCACCATTTGGTTTATGTGTGTTATTGGTTTGCTGAGAATGAGTCGTTTGATTTTCAGATGTGCTATTCATGGTGAATTTGTGTAGTTTGGTAGAGCTAAATCAATATAAATTGCGAGTATCAGAGCCATCGCAGACAGTTCAATTCAAGGCGTATCATTGCAGGAATGTAGCCACCTTTCAAATTGATACAACACAGAAGTGGACTGTCTGTGAGGCTCCTGAAAGGCTGGGCTAAAAGCCATTGATTCTGCGTTAAGTCGGCTTGACATAGAACCACTATGCCTGTGCCAACTTGCCTTGCCTAAATGGCTTGTATCTCCAGCTGATTATCGCAATTTATATTGGTTTAGCTCTAAATGACAAAGTGTAAAGAGTGTCGAATATTTATCGATAGGTTACAATAGGCAAATTATGAATTTGTTATTACAACAGCAAACAAAACTCTAGTTTTATGTCCGTTTATCCAGTGCCAGCACAGTTCCATCAAGTTGAAGAAGTGATTAAAAACAGTCGTTTTATTACGCAGGTTTTTCCTGTGCAAGATAGCAATCACGCCAAACAAATTATTCAACAACAAAAAGCTGCTTACCCAGATGCACGTCATCATTGTTCGGCTTTTGTTGCTGGCGCGCCGTCTAATTCCAATGAATATGGTTTTTCTGATGATGGTGAACCTTCAGGTACAGCTGGCAAACCTATGTTGGCGGTTTTACAAGGTTCAGGTTTAGGTGAAGTATTAGCTATATCTATCCGTTATTTTGGTGGGGTTAAACTCGGCACGGGCGGCTTAGTTAAAGCTTATGCTGGCGGGGTGAAACTTGCGCTGGAAACTTTGCCAACCATAGAAAAAGTCATTCGGCAGGAGTATCAATTAACCTGCGAATATCATCAGTTTGATCAAATCCAATATTGGTTAAAACAACATGATGGATTAATTATTGAAACAAACTATGCAGATAATGTTCGATTGTTGCTTGCACTTGATGCTACGAACAGCGAGAATTTCGCTAACAAATTAAAGGATATGCAGCTTAGCTTGCAAAAACTACAAAAGTGAACCTCAGCTAACCATGAAATATCGCGCGATAATAAGAATATTAGGCATTTTGGTCGGTATATTTAGTTTTACTATGTTGCCACCAGCGTTAGTTTCACTGATTTATAAAGACGGTGGTGGTTTAGCTTTTGTTTTAGCATTTGTTGCGAGCTTTTTAATTGGCTTGGTGATGTGGTACCCAAACCGCCAAGAAGTGAGTGAACTAAAAGCACGAGAAGGCTTTTTAATTGTTGTATTGTTTTGGACAGTACTGGGACTTGCCGGTTCATTGCCATTTGCTTTTATGAGTGCACCGTCGATTAGTATGACGGACGCTATATTTGAAAGTTTTTCTGGTTTAACCACCACTGGGGCAACCGTTTTAACCGGCCTAGATTTTTATCCGAAAGCTGTATTGTTTTACCGTCAACAACTGCAATGGTTAGGTGGTATGGGGATAATTGTTTTGGCTGTGGCGATTTTACCTATGTTAGGTGTCGGTGGTTTGCAGTTATACCGAGCGGAAACGCCTGGGCCAGTTAAAGATTCAAAAATGACCCCGCGCATTGCCGATACAGCTAAACACTTGTGGTATATCTATCTAACTTTAACTCTTGCGTGTGCCGGTGCCTATTGGGCTGCGGGCATGACTTTTTTTGATGCTATCTGTCATTCGTTTTCAACTATAGCTATAGGTGGTTTTTCTACCCATGATGCCAGCTTAGGTTATTTCGATAACCCAGTTATAAACTGGATTTGTGTGGTGTTTTTATTGATCTCTGGGGTTAACTTTGCACTGCATTATGGTGTAGTTAAAACCCGTTCAATTTTTAATTATTTTAAAGATCCTGAATTTAAAATATTTTTATTAATTCAGCTTGCACTGACTTTGTTGTGTTTCACCGTACTCTGGCAGCATCAAGTGTACGACACAGCAGAAACAGCCTTTAACCAAGCGGCATTTCAAGCTGTATCTATTAGCACAACCGCAGGTTTTGCCACTGACTCATTTGCCGATTGGCCACTGTTTTTACCTATTTTATTACTCTTCGCCAGCTTTATTGGTGGCTGCGCCGGTTCAACTGGTGGTGGTTTAAAAGTGGTGCGTGTGGTCTTGTTATATTTGCAAGGTGTGCGTGAGCTTAACCGTTTAGTTCACCCAAAAGCTGTATTCTCAATTAAGTTAGGTCGCCGCGCATTACCAGATAAAGTAGTTGATGCAATTTGGGGATTCTTCTCTGCTTATGCGTTAGTTTTTGTAATAACTATGATAAGCCTAATGGCTACGGGCATGAATGACCTAACCGCGTTCTCAGCGACCGCAGCCTGTTTAAATAACCTAGGCCCAGGTTTAGGTGAAGTGGCTGCACACTTTGGCAATATTCCTGATACCGCCAAACAGATTTTAGTGGTTGCTATGTTATTTGGCCGACTAGAGATATTTACTTTATTGGTACTGTTTACCCCGACATTTTGGCGGTCATAGTTTTTAAATTAGAAAAACAGCGCCGTTGGCTGGAAGAGTTTTTCTACTTCACTAACGTACTTTTTCTCAACTAAAAATAAAATCACATGGTCGTTTGATTCAATCACTGTGCTGTTATGCGCAATAATCACTTCGTCTTTACGCACTACAGCACCTATGGTTGTACCAGGTGGTAGTTTGATATCTTTAATTTGCCGGCCGACTACTTTTGAGGTTTCTTTATCACCATGTGCGATTGCTTCTATTGCTTCAGCAGCGCCGCGGCGTAAAGAATATACATTAACTATGTCGCCTTTACGCACATAAGTTAATAATGCTGAAATGGTTGCTTGTTGCGGTGAAATGGCGATATCAATTTCACCACCTTGGACTAAATCAACATAAGCCGTATGCTGAATTAGCACCATAGTTTTTTGCGCGCCTAAACGTTTGGCGAGCATGGCCGCCATAATATTAGCTTCGTCGTCGTTGGTAACTGCAATAAATACATCAACTTGTTCTATATGTTCTTCATTGAGTAATTCTGGATCAGCCGCATCACCACAAAAGACGATAGTGTTTTCTAAATTTTCCGATAAATGCGCGGCGCGCTCAGGGTTGCGTTCAATCAGTTTTACTTTATGCGTGCTTTCTAACTGGCGAGCTAAACCTGCACCTATATTACCACCACCAGCTATCATAATGCGTTTGTACGAAGCCTCGAGTTTTTGTAATTCGCTCATGACTGCTCGAATATGCTTGGTCGCGGCAATAAAAAATACTTCATCATCTGCTTCAATCACTGTTGTGCCGAGCGGGCGAATAGGGCGACCTTGACGATAAATTGCCGCAACACGAGTATCTACGTTTGGCATATGTTCACGTAACGCAGATAACGCATGGCCTACCAACATACCACCATAATAAGCTTTTACCGCAACTAAACTGGCTTTACCGCCAGCAAAACCCATAACTTGTAAAGCGCCTGGGTAGTCAATTAGCCGCTTAATATATTTAGTTACTAACTGCTCAGGCGAGATAATGTTATCCACCGGCATGTCGTGATCGTGGAATAACTGAGTGCGGTATTTGGTATATTGTTCTGAGCGAATACGTGCAATTTTATTTGGTGTATGGAATAGGGTATAAGCAACTTGGCAGGCGACCATATTGGTTTCGTCACTGTTAGTTACCGCGACCAATAAATCAGCATCTTCAGCGCCGGCTTTTTTCAAAACATCTGGGTGGCTTGCTTGGCCAACTATCACTTGAATGTCGAGCTTATCTTGCAATTCACGTAAACGCATTGCATCAGCATCGACTAAAGTGATGTCGTTTTTACTTTTGTGTTCGCCAACTAAGTTTTCCGCTAGTGTTGCGCCCACTTGGCCTGCGCCTAAGATAATTATTTTCATAATTGTGCTGATTTACCCTGGTTTTTGTATTTATGCTTGTTTTTTCAATACAGCGTAATAAAAGCCGTCCATGTTTTGTTGGTTTGGCAATATTTGCCAACCTGGATCAGCCGGAGTATCCGAAGCAAAAATACTTTGTAACTCTGCGTCCGATGTTTGTGCTAAAAATTGGCTGATCTGTTGTTTGTTTTCTTGCGGTAATACCGAACAAGTTGCATAGACTAAAGTGCCACCAGGTTTAAGTATTTGCCACATTTGTTTGAGTATTTTGTGCTGCAGTTGTGCAAGCTGCTGAATATCATCTTCGCGGCGTAGATATAAAATATCAGGATGACGACGAATCACGCCTGTTGCTGAGCATGGTGCATCTAATAAGATACGATCGTATAAAATACCATCCCACCATTGTTGTGGTTCACTGGCATCACCTGCAATCACATGTGCTTGTTGATTAAGCCGTTCAAGGTTTTGGTCAACACGTTCAAGTCGCTCAACTTCAATATCTAGTGCATCTACTTGAGCTTTTGGGGCTAACTCCAAAATATGCGTGGTTTTTCCACCTGGTGCGGCACAAGCATCTAATATGCGTTCACCGTCTTGTGGTTGTAATAAACGCGCGGCATTTTGCGCAGCAGCGTCTTGTACTGTGCAAGCACCATCAAAAAAGTTTGGTAGCTTATCAACGGCTATCGGAGTTTCTAATTTAATACTGTGCGGATTCTTTTTGTCGGCAACAAAATTAATTTCAGCCTGTTGTAACAGTGCATAATAACTCTGTGCATCTGCATACTGTTGCTGATTGATACGCAGCCACATAGGCGCTTGTTGCAAATTAGCCGCGATTATTTTTTTAAAGCCTTTGGGATAAGCTTGTTTTAATTGTTTGACCAACCAGTTCGGATGGGTAGCTTGCACATCTTGTGGATTATCTAAAGCTAAAGTTTCACGCACACGCTGAAACTCCCGTAATATCGCATTTATCATGTTAGTAAATGCATACAAACCCATTTGTTTGCTGGCTTCAACGGTTTCGTCTATCGCAGCATGCTCTGCTGCTTTTTCATCAAGTAATTGATAGATACCAACAGCCAATAAATAACGCAATTGATTAAGCTCTGGTTTTAACTTGGTATGGCAGAGCTGATTAATCAATCTATTCAGTTTTGGAAACTGGCGTAAACAGCCATAACAAAAATCTTGAATTTGCCCTTTTTGCGAAGCGGATAAATCTTTAGGCAATTGCGCGAGACAAGCGGTTAACGATTTTTGCTCGTCTAATACCGCATAGATAATTTGCGCACTGAGCGCGCGAGTATTTAGCACAATTGTCTTCCTTGTTGAAACCAGTCTGCACGGCCATTCAATATATCTGCAACTGCTAGTGGTTTTTTACCCGGTAATTGCAATTCGAGCAAACGTAAAATGCCATCAGAAGTTTGCACATCAATACCACTTTTATCTGCTTGCACTATTGTGCCAACAGGTAGTTGCTTATCTGAGCTTAATACTTGTGCTTTATGCACTTTAATTGCTTGGTTATTGCAGTTAAAAAATGCCATAGGCCAAGGGTTAAAAGCGCGAATGTTGCGTTCAAGCTGAGCAGCTGGTAACTGCCAATCAATCAAAGCTTCTTCTTTGCTGAGTTTTTTGGCATAACTTGCTTGGCTGTCGTCTTGGGCTTCAGCCACTGCCGTGCCAGCTTCAATTTTTTGTATACAATCAATTAAAGCTTGTGGACCTAACTCAGCTAGTTTGTTGTATAAAGTTGCCGAGGTATCTTGCTCAGCTATTTTTATCTGTGCTTTTAACAGCATATCACCTGTGTCTAGGCCAATATCCATCTGCATTATAGTCACACCAGCGTATTCATCACCTGCCCAAATTGAACGTTGAATAGGCGCGGCACCACGCCATTTAGGTAATAACGAACCATGCACATTAATGCAGCCTAATCTTGGTGTGTCTAACACGACTTGCGGTAATAACAAACCATAAGCAACCACCACCATTAAATCAGCATTTAACTCGGCAAGTTGCTGTTGTGCATTCGCGTCTTTTAACGATTCTGGCTGAAACACGGGCAGGTTATTTTCTGACGCCAGTTGTTTCACCGCTGATGCTTGCAACTTCTTTCCGCGTCCAGCAGGTCTGTCCGGTTGGGTATATACAGCAATGATTTCATGCTCAGATGACAATAATGCAGCTAAATGCTGTGCGGCAAAGTCAGGTGTGCCAGCAAAGATAATTTTTAATGACAAAACTGTACCTTTTTATTTAGCGTTTTTAGCTGCAAGTTTAGCTTCTTTCTCTAGTTTCTTTTTGATCATTTGTCGTTTTAGTGGCGACAAATAGTCAACAAACAGCTTGCCGTTTAAATGATCTAATTCATGTTGAATACAAATCGCCATTAAACCATCCGCTTTTAAACTAAACTCTTCTCCGTTTTTATCTAACGCCTTGACTGTTACTACATCAGCACGTTCAACTTTGGCGTAAACACCCGGGAAAGACAAACAGCCTTCTTCGTGAATGCGATGGCCTTGTGCTTCAACAATTTCAGGATTGATAAAAACTTTTGGGTCGTTTTGCTCTTCACTGCAATCGGCGACAAAAATTCTGTGAATAACATCTACTTGAGTGGATGCTAAACCAACACCTTGTGACTCATACATGGTTGCAACCATGTCATCACAAATTGTTTTAATTTCGTCGGTAACTTTTTCAACCGGACGAGCAACTGTGCGCAATCGCTCATCTGGGAATTTTAATACTTGATAAATCGCCATAATATTATGTAATTTTAACTACTTTTGTGTAAATTTTAAGTTATGCTGTAATGCTATACTTACTTAATAGACATTTTATAACTATTAGACGCATATTCATAATAATTCGTCACACAAGGACGCAGTATGTATAAATATTTTAAATTTAGCTTTTTATGCATGTTTATCGTGGCAACACAATCATTTGCTGATGTTTTGAAAATTCGCGACGATGCTCCGCAAGAATATGTGGTGAAAAAGGGTGATACGCTATGGGATATTTCCGCTTTATTTTTAAATTCACCATGGAAGTGGCCAAAGCTCTGGGGTATGAATCCACAAATCGAAAATCCGCATTTAATTTACCCTGGTGATTTATTGGCGCTGATTTACGATGAACAAGGTCAACCTAAGCTAGTGGTTAAAACCGCTGCAAACAACAATGTTATTAAGCTATCACCGTCTAAACGTATTCAATACAAACGCTACGAAGCTATCGCAACACTACCGTTAAATGTCATTACACCTTATTTGAATTACGAACGAACCTTGTTTGAAAACGAGTTCGACTCTGCGTCTATGGTGATTGGTGGTGAGACTAATACCAAAAATAAAGTGAAAGGTGATTTAATTTACGCAACCGGTGAGTTAGACGCTGGCAAATTGTACGGTGTTTACCGCAAAATAAGAGAGTACGATACAGGTTTCTTCTCTAGTAATGCTCAGGAACTTAAACTGACAGGTACGGCGCGGGTATTAAGTAGTGAAGATGAAGAGAAAGATCATCCTGCTCGTTTACGCCTAGTGACTAGTAAGAGTGAAGTACGTTCTGGCGATAAACTTTTGTCTTTGTTAACAGATCAATCTTTACCAGCAACTTTTACCCTGACCATTCCAGAGCAAGCAATAGATGCGAAAATTTTAACTTCCTCTAGCGGTTTATCCGAATTTAGCAAACTCGAAGTTGTAGTGATTAACTCGGGAACAAAACAAGGTCTAAAGCCGGGGCATGTTCTAGGCGTTTATCGTCAAAGCCCAGATATAATTATGGATGATGACCAACCTGTGTATACAGAAGATGCCGGTCGTTTTAGTCAGTTTTTCCACCAATTTAATCCGTTTAGTGATTATGAAATGCCTTTTGAAGCTGTCGGCAATTTAGTGGTATTTAAAACTTATAATGAATTGAGTTATGCACTGGTGACTGATACAAAAAAAGCATTGAAGTTAGGTGATATAGTCGCTTTACCAGAATAAATAGGATTACTACTCATGGATGACACTACTCGCGCTTGGCTGCGCATTAAACAACTTGGTTTGCGTTCGCGTAAATGGATGCAACAACTCACTTATAGGTCGTTAGATAAAGTTCTGGCCGATCCTGAACATAAGTTACTGAGTTATGGTTTTAAAGCACAAGACATAGCTGAGTTGAATTCAATCCCGCATGACCTGATAGAACAGCAAATAGTTTGGCAACAAAGCAATCCTGCTCATCATATTATCCATTGGCAGCATCCAGCTTATCCTGAACAACTTAAACAAATTGCTTCTGCACCTTTTGTTTTATATGCGATAGGGGATATTGAGTTACTGAAACAGCCGCAAGTCGCTTTAGTCGGCAGCCGTAATGCCTCACATTATGGTGCTGAAAATGCCTTTTGTTTTGCTAGAGATATAGCCAGCAAAGGTTTAGTTGTTACCAGTGGGTTTGCCAGTGGCATAGATGGCCAAGCACATAAAGGTGCACTAGCGGCTAATGGTAAAACCATAGCTGTGTTTGGTACTGGGGTGGATGTTATTTATCCAGCAAGGCACAAGGCGTTATACCAACAAATAGCACAAACCGGCTTAATTTTATCTGAGTTTGAGCCAGGTACTCAGCCGCGTCCAAAACACTTCCCAAGGCGTAATCGTTTAATTAGTGGTTTAAGTTTAGGTGTGCTGGTGGTTGAGGCTGCTCCGAAAAGTGGTTCTTTGATAACAGCTAAATATGCGTTAGAACAAGGGCGTGAAGTATATGCTATACCTGGCAGCATTCATGACCCACGTACCTTAGGTTGTCATCAAATCATTCAGCAAGGCGCTAAATTAGTTACCCAAACGGCCGATATATTAAATGAGTTATCCGTTTGGCATTGGTTATCTGAACCAGCAGAAATTGCAGAAAATTCGGAAAAAATGCAAAAAAGTCACAAAGAAAACTTCACAAGTAACGAATTGTTGGTTAACTTAGACTATGAGGTCACCTCTATTGATGAACTGGTGGCAAGGACTCAGCAGTCAATTGAAGTAGTGTTATCTCAACTCTTGGATCTTGAACTTCAAGGTCTTATCGCTGCTACATCGGGTGGTTACATTCGATTGAGGAGGGAATAAATTATGTTTGATATCCTCATGTACTTGTTTGAGAACTATATTCATAGTGAAACTGAAGTGTTTGTAGATCACGATCAGTTAACTGATGAATTGATCAAAGCAGGTTTTGAAGTCGATGAGATTTATAAAGCACTCGACTGGCTTGAAAAGCTAGCTGATTTGCAAAACTCAGACACAATTCCTTACTTAACTAAAAATTCACCATGTTCTTCGGTGCGTATTTACACTGAAGAAGAAGTCATGCGCTTGGATGCAGAGAGTCGCGGATTTATTTTGTTCTTAGAACAAATTAATGTGTTAGACACTGAAACGCGTGAAATGGTGATTGATAGAGTAATGGCATTAGAAACACCTGAATTTATGTTAGACGACCTTAAATGGGTTGTGTTGATGGTGTTGTTCAACGTGCCAGGGCATGAAAATGCTTATACTCAAATGGAAGAATTGGTGTTCGAAGAACCCGATGGTCCATTACACTAATTAATTACCCTATGGAGCACCTTCTGGGCAGCAATGACTAAAGATTCACAGTTATTCGAACATATCGCGAACAAGCGTGAATCCTGTCCGGAATGTGGCGAAGCTCTGGTATTTCGCAATGGTAAAGCTGGACCTTTTTTAGGTTGTAGTGCTTATCCTAAATGTGATTACACCAAAGCTTTGCATCCAGAACATGATCCTGATCTGGATCGGCTTATTCCTGACTCTCAGTGTCCCGAATGCTCAAAACCGCTTGCGGTTAAACATGGGCGATTTGGCATCTTTATTGGTTGCTCAGGTTTTCCTGACTGTCACTTTATCGAAAAGAAAGATGGCCAAGAGGATAACGACACACAAATTGATTGCCCTAAATGTCAAAAAGGTCATTTACTGAAAAAACAAAATCGTTTTGGTAAAACCTTTTATCCCTGCTCTGCATACCCTAAATGTGATTACGCGGTGAACTTACCGCCGGTTAAACAAAGCTGCGAAGCTTGCGGCTGGCCTGTTATGTTGCAAAAACATTTACGTGGTAAAGACGTGCTTGTCTGCCCACAGAAAAAATGCGGTCATAAGGTTAGCTTAAGCTGAATTTAATCAGTTAATCAGTATAATGAGCTATCTTCAATTTAGCTTTGTATTGCAATGACTGATAAACAAATCCTTTCTGAAATTGAAATAGTCCATCAAGGTGGGGTGATTGCTTACCCGACAGAATCTTGTTTTGGTTTAGGTTGTGATCCTAACAATGAGCAAGCTGTACTGAAAATATTAGAATTGAAACAGCGAGATATTAATAAAGGACTTATTTTAATCGCCAGCGACTATTCGCAGTTATTGCCATTTGTCGATGATGCTAAAATTCCACAAGACAAACGCTATAGTGCTTTTTCCCATTGGCCTGGGCCATTCACTTTATTATTGCCAGCTAAAAGCGCAACACCCAAATGTTTAACCGGTAAGTTTGATACTATTGCGGTACGGGTTACTGCACATGAAGGTGCGCGCGATTTATGCCGTCGTTTAGGGCACGCGTTGGTTTCAACCAGTGCTAACTTAGCAGGTGAAGAATCACTTAAGTCGGCTGCTGAGGTTGCGCAAGTATTTGCTGATAAAGTCGATTTTATCGTGCAAGGTGAAATTGGTGGTGCAACTAATCCAAGTACAATTATTAACCCAATAACAGGCAAGGTATTTCGCGGATGATGCAAATAGATATACAAACCGTTATTCAATATTTCCAGTCATTACAAGATCAAATTTGCCGAGCTCTAGAACAAGCAGATGGCCAAGGTAAATTTATTGAGGACAACTGGCAGCGTGAAGAAGGTGGCGGTGGTCGCACTCGTGTATTAACTGATGGCGCAGTAATAGAACAAGGTGGGGTTAACTTTTCTTATGTAAGTGGTGAGGCTATGCCTGCAGCCGCAACAGCACATAGACCTGAATTAAAAGGTCGTCGTTGGCAAGCTTGTGGTGTTTCTTTAGTTATTCATCCAAAAAATCCACATATTCCAACTTCGCATGCGAATGTTCGCTTTTTCATTGCGGAAAAAGACGGTGCTGAGCCAGTTTGGTGGTTTGGTGGTGGTTTTGATTTAACCCCTTTTTATCCAGTTGAAGAAGACGTAGTCCATTGGCATCAAACCGCATTTGATTTATGCAAACCTTTTGGTGATGAGGTTTACCCTAAATACAAAAAATGGTGTGACGAATATTTTTATTTAAAACACAGAGATGAAACCCGTGGTGTGGGGGGATTGTTTTTTGATGATTTAAATCATTGGCCGTTTGAAAAGTGTTTTGATTTTGTCAAAGCTGTTGGCCAAGGTTTTATTGATGCGTACGTGCCGATTATCGACAAACGCAAAGATGTTGGATACACAGAAGCACAGCGCCAATTCCAATTATATCGCCGTGGCCGTTATGTCGAATTTAATCTAGTGTTTGATCGCGGTACTTTATTCGGGTTACAAACAGGTGGGCGTACAGAATCAATTTTAATGTCGATGCCGCCGCTTGCTCGTTGGCAGTATAACTACCAACCGCATGCAGCTAGCGCTGAAGCCCTGTTATATCAAAGGTATCTTAAACCACAGAATTGGCTAGGTTTAACACAAGCTTAATCCGTGTTGATCATATGCGTTGCTAGTTGGTAAAAGCTTGCTTGTAACTGGCGGCGCATTAATTTATCTGTCACCACTTCTTCTAACGCTTGATTCATACATAACATCCACAAATCTCTTTGGTGTGCGGTAATTTTAAAAGGCAGATGACGCGCGCGTAATCTTGGATGACCATACTTTTGTTCAAACAACCCTGGGCCACCTAACCAACCGGACAAAAACTCAAAAAACCTTTGCCTAATGCTGTCCATTGGCTGCGGGTGGATAGCCAATAAGTCTTTAGCATGTGGGTCAGTTTGCATAAAATCGTAAAAACGATTGGCTAACAAACGTGTGCCTTCTTCTCCGCCTACGGCTTGATAAGGTGTTTGAGGTTTTGTTGGCTCAGAAATTTTTAATAGCTTTTTCAGCATTAACAGCTCACCTTCAAATGCAAAGCTGGTATTTTAACCCAAATTGCTGAGTCGAAGAAAAAGAAATTATCTAGCGCATAAAATATCAATTTTGTTCTATGCTTAAATTTATCTACAAAACGATAAAATGGCGCTGCAAACCTTGGCTATATGGGATGTCTTTGTCAGATTTAAATTGAAAAATCTCTGTGGGCTAATCATTTGGTTAGCTTGTGTCTTCACGTGTATAGCCATTCAAAACCTGCATGCTGTTCAGTTGGAAAGGCAATCCCAAGCAAAACAAAGTATAACCGCATTATATATACCACTCGCTGATCATTATGCTGCGCTAGTTGCATACGAAAAATATCGTGAGCAGATGCTATATGCAGATTTCCATATTAAACAGATGCAAAGTTGGGATTTATTACGCGCTTATTTTCAGTCTGAATACGCGGATATGGCATTTGTCATGAGTCCACTCGCTATGGATATGTTCTTGGAAAAAGAGAACTTTCGTTGGATAGGATTGATGCATCGTGACGGCAATGCATTAGCAATTAACGAGGCGATTAAACAAAAAGTTAAATTAGCTAACGAGCGCCAATATCGAAAACCAACAGCTGAATTAGCTTTAGCCATCAAACAGTTATCTTATAAACAAATTCGACCGTTAGAAATAGCCGTACCCCATATAAAATCAACCCACACTGTTGTCTTGTACAAGTTTCTCTCCCAACACAATGTGAGGTTAGGCTTTGACAACCAAAAAAACGTAGATGTCAGGATTATAGATGTTGCGCCGACCAATGCACCATTACATATAAAATCACAAAGCAATCGGGGTATAGCTGCGGCGTTTGAGCAATCTTTGCCATGGGCTGATGTGGTCGAAACAGGAGGTTTTGGTTATGTAGCTTGGTACTCAAAAGATGTATTAACTTGGCCACAAGGACATGTTGAATGTATTACCCTAGTTAAAGACGACTCTGTGTTGCACAAAACTAAAGCTGTTCGTGAAGTAAACCGTTTCTTACGTAAAGCCGGCGCAGACATTGAAGCTGCTAGAGCAATTGGTGGTCCTGAGCTTGAGCAAATCGTTGCGATTATTCGCAAACATATACCAGCACATAATAGAGCGGCAATTATTGCTAGTTTATCACCTCACCTCAATGTGATTAATTATCACGATTTACATATTGATAAGGCGGGTTTGGAAATGATTATGACCTACTCTGTGCGCGCAGGCATTCTAGCAAAACCTATCAATATTGAAGAATTTGCCCTAGAAGAGGGTGAATATGAATAGAGCATTATCAAATAGGCGGCAAAAAAAATACGCCAAACTGAGCCATAGGTTGGTGGTACTTATTATTACACTGACGGTTATTCCAATTTTATTTGTTTCATTTATTGGTTATCAACAAGCAAAGCAGGGGTTAGCAGAGCAAGCTAAAGATAAACTCAAACAGACGTCTAAGTTAACGGTCAATTTTATTAATAATTGGTTTGATTATCGCTTGATGGATATTTCTAGCCAAGCTAGATTGCCACATTATACTAATTTGCTTCAGCAACTAACTTCTGCGCTTGAACAAAGTAATTTGCCATCGACATCTTTTGTCAAAAGTTATGCTTGGGCGCAGATCGTCCATCAATATCAAACACCCATTAAACAGTATTTTAATGATTACGACTATATTGATGACCTTTATCTAATTGATCAGTCGGGCACAATATTGTTTAGTGTTTTGAAAGATAAAGATTTTGGCAGTAATTTATTTACGGATGAGTACGCCGGTAGTGCATTTGCACATATAACTGAACAAACCCTATCATCTGGAGAAACTCTGTTCTCGGATTTTGAAATTTATCCGACCAAAAAACGCGGTAACTATCCTGTTTCAGGTTTTTTGACTGCGGCATTACTAACGCCCGACGGGCAACGAATAGGTGTTCTTGCATTAAAAATTTCGTTGGAGCGAATTCTTAATTTGATCGAAGACTTATTAGATCAAAGTTTAATTATGAATCAGTTTTTGGTTGATACAGACGGATACCTCAGAACGCCGCAGCAAAAAGGACAGTGGCATAGAGTATTTACCCAAGCGATTAATTTTACCGTGTTGATCGACGGTTATGATTTAGAGACTGATTTATATAACTATGTGAATAGCCAAGGGATAGAGGTCATTGCTTCAGTGCATGATGTTGAAGTGAAAAATATCCGCTGGAAGTTAATTGGTGAAGTATCGACTGAACAAGTATTTGCACGTGCTACTGAGATTGGCATTATTACTGTCAGTTTCGTCGTTGTTACCTGTGCTACCGTATTGTTTTTGGTAATGTATCAAAGCAAAAAAATTACTTTACCTTTGGTTGAATTAACTCAGACAGCAAGCAAAGTTGCGATGGGTGAAGAAAATGTCCAGGTGAGCATTTCAACTGGGGATGAAATAGAACAATTGGCTGATACTTTTAATTTTATGTTGAGCCAAAAACAGCAACATCAAAGCAATATAGTTGAAAAATCGAACCAGCTGGCTTTAGTTGTAGAAAGCGCACAAGTTGGAGTGTGGGATTGGGATGTGATGTCTGGTGCTATTGCGGTCAATCAAAAGTGGGCCGAAATGGTTGGTATAGATGAACAGACAGTCGCAGATTATACCTTACAATCTTGGTTAGAATGTCTCCACCCAGAAGATAGATACAAGGTTTTTAGAGCTTTTTCACTACATAGACAGAATAAAACTGACAGGTATCAATGTGAATTTCGTTTTCGCCATGGCAGAGGCCATTGGATCTGGCTGCACGCAACTGGGCTGATCGTTCAAAGCTCGATAGATAATATGCCGGTACGAGTGTTGGGTACGCATTTGGATATTAGCCAACGCAAGAAGGTCGAGCGAGATCTGATTAGAGCTAAAGAGCAAGCTGAACAGGCAGTTAAAGCAAAAAGTGAGTTTTTGGCTAGCATGAGCCATGAAATACGCACGCCAATGAATGGGGTTTTGGGTATGCTCGGGTTGGTTGTTGATTCAGAGCTAACGCCAGAACAAAAGCAGAGAGTTAAAATTGCTTATACCAGTGCTAGGTCATTATTGACGCTAATTAATGGCATTTTAGACTTTTCAACAGTGGATGCTGGAAAACTCGAACTAGAATTGCTCGATTTTAATTTGCCCATCATGCTGGGAGAGTTGTCTGAGACAATGGCGTTTCAAGCAAACGCTAAAGGCCTTGAGATTATTTTGGATTTGCGTGGGATCAAGGTAAACAACGTCAAAGGTGATCCTAGGCGAATTCGCCAAGTTTTGATTAATTTAGTTGGTAACGCAATTAAGTTTACCGAGCAGGGTAAGGTTGTGATCAAAGCTGAATTACAAGATAGCAGTGTTGGCAGAGATAAATGGCTAAAACTGGTTTGCGCAGTTTCAGATACTGGGATTGGTATTCCCGTCGAAAAACAAACCTCATTGTTCACGCCTTTTCATCAAGTAGATGGCTCAACAACACGTAAGTATGGTGGTACGGGTCTCGGACTAGCTATTTGCCGCAAACTAGTAGAATTAATGCAAGGACATATTGAAGTGCACAGTGTTGTGAACGAAGGCAGCACATTTACCTTTGATGTTTTACTGCAAAAAAGCAATTTAGCCGCGGCAGTTATACCCAATACCGATGTTTCAAATTTACATGTATTGGTGGTTGACGATAACCATACGAATTTAGATGTTTTTCGCAGTCAATTGGGTTGTTGGGGCATAAAAATATCTGAAGCATATAGCGGTCAGCAGGCATTAGATATATGTAAATTAGCTGGAGGCTCTAAGCCATTTGATCTGGCTTTTTTAGATATGCAAATGCCCGTTATGGATGGGCTCGAGCTCGCAAGCAAATTAAAATCTGATCCAAAAACAAAAGATATCCCGTTAATTATGATGACATCGGCTGGCCAACATGGCGATATTCGTTATATTGCTGATGCAGGATTTATCGGCTATTTCTCTAAACCAACTACAGCAACAGATTTACTTGCGGCAATTTCTATTGTCGCGCATGGAGGAGACGTATTAGACCAAGCTCGGCCGTTAATTACCCATGAATATATTCAAACTTTAGTTAAATCAAGCCAAACTGGAGAGGAAGGAGAGCAACTTCAACAAACATATGTTTGGGCGGCAGAAACCAAAATTTTGCTGGTGGAAGATAACTTAATTAATCAAGCTGTCGCAGAAGCAATGTTAGGCAAGCTACAATTGAAAATAGATATTGCAGCAAATGGGATAGAGGCACTTGAATTACTAAATCATGCGGCAATTGAAAGCCCGTATACTTGTGTATTAATGGACTGCCAAATGCCAGAAATGGATGGTTATCAAACCACTGAAAGTATTCGTCGAGGGGATGCTGGTATTCAACATAAGCAAGTTATTATTATTGCGATGACAGCAAATGCAATGGAGGGGGATAGAGAAAAATGTTTGGCGTCAGGCATGGATGACTATATTGCAAAACCAATAGATCCGGTTATTTTGGAAAATAAATTACGAAAATGGTTAATTTGACCCAAATGGTTGAATTGCAAGATGCAACTTCAAGTAACTGGTTTATATCGCTATACTAGCCGACAAATTTTGATTAATTCCTAAGTTAGTTATGGACAAATACGCTGTATTCGGTAACCCCATTGCCCAAAGTAAATCACCAGTTATTCATCAAGCTTTTGCCAAACAAACCAAGCAAGCTTTGACTTATGGAGCTATTTTAGCGCCTGTTGATGGTTTTAATCAGGCATTGGATGAGTTTTTAGCTGCTGGTGGTAAAGGTTGTAATGTGACCGCGCCATTTAAACAAGATGCGTTTAATCGAGCTGATGTATTAACTGAAGGCGCAAAATTGGCCGAAGCTGTAAATACCTTGATGTTATTGCCAGATGGCAAGCTGCTTGGGGATACGACCGATGGTGCTGGGTTTGTCGGTGATTTGTTAGATCACCAGGTCAAACTTGCAGGTGCACGTATTCTACTAATCGGCGCGGGTGGCGCCGCGAGTGGTGTCATTAAAAATCTATTAGAAGAAAATCCACTAGAGTTAATTATCTGTAATCGCACCTTTAGTAAAGCGCAAACTTTAGCTGACAGATATAAAGCTTTCGGAAACATTCAGGCGGTTGAGATTGATAAATTAGATGGTGACTTTGATTTAGTGATTAATTCTACTTCGGCAGGGTTAACTCAGCAGTTACCGCCAGTACCAACCAGCATATTTTCGCCAGATACAATCGTTTACGACATGGTTTATTCAGATAAGATGACAGCGTTTAATCTGTGGGCTACAGAAAACGGTGTTAAACAAACCATTGATGGCATTGGCATGTTAGTTGGACAAGCTGCCGTGAGCTTTAATATTTGGCGAGACATTAAGCCAGATACTTCAGCTGTTATTCAATTATTAAAAGGCTAGATGACTCACAATTAAACTTCGAATAAACCCAATCTAAGAGCGGATTGGGTTTATTGAAGGTACTGGAGTGGCTTAAAACTAGCTTAAAGCTCCTTGGGTAATTGCTGCGCTAGATATTGATCTTTGAGTTCTACATAGTTGATCGCTGATTGTTTTAAAAATGCGATTTCACCATCAGTTAGTTTTCTTTTTTGTTGCGCAGGGCAGCCAACATATAAATAGCCTGAAACCAATTTTTTCCCTGGTGGAACTAAACTGCCTGCACCCAGCATGACATCGTCATCAATAATCGCGCCGTCTAATACAATTGCGCCCATACCAATTAACACCCTGTTACCTATATAACATCCGTGCAGCATAGCTTTGTGCCCGACAGTTACATCGTCACCTATAATAAGTGGGAAACCTTGTGGATTATTTGTGCTATAGCGAGTTACATGTAAAACCGAACCGTCTTGCACATTGCTTCTTTGACCTATCTTAATATAGTTAACGTCACCACGTGCGGCGACTAACGGCCAAATACTCGAATCTTGGTCTATGGTAATGTCACCAACCAATACACTACTATCATCTACATAAGCGTTATCGGCGATTGTTGGGTTTATCTTATTATATGGACGTACCTGTTTCATTATTTGACCTGTTTGTAACTTATTTAGCAACGGAATAAAACAATACTAGCTCAAATTAGTCAGCAAAAAACATATTTTATGCCAGCGTTGATTATGCTTAGGATTAATTAAATAGATTTTAATAAAGCTTTTATCGGTATTTTCCCTAATATAAGTACTAAAAATAGCCGTTTCGTACGTTATTTAGCCGAACAGTCAAAAAACTT
>NZ_JH767534.1:0-127772 GCF_000281085.1 Catenovulum agarivorans YM01
CTGCTCCTAAAACTCTCTGATACATCCGTATAACTTCTAAAGGCAAACTATTTAGTCGTTTTACTGCAAGTTCGAGTAAAAGCATGTAAACTTTTGCTCAAGCTATTTGATGTGTAAACGGACAAGTAAGGTATGTATGAATCTTTTTATGGTTTAAAAGATAAACCATTTCATTTAACCCCAGATCCCACATTTTTCTTTGCAAGTAAATTGCATACACGTGCGCTCTCTTACCTTAAATATGGTATCGGTCAAGGAGAAGGTTTTATCGTCATTACCGGGAATATTGGTACAGGTAAAACAACCATAGCAAATAGTTTGTTGTCCGATTTAGACGAGCAAAATGTCAAAGCTATTCAAATTGTTACGCCTAAACTTAACCCTGACGACTTAATAACAGTAACCGCTGCTAAATTGGGTATAGCGACTGAAAATAGAAGTAAAGGTGAGTTGTTGCAAGGGATCGAAAAAGAGCTAACTCAGTTGGTTAATGCGAATCGAAGAGCGCTGTTGATTGTTGATGAAGCGCAAAACTTGCCAATTGAATCAGTTGAAGAACTGCGTATGTTGTCTAACTTCCAAGTAAATGGAAAGCCGTTATTACAAAGCTTCTTATTAGGTCAGCCTGAATTGCGTGATTTATTGCAGCTGCCATCAATGGAGCAATTTAGACAGCGTATTGTAGCTTCATGTGATTTAAAGCCGCTTAATGCTATAGAGACGCATGAATACATTGAATTCAGAGTAAATGCCGCAGCTGGTAAAGAAATCAAGCTATTTTCTGACGAAGCCATTGAGGCTATTTATCACTTTACCACAGGTATCCCTCGTCGTATCAACACAGTGTGTGATCGCATTTTACTTTTTGGCTTTCTAGAAGAGAAAAATTATCTAACTGAGGTAGAAGCTAAAACAGTTATCGATGAGATAGTTGAAGAATCTGTTGAACAATCACAACCTGCGGACAAACCTAAGACTAGTATCAACGAGGATTCTACAAAAGGTGATAGTACCTACGAAGTGAGTAAAGAAACCTTGCTCGAAGACTTAGCGCCGCCACAAAGCGTGAATGGAAAAATAACTTATCAAGTGCCGCCAGATATCTCACAAGACATTACCCACTTACGTAATATGATCCAAGAGATACGAGCGACTTTAGAAACTTCGATTGAGTATAAATTAAAAGTGAGCCGCTATATTGATAACGCGATAAACAGGAAGTTGAAACAATTGAAGCAGCTAGCAAGTGTAGAAATGGAAGACAACAATCAAAAAGCAGAAGCTGATCTTACTGAGGATGATGTACAAGAAAAACAATAGCTGTCTGAATTGAAATAGCCCAATAAGACCAACAACTGTAGTGGTGTTGTTGGTCACAGTTCCAACTACCAACAATTAAGTGTTGGTTTTTAATTCGGTCAGTTGGTATTTATCAATTAATGAATATAGGGTCGGACGAGTTACACCTAACATTTCAGCCGTTTTTGAGATATTTTGTTCAGCTAAATTATAAGCTTGACGAATTGCATTTGATTCGGCAATTTCACGGACTTCACGTAAATTGAGTGATTTTAGTTCGGTAGATGGATCGCTTGAGTTAACAAATAATCCTAAATCGTCTGCCGTAATAAAAGGTGTATCCGCCATTACGACCGCCGATTTCAGTTTGTTTTGCAGCTCTCGGATATTACCCGGCCATTTATGTTGTAACATAGCTTGTTTAGCTTCATCGCTGAAACCTTTGATGTTTTTATTGTATTGGTCGTTGTAACTATCAATAAAAGATTTTGCCAGCAACAATACGTCATTTTCGCGTTCGCGCAACGGCGGGATATTGATAATCAATTCACTCACTCGGTAGAATAAATCTTCCCTAAAAGTCTGTTCAACTGACATTTGTTGTAAATTTCTATGTGTTGCGCAAATCACTCTAATATCGACTGAAATCTCTTCGCGACCACCCACTCGCTCAATGACTCGTTCTTGTAAAAAACGTAACATTTTAGCTTGAAGTGGTAACGGCATGTCTCCAATTTCGTCTAAAAATAACGTGCCGCCCTGTGCCATTTCAATCTTGCCTTTCGTGGTTTTCGCCGCACCGGTAAAAGCGCCTTTTTCGTAGCCGAATAATTCACTTTCTAGCAAGTTTTCAGGAATTGACGCACAGTTTATCGCAATAAATGCTTTGTTCGCTCTATCACTATGATTGTGGATTGAGCGCGCGAATACTTCTTTACCTGTACCACTTTCCCCTAACAGCAGTGTGGTGATTTCTGTTTTAGCAATTTTCTCTGCTCGTTTAGTTGCGGCCAGAATTGAAGGACTGTTACCAATTATGCTACCCATAGATGCATTAACTTTACTCAAGCGTCGATTTTCGTTTTCTAAATCAACTAAATTAAATGCCCTATGGATAATGGTATTGAGTGTATCTACATCTACAGGCTTTTGATAAAAGTCATATGCGCCTAACTGAATTGACTTTAATGCATGTTCTTTATCCGTATTACCGGTAAGAACAATCACCTTTGTATTCGGTGACAGAGATAATATTTCGGTTAATGCTGCTAACCCTTCTGAAGCATTTGCTGGATCTGGTGGCAAACCTAAATCTAGCGTGACGACTTCAGGCTCGTGTCTTCTTAATTGCGCAATTGCACTAGGTCTATCGTCGGCAAAGACTATTTCGTAGTCAGACAAACCCCATTTTAATTGTTTTTGTATACCTTTATCGTCGTCTACAACCAGTAATCTAGACATTTATATTTTCCTAATCATTTTTATTTTGGTAATTCTAAAATGAATTCCGTACCTAGGTGTTCAGTTGAATTAACCTTTAAGCTGCCGCCTGCTTGTTCGGCAAATAATTTGGCGTCATACGCACCTATGCCCATGCCTGCATTGCCTTTTGTTGTTTCAAAGGGTTTAAACAGTTTATTTTTGATGAAATCCTCAGACATTCCATGACCCGTATCACTAATTATAATTTGAATTGAGCTTGCTAACTCTTTAATTTCAATATTTACCGAGCCATCATCTTTTGTAGCCTGTTGAGCATTGTCGATTAAATGGTATAAAACATTCGTCAGTTTTTCTATATCGACTTTGGCTTGAATTGGATTTTCAGTGAGCAGATTTGGACTCGGCAGTATATTTTGACACCTTTGTTTAATCAAATTACTGACTTCGTCAGTCAAATTAATAGTCGATAAAGTATTATTTTCTTCGGGGGTTTTATTCATCAGTTGAGCGAGCATTTTTTCCATGCGTTTTTTACTGTAACCCAAAGTTTCGAATGTATCGTCAATAAATTCAGGGTTGTGTTTATGTTTTTCTGCGTTAGCCAAAATCATGTCAACTTGAGCAAGGACATTTTTTAAATCATGGATCACGAAAGCTGACATACGACTAAACGCGGCAAATTGGGCATTTTCGGTAATTTGTTTATTAGCTTCGTGTTGAAACAGGTAGTGACCTACTTGGGTTGTTACGACAGACATGTAGTCACGAATTTCCCAATTAAAGTTGATTGATTCGTTGCTACTATTGTTTAAACATACCACGCCCCAGAGTTGCTCCTGATGGAAGATAGGTACTACTACATGAAAACTACTTTTATCTATGTTGTTGTATGGGATTGATAATCCTGGATAATTTTGGCTGTTACTTTGGTAATCTTGAAGATCAACTATCCAGTTTGTTTGTTTAATATAAGGCAAAACTTGCTCTAAGATCGCCATATCTACCGAATCTTGCTTGCTGTTATTGATTGACTTTTGCGCGACTTGTTCTAGCTTGTTATTTTTGTTTTTAAATAAAATACCTTCATCATACTCAATCGAAAATAAAAATACTGTCAAAGCCCTGTTGTAATAATCGTCCTCGCTATTGAGTGGAGCGTTTAGCAAATTTGTCAGGTTCAGCCATTGAACTCGGTAATCGAATTGGTTTGCGAAGAAATGCTTCTCTAAAAATACCTTTACGTTCTTTTTTAATGACTCTGAGATGAACAAGGCAAACAACAAAGTAAAAGCCAAAGCAACAAAAATACTTTGCACCATACCTGTCCATTGCGACTCAATGCTTTTTATGTAATAACCAGCCAGTGCCATTAGAGTCAGATAGATGCCGGCTGCAAATAACAAACTACTTTGGAAAACCATTTCCCGCGATACGTATACTTTTATACCCAAATTTTTTGAGCGTTTAATCGACCATAAAAGAAGTGGAACCAACACAGTATGTAAATAACCACGGGCTAACCACATATCTTCATTGATTTGTAAGACTAAGCTCGCGTTAGCGAAAACAATAAAGTCGAATATTAATATTGTGCCTAGCGCTAGAATAAGTGGTTTAAGTCCCCATAGCTCGTCTTGAGCTTTACGGTAAAGAATTTCTAACAATACTAGAGATATAACCGTAAGAGAAAGGTAGCCAATGTAAAACCAAGCACTGCCAATTAAACCTATTTGCGCAAGAGCGGGTGTAAATAAGGTTACCAGAAGGATAATTTGGCTATAGCGGGCTTTTAATAGAGTTGTTTTGCTCCATTGATTATTGAGTAAGCTCAGTAGCAAGAGCCCTGTGCTGCCAAGACGAAAGCTCTCTACCCAAGTTGTACTTGTAGAGTGCAAATAATTTAAACTTTCCAATAAGTGGACAAAAGACCAAGCAAAGCCACAAATTGAAAAAGCAATAAAAATTTGATGGGTCAAAGTTTTTTGCTTGCTTACTAACGTGAGTAGCAATAATGCTAGGTATGCAAGTGCAGCTGTTGCATAGCCTAGCCAGTTTATAATTTCCATAAATTAAGAGCTTGATTATTAATTTGCTTCGGTCACAATATTAATTAAATACAAGCAAAGCTCAATCAATGTGTCGATATTTTTTACATCAGGTATCTAACACTACCAAGTTTTAGTCGACAAATGCTTAGAATATAACAGTGTTTGTGTGTTGGAATAGATTTTGCTTTAATTTGCTAAAGATAACGAAAATTTACTTTGGCTGTAAAGTTTATTGACAAACTGCAGCTAATAAATGGAGACAGAAGATGTCTAATAAAGTAGAGACAATCGCTAAATCAAATAATGGACGCCGTAGCTTTATTAAAAAAGGTGCTGCGGGTACAGCTTTAATTACAACTATTAGTAGTAAATCTGCTTGGGCTGCATCATGTAGTTGTTCTGGTAACCTTTCTAACAATGCATCTGCTCAAGAGTGGCGGGACGAAAACTGTATAGATTACACGGGATACAGTCAAGGTTCCTGGAGAGGTCATAGGCAAGGACAAAATCCACCAAGCACATGGAATCAAGGCAATAAAGCCGTAGTTTTTAGCGCGTGGAAAATTGGAGGGATGACGAGTTTGGATTCGTTGACGGTAAAAGAATTATTGTCGGCTGAAAACACTTACCTAAGTGAAAATATTTATACTGGTTTTCCTGACACCGACCCTTTGATGCTCGTGCAGGATGCTTTGTGGGACGGTGGTACGTTTAATGCGGAATGGCAGCAAATTATTACAGGTGTTTTGAACGCTACGTTATGGGCTATTCTGTTAAAGTACCCAGGTAATTGTGATCAAGTTAGCGCAGATTTTTATTATCCTTTATCGAAAGCAGGTGTTCTTAGCGCTGATTCGCAAGGCTACTTGTCAGGTTATCATTCACTCTAAAATAATGGCAGTTTCATTTCTTGAAGAGCGATTAGTGGGCAGCGTTGCGTTTTTCTCTACCTTTAGTGGGGAGACGCACTTATTTCCGCCTCCTTTTTCTAATTACTATGTGGATAAAAATAAAATAACTTTAGATGTCTTCTCCGAATCGTTAAGTGATAGTGATAAAACTTTATTTGGTAGTCAGGTGGAATACGCTATTAGTATTGGACTCCTATAAATAAACGGTAGACTGACGTGCATAACATTGTGTGTGGCCCATTTTGTTTTAGTATTGAAACCTCGATTAATTCGGTCGTTAAAGCGATAGGGAGTTTATATACAGAACAAGCTCGCGAATCTGGTGAATTTGTTGATTTTGCAATTGAACTAACATCACCAAAATCAATTAGACGAATAATAAAACCCCAAGTTAATTTCTCTGTGGACGAGCATAATCCTTTTAAACCTTTGCCCTTAGATCATGCCTACCCTATGTTGGAATGGGGGATGAACTGGTGCATTGCGACTAGTGCCCATCAATTTTTAATTGTTCATGCTGCTTCAATTGAAAAAAATGGAAAAGTTATTATGATGCCTGCAGATAGCGGCTCAGGTAAAAGTACACTTACAGCTTTTTTGGTATATAACGGTTGGCGATTGTTTTCTGATGAGCTTAGTTTATGTTCGCTTGACGATGGGTATATGCAACCATTGGCTAGACCAATTAACCTTAAAAATCAATCGATTGATATTATAAAAGAATGTTTACCTTCAGCTATTTTCAGTGCTACTGCTTTTGATACTCATAAAGGAACTGTAGCTTTGTTGAAGGCGCCTGATGATAGCGTAAAACGTATGCATGAAACTTCCCCCCTTAGTGCAATAGTGTTCCCTAAATATATTGCGGGTAGTGAAACAGTCTTACAAGAATGCCATTCTATAGCTGCATTTGAGATGATAATAAAACAAAGTTTTAACTATCACATTCTGGGAGATTCTGCTTTTAGGCTCGTATGTAAGTACTTGCAACAAACTCCGTGTTACCAGTTAACGTATAGTAAATTTGATGAAGCTAACCTCGCTCTATCCGAATTGGTTTAAGGAATTGTGTGACATTATTAATCCAGGTACTTTCCAGTCCTAGCTTAGTAAATTTCTTTACTGAACAGCAATGGAGAGCTCTTGTTGTTCAAGGTAAAAAGGCGAATATGCTTGGATCGTTATATGCATTATTTCTTGATGCGTCTATTGATGTCCCCTATAAGGTAAGGTGGCATTTATCTGGTGAGTTTTTAAGGGTTTCTGCGCAAAAACAGCAAGCTTTATTTGAACTGTTTAAATTGAATGTTGCACTTGAACCTCAAGTTTTGGGAGGGTTCGCGGCGCTTAAAGGTGTTGCTTATATATTGCACGATACTCGTAGTAGTCAGGGGCGAAATTTCTCTGATATTGATATTATTGTGTCGCAATGCCAAGTTAAAAATATTGAATTTAGGTTAAAAGCATTTGGTTGGTTTCGCTCTGAAATAGACGATTACGATGATAAATATTATAGAGAATGGATGCATGAAATCCCCCCTTTAACTCACTCAAAGCGTTTTACAACACTAGACGTTCACCACAATATTCTACCTCGGACTAACAAACAACACTTTGATGCATCGCTATTTGAATTTGTAGAAGTTGAAGTTGAGCATGTTGGTAAAGTTAAAACATTATCTAAAAAAGATATGTTAATTCATTGTGCAGTGCATTTATTTACCGAAAGTGAGTTTCATAATGGTTTACGTGATCTTTATGACCTACATTCAATGATGACGCAATTTCAGAGTGAATCTGAAACCTTTCTGTCTGAATTAGCTGATAGAGCAATAGAATTGGGGTTAGGTAACTACCTTTTTTACGCGGTCAGGTACACCCAGCTGGTTTTTTGCACTGAAGTTCCGACTGAGATTGTAAGTAAATTAGAGCCTTATAAACCTAAGTTTTTAAATGTTTGGGATTTTGCATTCTTAAACGTATTTAAGCCTGATGTAAAAGCTTGTCGAACATGGCGTACACCTATTGCTAAATTTTTAACCTATTGGCGTGGGCACTTAATTCGTATGCCCTTGCGCTTGCTTGTCCCGCATTTACTTAGAAAATCTTGGATGCAGTTACGCGATAAATTTACCAAAGACCCAATTGATGGAGAGCAATTACCTTAGTTGTTTGCTGCTTCCATCAAATCCTTTAAATACCTAACTGGAATGGCATAGGTGATAGCACTTGGATCTGACAAAACATTTTCTTTGCTCTCTTTTACTAACACCTTATTAATTACCGCAATTACTTCGCCGCTATTTTGCAAATAAACAGGGCTGCCGCTGTTGCCAGGGTAAGCAGTCGCGTCCAGTTGATAGGTCATCCACGGGTCTCTTAAACGTTTTAATCTAGCTAAATTGAGTTGAGTGCTATTAGCTGCAGGTATAGCTACAGGTGTAACAGCACTTATTATGCCTCTATGAGTTACAGGATATAAACCTAACACACTGCCAATTGGGTAGCCCGTAAACGCAATTTCAGTACCATCATCAATAAAATCAGTGCTCTTATTTAAGTTGAGTGGTTTAAGTTTGTGTGAGGTTAGCTTTAAAATAGCTAAATCGTGCTCTTCATCAGTTTTTAATAGAGTAGCAAAATCAATTTGTGGGTTTTTGCCCGTACCGATAAACACCACTACAGATTTTTTTTCACCGTCAATTATCTCAGGGATTACATGCTGATTTGTTGCGACTATACTGCCATCACCAATAACAAATCCTGTTCCCAAAACTTGTGCCCGCGGCGAGCCTGTTGGATTAAATAGGCCTATGCCGACGATAGAGGGTTTTATTTGCTTGATGGTTTGTGGCAACTGCTGGCAATGTGCATAAAGTGAGAAAAAACCTAGTATAAATAAGGCGTAACGGGTACATTGTCTAACCATAATACAATAGTCCTTGTTTCTATACACAGTCGCACAAAATGGATTTATTCTTTACACTAAAAAAATTAATTGGTTGGCTAATTTCGCCCTTACCCATATCTATTAGTTTAGCTGTATTTGGCTATGTCTTGCTCTACTGTGCGAATGTTAAACCTAAATGGCCGAAAATGTTTATCGGCTGCGGCTTGCTGTTATTGTTGGTGTCTTCATTACCTATTGTGTCACATAGCTTGATAAAACCAATAGAGTTTAGTGTAAAAAAATTTGACGCGGTTAAAATGCCGACAGTCGATAACATTATTGTATTAGGCTGTTATAGCACTGAAGATAAAGCACTGCCAGATATAGCCAACATTCATGAATGTTCACTTTATCGAATTGTTGAAGCCTATCGTTTAAGTAAAGTTTATCCAAAGGCCGCCGTTATACTCTCAGGTTGGGGTAAGGGAGAAGAGCGAATTTACAGCCATCCGGAATATCTAGCCAACTACTTAATTAAACTAGGTTTGGAACCTCAGAGAATTATGTTGTCTGTTGGGAATAAAGATACTGTTGATGAAGCGATCGCATTAGCGAAATATATGCGTGGTAAAAAGAATTTATTGGTGAGCTCTGCTAGTCACTTTAAGCGAATAAATAAGATATTTGGCCAACAAAAACTTGATTTTACGCCTGTTCCTACCGAATATTTAACTAAAGATGAAATTAAATGGCACTGGCATTTATTATTACCACAAGCAAGCGCGTTGCACACCAGTCAACGAGCTTGGTACGAGTATTTGGGCAATGCATGGGAATCATTAAAACAGATGTTTGCCAGTAGCTAAACGAGATTAATATGGATAACCAAAAACAAATTAAAATTGTCCCTGTGTTTTCAGGTGGCGGCACACGTTTAGCCGCGCATATTGGGATACTGCAAGCGCTTAAAGAGCTAAAAATTTCGTTTGATTGTTTGGTTGGTGTTTCTGGCGGCAGCATCATTGCGTCGCTTTATTGTTCTGGAATGTCGATTAAAGATATAAAACAGCTAGCGTTAGACACTGATTTTAGAAAGTTTCGCGGGTTCAGCCTCATACGTTTGCTCAAAGACGGTGGTCTTAGCTCAGGTGATAAATTCGAAAAGTGGATGGACAAGCAGCTAGGTGGCAAAATATTCTCTGATTTACCGCATAATCTAAATATTTTGGCGACGGACGTAAATGGCGGTGGCCCTGTGGTGTTCAACCGAGAGAACACACCTAATTTAAAAGTTTCCAAAGCTGTGCGTTTTTCTATGTCGATCCCGTTGGTTTTTAGTTTTCAAAAATTTGACAACTATATACTGACAGATGGCGCAATATTGTCGGAAGACGCTCTATTTAATGACTGGGCAGGAGATGGTACGCCAACTATATGTTTTAGATTAAAAAGCCAGCCGATTAAAAAAGAATTGCACACGCAGAGCATTTTTCCATTAAAACGATATGTATTAATGTTAGTGCGTACTTTTATGACAGCTGTGTCGAGAGAATACGTTCAAGCAAACCATTGGCATAGCACGATAATTGTCGATACTGGGAATATTTCGCCTGTTGACTTTACTATCTCGAATGAACAAAAAGAGGAGTTGTTTAAAGCTGGATATTTAACCGCTTTGTCAATTATCCCCAAAAAATTAGTGCAACCAGTCGCAAATTAATAAAGTTTGACTTGTGTTCAGTCAATTTTTTTTACAAGATCAATGTATAAATGTATTTTTATACGGCATTGTTTTATCAATGGTCTGATTTATAAGCGATTTTGTTTTTTGGAACAGTATTTGCTTTGGTTAACAGATAAAGGTTAAGCTGTTTTTAGACAACAAGGTCTGCAAGTTAGGTAAATTATGAAAACACTTTTTTCAGCGGTAAAAGTTGTAGCTATACTCGGTGCGTTGTTTAGTGGCCCAGTTTGTGCGACGCCGATAGATATTGATATGAGTGAATTTACTCATGACGTAAATGCTTCTGGGTTTGGAAGCAAAACAATGGAATATGATAATATTTTTGGCATCAGCGAGTTTGGCCTAGATGGCGATTTGTCTAGTGCTAGTTACATCAAGGACTTTGACGGAGTTAACGAACCTGGAGATTATGGCAAAGACTCGAATGATATAATTGGCCTGTTTTTTGGGCAAGATGGTGTTTCCGATTGGTATTTGGATTTAGATTTTTCTAATGCAAATTTGGTAGCTGGTACTGGTTTCATTCAGTTGTCTGCAATTAGCTCTTGGTATGACCCAAACGATAATAGTCCTCTATTCGATATTAACTTGTTTAGCTTGGATATTAACAGTGTTAATTTTTCATTTAATGGAGACGACATTTTGTATGTCGGTGATGTAAGCGAGATAAATATGAGTTACGACCCGTTTGATTTTTCGGGTAAAAAAGTAACCTTTGAGCTTTTCCAAGCTGCATCTAACGATGGAAATGGCGCTGAATACGACGGTAATGCTTTATTATCATTCAATGTAACTGAGGTTCCAGAGCCTAGCACCCTTGCTCTATTTTCTGTTGTTTTATTATTACTAAGTCGAGTTCGACTTAGTAATAAGTAATTAAGTAAAGTTTATTAGATTTACCTTTTACAAACCTGAGCTATACTAAAGGGTACTGCTTGGGGAGAGAGTATTTATGAGGGCACTACGCAAACTAGCTGAAAAGCCGATTGTCGGACCTGTTGTAAAAGCAGCAATGCGTTATTTTGCCGATCGAGAAGTAGATTCAATCTCTACTCATTTTTCACAATTTTTACAGCCAGTGTTGGCGTATTCTGACGAGCTTAAACAAGATACCTATAAAGTTCGTTACAACGTTTATTGCGATGAGCTGCATTTTTTAGAAGAAAACCAAGTTGGTATAGAAACGGATCATTTTGACTCACACTCTCTCCACTGTGCTATAAAGCACAAACAGTCCGACGCCTATGCTGGCACAGTTCGTTTGGTTTGCTCCTCGAATGAAAAAGAAAAATTGCCAATAGAAGAGTTTTGCCTTAACTCAATTGATAACGATGAAATTCACCCAAGTGATTTTAGCCGGGATAAAATTTGTGAAATTTCACGTTTAGCTATTCCTGCTCAGTTCCGCCGTCGTAACGCGGATAAATTTGCTGGCGCAGCAACCGGTGCAATTAATGAATCTTCGTATTCAGAGAATGAATTGCGTTGTTTCCCTTTTATTGCCGTTGGTTTATATATGTCGTGTGCGTCACTTGCACATCATTCTGGAATCAAGCATTGTTTTGTCATGATGGAGCCAAGGCTTGCACGCAGTTTGCGTTTTGTTGGTATTCCATTTAAACAAATTGGCCCAACGGTCGACTATCACGGCCAGCGTGCACCTTATTATATTAGTAATAAAATTTTAATGGACAGCTTAAGTCCTGGTTTCAAAAAATTGATGTATAAAATTGAGGATGATTTAGAAGGTCAGTTTTTGGCTGCTAGGCAAAATGGTTGGTTAAAGCATGCGCCTTACAACAAGGCGAATCAAGCAAAAAGCTTTGTCTCTACCTCTGGTGAAAGCCTGTTTAAACTATAATGCATCAACTGATCTCAGGGTTTAACTAGAATTATTACCTTGGGGTTAGTCGACACTTCCCTTCCATCTTATCCGTAAGCTTTATATATCCTTAATTCAAGGGTTATCTATGTTTGATTATATGAATGCTTTTTCGCGCAATATCGGTTGGTTAACCACTGCTGAACAAGCTCAATTAAAAAATAAAAGAATAGCAACCGCTGGTGCCGGTGGAGTTGGCAGCGAACATATAGTAACGCTGGCGCGTTTAGGTATTGGAAAGTTCAATATCTCTGATTTTGATGAGTATGAGGTGCATAACTTCAACCGCCAGGCGGGCGCATTTATGTCAACTGTAGGGCAACCTAAAGTGGAAGTGATGGAAAAAATTGCGTTAGATATCAATCCTGAGTTAGACATTAAATCTTTCCCTGATGGGATCTTTGAACATAACGTCGATGAATTTTTGCAAGATGTTGATGTATATGTCGACAGCTTAGACTATTTTGCGCTGCAGGCGAGAAAGCTGGTTTATAAAAAATGCTTAGAAAAAAATATTCCTGTTGTTGTGGCTGCACCAATTGGTATGGGCACTGCGTTATTGTGTTTCACTGAAGATAGCATGAATTACGAGGAGTATTTTAGGTTCGAAGACTGTAAAACAGAAAACGAACAATTGGTAAAGTTCCTCATTGGTTTAAGTCCGTCATTGATTCAGCGCAGTTATTTAGTCGACCCATCAACCAGTGATTTTATTGCGAAAAAAGCGCCTTCTTTGCCAATGGGCGTTAAATTGTGTGGCGGTGCAGCAGCGTCTTATGTGTTAAAAATATTATTGAACAGAGGTGATTTGGTCAAAGCTCCTTGGGGTCTGCATTTTGACGCTTACAAGAATAAAATGGTTAAAACTTGGCGTCCATGGGGAAATAGAAACCCAATCCAACGCATTATGTTTTCGATAGCTAAAAAAGTAGTTTTAAAACAATAAGTAACCAACTGAGTAAAGTGATTATGGATAGACTTGAAGCTATGCCCCCTTTAGTCCGCGCTATACTAGAAGACGCAATATGGGCACCAAGTGGTGACAATAGGCAGAATTGGCGGTTTAGAGTAAAATCTAATAGTGAGTTTGAGATAGAGATCGTAGATGATTCTGATTGGATGGTGTACGACAAAGAAGGTAATGCTACGCTAATCGCACTGGGTATACTGTGTGAGTACATAAAAATCGCCGCGTCAAAATATGGATTTACTACCCAAGAAACTTTCGAATCATTGAAAGTGAAGCAAGTCAGCAAATGTAGTATCAGCTTAACTAAGCAAAGTATTCGACAAGATCCGTTATATGAACAGCTAAAAATACGTACTGTCCAGCGAAAGCCGATGGGCACATATCCATTGACAGGAGAAGAGAAACATCTGCTAGAAAACGAATTAGCAGAAAGTTTTTCGATTAAATGGCTAGAGTCGGATAGCGACAAAAAACAAGTCGCATCACTTATGTTTGGTAATGCACATACCCGCTATGCGATGAAAGAAGGATACGAAGTGCATTCTAAAATAATCGACTTTAGCAAAGAAGGGTTTGTTAAAAGTAAAACAAAACTACCTGCAATGTCACTAGGGATTAGTTTGTTGTGGGTCAAGTTGACTCAACTGACGTTATCTAGTTGGCCATTATTCCATTTTGTTGAAAAGTATATGGCTGGGACTTTAGTGCCTCGATATCTAATGGAATATCAAACAGCTATTCAGTCGAGTGCGCATTTTATACTGTTAAAAGACGAGCCGGTAAAATGCAATCAAGATTATATTGAAGTTGGTAAAAATTTAATCCGCTTTTGGCTAAAAGCATCTCAACTCGGTTTAGGTTTTCAACCTGAGCATACGCCAGTGATCTTTTCTGAATTGCTACGTAATCAAGTGCAATTTACCCAAGATCAACGAGCTTTGTCTAATGCAGTTAAGATGGAAGCTCAGTTTAGGCAATTTGTTGGTGATGAGGCAGTTAATAAGGCTGTTTATATGGGCAGGCTTGGGCGGAGTGATTTGCCCAGCTCTCGGTCTGTTAGAAAATCGTTGGCAGAACTGTTGATTTAAGTTTGAAGGTTGGGGCAACCTTCAAACCGATACTTTAATTCTCTAGGCAGGTATATCCTGTTATAGAGAATTGATTGTCTACTGCATTTTGGATGTTTTGAGGGCACATATTAATTGTACCAAATGCTGTTAACTTGCCTGTCGCGTTTTTAAATAAACCTGTTGAACCGCTAATATCCATTATTTGCTCTATCACGGTAAAGCCACATGGTGTCGGTAGATTTGTACTTGGATCTAGCAGTAACTTACCTGAGTCATCCTTTGCAAATTCAGTTACGCCTGTAACATAGGCCTGATCGTTATGGGTGTAAACTTCTCCCAAGCCATTCTCTAAAGTTATATTGTGGTTTAATGTTATCGAAAAACCATTTTGGTTGGTTATTTGACCTGAGATACTGCCGTTTGTCGAGGCAACTTTTTTCTTTTTGAATCCTTTAACTTTGTAAAGGTTTAGTAGAATTGTGCCTTCCTGCTCAGTTTCTGAAATGTTTTTAGTTTGAATATTGCCCGATATTCTGTGGTAAGTACCAGATTCGCATATTTTAGCCAAATTAAATGCATAAACGGATGGACTAATCACCGTTAAACAAGTTAATCCTAGTAGTGTTTTTCTCATGTTAGTTCCTTTCTTTTGGGTATAAAAAAAGCCAACATATGTTGGCTTTTTATTTTAAGGGTGTTTAAAGCTTAATTAAGCTTGTTTACGACGACGTAAACCAACTAAACCTAATAAGCCCATGCCGAATACTGCTAAGCTAGCTGGCTCTGGTACAACACCAAACTCTGTTAATGTTAAGTCAGCCCCTGCATTTTGAGTTGTGATTGTAACATTTACAAAAGCAACTGAAGAGAAATCAGCCGCAGTAAACGATGGTGCAGCCACAAAAGATGAAAAACTAACCAATTCGCGCGTCAATGAAGTGATTTGGCTTGAAATATCAGAGAAAATACTTACACCACCAAAAATATCACCAACAGCTACTGAATAAGCGAAGCCGATATCAGAGGCTACAACATCAAAGTAAAAGTGTTCACCAAAGCTAAGTAAATCAAGTGGACCTGCATTAGCGTTAGTATCTGCGTATGTCATGCTAATTTCGGTAAACATGAAGTTGTCATTGTTTAGTGCTAGTACGCCATCACTGAATAATGTAAATGATGTCGCTGATGTGTCAACTGCAGCGTCAGCTGAAGCTGGCAACGCCTGCAACTCATAAATTACATCACCGTTATAAGCGTTAATATCAGTTCTAGTAGTTGTATCGTAATCAGATACAGCAGTAGCTGAATTGTTGTCTACCAATAAATTAATAACTGGGTCGTAGGTAAAGTCATCTAAAACTACGTCTGCTTGCGCTGTACCAACAGCTGTTACTGTTAAAGCCACTGCTGCTAAAGTGTGTTTAAAGTTAATCATAATCGTATCCTTTTGTTAAAGCTGGTTATTGAACTAACATTTTGTGAATCAATGTATCCAAGATAATGCAGTACGTGTGCCAGTTTTGTTTTTTTGTTTGAAATCAATGTCTTGTGTTTTTTTTTGAGTTTGCTCGAAAAGTAGGGTGTAAATAATTCTGACATATTTCTTTGAGAGATTATCCTGAAGCATTGAAGTGGTTAATACATAAAAACAAAGCCCAATTTCAATTGAAAATTGGGCTTTAGCTGCCAAAGGACGATTTATCAGGTTGAAATATAATGTTTCAACATCATAGTTATAACTGTGATTTAGCTTCGGCCACGAGTTGTTTTTCATTATCAGTGGTTGGATTAAGCGAATTAAGCAAACTGCTTGCTTGATCTTTTTGCCCAAGTTCAGTCAGAGCTTTAGCTTTATTTACAGACATTTCAATGTTACCTGATGTTTTGCTTAACGCTAAGTCAAACTGAGCTAATGCCTGTTTTGCTTTGCCGTTTGCCAATAGAGCCATGCCATAAGTGTCTATTATTGCGGGGCTTTGTGGCAGAGCTTCTACAGCTTGTTCCGCGTAAGTTAAAGCTTGTTCATTTTGTTTAAACTGTAAATTAATATAGGCCAAGTTATTTAATACCAAAGGGTTATTTGGTTGGTTTTTGTTTAATTCTAAATACTCTACTTCAGCGCTTTTATAATCTTTAATATTTAAATATGCATTTGCCAGCATTGCTTGTACATTGGCTGATTTTTTCTTTTCAAGCTCACTGGTTTCCTTATCTAAATGACCCTGTAATATTTCAATTGCTTTTTGTGGGCTATCCACTCTCGCGGCTGTGCGCGACCATGCAATGACATTTTTGGCATTAGGTTGTTTTTCATAAGCCGTTTTGTAATGTTCGTTTGCTTGGTGAAAGTTTTTGTCTGTAATGGCTTGGTTACCCAATATTGAAGACAACATCCAATGTGAAGCAGTTGTAGGGGTTGTTTTTACGTCTTTTAACGCTGTTTGGTCTAAAGGTTTGCCCTGCCTGCTTTGGTAATCTAATTTTAGCAACTTTAACCCGATATTATTGGGGTGGCGAACTAAAGTTTTTTCAACCGTTAATAAAGCATTATCTAAATCCCCGGTAATTTCATAAGTAGTAAACAATTTTTGTGCGGCTCGTAAGCTGTCAGGATTTTTTACATTAACTGATTTGAAATTATCAATCGCCTGTTTCCACTCTTTTTGTTTCAGGTGAACATCACCAATTAATAACTCAATACCGTTTATCGGGTTTTGGCTATTTTTTATTGACGTTAAGGTTTCTAAAGCCTGCTTATTTTTGTTTTGTAAACTGAATAAATAAGCTTGGCCAAGTTTGAGTAAGTTATCTTGTGGTTTGTCAATAATCGCCTTTTTATAAAAAGCTTCTGCTTGCTCGGCAAATTTCGCGTCTTGATTGGCAATTGTCAATAAATTACGCATTGCAGGTGCGTGGGAACTGTTGTTGCTGATTAGCTTTGTGTATTTATCTAAAGCCTGTTGGTATTGCTCTGCTTTGTGTTGGTACAAAGCTAATTTAAACAGTGCAGCAGGGTTGTTACCGTCTAGTTTTAGTACTGTCTCAAGCTTTTCTTGCGCTTGCTCTGGCTGCTGCTGTTGTTCAAAAATAGTTGCTTCTAGCAAATGTCCTTGAGTTTGCTGAGTAACATCACTTTCCCCTTGCCATTGTTTGGCTATTTTTAGTGCTTCTTCCAATTTTCCTTGGCTAAGGTAACCCATAGCCAGCCCTTGTTTTGCTAAAGCAAGTTCGGGGTTTAGTTGTAGCGCTTTTTCTAAACTTTCAATCCCTTGTTCACCTTGATTGAGCTTTAATTGCATCAAACCTTGTTTAGCTATTTCATTGGGATTATCGCTGGTTAAACTAATTGAAGTTTCGAGCAATTCTTGTGCTGCGGCAGAATCGCCTGATTGTAATAAGTATTGACTTGCACTGGTCAATAGTGAAGCGTCAGACTCAGTTACATTGGTCATATTCTTGAGATTTTTTAATGCCAACTCGTCGTAACCTAGCTTCAACTGCAAGTCGATTAATAACCTTTTGGCTATGTGGTCGTTTGGAATTTGATCGGCAATAGCGGATAAATGTTCGAATGCTTGTTCATATTTCGCCAATTGATAGTTACTGTAGCCGGCAATTAAACGATTCATGCTGGTGTCTATATTTCCTTGAATTGCCTTTTCAGAGAATAATTTAGCTTGTTCAAAATTTTTGTTATTAAACTCAACTTGGCTCTTTAACTGTTGAATATAGCTACCATTCGGTAGAGCTTTTAATAAGCGGGCTACCACAGGCTCTGCTTTATCAAAATCGTTATTGCCGATATATGCAGTGGCCAAAAATATTTGAAACTGCGGATATTTCGGCATCAGCTTAGTTAAGCTTTCATATGCGCTAACAGCATGTTGGCTTTGTCCCTGCATTAAACCTATACGGCCTTTTAAAATTAATGCATCAAAGTTATTAGCGTCTTCAGCTAATACTTGTTCAACTAGATTAATTGCCTCATCTGTTTTTTGTTCGCTGATCGCTATATATGCTTTTGCTAGAGCACTAATATCTGATTGTTGGTTTTGCTGAATAATATTTTCAAATTTATCAACTGCTTCTTGATATTTTCTATCTTCTATATCAACAGCCGCTGCGTAATATTGAATAACTGAGGTGTCATGTTTTTTTGCAAGTTCTAAAATGGCCGAAAAACTATTATTCAAATAATAATTTTTCACTAATAAATTATTGGCGGCAGTTTGTTGTTCTGGTGCTAAACCTAATTCTAGTGCACGAAGTAATTCCTTTTCTGATGCATTGGTTTGACCTGTTTGAAAATAAAGTTCACCAAGAGTGAATCGGTAGACTGCTTGTTCTGTGTTTTGTTCTATGGCGTTTTTGAGTTCTACGATAGCAGCGTCTGTTTTATTGTCATTTATGTAATCTGTTGCTTGTTGGAAGTGCTCGTCTGCTGTTTTTCCAAAGCAGCCAGTTAATGCGATACACAAAGCAATTGTTGAGAGCTTGAATGGCGTATTCATAATAATCCTTATAATTTTAAAATTATTTTCACTTATAGAAAAAGAGTATATAGAGTTTAGTTACGGTATAGTAGAGTTTCTATAACTTAGTATAAAAACAACCTTTGGATGTTACAAACACAACTAAAAATCGAGATAACAAACGAAGCCGAGTCTTTTATTAATGCGTTATCCCAGTTATCGAACCAAGCATCAAATTCGCCTTTTACCTCTCTTTTGTGGATGAAAAGTTGGGTTCGGTTGCCTGTTAATTTCCAGTTTATTATCTGTTTCTTCGATGGAAAAGTTGTTGGCGTTGCTGGTTTGTGTTTTAAAACTCAGCTTCGTTATGGACTAAATTGGCAGCAAGCGTATTTGCACAGAACGGGGTTAGATGAATTTGATCAAATATGGCCTGAGTGCAATGATGTTGTCGCCTTGCCAGAATATAAAAATCAGGTGTGGCAGGCCGTGCTCGAATATTTTCAGCAGAGTAACGCATTAGAGTTGTTGGTTGGGTTATCTGAGCCGATTGACTATATAGAAAACAGTCAAAGTTTGTCTTGGTACAAAGACATGACTTCAACTAGTTATGCACGCCAGTTGCATAGCAATTTTGCAGACATTAACAGTTTACTAAATTGCTTGTCGCGTAATTCACGTTCACAACTAAAGCGTGCAATCAATAAAGTTGTTGCACCGGTAAAGATAGAGCAGGCCAACACTGTGGTGCAAGCTTTGCAAATGTTTGATTGGGCGTCGACGCATCATAAAAAGCGCTGGCACGACAGCGGATTTTTAAATAGCCACTTTGTAGAGTTTCATAAAAGTCTTATACGGTCGGGAGTCGACAACAAACAAGTTATATTGTTGCAGGCAACTATCGGTGAGCAAGTGGCGGCGGTTTATTATTACTTTTTACAAGATAAACGTGTATATTTTTACCTTGGATCAGTAAATTACGATGATTTTGACGATAAATACAAAATTGGTTTGTTGTCACACTGTTACGCTATCAGTCATTTTGCAAAGTTAGGGTTTGAGCTATATGACTTTTTGGCAGGTGAAGCTAGGTATAAAGCCTCATTGTCAGATATTGAAACCGAACAATGTATGTATGTAATTGACAAACCAGCTGTTAAGTTGAAATTCATCAAGGCATTAAAGTCAATAAAACAGATAATAACTAGAAACTAAATATGGAACAGTTTGCATGAACCCGAGTTTAAATATTTCATTTTCTTTGACAGAACACCTCGGGATAGCCAGAAATAATCAAGTCTGCCGTTTTTCTGTGCCCTTTGCACAAGGTCAAGTTAACTCGATAGAATATATAGGTATACAAAACCAAGCGGGTCAATTCGTTACTTGTAGTAAACAAGTGTTGGCTTCTTGGCCTGACAATAGCATCAAATGGCTTAGTTTGGAGTTTTTTGCAACAATCGCCGCAGCACAAAGCGAACAATGGACTGTGGTTGTAACAGATTCTTTTGCTGAGCAAGATGCTGTGCTACAACCTGAACTAGAAAATACTGCACCTGTTTTACATAGTGTTCGTTTAAAACTAAAAGATTACCCTCTTGTTGAAATGCCGATAGAGTGGCATAACAGCACAACAACACAAATCAGCGCTTTATTCGATGCGTCATTAGTGCTACCGACAGATCAGCGGATTAAACTAAATTTAAGCAAAAAAAGTTACCAACAAACCGGTGATACACTCTATTCCGCAACACTATTAAATGCCCGTGCAGCGACTCATGCTGGTGGGCTGTGGGATTTAGGCGATAGCGCTTCGATTGAAATTGAATACTGCGAATTGGTTTTTCTTAAAGATGAAAAACAATTATCTGTAATTGAACTAGCAGACGAAAAAGTATTGAACTATGGGCAAAATATAGCCCGAGTTGTCCAAGTCGCCAGTGGTGGCGAAAATTGGCAAAGCCCAGTCCACCTAGATAAAGATTTGCAAGTGCCATTAAAACAAAATGGTGCGTTAGTGTATGACGCCGATGGTCAGTGGGAAAACCTTGCTACCGCCAGATTAAACCCAAGCGTAAAATGTGCTGACACCTTCATTATTCAACCGCAACAATTTTGGCAGAATTTCCCAAAAGGGGTGGCGCTAACAGAAAACAAAATTGTGGTTGAATTACTGCCGAAGTGTGATTATTTGCATGAGCTGCAAGCAGGCGAACAAACAACATTACAAGTTAGCTGTTACAACCAACAGAATAAAACTGATTTTGTTAGTCAAGCGCTGACTATTCAAGTTGATTTAACGCATGTGCAAAATAGCCAAGTATGGCCGTATTTTTGCCAAGCACAAGAATTGTCACCAATAGAAAATATCATCCAGCGTGGTGTGAATGGTGAGAGTAACTTTTTTGCCAAACGTGAAGTTGTCGACGAATATGGCTGGCGCAATTTTGGTGATTTATATGCCGATCACGAAACCGATGGTTACCAAGGCGATGATATCTTTGTTTCTCACTACAATAACCAATACGATCCTATTTATGGTTTTTTGCGCCAGTGGACATTAACCCAAGATTCGCGTTGGTTGGAGCTTGCGCAAGATTTAGCTAAACATGTTAAAGATATTGATATCTATCATACGGATTTAGACAAAGCTGAATACAACCACGGACTTTTTTGGCACACAGATCATTATCTACCAGCTAAAACAGCCACACATAGAACTTATTCAAAGCACCATGAACAAGGTGCGTATATGGATCATGCTGGTGGCGGTGGCCCAGGTGGACAACATTGTTACACCACAGGTTTGATGTACCACTATTTCTTAACTGGTGATGAAACTTCAAAACAGACTGTTCTCAATTTAGCTAAGTGGGTTGGTCATGTTTACGATGGTGAAGGTGGACTGCTTGAAGCTGTATTAGCGGTCAAAAATGCCGGTCAAGCAGGCTTCACTAACTTAGTTACGGGTCAGTATCCACTTGACCGCGGTGTTGGAAATTTTGTCATTGCCTTGTTGGATGCTTATCAATTAACTAATGATAAAAGTTATCTAAACAAAGCAAGCTCAGTTTTGCATAAAACTATTCATCCAACTGAAGATCTTACCTTGCGCGATTTAAGTAATGTTGAATATGCATGGTTTTATACAGTATTGCTGCAAGCTGCTTGCCGTTATTTAGCGATAAAAGAACAAGCGAGTGAACTGGATGACGAGTTTTATTATGTGCGTGACGCATTGTTGCACTATGCGCAGTGGATGGAGCAAAACGAATATCCGTATTTACATAAGCCAGAAATTCTAGAATATCCAAATCAAACATGGACAGCGCAAGATATGCGCAAAGCGAATGTATTAGCTTGTGCTGCGTATTATGCTCCTGACTCAGATATGGCAAATAAGTTTTGGCACAAAGCATTGTATTTTTATCAATATGTTGCCGACACCTTGGTTAATGACCCAACGACCCATTACACGCGAATTTTAGTTTTGTTGGCGCAAAACCATGGTGTGGTTGAATATTTTACGCATAACAAGCCTGAAGATAAATTTGCGGCTATTCAGTCTTATGCGCAGCCGAATTGGCATAATACATCAGCAAAACTAATTCGAGTTGTTAAATTATTTGCAACTCGACTAGTCAAAATATCAGTCAGCCGTGAGGTGAATTGGCTAGCCAAACGTTCGGCCAAAGTCGCAAAAATTCTGGGTAAAGAAGCTAAACAGGAGAGCAAATAAATGCTAGTGTCATTTATTATTCCGCATAAAGGCCGCATTGAAATGCTGGCGCAAACAGTCGCTTCTATTTGGCAACAAGATTATCCAGCGGAGCTGTTTGAAATAATAGTTGTGACCCATAATCATGATTTAGACCCGAGCGTGTTATCAGCAACCGATGGCCGACAGGTTAAGTTGGTTTTTCAAACGGCTGACAAAACAATATCAGCTTCACGCAATATTGGGGTGAATCACGCACAAGGCGAATATCTAGCATTTTTAGATGCGGATGTTGAGCTTTCCAACAATTGGATTAATGCCATGTTGGCTGAACTGAATAAAGAGCCAGAACGTGTTTTGGTCAGTGCAATGCAAAAATGTCATAACAATGCGCCGCCGCTGGAAAAAATTCGTACAGCTTTAAGCAATGCTGAAATAGATTGTTATTTAAGATTTTTGCCTGGTCGTAACTTATTTTTGGCGCGAGAAACTTTTTTCGCCGCGGGGCAATTTCCAGAGCACTTGATTACTTGCGAAGACTATTACTTTACCGACCAAGTTCATAAACACGGTAAATTGTATTATTCATCGGCGGCGACTTACATCCACTTAGGAGAAGACAAAGTCCTTGGCGAAATGTACAAAAAAGAAATCTGGCGTGGCCAGTCAAATATTCAATCTATTAAAGGTCGCAATATCCCTCTAAGTGAAATACCGAGCTTTTTAGTACCTGTGTGGATAGCATTTTTTGCCATAGCCACTTTGATTAGTTTGTTATTTACATCAACTGATATGGCTTTGGCGAGTTTGTTCGCGACCATACTGCCTATTGTTATCTACGCATTTAGGTTATACAAGTTACCGACAAATACGGTATCCTATTGGCAAATATTAAAATTTTATCTAGTTTATTTCCCCGCAAGGATAGTTGGCACTTTTGGTGGGGTGATTAAAGTGGTGGAGTTAAAACAACAATGACAACCCAACCCATCAAAGTATTACAGTTTATCTGCCCGACAGGGTTTTATGGCGCTGAACGTTGGATATTAGCCCTAGCTCGATATTTAGATCCGGAAAAAGTTCAATGTGATTTAGCAGTTACGCTAGAATCTAATACCCAGGATTTAGAGCTAGTTAAACAGTACAAAAAGCTCGGTTTAAAAACCTTTGAAGTGCCAATGAAAAATAAGTTTGACCTTGCGGTAATTGATCGTATGGTTGAGCTGGTAAAATGTGAAGGTTATACGGTTATTCATACCCATGGCTACAAATCCGATATCATAGGTGTGCGGGTTGCAAAAAAAGCAGGCATTCGTTGTGTTGTTACCCCACATGGATTTGAAAACGCTAAAGATTTTAAACTAAGAGCCTTTATCTGGTTAGGCTGCCAAGCAATGAAGTTTGCCCAAGTGGTTGCGCCATTGTCGAAAGCTTTATGTGATGATGTGTTGCGCATGGGGGTTAAGCCTAACAAGTTAGCGTATATCCAAAACGGCGTTGACCTGTCTGAAGTTGAAGCACAACGACAACAAGACAATCCGTTAAAGTCTAGCGGTAATGCCAAGCGTATCGGTTTTATTGGCCAGATGATCAGCCGCAAGAATATCTTTGATATTTTAGATATTTTTAATGATTTAGCAGCAAGATATCCAAAAATCACTTTATCGCTATTAGGTGACGGCGATCAGCGTGCTGAACTTGAAGCTTATACACAGAACCTACAATATAAAGACAGAATCGAATTTTTAGGTTTTCGAGATGACAGGTTAGAGTTATTACAAAGTTTTGATTTGTTTGTCATGACTTCAACTTTGGAAGGTATTCCGCGTTGTTTAATGGAAGCGACAGCTATGGGCGTACCGGTTGCTGCTTATAATATCGCAGGTATAGACCAGCTTATTCAGCACCAGCAATCTGGTTTATTAGCCAAATTGGGTGACAAACAAACCTTAACCGAATATTGGGAAACTTTGTTGTTCGACCAAGACTTAGCAACCCAATATGCAGACGCTGCGCGCACCTTTGTATATGAAAATTACTCAGGTAAACGTATGGCGCAAGAGTACTACGACCTATTTGTAAAAATGGAAAATGGACAGTTTGATTAATGGCGCAGTTGAATAAACAAAAAGTTAAATTTGTTATCTCTGTTGATACGGAAGAAGAATGGGATTGGTCTGGGCCTTTTCCACAAAAAGATTTTTCGGTCGACAATGTACAACAAATTCCAGCTTTCCAAAACTTTTGTCAAAAGTTAGGCGTTAAACCTAGCTATTTTGTCGACTATGCCGTTGCAAACGATCCAGCGAGTGTCGCTATTCTGAATAGTGCTGTTGCTGGTGGAAAAGGTGAGATTGCCGCGCATCTACATCCTTGGTGTAATCCACCATATTATGGTCAAACCACTGAATTTGAGTCACATGTAATTAACCTACCAATAGAGCAAGTTGAAGCCAAGCTTGAACAGTTAACCGACAAACTGAAAACTGTATTTAATACCCATCCTCGAGCATTTCGTACTGGTCGTTGGGGGATATCTGGCGATGTATTAAAGTTGCTGGTGAAATTCGGTTATGACATCGACTCCAGCGTTTATCCTTACTACAGCCATAAGTTTTTTACCTGTCAAGGTGCGCCAATTCATCCATACTGGCCGGACTATGCCAATGTAGTAAAAGTTGGTGAGCAAAGGTCATTATTGCAAATTCCGGTATCGGTTGGTTTTAACAATACTAACTTTGCATTAAGCAGCAAGTTTCATCGTTTATTGGAAGAAAGTTGGTTGAATAATTTACGCTCAGTTGGTTTAGCTTGGCACACGGGGTTATTGCGTAAACATTATCTTTGTCCTGAATTAGCCAGCGCAAGTGACATGATTTGTTTAGCCAAAAACATGTTAAAACGTGGTGAAACTGTGTTCCATATGTATTTACACAGTTCTAGCTTGTTAACCAGCGCAACAGGTTTTATGAAAGATGGAGAAGGCGCACACACTATATTAGAGCGCATTCAACCTGTGTTTGAGTATTTGCAACAAAATGCTGATGTGGAGTGCATGACAATTTCACAGGTCGCAGATTGGTTTAAACAGGAGCAGGCATGAGCAGCCTTGGACAAATAGAAATTAACCTAGCGACCAATCAGCAACAAGTTGCTTGGGACGAGTATGTTAAGCAGCATAAAAATGCCACGCCTTACCATATGTTTGCTTGGGGATTAGCGGTTGAACAGGCATACCAGCATAAAGCTTATTATCTAATCGCAACTCAACAAAATACTATTGTTGGTGTGTTACCTCTGGTTCAGTTTAAAAAGCCTTTCGCAAAACAACAATTATGCAGCTTACCATTTTGTGATTTAGGCGGCGTGTTAGCCGATAGCAAAGTGATTGAACAAGCTTTGTTGGCTGAAGCCGGTAAATGGTTAATGCAAAATAATCAGCCGTTTATTGATTACCGTGCAACAGAAGTGAATTACGACAGTGCAGCTTCAGAACAAATTGATTTGGATAACAAAAAAGTCAGAATGTTGCTGCAACTACCTGAAAACTCACAGGCTTTATGGGACGGATTTAAAAGTAAATTACGCAGCCAAATTCGCAAAGCGGAAAAAAATGGTTTAACTGCTGAAATTTCATTAGCCAGCAATAAAGAACAAAAGTTTGTAGATGGTTTTTATCAAGTGATTAGCCGAAACATGCGTGATTTAGGCTCACCTGTGCATAGCAAAGCTTGGTTTGACAGCATATTGAATTTTTATGGTGAAAATTCAGTTATCGCCCTTGTGTATAAAGATGACATAGTGGTTGGTGCAGGTATAGTGCTAACCTGTGGGAATAAAGCCTGTATTCCTTGGGCTTCTACTGTGGCTGAATACAATCGCTTAGCGCCAAATATGCTGTTGTACTGGACTTTGTTGCAACATGTTGCCGACAACAATATTGCCAATTTTGATTTTGGCCGCTCCACTTTTAATGAAGGCACTTATAGATTTAAAGCTCAATGGGGCGCGCAAGCCGAATTGTTAGACTGGTGCCAGTTGAATGCGCAAGGTCAACGCATTAATACTGAAACACACGCAACGGGCAAAGGAAAAATGCGTGCGAGGGTGGAAGAAATTTGGCGCAAGTTACCGCTTGCAGTTACAGAAACTGTCGGCCCAAAAGTTAGAAAATATATTAGTTTGTAGCCTTTTTTGTAGGAATTAGCATGTGTGGAATAGCAGGATTTAGTCGATTTAATTTCTCTGGTGATACAGAGCTATTAGTGCAAATGGGCAATACAATCGCACACCGCGGCCCTGATGCACATGGTGAATACGTCACCGACACAGTCGGTTTGTGTCATAGACGTTTATCTATCATCGACTTATCTGAAGCTGGTAAACAACCAATGCATTCGGCCGATGGGCAAATATCTATCGTTTTTAATGGCGAAATTTATAACTACCAAGCTGTGCGAGCTGAGCTTATCAACAAAGGCCACGAGTTTGCTAATCAAACCGATACTGCGGTTATCATAGCTGCTTACAAAGAATATGGTGAAGACTGTTTAGCCCATTTAAATGGTATGTTCGCTTTTGCAATATGGGACGAAGCTCAACAAAAGCTGTTTATTGCACGTGATAGGCTTGGCAAAAAACCTTTATATTATTATTTTGATGGTACAGATATCTTTTTTGCTTCAGAGCTTAAAGCGCTGAAACAAATCTCACAAATACCAACAGAAATAAGAACCGATGCGGTTTATGACTTTTTTGCTTACCAGTATATCCCAGATCCTAAAACCATATATAAAAATATCTACAAATTAGAGCCAGGTCATTGCATTAGTTTTCAACAAGGCAAATTAGATAAACGCCAATATTGGGATGTTAGTTTTGCTAATACAGATAATGCCGATATCAAACAACATGAACAGGCACTAATTAAAACCGTAACAGATTGCACTAAAACACGTATGGTGGCAGATGTGCCTTTAGGCGCATTTTTGAGTGGTGGTGTCGACTCAAGTGGTATTGTTGCATTGATGTCTAGTGTTGCCAAAGAACAAGATGGTGACAAGGCGAAGCCTGTGACCACTTGTTCAATTGGTTTTGATGTTAAAGCATTTAATGAAACTGAATTCGCGCAAGTTGTTGCTGATAAATATCAAACTGACCACCATGAATTTATTGTTCATCAAAACGTTAAAGACAATTTAGCTAAAATTGTGCGCTATTTTGATGAACCATTTGCTGATCCTTCTCTAGTACCTACTTATTTTGTATCTGAGTTGGCACGCCAACAAGTGACAGTTGCCGTAGCTGGAGATGGTGGCGATGAAATTTTTGCCGGTTATGAAAAATACGCTGTAGACGCCCAAGAGAATAAAATTCGTGATGCCTTTCCTAGCTGGTTTAACAAAAAAATAGCGCCAAGTTTAGCTAAAGTTATCAGTGTTACCCCACTGCTTAATACAAGCACAGTAGGTCGAAAAGCTTGTTCATTGTTAAATACTCTAGCAGTCGACCCAGCTATGGGCTTTTATTATTCGAACGCTTTTATTACCGATAAAACTTGGTTAAGTCTGGTTAATGAACAAACTTCAGCAGAGCTAGCTGGTTATCACCCGAGCAAAATTACTTTAGACAAATATAGCCAAGCGGATGGCCCAGATCATTTAGCTAAAGTGTTGTACACAGATTTAAAAACCTTTTTACCAGGTGGCATTTTAGTTAAAGCAGATCGCATGAGCATGGCGAATTCGTTAGAAGTGCGCGCGCCTTTGCTTGATTATACTGTGGTTGAACAAGCTGCCAAGATACCGTCCGAATACAAGTTTAATCAAGGCGATAAAAAACATATTTTAAAGAATATTTTTAAGCCATTACTGCCTGATGAAATTTTATATCGGAAAAAAATGGGCTTTAGTGTGCCCTTGGCTGATTGGTTCCGTGGTGAAATTAAACATATAGCAGAAGATAAATTATTAACTAACAACGCAGGTTTAGTTAAATATTTTAAAGCCGACGCGATTAAAAAGTTATGGGATGAACATCAAGCAGCTAAACATGATCATGGTGCTGTGTTATGGAGTTTACTGATGTTCCAAATGTGGTGGGATGAGTATGTCACAGCAGAATAAACCGACACGAGCAATGCACCTAACCTATGATATGCGCATAGGTGGTACTGAAATGGTGATTAAAAATATAATTGAAGGTAGTGCTAGCGAATCCTTAATCCACAGCATTTATTGCATTGAAGAGCCTTTAGGTCCTTGGGGGCAAGAGCTACAACAGAATGGCGTTCAAATTACTAGTTGTAATCGTCAGCCTGGTTTTGATACCAATTTGATTGGTGCAATAAGAAAACATATTAAACAACATGAAATAGATGTATTGCATTGCCATCAATACACACCATGGGTTTACGGCTGTATTGCCGCCATGTTTACTAAAACCAAAGTGATATTTACTGAACATGGGCGCTTTTACCCAGATTTTGGTACATGGAAGCGTAAGCTTGTAAACCCTATTTTATGTAAATTTACCAAACATATAACCGCCATTTCTAAAGCTACTAAAGAAGCTTTGATAGAGCATGAAAATATACCAAGGGACAGAATTGAAGTTATTTACAATGGTATTAAGCCAGTAGAAGTAAACGAAGAAGAAGTTACAGTTTTACGTAAAAAGTTGGCTATTTCACCAGATACTAAAGTATTAGGGACAATAGCTAGGCTAGACCCGATAAAAAACCATAAAATGATGTTGGATGCATTTGCAATGGTGTTAAAAGAACATCCCGACACAGTTTTGATTATTGTCGGTGATGGCGAAGAGCGACAAAATATTGAAAATCAAATCGCCCAATTGGGTATTCAAGATAAAGTAATAATGCCAGGCTATGATCCTAAACCAGCGAAATATCTTGCATTGATGGATATATTTTTACTGTCTTCTTTGTCTGAAGGAACTTCAATGACTTTGTTAGAAGCTATGAGTTTAGGGAAGCCATGTGTTGTTACTGATGTAGGCGGCAACCCTGAAGTTATCAAGCAGGGTTTTAATGGAGAGGTATCTCCAAGCAATGTGCATACGGAATTTCGGAATAGAATTCAATACTTGCTTTCATTTGAAAGATACTTAATATTTTCACGAAACGCATATGTAGACTTCGATAATAGATTTTTTTCAGCAAAGATGTGTTCTAATTACAAGCAAAAATATGATGATTAGCCTAAATAATTTTGTATTCACCGTGTTCTTATTTCTGGGTATACTATCAACTCAAGCATTCGCGTGTATTATTGAAAACAATGCAATTGAACTTGAAGTTTATGAAAAAATCAAGACTATCTATGGGCGTGATGTTTGTGACACATTTAAAAAAGTTGCAACAGCTAAGAAGCTGCCTTTAATTGATATTAAAATGTTTGAATATGAAGGGGGATTTAGACTTTCTCCGAAAAATCTCATTCAAAGTGATAATTTTAGTAACGTTGACTTTTCTTATGGCGTTATGACCTATGATTCAATACGCAACTCCATATTTATTAGTGGAAATCCTAAATATGGATCCATTATCGAGTTTGCAATGCCTGAGATTGTAAAGTCAAAAAATATTCAAGACTTCGTAATTGTAGAAACCTCAAGACAACCTTATTTTCGGTTTTATAATCCTAACGATGTAGCATCAAAAAAAATAACTGGTATAGACGGTTTTTTCAGGATTACAGGCATTGGTAAATTAGGTCGATCGCTAATAGTAAATTATATAAATTGGTATGACGCTAATGCTAATGAAGCAGATACGTCTATTGTGATCACGGATGCTCACAACATGGCTGCAAGTGAAATTAAAGGCCCATATCAAATTGAAGGGGCAGCTAGGGCTTCCGGTTGGATTACGCCAATACCTGAATTTTGGCAGGACTTGCTTGGAGGCAGCCACATATTGGGTAATCAACCTTATGCTTCTATAATTTCGCGGTTATCCGTAGGCCCAAGTGCGTTTGCATTTTATCCAAGACCAGATATGGTTTACAGTGAAGCTAGGCACGTTCCATCTGTTCGTCTTTTAGATTTCCCACTAAAGAATTTTTTAAAGTTAGACCAACTTTATGGTGATGATGTTAGCACGCGCGCTATTTTAAATAATGAAATGTTAAATAATGACTTATGGACTGTTTTGAGCGGTGCAGCAATTGGGTTTATTGTCCCAAATACAAGGACTTATGTAACTATTGGGAAGTCAGGGGGGCATAAATCGGGAGTCGGCTACAAAATTCAGCAACTCAATTCAGGTTCTAAAAACACTTGTGGTGGGTCTTGCGCAAGAGACTTTAACGACAATGGCTCCTATTATTGGATGTGGGATGCTTATGACTTGTTTAAAGTGAGGTTGGGGCTAATGGAACCTTTTGAAGTTAGGCCTTACGATTATGGATACTTCGAAGTACCAGTTGGTAATGACCTATTAGCGTCAAGTGGAGCTTATGATACTGAAAATAATAGATTATTTTTATCTTTTCGAAGCGGGGATACGTTGGGGCGATTTGCTAGACCTCCGCTTATACTCACTTACAAGCTGAACATATAGAGTAATATAATGAGCCTGCCACTTATTTCCGTAATTATTCCAGCATACAACGCGGAAGCATATATAGAAGAAACACTGCAAAGTGTTTTTAAACAAGATTATAGCAACCTAGAGATACTGGTCGTTAATGACGGTTCGACAGATAATACGTTAGAAATCTTAAACAAATACCAAAATAAAATTACGATTTTCGATATTGCTAACTCGGGTGTTTCTTATGCTCGAAACTTTGCAGTCGAACATGCTAAAGGTGATTGGTTAGCATTCATTGATGCTGATGATCTTTGGGACACTGATAAACTATCCAAGCAGTACGCACAGTTGAACGGAAATTTATGGTCTCATTGTAATTCGTATTACATTGGTGAAGAGCAATCGGGTAAAGTGACTCGGGCTGAACTTTCTGAGCAACCTGCTGGTTCTGTTTTTGATAAATTAGTGCTCGAAAATTTTATCACCACTTCAACAATCCTAATTGATAAACAAACCTTTATTGATGCAGGAGGCTTTGACGAGAAGTTAGCCGCGCTTGAAGATTGGAAACTCTGGCTCGATATTGCTTTTAAACACCCGATTTCATATGTAGATCAGCCAGTTGCTAAATATCGTGTTTACCAGGGGTCAACTTCTCGCAAAGCAAGAAAAATGTTGCCACTTCATTTAGCAGTAATTGAACATGCATTTACTAAGAATGTGTCGAACAATCAATCGTTAAAAAAACTAGCCCAAGAAAAATCATACACTATTTGTTCTTACTTAGCTGAAGATGCTGGCGATAGTAGTTTTGCATTAAATTGTGCATGGCATGCTATGAATATTGGTCGATTTAAATTGCCTTTAGTTAAGCGCCTTGTAAGAACACTACTTAATTCAGTAAAAAAATAAACCTAATATAACCTTTTAAAAATCCAGTTATTAGACACTTGAAATGAATAAATTAAAAATAAAAATTCTGAAAGAGAAGTTAATTGAATTGATCAAATATGATCATAATCAATGGAAATTTCTGTTTGTTTTAGTTGCCCATTTAGCCGTATTTGCACACTTACTTATGGGGAAACGCCTTAAAGCTTTTAATATTGTCTCAAGTGTTTATCGCACTGGTTGGAAGGGCAGTTTTAGTTTTGGTGTTTATTGGGCTAAAAAGGCATTCAAGGACAACGAAAATGCAAAACAATTAGTGCAATTAGCCATTGATGATATTCAGCCTCTATCCAATACAGCGCAATTTATTGAACATCCTGACCGCATGTTAGATGGCATTGTGACTGTACTTAAAAGTCCAAGTAATAATGAAAAAGGGGTGATTGTACTTAACTACAGCTACTACTTTTTACTTTTCAGAAAGTTTTACGATATTGAGAAAATCAGTCAGGATTACATCATTATCCTAGAGCCAAGCTGGGCTGGTTTTTGTGAAGTGAGTATTCTCTCATACGCAAACACCTCTGATAGTGTTTATCTAATGTGTTATGAGAAGCGTGATCTAGATTTTATACAAGCGCTGGATTGTAAAATTAAACCGTTAAAAATCGGTCCGAGTTGGTTTGTCAACCATACGAACTTCCAACCTCATAATGTTGAGCGTGATATTGACATTATCATGGTAGCCGCTTGGGCGAAATTTAAACGTCATGGGGCTTTTTTCAAAGCTATCTCAAAATTAAAGGGCTTAGGGGTGACACCTAAGATCACTCTCGTTGGTTATCCTGTTGATATGACACAAGATGAGATTGTCGAGCTGGCTGAGTTTTATGGGGTAAAAGACTGGTTAACTATCTATGAATCAATCACTCATCAAGAGGTTTCTGCCTTATTAAACCGCAGTAAAGTTAACGTACTTTGGTCTAAGTTCGAGGGGAACAACCGCGCCATTATCGAAGGTATGTTCTGTAACACTATTGTTGTGATGAGAGAAAATCACAATTATGGTGAACATTATGACTTTATCAATCCGCAGACAGGCGATTTTGCTGGTGAAGATACACTAGCCACTAAAGTAAAAGACTTGCTGACTCGCCAAGAATCTTTCTCTCCACGTGATTATGTCATTAACAACCGTAGTTGTATTGAAGCTACCGCGATCATGAATAAAGAGATCTCCAATAATGAACGTGCCATTGGCAGAAATTGGTCAAAAGATATGGTTGTAAAAGTGAATGAATTACACCAAATGGACTATTTGGATATAAGTGATCGAGTGCAGTTTAAGCGCGATTACGAAACATTATTAAGCAATTTAAAATCTTAGGGATAAATGATGGAATTAAATTTAGACTCACTAGAGCAGTTATTAAAGTCTTTTGAAGAGCGTGTATATTTTTATCCAAACCCTGGCAATGCAGGTGACTCTCTTATTGCATGCGCCACTTTTCAATTTTTTGACAAAATTGGTTTGAATTATGAATTAGTTAAGGATGCATCTTTTGATGCTACTGGTAAAACCGTCATGTATGGCGGTGGTGGTAATTTTGGCGGTGAAGAAAGCCGTGCCGGTCAGTTTGTCAAAAAGTACAAAGATACAGCGAAAAACCTAGTGTTTTTACCTCATACCATTTTTGGAGCGGAGCAGTTATTAGCCTCTTTAAAGTCAAATGCCCATATTATTTGTCGTGAAAGAGTGTCTTACGATCATGTTAATAAGACAAGTCCTAACGCACATGTATATCTTCACGATGATATTGTTTTTCAATCTGATCACAGCAAATTTATTGCTAAAGAGCCAAAAGTAAATTTTTTACCATACCTATTTAAAGAGTTTACTACACGTCTATTAGGGCAATCTGATTATGACTTTGGTCTGAGTCTGAAAGGTTATTTAAGCTACAAAGCGTTTTTAAAGACGATACCTGAAAGAAGAAAGAAAAATGACAAGGTACTCAAGGCATTTCGTGTTGATGTTGAGAGAACATCTGATGTTGTTCCTGAAGGCAATGTTGATTTATCCGCTGTTCTTGAATTAAGCTCATGTCAAAAAGATTTAGCAGCCTTATCTTGTTATCACTTTTTAAACGAAATTAACGCTTATGAAGAGGTACACACCAATCGGTTACACATTGCAATTGGAGCTGCTTGTTTAGGCAAAAAAGTAAAGCTATATGCTAATAATTACTTTAAAATACGCGCCATTTATGAATATTCAATTCTAGGAAAATTCGATAATGTCGAATGGTGTACAGAGTAGAATACAGTAGTACCACTACAGTAGGTGTGAGAGCAAAGCATTATTTGAGTGTGTTAATACTGATTAACTGACACTTAGCAAAAGGAAATAGGAAAGGTATGAAGGTTACATTTAGTGGTTTCTACGGTATGAGCAATACAGGAGATGATTGTTTCTGTAAAATCGCCGAGTGGGGGGCAAAGCATTACTGGAACGCTGATACTAGTTACTTTTTTTCTAAAAAGATCCCACAATTATCACCGAGTAGTAAGCCTATTTTAAAGCAACTACCTCACCATCGACTGGGTTTTATCAATAAGTTTCTTGCCGATAATCATTTTAAAAAGAATAACCACCTAGTATTTGCTGGTGGCTCTATTTTCCATGGTAAAGAATGGTGGGAAATGGATTATGCCAAGCAAAATTTAGATAGATTTAAACTCAAAGTTGGCGCTATAGGGGTGTCTGTTGGTCCATTTGATTCGGTCAATCATGAAAAGAAAGTGATCGAATTTATGAAAAATATGTCATTTATCAGTGTTCGTGATCAAAAATCATATGACATCGTCAAGAGTTACAACCTCGACTTACCGTGTATTAATAGTTTTGATTTAGCCGCTTTATTACCTAGAGTTGAACCTTGCACGACTTCTGATGGTAACTCATCTGAGGTGACTATCGGTTTGGCACTCTGTTCTTTTAACGCCAAGTCTGCTCAAGCCCATCATGACAATCAAAGCCGTCTTGAATTACTCGCTTCTGCCATTAATCGCTTAAATATTCTTAGAAATAATCAATTAAAAACTAAATTGTTTGTATTTCACGGGCACGAGGCGCAAGGGGATTTAGCGACAAATAAGATGTTGGCGAATTTATTAGACCCATCTGTTAAGTATGAAATCTGTCATTATCACAGAGATCCTATGGATATGTGGCACCAAATTGGATCTTGTGATGCGGTACTGAGCTTTAGGTTACACGGTGCTATTTATTCATTTATGGCACAAGTGCCTTTTTTACTGGCTGAAGTCCATGAAAAAGCGACTAACTTTCTTGATGATATTAATTGGTCGGATCAACTTAGAGTAGGTGATTTTGAAGTATCTACAGACGAGTTAGTTGATCGAATTGAATTGATGCTACAACCTCATGATTTTACCCAGGATGTTGAAAGGTGTATCTTAAAAGCTGAAAAGAATTTCACTGAAGCTGTTTTTGATTAAACGCAATTTATAATAATTCACAGACATAATTAATATAACTTACCCTGTGTTAATTAGAAATTTAGCTAGATTTAAAAGGGGAATTTTCAGTTGAGCTTAGCCAAAAGAGTGGCCAGTAGTACCACATTGATTCTTGTCGTTCGTTTATTTCAACGTGGTATTGGTATTATCAGTCTGCTGATTTTAGCGCGCTTACTCACACCACAAGATTTTGGTGTTGTGGCAATAGCAACTATGCTGGTATTCCTATTTGACACGCTCTCTGAAGGGGGAACTCAGCAGTACATCATTCAAAAAAAATCTTTAGATGAATTAGATGTTATAACTGCTTGGACTATATCAATCTTATCTAAACTCGTTTTATTTGTTGCTTTACTTTTCTCCGCACCTGTTCTGGCCGATTTTTTAAATGCTCCTGAAGCAGAAGCCGCGATCAGAGTGATGGCATTGGTTCTGCCGATATCCGCTTTTGGAAGTCCTAAATTATTCTTGCATAGACGGGACCTTGAATATGGCATTATTTCTAAAATTTTATTGATTGAGCGAGTTGTTAGCTTTACTGTTACCATTGCCTTGGCATTCCATTTGCTGACGTATTGGGCGATGATTTATGGCGTTCTGGCCGCGTATACCTGTAAGACTTTGCTGTCGCATTATTACGCGCCTTATCCAATAAAGTTTTCGTTAAGCCGTTTAAAAGATCAAATGAGCTTTTCGCTGTGGATGTTGCTTCGTTCTATTTTGGGTTACATCAGAGCAGAGTTTGATATCATTTTTGTCAGTAAGCTGTATGGTGCAGATCAGCTTGGTGGATTTAGCTTAATGAGGAATCTATCTTATTTACCGAGCCGAGAAATTATCTCCCCTGTTTCCAATGTTTTTTTAGCAAGCTTTTCTGAAATAAAACGAAGAGGTGATCAAATTGGTGAGCACATCGTTATGGTTTTAACCATTTTGTTATTCACTATTACACCTGTAATTGGTTATCTACATGTGTTTAATCAGGACTTAGTCTCAATATTTTTAGGTGAGCAATGGTTGGCTTTCTCACACCTTTTACCTTTGCTATCTGTTTTTACTATAACGTTTGCCATTTCTACTTTTGTCCAGCAAGGGCTTATTGCTAATGGGGATGTTAAGTTATTATCTATCTATGAAATGGTTACGCTAAGTGCTTTACTGAGTTTATTCGCGTTCTTTTTCACGGGTAGTATCGACGAGTTTGTTGCTTATCGGATTGCCTTTGCATTTCTTACACTTGGTATTTTAATCATCTTTTGTTTCTACCGATTTAACTTGCCTATTTTTAGTTTGCTATTTATCTGTAGTCAGTTAGCTTTTGCATGTTATATCTCGGTTTACTTATCTGAATTAAAACAAGGGGAAGGCATTAGCCATTTAATTATCGGCAGTATTATTTACTTTGCTAGTTATCTAGCTATATGTTTATTTTTACTCTTTATCTTCCAAAAGCACAGGATCTTAAAAGAAGTGATAGCCTTAGCTGGCCGAGTAATAAACGCTAAATTAAAAAAAAGTTGACCAAAATCAAAGTTGATCTAGCTAGAAAGCTAAAAAACGCTAAATGAAATTTAGCGTTTTTTATCCAGAACAGTGTCAATGTTAATTTTTGATTAGATTATTTATTTGAGCAGCAAATGATTGGTTGTGTGCCACTTGTTGCTCAATCTTTGGTTGTTGTTCACTGTGAGTTGAAATGGCTTTTTCAGTGACAGAAACTGCTAACTCGATATCTTTCATTTGTTGTGGTTCAACACCTGATACCTGGGTATGAGTTTGGACAAAAGACTTAATCTTTTCATCGCAATAAAGTGGCACAAAAGGCACACCTGTCGAATAGGACATGATACATCCATGTAAACGAGAACTGACCACAACCTTAGCTTTAGATAGCTTCAATAGCATACCTTGATGATCGGAAGTCATATTTGAGTGTTCTTGATATTCTAGGCCCATTTTATCCGCTAGTTGTTTCATAGACACCCTTAAGTCATCGAGTTCCACACCTTTTAGGCGAAGGTCTGATGGATGATACATATGGAGTAGGGTGTTGGTTTGACCTGAATTTCCTTTATAAAGCTCATTTACATAGCCCACTGAAGGGCAGATACCCATATGAATATCCCTTGGCGCAACCTTTTGAATTTGTTGTTCGGTATAAGTGTCTCTAACACCAATTAACTGAGCTTGATTGATTATTTGAGCAAGGTAGTCATCATCGAATTCAGGTCGACCAGCCATTTTATTGATACCTATGCCAAACAGGACATATCTTAAACCGGAAGCTAACACTGTATCCCAAAAAGGCTTAAATACTGGCTGTAATAAACCACCACCGCCTATAACGAGTATGCAACTAGGGTTATTTTGTTTAATCTCGGCAATGCTTTTATCAAAGTGTTTTTTCCATACGGGTGAGCAAAATAATTCAGCACCAGGTTGTTTAACTAAACTTTTTATCCCTAAAAACGAAATATAATCGCCAACATTTCGTTTATTTGCATAAATGTAAGCAACCTTGGCATTCTCAATTTGCTTGGCATTATTGAGCTTTTGTCTGATGTAAAATGGTAACGAGCCATACAAATCAATATGCTCTGACAGGTATAAGTCATATCGCCACTGGAGAAAAGAAGGTAACTTCATTTTTACACATCTTCCATTAATAATTTGTTATAAACCTTTGCGATCTTATCACCGGTAATCTGCCAGCTAAAATCTTTGGCTCGCCTAACAGCATTATCCTGCAAGTTTTGCCATATTGCAGGGGCCGTGAGGGCTAGTTCAATATTGTTACTAAGCGCTTTATAGTCTTCTGCATCAGCTGATAAAACTGCATTTTGACCTATCTCTTTTAATACACCAGCGTTGGAGCAAATAACAGGAGTGCCTAAGCTCATTGCTTGCAATAGAGGAAAACCGAAACCTTCTTCACGTGATGCAAAAAGTAACAGGGTGCTGTTTGCAAAAAAATCGATCAATTGCTCATGAGTTACCCAGCCGTGAATTTTTACTTCATCTTTTACCCCACAGGCAACTAGGGTTTTCATTAAGATCGAATCATCACCACCGGTGAACCCAGATATAGTTAATGGGTATTGCTCACGTAATGGCGCAGATAACATTGCCCAGGCCCGGATCATATTCTCTGGGTTTTTCTGATAACTATCGCCACCTAGCATTAGTATGCCTTTGCGCTTATCTTGTGGCGTTACTGCTTGCTCATTATTTTCAAAGCCCTCGGGAATACCGTGGTAAACAAAATCAATTTTGTCTTTAATGTGATTAAAACACTTGGTTAAAGAATTGGCCGCGTATTGTGAGATAGTCAGTATATGGTCTGCTTTTTTAGAACCCTTAGCATAAATAGCGTGCTTATATAACTTCATCCTGATGCTGTAGATGGCATCTCGAAGGCCTTTTTTAAAAATAGCAGGCGAGAACATATTTAAACTTGTCCACTCCATCGCATCATGGAATGTAACTAGTTGTTTGACATCTGTGTTTAAACAAACACGGTTGCCTGGCATATGTATTAAATCAATGGCATGTTGAGTCAACAATTTAGGTAATATGGTTTGTTCCCAACTTATTTCATCTTCAGCATCAGCATTGATTAAAGTGACATTATTTGATTGACATATTTCGTCAAGCCTAATCTGATAGTTTTGTGGGCTATCATTGTGTTCAAACCCTTTATTTATCAGAATAATAAATTGATGTTCAGATAAGATTTTTGGTAATAACTTACAAAGCATAAAGGTATAAAGAGGCATGCCCCTTTGTTTACGTAGGACAAACCTTGCATCAATGGCTATTCTTTTGGTTTTCATCATTTTTTAATTTTATCAAATTGTCTTTAGCGATTGAAATAGTATAAAGAATGTAAAGCCATGGATAAAAGGCAACATTTATGAACATCCCACCAGCACAATAGAGTAAAGTGAACGTTTTCAAAGCACTTGAAGAATGAGTTTCCCAAGCTTCTTGATGTGGGTATTTCTTAGTATTTAAAATTAAAGTGTGGGCTATTATCAAAAGAAATATTAATAGGCCACCGTAGCCTGTTTCAGCTAAAACCTCTATATAAATATTATGGTAGGCTTTAGCTCCTCTTTGTGAAATTATAACCTCACCTTCCGTGCCGTATTGATCGAGCTTTCCCGCATTGTCTAAATACGCATAAAACCCGCCTCCTAGAATTGGCTTATTTGCTACATAGTCAAATGTCCATCGCCAAACAACAATTCGGCCCACGGCAGATTTTTCTGTTGTGGTTCCTTCATCGATAGTTTGCATTCTGTCTAACCAGTCTTGGGTCACAAATTGTGAGCCAACCAAGCCCAGTATTAACAAAAAAGCTATTCCTTTTAGTTTTTGATGTGTGTAGTACAAGTGAAGGAGCAGGTAGATTCCCAAAACCACTAGCCCTGTTCTCGCTTGTGTGCCAATTTGGGTCGTCAAGGAGCAAAAAATCACAAAATAACAATAATATTTGAATATTTTCTTGTCCGACAGGTAGCTATAATTTGCTAGGTATAATGCGAGCGGGATTACGCAAACAGCTAACGTAGCAAGCATACTGCCCTCGGAGTACATGAAACCGGATCCCTGAAGCCCAATTAAAGAAACACCATAGCCGCCCCCACCCATAGCGGATTTAACCCCTGCTATTGTTATAAATAGAGTGGAAGCCATGAATAAGATTGATAATACATATTCAAAATCCTTTCTACTTGAAATAGTAAAGGGTATGAAAAACATTAAGAACAAAGTCTTGATTACAACATCGTACTTGATAGCTGACATAGTGGGATGTTGTGCGTTTAGGTGGGATAGGGTCACCCAAACCATGAATGCCAGAAATAAAATATAAAATAGCTTGTTGTCAACTCTCTTGAGTTTTTTAGCGTTTACAATTAGTGTAAAGAAAAAAAACGCCGTTAAGATTAGAGACAACGGTTTTCCACTGAGGAATGAAAAAGAAGTGTTCTGTGGCTTTACTGTATCGACCCACAATACCGCAGCTAGCGCAACGCAAGGCCTGGACCAGCCAAACCAAATCATAAGGCATATTATAACAGTGTAAAACAAGTCTGTAATCATTTATCTTGATCCTCGTCTAAGAGGAAACTGCGAATGACATAAACGATTACAAACACATGAATTAATAAAGCCCCTGAATCGACACCAATATCCATTATGCTAGCTCTTAAATAGTTGTCCCATATAACAATTTACGTTTATTTTTTGGAGTTTTCCAACGTTAAAAGATTTGTTTAATAAGGGGGCAATATTTTTTATTTAATTTCTTTTGATGTAAAGTACCTCAATCGGTTTTAAAAATAAAGAAAAGACTTTGAAAATTATAATAATAGCCCAACGTTTGCCTTACCCACCCAACAAAGGTGAAAAACTTCGTAGCTACTATCAAATAGAATATTTGGTGAACCAAGGTCATAGTGTGACTGTGGTTGCCCCTACCGAAAGTACTAGTGATCTGCAAGATGGACAAAAATTGCAGCAGAAACTGAATGTTAAGGTTGAGCTGGTGGATATTGGCAACCGAAAACTAAAACTGCTAACTGGTCTGTTAGCTAATCAGTGTTTAAGTGTTGCAAATTTTTATGGCAAAGCTTTGCAGGTACAAGTGGACAGTTTGTTAGCAACAGCGCAATTCGATTGCATATTATGTACAGCATCAAGTGTCGCTGAATATGTCTTCAAAAGTCCTATGGTGCAAAAAAAGCGCGACAAGTTTATGCTGTTGATGGATTTTATGGATTTAGATTCAGATAAGTGGCGCCAGTATGCGGCTAAATCTAAATTTCCTATGAGCTGGGTATATCAGCGTGAAGCAAAGCTACTTTCCAAATACGAGAATCGTATCCATGAATATTTTGACCAGTGTTTTTTTGTCTCAAATCAAGAAGTGACCTTGTTTGGCAAACAGTTAAATAGTCAAAATACCAGTATTGCGATTGGCAATGGCATTGATTTCTCAGAGTTTAAACCTGTACTGCTGGCAGATAAACCGCAAGGCTGTAATTTGTTATTTACCGGGGTGATGGACTATGCACCGAATGTAGATGCTGTTGTCTGGTTTGTTGAGCAGGTATGGCCAAAAATTATTGCAGAGTGCTCTAATGCAAAATTTATCATTGCGGGTATGCGCCCGACAGCTAAGGTTAAAGAACTAACAAAATTCCAAGGCATTGAAGTCACTGGTTTTGTTGATGATATTATGCCGTATTACAACCAAGCGCATGTTTTTGTTGCACCTTTTCGTATTGCTAGAGGTGTGCAAAATAAAGTTTTACAAGCTTTTGCTTGCGGTTTGCCTACGGTTGCAACCTCTATGGGGGCAGAAGGGATAAACTGTCAAGATGGGCAACATTTATTAGTCGCGGATGAAGCCGATGATTTTGCGAATGCAGTTCTTCGTTTGATAAATGAGGGGGCCCTCGCGCAAGGTTTAGGCACTAACGCAGTGGATTTGATGCAAGCTGAGTATGCGTGGGAGAGTAAGCTATCAGCGTTAAATATTGTGCTGAATAAGGAGTCTGTGGCATGAAATCACTAATAAAAAACTGTGTTGACCTAATATTCATACTTATTAATGCACCATTACTAATTTTATATTTTGTAATCTGCTTGGTGTTTGGCAAAAGTAATGGTGTATTTAGTGCCTTTGCGCAGTTTTATAGCATGCTGCCCGGCCAACTTGGCAATTATGCGCGGGCGAATTTTTATCGTTTTGTGATGCAAAATTGCCACCCTAGAGTTGTAGTATCCTTTGCGACATTATTTTCTCAGCAAAAAACCAGTATAGGTTCAGGTGTATATATTGGACCACAGTGCAATATAGGTGCTTGTATTATTGAAAAAGATTGTTTGTTAGGTAGTGGCGTGCATGTACTAAGCGGTAAAGGTCAGCACAATTTTGATGATTTAGACACGCCAATTCGTGAGCAAGGAGGTACTTTTTCACAAGTAACAATTGGTGAGGATAGTTGGATAGGCAATGGTTCAATCATCACAGCAAATATAGGTAAAAAGTGTATTATCGGCGCAGGCTCTGTGGTGACAAAAGATATTCCAGATTACTCAATTGCTGTCGGTAATCCGGCTAAAGTGATTCGGCAACGACAATGAATTTTTTTCCCCACATATTTAGCTTTACCTGGTTAACTATGTTTTTTTGCTCAGAGGTAATAAGTGCTGAGTGTAAAGTTGTTAGTACTAGCCAACAACTCTATAGTGAGCTTACGAATTTAGCGTCAAATAAAACTAATCATATTTGTTTGGAGGATGGTGAGTATTTGTTGGACAAAACGCTTGTCATTTCTAGTGATAACACTCGGATTAGCTCTCTATCCAATGATCCCACTAAGGTGATACTGCGTGGAAAAGGTATGAAGGAAACTAAGATTGTAGATAACTTAGTTTGGGTATCTGCTAGTTTCGTAAGTATTGTTGGAATAACATTACGAGGCACTGGCAATCATCTGGTTCAAGTTGCAGGTGAACAAAATGCTGACTATTTCTATATGGCAGATTGTATCCTGCAAGATGCTTATGAGCAGTTATTTAAAGTATCCAAAGATCGCAGTGGCAAAATTACCAGTGATTTCGGCATCATTGAGCGTACTATCTTTGAGTATACTCAAGGTATAGGTCCAAATTGGTATATTGGTGGTATTGATGTTCATACAGCGAAAAACTGGCTGATAAAAGACAATGCTTTTTTTGATATTGCCAGTCCAGCCAAGCACATTGCTGAGCATGCAATCCATTTTTGGAGTAATTCCATTGGTACACGAGTCATTGGCAATTTGATTGTCGATTCAGATCGTGGAATTGGATTTGGTATGGCTAAAAGCAAACATTATGGTGGAGAAATTCGTAATAATTTTATTTACCATGGTCATTACTCAAGGACTCAAAGACCCTTTGCTGATGTTGGTATTGTCCTTGAGAGTTCAACGAATACAAAAGTTATAGAGAATTTTGTTTACCTCAACTCTGGTTATGCAAATGCAATCGAATATAGATACAGGAGCTTAGATAAAAATTTAATCAGCAATAATGTAACGAATAAAAGAATTAAACAAAGAGATTTTGGTTCGGCTCAATTAATTGATAATAAGCAGTTAGATGATGAAGATTATTTCCAACAACAGCTTTGGCAATTTGTTCAACAACATCCACTAAAAGCTAGGTTAGCGTCTAGGTTGCATTAGGTGGTAATAGGGGCTGCAATTCCAATAACATCATATTGATGTGTCGTAAACTGCTTAAAAAATGGCGTGTTACGGTCAATTACTTGGTTCGATTGACTTGGAACAAACCAAGTAAATTCACGATGTTTTTCGGCTTCTATGAAAATATCTTCAGCAGTGATGTTTTCGCGTTTAAGTACATCTGGGTGTATTTCAACCATAATCACCACATTTTCACATTGTTTTAATAGGCTTTTAGCTCCAGCTAAGGCTGCAACTTCTTGTCCTTCAACATCAATTTTAATCACAATGTTTTTGTACTCGTATAGAGCATAAGCTGAATACAAATGATCAATTGTCACAACTTGAGTTGAGCCTGGGACATTTTTGTCGATATAGCCTTCGTGATCTGAACCCAAACCGGTGTTAAAGTTTAAGTTAACCAAACCATTAAAATCGGAAATTGCTAAATTTAGCGGCAGAAAACCAATAGATTCGGCATTTTTTTGTAAAATCTTAAATGAATTAGGGTTAGGCTCTAATGCAATTATTTTATCCAGTGGGCTCTGGCTATCGAGTTGTGCACTTACGGTTCCAATATCTGCGCCTAAATCTAACAAACAGCTTGAACCTTTAAACTGCAGGATGACATCGGCCAATGGCTTGATATCTTCGGGATAATAATTTGCAGGCCCATATTCTAGCCAAAAACACCATTGATCCCAAGGCACATAGAAATCCTTGTCTTTGATTTTGTGTCGGATGAGCTTTCTGCCAATACCTAGCTTTAAGCCTAAACGGTAAATTGCATATTTACCTCTGACTTCATTGAGTTGTAACCACTGAATAAGGCTATTCATAAACGTCTTGTAGTTGAACGACGAAGTCAACTGCACTAGCGATAATAGCTTGTTGAACTCGCTGCTTTTCTTGTAAGTCAGCATACTCAGCGGAAACTAACAATTGATGACTTTGTTCGTCTGCACCGATAAATTTATCCAAGGTTTGTAGTAGTTTGCTTTTAACTGCTGAGTTACCTATGTACTGATGTGTTACATAGATATCAAGCAATAAACGATTCTTACCATATGGGCTGGTAATATCGCTCAAGCGAGCTGTATATGGCTGCTCTTTGTCGAGTAGGACTAACTGAGACGCCTTTAAACTCCAGCCTGTTGGGTCATAGCGTCTATGCACACCTGAGACTAATTCGCCATGGCTATTGGCTGCGTAATAAGCAACAAATACTTCAACGGCTGCACCATGGTTATCTGTGTGTGTTAATTGGATTTTATCTGCATTAGCAATTTTGGGTTTAGCTGAAAATGTTTCAGGATCCTTCGTAGTAGACAGATCTAGCACTTTTAATGCAGTTGGTTTGGGTGAATCAATTAAGCTTAGCCATAACCATTGTGTTAATAGTAGTGCACAAACAAAAGCAAAGTGATAGTTTGTTTTCTGTGATTTAACTGACAGCTCAGATACAGCACCCGTTGTATGAGCTTCCACTTGCTTGTTTTCTGTTGGTAATGAATCGCGCATAGCATTGCCCAATAATATGAGCAGCAATAATACTAAACAATAGAAGAACCAGCCGTAGATCAAATGGTCTGCGCCGGCTGCATATTGCATATCAGATAAATGTGCAACATAGATAATGCCGAATACACGTATGCCGTTAGCGAATATTGGCACAATAAAAGAGATCACTACGAAAGCTAATTTTCTTTTAAAGCTATAGAAGCTGGTATACGCAAACAAACAGCCAAACACAATTGAGACGATAAAAAAGCTAATGCCAGAGCAGGCTTCAGCAACCAAAAAGCGTCCACGTGGAATTTCTATGTATAATCCATTTATGTAGGTGGGGATATCGACTATCTTCAATAGAAAGATTGCTATAGTTGCGGCGATTTGTTGCAAAGTCGGAATGAGTTCCTCACCAATTGGTATAGCAAACAGCATAAACGCAAGCGGAAATAAGATAACTTTGCTAGCTTTAAAGCCTAAGGTAGAAACAAGTATTATCGGGAGGGCTGAGAAAGTTGCCATGTGCATCAGTAGTGCTATATCGCCAGCATAACCAAAGATGTAAACTAACATGCAAGGAACGAGCAGAATTAACCAATAGAACTGCGGCGTTACACTTTGTTGTTGCAGTTCTGTACGTTTTTGCCAAATTAAATAAAAACTAATAGGCAGAACAAACAAACAGTGGTTAAAAATATCAGAAACAATCCAGACTTTATACGCAGTGATGAATCCATGATTAAACGCTATTAGCCAAGTAACGACAGATAACAAAAGAATTATATCTATCCTGCGATTTATTAGCGTCAGCTGCATACGAAATCCAGTTCTATTTTAAGTATACTTGTTGCATCGTCGACCAGTGGTATCTATCCAACAAAGTGGCCAATCGACCTTCCATTTTACTTATGTTTAAATAATGTCTAAATTTTGACTTGAAGGGAGCGTCGGTTACACGCGGTTGCTCAGTGTCTATTTCCCAAGGATGGAAATAAAATGAATAAGGCTGTTGTTCTTTAGCCAAATACTTATCAACTAACTTGTGTGCAACCATAGTCGGGTATAAACGAAAATAGCCACCACCACCTATAGGTATTTGTTTGCCTGCAAGTTTTAAAGTGGGTACTGGAATTTCAATAATGCCCTCAGGCCTTGTATATTTGAACCTTGGCCAGTGTGGCGTTCCGTATAAATCGTGTTTTACAGGGTAAGTGCTTGAACTATATTCAAAGCCTAACTCAGTTAATACCTCAAATGCCCACTCGTTACTTTCGTCAATTGAAAAGCTTGGCGCACGATAACCAATCACTTGCTGACCTATGGTATCTTCCAAATGTTTTTTCGAGCGTTCAACATCAGCTTTAAATTCTTCTCGTGTTTGTGTTGTTGCGCGCTTGTGTGCATAGCCGTGACTTGCTACTTCATGACCACGGTTATGAATGTCTTGCAATAGTTGTGGGTAGCGTTCACCAACTGCACCCAAAATAAAGAAGGTGCCTTTACAATTATGTGAATCAAATAAATCTAATAGCCTGTAGGTGTTGTGCTCGACACGTTGTGGCAGCTTGTCCCAATCGTTACGGGTAAACTGTTTCTCAAATGCAGAAACATGATAATAATCTTCTACATCTACAGTCATCGCATTTATGATAGGCGACTTCTTTTCAAGCTGTTTTTTATCAACACTGTACACGTTTAACGGCCTTTACCAAATAAGATAACTTCAACTGTACGCAATAATATGAGTAAGTCGAATAAGATAGATCTGTGTTTGATGTAGTACAAATCAAACTTGAGTTTTTCTATCGTATCTTCACTAGACGACCCATATGGGTATTTTAGTTGCGCCCAACCTGTTAAACCAGGTTTAACGTTGTGGCGTTGATTGTAATACGGAATTTGTTTAATAAAGTCGGTGACAAATTGTGGTCGCTCAGGTCTTGGGCCAACAAAACCCATTTCGCCTTTAAATACATTAAACAACTGGGGTAACTCATCCACACGGTATTTTCTTAAAAAACCACCAATTTTAGTTGTTCTATCGTCATTCTTCTGAGCAAATTGAGCACCGCCTTTTTCTGCATCAGGGCGCATACTGCGGAATTTTATGATTTTGAAAACACGGCCATCTAAACCGACACGCTCTTGTTTATAAAATACTGAAGCGCCAGTTTTGCGTCCATCTTCTAGATATATAAGCAATGCTGTAATGAGCATAAACGGCCATGCAAAGAAAAATACAATAACAGCAATAAAGGCGTTAAATAGATAGTCTAGTGATTCGCGTAAGTGATTGGTCGTTCTAAAGCCATTTGAATATATTACCCAGCTCGGATAAATTAGGTTAACTGCAACTTGGCCGGTTTCACGTTCGATAAAGTCCAATATATCGGTGATTTCTACACCACGAATTTTAAAATTAAACAAAGCTTGTAACGGCAATGCATCGCGTCTTTCATCACATGCTATAACGATTTCTTGGATGTCGTTTTCCAAAACAAACTTTTCCAACTCTTCTTGCAGTTCTAATTCAATTGTAGTTTCGTTTTGTATTCCATGAAATTTGTCACCAACAAGTGGCACAAAACCAACTAAATTAATGCCTCGTCTATCAGCTCGGCGACGCATTCTTTTTTCAATAATAGAGGCTCTTTCACCTGCGCCAATAATTAATACATCTTTACGTGAAAAGCCAAACCATTCGTTTTCCATTATTACATAGCGAAATATGGATAAAGACACAATGCCAATAAGAGCCGCTGCAGGAATAAAATAACTGTTTACTTCTAAGGAAGGGGCTAAATTGAGTAAAACACCGTCGTGCAAAAAGTAGGCGATACCTACACTAACTAATATTCGGCGAATAACACCACGGATAGATTCGCGTAAACGTAGTTCGTATAGGCCGACCGAGAGCAACGAAAGTTGTGAAAAAGCGACAAAAATTAATACATTAGATAGGTGAACTTGCAAAGTTGCAAAGTCATCAAACGAGTCAGCAAATGACGCTACGTATAAACCAAGATAACCAGCGATACACAAAATAGTGGTTTCGATCACAATCAGCGGCTTGATTTTCTGGTGAGTGTGCCCTGCGTAAGTATAAGCCATAGTGATAATAGTATTCCGTTAAGTATTCTACTGCCCGGCCGGTCGACAACAAAACGTTTGGCACATTCAGGCGTAATTATTATTAGATGCTTTAATTAACTCTGGGCGAGTATACTATGATGATAAAGTAACAACAATATGAAAGCGTTGGATTATCTCCAAGTTGCTTGAGTGAAATTTAATCTAAGCTTGATTGATTTAATTTGTCTTTGCTCTATGATGTCGGAGTAATCAATTGACCTCGATAGGTTGAGCAACAAAAAAAGCCAAAGGAATAAACAACAATGCAGCTTATCAAAACTAATCAGATGTTAAAAATTGCCGTGTTGGCGACAGTATTCAGCTTAGCTGGATGTGCTACCAATCAGCTACCGCAGGCAACAATTCACGCTTCAAAAACGACAGATATCACAGACTATAAATATTTAATCGGCCCTGGCGACTCGCTAAATATTTTTGTTTGGCGTAACCCTGAAATTTCAGGCTCTTTTGTTGTTAGACCTGACGGTAAAATTACTACGTCTTTAGTTGAAGATATTGATGTATCGGGTAAAACTCCAACTGAATTGGCACGAAACATAGAGCAAATATTGGGGACTTATATTAAAGACCCTATCGTAACTGTGAGTGTTGGCGGTTTTGTCGGCCCATACAGTGAACAGGTTCGTGTTATTGGCGAGGCTTCTGCGCCACAAGCAATTAACTATAGAGAAAACATGACTTTGCTCGATTTGATGGTGCAAGTGGGCGGTTTAACTCAGTTTGCTGATGGCGATGGGGCAAAGTTGATTCGGGTTGTATCTGGTCAGCAACAGACCTACAACATTCAAATTGAAAGTTTGATCAACGATGGTGATATTAGTGCCAACGTCGATTTGTTGCCTGGTGATATCGTGATTATTCCTGAAGCTTGGTTCTAACCCAAGTTTATACGAGCGTAAAAATAACAACAGATAATTAGATAAGAGTTATTGTAACTAATGGACAATCTTCAACAGACTATTGATGAAATATTAGGCTATCTAAAAGGGATTTGGATAAAAAAACGTTTTATTATTTTAACCACTTGGTTAATTTGCCCGATTGCGTGGTTATATGTAGCAAACTTACAGGATGTATATCAATCTAACGCTAAGGTTTTTGCGGACACCCGTTCAATTCTACAGCCTTTGTTACGTGGTTTGGCTTTACAAACAAATATCGACCAAGAATTGCAATTGATGACTAAAACCTTGTTATCCCGCCCCAACTTGGAAAAAATCGCACGTAATACTGACTTAGATATCAATGCTAAAACTGAAGCGCAATATGAAAGTTTAATTGGCATGCTTAAGCGAGGGATAAAGTTTAGGGCAGCAGGCCGAGAAAATATCTATACCATAGATTTTGAACACTCTAACCCACAGGTTGCTAAACGGGTAGTTGAAGAGACATTAACTTTGTTTGTTGAATCGACTCTAGGGTCAAATCGACAAGACTCAGATACAGCAACTAAATTTTTAGATTCACAAATATCTGAATACGAAAAACGCCTTGCTGCAGCTGAAACGCGTTTGTCTGATTTCAAAAGGCGCCATGCTGATGTGGTTGTGCAGTCTACCGGTGGGGTTTATGGACAATTATCATCATTAAAATCTCAACTAGAAGCAACTAATTTACAAATTCAAGAAGCGCAGTCTCGTTTAGACCAAGTGCAAGCTGCATTATCAGCATCGCAAAAAAGTGCTGCATCGGCAGCATCTTCTTCTACTAGTGTGTTAGAAACTCAATATGATGCTCGAATTGAAAGTTTGCAAACTAAATTAGATGATTTATTAATTCGTTATACTGCTCGCCACCCTGATGTAATTGAAGCGCGCTCTATGTTGCAACGTTTGCAAGCTCAAAGAGATAAAGAAATTGAAGAATATCAAAAAGCACTATTAGGTTCGGATGGTGATGTCGCTAATGTACAAGGGCGAGTTGGCCAAGAAATGGTTATTACCATGCAGACATTAAAAAATGAACTAGCATCACTTAATGTTAGAAAGCAAAACACCGAAGAGAAAATTCTAGCGCTACAAGATAAGATGGATTTAATTCCACAAATTGAAGCAGAAATGGCGGGGTTAAACCGTGATTATGGCATAACTAAGAAAAAATACGATGAGTTGTTGGTACGTCGAGAATCTGTACTGATGTCGAAACAAGCGGATTTACAGTCTGACGATGTGCAGTTTCGAGTAATTGAGCCACCTCGTGTACCTTTATCGCCAAGTGGCCCACCAAGAGTTATTTTTAATGTTCTTGTGTTGTTAGTTGGTTTTGGAGCTGGCATTGCACTTGCGTTTTTAACCAGTCAGATAAATCCTGTGATTATTCGAGCCCAACAACTTACAAAAATTACCGGTTTGCCAGTGTTCGGTACAATCTCGCATGTTAATTATCAACAATTGCGACGTATCGAGAATAAAAAACTGATGGTTTTTTGGGTTTCAAATGCGTTTATTCTAGTGGGCTTTGCTGGTTTTATGCTGCTCGCTATTACAGGCCATCAGTTAAATATTGAGTTTGTTAGCAAGCTGTTCTCATTTGTCAGCGAGAAGTTAGGAGGGCTAATTTAATGAGTACTATTGAAAAAGCGTTAGCTAAACAAAAAGAAAAGCAACAAGCCCAAAATTTACAAGGAAAGAGTCCAACTGAGCGAGTGCAAGACAATACTTCTGTTGCTATGTCTGCAACTGCCGTTGAGCCACCACCGCAAATTCAAGCATCTGAAACAACTAAAGATGATATGGATGGTAAACATTTTGGCGAGGAGTTAGTTTTACCTTTAGAGTCTCTAGACCAAGATGGTTATGTATCTTTAAGCAGTAAAAGGAAATTAATAAATGAAGAGCTTAGAGCAATTAAACGCAAAGTACTTGCCAACGCTTTTGGCCCTTTATCTAATACTTTAGATGCTGCAAATTTAGTTGCGATTACCAGTACTTCGCCACAAGAAGGCAAGTCTTTTACCTCTATAAATTTAGCCTTGAGCATAGCGCTTGAACAAGATAAAACCGTACTTTTAGTTGACGCAGATGTTTTAAAACCTTCGGTTAGTAAAAAGCTTGGAGTGCAAGACAAAGTTGAACAAGGTTTGATGGATTATTTGTTGGGAGAGGTCGATGATGTTCGTGACATTATTTATCGAACTAACATAGAAAATTTGCGCTTTATCCCAGCGGGGAAATCAAGTCATTTATCAACCGAGTTGTTAGCGAGTGAGCGTATGGCTCAGCTTGCGCACGAGTTTGTCAGTCGTTACCCTGACCGAGTTGTGGTAATGGATGCTCCGCCTTTATTAGGCATTAACGAAACCGTTGTACTGGCTAATTTGGCCGGACAAGTATTGGTTGTTGTTGAAGAGGAGTCGACGAAAATTCAAGGGTTAAAACAAGCAATAGAGCAACTTGATAAAGATAAAGCTATTGGTTTTGTCGTAAATAAAACTAAGAAAAATACTGGCATTACAGGATATGGATACGCCTATGCTTATGCAAACCATGAGTAAAAAATTACACCAAAGTTTGCATTTGGTTTTACCTGCTCTATTGAGCCCTAGCCTTGTCGTGGCGGGTGATTTAACCTTTACACCCACTGTAACTGCAGATTATTACAACTTATCAGTTGATTTTGTTGATGAGACAATTCAGCCGGATGTATCTGAGTCGGTTTACAAAGTATCACCAAGTTTTTCAGGTGCATACGATAGTAAAAAATTACAGCTCGCGACTAATTTTGTAGCGGAAAAAACCACGCATAGTAAGCAAGAAACGCATGATAGTTCATTTGTTACTTATGGATTGCAAGCGCAGGCATTTTTGATTGATAATTTTTTAACCCTAAATAGCTCTGTTAATAAAAGTTTCCGCTCTGCCAGTTCTCAATCTGGTGTTTTTAATGATAGCGTTTTTGGTAGCGAACAACTCGTTGGGGTTACTAACTCAAATTTAGGTTTAAACTTATCAACCGGCAACAGTAACATGTTGCAAGTACGTGGTAATGTACAACTGCAACGCAGTAAAGCTGATGATGATATCGACTTAGCAGAGTTTGGTTCACAAGGTGTTGCTCGTTACGATACCAAAAGTGCTTCAGCTGGGTTCGCTGCGAGTAGCCCTGCAAATAGCCAAGTGAATTGGAATATATATATGCAGGCTGCTGAATCTGATCGTGCGCAAACAAGTAATTACCGTAACTCAACTTTCAGTGGCGTATTAACTGTACCTATTTTTTCGGATATAGCTATCACTACCAATGCATCTATTAACAAAAATAAGATAGCAGATGATCAAGCTTTGTCTGATGGTTTAACCTATGAGCAGTATGGTGCTGGTTTACGCTGGAGTTTTGCGAAACAGAGCTACTTGAGCGTTTTAGCTTATAGATCGCAAGCTGGAGAGCAAGAAAGTCGCAATTTCATTGGTGGTGAGTTTAATTGGATATTATCTTCTCGTACACAAATGTTGTTTAGTGCTGATAGAAATCAGTTTGGTGAGCAATATGGTTTTAACTTAACTCAAGCTAGCCGATTTGTCCGTACCCAAGTATCCTATAATGAAGGTGTAGACATTCAATCACGCAACAATTTTGTCAGTAATCAAGTTGGTTCGTTTATCTGTCCAAGTGATGCATTGAATATTGAAGACTGTTATCTTTCTGAAGACTTAAATTATCAACCAGCACCGGGTGAGCAGCAAGTTAGTGTATTTGGTCGTGATATTGAGCTAGTTGATGTAGTTAGCCGTTTTGAAACTGGCCAACTAAGTATAGCTTATGACAATCAGCGTAAACTCAAGCTGTCTTTTGGTGTTAATTTCTCTGAGCGGGTATCATTGGAAGATTCTCAAGGCATTGGTGGCAATTTAAATAGGAAAACCACGGGGTATAGTGCTTCGGCTGCTTACGCCATATCGCCGAAAACCAGTTTAATTCTAAACAACTCGTTAAGTCGCAATACTTATTTAGACTCAAACGGTGCAGAAACAGATAGAGTTGAAGACAATAAAATGTGGGAGGTCAAATTGACTTCGGCACGATCATCTTCGCTAAATCTAACTGCCAGTATCAGTGAGCGCGATAGCAATAGATCTCGACAGGCTTACACAGATAAACGTGTACAGCTTGGTTTAATTTATACTTTTAATTAAAAACAACACGAAAAGAAATAGAGGTATTATCTATTTCTTTTCTTGCCTCTTGTACATTTAACCTGCATTTAAGCTATTGATAAATTTCTCTGACTCTTTAATTGATCTATCGATTTCGCGAATAATAGCTGCAACATCTTTTTCAATGCCAGCCAACTCACCTTTAAGTGAACCTATCGCTTGAGCATTTAAGTTATGTTTTAAGAACAAAACATTGTCTTGTAAGGCCGATAAAAATGGCTGCATCTTTTTTTCAGATTGGCGCATTGTCCTTAACAAGGTTTTATATCTAGCTTTAGTTTTGGCTAACTTAGTGGCACTTTGTGAGCGGAGCCGAGCACTTGAATATTGCTCTAGTTCATTTTGCCATTCATCAAATAAGTCTTCTGCAACTTGTTCAACTTTATCTATATGCTCTGATACCGCTTCCGCTGCTTCTTTACTGGCTTGATATTCATCATTTAGTTGTTCGTAGCGGGCTTGCAGTTCACCGCCATCAAATTGCACAACACTTTGAAACTGCTCAAGTGCCGACTTAAATTCTTCTTGAGCGTCTTGTTGTGCCTGTTGTACACCTTCAACACGATCAACCAGAATATCACGCTTATGGTAGCCAACTTTTTCCATCGCTGAATAATAAGCGCTTTGGCATGCACACAACCCAATGATTAGCAATGCTACAACGAATTTTTGTTTTACAGCCATGTATAGTGCTCCTAATCTTTGTTACTAACTGCGTTCATTAACTCTTTGTGGCGCTTGTCATTTTTAGAGCTGTGTACCATAAACAAAGCGTGAACTATGCCAGGTACATAAAAGAAGCAACATAAAACCAAATTCAATACAGCGAGCATAGGTCGTCCAAGGAGTAACACTGCGACGGGCGGCAATAAAATTGCGAGTAAATACATCATAGTTTTTGGACCTCAAAATATATTTGCTGTTAGTTTAGCTGATTGTTATTGCTGTTGAAAATTAATTTCCACACGTAACGCAATGCCAGGTGTGTGGGCATGATCGCGAAAATCTGGGTAATGAATAAATGGTTCTATTTCAAAGTAAAACCAGTCGCGGAGCGCTTGTGCACGATAGCGGGCAAAGATACCTTTATTTTCTAATTTATAACCATCTATGATTTGACCGTGGGCAAAAATGCCACTGATCAAAGCGGATTGATTGTTGAGTTGGTGATAAAAAAGTAAATTGTGTCGCCATTCAGGATGCTCTTCATCTTGAATATATTCCCAACTATTATCTTGTCGCCATAAGCTAACTTCGGAAGATTGGTAATCAATCTTAAAGTCGAAACGTGCGCCATAGCCATGCGAAATGTAGTAGTAAATAGCCGGTTCGGTTTCTAGGCTGAGTTTATCTGCCAGCGAAAATTGCCGGCGATAGCGGGTTCGTATATATATATCTGCGCCTTTGGCAAAACCAACACGTGTCGAAATAAAATTTCTATTGTCTTGTGAGTGAATATAACGAACCGCAACACTTAAATCTTCTTTTTTCTGCTGGCCTTGAGTTTCATTTATCACTCGCTCGGATTCTTGCGATTCATTCGAGTCGTTGTAGTCTGAAACAATAACGTCCCATTTATCTTCTAAATTGGGCAGGCGGGCGCGCAGACGAAACTGGTGTTCAAAGCGCGCAAAGTCGCGTTCAATTGGCACATAACCTAATCTAAGTTTTGCAGAGGCACTTGCTCTATCTTTGTCTAATTTGTCTTGACCAAAAAAACCGTCAAACCAATTAGCGGTTGTGGTAATTGTGTCGGATACATCTTCTTGTACTTCATCGTACCAACTAGGTTGTTGTTCAATGGCTGCGGGATTTGCCCAAGCTTGCTGTCGCGTCAAAAAAAGCACAGATATCAAAATGATTCTTAGTGGTAAAGACAGCCGAGTTACATTAAGATAAGCAAAAATTTTAACCGTCAAGCGACCTACGGATAACATCTAGTGTTTTTCCTCGCTTACAAAAAACAAACCCCAGGAGTCTATAATGTTAGGTGGTATCAGTATTTGGCAATTACTCATAGTATTAATCATAGTCGTTTTATTGTTTGGTACAAAAAAATTAAAAAACTTAGGCAGCGATTTAGGTGCAGCTATCAAAGGTTTTAAAGACGAATATAAAGGGGAAGAGCAAAACACGAAAGAAGAAACTGATATTACAGAGAAAAAAGAGCAAACAAAAATAGAAGAAAAACAATCGACTGCAACACCTTCAGCCAATACAACTACAGACAAACAAAAAGTAGATTAATATGTTGGATATTGGTTTTTGGGAATTAATCCTCATTGGCATAGTTGCTTTGGTCGTGCTTGGCCCAGACAAATTGCCAGGCGCTGTGCGCAGTGTGGCTTCTGTCATGCGAAACGTTCGCCAAACAGCCAATAATTTAAAAGCTGAGCTTAACCATGAGTTGAGGGTTAGCGAATTACATCAACAGCTCAAACAAGCTGAACAAAAGGGCATGAGTAATTTGAATGAAGGGGAGCGTAACGCAATTGCTGAACTTGAAGCCGCTGCGCGCGAAGTGAACTCAATTCATAAAGAGGCAACTCAGCCAAACAACTCAACTTCGCCAACTGCTGAACCTTCAGTTGAAAACAACAAGAAAAACGACTAATCATGAGTGAATCACAACCTCTAATTGCCCATTTAATCGAATTGAGAAATCGGCTGCTAAAAATTGTTCTAGCAGTGTTGATTGTATTTGTTGCTATGGTTGGTTTTGCAAATGATATCTATTCTTGGATTGCCCAGCCTTTGTTAAATGCTTTGCCAGAAAATACCAACATGATTGCAACGGGCGTTGCGACTCCATTTTTAACGCCGTTTAAATTGACTATGGTTTTGTCAATTTTTGCGGCCATGCCGTTTGCGCTCTACCACATTTGGGCATTTATTGCGCCAGCACTATATCAGCATGAAAAAAAACTTATAGCGCCGTTATTATTTAGCTCATCTTTGTTGTTTTATGGTGGCATGGCATTCGCGTATTTTGTTGTTTTTCCACTGGCATTTCCGTTTTTTGTCGGCTCAGCGCCAGACGGTGTCACTGTATCGACCGACATAAATAGTTATCTAGATTTTGTACTCAAACTGTTTTTTGCATTTGGTGTCGCGTTTGAAATTCCTATTGCCATAATCCTGATGGTTTGGGCGGGGATTTCAACTCCTGCAGCAATTGCTGAAAAACGTCGCTTTGTTGTAGTCGGCGTGTTTGTTGTTGGTATGTTATTAACACCCCCTGATGTTGTCTCACAAACTTTGTTAGCTATTCCAATGTGGTTCTTATTTGAGTTTGGCTTGATATGTTCCAAGCTTTATTACAAACCTGAAGCAACCAAGGATACAGATGATGCCAAAGAGGAAGGTAGCTAACTTTGCATTCATCTGCAGTCAAATTATTTGATATTGGTGTCAATTTAACCAGTAGTCAGTTCGACAAAGATAGAGCCGCATTAGTTGAAAGTGCAGCTCGTGTCGGCGTGGAAAATATTGTTATTACATCTACCAATGTCAAAGAAACGCAAAACGCCATTGAGTTGTTAGCAGAGTTTCCTAACTTGTACGCCACTGCTGGTTGCCACCCACATGATGCAAAAGAATTTTTGCCTGAGCATATCGACTTTCTACAGAGAGTTTACCAGCAAAACAGTCGAGTGGTTGCAATTGGTGAATGTGGGTTAGATTACAATCGCGACTTTTCACCTAGAGACATTCAACGTCTAGTGTTTGTGCAGCAGTTGCAGCTTGCTGAGCAGTTGCACGCGCCGCTTTTTCTGCATCAGCGTGATGCCCATGCAGATTTTGTCCAATTACTACAGCAGCATATTAGCGACTTTTCTAAAACTGTTGTGCATTGTTTTACAGGTGAAGCGCAAGAACTGCAGACCTATATCGAAATGGGCTGTTATATAGGCATAACAGGTTGGGTGTGTGATGAACGTAGAGGGCAACATTTGTTACCTTTGTTAGCCAACATACCAGCTGATCGCCTATTAATAGAAACGGATGCACCGTACTTGATCCCACGGCATATTCAGAAAAAAAACAAAAGCCGACGCAATCAGCCAAGTTATTTAGTCGATATCTGTGAGTTTATCGCGCAGCAGCTTGGGATAAGTTTTGCCCAACTCGCTTCTCAAACGCGTCAAAATAGCTTACGCTTCTTCCAAATTAATAATAACTATAAATAGAGAGAATAATGGTCATTTCAGGTTCTCAGATACTGTGGTTAGTTGGTGTGGCATTAGCTATTACAATAATGGCTAGTATTCAGCACTCAGCAATTCGCAATCGAGTATCTGCACTTACTATGGCGCAAGGCGCAGGTTTTTGCCTTAGTTTGTTTGCGCTTATTGTTATCAATTCGGCGCCATTGCAATCTAAAATATTACATTACCTGATTTATTTTGCACTGGTGCTTGGCTTGTTTAGTTTTGCCTGTACGCAACTTTGGTTGAGCAAGTGGCTATTGAACCCAAAAACAAGCGTCATCTACTTGACGATTATATGTTTCGGACTTTCGCTGTTAACAGCTGTTTTATGTACTGTTGATTTAATCGCAAATTGGCTTCACCTTATTCCTTTAGCTGTAATTGCACTATCAACTTTAGTTTTCAATCTGTGGTTAAGTATTAAAGCTGCTATCACCAACAGGGTAAAATTTTTACTCTGTTTGGTGCCGAGTGTTTGGTTGTGTGCAGCCTTGGTAAGTGTTTATAGCCAATTTATGGCTTTATTAATGGTTGCAGCTACCATGTTTGTTGGCCAATATCTAGTTATCTTTAGGTATGTAAACAACCAACAACAATGTTTAGTTCAATTACAGAGTTTGGCCGACGATTACCGAGATAAGTCATTTAAATTGCAAACAGAATTAGCAAACCAACAAGACGCATACGAAATGTTGGAGTCAGATGTGCGCGAACGCAATTTTGAACTTGAAGTCACGCTCAGAGAGCTACAAGATAAAAATAGAGAGCTTGAGCAATTAAACACTTTAGATGCACTAACCGGAGTTCGTAACAGGCGTTATTTTGACCAGCGGATTCAAGCTGAAATTAGGCGAGGTCGTAGAGAGCAAACTGAGCTTGGGCTGATCATGTTGGATATCGACCATTTTAAGTCGATTAACGATAAGCATGGCCATTTAGTTGGCGACCAAGTTATTCAACATATCGCATCGCTATGTAAAAAATTATTGCCGCGCTCGACCGATGCGTTGTGTCGATATGGTGGTGAGGAATTTGCCATTATACTGCCGAATACGCCTTTGCCAGGCGTATTACAAGTCGCGAACCATTTGCGGGAACAAATCGAACTATCTGTTTGTGCCGCTGAAGGTCAGGATATTCAAGTAACCGCTAGCCTTGGTGTGCATTCGCAACAAATTTTACACGAAACACAATCAACCGATTTAATTGCGTTAGCCGATAAAGCACTTTATCAAGCTAAACAATCAGGCCGAAATCAAGTGTGTCAATCGAACGAGCTTAGTCAAATACTAGCCACTAACAGCAGTGTTAAGCCCTTATTAAATTAATTTCAGAGTCGAATGGAGCCCTTAATGTTAACTGGAAACTTTCCATTGAACCGCAAACGCCGCATGCGAGCCGACGATTTTAGTCGACGCTTAATGGCTGAAAACCAGCTAACGGTTAATGATCTCATTTATCCGGTATTTGTTGTTGAAGGCAAAGACAGAACCGAAGCTGTGCCTTCCATGCCTGGGGTGGAACGTAAATCAATAGACCTACTTTTGAAAGAATTGGCGCCTTTGGTAACGTTCGGTTTGCCTGCGGTCGCTTTATTCCCGGTCACTCCGGTTGAAAAAAAGTCGTTAATGGCTGAAGAAGCTTATGCAGAGGATGGTTTGGCGCAAAAAACTGTCCGAGCGATCAAAAGTGAATTTCCTGAATTAGGAGTGATCACGGATGTTGCGCTTGACCCATTTACCATTCACGGCCAAGACGGCATTATTGACGATTCTGGTTACGTATTAAATGACATCACTACGGATATCTTGGTTAAACAAGCTTTATCGCACGCAGAAGCAGGGGCTGATGTCGTCGCCCCGTCTGATATGATGGATGGGCGCATTTTAGCGATCCGACAAGCATTAGAAAGCCAAGGGTATGCCAATACGCGTATTATGTCGTACGCTGCAAAATATGCATCAGCCTATTATGGACCGTTTAGAGATGCCGTGGGCTCGGCGGGTAATTTAAAAGGTGCGGATAAAAAGAATTATCAAATGGATCCGGCAAACAGTGATGAAGCTTTACACGAAGTTGCGCTAGATCTACAGGAAGGTGCAGACATGGTGATGGTCAAACCTGGTATGCCATATTTAGATATAGTGCGCCGAGTTAAAGATGAATTTAAAGTACCGACATTTGCCTATCAAGTCTCTGGCGAATACGCTATGCATAAAGCTGCTTTTGCACAAGCTTGGTTAGATGAAAAAAAATGTGTTTTAGAATCGTTACTTGCATTTAAACGTGCAGGTGCTGATGGCATACTGACTTACTTTGCAAAAGATGTGGTTACTTGGTTAAACGAGTGAACTAATTAAACACCATTGAGTCTCATACCGAAACAAACAACACAGCAAATGCTCAATAATTAACGCCTGAACTTAGAATGTTATTTAAAGTTGCGTTGAATCCGTCTATCATAGCGGGCTAATTGCAACGGCCTGTTGTATTTGTTGTGCGTTAGTTTGATTTTTCAGACAGGATTTAAAAGAATTTATAAGAGTGACTAAAGGGGTGCTCATGAATATTAAAAACGTTGGATGGTCTGCGCTATTGGGTAGCGCTGTGTTGCTAGCAGGATGTGGTAGCAGTGATTCAAATAACTCCAACACAACTAGTTACCTAACTTACTACAACTTATCAGCCAATACTGCTGTTACTAAGTTATATCATGACGAGAGCCTTCAAGCCTCAGTTGCATATCAAGGGAAATCATCAAGACTTTCGGTTGAGTCAGGTACAAATACAATTGAACTTAAAGTAGACGAGTCTGACGATGTAACTACAACCTTGTACTCAGCAGATTTAAACCTAGCTAAAGATAAACGCAACTACCTAGTTTCTGTTGGCACTTTAGATGGTGATAATGGTGATACGCCGTTGTTGTTTACTTACAATATTATTAACTCCAACGACTTAGATGATGAGAAGTTTGAGTTCAATTTAATGCATTTAGCACAAAAGTTCTCGCAAACTTTGACTGTAGATGTGATAGATAAAGACAATGGTGATATAGCTAAAACCTTGACGCTTGAGTTTGGTAATAGTGTCACCGAAATGCTAGACACAGATAACTACTATTTTACTGTAGAAGATAGCGCTGAAAACCTTTTATATACTTCTGCTGGTGTTACATTCGGTAGTTCGCAGTTTTATTTTGCGCTAGTGGATACTCAGTTAAATAATCAAGACAACTTGACCTTGGTCTATTTACCAGATTCATCTAATGCGGTAACAGAATATAAAAATCCGGATCTAAAATCTTATTTTAGAGTGTATAACAGTGCTGAAACCTTTGACGGTAACACGCTAACTTTAGAAGGCGGGGCATTAGACGGTCAAAAAATTGAGTACACTAATGTTGCTGCTGACGCATTGGCCGCGACATCGAATGAAATTGAACCTGGCTCTTATAGTGTTAGTTTAGAAGGTTCAAACATCATTAAAGCCTTGTATTCTTTTGCGAGCGGCGTTGACAGAACAGTTGTTTTTTATCGTGATGAAGATGGCGTGTTAGACGATGTTGCGTTCACCAATACCAGTCGCCCTGACACAACTAACCATCAAATTACTTTTGTTAATTTGTTAAACAACCAAGGTGATGACGAAGTAGACTTATATTTTGTTTCACCAAATGCAAATTTCGAAACAACAGCCTATCGTTTAACACAGCGTGAACTTGGTGATGTTGCGCGCATGGCAATACCGTCAAACACTTACGATATTTATGTTGCGATTGATGATGGTAAAGGTGCCCCAAAAGTTGTGTCACAGCAATTAGGTGTTAAATTTGGTACAGATGGTAACACAGGCGATTGGGTGTTAATTGCTGAACCAACGCAAGACACTGACACGCCAGTACAGGGTAGCCCAAGTACTATTCGTTTGTTGGCAATGTAACAAGTAAAAATAACGAGTGTTGTGCTAAATCAAAGGCAACACTCGTTGATAGACAATTCTCGCTTCAACAAACGTAATTATCCGTTATAATCGTAAAAAAATTTTTAGTAGTTAATTACAGTTAAACTCATTTGACTTGAGGGAAACGTGTAATTAGCGGAGACAATTTAGTGGGTTCAACTATGAAATTTAATTTACGCAGTTTGGCACTTTTAGGTGCCATGATGGCCGTGCCAAATGTATTTGCTGCGGATATGCGCGACGCTGCAATCAAAGAGCGCATCAAACCAATAGGCTCGGTTCATATTGCTGGTGCTGCAGCACAATCAGCAGGTGCTGGTGGGGCTCGTTCTGGAGCTGATGTGTATAATGCAAGCTGTACAGCTTGTCACAGTGCTGGTGTGTTAGGTGCGCCAAAACCAAATAATGCAGGTGACTGGGAAGCACGTATTGCACAAGGTATGGATACATTAGTATCTCATGCAATTAACGGCTTTAACTCAATGCCACCTAAAGGTACTTGTATGGATTGTAGCGACGACGAAATCAAAGCCGCAATCGAGCATATGATAAAAGATCTGTAAAAACGTTTTAAGCTTAAAAAGGTGGGGCGCCTGTCCCACCTTTATGACCTCTTCTCAATTTTTCGCCCGCGCTTACTAACCTGTATTAATTTTGAACTAGTTTATTCGCCTGGAGTTCAGGTTTATTATGGAAATAGTTTTCATTCCTGCTAAAATTCCTTTTTTGATTGATTTTTGAACTAATAGACACACAAACAACATAAATCAGTCAACTATTTATTGCAGCTAGCGAAACGCTAGTCATTACTTAAAAAAATAACAAACAATCAACTAGCCTGGTTAAGTATTTTCAGAAGCCTCTGCTATATTTAATTTGGAGTCTGCCTATGAGTGGTGGTGGCTAGTAAGCAATAATTTGGATGTGAGCGTGACTGATAACCCCAAACGTACAAATGAGTCCTACAAAGCAAGGCAACTGAAAAAGCTACTTGGATTAAAAAAGCAAGCCCAAAAAGTCCAGTCTGCTTTGCTCGAAATATCAGAACTAGCGAGTCATTGTTTTGACAAAGAGCATTATTACTTACAGTTGCATGAAGTGATAGCTTCAGTGGTCAAAGCGCCTAATCTATTTATTCTGTTCAAAAGTTCTATTACTAAAAACTATGATATTCATTATTATGCGACTCAAGAAGGCACGTGTGATAAACCCGATTTACCAGACAATGTGATTGATGTTGGTTTAACGGGTTATATGCTACGTAGCCGTCAATCTTTATTATGTAATAGTGCCGACTATACAAAGTTGATTGACGATGGCGAAATTATTGAGTTGGGTGAGCCTGCCGTTAGTTGGTTAGGTGTCCCTTTAAGCTTAACAAACGGCGATATTGGTGCTTTAGTTGTTGTCAGTTACCAACAAAGTTTAACTTTTACTCAGGAAGACAAAGCGGTTCTCGAATTATTGGCAGAGCATATTAGCCATTCTATTGAACATATGCAGCGCCAAGCTCTAATGGAACGTGAAATTAACAGTAGAACGCGTGCTTTGCATCAAGTTAACCAAAAATTAAAACTTGAAATTGCTCAACAACAAAGATTTCAAACTGCGCAGAAAAACTTGTTGGAGTTGTCCGAAGAATTTAATTTTTCCAATGAAAAAAGTTCTTTGTTTCAAAGCTTTAGTTTAATTGCAAATCAAGTTTTCGAACTGCCCAATTATATTGCTGAATATGATTCACACACAAAAAAATGGAGTTATTTGGGGGTCTCAGCAATTGAAGATATCTCCGAACTACAAACCTACCAATGTCTAAATGAATATATAGCGCTAGATGCACAGCCGATGGTGTTAACACACAAGGAGATCAAACACTTAGTTGCGTTTGGTGCCATAGTTGCTGATGAACAGCAAAAATTGTCGCTAAACAGCAATATTTGGTTGGTTACTCCATTACAAGCAGAAACGGACAAGTGTTTACTGCTGGTGATATTTAAATCCGAGCATGAACAAGAATTTAGTGAAAAAGATACAGATCTTGCCAACTTTTTAGCTATGCACTTTAACTTGATTGCACACAGGTGGCAGTCGCAACAATCTATGTTGCAAGCGCAAGATCAATTAGAGGATACGGTTAATCAGCGCACTCAAGCGTTAAATGAAGCTAATCATGACCTCCAACAACAAATTGAAGAACGAATCAAAGTTCAAGAAAAACTCTATTATGACGCGAATCATGACCTGCTAACAGGTTTGCCAAACCGTCAATTGTTTAATCGTAAACTGATGCACGCGGTTGCTTGTGCAACTATGGACAAAAGTCATGAATACAAAGTGTTATTTATTGATTTAGATAGATTTAAACTGATTAACGATACTTTTGGTCATTTGACTGGTGATCGCTTTTTGGTTGAAGTGAGTGACAGAATATCAGCTTGTTTAACCGACGGAGAAGTGCTTGCACGTTTAGGTGGCGACGAATTTGTTATATTAATGCTGCAGGACGCTTCACTTAAACGTGCACAGCATCTAGCCAATAATATTATTAGCAGCTTAAATAATAGTTTCGATATAGATGGAAACGAAATCTACGCTGGCTGCAGTATTGGTATTACCGGTAGCGAACAAAACTATAATAAGCCTGCCGATGTGCTCAGAGATGCAGATACAGCTATGTATCAGGCTAAACATAAAGGCAGAGGCCGATATGTGTTGTTTGATCAAAGTTTACATACAAAACTTATCAACCAATTAAACCAAGAAAGCGAATTACGCAGAGCGTTAAAAGAAGGTGCACTTGAGTTTGTTTTCCAACCTGTGGTTAATTTAAGTACCAATGAAGTGGCAGCGGTCGAAGCTTTAGTTCGTTGGCAACACCCTACTCAAGGCATGCTGAAACCGGCAGATTTTCTAGGAATGGCCTACGACACTGGACTCATTTTACAAATAGACCAACAAGCCGTGGCTCATGCATGTGAGTACTTGACCCACAGAAATATTAGTAAAGATAAAGCGTTAATTTCGGTTAATGTTAGTAGTCGAAGTTTGTGTGATGAAAGTGCTTTCAGTCAATTGCTAGAGACGCTTTCGGGGATAGGTGATGCCGTACAAGGGTTAATACTCGAATTTACCGAACGAGGTATAAACGACATTGAGCAGTGTGTCGATTGTTTTGAAACCTTGCGCAATTTAGGTGTTCGTATTGCACTTGATGACTTTGGGGCTGGTGTTGCGAGTTTAGCTCTACTCTATAGTGGGGAACTCGATTTTGTAAAAGTGGATGCCAAGCTCATTCATTTAGCCGAAGATGATTTAGCACAAAGGCGCTTTGCCGCTTCTATTGTGGCAATAGGTCATGAGCAAGGGTTTATCGTAATAGCCGAAGGTATTGAAACAGATTTAATGAAAGAAACTGCCGAGAATATGGGCTGCTTATTTGCACAAGGTCGATTATTAGCGGAGGCGGTTAGCTCAGATGAGTTTTACCGCCATTTATTAACTGATATGGCCGCCGAGCAAGTTACTTTAACAAATCGCGCAAGTTAGCAATGTGTGCTTGTGCCTTTTGTTGGCGCTCTTCTTGGCTTGCTTTGGGTTTTTGATACTCCCAAACCAAATCATCTTGCGGCATTTCATATAAAAACCTGCTTGGTTCTGTTTTTATAACTTCACCAAACTGGCGGCGCTCTTTCGCTATGGTAAATATCAGCTCTTTTTGCGCGCGAGTTACACCAACGTAGGCTAAACGTCGTTCTTCTTCAATATTGTCTTCATCAATACTCGACTGATGCGGTAACAAACCTTCTTCGGCTCCAACTAGAAATACATACGGAAATTCCAAACCTTTAGATGCATGTAAAGTCATTAATTGAACTTGATCTGCTTCTTCTTCTTCAGAGCCGCGTTCCATCATGTCACGTAGGGTTAACTTATTCACCGCTTCTTTCAAGGTTAATGGTTCTTCATCTTCGTTCCCTTCGAGCATGTCGCTAATCCAACTAAACAGTTGGCTAACGTTTTTCATGCGCATTTCAGCGGCTTTACCACTTGGGGACGTTTCGTACAAAAACTCTTCGTAGCGTATGCCTTTTATCAGGTCGCGTACCGCAGATAAAGTATCACCGCGCTGTGCTCTGTCATCTAATTCGACCATCCAGCGGCAAAATTGCTGCAAGTTATCTAAACGTTTGCCGGAAAGCACTTGCTCTAACTGACCTTCAAAAGAGGCAGCAAATAAACTAATGTGCAATTGATTGGCTAATTGACCGACTTTTTCTAATGTTGCTGGACCAATTTCACGCTTAGGCACATTGATAATACGCAAAAACGCATTGTCATCGTCAGGGTTAACCAACAAACGTAAATAGGCCATAATATCTTTAATTTCGCTGCGTGCGAAAAACGATGTACCACCACTAATTTTGTAGGGAATACGGTTGGTCATTAATGCTTTTTCAAATACGCGTGACTGAAAATTACCGCGATACAAAATTGAATAGTCTTTATATTTACTTTTGCGCATGTACCTATGAGCAATAAGCTCAGCAACTACACGTTCAGCTTCGTTTTCTTCATCTTTGGCAAACAGCACGCGAATTGGCTCACCATAGGCCATTTCACTGAATAATGATTTATCGTAAACATGTGGATTGTTGGCAATCAAAATATTGGCAGCATTCAAGATGCGTTGCACCGAACGATAATTTTGTTCTAGTTTAATTAAACGCAATTTGGGAAAATCTGTGCCTAACAATACTAGGTTTTGTGGTTTAGCACCACGCCAGCTATAAATTGACTGATCGTCATCACCAACCACTGTAAATAAACCGCGTGAGCCAACAATTTGTTTAACCAGTTCATATTGGCTGGTATTGGTATCTTGATATTCATCTACTAACAAATAGCGGATTTTTCGCTGCCAACGATTACGCGCTTCTTCATTTTGTTTAAGCAAGAGTGTTGGCACTAAAATTAAATCATCAAAATCAAACGCATTATAGGCGGTCATTTGCGTTTGGTAGTTTTGATAACAGCGAGCGTGATACTGAGCTTTTTCGTCTTTGGCCAATTGCAAAGCTCGCTGTGGCAAAATTAAGTCATTTTTCCAATTCGAAATGGCCGATTGAATTGCGCGTAACTCGTCTTTATCACCATCTAATTCTTTTTCTGTCAGAGCTTTGAGTAAGGCGATTGTGTCTTGATCATCAAACAAGCTAAAACCGGGTTTAATCCCTAAGGTTTTGTATTCTTTTTTTATTATGGTTAAACCTAGCGTGTGAAAGGTTGACACCATTAACCCTTTACCCGCGCCTTTGGGCAGAGTAGCTGCAACCCTTTCTTTCATTTCTTTAGCTGCTTTATTGGTGAAGGTAACGGCAGCAATTTGATTCGCTTTGTAACCACAATTTGTCACCATATGCGCAATTTTATTGGTAATTACACGTGTTTTACCACTGCCTGCGCCAGCAAGCACAAGGCAAGGTCCAGTTACATAACTTACGGCTTCAGCCTGAGCGGGGTTTAACTTCATAATTGCAGCAGGTAAAAAATATTGGGCGAGCATTGTATGCTTTTCCACTGCATTGGGCAAAACAAACAACAAAATTAGCGGTATACCCAAGCTACTTGAAGATGCATCTTCAAGTAGCTTGGGTATATAGCAACAATAGGTTACAATTGTTTTACGAGAAAGCACTTCATATTCATAAGGTTGCAAGGAATGAAATTAAGGCGGCATGTCTACAATGCGCTGTCATTGATTAGCCTAATATTCATTTGTTGTAGTAGTACATATGCCGCGCCAGTGGCTGTATTGTTTCCTGATGTACGTGAACCTTACCTGTCTATTTTTGAACAAATAAGAGCTGGTGTAAAAGAACAAACCAATGCGGAGATTCAAGGTTATGCTATTGGTGAAGATCTTAGTATCGACAATATCGACAAACAGCTAAGTGAAGATGCAATCACCCAATTGGTTTTGTTAGGCTCACGCGGTTACAAATTGGCGGATAAATTGGATGCCAAATATTCAATAGTAATTGGTGCTTATCCTACGATGCCTGGTGTTCATTCCGGTGTAAGCATGATGACAGACCCTACAACAGTTGTTGCTAAGCTAAAATTGGTTGCCCCCTCAGTGCAAAAGTTGCACCTAATCGTTAGTGAGCAAAACGCTTGGATTGCCAAACTGACCGAACAGGCATTAAAACAAGCGGGTATAGCTGCAAATGTACAAGTTGTTGATACGTTAAAACAAGCCGTACAAACCTACGCCAAGTTGGTAGACGAAAAACTTAATCAGCGTGATGCTATTTGGTTGCCGATAGATACGGTTGCTATGCATGAAAAAGTGGTACTGCCTTTGGTGTTGAAAGCGAGTTGGGATAAGCGATTTATCGTTTTATCAAGCGTACCAACACACGCGAAACGAGGTGCGTTATTTTCTTTTTACCCAGATCATTTTCAACTAGGTAAACAGCTAGCTGAAATGTTGCAAACGCCAACGGTGAATCCGCAAGTGTTGCCGATGAAGCATATACTGTTGGCGGTTAACCTAAGGACGGCCAAACACCTTGGTATTAGTTATACGAGCCAGGAAAAAGAGCAGTTTAATATAGTGTTGCCAGAGCGATGATAAAACAATTATTTAATCGATATATTTCACCCGATCTAAGTTTTCGTCGCCAATTAATGAGCTACGTTGTGGGCGGCATTGTGATATTAAGTTTAGCGGGGAGTGCTTTAACTGCTTGGGTTAGCAGTATTAAAATTAAAGAGTTGATTGTCGACGATGCTATGCAAGCTACCAGCGGCCTTGCGGAACAAGGCATGTTGGCATTATTAACGGGCAGCAATGATAATGCCGAAGATGCCATTAAACAGGTTCTAGGGGTTAAATCAGTAGTGGGCGCCGCGGTTATAGATGCGGATAGAAAAATAATTGCTAATCAAAACATTGATATCGACAAACTGATTATTCCACAAAGTGTTGGCAAAGATATGGGATTTGAAGAAAACGAAAACTTCTTCTGGTTTTGGAAAATTGTTCATATTAATCAGGGTGATATCGGACTAGGTGAGTTTGATCAGCATAAACAAAGTGTCTTGGGTGTTGTATATGTCAAATTGAGCAAAATAACCTTAACCAATACCTCTCGAGACATTTTTATTGCTACTTTTTTAATCAGCACCATTGTTGCAGTGATGTTGGTGATGGTGGTGGATATTACGGTTAATCGGCTAACTCGGCCGATTAATGAACTTGCAGATATTATGGAAGAAGCTGAACGCACAGGACAGCATTTGCAGTCAGATATTGAAGGGGCAAAAGAAATCAGCCAAATGTCCCATGCTTTTAACACTTTAATGAAAACCTTAGATGATCAGGACGAGCAGCTCAGAAACCATAGAGATCAGCTTGAGCAAGAAGTTAAAGTAAGAACGGCAGAGTTGGTACAGGCGAGAGACTCTGCGTTAACCGCTTCTAGACATAAATCGGTATTTTTGGCAAACGTAACCCATGAGCTAAGAACGCCTATACAAGCGATTATTGGCTATATCGACTTAGTTAAAGAAGAGCTCGAAATGGACGGCATGGAAGATTACACAAATGATCTGGCCAAAGTTCAGCGCAATGCTGAGCGGTTACTTGTACTAATTAATAGTATTTTGGATTTGTCTAAAGTAGAAGCGGGCAGAATGGAAATTAAAAAAGAAACCATTCTGCTCAAGCCCTCGCTTGAAGTGGCTGTTGATGCCATCTCTCCTTTGCTGGATAAACACCAAAACTTATTTGTTGGCCCACAAAACCCAACTGAGCTAATGGTTGAAACCGACAAAGAGAAATTAGAACAAATAGTTATCAATTTATTGAGCAATGCGTGTAAATTTACCAAGCAGGGTACTATAAGTTTAGATTTTGAGTGTGGAGAAGAAACTTTTGCGATAAAAGTCTCAGACACAGGTAAAGGCATACCTAAAGCAAAATTAGCTGAGATATTTGATGAATTTAGGCAAGTAGGCCAAGGTAGTCGACCTGACCGCGGTTCAAGCTCTCGCGAGTTTGAGGGTACTGGGTTAGGCTTGGCTATCAGCCAAAAATTTGCGCGTTTATTAGGCGGTGAAATAACAGTTGAGAGTATAGTGGGTGAAGGTACTTGTTTTACTGTAACTTTGCCTTTGTAATTAAATTTTTTAGTTATTTTTATCCAAATAGTTGATTAATTTAAGCAAATGAAACTACACTGAATCGGCAATAGCATTGAAGAAATAATAAATAATAATGGTTAGCGGAAGAAGTTAAAATGACCCAAGCATTAGATGTTAAACTTACGCCGATTCATGACTATGCCGATTTAATTCTAGAATATTTGCGTCAGCTAAAAGTGGAATACGTTTTTGGTGTACCGGGTGGTGCAATTGAACCTTTGTTTAACGCACTTGCCCGCTCTGAGCGACGCGGCGGACCAAAGGTCATTATTGCTCGACACGAGTGTGCTGCTGCATTTATGGCGGATGGCTATTCTAGGGAAACGGGCAGGCTAGGAGTTGTCTGTTCAACTACAGGACCCGGTGCAACTAATCTTATTACAGGTGTGGCATCCGCTTCGGTTGATAAAACCCCTATGCTGGTTATTACAGCACAAACAGCCCTGCCCAAATTCGGCAAACGCGCCTTACAAGACTCAAGTGAAACAGCCATAGATACTGTCGGCATATTCAGAAACTGTACTAAATACAATACTTTGGTCTCACATGAATTACAGCTAGAGAGCAAATTGATTTCAGCTTTAATGAATGCGCTTCAGTCGCCTAAAGGCCCAGTCCATATTAGTATTCCTTCAGATATTTTAAGAGCATCTTATGGCAATGAACTGCCTAATGTGCACATTAATTATTTAATGAATCAAGCCTCCAATGAAGATACCTATGCGGTTGAGCAATTAATCGAAGCTGTGCTCACCTCTGACAATATTGTATTGTTTGTCGGGCACGGCTGTGGCCGAGCCTATAACCAAATTGAAAGCCTTGCCGAAGCACTGAATGCGCCGTTTGTATCTGGGCCAATGGGTAAACGTTGGGTCAATGAAAAGCACCCACTTTACCGTGGCGTATACGGTTATGCAGGACATAAATCTGCCAAAGAGCTGTTTAAAAATCCAGATATAGAACTTATTTTAGCCTTTGGTACCTCCATTACCGAAACCGGTATTGGTGGATTATCAAAAGATATCTTGAATAACAAACTGATTCATATTGACTCATCAGTCGAAAGTTTTAGCCGCTCACCCATGGCAAGGTTGCATGTTTGTGGCCATTTAAATGGGATTGCCAATAGGTTACTCAACAAAATTTCTCAACAAAGTTGGCGTCGCACTTGGCAAGGTTTAGAAGTTGAAATAAACAAAAATGCATTGGGTGGTTTTAGTGAAATAACCGAAGAAGATGTTTGTTTATCGAATGCCACCCCAATTAAGCCACAAAGGTTAATGGCATATTTATCCACCAAAATGCCAAAAAGTGCACGTTATTGCATTGATGCAGGTAACGCATGGGCATGGGCAACGCATTATTTAACAACATGCAGTAACTCTGGTACCTACAGAATCGCTATGGGATTTGGCAGCATGGCATGGTCAGTTGGTGCGATTATTGGGTCGGCAATAGCCCGCCCTGAAGAGCCTCATGTATGTGTAATTGGTGATGGGGCTATGCAAATGAGCTCGCACGAAATAGGTGTTGCCGTTCAATACAAATTACCCATTTTATTTATTATTTTAAACGACTCAGCTTATGGCATGGTTAAATTTGGTCAGCGTATGAGCCAAGCCGAATCAATAGGCTGGGAGTTAAATATGGTTAATTTCGCCGTGTTAGCAAGGGCGCAAGGTGCAAAAGGTTTAGTGATTGAAACGCCAGAGCAATTAGAGAAACTGGATTTATATTCGATTTTTTCGGGTAATAAACCCATGGTTTTAGATGTTCGAATTGATCCAGAAGAAGTACCACCTATGATGGACAGAGTTAAAAGTTTAAATGCAGGGGTGGAGACAGTATTTTTAACCGCAGCGCCAGATCAAAAATAAAGCGAGTGACTGTTGGTAGTAGTATGATTAGAAAGTTTGCTCTAAGGCGAATAAGTCTATGAGTTGGTGTGGTGGTGAGTTAATTTGATGCCAAATTACGTCCCAAATTAATAACAAAATCGTGTTGATAGTCGGTAGTGTTTTGTGAATATGAGCAGATACAGCGGTTAAACTAACAGTATTGAGGAAACTATGAAACTAAAATTATTATCTGTAGCAACTATGCTTGCATGGTTACCTACGGCTCAAGCCGAGTTAGTTGAAGAAGTGATTGTAGCTGAGGATTTTCTCGGCGACTTTTATGGCGGCGAAGAAATGATCGAAATTGCTACGGGAATAAAAACACAAATACATAAAGCCCCAGCTGTAGCCAGTGTATTCAACGCAGACCAAATCAGACAGATGGGAGCAACTGACATTGATGATGTGTTAGAGACAATTCCTGGCCTACATGTTTCGCGCGACAGCAATGGTTATTTACCTGTTTATTCATTTAGGGGGATTCGAAGCCGGTATAATTCACAAGTACTCATGTTAATTAATGGTGTTCCAATAACAAACAATTTCTCCGGCAATAGAAATCAAATTTGGGGCGGCATGCCGGTCGAAGCTATTTCTCGTATTGAGGTGATGCGTGGCCCTGGCTCCGCAATTTATGGTGCTGATGCTTTTGCCGGTGTTATCAATATTATTACTAAAAATGCCGATGATATTCTAAATAATGAAGTAGGTTTCAGAGCGGGTAGTTACAATACCAAAGATGCATGGCTCTCACTAGCAGGTAGCGCAGGCGAGCTAAAATACTCCGCAGTATTAGAACACCATAAAACCGATGGTTTAGAGCGTGATGAAAAGTACCCAACTCAACCATTTAGTTTGATGACAACAAACACAGACTTTAGAGGTGAAGTTAGTTATACAGATTGGATATTCAGGCTTGGCTATCAACTTAGAGATGATAACGGTAATGGTGCTGGAATTGTCGAAGTGCCTGATTTAGAAAGTAGACAAAAAAGCCAGCGGGTAAATTTTGATTTAAATTATACAAAAAACGTTACCGACAACTTAGAGTTAAATGCTCAGCTAGCCTATTTTCAAACGTCGCAAACGGTAAAAAATCAATATATTCTATATCCAGCTGGTATAACTTTACCCAACAATTTAGTCACGGGCGATATGAGTGGTGGCGGTGTACATTTCCCCAACGGCTTTATTGGCAACCCTGAGGTTTGGGAAAAGCATAAACGCTTTAATTTAGCTGCAACCTATACAGGGTTTAGTTCGCACACTGTGCGTGTCGGTGTGGGTTATCACAATGGCGACTTATATCGTGTTAGAGAAACAAAGAACTTTGAAATTCAACAAGATGGCACCTTGCTCGCTTATCCTGAAGTGGTCGATGTAAGTGACACTGAACTTGTTTTTCTCAAAGAAACTGACAGAGACAACCACTATATTTATCTGCAAGATGTTTGGAGTTTTGCAAACGACTGGGAGTTAACCGCAGGTATACGACATGATGACTACTCAGATTTTGGTTCCACGACCAACCCTAGGCTAGCGTTGGTTTGGGCAACAAGTTTAAACTTAACTACTAAGTTATTGTATGGAAAAGCATTTCGTGCACCTTCGTTTGTAGATAGAGGCAATATCAACAATCCGTCGACTATTGGTAATCCAAATATTCAACCGGAAACAATCGAAACTAGTGAGTTGGTGTTTGATTATCATTCGCTTAATGGTTTTGGTATGGTGACTAACTTTTATCATTACAGCTGGCAAGATATTATTCAATTTGCTCCTACTGCAGGGGTAACAGGTTTAGTTGCACAAAATTTAGGTAAACAATCGGCATATGGTGCTGAGTTTGAGTTTAATTGGGCGCCTAGTCACAATGTAAAATTGTCGGTTAATTATGCTTGGTCAAAGGCTGAGAATAAAACCAACAACACTGATGTTGCTTTAGTGCCTCAACAACAATGGTTTGCGCAAGTCGATTGGCAGATGTTTGATGCGTTAAAGGTGAACTTTAAAAATCATTTAGTACAAGAACGCTTAAGAGAAAGTGGTGACAGCCGTGATCAAATTGATGATTATTGGTTAAGCGATTTAACACTTAGATGGATGCCCAAGAGCAGCAACTTCGAAGCTAGGCTAATAGTGAAAAACCTGTTTGATGAAGATGTTCGAGAGCCATCGTTTATTAATGGTGCAAGCGTTAGTTTAATTAATGATCTCCCACAATTAGGGCGCTCATTTTTAGGTGAAGTTAGATATCAGTTTTAATGAACAATAAATCAAATGATAAGCGGGATTTTCTTTACGCTGGTAAAACGCAAACTAATATTTTGTTGGAGATACCTGCAAAAACAAATCCCTACATTAGCCAGAAAAACTATATTCATGGTTACGATTTAGCTGAATTAGTTAGCCAAAAATCTTTTGTTGATACCCTTCTTTTATTGTTTACTGGCGAGTTGCCTAGCCTCGCTGATAAAAAATTATTCGAAAGGTTAATGGTGGCTTTAATTAACCTTGGGCCCCGTCATCCTGCAGTTAAAGCCAGTATGGTTGCTGGCGTAAGCAAAACCAATACAGAACACTTATTACCAATTGGATTAAATGTATTAGGTGGAGAACAAAATGGTGCATTAGAAGTTGCTAATGCAGTCAGTTTTATTCAGCAACATTTGCCACAAAACCCACAACAGTTGACTAATAACTTAGTGGCTAATTACCAAGCCGAGGCAGTGCAAGGTGAAGTCCACCTAGTTGCAGGTTTTGGCAATCAATATGGCAGCATTGATGAACTGTGCCAGAGTTTAGCCAACCGAGTGTTTCAACCTTATATTGAAAACAATACTAAACAGGCGGCAGTTTTAACTTGGGTTTTAGAGTTCTGCCAGTGTTTAAACCAACACAATTTAGGCCTATTAAAAACAGGTTTAGCGGCAGCTGTTTTTTGTCAGTTGGGCATTCCAGCAAGAGAATCCATCGGCCTATTTCAAATAATCTGCGCCCCCGGTATTTTTGCTCATGGTGTGGAGCAAACACATAAACCTATTACAGCAATGCCTATGCTGGCAGACGAGCAGCATATTTACTCAGGTAATCAGCGAGCCTAATTATGTCGGACAGCAGTTTTTGGGATAAACGCAACCAAAGTATTGTTAATTCAATTGGGCATTGGCAAGGTGGTGTTGATGTAACGATTGAAGGTTATTCGTTAACAACCGAGTTAATGGGCAAAATATCTTATATGCAACTGCATATATTAAATGCTACTGGTAAATTAGTCGCAAGAAATGTAGCCGACTGGATCGAAATCAACTTAATGGGGTTGAGTTATCCGGATAGTCGAATTTGGTGCAACCAAATTGCCGCTCATGCAGGAGACACTCATAGCAGCTCTGTAGCAGCATCTGCGGCTGCTATATTATCCGCGGATTCTCGCGCTTATGGTGGCAGCCAAACAACATTCTCTTGTATGAGTTATTTGCAGCTAGCTTATCAAGAATTTAAAAAGCACAAATGCGTCGAAACTATAGTCGAAAAAGCAAAATACAAAAATGGTAAACCTATGATTGTTGGTTTTGCTCGGCCTATAGATAGAGAGGATGAGCGTTTAGCTCCTTACAAAGAAAATCTTAAAAATTTGCAATTAACTCAAGGTGAATTTTTAGAATTTGCTTACTTACTAAGCGATTATCTAGATAACAAATTTAACCTATCTATTAACAGTGGTGGTTTTGCATCTGCTTTTCTACTCGACCAAGGTTTTTCACCAGACGATGGTTACAATATTAAAGCCTTCTGTGTAATCAGTGGCGCTATTGCTAGTTACAGAAACGCTCGTCCTTTACCTACAAACTCCTTTTTGCCAATGAAATGTTCTGACATTGAGTACAAAGGTTTACCACCAAGAAAAATCCCCTAAGAGACAATTTATTATGTGCGGAATTTTAGCTATCTATTCATTTGATGGACAAACAGATGAAAATGCTCTGATTAAAGGGATTAAAAGTTTATGGCACCGTGGGCCAGATAATCAAAATATTTGGTTGAATGAGCATCAAACGGTAGGTTTGGCTCACGCCCGCTTAAGCATTATTGATTTACATACTGGCCAGCAACCTATTTCAAATCAAGCGGAAAATTGCCATTTAATAGCTAATGGTGAGTTTTATGATTATGAACACATACGTAGCCAGCTACAAAAGCAAGGACATTTTTTTAAAACCGCATCCGATTCAGAAATCGCTTTACACTTGTATAAACAATACGGGGTTAATGGTTTAAAGCAATTACGTGGCGAATTTGCTTTTTGTATTTGGGATGAAGTGAATCAGCAGTTATTTGCTGCACGTGACAGATTTGGCATAAATCCGCTGTATTATGCGGAATACCAAGGAAAACTCTACATAGCCTCTGAAATAAAGGCATTGTTAGCTGCGGGAATACCAGCAAAATGGGATAAAAATTCATATCTGAGTAGAGGTTTTTTGTATCGAAGTGAGTCATTATTTGCTGGTATTAAACAAGTGCCTCCTGGGCACTATTTAATTGCAAACAGCAGTGGTTTCACTATTAGCAAGTATTGGGATTTTAACTACCCTGCTGAGGGTAGTGAGTTAGCATTGACAGAAAGCGAAGCGATAGAACAATTACGCGAAAAGTTATTAGATTCAGTGCAAACTCGTTTGCGCGCCGACGTACCTGTCGGTGTGTATTTAAGCGGAGGGGTCGATTCGTGTGCAGTTTTAGGTATGGCGTCTCAGTTAACCAATAATCGTGTCGATAGTTTTACTTTGTCGTTTGATGTGGATGAATACGATGAAGGAAATATTGCGAGAAATACTGCAAATTTTGTTGGCTCTAATCATCATGAAATCAAGATCACTCAGACCGAAATAGCTGATAATTTTGTTGATTCTATCTATTTCAGTGAAAATGTTTGTATGAACCCCCATGGAGTAGCTAAATATTTATTAAGTAAATATGTCCGCGACTTAGGTTTTAGAGTGGTGCTAACCGGTGAAGGTGCAGACGAGGTTTTTGCCGGTTATGCTTCATTTAAACAAGATTATGCTAATTACACTCAAGTACTGGCAAGTGATTTAGATGCTGCAAACAAAATTTCTTCTGGGATACATTTTGCAAACAATATTGAAGAATATTTACCTATTAAGGGTATTTTGGGACACATTCCCGCTTGGGTGCCTCCATTAGCTAATATCAATCAAGAGTTGTCTGAATTGTTTGTTGAAAGAGATAATAATTTTGATGTTTTAGTTGGTTTAGAAATCTTTTTAAATAGCTTAAACGTAGATGAACTGAATCAAATTAATCCTGTGCATAAATCTATGTACACCTTATCTAAATCTTTGCTTCCTAATTATGTATTGATGACATTAGGTGACCGAATGGAAATGGCGCACTCCCTAGAAGGGCGAATACCATTTTTAGATCACAAGGTCGTTGAATTTGTCACTCAACTGCCAATTGAATACAAAATAAAAAATATGCAGGAAAAATACATATTGCGTGAGGCGGTTAAACCTTATATCACCGAAGAGGTTTATAAACGACAGAAACATCCATTTTTTGCACCCCCTTCGGTGTTAAATCCCAAAGCGAAATTTTATCAATTGGTGCAAGACACACTCAGAGGCCAGGCGCTGAAAGATGTTCCGTTTTTTGAACACACTAAGGTTATTAACTTTTTAAATAAATTAGATAACTTGCCACAAGAAAAGTGGGCAACAACCGAAGCTATTTTAATGGAAATTATGAGCCTAGTAAGTTTGCAGCATCACTTTAAATTGGCGGAATAAAATAGTTGCAAGCGGCATAGTGCTTGCTGATTTAATCTATTGAATAGTTCAAACTGAGCCAAAAGCCACGAGTTTCTAGCGGATAATCACCGGGAATTCTCGGACCGGAAGGTTCAAATGCTTTTTTGTCAAATAAGTTCTTGCAGGTAAAACTCATTTCAACTTTATCATTCAGAGTATACAAAGCTGTTAAATCGCTAATGCTATAGTCACTTATTGTCTTGCGATTATCACCGACTTCGCGACTTCTATCCAAAATCCAACGATTGTGTAAATTAAGATGCCAATCGTTGCCAATAGCCCAGCTAAGTTGCCAGTTAACTGATTTTTGAGGTGCATCAGCAACTTTTACTCCCTGCGCGTATTCTGAAGACTGTAAGGCCAGGCCTAACTTACTTTTAATTGAGGGGGTTACTTCCCACGCAGCATCAACTTCTAAGCCTAAACCATTTTGCTTTTGTGAATTTTGTAGCTGTACCGTACCATCTGTTTGTGGTTCATATTTAAATAAATCAGTAGCGAAGTATTTGAAGATATTTACATTTATCTGCCAATCAAAATTTGGACGATAATCAAGTGCTACTTCATATGTTTTGATTTTTTCAGGGTTTAATTCTGGATTGCCTAACAATACAGGATTGTTTTTTGCGTATAATTCACCAAATGAAGGTGCTCTAAACGCGCTACCATATAAAAACTTAGTGGTCAGGTTGTAGTGTGTTTGCCAAACCAAAGCTAATCTAGGATTTATAGTTGAGCCAAAATCAGAATAGTTGTCGTAGCGAATACCTGCGGTTAATTCCCAATCATTGGCAAAGGCCCATTCATCTTGGATTGACAAATAACTTAACTGCCTATCATTGTCGCCAATAAATATACCAGGGGTGCCTTTAACACTAACGAGCGTATCGTCTTGTTCAACTTCATCTCCGGTCAGTACACCCGATCCAAAGTTTTTTAATTCGTCAGAATTTTCTTCACTATATTTAAAACCAAGCTCTAATCTGAGGTTATGTTCGTTATTGGGGGTATAAAAACCCGTGAGTGAGCTACCATAATTAGTGTCTTCTAAAGTGGTTAAACCTATATATCCTTTGGTAAACAAGGTACCGTTGCCATCTTTATATCCGGGGGGAATATTTGAAAATAGGTTTCTGAGTCATATTTTTGCGCAAAACCTTTAACATCAATTCTAAATTTATCACTCAATTCTTTTTTATAGCTGACTTGTACAAAATATTGTGTGCTTTTGGTGTAGTCTTTATCTGTGAGCGCTTGTGCTGCACCAGCTCCAGTGCCACCTTCAATATCCAAATACCAAAGGTTGGTATAAAAGTTTTTATAACGCCCATCAAAATGTAAGTCGATATATTCGTGTTTAGTGTCTAATGGGCCAGGCGCAAGTGATAAATCGGTTAACCCCATAATACTGAGCAAATCTTGGTCGACTACTCTACCGAGGTCGCCGTCTGTAGTTTGCCATTGAGAGTTGACGGTATATGAATAACCTTCATCTTTATGGCCATAATTTAGCCAAGCTGACTTGGTTTTAAAAGAACCAACTTTAGCACCGAAATTATTTTCAAAGCCATTGTCGCTGGTTTTTGTGATGATGTTTATTACACCCGAGTATGCATCTGCACCATAAACGGCAGAACCTGGGCCTTTGATAATTTCAATGCGTTCAATTAAATTTACTCCTACATCAAATACATTCCATTTAGCACCGGTAAATTCGTAAGTGGTGCGCACACCGTTGACTAAAACTAAAACTTGTGGGTTTTGGTCTGTATGCAAACCTCGAATCGAGTAGGAGGGATTCATCCGGTTTAATTTGGAAGGGTAGGCATGAATGCCTGCAACGGTTTCTATAATTTCATGAACGTTATTTGCTGCCATTTTATTAATGTCGTCGGCCGTTATAACCATGGCGACTGAAGGCGCTTTATGAATGGCTTTTTTAGTGCCGGTTGCGATGCTGACAAACTCTTCATCACCATATAGATCTTCTAGGCTTAACCCCATTTCTGCAAATGGATCTTGAGCAAATACCGCAAAAGGCAGAAGTCCAAGCAGCAAGCCGAAACATTTATAAGCTTTATTCATATATAAACCGGAATTTTAGAATTATTATTCGGCTCAGCCTAGCGTTTTTCATCAGCAAAACAAAGGCGAATTTAATCATAATTAAGTTTATGTGGTTATTTTGTCTATATTTTGAACGATTAATGCGCGGGAGCTGATTTTATGTAAACGAGTGAGAGGTAATCTGTCAATCAATTATAAGCACTGGCTTTATAGCTGGTATACGGCTGACCTCGTTTTGTGGTTTTTATCGCTATTTCGAGTTGGTTTTCAATTAAATTGACCGTTTGTTCGGTTGCACCTTGAAATTTCTGCTGGCAGTTGTGGGCATTGTTGGCCAATTGTTCACGCTGCGCTGGGTTGATTAGTAGTTCATGTATTTTGTTGGCTAGTTCAGCTGGGTCTTTCACCTGAGCGCAGGCTTGTTGTTGCGCTAGTACTTGGTAACTTTTTTCAAAATTAAATACGTGTGGGCCATAAACAATTGGCTTTTGTTGGCAAGCTGCTTCAAATGGGTTGTGTCCGCCTCGCGCCACTAGACTGCCACCTACAAATACTATGTCTGCAACCGAAACATAAATTGCCATTTCGCCTAGCGTATCACCTACTAGCACTTGGGTTTGTTGCGCTAACCGCCCATTACATTCTGATTTTAATTCACAATTAAATTGTTCTGAGGCGAGTTCATATACGCTTTCAAAGCGGTCAGGGTGGCGCGGTAATAATACCAGCAGCAAATCTGCATGTTCAGCCAACAAAGTTTTGTGAGCTGCGAGTATTTGCTCTTCTTCTTTGTCATGTGTGCTTGCGGCCAACCAAACAGGGCGTGTATGTCGCCAGTTTTGGCTAAACTGATTAATTTGTAGCTGCATTTTTTCTGATAGTCGGGTATCAAATTTAATATTGCCTGTTATTTTTATTCGTTCGGGTCTACAACCTAGTTGGGCAAATCTTTGTGCGTCATCTGCAAATTGTGTGGCTACTAAATCAAGCCGCTGCATCATTTGTTCGGTCAGTTTAGCCAACTTTTTATAACCTTTAGCCGATTTATTCGACAAACGTGCATTCATTACCATAACGCGGCAATTAATACGTTTAGCGTGAAATATTAAGTTTGGCCAAAGTTCGGTTTCCATTAATACCAATACATTAGGTTGAATTTGGTTAATAAACTTGCGTTGAATTATTGGTAAGTCGAATGGCAAATAGCAGTGGACAACTCTGTCAGCAAACGTCTGTTTTATTTGTGCAGAGCCGGTTGGTGTGGTGCTGGTTATGGTAACAGGTAATTTGGGATATTTGGCTAATATAGCTTCAATAACAGGTGTTGCTGAAATCGCTTCGCCTAATGAGGCTACGTGGAATAATATGCCGCCCGGTGCAACATCTATATTTTTTTTACCTAAACGCTCGTCCCACCTAATGCCATATTCAGGCAGTTTGCGTGACTTTCTTTTTAACCGAATGAGCATTAATGGCAATAAAACACGCATTAGTTGATTGTAGATAAAATGCAACATATTAAGGCTCTGGTGAGCACTGACAATTTGTAATTAGTGCAAGTTAACTCTGTATGGTGTCATTCCAGTGAAACAATGATTACGTATTTTTGACGCCTGTTTCACTGAGCGGATTGTAGGCATGTTTATCAGTAATCTTGAGTGGCGAATGTTTTGTACATCTATGCGTTTTTATAAAAAACATGGGTATTGGCCGAATATTCGGCAGCCAAAAACTTTTAATGAAAAAATTCAGTATCGTAAATTTTTTCAAAAGCATGCTTTATTTCAAACCTGCTCAGATAAATATGCCGTTAGAGAGTATGTGACAAAACTTGTTGGTGACGAATTTTTAGTGCCGTTAATTGCTGTGGTTGATACACCAGATGATCTTGAATTTGCTCACTATGGCGACAATTTTGTGATTAAAGCTAATCATGATTCTGGCAGTGTATTTTTGTGTCGTGATGGTCAGTTTGATCAAAATTACATCACAAAACGTTTGGCGAAAAAGCTTGCTGAAAATAGTGGTAAAAAACGTAACGAACCATGGTATAGCCAAATTCAGCCGAAAATTTTGGTTGAGCAGTTATTAGTCGCGCAAGATGGCAAACTGCCTGAAGACTATAAATTTCATGTGTTTAATTCTTTAGGTGGGCAAAAGTTCTTTTTACAAGTCGATTATGATAGACAAACTAAGCATAGTAGATGTATTTACGATGAATTTGGCCAAGTAACCGAAATTAGCCTGAATAAACCGAGCAACCAACAGCCGCTGCCGCAGATAAAAAACTATACAAAAATGGTGGAGCTTGCATTAAAGCTGGCTGAGCCGTTTGATTATGTACGAGTAGATTTATATAACTTAGACGGCCATATCTATTTTGGTGAGTTAACTTTTGCCCATGGTTCAGGTTTTCGCAAATTTACCCCACAAAAATATGATAGAGAGTGGGGTGATTTATGGGAGCTTTCAGCGAGTTTTTAACTCGCTTGAATGCAGTTTAAGTAAAAATTGACGATAGCCTGATTGGCATTTTCAATATAATGTGCGGTTAGATCTGGTTTGTGTCTTGCTGGTTTGCGGCTTATACAACAACTGAGTTGCTCAGTTAACGCTGGCACATTATCAACCGGAAATAACAAACCACCATAATCCTCTATTAGTTCTTTGCAACCACCTTGGTCTGATGCAATAACAGGTGTGCCGGCATCCATAGCTTCTAAAATAACTCTAGGCAAAGGTTCAAAGCGGCTAGGGCAAACCAGTAGGTCTAAACATTGATAATAGTCTTTTATGTTGTTTTTAAAACCAACAAACTCAATTTGAGCTTCATTTTCAGCGAGCTTTTTCAACTCTTGTTCTAAGCGGCCACTACCAAAAAAGACCAATTTACATTGTTGTTTTTGCTCGTTAGTGAGTTGTTTAAACGCAGCTATTAATGTGTCCCAAGCTTTGCTTGCATGAAAACGACCAACGGCGCCAATTAGGTAAGTTTGTGGTTGGGGGGCAAGTTGCTCGCGCAGCTCAGTTATTTTATCGGTACTGAGTGTTTTATGTGGTGTTAACGAATTATGCGCTTTGTGAATTTTGCCTGCATAATTGTCTTTCAATTCTGCGATTTGCCAACGTGCGTTACAAATTAATCCATCCATTTTATTAAAATACTGACCATTGGCGCGTATATGTAAGGTAGAGATAGTCGCGGCTTTCGGGGATATCTTGCCAACAATGCGGGTGGCGCGTCTAAGGTGACAATGAATAACATCTGCTTGGTAGTGGTTTATCAGTTTGTTTAAGTGCCAGCGGGTAAACCAAAAGTGGTCTATTTCTACCACTTCAACTCTGTTATCTAGTTTGTCTATTATGCTAATGCCATTTTTTCTGTGGCCTTTGCGTATGACCAATATCACCTTATGTTGTTGGCATTGTTGATTGCACGACTCGGCGGTTGAACGCTCTGAACCGGCAAATCCGCGCGAAAATAGCACATGCATTATGGTTAGATGTTGCTGACCCTTCATAACTCTTCCTGTTTGGCATTCAGGCTTTATATTTGCACGCTTAAATGAACAAAAAATTAAATCATAAAAGTGTCATTTTGCTTGCGTACAGTTTAATAAATAGTGTTTAGGTTTAGTTTGTTATGTCGGTCACTAGTCATACACCATATATGCAGGCTGCAAGTATCAAGCAGCAGGTGCAAGCCTGTCAGCTTATTTTAGGTAATTCAAATAAACGCTTTTCTGGCGTAACCTCAACCATGCTCGAAACAGCCCGCGTGCAAAACGGCCAAATAGCTTTATGTGTATTGGGCAAAAGTCATGTGCCGAGTTCTTTATTGACTATCAGTTTTTGGCAGGCTGTGAAATGGTTTAGACAAGACCCCTCAAATTCTGCAGTGCGTGTTTTTCATGCCAGGCGTAATGATGAAATGATCCAAGCTTTACTGCTCAAATACCTGTTTGGCATCACGCTAAAAATACTTTTCACCTCAACTGCGCAGCGGCAACATTCTAAATTTACCCGTTGGCTAATGGCTAAAATGGACTGTGTTATTTCTACCAACTCAGCTGCCGCCAGTTATTTGCCATTTGAAGTTGATGAAATTATTCCACATGGGGTTGATTGTAAAAAGTTCACGCCGGTTATTGATAGGGCTGAGTTACGCGAGCAACTCGGCCGCCCAAGGTTGCACATGGCCGGTATTTTTGGCCGAGTGCGTCGGCAAAAAGGAGTGCATTTATTTGTTGAATCTTGCATTCAAACCTGCGAAAAAGTGCCTGACTTTCAAGCCATTATTTGTGGGGCAATTGACGACCAAGAATATGTTAGTCAGTTGCAGCAAAAAATCTCGTCGGCAAAATTGTCGCATCGCATTAAGTTTCTAGGTGAGCAAGCATTTACTGATGTGGTTAAGTGGATGCAAGCTTGCGACATTGTATGTGCTTTAAGTGAAAACGAAGGGTTTGGGTTAACTGTATTGGAAGCTATGAGTTGTGGCGCGGCCGTTATCGCAACTAACGCAGGTGCTTGGCCGGATATTATTCATTCAGGCGAAAATGGTTTATTGGTGGAAATTAACGACCAAACGGCTATCTCTAATGCATTACTCATGCTCGCCGCTCGGCCAGAACAACGTATGGCATTAGGTTGCCGTGCACATCAAACCATTATTAATCAATATAGTGTTGAAACCGAAGCGCTCAAACTCTGTGAGCTTTATCAAAATTTACTCTAACAAATAACAAAAGGACTTTTATGAAAATTCAACAGCTTGTTAAACAGCCACTGCGTTTTGCCCAATCTAAGTATTATCAGCATCAACTACCTAATGCTGAATTAGGTGGCAAAGCTTGGTTAATTGGCAGTGAATTAAAGTATGGTGGTATTCAAACTGGTGTACCACGCATTAAAGTGTCTCCACACGATAAAAGAAGCAAAGTTCAGCTGCAAAAAGGCGGCATGATAGGTGGCGATCGTATGCTGCATCATGGCTACGCTTCTATGTATGCCAAGTATCTGAAAAATTATCTTGGCCGCGACAATTTGCTGCTAGTAGAAATTGGTATCTTAAAAGGGAATGGCTTGGCCATGTGGTGCGATTTGTTTAAATCAGCGCGTATAATGGGATTTGATATTGATTTGAGCCACACGCTAAACAATATGGATAACTTGAAAGCGTTAGGCGCGTTTAAAAGTAAGCAGCCAGAGTTAAATGAGTTTGACCAGTATGCTGACAATCAAGCCTATTTGGCCAGTTTGTTAGACGGGCAGAAAATTAATATTTGTATTGATGACGGTTGCCACACAGATGAAGCAATATTGCAGACTTTGCATAGTGTATTGCCCCATTTAGCCGACGATGCTGTGTACATTATAGAAGATAATCGCTATGCGCATATCAAGATTGCAGAGCAGTTCCCTATGTTTGAAATAGCGCACAAAGGGCAATTAACTGTATTAACTTTTAAAAAAGCTAACTAACTCATAGAATCAATTAGCTTGCCAATCAATATTCTATGTTAGACTATTTTCAATTTCGGCAAGCTAACTTTTCTTTATGATTGAAACTAAAACTTATCCGCATTCTAAATATAATAAATTTTTCACTCAGCTATTTCGTTTAGTCATCAAACATATAGTGCCGGTATCATTTTTTCGAAAATCACTACCTAAGAAAGCAGAGCGCCAAGCGAAAACTGGCAAACTTTCGTTAGAAATGGTTAGCCATTGTTGGCAATATTCGAATATGCTGATTTATCAGCTAAGTTCGTTTGTTAATCATCCACCAAAAGAACTCGATTTAACTGTAACTGTGTTTTATTCAGAAGAAGATACAGCAACCAAAAAAACTTTAGATTTGTTCTCGACCATTAGTGTGCCTAATGTCAGTTGGAATTGGGTTGCCTGTGATAAACATCAGTTATTCCGCCGTGGTATTGGCCGTAATCAAGCTGCGTTATCAACCAAAGCGGATTGGGTGTGGTTTACGGATTGTGACATTATTTTTCATGAAAATTGTTTAGACTCGCTAGCTAAACAACTGCAAGGCAAAACTGATACTTTATATTTTCCGAAAGCGATTCAAGTTACCGATATGCTTGAAGAAAACGATCCTATGTTGCAAGCGGATGCTGAGCCTAAAGTGGTTGAAATTGATACTAGCTCGTTTAAATCGCACGCACGCAGTAAGGCAATTGGCCCTTACCAGATTGTCCATGGTGATGTTGCGCGTAAAATTGGTTACTGCGATAACATTCGAATTTTTCAAACTGAGTCTGATCGTTGGCGCAAAACTTATGAAGATACGGCTTTTCGTTGGTTGGTCGGCTCTGATGGTATTGCGATTGATATCGACGGTGTTTTTCAAATTCGTCATATTAAAAAAGGTCGCTACGCTGAAAACAGTGCTATGTCAGATATTCGAATTGCGACGCGCAAAGTACAAAAGAAAGTGGTTAAATAGTTAACCAGAGTTCAGGTTAGTTTTTAGGATATAAAACAATAACCAATGCGGATTATTTACTCATTAATTTGGTGGTTGTTACTGCCGATTATCTTGGTGTATTTTGGCTGGCGCGCTATTGGCGACAGCCGTTACCGCAGTGGATTAATGCAGCGTTTTGCCTTTTACCCAGCTGGATTAAAAGATAAAGTACAGGGCTGTATTCATATTCATTGTGCGTCAATGGGTGAAGTAAACGCAGCCGCACCTTTGATCAAAGCGTTAAAACAAGCCCATCCACACCGCATTTTTGTTGTTACTACTTCAACGCCCACAGGTGCTGAGCAAGTTAATCGGTTATTTGCTGACGATGTTATTCATGTACTCGCACCGTTAGACGGCTTTTTTTCAAGCTGGCGTTTTGCCCATTATTTTAAGCCACAAACTTCTATTTTTACCGAAGTAGAATTATGGCCTAATTGGATACTGGCACTGAAAAACCAGCATACTAAGTTGTTTTTGGTGAATGCTCGTTTATCAAAAGGCTCATGTGCTCGTTATTGGCAGTTTCGAAGTTTGTTTTTACCTGTATTTCGCTGTTTCGACAAAATTTGTGCACAAAACAAAACCATAGAAAAGCGTTACCAAAGATTTACCCCGAAAGTTGTCACCAGTGGCAATTTAAAATTTGATGTTAAGTTGCCGGGTTATTTACCGGAAAAAACCGCTGAGTTTTATCAGCAACATAATTTAAAACGTAAAGTGTGGATTGCCGCGAGTGTGCATCCTGATGAGTATCAGCAGGTAATAGCCGCTCACCAACAAATATTGCTGCAACATCCAAATACTTTATTGATATTGGTTCCACGCCACCCAGAACGTTTTGCCGAAGTGGCTCAATATCTTAAACAACAAACTAATATGGAATTTGTTAGCCGCAGTAGTTTGCAGCCTGTGACTGAATCAACTCATGTTTGGTTGGTTGATTCTATGGGCGAGTTAATTGCTTTTTACGCTTTGGCGCATATTGCTTATGTTGGTGGTAGTTTAGTTGATGTTGGTGGGCATAACCCGCTTGAACCTGCTGCATTGGCAAAACCTATTTTAATGGGACCGAATCAAACTAATTGTGCAGATATTTGTGCTCAACTTATTGATAAAGGCGCTTTGCGGGTGGTGAATAATGCTGAAGAAATTGCGCAGCAGCTTTTGGCTTGGTTAGCATCTGATACTGAATTGCATCAAGCTGCGTTGGCGGCAACCGATGTGGTGATGTGTAATCAAGGCGCGGTGCAAAAAACCATGCATGTGATAGAGGGCAAATTTTCGCTGTAAAAGGGGAACTCTAACAAGACAGCTATTGGTTTAGAGCAACGTAGGATGGAAATTCCAAACAGCTGGCCAAATGCTTGGAGTATCCCTCGCATAAGGCATATGGGGTATTCCGAGCAAAATCGCTTTTAACTCGTCCCTGAGTCGCTCACACAAGATATCCCTCTCTTGTGAAGTTTTGCTCGCAACACGCCCATACACCTCATGCACACCAGAGTTGCTGCTAGTTCTTTGTTGAAAGTGCCTGGCAAATATAGCGATAGACTTGTTAGATAAAAGCCTGTTGGAACGCTAATTTTCTAAAACTTCAAAAGGCATGGATGCCTTTTGTGAGCGGCCATGGATTGGCGAACAGCGTTTTTAGAAAATTATGTCTCCAATGGGCTTTGCCACAACCAAACTAGCAGCGATTTACACGAATGCTTAAGATTAAAGCAGAGCGGAAAGCCTACTTACCTTTACTCATTTGTGATTGATAAGCATGCACTACTGTGTGCCAATTATGCATATGCCAATTTAAGTGCGGGAATTTCCCTTTTTCTTTTTCAAACGAACGCAATAAACGTTTTAAATTAGCTTGCTGCCATTTTTTATCTTTAGGCTTAAACTCACCACGATCAAAGTCAATTAACCAAACTTTGCCATCAGCATCCAACATAATATTGTGAATATTCAAATCAGCGTGGTAAACACCGTTTTGATGGAATTTGGCGATAGTTTTACCAATATTTTGCCATTCATCTGCTTTTAGAGGGCGTTTAAGCAAAATGCCTATTAGATCTGTGGCGTTGTCAATTAACTGCATAATGATGTCTGCACGATAATGCAGTAAACGGCGAGATAACTTGGCAGCAATAGGGGTAGGAATTGGTAAACCTAGTTGCTGCATTTGCAACAGCATTTCGAACTCTAAAAAAACACGAGACTTTTTCACTCCAAAATAGAAATAACCATCTTTCGCAAATTTGCCAACCAATCCACCACGGTAATAATGACGCAACACATACTTCTGCTGACCGGTTTCAAAAAAATAGGTGATGTTACGGCCGGTAGATTGACCAATGATCGCGTCTTGTTGATTCCAATATTCAACATCAAACCACTCTGACGTTATTGTCAGTTGGCTATCGGGTGGCGCTATTAAATAGCCGGAATTGTCGCTAAAATTTGAGATAGTCGCTAAATATGGCAAAATTCACTGCTCTTATTATTGTTTTTGTCAGTATACACGGATAAAAAGCGATAACAAAATATGTGCAATTTTTTACAGGAACTTTCAAATTGTCGCTAAAACCTGCGTTATTTTTAGATAGAGATGGTGTAATCAATGTTGATACTGGCTACGCTCATCAGATTAGCGAAATAGAATTTTGCGCTGGCATATTTGAATTGTGCCAACAAGCTAAGGCATTGGGATACGCAATTGTTGTCGTGACTAATCAAGCTGGGGTCGCGCGCGGTTTATATACAGAAGAAGATGTAAAAACATTGCATGCTTGGATGCAGAATCAATTTGCCGAACATGGAGTTACAATAGATAACTTCTATTATTGCCCACACCATGCGGATTATGGTGACATCCAATATCAGCACAACTGTTTGTGCCGCAAACCTCAACCTGGCATGTTAAAACGTGCAGCGCGTGAACTGCAGTTAGATTTATCGCGTTCGATTATGATAGGTGACCGAATTTCAGACATGCAAGCGGCAGAAAGTGCTGGTGTACCAAAGCGAATTTTAATATCTAAAGATTACACTTTGGCACAGGCTCACCCAGCGACATGTATCGCCAGTGCAACTGCACATATTGAGTTAGCGTAAAAGTTGGAGATAAAAAAGAAGCGGTAGACGGCGTGCAATGAGCTAACAAACCGTTTACCGCTTTCAAGCCACGGAGAAGAGTTAATAACTGTGGGTTAATCATTAACTCTGTGGACGATATTACTGATTATTTTTATGAATGCAAATGAAAATAATTATCAATAGCAAATAAATTTAGAACAAAAGGTAATTATGCAGTAATTTTTTGTTCTAAATGTGAGCTTTTACCACCAATCTTCCACCTCGATCCATTTTTCACCACTTTTCAGCCACTTGTCGTTTTTACCTTTAAATACAGGGTATTTAATGGGATCAATCGCCCAAATTTTGCCTTGACAAAACTTTATCTCAAACCCAAACTGTGCAAACGTGGTGTAAAGTGGGGTAAAGTGGATCAAATTTTATTAATTTGAATAAACTCACCCATAGAGCAAACAACAACAGTTAATTGAAACAGGTGAATTCAAGTGTTTAGAGGGGCCAATCCCATCACAATGGATGACAAAGGTCGGATCGCAATTCCGGCTCGTTATCGTGATGAGTTGCTAGAAGATAGCAACGGCCAAATCGTATGCACAATTGACATATATTCACCTTGTTTGCTCTTGTATCCCATGGCTGAGTGGGAGCAAGTTGAAAAACGCTTGCGCGGATTACGCGATAACAACCCCAGCGAGCGCAGATATAAACGTTTAATGCTGGGTAATGCGGTTGATAACGAAATTGATAAAAATGGTCGTTTTAATATCAGCGCAAATTTGCGTGCTCATGCAGGATTAGAAAAGCAGTTGATGTTAGTCGGCCAATTAAACAAATTCGAAATATGGGATTTAGCCGCGTGGGAAGCTCGCCAAGCTGAAGACATGGCAATTATTGAGTCCGGTGATTTTGAATTAACCGATAACTTACAAGACTTTAATTTATAACAACAAATAACTAAGAAAGATTATGCAAGCGTCTGGACATATAAGTGTGCTGTTAGCCGAATCAATTGATGGATTAGCCATTAAACCAGACGGTGTTTATGTAGATTGCACTTTTGGTCGTGGTGGTCACAGCCGAGCTGTATTAGAGCAGTTAGGTGAAAACGGTCGATTGTACTCGTTTGATCAAGACCCAACCGCAATCGCATGGGCAAAAGAACATTTTGACGACCCAAGATTTGAAATTATTCATGCTAATTTCAGTCAATTAGAGCATGAAATGAACCAACGTGGTTTAGTTGGCAAAGTGGATGGTGTATTAGCCGATTTAGGTGTTAGTTCACCACAACTTGATGAAGCAGAGCGCGGATTCAGTTTTATGCGTGATGGGCCGTTAGATATGCGCATGAATCCAACATTTGGTGTCAGTGCTGCTGAGTGGTTACAGCATGCCGACGAAGATGATATTGCGTTTGTATTAAAAGAATATGGTGAAGAAAGGTTTGCGCGCCACATAGCGCGGGTGATTGTTCACGACAGAGACGAAAAACCTTTTAAGCGAACTAGTGATTTATCTAGTTTATTGGAACGAATAATAAAGAAGCGGGAACCGGGTAAACACCCTGCAACTCGTACGTTTCAAGCATTAAGAATTCAAGTGAATGGCGAATTAGACGCGATCAAAGTGGCTTTGACAGCGGCAACCAATATTTTGGCTAACGGCGGACGTTTGTCGGTTATTAGCTTTCATTCGCTAGAAGATCGCATAGTAAAACGTTTTATCAGTCAGCAAAGTAAAGCTAAACCTGTACCTAGAGGTTTACCTGTAACTGATGCTGAATTGAATAAAGACATTAGCTTAAAGCCAATTGGCAAAGCGATAAAACCAACTAAAGCTGAGTTGGAACTCAACCCGAGAGCACGCAGCTCGGTATTGAGGATAGCAGAGCGTGTCGGACGTTAAGGCGCGCCAGCCAAATTTGGCAAAGGTGTTGTTAACCGACTGGTTTGCGCATATTTGGATGATTATTTTAATTGTTGCTGTGTTGATTTCTGCTTACGCAGTGATTTATTACGCATGGGGCAATCGACAGCTTAATGCTGAAGTTCAGCAGTTGTTAGAAGACAAAGACAAATTAGATATAGATTGGCGACATATGTTGCTTGAGCACAATGCGTTATCCGAGCATAGCCGCATTGAACAAATAGCACGAGAAAAACTCAATATGGTCAGACCGCAAGGTCAACAAGAGAAAGTTATTAAACAACCATGAATAAACGTAAAGTTCAACTACAAGCAGGTACAGCACGCTGGCGGTTTTATACCGTTTTTGGCGTGATCTCGCTGGTATTTTGTGCTTTGCTGGCTCGTGCGGCTTATATCCAAGTTATTTCGCCTGACATGTTGCGTGAACAAGGCGACATGCGCACCCACAGAACCTTATCTGATACTGTGTTGCGTGGCATGATCACGGATCGTAATGGTTTAGAGCTAGCCATTAGTGTGCCGGTGAATACAGTTTGGGCTGATCCTAAACAAATTGCTCAAAGTAAATCACTCGAAAAAACACGAGAGTGGCGTGCATTGGCAGATATTTTACGTGTTGATTTGAACGAATTAACTGAACGAGTCGCCAGTAATCCAAATGGCCGTTTTGTCTATTTAGCTCGCCAAGTATCGCCTGCAATGGCTGATTATGTCCGCCATTTAAAATTGCCAGGTGTGCATTTGCGTCCTGAATCTAAACGTTATTATCCAGCTGCTGAGGTCAACGCCCACCTAGTTGGTATTACCAATATTGATGATATTGGTATAGACGGTATTGAAAAACTTTATAACGACGCCTTGACTGGTGAAGAAGGCAAAAAGAGCATTTTACGTGATGCGAAAGGTCGCATTATTGAAGTGTTAGCTGAAGAAGAATCACAGCAAGCAAAAGACGTGGTTTTGTCTATTGACCAACGCATTCAAACTTTAGCCTACCAAGAATTGAAAAAAGCTGTGCAGTATTACGAAGCTGACTCTGGCTCAGTGGTTGCTGTTGATATTGAGTCGGGCGAATTACTCGCTATGGTCAATAGCCCTTCATACAACCCAAATAATCGTAAAACCATTACTGCCGCAGCTATGCGCAATCGTGCAATTACCGATACTTTTGAGCCAGGGTCATCAGTTAAACCGCTAACAGTGTTAGCCGCGTTAGAATTTGGCAGCGTTAATGCCAATACTATAGTCAACACTGCACCTGGTTGGTTGCAGATTGGTGGTCGTCGAGTGAGTGATAGTGGTCAAAACCACGGAAAGTTAACTTTGGACGGTGTACTGAAAAAATCAAGTAATGTTGGCACAACTAAACTTGCGCTTGAATTGCCAACCGAACAGTTTTTAGATGTTTTTTATAATGCGGGTTTTGGTTCAGATACGGGCACGGGTTTATTAGGTGAAAGCTCCGGCATTTTTTATGACCGTCGAAGATGGTCGGATTTTGAACGGGCAACTTTATCTTTTGGATATGGTTTATCTGTTACCGCCACACAGCTTGCACAAGCGTACGCAACGATTGGTAATGGCGGTATACGCCGCCCCTTAAGCATTTTAAAATTAGAACAACCATTACCCGGCGAACGGGTTTTTTCGCATAGTTCGAGCCGTCAACTATTGAAGATGATGGAAGCTGTATTAGACGAAGATGGTTCAGGTCATAGAGCTGCAGTGGAAGGTTACCGAGTTGCTGGTAAAACAGGCACCAGCCGTAAAGCTGTTGCAGGTGGTTATGGCAATGATTATGTTGGTTTGTTTGCCGGCCTAGCACCTATCTCTAATCCTAAGCTTGCTTTGGTTGTACTGATTAATAATCCAAAAGGTGATAAATATCACGGTGGTGAAGTTGCCGCACCTGTCTTTAGTAAAGTGATGGGCGGCGCATTACAAATACTTAATGTGCCAACCGACAAAAATGATGATTTGCAGCTAGCTCAAGTCAAGGAGGCACAAAACGATGCCTGATTTAGACTTGAAACATAGTATCGAACAAATTATTCAATTAACGCTACCGGCACAAACTGTGGCTGGTTTAGCGATAGATAGCCGTCAAATTAAAACGGGTTACTGCTTTGTTGCTTTACAAGGTCATCAACAACATGGTTTAGCTTATGCTGAACAAGCGATAGTGCGTGGCGCGACATTCATTTTGGCCGAAACTTTAGATGATGCCGAACACGGCAACTTAACTATTGTCGCAGACACCCCTTGTTTATCTGTTTACCAGCTCTCTCGTTTAAGCGGTATATTGGCATCTGTACAGTTTGGCCATCCAAGCCACAAGCTTGCATTGGTTGGCACAACAGGTACCAACGGCAAAACCACAGTTTCTGATATGTTTGCGCAGTTAAGTATGAACAACCAAGCAAGCTCAGGCTATATCGGCACTTTAGGCTGTTATTGGTGGGATGCTGACAAGAATAAACATACAGCCAAACAGGGTTTAACGACGCCTGATGCTTTTACTTTACAGCAGTTATTAGCGCAAATGGTAAAAGCCGATGTAACACAAGTCGCGATAGAAGTATCTTCACACGCGTTGGCGCAAAATAGAGTATCTGGTTGTGAATTCGCAGCCGTTGCTTTCACCAATTTAACCCACGACCATTTAGACTATCACCAAGACATGCAGAGTTATTTTGCATGTAAACAAAGTTTGTTTTTACAAAATCCAAATACTTTTGCAGTTATCTGTACCGACAATGAGTACGGACAAAGTTTGTTGCAGTCGGTTATCAAACAGCGTGGCGAAGATGCGGATCACAATGTTTTAGCTATTGGCCGCAATGCAGCTAAATTGCATACAAACGCTTGGCAAGTTGATTCAGTACAAGCTACCGAACAGGGTTTTGATATCAAGGTTGCACTGACTTCCGCTGATAAGCCAAATCCACAGCAAGTTGACTGGCATCTGCCTTTGATTGGTGAATTTAATATCAATAATGCATTAACTGCTTTGGCAATGTTGCAGCATTTAGACCCAAGTGTATTAGCGAGCTGTATAACCGATAATCATCAGCCGCTTGCTAAATTAACTGCCTGTGCGGGTCGTATGGAAGTATTTAGCTCAAGCAACAAAGCCAAGATCGTTGTTGATTTTGCCCACACGCCTGATGCGCTTGCACAAGCTTTGCACGCAAGTCGACAACATTGCCAAGGAAAACTTTGGGTTGTGTTTGGTTGTGGTGGTGACAGAGACGCACAAAAACGTCCGTTAATGGGCAAAATTGCCGCAGACTTGGCGGACTATCTGGTCATCACCAATGATAATCCGCGTAGTGAATCGCCAGAAAAAATTGTTGCTGATATCTTAGCTGGCATTTCGGCGAAACATAAAGTTTCTGTTGAACAAGACAGAAAAAAAGCCATTATCCAAACACTTGAAAATGCTGCAAGCGACGACTTAATTTTAGTCGCTGGTAAAGGCCATGAAACGAAACAAATTTTAGCCGATGGTGCTGTTGAATACGATGAGCGCGCATTTGTTAAACAGTTAATGGAGGCGCAAGCATGATCAGCCAAACATTAGCTGTATTACAACAAGTAACCCAAGGCCAACTGATTGCATCTAGCCAATATTCGCTAGAGCAAACGCAGTTGTTGGCCGTGACTCATATTTCAACCGACACAAGAAAAATAACCAAAGGTGACTGTTATTTAGCGCTTAAAGGTGAGCGTTTTGACGGTCATGATTTTTGCCAACAAGCTGTTGATGCAGGTGCTGAATTTTTATTGGTTAGCCAGCAACAAAATATTGATGTGCCTCAGCTAGTAGTAGCAGATACACGTATCGCACTTGGTGTCATTGCTGCGTACAACAAACAACAGGCTAAGGTTAAAACCATTGCAGCAACGGGCAGTGCGGGTAAAACCACAGTCAAAGAAATGTTGTCGGCGATTTGTAGCCAAGCAGGTAAAACTTTAGCGACTAAAGGCAATTTTAATAATGATATTGGTGCGCCACTGACCTTGTTGGAATTATCTGAGTCAGATGAATACGCAGTTATAGAGTTAGGCGCAAACCACATAGGCGAAATTGCCTACACAGTGAATTTGGTCAAACCTGATGTTGCTTTAGTGAATAACGTAAGTGCTGCACATTTAGAAGGTTTTGGTTCAATTGCTGGTGTAGTGCAAGCCAAAGGTGAAATATACAGTGGTTTAACTGAGCAAGGTATTGCGATTGTTAATGCTGATTTAGCTTGTGCGGATGATTGGTTGCCTGTTATCGGAGCTCGTCCACAAATCCGTTTTTCCACTGAACCTTTTGCTGATGTTTATTTAGTTGATTTGCAGCTAAATGAAAGTTTGTGTGCTGAGTTTAGCTGGGTTTATCGTGGTACTGAATATCCAGTCACTCTAAATATTCCAGGTATTCACAATGCTAACAATGCACTTGCTGCAATCAGTTGTGCGTTAGCTATAGGTATTAAACCTGAGCATATTTGCACTGGGTTGAGTCAAGCGCAAACTGTTGCAGGCCGAGTTAAACCTATTCAATTAGGTCAGCTTACCGTTATTGATGACAGTTACAACGCGAATCAAGGTTCGATGCAAGCTGCGATTGATTTGCTCAAACACGCCAATGCAAAACGCCTGTTTGTAATGGGTGATATGGGGGAAATGGGCAAATATGCGCAAGATATTCATCAACAAGTGGGTGAATACGCACTTAACGCAGGGTTAGACGGTTTTTATGTTAAAGGCGATTGGGTCAAGTTTGCACAACCTGATACTAATTGCCAATTTGATTCATTTGATAAGTTAAATCAAACACTGATACAACAAATAGATCAGTTTATTGCTGATCCACAACAGAGTCAGAAGGTAGTTGTTTTGATTAAAGGGTCTCGTAGTTCTGGCATGGACAAGCTAGTGAATATGTTAGTTGTACACTATCAGTCCACTAATGCTGTGGAGGATAGCGCATGTTAGTTTGGTTAGCACAATGGTTAACTGAAAATGTTGATCCCGGTTTTAATGTTTTTTCTTATCTAACTTTCCGTTCGATATTAAGCATTTTAACTGGTTTAGGTTTGTCTCTTTATCTAGGGCCTAAGCTCATCCGTTATTTGCAACGTATGCAGATTGGTCAAACTGTGCGTGATGATGGCCCAGAATCACATTTATCCAAATCTGGCACGCCAACTATGGGCGGTTTGTTGATTTTAGGCGCAATAGCAACTTCGGTTTTATTGTGGGCTGATTTAACCAATAGATATGTATTAGTTACTTTATTTGTGGTGTTGGCATTTGGAGCCATTGGTTTTGTTGATGACTATCGCAAAGTGATCCGCAAAGACAGCAAAGGATTAATCGCGCGTTGGAAGTATTTTTGGCAGTCAGTCACAGCGACTATAGTTGCGGTTGTTTTGTATATGACACAACAGCAAGCAGCTGAAACTCAGTTGCTGATTCCATTTTTTAAAGAAGTGATGCCGCAACTTGGACTGTTTTTTATTGTTACGACTTATTTCGTGATTGTTGGCACCAGTAACGCTGTTAATTTAACCGATGGTTTAGATGGTTTAGCTATAGTACCAACCATTATGGTTGCTTGTGCATTTGCCATTATTGCTTACGTAACCGGCAATGTGAATTTCTCATCCTATCTAAATATTCCGTACATTCCAGAAACCAGTGAATTAGTGATTGTTTGTACCGCCATATTTGGTGCCGGTTTAGGCTTTTTATGGTTCAACACCTATCCAGCACAAGTATTTATGGGTGATGTTGGCTCGTTAGCACTAGGCGCAACTTTAGGTGTAATAGCTGTATTGGTACGACAAGAAATTGTTTTAGTGATTATGGGCGGTGTGTTTGTAATGGAAACTGTGTCGGTGATTTTACAAGTCGGCAGCTATAAGTTACGCGGTCAACGCATATTTAGAATGGCACCTATACATCACCATTACGAATTAAAAGGCTGGCCTGAGCCTAGGGTAATAGTCCGTTTTTGGATTATTAGTTTGGTATTAGTTTTGATTGGATTAGCAACACTCAAGTTAAGATAAAATGCAAACAGAGCAAGCAAAACCAACATTGAATGAACATTTGAAGCGCTTTTGGCAAAGCGCTTTTGGTGTTTCTGACGCGCATGATTTATACGATCGCAGCATTGTATTGCTGGCGTTAGCTTTGGCTATGTTAGGTTTGATTATGGTTGCTTCTGCATCATTGCCTTATGCAATGCGAGAGTTTGATAATCCGCTACATTTTGTTATTCGCCATGGCATATATTTGGTGTTAGCTGCTGGCATCGCTTTATTTGTTGTGCAACTACCACTTAGTTGGTGGGAAAAATATAACCCATATTTATTGATGGCAGCTCTGTTGTTGTTGGTTGCTGTGCTCATAGTTGGCCGCACTGTTAATGGTGCAACTCGTTGGTTGGCGATTGGCCCAATTAATATTCAAGCAGCAGAACCTGCAAAGTTATTTTTCTTTGCTTATTTGGCTGGTTATTTAGTTAGACGTGAGCAAGAGATTAAGCAGAATTTAAAAGGCTTTTTAAAGCCGCTAGCTGTGTTTTTTGTATTGGCACTTTTGTTATTAATGCAGCCAGATTTGGGCACTGTGATTGTGATGTTTGCCACTACAGTTGGTTTATTGTTTTTGGCAGGCTCCAAGTTAATTCAGTTTTTCTCGCTATTTTTAACCGGTATTTTTGCCATTGTGTTGCTAATAGTGGTTGAGCCGTATCGTATGCGCCGCATCTTGTCGTTTATGGATCCATGGGCAGATCCTTTTGGCAATGGCTATCAGCTGACTCAAAGTTTAATGGCCTATGGACGTGGTGATTGGTTTGGCATGGGGTTAGGTAACAGTATTCAAAAACTAGATTATTTACCCGAAGCACATACAGATTTTGTTTTTGCCATTTTGGCAGAAGAATTTGGTTATTTTGGTGTGGCTGTTGTGGTTATCGCGCTATTTTGTTTGGTTGGCAAAACTTTGACTTTAGGTAATCGAGCAATGGCGGCTGAACGTCCATTTGCTGGTTATGTTGCGTATGCAATTGCAATTTGGATGAGTTTTCAATCTGCTGTCAATATTGGCGCAAGTGCAGGTTTATTGCCAACTAAAGGTTTGACTCTACCTTTGGTTAGTTATGGTGGTAGTAGCTTAATTGTTATGAGTATTGCGATTGCATTAATTGTCCGCATCGATCACGAATTAAGGTTAATGAAAACCCAAGCCACACGAAAGTCTGTGAATACTTTGGTTAAAGCGAAAAATAAATCGAATAAAAAAGCTAAATCAGACGAGCCGACAGCACCTGTTATCACAACTCAGGAGGCGTTATTAAATGAATAAACGTCTTTTGATTATGGCTGGTGGTACAGGCGGGCATATTTTTCCTGGGTTAGCGGTTGCAGATGAATTGGCTGCAAAAGGTTGGCAAATATTGTGGTTAGGCACAGCTGACCGCATGGAAGCAGACCTCGTACCACAGTCTGGTTACGATATTGAATTTATCAAAATAAAAGGTGTGCGTGGCAAAGGTTTTATCACTAAGTTGCTGACACCATTTAAGTTGTTAGCAGCTGTAGTTGCGGCGCGTAAAGTTATCAAAACATTTAAACCAAATGTTATTGCAGGTTTTGGTGGATATGTCGCTTTACCTGGTGGAATTGCAGCTAAGCTTACTGGCACGCCTTTAGTGATACATGAGCAAAATGCAGTTGCTGGTATGACTAATAAAATATTAGCCAAGTGGGCAAACAAAGTATTTTGTGCGTTTGAACCGGTGGCGGGTTTAAGCAATTATGCTGTCGTCGGTAACCCAATTCGTGCAGATATTTTAGCTAAACGTCAGCAAAACCAAGATGTAGCTGTAGGTGAACAAGCGGCGGTTAAAATTTTAGTGGTGGGTGGTAGTTTAGGTGCACAAGCGTTAAATACTTATGTGCCGCAGGCTATCGCACAGTTAGATGCAAAGGTGCAAATTAACATTGTCCATCAGTGCGGCAAAGGCAACTTGCAGGGTACAGAGCAAGCTTATCAACAACTTGCTGGTAATAAGCAAATTTCAGCTCAGGTAGTTGAATTTATTGGTGACATGGCTAGTGCATATGCCGAAGCTGATTTAGTCATATGCCGAGCGGGTGCGTTAACTGTATCGGAAATAGCCGCCATTGGCGTTGCGAGTATTTTTGTGCCATTGCCACACGCAGTAGATGATCACCAAACCAAGAATGCACAGGCATTAGAAAAAGTTGGCGCAGCTAAAATATTAGCCCAATCGCAGTTAACGCAAGGTTTGTTAAAACCAGTGTTAGAAGAAATATTTGCCGATGGGCAAAACAAGTTACAACAAATGGCACAAGCTTGCGCTCAGGTTGCAAAACTAGATGCGCAAAAAATTGTCGCCACAGAAATAGAATTATTAGCAGTAGGACAAAAATGAAATTAACCAACAATAGCGAATTTAAAATACCAGAAATGCGCCGCGTCAACCTGATTCATATGGTTGGCATTGGTGGTGCTGGTATGTGTGGTATCGCTGAAGTATTGTTGACAGATGGTTATCGAGTATCTGGCTCAGATATCGCCGAAAGTGCCAATACACAAAGACTAACAGAGCTTGGCGCTGAAATTATGATTGGTCATCGCGAGCAAAATGTCGCTGGCGCTGATGTTGTGGTGATCTCTAGCGCGGTTAAACAAGATAACCCTGAAGTGGTTGCTGCAACTAATGCTCGTATTCCAGTGATCCGCCGTGCAGAAATGCTTGCGGAAATTATGCGTTACCGCCATGGCATTGCGGTTGCGGGCACACATGGTAAAACCACCACCACCAGTCTAATTGCAAGTGTGTTTGGCCAAGCTGAGCTTGATCCCACTTTTATTATTGGTGGGCGCTTAAACAGTGCACAAACCAATGCAAGATTAGGTCGCAGCCGCTATTTAGTTGCTGAAGCAGATGAAAGTGATGCATCTTTTTTACATCTACAGCCTATGGTTTCTGTGGTGACCAATATCGAAGCCGATCATATGGATACCTATGATGGTGATTTCGACAAAATGCTTGCAACTTACAAAGAATTTCTCCACAACCTACCATTTTATGGTTTGGCTGTGTTGTGCATTGATGATGAAAATGTCGCTAAGTTAGCCGAACAAATTGGTCGTAACTATATTACTTATGGTTTTAGTGAAAGTGCTGATTTCCAAATCAGCGACTTTAAACAAATTGGCAAACAAACTCACTTTGTGGTGAAACGCAATTTGCACAAAAACTTGCCGGATTTACAGGTTAAGCTCAATTTACCTGGTTATCACAATGCGTTAAATGCGACCGCGGCAATCGCTGTTGCTACTGATGAAGGTATAGCGGATGCTCAAATTTTAGCTGCATTAGATGCGTTTGCAGGCATAGGCCGACGCTTTGAACAACTGGGTCAATACCCAGTGGCTGATGGTGAAATCGAGTTTATTGACGATTATGGTCATCACCCAACTGAAGTTTTAGCGACCATTAAAGCAATTCGCGCAGCATATCCTGAACGTCGTTTAGTCATGGCGTATCAGCCACATAGATATACGCGTACCCGTGATTTATATGATGACTTTGTCCAAGTATTATCACAAGTCGATTTATTGCTGTTATTAGAAGTATATAGCGCAGGTGAAGCCAGCATAGTGGGCGCAGATAGCCGCAGTTTATGTCGCTCAATTCGCCAACGAGGGGTGATAGATCCTGTATATGTAGCAACGCCAGAGCAGTTGCCAGCCGAGTTGTCGAACATTTTACAAGCGGGCGACATTGTCATTACTCAAGGTGCCGGCAATATAGGCGCTGTGGCTAAGTTATTAGAAACGCTCGCTTTTGATAAAGAAAAAATGCAAGCCTACAGTGCGCAGCAACTGGAAGATGGCAAATGAGTGATATGAACACACAATATCAAAAGGTCGCTGTACTGCATGGTGGCACATCTGCTGAGCGTGAAATATCACTTAAATCAGGTAAAGCGGTTTTTCAAGCTTTGGTTAAGCAAGGTATAAACGCTGAGCTAATTGACACCAAAGTGACTTCACCTTTGTTGCTTAAACAAATGGGCTTTTCACACGTATTTATTGCTTTGCATGGTCGCGGTGGTGAAGACGGTGTGATTCAAGGTGTACTTGAATATTTAGACTTGCCTTACACCGGCAGTCGAGTATTAGGCTCTGCCTTGGCTATGGATAAAGTGCGCACTAAACAAGTATGGCAAAGTTGTGGTTTACCAACGGCCAAATACCTGCGAGTCAATCCAAATATGCAGTTGGATTTTGCCCAAATACTCGAGTCACTCGGTGGTTGTGTATTTGTTAAACCAGCGCGTGAAGGCAGCAGTATTGGCATGAGCCGAGCACAATCAGTAACTGAGCTGACAGATGCTGTTAGCAATGCGTTTGAATTTGATTCAGATGTATTAATTGAACAATTTATCAATGGCCCAGAATACACAATAGCTGTGGTTGATGGCAAAGCTTTACCTGCTATTCGCACACAAACGGATCGCGGATTTTATGATTACGAAGCTAAGTATTTATCTAATACTACGCAATATCATTGCCCATGTGGTTTGAACGCTGAAGATGAAGCCTATGCGAAACAATTGGCGCAACAAGCGTTTGCTGCAGTGCAAGCTGACGGTTGGGGTCGAGTGGATATGATGCGTGATGCGGATGGTCAGTTTTATTTATTAGAAGTAAATACTGTGCCAGGCATGACGGAAAAAAGTTTGGTGCCAATGGCAGCGCGAGCGACAGGTTTAGACTTTGAGTCTTTGGTTTTAAAAATATTGTCGTTGGCTAAGTAAAGATGAAAACGGCTGTAGTGGAGTTTTTTAAACGCGCAGAGTGGCCGTTTTGGATTGGCGTTATATTTTTTATTGCTGTGTTGGTCAGTTGTGTGCGTTTAGCTTTTAAAACACAACAATGGTTGGAAGATGGCAGTCAGCTACCGGTAAAACGTTTGGTGGTTGAAGGCAACAACCAATATGTAAGTAAACAGGATGTTTATAAGGCTTTATTGCCTATGTTGCAGCAGAGTTTTTACGCATTAGACGTAAACAAAGCACAACAAGCAGTAGAAAAAATTGATTGGGTGTATTGGGCGGCAATACGAAAAGAGTGGCCAGATACGCTGAAAGTAAATTTGGTGGAACAAAAACCTGTGGTGATTTGGAATAGCGATTTTTTGCTCAATCACAAAGGTGAGGTTTACCAAGCAAGGCAAAACAGGTTGCAAATAAGTTTACCAAACTTGTTTGGCCCTGAAGGCGAGGAACTAAAAGCGTTAAAGCTTTTTACTGATTATTCAGAGTTACTTGCATTACACGGAATAAGCGCGGTTGAAATGACCATGTCAGAACGCTATGCGGTTGATATGGCATTAAACAACGGCATAAAACTAAATCTTGGACGAGAAAATGGCGTTGCACGGATAAAAAGATTTTTAGAGTTTTATCCTGCCTTGGTGGAACAACATCAAGTAGAATATGTCGATTTACGCTACGACACGGGATTTGCGGTTGGGGAACAAATAAAGCAGCCGGAAACGGCTGGTTAATTGGCAGAGTAGATATGTCAAAAACATTAGAAAGAAATTTAATCGTTGGCTTAGATATAGGTACCGCAAAAGTGGTTGCTGTGGTAGGTGAAATATTGCCCGACAATACAGTCAGTGTTGTTGGTGTTGGCTCGCACGCGTCTGAAGGTATGGACAAAGGTGGGGTTAACAATATTGAACTTGTGATCAAGTCGATAAAACGTGCGGTGCACGAAGCAGAAATGATGTCAGACTGCCAAATTTCGTCTGTGTATTTGGCGATCTCTGGTCGTCATATTAAATGCCAAAACGAAAATGGCATGGTGACAATTCATGAAAAAGAAGTCACCAATGATGATGTTGACAATGTTATTCATACTGCGAAGTCAGTGCCATTGCCTGCAGAGCGCATGGTGCTGCATGTGTTGCCGCAAGAATTCAGTGTGGATGTGCAAGAAGGCATTAAAAGCCCAGTTGGCATGTCAGGTGTGCGTTTAGAAGCGCAAGTGCATTTAATTACCTGTGCCAACGATATGGCGAAAAACATTGTTAAATGTGTTGAACGCTGTGGCTTAAAAGTAGAAGCCTTAGTTGCATCATCTTTAGCGTCTAGCTACGCAGTATTAACTGACGATGAAAAAGAATTAGGTGTCGGTGTGGTTGATGTTGGTGCTGGCACTATGGACTTAGTGGTCTATGCCAACAGCGCAATTCGTCATACCTCTGTTATTGCTGTCGCTGGTAATCAAGTGACCAAAGACATAGCACAAATTTTTAGAACGCCGTTGAGTCATGCAGAACAAATAAAAATTAAGTATGCATGTGCACAAAGGCATATGGTGAGTTTGGAAGAGAGCATAGAGGTGCCTAGTGTAGGTGGTAGACCCGCACGCTCTATGTCGCGCCACACTTTAGCGGAAGTTGTTGAGCCAAGATATCAAGAGCTTTACGACTTAGTAATGGAAGACATTCGCAAGAGTGGTTGGGAAGAACAAATGGCTGCCGGTATTGTATTAACTGGTGGCACAGGCAAGATGGAAGGGGCAGTTGAATTAGCCGAAGAAGTTTTTCAAATGCCCGTCCGACTGGGTTATCCAGTCAAATTGAAAGGTTTAACTGAATATGTAGACGATCCTGTCTACGCCACCGCCATTGGTTTATTACATTATGGCAAAGAAGACTTACAAGAGAAGTATGCAAACCATGATGAAAATCAAGGTGTAAGTAACTGGTGGCAGCGTATTCAGAGCTGGTTTAAGGGTGAGTTTTAATTTTAAAAGCAGGTGTGTAGGAGAAAATAACTATGTTTGATTTGATGAGTGAACATAACGACGAAGCAATCATTAAAGTGATTGGTGTTGGTGGTGGCGGCGGCAACGCTGTTGAGCACATGGTAAAACACACAATTGAGGGTGTTGAATTTATTACCGCAAATACAGATGCGCAAGCGCTACGCAACTCGTCTGCGGAAACTACCATTCAGTTGGGTCGTGACGTAACTAAAGGTTTAGGTGCAGGTGCTAACCCTGAAATTGGTCGTAAGTCGGCAGAAGAAGATCGCCAAGTTATCCAAGAAGCCATTCGTGGTGCGGATATGGTGTTTATTGCTGCTGGTATGGGCGGTGGTACAGGTACAGGTGCTGCGCCAGTTGTGGCTGAAATTGCACGTGAAATGGGTATTTTAACTGTTGCTGTTGTGACTAAACCATTCCCATTTGAAGGCAAAAAGCGTATGCAATACGCGGATATTGGTATTGAAGAATTAGCTAAACATGTTGATTCATTAATCACAATTCCAAACGACAAATTATTAAAAGTACTAGGTAAAGGCACTAGTTTGTTAGATGCATTTAAAGCAGCTAACAATGTATTACAAGGTGCAGTACAAGGTATTGCTGAGTTAATTACCCGTCCAGGTTTAATTAACGTTGACTTTGCAGACGTTAAAACAGTTATGTCTGAAATGGGTACAGCTATGATGGGGACAGGTGTGGCTTCTGGTGAAGACCGTGCTGAAGAAGCAGCAGAAGCTGCAATTTCTAGCCCATTATTAGAAGACGTGGATTTAGCAGGTGCACGCGGTATCTTAGTTAACATTACTGCGGGTATGGATATCAGCATTGACGAGTTTGAAACTGTTGGTAACGCGGTTAAAGGTTTTGCATCTGAAAACGCGACTGTAGTTGTTGGTGCGGTAATTGACGCGGACATGACTGACGAATTACGTGTAACTGTTGTTGCAACAGGTATTGGTGACACGCGTCCTGATATCTCTTTAGTACCAAACAATAAAGTAAGTTTAAATGAGCGTCCGGTTGGTAACTTCCGCAGCTCAGAAGTTGCTGCAGGCTCTGCAGCTGTTGCAATTGAAGAGCGTACAGCTGCGCCAGCGCATGTACCTGCAAGTGATTCAAATGCAGCGCAAAACTTAGATTATTTGGATATTCCAGCGTTTTTACGTAAGCAAGCAGACTAATTTCCTTATTTAAGGAAAACTGTGTATTGTTTAACAAATATACAGTTTGTCAGTAACGCTTTATCGTTTGCACTGGTCTAATGTGTTATAATGGACGCATAGTTTACATGTGCGCAACAGCTTATTAATTGTGCTGTTGCAAACAGACATGTGCTGCAACTTAAATTAGTTAAGTTGCCTGTAACACATACATTTGGAGACAAAATAGCCATATGGTAAAACAACGTACACTAAAAACGAGTGTGACTACGCTTGGGGTTGGTTTGCACCGAGGAGAAAAAGTCAGAATAACACTGCGCCCTGCACCTGCTAATACAGGGATAGTATTTCGCCGTGTTGACTTAGATCCTGTGGTGGATATGCCAATATCTCCAGAAGCCGTCACAGATACCACTATGTGTACCTGTATGACCAATGCAGACGGTGTAACTGTTTCTACGGTAGAGCATTTAATGTCAGCTTTAGCTGGCCTTGGTATCGACAATGTTATTGTTGAATTAGATGCCAACGAAGTGCCTATTGTTGATGGCAGTGCTAGCCCTTTTATTATGTTGATAGAAGAGGCTGGCATTGAAGAGTTAAAAGCGGCGAAAAAGTTTATCCGTATTGATAAACCTATCCGTGTTGAAGTTGACGATAAGTGGGCAGAAATTTTGCCGCACAATGGTTTTAAACTTGATTTTGCAATTGAGTTTCCACACCCGGCCATTTCGTCAACCAAACAACATGTGACTATGGATTTTTCAAGCCAAACTTTTATCACTGAAGTGTCACGCGCACGTACTTTTGGTTTTATGAAAGACTTTGAATATTTACGTGCGAACAACTTGGCGTTAGGTGCTAATTTTGACAATGCTGTGGTATTAGATGAGTTCCAAGTTTTAAATGCAAACGGCTTACGTTATGACGATGAGTTTGTGATGCATAAAATTTTGGATGCGATTGGTGATTTGTACATGGCTGGTTTGCCATTGTTGGGTCACTTCCGTTCATTTAAAACAGGTCATGCGTTAAATAATATTTTGTTGCGTGAAATACTAAAGCAAACTGATAGTTGGACTTTAGTTGAATTTAATCAAACTCAAACCTCGCCATTACAGTTTATGGCGGCGTCTCCTGCATAGTTTTGATATTAAACAGCTGCCATTTGAGGTGGCTGTTTAACTTATCCAGTTCACTTGAAGATATATGTTAAAGATTTCCAATACAGTTACTATCTTTGAGTCTGAAATCGAGTTTTCTGCTATTCGTGCTATGGGCGCGGGTGGGCAAAACGTTAACAAGGTTTCGAGTGCCATTCATTTACGTTTTGATATTCATCAATCGTCGTTACCTGATTTTTATAAGCAACGTTTGTTGTGTTTTGCTGACAGCCGCATTAATAAAGATGGTGTGATTATTATTAAAGCGCAGTCTTTTCGGACTCAAGAGCAAAATAAACAAGATGCATTGGAGCGTTTGTTGCAGTTAATTAAAGCTGCAACTGTTGTGCGTAAGGTACGGAAAGCAACCAAGCCGACTAAGAGTTCGCAGCGAAAGCGTGTTGATGCGAAGAAGAAAAAAGGTTCGGTGAAAAACTTACGGGGAAAGGTGAGTTTTTAGTGCTTGTGTAGAGCGCTGCTTGATCTGTGGCATTTGAGTCCATTCGAAGCATAATTTTCTAAAAACGCTGTACGCCAGTCCCTGGCCGCTCGCAAAAGGCATCCATGCCTTTTGAAGTTTTATAAAATTAGCATTCGAATACACTCATATCTAGCTGTTGTATTGCTGTTTGATTTTATTCCGTGAACAACGGTTAGCTTGGGGGCAGATCGCTGCCTGAACTGTGGCATTTGAGTCCATTCGAAGCATAATTTTATAAAAACGCTGTTCGCCAGTCCCAGGCCGCTCCCAAAAGGCATCCATGCCTTTTGAGGTTTTATAAAATTAGCGTTCGAATACACTCATATCAGGCTATTGTGTTGCTGCATGAACTAGCAGCGACTCCAGTGTGCATGAGGTGTATGGGCGTGTTGCGAGCAAAACTTCACAAGAGTGGGGCGAATGAAGACCGAAGCTCCGCTTCGCAGCTGAATGAGGTAGAGCCATGGACGGCGACAGGGCTGGAGCTTCAAGGATGAATCACCAATTAATGTTGTTTGTAGTCAGACGAAATAAATTCCCCATTTACTTTATGGCTATATTGCACCTACTCAGCGGACTACTTCAAATTTATCAGCCGTGACAATGCAGCTTGAATATTCTCCGGTAAATCCTGCATAGTCGCGGTTAAATCTTGCTTAGTTTTATCTGACAAAGTTTTTGCTGCTTTCTTAGTTGAAGTTGCATATGAGGCTGAGGTTTCCCTAACTAAGTTGGAAGATGTCGACATGTTCGGGTCAACTTGGCACTTAATACTGAATAAATCAGGGTGAGTTACTCTAAGTTGGCTCAATAACTGACTACGACAAGCGTTAAATTGCATTTGATAACTCGCATTTGGCAGGCTCAAAGTTAAAATACCACGCTCAAATTGCACTACTTTTATGCATTTTCGCAGCGAATTGGGCAAATTAAGCGCTAGCTCCTTTGAAATCTCGCTGGTATACTCGGGCTTAACATTTTTTTGCTGCCGATCTGGCCATTTTTTAGCCATGATCTGCGATAAATTTTTCGGTCTAGGTCGCATTAACTAATCACTATGTCGCTATCAATACAGTACACAAAAAACGGTCGCCAATTAGAATGGCACTTGGGATTTACCCATGCCGCTGCATTTTGCGTGCTTATCATTTGTTTAGCCGTTTTAATTCTAAGTAGTATATACCCAAAATCAGCACAAACCGAACAACCAATCGCACCTGTTAATCAATCTCGTCTCGCACTTGCAGAACAAAAAGAAGCACTTTATTCACTAAAATCGAGAACTGAGGTTGAACTTGCAGCGATAAAGCTCAAATTATCTGAATTACAAAGTTACGCATTGCGTATGAATGCACTCGGCGCTCGTTTAGCTGAAAACGCCAGTTTGCACATGGATGAATTTAATTTTGCTGATATGCCAGCAACTGGTGGCCCAGCAGATGAACAAGCTGATATTTTGCAAAATGTAGTGGTTGAGCATGAGTTACTTACAGAAATGTCTCAACTACTCGATTTTTACAATCAACAAGAACAACAACTTAGCCTACTTGAATCTGTCATCATGAATCACCATATCAGTGACCAAGTGTATGTTTCAGGTCGACCAATTGAAGCTGGTTGGTTATCTTCGTATTATGGCATGCGTAAAGATCCTTTTAGTGGTTTGCCCGCTATGCATAAAGGGATAGATTTTGCTGGAAAAGAAGGTAACTCAGTTATTGCTACAGGTGCAGGGGTTGTAACTTGGGCGGATGAAAGATACGGTTATGGCAGGTTGATTGAGATTGATCATGGACAAGGTTTAAAAACTCGATATGGTCATAATAAAGAATTACTGGTTTCAGTTGGAGATGTAGTGAGCAAGGGCGCTCAAATAGCCGTTATGGGCTCAACAGGTCGCTCTACAGGTCCACATGTTCATTATGAAATCTTAAGAAACGGCAAACAGATAGACCCTTTAAAATACGTTTATCGTCGTGCAAAATAGCGCTTAAAATAAAGCACACATCCCAAAATGGGAACTTACCTTTTAATAAATAGAGAGCACTTAGCTGGAAGCAGCTGGTCAGGATAGATTAATGATTACAAAAATACTGACATCGATATTTGGTAGCAGAAACGATCGTTTTATTAAAAAATTAAATAAAGTTGTTACGCAGATAAATGGTTTAGAAGCTGAATTAGAAGGCTTGAGTGACGAAGAGTTAAAAGCGAAAACAGAAGAGTTTCGTAAACGCCTTGCTGACGGCGCGACTGTTGATAGCTTATTGCCAGAAGCATTTGCCGTTTGTCGTGAAGCATCAAAACGTGTATTAGGCATGCGCCACTTTGATGTGCAGTTATTAGGTGGCATGGTGTTACACCAAGGTAAAATTGCCGAAATGCGCACAGGTGAAGGTAAAACTTTAACCGCAACTTTGCCTACCTATTTAAATGGTTTAGCAGGGCATGTACACGTAGTTACGGTAAATGACTACTTAGCTTATCGTGACTCAAACTGGAGCCGTCCGTTATTTGAATTTTTAGGCATGACAGTTGGTTGTAACATTCCAGGTATGGGCCCAGTTGAAAAGCGCCAAGCGTACGAAGCTGATGTGACCTATGGTACAAACAACGAATTTGGTTTTGACTACCTACGTGACAACATGGCGTTTAGCGCCGAAGAGCGTGTGCAAAGTGAATTAAAATTTGCTGTTGTGGATGAAGTTGACTCAATTTTAATCGACGAAGCGCGTACGCCGTTAGTGATTTCAGGTCCAGCAGAAGACAGTTCGGTTTTATATCAACAAATTAATCAAGTTGTGCCGAATTTAATTCAAGCTGATAAAGAAGATTCTGAAGAGGAAGAGAGTGAAGGTCACTTCACCATTGATGAAAAATCTAAACAAGTGCACTTGACTGAAAAAGGTCAAATTGCAGTTGAAGAGATTCTGATTGAGAATAAAGTTTTACAAGAAGGTGATTCGTTATATAGCGCAGCCAACATAGGTTTATTAGCGCATGTTAACGCGGCTTTGCGTGCGCATAAGCTTTACCACAAAGATGTTGATTACCTAGTTAAAGACCAGCAAATTGTAATTGTTGACGAACATACTGGCCGTACTATGGAAGGCCGTCGTTGGTCTGAAGGTTTACACCAAGCGATTGAAGCTAAAGAAGGTGTGCAAATTCAAAACGAAAACCAAACTTTGGCATCTATTACCTTCCAGAACTATTTCCGCTTATACAACAAGTTAGCGGGTATGACAGGTACAGCGGATACTGAAGCCTTCGAGTTTAACTATATCTATGGTTTAGAAACCATTATCTTGCCAACCAATCGCCCTATGATCCGTAAAGATCACGCTGATTTGGTTTATTTAACTGCAGAAGAAAAATACGAAGCCATTGTTGAAGATATTAAACAATGTGTTGAAGATGGCCGTCCTGTACTAGTGGGTACCATTTCAATTGAAAACTCTGAGTTATTATCTCGTGTACTGAAAAAAGCAAAAATTAAACACCAAGTGTTAAATGCTAAGTATCACGCGAAAGAAGCTGAAATTGTCGCATTAGCCGGTCGTCCAGGTGCTGTTACTATCGCAACTAATATGGCGGGTCGTGGTACGGATATCGTATTGGGCGGTAATTCAGAGATTGAAATCGACCAATTAACTAATCCAACTGAAGAGCAAATCGCTAAAATTAAAGCAGATTGGCAGTCGCGTCACGATGCAGTGGTTGCTGCTGGTGGTTTACACATTATTGGTACTGAGCGTCACGAATCTCGCCGTATTGATAACCAGTTACGTGGCCGTGCTGGTCGTCAAGGTGATCCAGGCTCTTCACGTTTTTACTTATCAATGGAAGATGCGTTAATGCGCATATTCGCCAGCGACCGAGTATCTGGTTTAATGAAAAAACTGGGTATGGAACGCGGCGAAGCTATTGAACATCCATGGGTGACCAAAGCGATTGAAAATGCCCAACGCAAAGTAGAAGCACGTAACTTTGATATTCGTAAACAATTGCTTGAATACGATGACGTTGCAAACGATCAGCGTAAAGTGGTTTACCAGCAGCGCAACGAATTGATGAATGAAAGTGATATCAGCGAGACTATTAGTGTGATCCGTGCTGATGTTTTAAGTTCTACTATTGATGCATATATACCACCGCAGTCCGTTGAAGAAATGTGGGATGTTGCTGGTTTAACTGAACGTTTAAAAGCAGACTTCACACTAGATGTGCCAATTCAACAATGGTTGGATGAAGATAACAAACTAGATGAAGAGAAGTTACGCGAACGCATTGCAGCAGCATTAGACGAAGCTTATGCTGAAAAAGAAAAACAAGTGGGTGCGCCTGTTTTACGTCACTTCGAAAAAGCGATTATGTTACAAAGCTTAGATTCGCATTGGAAAGAGCATTTAGCGGCAATGGATCACTTGCGCCAAGGTATTCATTTACGTGGTTATGCACAGAAAAATCCTAAGCAAGAATACAAGCGTGAGTCATTTGAGTTGTTCTCACAAATGTTAGAAGCGCTTAAAGTTGAAGTGGTTGGCGTATTGTCTAAAGTAAAAGTGCGTGAAGAGTCAGACGTTGAAGCGGTAGAAGCAAAACGTCGTCAAGCTGAGGCCGCGCCAAAACAATACCAACACGATAACGATGAAGCATTAGCGGATGGCAAAAAGCCAAAAGCTTTTATTCGCGAAGGTGCTAAAGTTGGCCGTAATGACCCTTGCCCTTGTGGATCAGGTGAAAAATACAAAAACTGCCATGGTAAGTTAAACTAATGGCCAAGCTTGTTCATGTCGCAGTTGCTGTGGTTATGCAGCAAAATAATGGACAAAAAGAAGTGTTGATTGCCAAGCGCAATCAACACCAACACCAAGGCGGCAAATGGGAATTTCCGGGTGGTAAAGTTGAGCAAGGAGAGCTGGTAACCGACGCACTTGCTCGCGAAATGCTTGAAGAATGCAATGTTCAAGTGATAAGCAGTGCACCATTGATTAAGATTGAACATGATTATGGCGACAAAAAGGTTGTGTTAGACACATATGTGATTGAGCAGCATACAGGCGAAGCTAATGGCAATGAAGGGCAAGAAATTCGCTGGGTCGACGTAAATTCGCTTAATCAATATACCTTTCCAGAAGCAAACAAAAGCATCATTAACGCAATAATGGCCTATTGCAAATAACTTGGCTTAATCTAAACTCATAGTTATTTGCATATATTTCCTAACTACTATAGGGAAGTAATTTGAAGGCAATACAACAAGCTGGCCGCGGCAAAAGTTTTGTAAAACGAGTTTACTTACCTAGGGTTATCGGCTTCGGTTTGGGCTCACTACCTGTTGGTTTGGTGGTGTATCAAAATGATTTGCCCGGCTGGTACTGGTATGGTGTGTTTCTTTCGGCATTTGTTTGGCCTCACCTCGCTTTTCTTCTTGGCATGTGTGCCAAAGATCATTTTAAATCTGAATTTAGAAGCCTGTTTTTCGACTCTAGCATAGTGGGGTTCTGGGTCGCGGCTATGGGCTTTAATATTATGCCCAGTATCCTATTGTTATCAGCTAGCGGTTTAAACAATATTTCAGCTGGTGGAGTGCGTTTTTACCTTACCGGCTGGTTAGCTGTGCTAGCAGGTATATTCGCCAATTTTTTAATCGTTGCGCCACACGTCAATTTTGCCAGCAGCGAATTAATTATGCTGATATGTGCACCTTTAGCGCTATTTTATCCGCTATTAGTTGGTTTTGTGACCTTTAGGTTATCAAAAAAGCTTTCTGAAGAACGCAAAATGGCACTTGAATTGAGCCGCACAGACTCGTTATCCCAACTGCCTAACAGAGGCTATTGGGAAGCTAGAGTACAAGATATTTTTCAGCACGCCAAAACACATAACGAAACACCAGCTTTGGTTATGATAGATATAGACCACTTTAAAAAAATTAATGATACTCATGGCCACTTGGTTGGTGACAAAGTCTTGATAGCTTTTGCCGATGCTCTTAAAAAGTTTTTCCAAGGTAGCAATGCAACTCTCGGGCGTTATGGTGGTGAAGAGTTTGGTGTATTAATCCCACATTCAGATCCACATTCTGCAGAGCATATTGCTAATGCATTTCGAATTTATTTAGAAAAAGAAAGCTTAGAAACATGCAATCAACTTAATATTAAGCTCAGCGTCAGTGCTGGTATTGCATTGTTAACTAAAGAAATTAAAGATTTTTCACAATGGATTGATATTGCCGACCAAGCTTTGTACGATGCCAAGATAAATGGTCGTAATCAAGTCTGCTTAGCACCACAAACCTATATACCAAATTTTTCAGATCCTGCGGCCAATTCGGTTTGAAAGTAATTTAGCTATAATATTTCTTAAGTAAAATCTGACATTTCAGGGAAAAATGAATCATGCTTACGCAAATCATCAAAGTGTTTATTGCACTTAATTCAGAAAACTCACCGCGGCAAATAGCTTATGCAATGGCACTTGGTATGGTCATAGGGTTAACCCCTCTGTTTAGCTTGCATAATCTACTCATTTTATTATTGGCTTTTTTAATCCGTGTACACCTAGGGAGTTTTTTTGTCAGTTGGAGTGTCTTTGCTTTGTTGGGTTTATTGTTTGCCCCTGTGTTTGCTAGTTTAGGTGATGTTTTATTAACTTCGGCAGTGCTTGAACCTATTTGGCACGCTTTATATCAAAGCACATTATTCAAATTGGCTCATTTGCATCATACGCTAACGCTCGGCGCGTTAGTGGTCACTTTAGTTCTATTTGTGCCGTTTGTATTGTTGGCACAGTATTTAGTGGTTAAATATAGAGATCATGTAATGGCTTTTGTGATGAAAATGAAAATAGTGCAAATGCTCAAAGGTTCGCGTTTTTATCAATTTTATTTAAAAGTACAAGGAGGTGGCGCATGAAGAAGTATTTGAGATGGCAAGGGTTTGCGGGTTTTGTTGCTGTTATCGCGCTGCTTGCTGCGAGCGTTTATTTATTTGCTGGTAGTTTAATTAAATTGGCGATTGAGCAGCTTGGTGAGCGTGTTTATGGTGCCGAAATCAATGTTGAAAAGGTTAATGTAAATTGGTCGCCGGTTAGTGTTGAGTTGGTTCACCTTCAAGTAACAGATAAACAAAATCCAGCCAACAACCTGGTTGAGTTTAATACAGCTGTTGCGGCGATAGATCTGTGGCAATATCTGTTAGGTAAAACTTTAATCACGGATCTACAAGTGGCCAAATTGCAATTGGATAAGCAAAGAGCTGAACCAGGCAAAGTGTATGACGTTGTTGAAGCAGCCGAGGAATCTAGCCAAAAAACATCAAAAATAGATGAAATTAAAGCTGAAATACCGGATGTAAAAACATTATTAAACGACAGTAACTTAATTACTGTGGAAAAAGCGCAAGCATTACAAACGACGCTTACAGAAGAAAGAGCGAAAATCAAACAGCTAAAAGCTGAGCTACCAGACAAAAGTAAATTAAAAGAATACGAGGCAAAAATTAAGCAGCTCACGGATACCGAAGTGGATAGCTTAGAAGATCTGGCTAAGTTGAAAGAGCAGTTGGATGAATTAAAAGCAGATATCAAACAAGATAAAGCTAAATTTAAGCAAGCTAAAGAGCAATTAAGCGACAGCAATGCGAAATTAAAACTTGCAACTAAAGAGCTGAAAGAGGCTCCAGAGCAAGACTGGCAACAAGTTAAACAAACTTACCAACTTGAGACCTTTGAAGCGGAAGATTTAGCGCATATCTTGTTTGGCGAAGAAGCGCGCAGCTATTACCAATACGCAGAAAAAGCCTATAAGTTGTTAAAACCTTTTATTAAAAAGGGTAATGATGGACAAGCTGATGAAGTAGAGCAAAGCGTCGGTCGTTTTGTCCACTTTGATGAAGAAAATCCAATTCCAGATTGGATGGTAGCCCAAGGCAAAATTGAACTAGTTAATCCAAAAGGTACAATTTGGATTGAGCTTAAAGATATTCATGTACAGCATTGGAAAAAAACAACCGCAAGCCGAGTGGATGTATTTTCCAACGCGTTTGCTCAAGGTGATTTAAAAGGCCAGTTAGATTATTGGGTCGATCAAGATTCGAATATTAAAAGCCAAGCAAACTGGCAGTTTAATGATTTAAAAGTGGCGAAAGATAAAAGTTCGAAAGCTAAATTTAGTTTACAACAAACTCAGTTGACGGGAACGGGTGAACTTTCTTACCAACAAGGTATGTTAGACGCCAACACAGCGTTAGATTTGGTTAAACCTATGTTTAGCTCTACGTCGTCATCTCGTTGGATGAAACAGGTTGTCGAGGCGTTAAATCAGCAACAGAAGATCCCAGCGGAAATTTTATTATCTGGTAAAGCGACCTCTTCTAGTTGGAAGATTAATTCTGCGCTGGACAATATTGTTAAAGACAGTGTTAAAGCGTCAGCCAATGCTGAGTTGGATAAACTCAAAGCTGAGTATCAAAGTAAGCTCAATGCGAAAATGGCTGATAAGTTGGATATGTCTGAGCAGGAGCTTGCGCAAATTGGCGATTTGTCGGCTTGGGTTGATGATACTGAAGGTAGTTTGCAAAAGTTGTTGGATGCTAAAGTTGATTCGTTTAAAGAAAAACAAAAAGATAAGTTAAAAGATAAAGTTAAAGATAAATTAAGTAAGTTTTTCTAGGCTCGAATTGTGGGCTTCGGCGCTGCTAGTTTGGTGGGAATCAAGCCCATTGGAAGCATAATTTTCTAAAAACGCTTGTCGCCAGTCCCTGGCCGCTCACAAAAGGCATCCATGCCTTTTGAAGTTTTAGAAAATTAGCTTTCCAATAGGCTTTTATCTAACATTTCTATCGCTATATTTGCCAGGCACCTTCAACAATGAACTTACAGCATCTCATGTATGCATCAGGTGTATGGGCGTGTTGCGAGCAAAACTTCACAAGAGAGGGATATCTTGTGTGAGCGGCTCAGGGATGAGTTAAAAGCGTTTTTGCTCGGAATACCCCATATGCCTTATGCGAGAGATACTCCAAGCGTTTGGTGAGTTGTTCGGAGTTTCCATGCGACCCTTGTATTGTCGCCTTTACCACCGTAATACCGCTTTTTCATTCACGTCTGCAACAAAACTGACGCCATTCTCTTCGATTTTTAACGGCACTGCTTTGCCATTCACAGTTAACTTAATTTGCTCAATTGGTGGTTGATTGATGCCAACAAAATTAACGCTAATTTGTCTTTGTTCAGGCATATTTAAATAAACACCTAGGCTTGGATGTATAGTTAAACGCTGCAAACTTTCTTGATACAGAATAAAGCTAGTCGCGTATTGATTCTCTAAACGATAGGCCGGCGTTTTGTCATCATCTTCGTATAAAACAAACTGACCATCTTCACCTGTGTATACATCTAAAATTAACTGACTTTTATCAATAAATTGTGTGCTTAAAGCATATGGGCGTTTTGGAACAATAGAGCCAGCTTTGGCAAAAATAGGCATTTGTGCTGGTAACAATTTTCGCTGTAACACCTTATCGCCTTCAATTGTTTTTGCTGCCGAGCTATCCGTGTTGATGTCATACCACAAACCCGGTGGTAGCCAAAAATTAACTGTGCTCATGCCCATCTTGTCGGCTGGTTGGCTGTTAGGTACAACCAATAAATTATCACCCCACATATACTGTAAATCATACTGCCAAGCTTGTGCATATTCTGGGTATTCGAGCAACATAGCGCGGGCGATTGGTACACCTGTGTGATGTGCTTGATGTGCCGCTGAGTACAAATACGGCATAAGTTGATAGCGCAATTTAGCGTAATGTTTAAATGGCGCTAAAACCTGTTGGTTGCGGTCTAGTGGCCAGCGTGATTCACCCATACCATGCGGTTTCCAAATAGGCGAAAATGCGCCCATAGCAAGTGCCCATTGCTGATACAACACATCATCTGGCCCTTTATTGTTTTGCCAATCGTAAAAACCGCCAGCGTCATGTCCCCAATATGGGAAGGCAGATAAACCAGCTAACTGCATGCCTCGAATACTGTGTTGCATGTCGTAATAGTTAGGGTAAATATCACCACTCCATAGCGTCGCGTATCTTTGTGCTCCCGCTGTCATACCGCGTACCCACACAAATGGACGTTTGTTTAAATTGGCGCTATCCCAACCATCTTTAACCAGCGCTTGGGCAATTAAAAAGAACCAATAATTGCGCATTTCCGCAGACAAATGACCATTGGCTAATTTGGTGGTTAATGGCGCGGCGCCTTGCTCGTCAAATTCATCTATCCACAATGCATCACCCGGGTAATTAAGTTTAGGGTCAAGCGCTTGGGTGAAAAATATCTGCCAAAACCATTGTCTAAAATCACCATTGGTTAAATCTGGGGCGCTGTTTCTAAATTCAATTTCTTCAATAAAAGGCAAGTTAAAAGACTTTTGCCAACCCTCGCTGTACTGGGCTATGCAGCGGTTAAAATCAAGCGTCAGGGTTAAACCGTTTTGTTCTAACCAATCTTTATATTCGCTTGGGTTTGGGTAGCGATCTTTATCCCAAGCAAGTTTGGACTCGCAGCGTTTGCCGCCTGCCGCGCGCCAGCGGTTGTCATTAACCACATGATCTAGTGGTAAACCGGCTTTTCTGTGTTGAGTAATTTGTTGTTGCCACCAGTTTTGATCTGAAGGTGTTGGACTATTATGATCATGGCCTTTATCGGATAGCTGTAAACCAAACATGGATTTTGCCGGTAATCTAGGTTTGCCGGTTAACTTAACGTATTGGTTTAATACAGCTTTTAAATCATCACCGACAATCACAAATATATCCATTTGTGATTCACTGCGATAGCCGTTTAATTCAATGCTATAGGTTTGATTAGCACCAAAATTAAAGCGGTTTTGCTGCATGCTATTTACAAACATAGCATAATTTTTGCTCGATAAATAAAATGGCACTATCAAAGGGGCTTGTTCAATTGGCTCACTACCATAATTACGTTCGATAATTTGCCCGGCCAAATTTAGCCCTGAGTTACGGGCATAAAACCCGTGACCTAAACCGGTAAATTTTTCGTTTTTATCAAATTTAAATTGGGTAGAAATGCTTTGGTTAGCTTGGGTTAACGGGGTTATCTCTTGTAAAAAAACAGCGCTGTTATCTATATTATTTATTTGCTGAAATTGCGCCTGTAATGTCAGTGGATCTAAGCTAACTTGAATATTAGCTGTTGCAAATATGAGCTGCTGATCTGTTTGTTTAAAGCTTAATTCGGCCGGCCAATTATGTTGTTCGACCATTAAATAGTGGTCATCTGCAAAAAACACTTGTTCAGTGGTTATGCTTTGAATACGAATAATATCGTCGCCATAAGCTCGTATTTTTCGCTGCAAATTTAATTGTGGAGCGCTAACTAAATAGCCGTTATCCAGTTGTGTAACTTGAACTGCTTGATTTGCCCAAGCACAATTCAACAATACGGCTAAAGATAATATTACCCAACGCATCAAACTCATAACCCTAAACATCCAATATCTAAAATGCCAAATCAGTAGCGGAGAATTATGCCGTAATAGCGGTAAAATTAAATACCCGATTCGAACTATAGTATTTGAACAAACATAGGCTTTGGTCTAAAAACTATGATTACTTTGACAAAGCATGATGATTAAGTGCTAATTAGCCTTTTGTCTATCGGTGGCATTTTGGCTTGGTTGCACTTATACTTAAGCTTTACTCGCTCCAATTAGGTTTTACTATGACGACTGAAAATTCATTATTTATCCTCCAGCAAGAGAATAATAACGTGTGGCTGGCACAACAAACCGCAGGCGACGCTGCTTTTACTGACTATGGTGTGCAACCTAGCGTTTTACAATCAGAAGCTGAGGTTGGCCAAGCTATGTTGCAAGAGTTATATGCAACAGCTGCAGAGAAAAGCGGTGATATTAATATCGCCTTGTTAGGTGGCCGTGGTGCACAAGAGTTACATAGACTGTTGGGTGAACTCGCCAAAACTTCAGAGCAAGATGCTTTGTTAGCGCGCTTGAATGTATTTACGCAAGATGCGTTAGCACCTATGGGCATGAATAATGGGTTGAGTTTTGTACGCGATTTTGAACGCATTTTAGGTGAAGCTTTTTTCAAAAAAATCAAAAGTTTTACCCCAATGCAAACTGACTTGGATGATTTAGAAGCTGGGTTAATTGCCTATTTAAACAAGCTTGAGTCACTTGGTGGTTTAGATATCTTTTTTATTGGCCATGGCCCAGAGCAAAATCAAGCGTCACATTTGGCGTATATCAAGCCTTTTTCAGGTGCACAAGCAAGCCATGTAGCTGGACTCATTCCAATTTCTAGCAGTATTTTAGAGCACCACATCAGCAAATTTAAAGCCGGTGGCACTGTGGTTAGTGAAAGTGACGAAGCTGAATGTCGTAGCGCTCAATACATTTTAACTTTAGGGCCAGCAGCAATATTACAGGCGAAAAAAGTAGTCCAGTCTGTTGTTGATGCTGACTCTGCGCCTGCAAAAGTGCAAACTTATGCCAAGGTACTTAATAGCAAACTCAGTGATGATAAACAGCAAGCATTGCAACAGCTAAATGAAAATCCAGGTTTGTGGATCAGGCTCCACCCGAATACAAAATCTTTTGTATTGCCTAATCTGAATGTCTAACCCATATCGCCTAGGACACATTGCAGCATACTAATGGCTGCAAGTCCGGCGGTTTCAGTTCTGAGTACTCTAGGACCCATTAAAATATCGGTAAAACCCTGCTGGCGAGCAAGCGTGATTTCTTCGTCACTTAAGCCGCCTTCGGGGCCAATTAACAACTGAATATTGTGGGAATTTTTATCTAAGCGGCTAATGCCAATTTCGGCTTGTGGGTGCAAATTTAAGCGTAAACCATCGAATGTTTCAGCCAATACTTGATTAATATCTTGAATATCGCCAATGCTTGGCACAACCGCGCGACCAGATTGTTCACAAGCTGAGTGGACAATTTTTTGCCATTGTTCAACTTTTTTAGTAAAGCGCTCAGCATTGAGTTTAACCCCGCAGCGCTCACTGATAATAGGGGTAATGCGGCTAACCCCAAGCTCAACTGCTTTTTGTATGGTTAAATCCATTTTGTCACCACGTGATATAACCTGTAGCAGTTCTATATTTAGCGGCGACTCAGAATTATTTTTTTCCGCTGATTGAATATCCACACATACACGTTTGCGCGAACTTTCGCTAATCACACCAGCATAGTCAAATCCATCACCATTAAATAACACTACAGGATGCCCCGCTTGTTGGCGTAAAACTCGGCCAACATGATTGGCTGCGTCATCTGAAAGCTGCACATTGTCGCCTACTTGAAGTGGACTTGCGTGATAAATTCGGCTAATTCGCATGTTTAAACTGTCACTTGTTGTTATCTGGCTGAAGAGGGCTGTAGTATAGCTTGATTACCTAGGTGGATCTATTTGCTTACCCATGCTGGTATTCAGTCTAAACCAACCGGCAATACTGTAGCGCGCTTGTTTGGCTGGCAAGACTTCATGTGGGAATTCTTCACTTAAAAATATCACCAAAGTACCGCAGTTTGGTTGCACTCGAATGATTTCTTGTTGATGGTTTTCCGGGTGGTAAATAACCAATTCTCCACCATTATCAACCTGCCAGTTTGGGTTTAAATAATAGACAGTTGATAATATCCGATTGGCTTGGCCTTTAAACGAATCTAGATGTTTTTTGTAAAAATCACCAACTTGATATTGGGCAAAATGCGCTTCGTAACTAAACAAACCTAAATATAAACTGCGATTTAACTCAATGCGCAATTGCTCCATTTTATCTAACCACAAAGCTTCAGTCGCTTGTTGCTGATCCATCCATTTTATTTTATCGCGACGTACTGTGTTGTTGATTTTTTCATCACTTTCGCGGCCGATGGCGGCTTGTTTCAGCTGACTTTGTTGCAGTTGTTTGGCATGGGTATACAAGTGGTTTTCAAACTCAGGCGCAAATGCATGCTCAATAACGGCATAACCTTGTTCAACTAAAGCTGTGATGATGTTGTCGAATAACATGAATAAACCCCAAGACACGCCAGATGTGGCTTGGGGCATTTTAGGGGATTATTTTAATTTGCCAATGCTAAATTGACCTAAGGTTAACTTAAATACCACCGCGAATGTGTTGTCGCACTTTTTGTTGATAAAAATCAGCTAATAATTGTGTTACCTCTGCGGGTAACTTATCTAACTGACTCACCGCCGCATTGTTAATCAGCTGCTGACTTTTACTCACGCCAGCAATCACACTGCTCACCGCAGGTAAGTCTAACAACCAACGAATGGCAATTTGTTGTAAGTTGAGCTGTGTTGGGAAATCTAACTCGCTATGCTCAATCAATAGCTGTTGAAGTTGTTCAACCAGAGTTAAACCCTGTTCAAATGCAATGCCGTTAAAGGTTTCACCTACGTGAAAATGTGCGCCGTCTTTGTTGTAGTTTCTATGATCTTGCGCGGAAAATTGACGCTCTGCAGACATTTTTCCGGATAACAAACCCGATGCCAGCGGCAGGCGGGCGATAATGCCCACATTTTTGCTGGTGGCTAATGGCAATATTGTGTCTAAAGCATCTTGGCGGAATATGTTTAATAACATTTGTAAGCTAGTCACTTTGCTGTAGTTTAAACAAAATTCAGCTTCGTCTAACATTTCGACACTGGCACCGTAAAAACGAATTAAACCTTGTTGCTGAAAGTCTTCTAACCAATTAAACACTTCACCGGCAAATAATACTTGACGTGGAATACAGTGCAATTGAATAAGGTCAATTGCATCGACCCCTAAACGTTGCAGCGAACCTTCAATATTCTTTTGCATTGTTTGTTTAGTGTATTGATTGGGGAATAACCTTCCATCGCGCCCCACTTTAGTCGCAACAATAGTTTGCACTGAATTATGCTTGTTTTTTGCAAGCCATTGACCTATGCGGTTTTCACTTAAACCTGCGCCATAAACGTCAGCCGTGTCTAAGAAGTTAACTTGCTGCTGTTGTGCTGCCGCTAAAATTTCATTGGCTGTGTCTTGTGAAATTGGCCCAAAATCGTCACCGAGTTGCCAACAACCTAAACCAATTTCTGATACTTGTAGGCCGCTGTGGCCGAGTGTGCGTAATTTCATTCTAAACCTCTGACGTAATTGATTACAGGATATTCTACTCGGCTCGCTCAATTGGATATATACTTAACAATTTTACACATTGTTAAGTCTGGTTTATCAATAGCATGCTAAAAGGTTTATTGGAATTTATTACTGTGGTTGAACAAGGCAACTTTACTTCAGCAGCAGAACAACTAGGTACAACTCGCGCGCGTGTTAGCCAGGTGATTGCTGAGCTTGAGCAAGAATTAGCTGTGCAACTGATAGTGCGTTCAACTCGCAGTATGCAGCTAACTGCCAGTGGTGAGCGTTTTTATCAGAATTGCCGTAACGGCTGGTCAATTTTGCAAGATTCGATTGAGCAAGTTAAATCGAGTCAAACTCAGTTGTCTGGGTTAATTCGAATTAATTCAGTTGGTGGATGGTTTGGTGAGCGTATATTGGCACCCTTGTTAATCCAATTTATGCACAAGTACCCACAAGTTAAAATTGAACTAGATTTTGCCAGCAGCCATGTCGACTTAATTGCAGATAGATACGACTTAGCTGTGCGCATGGGCGATCTGCCTGATTCAAATTTAATTGCTCGGCAACTGACTTTTTACCCATCTTATGTCTGTGCTTCTACCGATTATATTAAAAACTACCCAGTCGTAGAGCATCCAAAACAACTAAAAAATTACCCTTGTATCTTGGGCAGCATGAAAAAATGGCAATTCAGCCAAAATAGCCAAGCAACGACACAAAGTTATGATTTTCAACCAACTGGTACTTTGCAGTGTGCAAATGGTTATGTCGCTTATCAAGCGGCAATTGCGGGTGTGGCTATGGTGCGCTTACCAAGTTACTACGCAGCGCAAGATATTCAAGCAGGGCGGTTGGTTAACATGGTTGAAGGTTGGAATGCGAAAGGCAGCCAAGTTAGTTTAGTGTACGCCAAAGCTAAATTTAAGCCTGCTCGAATTGAATGTTTAATTGACTACTTGTGTGCTGAATTAGCTGAGGATAGTGGCAGCCGGTTTGCCTAAATGGAAACCTTGGGCGCTATCGACCGCCAATTCGGCTAGCTTGTCGAGCAGTGCTTGAGAATCAACAAATTCGGCTGTTACCGCCATATTATTGCTGTGGGCAAATGCGACTAACAATTTGACGATTTGTTCAGTTTTTTCATCCTTTAATAAACGCTGAATTAAGCTGCCATCAAGTTTAATTACGTCTGCGTTTAAATCTAATAAATGGCTAAAGTTCGAATAGCCAGTGCCAAAGTCGTCTATAGCCAATTTACAACCCAAAGTTTTAATTTGCTGCACAAATTGTTTTACTAATGCGTAGTTTTCTATGCCTTCGGTTTCTGTGATCTCTAAGGTTAAGTATTGGCCGTTTTGGCTTTTTTCTAGCTGAGCTAATAAATAATCAACTGTCGCTGGATGACCAATGTCCTGCATAGTGAAATTAATTGAAACCTGTACTTTATGTTGTTCAATACAAGACAATGCTGTATCTATCATTTGTCGCGTCAGTCTATGATATTGTTGGGTGCGTTTGGCTATTTCAATAAATAAGTTTGGTGTAATGACAGTGCCGTCTTCTTGGTGTATTCGCGCCAACATTTCATAACTTTTAATTTGACCACTGCTAATATCAACAATCGGTTGGTAGTAAGCGACCAGCCTATGTTCATTTAATGCAGATTTTAGTTTATTGACCCATTTTGCATTATGCGCTTGCTGCTGAACTTTTTGTTCATCTAATTGGTACCAAGCGAAGCTTTGTTGTAGCCTGCGGCCCTTAGCCATAGCTTCACGCGCTTGCTCAATATATCTATCATCATTAATTAAGGTTGCACCAACAGACACAGTTAAGGTGACACCGCCGACTTCTGGTAATAACTCGGTTGATTCAAATTGTTCAATCAAATGAGTTAAGTAGCGAGTGACTTGTTGTTGAGTATATGTATGTGAAAACAATAAACCAAATTGATCCGCATTTAATCGGTAAGCTTTGATTCGTTGGCTGCTCTTACTCATTAATAAATCACCAGTGGCAACCAATAAACGGTTACCTATGGCAGTACCATAAAAATGATTGAGGGATGAAAAGGCATTAATGTTTATTAAGGCGAATGTTTCGCCGGTATTGACCACATCTTGAGTTAAGGCAAGCCGATTCGACAGCTGTGTTAGCGGATCTATGCTTTGTTGCAATAATAGTTGATTACGCTGTCTCACCATTAAATAAGAAAAAACCGTGATAAAAATAGTTAAGACGATAGAAATTTGCCCTAACCAAAACAGCAGGTTTTGGTGGGTTTCGAATATGGATTTTGGTTTGTTGTGTACATGGGCATTGGCTATGATTGGATGTGAAATATTTAAACCAAAACGTTTAATTTGATTGTAATCCATATGCAAAGTGGGCAGTAAATCGTCAATGGTATTTACAGTTGGTGCACCGCTCAGGTATTGATGGGCAAGGTGGGCTGCCTCAAAGCCAAATTGTTCAGCAAACAAAAAACCGGCCAAAGCGCCATCAACATAATTCATAGCGACCAATAGTGGGCGGTTTAATTGACTACTTATTGTATTAATAGTGACATTTAAGTCGACGATTTCGCCAGCAACATTTTTCAATGAGCCTGCTGTGCCTAAAATAATTGGGCCGGGTTGAGCCTGAGTAAAAAAGTCGACGATTTGTGCTAGATATTGTTTTTGCACATGTTCAATTGTTATCGATTTATCTAGTTTGAGTTTATCAATTTGTTCACCGACAAATTTATCAGTAATGCTGCCATCGCCAACATAGTAGATAGTTGTGATATTTGGATAGAGTTCAGACAAAATCGTTACATATTCGTCAAAATAAGGTTTTTCATACACGCCACTGACTTGTTGGAATGGATAAGTATTTAACAATTCAGTATTACTGACCCCTGAAAAAACTATCGGTGTATCGGCAAAAATTTGAGGCTTGAGTCCAAGTACAAACTGAGCTGCGTTGTCGTCAGTGACATAAATTAAATCGGGTTTGAACTTTTGATATTTGGCAACCAGATAGTTTTGAAACAATGTGATGTATTGGCTGCTTGGCTGTATTCGTTTGGTATCTAAATACTCACTCGAAAAACGTAAAGTTTGTTGGCCGTTCAACTTCTGTAGTTGTTGGGTAAAAGCTTGTTGCTGTTTAATCGTCCAATCAAAATCTTGGCTGTACGAATGGACCATGAGGATATGCGGCGGATTGGTACTAGCATGTGCCCAAGGCATATTTATTACCAACAGGCATAACAACAAGCCTAACAACCATTGCATATAGGTCTACCATATTATTAAATAAAACAAGTTTATAACATATATCCTGGGTTTTCGCGATTTATCTAGGTATGAGGGTAAATAAAGCAAAAAACCGAAACAGAGCTAGCTCAAGTTTCGGTTTTTGCAGATTCGGATTGTATCAGGGATTATTCAGCTTGGCCGAACTCAACACCTTTTTCAATGTCACCTTTTAAAGTTGGTAACATGTCATCAAATGCTTTTTGCTCAAATGCACTGATAGAACCGAAGTCTAAAATAGCTTCAACGCCGTCTTTACCCAATTTAACTGGCTGTGCAAAGAAAGGTGCATTTTCACCATTGCCTTGAACATATGCACATTCAATCACTTCTTCACCTTGTAAACCTTTAATTAAAGATAAACCGAAACGAGCTGCAGCTTGACCCATAGATAGAGTTGCAGAACCGCCGCCAGCTTTAGCTTCAACAACTTCAGTACCAGCGTTTTGGATACGAGTGGTTAAGCTTGCTATTTCTTCGTCAGTGAAAGAAACACCTTCAACTTGTGACAACAAAGGTAAAATAGTTACACCTGAGTGACCACCAATTACGTCAACTTTAACGTCTTGAGTTGATTTACCTTTTGCTTCAGCGATGAAAGTTTCAGCGCGGATAACGTCAAGAGTTGTTACACCGAATAAACGCTTAGGATCGTAAACACCTGCTTTTTTCAATACTTCTGCTGCAATTGGCACAGTAGTATTTACTGGGTTGGTAATAATACCAACTAAAGCTTTAGGGCAAACATCAGCAACTTTTTGTGCTAATGATTTGATAATGCCAGCGTTGATGTTAAATAAGTCAGCGCGATCCATACCAGGCTTACGTGCAACACCTGCAGAAATTAATACAACATCAGCACCTTCTAATGCAGGTGAGCAATCTTCACCAGCAAAACCAGTTACTTCAACATCTGTAGGTATGTGGCTTAAATCTTTTGCAACACCTGGAGTTACAGGGGCAATATCATACAAACTTAACGCTGAACCAGCTGGTAAGTTTAACTTTAACAATAGACCTAATGCTTGGCCGATACCACCAGCCGCACCAATAACTGCAACTTTCATAATGTTCTCCATTTATTTGAGTGAGAAGACGTCAAAATTTGCCAACAAAGATAAAAGATTGATAGACAAATGACAATTGCTGTCGGGTATTAAATCTATCAATCGTTTGTATAGTGACTATAGCAATGCCAGTTTTATTATGATTTATTTTGGCTCAGGTGGGCAGTTAAATCACCAATTTCTAACATTGGTGCTGCATCTAGGTGCTGTGCGTCCATCATTTGTACTACGCGCTGCAACGACGACAGCATCATATGCTGCTCCCAATCTTTTAGATCCCTAAATTGGCGAACAAAGTGTTCCTGCAAAGGTAATGGCGCTTCGCTTAATAATTCTTGGCCTGCATCAGTTAAATACGCATGGACTTTACGTTTGTCTTGATTTGAACGTACGCGATAGACCAATTCACGTTTTTCTAGTCTATCTAAAATACTGGTTACAGTCGCTTGCGACAAGCTAATTTCGTTGGCTATTTCACCTATGGTTACTTCGCCTTTCTCTTGAATCGCTCTAAGTAATAACAATTGTGGAGCTGTTATTCCTGAGGTTTTTACCAGCTGTTTTGAATGCAAGTCAGTTGCTCGTATCAGTCGACGTAACGTAATGAGCACTTCTTCAATTGGTTCAACTTGGGCCAAAGCATCTTCCATTAGTGATTTTGAGTTGTCATGTATTATAAACATAAATTTCAGCTTATTCGACTTCTGATGACTGCAGCGTCATAAGGTTTGTAAAGTCAACGACTATAGTTAAGTTATTGTCTTCGTTTATTGTGCCTGTTACCCAAGTTGCAGTTTGCCCACCACGTGCTTCGATGCTTGTGTCGATTGACTCTGGGTCAAACTCGATAATGCTATCAACTTGATCGACAGTCACCCCGATTCTTTCTTGACCAGCGTTTTCTATAATTAGAATATTGTTTTGTTGTGTAATATTTTTATCACAAAGTAATTTTTCACCGCTTATTATGGTAATAACTTCACCTCTAATACTTAATATGCCTTCAGCGAATTGATTTGAGCCAGGAAACGGATTGCACTGTGCATACGGTATAACTTCCTTTATTTGTTGGATGTTACAGCAATATCTAGTTTCATTTATTAGAAACGCTACCCATTTATTCAACATAAAACCCCAAATAAAAATTAACGCTGGATCTTTTAAGAATGTTTAGTGTACTATATAAAACAATATTTAGACATCTAAATATTTTAATTGTAAATAATTTGAGATAAAACTTTCGATATGGATCGAGTTAATCAAAATTTGGGGCAACTGACGTTTCGTTGTCCAACCGCCAACGATGGCTATGCTGTAAATCAGCTAATAGCGGCTTTTCCCC
>NZ_JH767534.1:127839-148425 GCF_000281085.1 Catenovulum agarivorans YM01
CTTCTGTGAAACCTGCGTGGTAGCTGAGCTTGACGGTGAGATTGTGGGCTGGATGTCTGCTTACATCAATCCGCAGAAAACAAGCACGATTTTTATTTGGCAAATGGCTGTTTCTGAAAAAGCCAGAGGTCAATCTTTAGCGTACAAAATGTTAAACCATTTATTGTCACGTGTGATCTGTAGTGAGGTAACTCATGTAGAGACCACTATTACTAAAGATAATCAAGCTTCACGTTCGGTATTTCGTAAATTGGCTAGTCAATTAAATACAGGCTGTGCTGAGTCTAGTTATTTTGTTCGTGATACCCATTTAGGTGGCAAACACGCAGACGAGTATTTATTCAAAATTGGGCCAATTTCTTCCAATGCTAAACGCATGATCAAAATCAAAGAGGAAAACTTATGAGTATCTTTCAACAGATGGAATCTAACGTACAGTGTTATGCTAATTCTTTTCCGGTTACTTTTAATCGCGCAAAAGGTGCGTATTTATACGACGAAGATGGCAACGCTTACTTAGACTTTCTTGCTGGTGCTGGCTCATTAAATTACGGTCACAATCAGGATGAGCTTAAACAAGCGTTAGTCGACTATATTATGCAAGATGGTGTTGCGCATGGTTTGGATATGCATACCAATGCTAAAGCCGCATTTATGCAAACTTTGCAAGATGTCATCTTAAAACCACGTGACTTGGACTACAAAGTTCAATTTACTGGCCCGACAGGTGCAAATGCTGTTGAAGCTGCACTTAAATTGGCACGTAAAGTAACTGGCCGCACAAATGTAATTAGTTTTACCAATGGTTTCCATGGTGTGACTTTAGGGGCAGTGAGTGCAACAGGTAACCAACACCATAGAGGTGGTGCGTCTATTCCATTGTCTGGGGTAACCCGTATGCCGTTCTGTGGTTATTATGGTTATAACGCAGATACCTTAAAGATGATCGACAAACAATTGTCAGATCCATCAAGTGGTATTGATGCTCCAGCAGCATTTATTGTTGAGACAGTGCAAGGTGAAGGTGGTTTAAATATCGCGACACCTGAGTGGTTGTTAGGTTTACAAAAACTGGCGAAAAAACATGGTGCATTATTGATTGTTGATGACATTCAAGCTGGTTGTGGTCGTACTGGTAAATTCTTTAGCTTCGAAGAAGCAGGTTTAAAACCAGATATCATTACTTTGTCTAAATCTTTAAGTGGTTTTGGTTTGCCGTTAGCAATTGTTTTATTTAAACCAGAGCTAGATGAATGGGCGCCGGGTGAACATAACGGTACATTCCGTGGTAACAACCATGCATTTATTACTGCAAAAACTGCGTTAGAAACTTATTGGGCTGACCAGGAATTTGAAAAAGAAATTCAACAAAAAGCTGAATTAGTCCGTAGTTACTTTCAATCTGTAGTGGATGAACTGGGTGTGACACATGCTCGTTTGAAAGGCCGTGGTTTAATGCAAGGTATCGAATTTAGAACGGGTGAGATTGCTGATAGCATCACATCACGTGCGTTCGAAAATGGTTTAATTATCGAAACTGCTGGTAATCAAGGCCAAGTAGTTAAGTGTTTTTGTCCATTAACCATTGAGATGCAAGATTTAGAAAAAGGTTTGCAAATTGTCGTAGATGCAATTGCTGCCGAGTTTAACACTAGCTTAAAAGCTGTTGGTTAAGCTGAGATAGAGGATTTAAAATGATAGTTAGAGATCTAGCTAAAGCTGAACAATCAGAACGTAAAATTGTCAGTGAAGGGTGGGATAGTACCCGGTTGATTTTGAAAGATGACAATATGGGTTTTTCTTTCCATATCACGACTATTTTTAAAGATGCAGAGTTACATTTGCATTATCAAAATCACTTAGAGTCGGTTTATTGTGTTTCTGGTACTGGCTCAGTCGAAGATTTGGCGACAGGTGAAGTTCATCCAATTAAACCTGGGGTGATTTATATTTTAGACAAACACGACAAACACATCTTACGTGCGACCACAGAGATGAAAATGGCGTGTGTGTTTAATCCGCCATTAAATGGCAAAGAAGTGCATGACGAAACGGGGGCTTACCCGTTAGAAGCTGAAACTGTTAGCGATTAATTTTCCTCTCTGTTGTGCTGGCTGCCAGGCCAGCACCTTATCCCTTTCGATTAATTAATTTGAATAGAGAATCAATAATGCAGGTTTCAAATAACCATACAGTGGAAAAAATTGGCGGCACGTCAATGAGTCAGTACGATGCGGTGCGCGATAATATTATCTTTAATCCGGCGCTGAAAAATCCGTATCAGAGAGTTTTTGTTGTATCTGCTTACGCAGGTATTACTAATTTATTATTAGAGCATAAAAAAACCGCCGAGCCGGGCGTCTATGGTCGCTTTGCCCAAGCAGAAGAAGATCAATGTTGGATTGAAGCTTTTGCTTTGGTTAGACAAAAAATGCTTGATATCAACCAAGAGTTGTTTGGTGATGGTCAGTTAAAAGACAAAGCTGATAAGTTTATTTTACGCCGTTTAGATGATGCCGAACGTGCATTGGCTGACTTAAATAGCTTATGTCAGCACGGTCACTTTGAATTAGATGATCATTTGGCAAAAGTACGTGAAATGTTAGCCAGTATTGGTGAAGCACACAGTGCGTGGAATATGGCTCATCTTTTACAAAAAGAAGGTGTCAATGCTGTGTTTGTTGACTTAACCGGTTGGAACATCGACAAAGCAGTAGACATGGATGAGCTGATTAAAGATGCATTTTTCTCGCTAGATTTACGCGAATGTTTGCCAATCGCAACAGGTTATTGTCATAGCGAAAAAGGTTTAATGGCAACTTTTGACCGCGGTTATAGTGAAATGACTTTCAGCCGTATTGCTGTGTTAACCAAAGCGCAAGAAGCGATTATTCACAAAGAGTATCATTTAAGCAGTGCAGATCCTAAGCTGGTTGGCGAAGACAAGGTTGTACCAATCGGTATGACCAACTATGATGTAGCTGACCAACTTGCTAATTTGGGGATGGAAGCTATTCACCCTAGAGCAGCAAAAGGCTTGCGTCAGTCGGAAATTTCGCTGCGAGTGAAAAATACTTTTGAGCCAGAGCACAAAGGTACATTGATCACATCTACTTATGTCAGTGACAAACCAAAAGTGGAGATTGTCGCTGGCCGTCAGCAGGTTTACGCATTCGAATTGTTTGATCAAGATATGATGGGCCAAGTCAATAAATTTGATATTGAAACCCTAGCCTTGATCAACGAACTCAAAATTGAAATGGTTAGCAAAGACGTTACCGCTAATAGTATTACCCACTATCTAAGCTGTAACTTGAAAAAAGCTAAACGTTTATTGGTTTTACTAGAAAAGCAATTTCCAGAAGCTGAAATTAACTTGCGCAAGGTGTGTATTGTTTCTGCTATTGGCAGTGATATGCAAGAAGCCGGTATGTTAGCTAAAGCGGTTAAAGCAATCGCGGAACAAGGCATTAGCATTCAGGCTTTACACCAGTCGATGCGCCAAGTTGATATTCAGTTTGTATTAGATGAATCGCACTTTGAACAAGCGATTATTGCTTTGCATCAACATTTGGTTGAAATACAACCAGAGGTTTAACATTAAGTATAAAACAACCCAAGTACGCGGACGCTCAAATAATTTTTGGGCGTTCGGCGTAAATATTTTTAAACCGAATCATCCCGATGTGCAAGCACTGGTGGAAGATGGGTTTGTGCCGCAACATTATGCATCGAAAGTTTGGCAATCGAATTTTCTGCTAATGAATATCCTCAAAGACATTCCATTTAAACGCAAACTCAAAGTACTAGAAATAGGTGCTGGTTGGGGCGCGCTCAGTGTGTTTATGAATAAACATTATGACGCGGATGTGACTGCGAGCGATTTAGACGCCAACCTAAAACCTTATCAACAGTCTTTGGCTGAGCACAATGATACTGAAATCGACAGTCAAACGATCGCGATTGAAGATATTGATGATACTTTGCTCGAAGACACTGACTTAATTGTCGCCTCGGATATTTGTTACAACCAAGATACCAAACAAGCTTTGCAATCATTGGTTGAATCGGTTGCTTGCCGTAACGATGTGGTGATGTTGTTGGCGGATATTGGTCGCAAAGCTTTTATGCAATTAAGTGACGATAATCAAAATTTTACCGACGTTGCATTGCATAACCACAGTATAGCGCAGCCTATTGAAATGGATGGTTACGTATTAAGTGTTAATTCGCTTGAGGGCGTATTATGTTAATCAGTTTTATTGTTTTTCTCAGCTGTTTTGCCATTATCGGCTTAAGCTCGGCAAAATTCGCCAGTAAAAACAAAGAAGATTATTACCTTGCAGGCCGCAGTGTTTCTGCATGGCTTACTGGTTTATCTGCTGTCGCAACCAACAATAGTGGATATATGTTTATTGGGGTAATTGGTTACACCTATTATGCAGGTTTATCTGCCATTTGGTTGATGATAGGTTGGATTGCCGGTGATCTTATCGCCTCATTTTATATCCATAAAAAAGTCCAACAACAAGCAAAAAAGACCGGCGCTGTGTCGGTTATGTCACTAGTCAGCTTATGGCAAGGTGAAAACTTTCAATTATTACGCCGATTATTAGCTTGGACTGCATTACTGCTGATGACAGCTTATGCCGCTGCACAATTTATCGCTGGCAGTAAAGCTTTGCATGTATTGCTGGATTGGCCAATTTGGATGGGCGCAATTTTAGTTGCAGTTATGGTTGCCGCTTATTGTTTTGCCGGTGGTATTCGCGCATCTATTTGGACAGATGCAGCACAGTCATTTGTTATGGTTGCGGCTATGAGTATTTTACTTTTTGCTGCAGTGCAACATATTGGTGGTATTAATCAAGTTATTACTGAGCTTAGGCAGGTTGACGGCTTTTTTGATTTAACCCCAGACGGTCTGATATTTGATAATCAGCTCGGTGTTATCGCCTTTGCAGTTGGTTGGATGTTCGCCGGTTTTTCTGTGGTTGGTCAACCGCATATTATGGTGCGTTTTATTGCACTTGATAGTAAACAAAATATGCGCACCATGCGGATGTGGTACTACCTATGGTTTAGCATATTCTACGCTATGGCCACTTGTGTTGGTTTATTAAGTCGCATTTTATTAGACAACCAAGCAAGCTTTGATGCCGAACTCGCTTTACCTATGATGGCACTAGAATTATTACCCGGCTGGTTAGTTGGCTTGATTTTGGCCGGTATTTTTGCTGCAACTTTATCAACAGCAGATTCACTGGTGTTGAGTAGCTCAGCGGCATTTTCGCAAGATTGTTTAGCTAAACCTGTCACTAATACCAAAGTTATCAAAATTATCACTTTATCTATTACCTTATTAACTTTATTTGTTGCTATGTTTGCCAAACAAAGTGTTTTTAGTTTAGTGGTATTTGCTTGGGCAACGTTAGGTTGTGCATTAGCGCCTATGTTAATAGGACTTATTTTGGGTTGGCGCATTAGCCAGCTACAGGCGCTCATTGTTGTCATTGCTTCTGTGGCAACTGCTATGCTTTGGCGTCAATTAGATTGGCATAATCAAATATATGAAGGTTTTGCTGGTATACTGATTGGCATAGTGTTGTTTTATTTGCTTAAAACAACAGAGAGCAAGTCTGTCGAGGTCGCGAATGAAGTCAATTAACTGTTTATTGCTGTTGTTCACTTTAATTGCGGGCTCAGCAATTGTTCGGGCCGCGGAGGTTGAGCAGCAAAATCAGCAAGCACAACAGACTATTGAACAACTCGAAGATAAAATAACTAATTTAGAGCAACCTTTATACACGCCTTTTATTGAACGCTATTTGTTAGACGAAGTAAAAACTATCCGACAGCAACAAATTGCTTTGGAGTCTAAATTAGCGGAGAAATTAGCCGCTGCTAAATTAGAATCTTCTGATAGAGCAATTCGCTATACCTCGGATACAGTTAATAACGTATTTTTTATTATCACAGCTGCGGCTTCTGTATTGGTATTAATGGGCTGGCGTTCATTGCGCGACATTAAAACGCAAATTGAAGAGCATGTTAGCAGTAAGGTCAGCGCAGTTAGTTTAGAGTACGAAAAACGTTTGGCTGATGTTGAAGACAAACTTAAACGCCGCTCAGAACAAATTATTTCAACCCAAGAAGAAATCGCCAGAGCAAACCAGTTGCATGCTTTATGGATGCGCGCAGGGCTTGAAAATAATCCACAACAAAAAGTTAAGTTGTACGATGAAATCCTTGAATTAAATAGTGAAGATGTTGAAGCTATTACCTATAAAGCCGATGCTGTTTTAGAGTTAGGTGAATGTGAATGGGCGCTCAATTTATCTTCGAAAGCCATTGAGCTTGATGAGGATTATGCATTGGCGTATTGGCAGCGAGCTTGTGCTTTTGCTGCTTTGGGCCAGTTAGAGGTGGCGATTGATGACATCCGCACTGCATTAGATAAATCACCGGCACTGTCGGTTGAATTAGCCCATGAAAAAATGTTTGAAAGTTTACAGGGTGAAGAAAGCTTTAAAAATTTGTTAAGTTAATTTGCGTAAACTGATCTTAGCGACTAGTCTTAATTATTAACCCTGCTCAAAAAGTGAGCTGGGTTATTTAGACCTTTTAGGCTACAGATAAGAAGGAGTTTAAAATGCAGATTAGTTGGCAAGATATAGTAAGAACAGGTTTTGTAGTCTTTGTTCTAGTGTTGATGTATCAACTTGTATTTGTTAAAGCGGCTTATTTTGATTGGCTTGCAGCACCGGTAGCAGCTGGGTTGGCAATGGCAGTAGTATGTATGATTAAACGTTGCATTAAACATCCTCAACCTTCTTCTCAACATTAACTGAGGTAGCTATGGAAGCGACTTTTAAAACTCAGATTGAGTAGAAGTTGTTGAATTAACTGGATGCAATAATATGCAAAAAGTTATCTAAAAATATAATCACTAGTTTTAAGAGGGCGCATTAGCGCCCTTTGTTTTTAGTAGCATTTGTTAATAGTGCTATTTGTTAATGCTGAGGTTTATCTAATAACTCAGCTAAATCAGCTTCAACAAAGCTATAGTTAGTTAAACAATATTCACATTTCACTTCAATTTTACCCTCTTCTTGCAAGATGGCAGTCAGTTCGCTTGGTTGAATACTGGCTAACGCATTGTAAGTTTTGTCTTTTGAACAACCACAATGAAAAGTAACAGCTTGCGGGTCAAATACTTTAACTTGTTCTTGGTGGTATAAGCGGTATAACAAATCATTGGCAGCTAAGCTGAAAATTTCTTCTGCTTTAACCGTTGCGGTCAATTGGGCTAGGTGCTCCATATTAGCATCGTCTAACTCTTTTTCTTCGCCTGGTAATCTTTGTAATAACATACCAGCAGCTAAAGCTTGTTGTGTGTCTGTATATAACCAAATATGTGTGTCTAACTGTTCCGATTGTTGGAAATAATCTTCTAAACACGCTGAAATGCTTTCTTTTTCTAATGCTACTATGCCTTGATAGCGTTCGCCTTTTTCTGGGGTAATGGTAATAACCATAAAACCTTTGTCACCAAAAGCACTGGATAATTTATTGTCAGTTGGCGCTTGTGAGTATCGCGCAACACCACGTAATGCTTGTTTATCTGTACCATTAATCGCAACGTATGAAACTGGGCCATTTCCTTGAATTTGTACCGCGATATCACCGGTAAATTTTAACGTTGCAGTTAATAAACTGGTTGCCGCAAATAGTTCACCAATAATCTGTTTGATGCTGTCTGGGTAGTTGTGATTCTGCAACATTTGCTGATAACTATCGGCAAGCTGCACTAACTCACCACGTACATTCATTTCGTCAAAAATATATCGATTTAGTTGATCTGGCGTTTTCATCTCTATTGTCCAAGTTTGTGCTGTTTAGCTTCAATAAGTTGGCGACGTTGTTTCTTGTCTGGTTTGGTATCTGGTCTAGGGTTAACCGAGTGCTGCTGTTTGCGCACTTCCGCCTGTTCTGTTCGTTTTTTAACGCTTTCTTCGGTTTCTTGATAAAGTTGTTGCGCAAGTGGCGCACTTAAACGATTTTCTGATAGTCCCAGCACGTTAATTTGTTTTTCATCAAAACCTTGTTGAATGGTTAACTGCGCACCAATCTCAACTGTGCGGCTGGCTTTGCATCTTTGGCCATTAAATTTAATTTTGCCATTTTCAATCATGCCACGTGCCAGCGCGCGCGTTTTAAAAAAACGTGCCGCCCATAACCATTTATCTAGCCGCATTGCCTGGCTGGTTGTGTTTTGTTTGGAACTTTTGTTACTCATCTAAGTACTAACTACCACAAATTCAGCGTTAAAAAGTGCTATTGTATCTGTTAAACTGCGAGCACAAAAGTAATTAGCAGCATGGAAAGTTAGTTTAGCTAATGAATTCAGGTTGCAAATTTATTAAAAACGTAACATTCTGTTGCGATAATTACGGGCTACCTTATAAATTTCACAATGTTAGCCCGCTACAGGCATTAACAAATTTGGTTTAAATACTTTGCAAGAAAAAATTCAACAGGGTTTAGAGTTAACCAAAAAACTACCACAACAAAAGCTTAGTTTACTGGTCAGCATTTTATTGCTGATTTATATTGCTTGGTTGCTCGCGAACATTACTTGGAAGTTGTTTCCACAGCCGAATGCGGCTTCAATCAATTTACGCTCAGCGAGCACTGTAGCTGCCAATACTGTGGTTGCAGATATAAATCGCATCACTAAGTTAAACCTATTCGGTGACTTTTCTGCCGCACCTGTGGTGCAAACTCGTCCAGTCGAAGATGCGCCAGTGACAACTCTTAATTTAAAATTAACTGGGGTTGTGCCTAGCTCAGAGCCCAGTTTAGCTGCCGCTATCATTGAAAAAAGTGGTTCGCAAGATGTTTATGGGTTAGATGAAAAAATCGATGGTACCCGTGCGATAGTTCGTGAAATTTACCCTGACAGAATAATTATTGAACAATCTAGCCGTCGTGAAACTCTAATGCTCGAAGGCCAAGAATATAGTGCGTTAGCAGCAGAAGAGGCGAGCGAGATAAATGACCTTTCTCAAGACGAAGCAGATATAGTTGATACGCCAGTCGAGCCAGATGAAACTGAACAAGCGAATATTTCTGGTGAAGAAAAAGAAGCATTAGAAAGTTTACGTGAAGACGCGTTTGCTGATCCGGGTAAATTAGTGGATTACATTAAAGTGTCGCCAGTACGCCGTGATGGTGAATTGGTCGGCTATAGATTGTATCCAGGTAAAGATCCTAAACTATTTCAATCGGTTGGCTTAAATGCAGGGGACATAGCTATTGAAATTAATGGCTTTGATCTAAGCAATCTATCACAAGCGATGCAGGCTATGGCGCAATTAAAGGACGCGCAAGAAGCTAGCATTATGGTCGAACGTGATGGTTCAGTCCGTCAAATTTATATCTCGTTGTATTAAAAATGAACTCAAAAATGATAACGGAGCAACAGGGCATGAGCATTAATAAGCGCCCAGCACTAACTAACAAATTGTCTGCGCTGACTTTATCAGCTTTTTTAGCTTTTTCTGCACCTAGCGCAGTTGCCGCAGAGTATTCACCGAATTTTAAAGGCACTGACATTAACGAATTTATCAACATAGTTGGTAAAAACTTAAAGAAAACCATTATTGTTGACCCGAATGTGCGCGGCAAAATTAATGTGCGTAGTTATGATTTGCTTAATGAAGAGCAGTACTACCAATTCTTTTTAAACGTCTTAGAAGTTTACGATTATGCCGTAGTCGAAATGTCTAATGGTGTATTAAAAGTTATTCGTGACAAAGATGCTAAAACCTCAGCTATTCCAGTTGTAGAAACGGATGAATGGGGCGATGGCGATGCTATGGTGACTCGGGTTGTGCAAGTGTACAACGTATCGGTAAAAGAATTATCACCATTGTTACGTCAGTTAAATGACCAAGCTGGTGGTGGTAACGTGGTGCATTACGATCCATCAAACGTCATTATGTTAACTGGTCGTGCAGCTGTGGTTAATCGCCTTGCTGAAATTATTCGTCGTGTTGACCAAGCCGGTGACCAAGAAGTTGAAATTATTAAATTAAAATTTGCTTCAGCGAGTGAAATGGTGCGTATTATTGATACGTTGACTAAAAACTCAGCTAAAGATAGAACACCAGATAACTTGATCCCTAAAGTAGTTGCGGATGATAGAACTAATAGCGTAATTGTTAGTGGTGAAGGTAAAGCGCGTCAACGTACAATCGATATGATTAAACGTTTAGACAGCGAATTAGAAACAAACGGTAATACCAAAGTTTATTACCTCAAATACGCTAAAGCTGAAGATTTAGTTAAAGTTTTACAAGGTGTTAGTACCAGTATTGCTGAAGACAAAGCCGGTGGTACTAGCAAACGTAGTTCAAGCAGCAATCGTGACGTAAGTATTGATGCACACCCAGACAGCAATGCATTAGTGATTACCGCAGAGCCAGATATGATGCGCTCGCTTGAAGCAGTTATCCGCCAACTAGATATTCGCCGTGCACAAGTACAAGTTGAAGCCATTATTGTTGAAGTATTTGAAGGTGATGGTTTTAACTTAGGTGTGCAATGGATCAGCGAAGAAGGCGGCATGGTGCAGTTTAGCAACTCAACTCCAATTGGTGCTTTAGCTGTAGGTGCGGAACAAGCAAGAACTAGGAAAGAACCTGATGACATCACTTATCGAACTGACGCCGCGGGTCAGCCAATTTATGATGACGAAGGTAACCGAGTTATAGCAAGTATTACTGAAGGTAAGGAAATTGTAGGTGATTTTAGCACCTTAGCGTCTTTATTAGGTGGCATTAACGGTACTATGGTTGGTGTTATTAAAGATGGTTGGGGCGCTGTTTTACAAGCTGTGACCACAGCTACTAACTCAAATATTCTGGCGACACCAAGTTTAACTACCTTAGATAACCAAGAAGCTTCATTTATTGTTGGTCAAGAAGTACCAACTATCACAGGTGCAACCGCATCTAGTTCTAATACCAACCCTTTCCAAACAGTTGAGCGTAAAGAAGTGGGTATCAAGTTAAAAGTAACCCCGCAAATTAACGAAGGTGATGCTGTAATGCTTGCTATCGAGCAAGAAGTATCGAGTGTTGCTGGTGCAACAGGGATAGACGTTAGTTTTAATAAACGTGAAATTAAAACTACTGTTATGGCAGAAGATGGTGGCACTATTGTATTAGGTGGTTTAATTGATGAAGACATTCAAGAAAGTGTTTCTAAAGTACCTTTGTTAGGTGATATTCCAATTATTGGTAACTTGTTTAAATCAACCAGTAATACCAAGCGTAAACGTAACTTAATGGTATTTATTCGTCCAACCATTATTCGTGATGGTATGAGCCAAAACAAAATTAGCCATCGCAAATATAACTTTATGCGTGCGCAACAGTTAGATCGTCAAGCAAATGGTAACTTCTTATCCTACAGTGACGACATTTCAATTTTACCAGATTGGGATGATTCAATGGCGTTGCCACCTTCGTTTGAAGACTACCTAATTGAAAAAGGTGCGTTAGACGAGTATCTGAAAAAAGACAAAGCTGAACGAGAGTAAAGCTGATGACAGATTCTAAGTTTGCAGATGAATTGGCTGGTGAAGCTTTAGAACAAGCGCCATTTGCAGAAAACCAAACACTAGCTGAAGACGCTGGTATGTCAGATGACGAGTTGCCAATTGGTGCTTCGCGTGTACCATTTAGTTTTGCGAATCGCCATGGAGTATTGTTGGAAAAACAAGACGATGCTTCATGGTTAGCTATTTGTCGTCCAGATGTCGAAACCGCTACTTTATTGGAAATTCGTCGCTTTTTAGCTCAACCTTTTAGCATTGAAAAAGTGGCGAAAGATGCATTCGAGCTGAGGTTAACGACAGCTTATCAACGTGACTCATCCGAAGCACGTCAGTTGATGGAAGATATAGGCAACGAAGCTGATTTATTCTCGCTAGTTGATGAACTCCCTGAAACAGAAGATTTGCTCGAAAATGAAGATGATGCGCCTATCATCAAGCTGATTAACGCTATGTTAAGTGAAGCGATTAAAGAAGGTGCGTCGGATATTCATATCGAAACTTTTGAAAAAGAATTAAAAGTACGTTTCCGTGTGGATGGCATTTTACGTGAGGTGTTAAAACCAAATCGTAAATTAGCTTCTGTATTAATTTCGCGGATTAAAGTTATGGCGAAACTCGACATAGCGGAAAAACGTGTGCCGCAGGATGGTCGTATTTCATTAAGAATTGCCGGCCGAGCCGTTGACGTACGTGTTAGTACTATGCCATCGAGCCATGGCGAACGCGCGGTATTACGTTTGTTAGACAAAAACAATGCGCGTCTTGATTTAAAAGACTTGGGCATGACCCAAGCCAATCGTGATTTGTTTAGTGGACTCATCCATAAACCTCATGGGATTATTTTGGTTACAGGTCCTACTGGTTCGGGTAAATCAACCACCTTGTATGCGGGTTTATCTGAACTAAATTCTGATGATAGAAACATCCTAACGGTTGAAGACCCAATTGAATATGCGCTTGAAGGTATAGGCCAAACGCAAGTGAATACCAAAGTGGATATGACTTTTGCCCGTGGTTTACGTGCAATTCTACGTCAAGATCCAGATGTGGTTATGGTTGGTGAAATTCGTGATTTAGAAACCGCTCATATAGCTGTGCAAGCGAGTTTGACTGGTCACTTAGTAATGTCGACACTCCATACTAATACTGCTGCTGGTGCTATTACCCGATTAGAAGATATGGGTGTTGAACCTTTCTTATTATCTTCGTCTTTATTAGGTGTATTGGCGCAGCGACTGGTGCGGACTTTATGCCATGAATGTAAAGAGCCACATCAAGCAGATGCTCGTGAAGCAGAAATTTTAGGTTTGTCTGCAGCGCAAATAACCAGTACAACTATTTACCGAGCTAAAGGCTGTGCTGAATGTAATGGCACAGGTTATCGTGGCCGTTCGGGTATTCATGAACTCTTGGTGGTGAACGAACAAATTCGTGAAATGATCCACAATGGTGATGGTGAACAAGCAATTGAAAAATTAGTTCGTCAATCAACTCCAAGTATTCGTCAAGACGGTTGTAGCAAAGTTTTAGCAGGTGTAACTTCTTTAGAAGAAGTTATCCGTGTTACGCGTGAGGATTAATTACAGTGCCTGCATTTGAATATAAGGCGCTGGATAATAAAGGGCGCAATAAAAAAGGGGTTATTGAAGCGGATACAGCCAAAGCAGCACGTAGTGCTTTGCGCGAAAAAGGTTTAATTCCGGTTGAAGTCACCACAGCGTCTGAGCAAGAAAAAAAATCAGCTGGGAGCAGTCAAAGTTTATTCTCGATAGAAAGGAAAATTTCTGCCGCTGAACTTGCATTGTTAACCCGTCAACTTTCAACTTTATCAGCTTCTGGTTTGCCAATTGAAGAAGCTTTATTGGCGGTTGCTCAGCAAACTGAAACACCCAGAGTTGAACGCATGATAATGGCGGTGCGCTCTAAAGTTACCGAAGGTTACAACCTTGCCGATAGCATGGCTGAATACCCTCATATTTTTGACGAACTTTTCTGCGCTATGGTTGCAGCCGGTGAAAAATCCGGCCATTTAGATACTGTATTAGAGCGTCTAGCCGATTACACTGAACAGCGCCAACAAACCAAATCAAAAATCCAACAAGCCTCTGTTTACCCTACCATGTTGATGGTGGTGGCTTTTACTGTGGTTTATTTCTTATTAACTTCAGTTGTACCTAAAATCGTTAGTCAGTTTGACCGTTTAGGTGGTGATTTACCTGCTTCAACACAATTTATGATAGCTGTCAGTGACTTTTTATCCGATTTTGGATTGCCTATGTTAGTGCTGATTTTATTGTCGGCTGTGGCTTTTCAGCGTTTAGTTAAACAAGAAAAGTTCAGGTATAAATACCATCAAACTTTATTAAAAATGCCGCTGATTGGCAAAGTCGCTCGTGGCTTAAATACCGCTCGTTTTGCGCGTACTTTAAGTATTTTAACTGCCAGTGCTGTGCCTTTGCTTGAGAGTATGAAAATAGCCTCTGACGTATTAACCAACGACCATATTCGCGCATCTATTGCTGATGCACGTTTACGTGTGCGTGAAGGTACTAGCTTACGTGCGGCATTAGAACAAACTAAGTTATTCCCACCTATGATGTTGCACATGATAGCCAGTGGTGAAAAAAGTGGTGAGTTAGAAGGCATGTTAGCAAGGGCTGCAGACAATCAAGATAGAGAGTTTGAAGCTTTAGTTAACATGACGCTGAGTGTCATAGGTCCAGCTATGGTTTTATCTATGGCTGGTGTGGTCTTTTTTATCGTTATTTCAATTTTACAGCCAATAATGGCGCTTAATTCAATGGTAGGTTAAAAATGAGAGTGAACAAAAAACAACAAGGTTTTACCATATTAGAAATTATGGTGGTGTTGGTTATCATTGGTATTTTGGCGGGCATGATAGCGCCAAACTTTATTGGTGAAAGTGACAAAGCTAAAGTTAAAAAAGCGGCAACAGATATTGTAACCCTTGAACAAGCTTTAGATATGTACAAGCTTAACAACAACGTATATCCATCAACAGAACAAGGTTTAGATGCATTGGTGAATGAACCAACAATTGAACCTGCACCACGTAATTATCCTGATGGCGGTTATATCAAACGTTTACCACAAGATCCTTGGGGCAACGACTATCAATTATTAAGCCCAGGTGAGCAAGGTAAAATAGATATCTTTTCTATAGGCCCAGATGGTCAAGCTGATACAGAAGATGATATCGGCAACTGGAACGTAAACGAGTTTCTATAAGTCTTAGTTAATATTGTTTACAAGATTAGTTGTGTATGCCATTACGCCCTAGCCAAAAATACAGTCACAAACGTCAAGCAGGTTTTACCCTGCTTGAGGTTATGCTGGTTATGGTATTAATGGCGGTTATTTTAAGTAGTGTTAGTTTGTCGTTTGATATCCGCAGTGACTACGACAAAACTAAAGAAGAAGCGCGACGTTTTCAAGCCGCACTGCAATTAGCTGCTGATTATGGTTTGTTAAACAACGTTCAATTGGGTGTTATCGTTAAAAAAAATCAGTATCAGTTTTTAATTCATAATGGGGAAGACTGGCAAACCATTAGTGAAGACAAAACCTTTGCACCATATGAATTGGAAGAGGGATTTGAACTTGAGCTAACTTTAGGTGAGCTCAGTTGGATGGAAGACTATGATGCCGAAGAAGGTTTGTTTTCATCTACAGATGAAGAGGATGATGACGACGATAAAAAGAAAAAACTCATCCCACAAATTTATTTATTTTCCAGTGGCGAGCTAACACCTTTCACTGTGCAATTTAGTTATACACCCCCTTATGCAAGTTTTGCCGACCGAGTTGTATTAAAAGTAGAAGCGCAAGACTATTTACCCAGTAAATTGATCGATCCTGAAGAGGCCAGCTAATGCATAAGCAGCGTGGTTTCACAATTTTAGAAGTCATAGTCGCACTAGCATTATTAGCAACTGCGGGTGTAGCTGTGGTGCAGTCATCGGCTGTGCACATTAATAGCCAAGACAGATTAAAAAATCATATATTCGCAACTTGGGTTGCGTCTAACCGGTTAAATCAATTACATCTCGACAAAGAATGGCCAGTAAAAAATGATCAGAAAGGGGATGTTGAACTAGCAGGCCATACTTGGTATTGGCAACAAAAAGTGGTTAAAACCGCGTTTGGTGATGAAATGGTTGCTGTACGCATAGAGGTTTTTAGTGATGACAGTTATAAACAGTTTGTCACAGAACAAATGACCTATATGGGGAAACCAAATTAATGCGACGCAGACTTAATAAAGGTTTTACCCTGATAGAAATGTTATTGGCTATCACCATTTTTGCGTTATTAGGGGTCGCTGGTTTTAACATTTTATCCAGTACTACTACGGCGAATGATGTGTCCATGCAACATGGTGAAAAGCTCGCGCAATTACAGCGCGCTATGATAATGATAGAGCGTGATTTTAGCCAACTGAGTCGACGCAGTGTGCGTATTATGGGTGAGGGGCCACAGCATACTTATATATCGCATGGTGAACTAATTTTAGATAGTGACTCGCAAGTTTTAGCTTTTAGACGTAACGGTTGGGTTAACCCAAATAACTTGTTACCGCGTAGTGAAATTCAATCTGTTGCTTATCGCATCGTCGATGAAAACCTAGAGCGTTTGCATTTTTTGCATCCAGACCCAGTTAAAGGTGAAGACCCAAAAGTCCGAGTATTGTTGCAAGGGGTTGAACAAATTTCATTTGAGTTTTACAACAGTAAAAACAAATCTTGGGTGGATAAATGGCAACAGCCAGATCTACCTTCTGGCATCAGTATTACGCTAAAAACGTTAGATTTTGGTGAGATCACGCGGATATTTGCTATTGCGGGAGCTGAAGTTTAATGACTTTTACATCAGCAAAACAGCAACGTGGCATTGCTTTGATCACTGTGTTGTTGATTATTGCGTTAATCACCATTATCGCTGCTGAAATGGCCGTGCGTTTACAAATGCAAATTAAACGTGTCAGTAATATAGGTAACAACCAACAAGCCTATTGGTATGCAGTTGGTGGTGAATCTTTAGCAAAACTTGTGTTAGATGAAGCATACAAAGAAGATAACGGCAGGTTGCATTTACAACAACCGTGGGCAGTTGAAGAAATGACCTATCCACTAGAAGGTGGTGCAACCATTACAGGCTCGATAAAAGATTTATCCAGCTGTTTTAATATAAATGCGGTCACGCGAGTTACCGCGACCATGCAAAATCAGCAGCAATTGACTGACGAAGAAATTGCTAATGAAGAAGATGAACAAGTAGCTGAAGAGCAAAATACCGGTAATACAACCAATAACCAAGCGTTAGATCCAGATCCAGAACAACAATTCAAAGCTTTGTTAGAGCTTGCTGGTATTGATAGTTACGATGCTGAAACTATTCGAGATAGTGTTGCAGACTGGTTAGATGAAGATTCAAATACCCGAGGTTATGGCGCTGAAGATTATATGTACGAAGCTAAAGTAAGCCCATACTTACCTGCAAATAGCTGGTTTGTTGATAGATCTGAACTTAGGTTAATTCAAGGTTTTGATACTATGCCTGAAGGTATGCAAAGATTAGATAAGGTAATTGAGCATATTTGTATTGTGCCTAAAGTTAATGACATGAAGCTGAACGTCAATACTATCAAAGCTGAAGACGCTATTGTTATGGCCGCTATGTTTGATAACAAGTTAACAGCAGCGGCGGCAAAACAGATTATTGAAAATCGTCCGGATGACGGTTTTCGCGATATCAATGATTTTTGGCAGCAGTCAGAAATCAAAGCTGTTGGTAAAATTTCACAAAATTTGAAACAACAATTTGTCGTGACCAGTGAGTATTTTCAACTACAAACAAAAACTGAATATAACCAAAGTTTTTTTAATTTAAGCTCGGTCATTGCATTAGATAAGCAGGGCAAATTTAACGTCATCGCCCGCAAAATTGGAGTTTAGAAGTGTCTGAACAATTATTTATTCGGCTCGGTAGTCAAGCAGATGATACCATTCATTGGTTAGTCTGGTCTGAGCAAGAGCAAGAAATTATCGCCTCGGGTGAACTTGCCAACAAAGACGATTTGGCCAGCTTACAACAAAGAGCTGGTGGCCGCAGTGCAACCGTATTTGTGCCTGCGAGCGATATCAAATTACAAAACGTTGAAGTGCCTGCTAAAACCAACCGTCAATTTATTCAGGCAATTCCATATATGTTGGAAGAAGATATTGCCGCAGATGTGGATGAATGTTTTTTTGCAACTGGCAATAAAAATTTTGATGAAGAAAACGACTGCCATTATTTACAAGTTGCAGTTATCAACGAACAAAAAATTCAAAACTGGTTAGCTTGGTTGGCTGAAGCTGGAATTCGTTGTCAAAAAGTATTACCGGATGTTTTGGCACTGCCGTACCATGAACAAGCTTTATCTGTAATGCAGTTGGGTGAGCAGTGGCTTATTCGCAGTGGCGAATTTGCTGGTATTGCCTGTGAAAAGCAAGAGCTGTTGTTGTGGTTAGAGTTATTAGCGCCGCAGATTGAAAGCGATGAAGAGCAAACTAACACTAAACTTTATTATTACTCTGCGCTACCACAAGAATTATCTAGTAGTCCAGCGTATGAGCGCATTGAAGCTGAATGTTTACCAGCATTGCAACTGTTAGGGCAGCAAGCAGAAAATGTCAGCATCAATTTACGCCAAGGCCGTTATCAGTTTAAAAAAGACAGCAGTAAAAACTTTAAGATTTGGCGCAGTGCCGCGATAGTTGCTGGTGTTGCTTTGGTCATTAACCTAGTTGATAAAGGTTTGACTGTACATCAATTAAACCAACAAGCGGATGTCCTGGAGCAAAAGATAAAACAAACTTATGTCGCAACTTTCCCTTCGGGTAAAAATTTATCTGTCGCTATTATGAAAAAAGAGTTGGGGCGTAAGCTTAAACAATTGGGTGGCAGCCAACAACAAGCAGCGTTTTTACCATTAATTGAAGCAAGTGCCGCGGCATTTGCAGAAGTGCCAGATTTAAAACCTGACAACATTCGCTTTGACGCCAAACGTGGTGAAATTCGCTTAAATGCCAGTGGCAGTAACTTCCAAAGTTTTGAACGATTTAAAGCGGCAGCAGAAAAGAACTCCTTATCTATTGAACAAGGCTCGTTGAATAACCAAGGCGACCAGGTTGTTGGCTCTATTAGTATTAAGGGGATGTCATGAAACAGTGGTTTGAAAGTTTAGCCGAACGTGAGCAACGTTTAGTGATTGGCGCAACGGTTGTTTTTGCAATTGGCCTGTTTTTCCAACTCATTTGGGGTCCACTTAATAGCTCATTAGATAAAGCACAGCAGAATATAAAAAATAAGCAGGCTTTATTACAATGGGTGAGTGAAAAAACCGCTGAATATCAACAGTTAAAAGGCAATAACAAAGCTTCAGCATCTGGTTCGTTAAACCAAATTGTAAATACCGCAGCTCGCCAAGCGGGTATTTCAATTGCGCGTATGCAACCACAAGGTGAATCTTTACAAGTACAAATTGATGAAGTGGAATTTAATGCATTCGTGCGCTGGATCGCCTCTTTGGTACAGAATAAAGGTTTAACCATTGAAAGTTTAGACGTTACAGCGACAGACAGAAACGGTGCTGTACGGGTTAGAAGATTGCAGGTAACTAAATAATGAAACAATGGATAGGTCGAATTACATGGGCTTTGTTGGCGTACTTGGTATTTTTAATTGCTACTATTCCAGCTCATTTAATTACTCCACAACTGCCAAAAGTTAAAAACTTACAGCTAGGCAATGTTTCTGGCACCATTTGGCAAGGTCAGATGGATATGCTGCAGTACGACAAAGTATTGTTGAAAGACGTTAAATGGCAAATTAGTTTTCTGTCGTTATTAACTGGGAAAGTATCGGCGGATATTGAATTTGGTCACCCGCGTAAACTGTTAGAGCCGCAAGGGAGTTTGGTTGCTCAAGCTGGTTTTTCAAGCGCCGTGTTAAAAGACATTAAGGTTAAATTACCGGCTGATTTAATTGCCCAACAAGTGAATATTCCTTTCCCTGTGGTTGCTAGTGGTTTGGTGGAAGCTAATTTACCTGTAGTAGAAGCGGGTAAACCTGTTTGTGGTCAGCTTGATGGCACTATTAATTGGCGTATGGCATCAGTTGAAGCTATGAATAACCGCTTTAATTATGGTGATATCACGGCTAAATTAAGCTGCGATAATGGTGCTGCTCAGGCGTTGGTTTCGGGCAATAAAGATATTTTAGAAATTGATTTGAAGGGCCGTTTAAACACTATGAAAAACTATGCGATAGGTGGTTATGTGGCGCTTGGGCCTAAAGCGGATAAAGCTTTACAAGGAGCAATTCAGTTTTTGGGTAACCCAGATTCTGAAGGTCGTTATCAAATTAAATTTAGTCAGTAACTGAACTTTAGCTTTGGTTAGCAGCCTCAAGCATATATTTGTGTGTGCTTGGCTGCGACGACTTAAGTAGCCTGCAATAAAGGAGTGTTTGTATGCTAGGTATTAAATTTAGTCAAAAGTTGTTGTTGGTTGTGTTGGTTATGTCGGTTGCCGGCTGCAGCTATCAGCAAGCTTATCATGGCATGCAAGACGCTGGTAAGCAGCAACACTGCCGCGATATTATTGATGAAGCTGAGCGCGCCAAATGCGAGCAAAATTTTGCCAAGGATTATGATACTTATAAAAAGCAGCGAGAGGCTGTGATGCAGGGCGAGCGTGAATAGTCAGAGGTTAGTTCATTGCTGCCAACTGCTAATTCTCAAATTGAACGTTAAGCAACTAGCGCTTAGACTTTGTGGTAAAAAACTCGAAAGCCAAATGGAATATTGCTCGCAAAATCGCTTTAAACTCAATCCCTGAGCCGCTCGCACAAAACATATATGGACCCACTCCGTTTGCAAGTAATTTGATTGATTA
>NZ_JH767535.1:0-33131 GCF_000281085.1 Catenovulum agarivorans YM01
ATGAACTATTAAACGTAGCTTAATGAAGTGTCCACTTTTAATGGTTCAGATCACTATGCCGTTTGAGAAGATAAACCGACTCAACTAAATTAGTTACGAACTTATTGAGTATATCCACAAATCTCTCCTTGACGTGTAATGCTTTGGTGTTTATGTACACGCACTTTGTACATAGCTTGCAATTTGAATTTGATTAATTTCAATAACTTAGTTGATTTAAAAACGAAGTCAACCATATTTTCCATTTGAGGCAAACTTGTTGTTTGCGTTAACCTAAAGCATTAACAAACTAATCGTTATTTTAATTATGCCGCAGTGGATGGGTGTTAGGTTAAATATGAGCGGGTGCATATTATAAATAGGCTGGTACAACTACACCCGACACTTTTGGGTATAACCCAGCCTATTGGAGGACACACTTTAACTAAAAGGATTAAAAGCTAAATTTAAGGCCTACACCGTAATAACGTCCTTCATCACGAATGTCTTGCGTGTATGCAATGTTATCGTTGTGTTGAACATAGTTGTGGAAAGGGTTGGCCATAATGTTTGAAATGTCCGCGTAGACCGTGAAATTGTCGTTAATTTCGTAGCTTGCAGATAAATCTAGTCTATCTCTTGCTTTGGTTTTGTTGCCAGTAAATCCTTCGGCACCAATGGTATTGCGGAACCAGTTCACCCAAGTGTCACGTTTGTTATATGAAAGTCGAGCTGAGAAGCCGTCTTTTTCATAAAAAACAGCAGTGTTGTAGGTGTATTTAGACAAACCCGGAATTGGACCATAGGTACCTGAATCAGACGTATCTAACTCTGCTGGATAACGCTCTTTACCTTCAAGGCGAGTAACATTTGCTGATATACCAAAAGCATGCAGAGCTTCTGGCATAAAATCATAATCCATAAAGGTTTGTGCATTAATTTCCCAACCCCAAATTTCACCTTGGCCGGAGTTTTCAGGTTTGCTCAACAGAACCGTTCCATAGTCTGCATCTTCAACATGTCTAGGAAAGTTACGAGTGAAACCGAAAAGATCTCGATAAAATGTTGCACCACTAACATAACCAGAGTCAGAGAAATAGTACTCCAAGCTGATGTCATAATTATTAGATGTAAGTGGTTTTAAATAAGGATTGCCCGAAGAAGCTGTTGCATCATGCTCAGGTACATCTTCACCATTTGGATTGTCATTAGCTTTATTTCTAGGTCGTATATCAGTACTCGGATTTAACGCAGCAAAATCAACTCTGGTACGCGTTTTGGTATAACTCGAACGTAATTTAACATCATCTGTTAAGTTTATTGCCACACTAACATTTGGCAATACGTCAGTGTATCCATCGTCTACAGTGGTACTTTCTAAGGTTCGATTGCCGTCTAAATCATACAATCTTGAGGTTCCAGTTACATCAGTTTCAGAACGAGTAACTCGAGTGCCCGCTACTATATCCACCGGCATATCGCCAATATCAAACATAAATTTTGCCTGTAAATAGGCAGCGTAGGTTTGCTCTTTCGCTTCAAAGTAACTCGCCGGATCGTAAGCGACTTTAGGCGTTAAAAATTTTTCTGCTTCACCCAATGCCCAGCCAAAGCGAGCAGGATCACTATTACCTAACTCAGTTGCATACTCATAAGCAACTTGGCTCAACTTTTCGTGATTATTGATTATGCTATCGCGGGTTGGTGCTAGGTATGTAGTAAAACCTTGTTTATCACTACGGAATGGGTTGAACGTTTGTTCATATTCTAAGAAATCAAGGCTCGACAATGGTTTGTTTAAATATAGAACACCTGCTAAGCGATTTCCTGAATCACGTGTTGCATCACGGTCGGTAAAACGCACGCCAGCTTGAATTTTATTTAAAATGCCGTCGTCAAAAGTATAGGTAAGGTCGGTTTTCCATTGTACGCCCGAGCCGCCCACTTTATAATGGCTCTCAAAGTATCCGCGGAAGTTATAAGCGTCTAGATCATGAACATTGGCGTTCGGCGCATCAAAAGTTACACCACCTTCTTCACCAAAAAAGTCGACGTTTACTAGCCAGTCTTCCCGTGTTGATGTATCGAAACTCCATTCTTCTTTTTCGTAGGTACTGTCTGTATAAGCTAAATCGGTTTCGATTTTTAATGGGCCATTTTGCCACTTAGCACCTACAGCAAATTGATATGTATCTGTCGCACCTTTGTTGGTTGAACGATAGGCCATTGCTGGTAAACCACCAGACTTAGTTAAACTAGCCGCTTGTCCATCATCTGTACCTTCCACCATAACAACATTAGTTAAAGTTGGGTCGCCAAATTGAGTTGGATATCTATCCCAGTCGACTAAATGAAACCAAAAACTATCAGCTTGGCCTTCACCGCGGAAACCTTGATAGATTGCATCAGCGTAAACTTCTAATTGGTCGCTAGGTCGCCACTGTGCAGCCATATTCCATGATGGGCGTGTACGTTTACCTAAATCTTGGTAGATACCCACTCGGTTAGGAATTAGAAACTCACCTTCACTAAATTGTTCTGGGGTTATGCTGCCAAAACGATTGGCATTTCTAAACCAAGTATCGTTGTAACGCACACCATTGTGGTATTCAGATTGAGTGTAGGTCGCGTTGGCTAAAAAGCCTATTTCGCCTAGAGCAGTAGTCCAGCGATTGGAATATAAAATACTGCCAGTTGGTGCTGACTTTTCGTTTTGGTCGTTGTAGGCGTAACGCAAAGTGCCAGAAATTTTTTCACCATCAAAATCGAATGGGCGACGAGAGCGAACATTAACTAAACCTGCTAAGCCTGGCTCAAGTAAATCTGCTGTGCCCGATTTATAAACCTCAATCCCAGCTAACGCTTGCGATGGAAAATCTTGCAACTGAACTTGACGCAATTCAGCGGTGAATAATTCGCGACCGTTAAAGGTTGTGGTTACATTTGGTAAACCACGAATTAAAATATCACGCGCCTCATCACTACGGCGGTTTACTTGAATACCTGCAATACGAGCAATACTTTCTGCTGCGGTTAAATCTGGTAATTTCCCAATATCTTCAGCGACAATTGCATCAACAATTGAGTCTGAGTTCATTTTGATATCTTGGGCTTTCATTAAACTTGAGCGTAAACCTTTTACAAGAATGACTTCTGCATCTGTTGAGTCTGTTGCTTGTTCTGTTTGTTCTATTTCGACATCTGTTTGTTGTGCGAGTACTTGGCTTGGCATGAGAACGGTCGCTAGCGCGACTGACAGTGCGGTTTTCGCAAATGGGATACATAAGCGTGACATTTTTATCTCCTCGATACGGATTTTATATTTTTCATAACCTTGTTGCCGCACGGTCAAAGTGCGGGCGTGTGCGTAGTAACTGAAAACTTATTAACTACTATGGTATGACTTTATAGTTGTTTGAAATCCGTAAAAATAATTTGATAAATATGTTTTGTTTGTGTTTTTAGGTTGTTTTATTTGATGTGCTTGGAAACGTGTTAGGGGATATTAATTGTCAAAAAAGGTGAATAATTGGGCAATAACAACAAGCTGAAGCTTTGTTATTCTTGCCCTTTAGCCGAAATTGTAATGGTGTTCTCAGCAGTTTTTTCTACATTAAGGTTAAAGTTGTACTGCAAACTTTTAAGCCAATTTTCAATGTTGGTTAATTCGAAACGGCCGCCAATTTTGAGTGTTTCAAGCTCTGAGTCTTTAATTTGGATGTTTAGTTCTGTGTAACGTTTAAGCTTTTCTATTACTTGTATAAGTGGTTCACCGGTAAATATTAATTCACCTCTTTGCCAAGCACTGGCTTTGTTAATTTCTTCTTTAGAAAGCTTAACTAGCGTATTGAGCATATGTTTTTTACTTTGCTCTATACTAGTGGTTAAACGCACATTGGTGTAATCACCTGCAGTCATATAGGTAATATTCTGCATTAGGGGTTGAGTACTGTTGCTTGTTTTAGTTGCGACTGCGCTTTCTGATAAAGCCACAGCAACTTTGCCTTCAGTAACCAATACATTAAATTGCTTATCATCAATTAACTCAACATTAAACGCGGTGCCAACCGCCTGTACACGGCCATTTAACGCATGCACATTAAAAGGCCTGCTTTTATCTTTCGCTACATCAAAGTGCACTTCGCCTTTGTGTAACCAAAGATCGCGAGATGTTTCTGAAAACTTCACTTCAATATGGCTGTTTGAATCAATAATAAGCTTAGAGCCATCAAGCAAGTTGACGCTTTGTTGTTCACCTATATTGGTGGCATAACTAGTAGCTGGGTAATGAGTGGTTAGGTTTTGTTGTTCACCAATCCAATAAACACTTAGGCTTAATAGGCATAAACACGCAACCGAATATCCGCTTATTGCTGCCCAAGAAAATTTTAGCCAATTCTTGGTTTTTTGTTGCTTAGCTGGTGTTTCATTTAAATCGGCCAATTCAGTTAACAACGTTTGGTGCCAAAATTTGTTTATGCGGTAAATCTCTTGTTTACGCTCTGGGCTTTCGTTTAGCCATACTGCTAACTGCTGCTTTTCTTGCTGGCTCAGTGGCTCGTCGCCGTCAATTCGAATTATCCAATCCCAAGTTTGCAGTTTTAACTCACTGGCATTTTGAATAACTTGCTCGAATGTACTCATTTGTCATTCCCCGCTAATAATTTCTGCTTGTCTGCAGTTGATAGGGTGGAGGTTAAATTAAAATTGCTGAGATATTCGTCGCAGAATAATCCCGCGAGTTTGAGGTTTTTTTCGACTGTACTTACCGAAACATCAAGCTTTTGTGCGATCTCTTTGTGTTTTAATCCATAAACTTTGCGCAAAATTAACGCCTTTTGGCACGCTTCTGGTAATTGTTCGATAGCTTGGCAATATAAGCGAATGGATTCTTCGGCCTCTTCCTCTGATTCTAACGAGGCGGTTTTTTCGATTGGAATTTCATCTAAATGCTCGTCGATATAACCAGTTGCTTGGCGCGCTTTTTTATTTAGCTCATCAATTGCGATGTTTTTAGCTATCTGTACTAAAAAGCCGGTTGGGTTTTTGATGTCGGTTCTATTTTCTATTTGATGTGCTTTTAAATAGACCTCTTGCAAGATGTCATCTACGTCTTGATCTGTGCCAATAAATTTTTTTAGAAAGTTTTTTAAAAAGGCACTTTTTTCGACAAAAATGCGGGAAATCATCGACATCTTGTTATCCAATTTGGCCTAAATAAATACACAACTATAATTATGACGTACCAGATTTGAAAATCCGTAAACGATGTAACTTTAATTCTGGATAAGTACCTAAATTAAATTAGTAATATCAAAATATTAATTTTACGGGTTTTGTTTAGTTGTTAAGTCATAGTTTCAAGGACAAAAAGATTATTACTTTTTTGGGCAGGCATTGTGCCCAGTTTCTTTAAGTACTTGGTTATACACCAAGTATAGACAAAATTAGATTTACTCGTGTAGAGCAGGGCTAATTAGTTTATTTAACACAATAACTATATATGAGGAGTAGGCTATGAGTAGCGTGCCGTTCAAGCACATAACAAAGCGAAGTTGGATGCTTGTGTGTTTAGCATTTATAACAGGTTTAATATTTATTGGTTGTGCTTCGAAGCAGCAAGTGGCGGATATTCCAGCTACCGCACTAACCGAAGTTAAAATGTTAAGTGGTACTGGTAGTGATGATGCCGTTGAATGGGATTTTTACTGCAACAAAGGCAATAACTGTGGCGAATGGACAAAAATTCCAGTGCCATCAAACTGGGAACAACAAGGATTTGGTAATTACGATTATGGCTATATCCCTGAAAAACACGACGAGCAGGGCATATATCGTCGCCAATTTGATGTTCCGGCAGAGTGGCAAGATAGAACCATAGAAATTGTGTTTGATGGTGTTATGACTGATGCAACTGTGTTGGTGAATGGTGAGCAAGTTGGCCCAACGCACCAAGGTGGTTTTTACCGCTTTAGTTTTGACATCACACCTTTTGTAAAAGTTGGCCAACAAAACGAACTCAAAGTAATTGTTGATAAAATGTCTGCCGATAAAAGCATTGAAGCGGCAGAGCGCAATGCTGATTATTGGGTGTTTGGTGGCATATACAGACAAGTATTTTTACAGTCTTTACCAACAACTCATGTCGATTGGGTTAGCCTTGACGCACAAGCAAGCGGCGAATTTAAAATGGATGTTTATTTAGACGGCTTGGAAAATGCCAATGTTAGTTCGGTAACCGCACAAATTTTAGATTTAGATGGCAAGACTGTTGGCAAAGAATTTGTTGCCGTAGTTTCAGCAGAAAAAGCAAGGCTTGCTACTCAAATCGATTCACCAAAACTTTGGACAGCTGAAACTCCAAATTTGTATCAGGTACAAGTTCAAGTTAAACAGCAAAACCAAATACTGCATACTTTAACCAAAACCTTTGGTTTTAGAACCTTTGAATTAAGACCGCATGATGGCCTATATCTAAATGGTGAAAAAATTATTTTAAAAGGTGTGAACCGCCATAGTTTCCGTCCAGAAACGGGTCGTACTATGACTAAACAAGCCAGTATTGATGATATCAATTTAATTAAAAGCATGAATATGAATGCGGTTCGAATGGCACATTACCCACCAGACGTGCATTTCTTAGAAGCGGCAGATCGTATGGGGATTTATGTGATTAACGAATTGGGCACATGGCAAAAGCCTGTATTGGATACAGCACCAGCTCGTCGTTTAATTGCTCAAATGATTAAACGTGACCAAACACACCCAAGTATATTATTTTGGGCGAATGGTAATGAAGGTGGTTGGAATACAGAAGTGGATGACGACTACGATATTTATGACCTGCAGAAACGTCCGGTACTGCACCCCTGGGAATTATTCCGCAACATAGATACAGACCACTACCCAACTTATTCAGAGTTGTTGGCGAAAAAGCCACAAAACGAGGTGTTTTTCCCGACTGAGTTTCTGCATGGGTTATATGACGGTGGCCACGGTGCTGGTTTAAGAGATTTCTGGGACTTTATGATGTCAACGCCATTAGGCGCAGGTGGCTTTTTATGGGTAATGGCAGATGAAGGCATTGTTAGAACAGACAAAAATAACATTATAGATACCGATTTTAACCACGCGCCAGATGGCATAGTCGGTCCACACGGACAAAAAGAGGCGAGCTATTTCACCATTAAAGAAATTTGGTCGCCTATTCAAGTGACTAATTTGAAAAATGGTCGCCAACTGCCTGCAAGTTTTAACGGCGAATTACAAGTTAAAAACTTATATGATTTTATTGATCTATCTAGCTTTGCCGTTGAATGGCGCTTGTTCAGTCCGTTAACTGCTTTTTCGGCTGAGAAAAAGCTAGTAGCAAATGGTCGTGTATCTCTGCCAGCAACTAAACCAGATGCAACTGGCGCGTTGCAGTTAAACTTACCGGAGAATTGGCAACAGCAAGGCTGGTTAGAAGTGGAGTTTTTTGATCAAGAAAACAATTCAATTTTAACCAATGCCTGGCCGATTCAAACCGCCGCTCAGTTAGCTAAGCTAACCCAGCAAGATTTTGTTGCCAAAGCAAGTGTTGCGAAACAAGCTGAAATAGTTGAACAGACTGACAAGGTATTAAAAGTAACAGCGGCAGATAGAGTTATCACCTTTGATGGCCAAACTGGTTTATTGCAGTCGTATAAAAAAGCTAACCAAGCATATGCTTTGACTAATGGCCCTAAGCTATTGCGTTCAGATAATTCACTTAACAAAGGTGTTTACAATGGTAAAGGTACTTGGACAACCCATGATCCAACTGTTGATGCCAAATCTGACAAAGCCACAGAACTCAAAACCAGCTTTGTTGGTAATGATTTAGTTATTGAAGTGGTTAATCCTTCTGCAGGTATTACTAAGCTAGTATGGATAGTACATCCGCAAGGTCACTTGTCGATGGATGTCAATTACTGGCTAAATGGACAATATATCTTACACGGTGTTGGCTTTGACTATCCTAAACAAGGTATTGCTCACAAACGTTGGATGGGCGACGGCCCTTACCGAGTTTGGGCAAACCGTTTAGAAGGCGTCAACTTTTCTGTGTGGGAAAATGACTACAACGAAGGTGTGGCTGGTGAGAAGTGGGAATTCCCTGAGTTCAAAGGTTATTTCTCTGATATTCAGTGGTTAACTTTAGGCCAACAAAACAATGAAATCACTTTCTCAACTGCTACGCCTGATTTGTATGTGCGCGTAATGCAGCCAGATGATGGTGATCGCCCAGACAATACTTTGAGCTTAAAATACGATGGTGAAATTAGCTTTTTACATCGCATTAGTGCAATTGGCTCTAAGTTCCATGCTGCACATTATTTAGGCCCGCAAGGCCGACCTGTATCTGAGCGTGGTATTAGTAATATCAAGTTAACTATTTACTAATTTTCAAATTATGTTTTAAAAATTAACGCAGTTTTTAATCAGGCAGAGTACTTTACTAACAAATCCCAGGGTAGAGTACTTTGTTTGATTATTTCCTCGAACTTCTATGATGAGCTTAGCTTACAAATCAAAACTAACACCAAACATTAATAAGGTTTGTTGATAGCTATAGGTTGATGAGTTGGAGTTATTATCTGCCCAGTTTACATCTAAAAATAGCTGCCAGTTGTTATTTAAGTTGTACTCAGTGCGTTGCGATAAACTGAGTTTATTGTCTTTTCTTAATAATTCACTGCCGTCTGAATATAGGTGTTTGTCGTGGTAATTCGACACTTTGTATTGGGCACTAAAGTTTAATAACCAGTGATTTAACTGAACGTTTTTGTCCAATTTTATTGAGTGCCTATTGGCTGAATATGAGGTGAAGCTGTCTTCAGTTGTTAAGTCATTTCTGTCATCAATTGTGTAGTCTAAGGTTACTTTAAATCGGTTGTTATAGTCGCCTAATTGCCAGCTCACTCTATGTTGCCATGCGTCACCTGCTAGGTAGTGGTATTCACTGCTTGCCGCGCTGGATTTTTTGTATTGGCTTTCAACCTTAATCACTTGTAGTGTATTCAAAGGGTAATAATAGCCAAGGGTCAAGCGTGTATTGTTAAGGTAGGAGTTGCCAGCAATTGATAATGCTTCGAAGTTTGCGGCTGCGTAAAAATAGTCGTTGTTGTCTGCTTGATTTATGCCAGCAAAGGTAAAGTGTTTAATTGCCCCTAAACCCATAACTGAAAAATCATAGTCTGAATTATTTTGATATTTACTCTTGAGCAGTAGCGCGTTGATTGACCAAAACTGCTGGGTTTGTTGTTCGCCTATATATCCAGCAGAGACTAAAGCTTCAACTAAGCTATCACTTTTATTGCTGCTTCTTTCTGTGCTGATAGCTACGGCGTTATCGTCACTGCCAAGTGCGAGTTGTGTGGATAGATACCAAGCTGGGTATGAGTTTTCAGCTTGAGCTGTTTGTTCATTGAGTTGTTGGTCAAATTCAGCAAATTCTAGCTGATCTAATTGTCGGCCTGCCAGTTGAACAATTTGTTCGTTTTCTCCAAATAAAACTAAGTTTTCAAACAATTCAGTCGCTCGTTCTGTATTGCCAAGTTTTTTATAGGTGACTGCTATGTTGTAGTTTATTAAGTCACTTTCGCCACTTTGTTGTTTTATTTGTTTGAAGCTAGTTTGCGCATTTTGCCATTGTCCCAGTTTAAATTGGCATACGGCAATATTATATAGTGTGCTGGCTAATGGATTTTGTTGATAGGCTGATTGATAGTGGGTTAGGGCGCTTTGATAGTCTTGTTGGGCAAAAGCTTGGTGGCCTGCATTTTCATTGGCATAAGCTTTTGCCAGACACACAATAATGAGCAATAAGGCACTGATATACTTCATATTGGTTCCTATCTTGGGTTTACTAACGCCATTGTTGGTAAAACCTGGATTATTTGCTTGAGGTGTTGTCAGTGGAGGTAAAAAAGCCTGGCTAAGGCCGAACAAGTTCAACCAAAGCCAAGCTTACACCTCAAACTGTTTTATTATTCGTCTTTAGCTGCATCACGCTCTTCACGACGCTTTTCTCTTTCGTCTTTGCGCTCTTTACGTTTATCACGAATTTCTTCGCGGATTTTTTCACGCACTTCTTGTTTTTTAGTTTGTAATTGTTCTTTTAAATCATCGTTGTTATCAACATATTCACGAATGGCTTCTCTATTGGCTTGGCGTTTTTCTTTCATTTCAGCCAGCTTCACGGCCAGAGCTTCATCATCACCAGCTTCTTTTAACGCTTTTAGCTCAGCGCGATCGGCTTCTCGTTCGGCTTTTTGTGCTTCAAGCTCGGCCTCGGTAACTGCGCCTGATTCCAACATGTGCTCAATTACCAAATTTTGCCCTGGTATATGTAACTTGTGGCCTAAACGCACATGCTCTTTGGTTATTTGCATGGTTACATCGTCTAGCGATTCTGCATTAGCACCAAAACAAGTTGCGACAAATAGGGCTGATAACGTAAATTTAATCATTGGGTTTTTCATAATAAATTATCCTAAATTGTTGAAATTATTGGCAGTAGGATTAGTTAGATTAAACACAGAATCCGCTGCACCTTGTTGAGGTGAAACAAGTTTTACTTCTAGCGCAAAGTCCTTTTGTGTATTGTTATTATTAATGTTGGCGATAAATTGAATAGCTTGGTTTAGGTCTATGCCTTCAGGTACTTCAATTGGCAATTGCAATACGTTAGCACCTTGTTTGAGATCTACCAGCCATGACAAACTCGCTAAACCTTCGTAGCCGACCAATTCAATTTCATCTGGAATTTGTAGTTGTAAATCTGCATTTGGCATATCTTCAGGCACGTAAATAATCAGCGATACCTGTGTGGTAAATGGCTCTAGGTTGATGTTTTTAGCAATGGGCGCAACAACAGGCTCAACTTGCTGCTGATTAAATAAAAATATCGATAAAAATAGTACTGACGCTACAGCAAAGCCTTTTACAAAACCATTGTTCTTGTTGGTTGCTGTTTTAATTATCTGCGCTTGGTTTAACAGACGCTGTTTATTTTCAGCGGTTAATTCAGGTGTTTGTAAACTAGTCAATTTTGCTAAATAAGCTTGGTGTTGGCTCAGCATTTGTTGGCAATCAGAACAATTAGTTAAATGTGCGCTTACTTGTTGCTGCTCTAACTCAGTTAAATTGCTGTTGCATACGTCGTTGATATTTTGATGGATAAATTCGCAGTTCATAATTCTGTTCTCACACATTCGTTATACACAATGACGGGATTGGATGTCGGATGGTTGCAAGTTAAATAAAATTTTTAATTTGGCTCGTGCACGGTGTAAATCCGACTTTAATGTACCGACAGGTTTTTGCATGATTTCGGCAAGCTCAACTAGGGTATAACCATTGATGTCGTGCATGGTTACAAGTGCGCGTTGGTTTGAATTTAGTTGTGATAATCCGGCTAACACTTGTTTGTGCGTCAGTAATAGTTCTTGATCTGGCGTTATTTGCGTTAGTGGAATTTGTTGTTCGTCATCTAAGCTATCAATCAGCGGGCGGGCTTTTTGTGCTCTATATTGATCGACAAATTTGTTGTATAAACAGCGCATTATCCAAGCTTTGGTTTTTTCAGCTTGTTGTAACTTAGTCAGGTTGTGATAAAGATCTGCTAAAACCTCTTGAACTAAGTCTTCAGCGTCTTCTGTTTTGCCTGTGTATTGATAGGCAACTTTAAACATTAAGTCTAAATAGGGCGTGACAATTTGTTCAAAGCTTTGTTTGTTGGTTTTGCCAAATAGCAGTGATACAACCTTGTTCATATTCGCTACAACTGCAAGTTTTATAAGAATTATAAACCTATAACGTAGCTGAGATAAAAAGGTTGCAAAAAAAGTGAATTTTTTTCAGAAAAAAACGAAACCCACATCATCCGTGTATATGGGTTTCGCACGGGCTAGTCATGAAAGACTACAACAAGGAAATGAAACTAGATGTATTGATTGATGATGTTTTCGAACAATTCTTGTTTACCTGAAATTTGCTCTGGCTCGCCTACAGCAGTGCCAATTTCAGCTAGCTGTTGGATAGTGAGTTTGCCATCAACAAAGTCTTTACCTTGGCCAGACTCGAAAGTCTCGTAACGCTTGTTACGCAATTCAGTGTACTTAGATTTAGTGATGATTTGATCAGCGACGATTAGTGAACGTGCAAACGTGTCCATACCACCAATGTGACCCAAGAAGATATCTTCCATATCTGTTGATTCACGACGAGTTTTCGCGTCAAAGTTAACCCCACCACCTTGTAAACCACCTGCTTCTAAGAATACCAACATAGCTTCAACCGTTTCGTTGATGTTGTTCGGGAATTGGTCTGTATCCCAACTGTTTTGGTAGTCACCACGGTTAGCATCGATAGAGCCTAAAATGTTGTTATCAGCTGCTACTTGTAACTCATGTTGGAAAGTATGGCTTGCCAGTGTTGCATGGTTAACTTCAATGTTTACTTTGAAGTCGTCTGTGCTTAAACCGTACTTTTGTAAGAAACCAGCTACAGTTGCTGTATCAAAGTCGTATTGATGTTTAGTTGGTTCCATTGGCTTAGGTTCAATGAAGAAAGTACCATTCCAACCTTGGCTGCGCATGTAGTCTTTAGCCATGTGTAACCAACGTGCAAAGTTTTCTTGCTCGCGTTGCATTTTAGTATTCAATAAGGTGATGTAACCTTCACGACCACCCCAGAATACATAGTTTTCACCGTTTAGCTTCATGGTAGCGTCCATCGCTATTTTAAGCTGAGCACCGGCACGCGCTAACGTTGGGAAGTGAGGGTTAGTACCAGCACCATTCATGTATCTTGGATTTGAGAATAGGTTTGATGTACCCCAAAGCAATTTAACGCCTGACGCTTTTTGCTTTTCTAACGCGATATCTGTAATGAATTGAATTTTTTCTTCAAATTCACTGACTGATGAATTCTCTTCGTCGATTAAATCAGTATCGTGGAAACAGTAGTAAGGTAAACCCATTTTTGTAAAGAATTCAAAAGCTGCATCCATTTTATCTGCTGCGCGTTGCTTAGCTGAATTAGCATCGTTCCATGCAAAACGTTGTGGGCCTGGGCCAAACGGGTCATGGCCTTGACCACAGAAAGTGTGCCAGTAACAACCTGCAAAACGCAACCACTCTTTCATGGTTTTGCCTGCAACTATACGGTTTTCGTCGTACCATTTAAATGCAAATGGATTATCTGAATCACGACCTTCAAATTCTATTTTGCCAACTGTTGGGAAAAATTCTTTATCACCTAAGATAATACTCATGCTTGTGACCTCATTAGTTTCGGAACTTAAGTTCTAGGTTAAATTGATTGCTGTAAAAGTTGTTGCCAGTTGTGGTAGGCATTTGCATATGCGTCTACCTTGGCGGCTTCTGGCTCGTATTGAGCACACAACTCTAAGCCATTAAACATTTCGGCTCGGTTGCTGTAGTAACCAAGTCCAAATCCTGCACCGCGCGCAGCGCCTTCGGCTCCGTCGGTTTGATATAATTCAACTGTGGTTTGGCAGCTGTTGACAAAAGCTTCGACAAAAATCGGGCTTAAAAACATATTGCCTTTGCCTGCGCGAATTACTTGGCTACTCACGCCCATATCTTTTAAAACGTCAAAACCATATTTAAGTGCGAACACTATGCCTTCTTGTGCTGCTCGCACCATATGACCTAATTGATGGCGGTTAAAATCTAAATTTTGGATATGGCCACCAATATTCTTGTTTTGTAATACGCGCTCAGCACCATTGCCAAAAGGCAACATGCTTAAGCCGTCAGAGCCAATAGCGACATCTTTGGCTAACTCATTTAAATATGGATAGTCAACTTGTTGGCCTTGCACTGAAACAACTGAACGCAACCAGCTAAATAAACGACCCGTGCCGTTTACACATAACAATACGCCATTGGCATTATTGTCAGTTGTGCTGGATACGTGCTGGAAGGTGTTAACGCGCGATTGCTCGTCGTATACGTTTTTGTCTGTTACTGCGTAAATTACGCCTGATGTGCCAGCTGTAGCGGCAACTTCGCCTGCCTGCATTACATTTAGTGATAATGCATTGTTTGGCTGATCACCACCTCGATAAGTAATCTTAATGCCAGCGCGTAAACCAAGCTCTTTAGCTGCTTGCTGGCTAACTGTACATTGTTCACCAAATGAAGGGACTAAAGTTGGAATTAAACTGTGTTCAAAACCATAGTGCTTGATAATATCAGTGGCGACTTGGTTATTTTCAAAGTCCCACAGTACACCTTCACTTAAACCGGAAGAGGTTGTGGTTACATCACCAGAAAGTTTCATTGCAATGTAATCGCCAGGCAGCATTATTTTGTCAATTTGCTGATAAAGCTCTGGTTGGTTTTCTTTAACCCACTTCAATTTTGATGCGGTAAAGTTACCCGGTGAATTTAAAAACTGTTGTAAACATTTTTGCTGACCCAGTTGATTGAAAGCTTGCTCGCCAATTTCAACGGCGCGGCTGTCACACCAAATAATTGCTGGACGAACTACTTGTTGGTTTTTGTCGACACAGACTAAACCATGCATTTGATATGAAATGCCAATTGCTTCAATTTTTTGTGGGTTTACTTGCTCAAGAGCAAATAATTCAGCGCAGGCTTGTTTAACACACTCCCACCAAGTTTCAGGTTGTTGTTCGGCAAACCCTGCTTGTGGAGCTGTAATTGCTAATTCGCTTTTTGGGTAATGGGTAGAGGCAAGGCTTTTACCTGTGGCTGCATCTAAAATTGATGCTTTGGTTGATGAGCTGCCAATATCTAAACCTAAAAAGTACATAACCACTTAACCTATTCAAATTTGTCAGTGCGTCAATGCACTGCTTTTGTTAACTTGACAATAAGTTTATGGGTAGGATGAAAAAGCGACAAGTATCAAAATTTATTGTTTTAGTATGATATTTTGTTTTTGGCTTTTAACCGCCATTTTAATTGGGATGTGGCTATTTTGAAGTGCTAGGTTGTGAAAAAAATATCGATGTTTTAACACAATTTTACGAGAAGGTTTTTACTAAAGTTTGGCTGGAATAAAGCACTTGGTTGCAAAAATGCTTTACAACCAAGCTCAGTGTTTTTTAGTGCTCTTCTACACCTAAAAGCTCATGATATTCTTCTTCTAAATCATGTAATGCTTTTAATTGAGGTTTGATATTTTCAATATTGCCTTGCTCTAATGCGGCTTTTACTGCTTGAACTTCGCTCAAGAGTTTATCTATGCCTTCATCAAAAGTCGCTTGATCTTCTGGTTTTACTTGTTGTTTTTGAACCATTAATACATGTTGTTCAAATTCAGCGATAAGTTGTTGTTTATCTGCTAAAGTTTCAGCTTGGCGTAAAGCTTTGAAACTTTTGCCCATTGATTCCATACCTTCGTGGATTGGGTTTGGTTTGCTACAGCCGATTAACAGCGCAGAAGTTAATACAGCGGTGAAGAATATTTTAGTTTTCATTTCGTGGCTTCCGTTATTATTGTTGGTTTAACTCTAGACTTTATCGTACTTGAGTGCAATATCTGACGATTTATTAGTTGCACAATGAAAACGTTTTATGCGTTAATTGTCGGCGCTTTATTCACAATATAACGATATTTATAATACATACTATGAAAACTTTATTTAACACATGGAAAAAAACTTCAATTGCATTAACTGTTACTGGTGCAATTGTTATGCAGGCATCCGCTGCGGCAGCTGACTATTTTATTTTGGGGGCAGATCCTGAAAAGAATAGCGGCGTGTATCAATTAACTATTGATTCTTATGCGGATAAAAAATATCAAATTGAGCAATTAATTGCGACGCAAGACCCGTCGTATATAGCTATCAGCAACGATTACAAAGCTTTAGTGGCAGTTAACGAAGAGCCAAACTCTGGGGCATTTGCCTATCGTTATCAAGCTGGTAATTGGTCTGCAGTTGCTTCAATTGAAGGTTTAGGTGATTACCCTTGCCACATTAGTTGGAACCAAAACACTAACTTAGTGAGTGTTGCAACTTATGTATCGCCAAATTACTCTATTTTAGATTTTGATGGTAAAAACTTTAGTTTGTCTGGGCAGATCATTAACAGTGGTAAAGGCCCGCATGAGCGTCAAGACGCACCACATCCGCATTGGATGGGCTGGTCGCCTGAAGGTAAATTTTTATATGGCGTTGATTTAGGTACGGATAGCATTTTTCAATTTAGTCCGAAAAATGGTGTTTGGATGTCGACAGTGGCTGCCAAATTGCAAGCGGGCGATGGCCCTCGTCATTTAGCTTTTCATCCAACTAAAAATTATGCTTATGTGTTAAATGAGTTGTCGAATACTTTGGTTGCCTATCAGCAGTCTGCTGTGGATGGTTCATTAACGCAAATTCAGCGTATTAATACCTTGTCGACCGATAAAAAGTCGCAAGCTGCGGCCATTCGTTTGTCGGCTGATGGCAAATTTATTTATTTGACTAACCGTGGTGAAAACTCCATTGCGGTATTTAAAGTATTAACTTCTGGCCAAGTTGAGTTGGTGCAGCACATTAGTACTAATGGTAACTGGCCACGTGATTTTAACTTTAGTTACGATCAAGCTCATTTGTTGGTTGCAAACCGTTTGAGCAATAATATCGCTGTGTATAGTCGCGATAAAAACACGGGTAAATTAACAGACTTAGGTTTTGAGATTGAAGCTGAAAATGTCAAGTTTGTCCAAGGCGTACCGGCGGGGTATTAATTGCTTATTTAAGCCGAGTTTTGTACTCGGCTATGCCAGTTTTGAGTGGTGCACTACGCCCAAAAGCACTAGAACATAACTTTCGCAAAAACGCTGTGAATACAATCCCTGTACGCTTCGCTTTTTCATCCCTGAAAAAGAGATTTTGCTCTAAGTTATTGTTCTAATACTTTTTCGTAAGCTGTTGCCTTGTAGATTTCTTCATTTACTCCTGTTTTATGGCGCTTTCTTTGCAACACATCCATTCACCTTCTTAGCTGATTTATCGCTATCGTCAGTTGCACTGTAGCTTCAATGTTATGTGGCATAGATAGAGGCAAACATAATTGCTATCAATAATCATCAGGAATTTTCATGCAGCATTTGAGCTAGATTGGTGTTAGTTTCGAGGTTTCCTTAGATTTTTTTCGTCTGCTTCTATCTTTAAAATTTGGTCGTAAGACATGAATTCAATTGCTAAGCAATTTTGTGATTTCGTCACATTGCGTAAGAGTTGAATTAGAATGGTGCACAAGAAAAAGGAAGGGCTATGATGTGTTTTAAGCAAAACTTCAATCGTCATGGGCGAATCAGAACCGAAGCGCAGCTTCGCAGTCTGATGAGGTGGAGTCATGGACGACGACAGGACTTATCCTTCAGGGATGAATAGGCGGCTCAAATAAGCGTTTTTGCGTAAATACATTGTAGGCCTGACTGAGCAGGCAACTCCTATCACTGCTATGTCTAATATAATCGTGAAGTTGGGAATGTAACCGCAGGACTTGGTAAGTCATACCCGTAAAAGAAACTAAAAAGCGCGGTATAAACCGCGCTTGATCAAATGTTGTTGAGTGTTAAATAAGGAAAAACTATTTGTTTTCTAACAACTCACCAGTTGATTTTTTATTACCAATTGGAATGGTTTTAGGTTTAAGTGCTTCAGGCACTTCACGATATAAATCAATATGCAATAAACCATTATCCATATCAGCACCACTTACTTTAATGTGGTCACTCAATTGGAATTTTCTTTCGAAATTACGCTCAGAAATACCTTTATAAATAAAACGTTTTTCGTCTTCGTTTTGTTGAGCATCACTTTCTTTACGCCCTGTAACAGTTAGCGTGTTATTTTCTAAATTAATTTCAAGCTCATCTTCTGCGAAGCCTGCTACCGCAAGGGTAATACGGTATTTATCTTCAGCTGTAAGTTCGATATTGTAAGGTGGATAGCCTGCTGATTTGTCGGAGCGTGCAGCAGAATCCATTAAATTTGCTAAGTGGTCGAAACCAATAAATGAACGGTATAGTGGAGTAAAGTCTAAAGTTTTCATAATCATATCCTCGCTATTAAGCAATATGGTAAAGTTTAGTTTTTAGCTCACTTCCTCATTATTGAGCGAAGTGAAGGTGTAACCTGAACTCAGGTTACTTAGACCCGTTACCGGCGTCTTACCCAAGACATTGTTGTCTTGTAAAATTATATATAGGGCGGTTATTTTGCCTTTCAAGGCTTTTTTATGAAATTTTTTGATTCGCACTGCCATTTAGATTTATTGGCCGCCAAAGTGCCATTGGCAAACGTGTTCGAGCTAGCACAAAAAAGTAATGTGCAAGCCATGTTAATTCCGGCAACTACATTTGGGAGCTGGCAGGCGATTGACGCATTGGTTTCAAACTCGGCAAAATTGTATAAATCTTACGGTTTTCATCCTTATTTTTTAGCGCAGCATAAGCTTGCTGAAGTGGGCCATTTACTCACCAATAAACTACAACAGGCTGATAATACTTGTGTTGCAGTGGGCGAAATTGGTTTAGATTATTCGCCGGTTGTTTGTTCCAATCAACAAGTTAAACAAAGGCAAATTCATTTGTTTTTGCAGCAATTGGAAGTTGCTAGTCAATTTAACAAACCAGTTATTATTCACCATAGAAAAAGCCTTGATGATATTTGCAAATATTTAAAACAACAAAAGTTTCAATATGGTGGGGTGGTGCATGCGTTTTCTGGTAGTGCGCAGCAAGCAAAAAACTTAATTGAATTAGGGTTTTATTTAGGTATTGGAGGCACTATTACCTATAGTCGAGCGAACAAAACGCAACAAGCGATACAGGCTGTTGGGGTTGATAATTTGTTATTAGAAACCGACAGCCCTGACATGCCAATATTTGGTAAACAGGGCCAGCCGAATCAACCGGGATTTTTACCTGAAATATTTACGGCTTTACATGAACTGATATCGCAACGTTCAAAGTACAAATCGCCAGAGCTGCTGGCAGAAAAGCTATGGGACAACACCCACAGCTGTTTTGCTATTTAATGGATCACAAGCTAGCTAATTCGCTCTAACTATGCCTTTGATGGCAAATTTATCTTCAATTGCTTTTCTTGCAGTATCAGCTGCATTTCGGTTTGCAAAACCAACTGCGTATACTAGGTTTAAACTGTCTTTTTGAACGACTTGAGTTTGATACCCAGAGTTTTCGAGCTTGCTCGCAAGCTGCTTGGCATTGGCTGGATTTGAAAACGCACCTAGCTGAATTTTGTATTCACCTAATTCACTGCGTTTTTGCACATTAGTTTCGATTTTTGCTGTTAACTCTTTAGGTTGAGTTTCGGCTTGGCCTTGTGCTTTACGCTCGGCCATTCTTTGTTCAACTAAAGTTGTAGTGGGTTGAGCAGGCATCGCTGCTGTGGTTGATACTGGTATCTGTGGTTTGTTTGTTGCGTTTGATGCAGGCTGCTGTTGTAGCGTTTGTATCGTTACTTTTTCAGCTTTAACTGGTTTTCTATTGTCAGCTTCAGTTTTATTGGTTGCAACTAATGGTGCCGGTTTGGATATTTCGCCACGCACAACTTTGTCAGTTTTTTCCGCAAAGGTGAAGCGGTAGCTGACACCGAGTTGTAGGCTAGAGATATCACCAAAATAATTCATACCTTGAATACGGTTTAAACCTATATTTAAGCTTAACAGATCACTAACTGCCCAGTTCATTGTCACAGCATAATTCAAAGCCGTGTCACCCGGTTTTAACCAAGTTTGTGTGCTATCGGTAATTTCTTGGTTGGCAATTGCCGCACCTAATTTAAAAGCGACTGAGAGTTTTTGATTGAGCGGAACTGTATATTGATAACCGAGTAAATAAGCAGGTAATGAATTTTTTTGTTCAACATTGTTGTCGTCAATGAATTCGATATTATCAATGTTCAAATAGTCTAAATAAAGGCCGCCCCAACTTTTACTATCATAACTAAAACCCAATAAAGCGCCGGCTGATGGTTTATCTGTGCGAGCTTGGAGATAAGCAGCCGTTAAGTTTATTTCGTCTGCGCATACCTGTAAGGTTGGGATTGTGGTTAAGCTTGCCATTAAAACGGCGGTTAGGCGATTCCGTTGCATAAGCGGCTGTTGTTTTTATTTAGAATTTTCTAAGTGTATGCTTTTTTTATCATTAGTCAAAGTAACAGCGTTTTTTACTGGTCGAACGATAAAAGGTGAGAAATACAGATTAAGTAATGAGTGTGGATTTTTTTGTTTATTTTCAATGCCAAAGCTTAACTTGTATGGGCGTTTTTTACTTGCCAAACGCAAACTTAAAAATAATTTATCCCAAATGGCTAATGCTGTACCAAAATTACAGTCGTAATATTGTACTTGTTTACCATGATGAAGTTGATGTTGTGCAGGGCTGATAAAAATATGCTCAAGTTTACCCCAACTCCACCACACGTGTGAGTGGCGCAAATTTGCCCCCACAAGATTAAAAATAAATACAAATGCGTTGGCACCTAATATATCTAACATAGTTAAAAATGGGCCATACATACTCATGCAAATGCCAATTGCTAAACCTTGTACTAAGGTCATACGCATCGCATAAAGTAAATTCTCAATAGGGTGACTGCGATAAATAGTCAGTGGGGTTAACACTTCAGCGCTGTGGTGTATTTGGTGAAAACGCCACAACAAGGGAATTTTGTGCAACAACATATGCAGTAAAAAGCGCGAAAAATCATCCAATAAAAATAGCACTAGAGTGAATACCCAAATAGCCATTTGACTGCCAACTACGGGCTTTGACGATAATTCGAATAATTCACTGATAAAAATATTGGTGTTGATGGCTATTGGGGCAGCTGCGAATAAAAACGGCACTATCAACAAGGCTTTGATAAATTTGTTTAAAAGCATTAATTGGTAATCAGCTTGGGCACTTTTGTGCAGCCAAACCTTTTTATTGAAGAGGTATTTTATTACGCCGTTTTGCCGGGGGGAGCTTAGTGTAAACAAGTACACAGCTATGGCAATTAGGGTTGAGCTGGCTAGATAGAGTGCAAAAATGCGTTTGTTGGCGTCGGTAATATTCGACGCCAACTCAAGCAAATTTAATTGCAGCCAATCTAGCATAAACAACTACAAGCTTACTTTGTAGCCGAAAACAAACATGCGAGGTTTACCTGGGCGCGCACCGTTCGGGCGACTACTAATAATGTTTATTTCATCGGTAATATTGTCTACTTTTAAATAAACAGATTGTGCAGATGAAATAAAATAACTCGCAGATAAATCAAAGATGGTTTGTGCTTCGATTACACTGCCTGACAGATTAACACCATCGCCGGCAGCTTCTTGCATTTCGCCTGTGTACTTAGCTTGTAAGTTCACTTGCCAATCATCAGCAGTTAAACCTGTTGTTAAGGTAAAGCTGTGATCCGGTTGATACGGCATGCTATCACCTTGGATGATTTTGCCCCACTGCGGGTAGTCAGAATTAAAACTTTGTTGGAACTCAGAATTGATGTAACTGTAGGTAATGCTCCACGGCATATCTAAGCTAGAGGTCAAATTTAAACGCGAAGCTAAGTGAGCTTCTATGCCAAATACATTTACGTCGCCACCGTTAAAGTCTGCATCTAATTCACAATTAGATGATTGTGAAAACGAACAGCTTTCTTTTAAATTACTATAGTCGTTAAAGAAACCAACAATTTCACCATTAATTTGGTTGTTGTTAAACCTAAAACCAACTTCGTAGTTTATGCTTTTTTCTGCTTCAACATTTTCATCATTTTGCTGTGGGCTGCTCGGTACATAACCTTCATGTATACCAGCAAATACACCATAATCTTCGTCTAACTTATAAAATGCGCTGACGCTAGGCAACCAAATTCGGCTGTCTTTTTTAAGGTAATCTAGCTCGTTATTGCCATTTATGTAATGTGAATCAATAAATTCACCACGCACACCTGCTGTTAACGTCAGTGCTTCTAAAGTAACAGTATCTTGAATATACACAGATACAGCATCAGATTTTTCTTGGTTAACCGTAGTGAAGGTTTTGTCATTTTGGTTGGTAACTTGACCACCTACAGCCATGGCATAAGTTTCTTCAAAATGGTCACGGTTGATATAGTCTTGATGCAAACGAACACCAGCATCTAACTTATGCTCTAAACCCATAAAGTTAAAACTAAAACCCAAGTCTGACTGTATGCCACGCGAGCGGTAGCTTCTGTCATTGGTGCCTAAGATAAACTCGCCACTGCCTGTGCCGGTTAAAATTTGGTAATAACTTTGATTGGTGTCAGTTGTTGGGTTAATCAGTACATCTAATAAAGACGGCGTATTAGCACCAAAGCTTGACACTTTTGCCCAGTCACGCGCAAAGTTATGTTGATAGATACGTGTGGTGATATCAAACGCACCTTGTTCGTAATAATGGGTCAGCTGAATAGTATCGTGATCCCAATTCATTTGGTCATTTTGTGAGGCTGCGTAGCGTCTATAAGGATTGGCTGCTAAATCTTCACGAGTTAAACCTAAATAGGTTTCATCTGATTGTTCAGTTGCGTACGCAAGTTTTAACTCAACAAAGTTTTTCATTTTTCCTTGGCTAAAATCATAATTGAATTTAGCCATAACATCTGATTTTTCAAAACCTGTCGTTTGTTCAGAAAAGTCTATTGTTTTAAAACCGTCTGCACGTGTATATAAACCTTCAATTAAATAACCAAAGTGATTATTGGTGTTGCCGTGATAAGCGTGAATTTTGCCGTATTGGTCAGAGCCATAAGCAATATCCAAAGCGGTTGTTGCCATATCATGCACTTCGCGGGTAACTAAATTAAGCGCACCGGCAACTGTATTTGGGCCGTATTTAATTGCAGCTGGGCCTTTAAATACCTCAACCGCAGTCATGCGGCTAACCATTGGAAAATAATAAGCTGAAGGCGCAGAGTAGGGCGCTGGCGAAATTAATACACCATCTTCCATCAAAGATATTTTTTTACTACGCTCTGGTGTAGCACCACGAAAACCTATGTTCGGGCGTAAACCATAACCATCTTCTTCACGAATATTTATACCAGGTACAGTTGCTAAAATTTTATTTATGTCGTCAAATTCAAATTTTTCTAATTCAGCTTCTGACACTAGGCTAGTGGCACCGCCTTGAGTACGCAATTTGTCGTGTGAGCCTAAAATTTGTATACGCTCATAAAAACGACTATCACTGTTATCTTCTTCTGTAGCGTTTGCAGGTTCAGCTGCAAAAACTGGCGCATTTAACCCGATTAAACTGGTTGTAACGGCCAAAGTAACTTTTGAAATTTTGCTCATTGTTATTTTATCCAAACCTTAAAAACCGTTAATTAATCGTTGTCGCCAGCAGATGTATCAGGTAAGTCGACCGCTAAACTGATACTAAAGTCGCTTTTGAGTAAGTCGGTCGCGATTTTTATTTGAGCCTGTAAGGTCTGATAACGAGCGTAATCTTGATTATTGGTTGAAATTGCCGCGCCAAGATCAGTTGTTATTGTCGCTAATGTGGCTTGCGCATCTGTTATGGCTTGTAAAATTTTATCTGAAGTATCTTTGTCACCAACTGCGTCTAGGTAGTCATCAAATCCTAGCGCATCTTCGTGGTCTCCGGCTAATGTATCGGTCGCGCCAGTAAACAATTGGTAAAAAGCTTTGAGGTTTTGTTCGATTGCTTGTTTGTTCAATTTAGCATAACGCGCTTCAACTAAATTAGCATGATTGCTGCTTGGGCAGTCGCCCGGGCCGCTAGCCAATGGGCAACCTAACTTCGAGTCTTTTAACTGGTAGTCTAGGTAAAATAACGCTTGGCCTAAAACATTAATTGCACTTTGCTCATCACCATTTTTAAGTTCGCTTATATAAGCATTTTCGCCTTGCTGCCAAGTGTTTTGCCAGTTTTGTACTTTGCTTAGCAAATCAGTTTGTGTCGCTTGTAAAAACGCACATTGGCGCGCCAATTTAGTTTGTTCTGGTAAATCGCTCCAACCAATGAGTACACCTGTTTCGGTTGCACAGGTTAGGTCGGTAGATTGGTTAAATAATAAATATTCCTGTGCGAATAAACCTTTGCGATCATTCGGTCTGTTACTAATGCTGTAAGGAAAGCCATTCAACGTTCCTGAATTGTGAGTTGCTACTTCTCCGTCGACACCGCAGGCTGAGTTGCTTGGCCAAGCATAAATTTTGTTGCGTAGGGCAAAATCGTCTTTTGCCAAAGGTGCGAGCTGTATTTGTTCAATTAACTGCCAAGCTGAAAAAGTTTTTGTGTAGGCTTGTTGAGCTGCCAATCTTTTTTCGTCTATTAGGCTGTTTTGCTCAATGGCAGCACAATAATCATTTATAGGAGCAGTTTGTTGCTCTAGAGCTGAAACAAATGATTGCTGGTTAGTTACAACTACATTATCAACCAAGTGATTAATTAATTGTGCTGGGGTGAATTTGGCAACGAGACCATATTCAGGTCCAGCTTCGCTGGTGGTTTTTTCACCGCAGCTAATTATAGCCAAGCTACTAGCAGTAAGAGCGATAGCGCTTAAAGTATTTCGCAATTTCATGCAGCTTTTCTCACGTTAAAGTTATAGTATTTTTTATACGACAAAAGGTTAGGTGCATAACACCTAACCTTTTTTGTTTTTCAAAAACTGTAAATCAATTTTTGTGTTGTAGCTTACCAACCTGCAACTTGTGCTTGGGTAAAGCCATAAGCATCACGCATTAAGTCGCGAGCGTTTTCTAAATTCGCAATATAAGCATCTTTACCATCAGCAGTAAATACTGGTTGATCACCAACTAGGTTGTTCACTGTTACAAAATCTGTTTTTAAAGGGCTTGCAGGGTTAAATTGTAAACCAATTAAGAAACCTTTTAATTCAGACCAGTGTTTAGCAAGTGTGGTCAGGCTAAATTCTGCTGTACCAACTTTTTCTAAATCAACTATACTGTCATTAATATAATGAATAACAGTTGCAGCCACAGCTTGTTCCCAAGCTAACACTGCAGCATCACGATAACCTTTCAATTCAGTCATTTGCGCGTCTGTTAATGCAGAACCCGCGTTGGCATTAATTAATGCACGACCTTTTAAGAAGGCTTCCATTGCATCTTTGGTTAAGTCTGTGCCAGCTGTATCTGCGCGGTCACGTTTAGCTGCATTAGTTGAGTTACCGAAGTTGTATTCGCTATTTAGGTTAATTTTTCCGTCGTCATCAGTATCCATATATGGTGTGCTGCTTGCCAATTCATCGTCTGTGTATGACAAATAATCACGTGCTGCGCCAAAGTAACCAAAACCTTCATCCCATTGGTGTTCTAATATAGTATACTTACCATCGTATTCAGTATTTGATGACATTAAACCTTTATCGTCTTCGTCATCATGCAAATAATCATCAGTACCTTGTTGGAAAGCTACTGCACCTAATAAGAATTTTTGAATAAGTTGCTGTAAGTCCAAACCTTCAGGAGTAACATAATAAACACCCGTGTTGCTTAAAGCATTTTCTGCAACTGCGTTGTCTGCAAGTTTATCGAATAAACGTAATAATAAACCTTCAGGCGTATTACTGAAATCATTGGTCATAAATGTATTTGAAAATGCTACAAATGATGTGCCATCCGTCCAAGTTTTGTGATCGGTCTTACTGTCGTTACCAGCAATTTTATCTTGTAGGTTTTTACCGGTTGAAATGTCGTTAATGCTCATTTGACTTGCATTGTCAAAAAAAGCTAAGTTTGCTGACAACACAGAAGCTACGTCTACGCCATCTGGAATTGGTGTTGCACCATCAGGTATTTTTGATTTATCTGGATTAAAATAGAAAGCGTAAAGTTTGTTAAGAATAGCTGTCTTATCATCGCCACCAACACTAACATCAGTGGTAAGAGTGCTGCTAATATATTTGTTTAATTCTGCAATAATTGCATGGCGTGCAATTTGGCCGCTATAACTAACAGTACTTTCCCCATTACCGTCATAAAAACCGTAAAAATCCAATTCATCAGAAACTGTTACAACAATTGTTTCTTCTTTTTGCATTTCACCATCAGAAACTATGATCGGCAAAACAATTTCAGCTACTGGCTCACCATTTGGTTCATAATTAAGGCTTTTACCTGCAGCTAACTTTAAAGTGTTACCGTCAATTTCAAAGTTTGCATCAGCACCACTTGCTAAAGTGAAAGTAACTGCGTTGCCTTGGTCGTCAGTTGCTGAAAGTGTACCAACAGTCGCGCCAACTGTGTTTTCTGCAACTGTATTGCTAGAAAGTGTTACGCCATATGGTGCGGTATTTTTGTCGTCAGAGCTGCTCCCACAAGCAGTTAAGGACAAAGCTAAAGCAGAGAAGATTACTGAGTGTTTGAAATTAAACATATAACAGATGTTCCTTTAAATCTTAGTGGCTATGAAAATGAGAGTAATTTTTATTTCTGCGTAAATTATACAATAGGGCTTATACGAATCAATATCATTTAGAAAACGAAATAAATTTTATTTATATAGTTCACTGATAAACAAAGGGCAAATTATTTGCTGAATTGTCTACAGAGACATTAATTAAGGGGCTTAGCGAAGGAGGATAGGGGCAGGCATAGTTAATTTGCCTGCCCTATTAATTTATTGAATATTGATAATAGGTATCAACAAGGCTTCTTTTTTCGCGAGTTTTTTACCGTGTGCTCGCATTAAAAGTAGTACTAATGCGACTATGGCAGCACATGAAACAAGCCAAATTGTACTGAAATACGGGTTGGCACTAAAAGTAGCCGCTTGGTAAATAACAGATGCCGTTATGTAGGCTAAGCCTGTCGACCAAAGTGCAATAAAACTCATCCATTTAAAGCCAGCTTCACGATACATAGCACCCATAACGGCAACACAAGGTGTATATAACAAGACAAATACTAAATAAGAAAACGCAGCAGCTGTACTACCAAATAATATCGCCATTGCTTGAAAAGTTGATATTTGCACGCCTTGTGCATCAGCAGCACTGGTTAAGTCTTGTTCGCTGATAATACCTAAACCAAGCGGGTCAAAAATATTGTTATACATATCAACTAAGTTATCTGGAATGGTTTGCCAAGCTTCAGCGAAGCGTGCTGTGAGACTAAACTCACTCGATTCTTCGTCTGCGGAATCGCTCGCTTGACCTATATCCATCTGTCCATATAACGCATCGAGCGTACCTACAACGGCTTCTTTAGCGAATATGCCGGTGAATATGCCTACGGTTGCAGGCCAATTTTGTTGTTGTACACCAATAGGTTCAAATACTGGTGTAATGGTGCGACTAATTTCACTTAATACAGATTGTTCTGAATCCTGATTACCAAAAGTGCCATCAGTTCCCCATGAGTTTAAGAAACTTAATAAAGTAACAACAACAACTATGGTTTTACCTGCACGGGTAATAAATCCATGCAATTTGTCCCAAGTTTTTAATAACACGTTTTTAGCTGACGGCATATGGTAAGCGGGAAGCTCCATAATAAAGGGCGTTAAACTTGGTTTAAATAAGGTTCTCTTTAACAACATGCCTGTCAGAATAGCCATAACTATGCCTAATAGATAAAGCAAAAAGACCACGTTGTGACCACTGTTGGCAAAAAACGCTGCGGCAAAAAGGGCATATACAGATAAACGTGCACCACACGACATAAAAGGCGACATGGCTATGGTTAACAGTCTGTCTTTGTGTGTGTCTAAAGTACGACTGGCCATGACTGATGGCACGTTACAGCCAAATCCGACGATTAATGGCACAAAAGATTTGCCTGGTAAACCAACTGCGCGCATAAATCTGTCCATAACAAATGCAGCACGAGCCATATAACCTGAATCTTCAATGACAGATAAGAAAAAGTATAAACCTGCAATGACCGGAATAAAGGTCGCAACAAGTTGAATGCCACCACCAATACCATCACTTAACAAGGTGACTAACCAAAGCGGTAGACCAAGTGATTGATAAAAAATGGCTGCACCTTCAACAAAGACTGCTGCAAAGGTGATGTCAAAAAAGTCGATAAATGCACCGCCGACGTTAATTGCAAAAATAAACATGCAGTACATCACCAATAAAAAAACAGGTATACCAAGCCATCGGTTTAAAACTATGTCGTCAATGTAATCCGTCAGTGTGCGTTTATCTGCTTGTGCTTGTTGATAAACTTGGGCTAGCCAGTTTTGAATCACTTGATATCTATGATTTGCTTTGAGTGATTGGCAATTTTGATCAACTAATTCAGCGAGTGCTTTCGCTTGTGTTGTTTCAATGTTCAACCAGCTAACCAATAATTCAGCATTTTTTTGATAATTTTCTGTAGAGCTTGTCAACAGAATAATGTGTTCATTGCTTAGTGAACTCAATTCAGGCATAAGTTGAGACAAACTTGGTAAGTCCAGATTATGCTCAAGCTCCGGTAGTGTCAGTGTTTTTTTCTCGTGCTGAGTTAAGCTCTTTTCAATGGCTAATTGTAATTGGTCGATGCCATGCTTTTTAATTGCTGAAATGCTTACAACTGGAATTTTGAGCAAAGAAGCTAATTTATCTGTATCTATTTGTATGCCTTGTTTTTCTGCAACATCTTGCATATTTAACACAAGAATGACATTAGCACCCATTTCTATTAGCTGTGTTGTTAAATACAGGCTGCGCTCTAAACGCGTTGCGTCAACTATGTTTAATACCAAATCACCTTTGTTATTTTGAAGATAATCACGAGCAATTTTTTCGTCGAGTGATAATTCTTGCTCTTCATTTTCTATAGAGTAGGTTCCGGGTAAATCGGTAATTTCAATTTTTTGTTGATTTTTTAAATAACTAATCCCAGTTTTTTTTTCGACTGTGACACCAGCCCAGTTGCCGACTTTTTGTTTTGAACCAGTTAATAAATTGAATAGGGTGGTTTTGCCACAGTTGGGATTGCCTATTACCGATACGGTATGTTTGTTCTGCATATGCTTATTTTATCTCTACCTGAATTGTTTGGGCTTCGGCTTTACGTAGACTCAAACTAAAACCTCGAACTTCTATCTCCATAGGATCGCCTAACGGAGCGAGTCGTTTCACTTTAATTTGTGCACCGGGTGTCATGCCCAAAGATAACAATTTTTTACGAAATCCGGCTTCGGTTGGTGCAATGGCTATAACTGTTGCACTCTGGCCAACAGCAATATTGTTTAAGGTCATGTTTAGCCCCTAGTTATCTTTAATGTAAATAGTATATTGCAAATGATATTGATTATCATCTAAAACCATCAATTAAAGTAAATTGAGATTTTTCCGATAAAAAACTGTTCAAGTTCGCGGACTTAATCTAAAGTTAGTTTAATTGCAGTGACTGCGAATTGCATTTACTTGTTTTAACAGTGTTTTATTTTCAATAATACTGGCTAAAACTTGGGCTTTTGCAAGTTTTAAGACTTAGACCTATACGTAAAACGCAGAGGCGGTCTAGTATTGAATTAAATTGATAAGTTTGTTAAAACTTGATAACTATATTAATAAAATCATTTAGTTAACCTAACAAAGGGTCGGATATGCTGAGTTGGATGAAACCTGCAATACCGGCTGGTAAAACTTTAGTTGACCAGTCTGAATTAGTTGAGTTAGAAAAAAAGCGGCCTTGCTTGATAAGCTGTTGGACAGCGACGCTTACGAGGTAGCAGAGCAAATAAGAGCAAACGCGACCAATGTTAATCATTCTAATCAGGAAGGTTTAGAAATGATTGAGCGCAGCTTCGATATGGTTAAACACTTTATTGAACAGTCGATGGAAATTGAAGATATTGCTAAAAATTCACACGAAGCTGCAGCTGAAACTTCAAAAACCAGTGAAGACTGTATTACTGAGTTGGTTAATCTAGTAAACAACATCAGAAGTTCAGCTCAATTTATCTCAGAATTTACTCAACTTTTGTCGAACTTAGAAGAAAACAGTAAAAACATCGACCATTTAGTTGAGGCGATTAAAGGCATTGCCGAACAGACAAACTTATTAGCTTTGAATGCAGCGATAGAAGCTGCACGAGCTGGCGAGCATGGTCGAGGTTTCGCAGTTGTTGCCGACGAGGTTAGATCACTAGCGAATACGGCCAACCAGTCAGCAGATCAAATTCAAACTGAAATGCGCAAAATTATGGATATTTCAGGTTCCATTATCACTAAGCAAAAAGAAGTTGAAGAGCTTATTGACCATAGTGTTACCATCGCAGATACCACAAGTGAACAGCTAGGCTCATTGGTTAGTGTTGCGAAAAGTAGTGCACAATCTATGGCTAACATGATTGGACAAATTAAAGTTCAATTGGAGAACTCTGAAGCAATACAAGAAACAATGCAGCAACTCGTTAGTCAAACGCATGGTGCTATAGAAGGTGCAGATGCCAGCTCGACATTAAGCACTGAATTGTTGCATAGTTTAGAAAGTATTCGACGATATTAATTTTATTGTGCCCAGTTTCATGCTGGGCTGAATAATTTGGCTATGCAGTAATGATGTTGAAGTGGTTGTACAAATTATTATGGCCAAATTGCCCTAAGTGCCGCAAATGGCGCTTAATGCTTATTTGGGGGGCTTGCATGCTTTGGTATGTTTTAGATATTTATCTCCCGCGTTTGTCTGGATAGCTGATTTATGCCACAGCTAGACACTATATATATCAAATCGTCCGCAAAACAGCATGGTTACAGCTTAGCTTTTTATAGCGCTATCGCTTTTGTTATTTCGCTTATTCTTTATATTCAGTTTGCTGATTTCGCTAAGCTTCCTTTGTTATTTTTAATGATGTGCACTGTGGTTGCTTTTGTGATTGCTTTGTTTAAATTACAAGAGCCTGATTTGAGTTTTATGTTGAATAATCAGGGCGTGCTCTATCACCATAAGCGTGGTTTTATGTTGGTGGAATGGGACAATATTCGGCGAATTGGCATTCCCAGTGTTCAACATGGTTTAGATAACAAAGAGTTATCCTACATTGGATTAAACTTAAAAGAGCCAGAAAAGTTATTAGGGGCGGTAAGTTTACGTTTGATTTCGCACTTATTGATGGAACAGCGGGCAATTTTGCATAAATATTTGCTAGTAGACTGCCCAACAGGCACTTGCCCGAGTGATATAACTTTAAATACTGAACCCTACAAATCTGCTTCTGGTCAGGTTTATAAAGGGCTCAGAGGCATGTTTGCCCATAGGATGGCGTGGTTAAAAAAGTTAAGTGGTTATGACTTACTTATTCCAGAAACTGCATTCGATCGCACGTCTGGCGAATTTGCTCAATTGTTGAGGGAATATAAAGAACACTTTGAAAAATTTGAGAATTAACGTTAAATGTGATTTATTGGCATTTGTTTTAAGCGTTGTAAAGTAGGTATTAGTAAATATGTCGCAATTTGAATTCACGTTAGATGAAGAGAACCACCAAGTGGTTGCGACTACACAAATCGATAAAGATTCATCCCCAATTAAAGACGCTATCATTAAAGAGTTATTCACCCAAAGTTCAGTTGCTAACTGTTATTTGTTAGATAACTTAGTGGCTGATTGTGTCGTCTTATATAATCAAAAATTAACTGAGTTGGCCTCTTCAGAGCCGGTTGAGTTTTCTTCACCTATTGCTGAGCGTCGTCACGCCAAAGCTAAAGTTATTGTTTCGCCAGACGCTATGTCCGCTAAAGTTGAATTGTCTGGCGCTTATGGTGGTGAGCCGTTAACTGCAAATCAAATTTTACGCGCGGTGACCAAACAGGGGGTCACCATGGGGATTGATAAAGCTGCGGTTGAGAAACTCGCCCTTGAAGGAAAAGACAGCAAACCTGGTCAGATAATTGTTGCGCAAATAGCAAGTGGACAGCAACCGGTCAAAGGCGACGATAGTTTTTTCGAAGCTCAGACGAAAAATGCGCGAGATCGAATTTTACAACCGCAAGAGGTGAACGAATCAGGCAAAGTTGATATGCGAGACTTAGGCGAGCTAATATCCGTTAAACCGGGTGATGCTTTGGTTAGAAGACATTTGCCAACTCACGGTAAACCTGGGTTTACCGTTAAAGGTGACGCTCTTTCGGCTATTCCAGGAGAATTACTTGATTTTGAACTTGGCGAAGGCACTGAGATTTCAGCTCAAGATGAAAATTTGTTAGTCGCTGTGAATGCGGGTTTACCTTATATAACCGAGAACGGGGCGAGAGTTGATGATGTACTTGAGTTAAAAGGTGTAGACATCTCAACAGGTCACATTGATTTTGATGGTGGTGTTATTGTAAATGGCAATGTAGCTGAAGGCATGCGACTAAAAGCTAAAGGCAATGTCACAATAAATGGTTTTGTTGAAAATGCTTACCTTGAAGTTGATGGAGATGTAACCGTTTTAAGTGGGATTATTGGCCGAAAAATAGAAAATGACAATATTACCGAGGACACTGAGTTTTCTTGCCAAATTAAAGCATCAGGTGTGGTATGCAGTAAATATATTCAGTATGCCAGAATATCTACGTTGAAAGATGTACAGTTTTCGAGTCAAATTTCGCATTCATTTATCAAAGCGAAATCAGTTGTTGGTGGTACAGAAAAATCCCCTATTGGCAAAATCATCAGTGGGTGTTTTCAAGTAGAGCAGTTTTTAGCATGTGCAACCATAGGTGCACCAGCGTCTACTGCTTTACACATTACTTTGTATCCGAACTATCAAACAGATGTAACCAAAAAACAAGCGGTTTTTAAACGCTTAAAAGATAAAGCGCATGAATTGGAGTTGCTACGCTCGAATTGGTTGAAACTGAAAGAGCGGGGTATCAGCGAAGAGAAAAATACTCAAATTGCTACTCGCTACAAAGAGCGTGAGCTAAAAGTTAAAAAGCTTAAGCGTGCCTATTTATTGTTAGAAAAGAAAATTCAGCAAAAGGTAAAAGAAGTTTATGTATATGCAAGCAGAACTATGTTTAGCCATATTTACATTCACTGTGGCGAGTTAAACAAGTTGACAACAGGTGAACACGCCAATAGTAGAGTTAAAATTATCGATAGAAAGTTTATCCGCCAATAGGATTGACTCCAGCTGTTGTTATCTGAACAAGCGCCATTGGCTTTTAT
>NZ_JH767535.1:33153-47233 GCF_000281085.1 Catenovulum agarivorans YM01
AATCCTCTGAACGAGCTGGTGCGCAATTGTCCCGGATGTAATGTTCTACAATATCAGTTACCACCAATGTTCTTTGTAATGGGCAGAAAAATGCATAGACATCTCGCTCAAAATCACTGTCTATTGCCGTACTCATTTTATACAAAGTGCCTACTGTGGTCTCTTCAACTCTAAATGGCAGCTTGACAACAAAATCTCTATCTAACCACCAAATTAGATGCATATTGTCTTCAGCAGCCATTTCTTGCATACGCTCTCGTAATGTATCACCTTGAACGAAACGGCGGTTTTGACGTTTACCAACCCAAGAGCCACTTACAGAGCGGGTCGCCACACCAATTTTATGCAATTCTTGTGTGAGCGTGCTGTCAGGCTTTTTCAGGTCAATCACATATTGTCCATCGCCTTGACCAGCCATAGCTTTGTCGTATTTTTCTTTAAGATCAGAATAGAAGTTACCAAAGCCTTCCATCGCTTTACGTGAACCTTCTTGAGTACTATTTGACGCAGAGTTAATGTTATCTCTCGTAATAACAGGACTGTCGTACATAATGATATATGCACCTAAAAATATGAGGATAATAGCCGCAGTTGCGTGCCTGATCCAAAACCACATGATTCACTTCCAGTTACAAAGATATCCTAGGTTCAACAGGTTATTAAATTGTTGAGTGATTTTCAATCATTTGTACACTGATGGTGCATTTTTCTCTGGGCGTGTTTTGAACCTACGGTGCAACCACATGTATTGTTCTGGTGCTTGGCGAATCCCGTCTTCAATTAACTTATTGAGATAAGCTGCATCTGCTTCGTCGTTACCTGTTGGGTAATTGGTTAATGCAGGTGTGATTGTAATTTTATACCCTCGGGCATTTTTGAGTCTTTGTGGATGAGCTATGACAACTTGGCAATTTGATTGACCAACAAATAAGGTAGTGCCAGTAGTAGTACATGCTTGTGGTTCAGCAAAAAATGGTACAAATGCACAGCGACGGCGGCCATAATCTTGATCCGGCAAATAGATACACGACTCATTGTTAGCTAACGCATGTAATAAACCTTTGACGTTTTTTGCGCCGATTAAATATTTGTTGTCGCGTGCGCGGCCATGGTATTGAAAATATTCCATTAGCGCGTTGTTATGCGGTCGGTAAAAAGCGACATTCGGATTTTTTAAACCCAATATTCGGCCACAGATCTCTAAACACATCATATGATAGGCAACAACCAAAACACCTTTGCCGTGTTTTTTCGCTTCTTCTATGTGTTCTATACCTTCGTAATGGCACAGAGGTTTTAACCGCCATTTTGGCCAAAACCAGCCCATGCTAGATTCAAAAAAAGCAATACCGGCTGAATCGAAATTAGCTTTGAGCATTTTATTTCTTTGTTCTTGTGAAAGCTCAGGGAAACAAATGTCTATGTTTGTTTTGGCAATATGACGACGGCGCTTTGCTACATAATATAGTAAGCGGCCAACCACAACACCCAAACCCAGTTGTAATCTATAAGGTAACCAGCTGATTAAATATAAAATGGCTAGACCTAACCAAGTAAACCAATATTTAGGTAAGAAAAAACGCCAGCTAAATTGTGGTATTTCCAAAACAAATGTCCTAATAAGCTAAATGCGCAGGCATTTTATTTACATCGTTAAATGACTGCAAGTTAAGACTCTGTTTTACTGATAATTTGGCTATGAATTATCCCATCTGCAACTTTATGCTCTAACTTGTCACCAACCTCAACTTGTTGAATGGATTTAACCGCTTTACCATGAATACTTGTGATGGAAAAGCCGCGGTTTAAGGTGTTGAGCGGGCTGAGGGTATTGAGCTGTTGAGCTAAGTAGTGCAATTGGTCGAATTGTTTATTCAGTACTTTTTCAATTTTTGCATCTAGATTTTGAGTTAAATAACTCAGCTGTTGTTGTTGGCGACTTAATAAATACTTGGGGTTATGCTCGGCGAGCCTTTGTTGCAAAGACACTAGTTTAGTATGATTTCGGTGTAATTGTGCATTTAGCTTTTGCGCTAACCTTAATTCAGCTTCGTCTAACCATTGTTGTTTGAGCTGAATTTGATTAAGTGGATTTAATCGAGTTAGTTGGTGCTGCAAAGCATTCAATTTATGATTTAGCTCATTTATTTTGAACTGCATGGCGTGTTCAAGTTTATGCTGCAAATGCGGTAACTTAGTTTGCACATCTAAACTAGTTTGACTAACTAACTCAGCCGCAGCTGATGGGGTAGCTGCGCGAATATCTGCGACAAAATCACAAATGGTAAAGTCAGTTTCATGGCCGACCGCACTGATAACACACTTATCTATCTGGTGAATAGTATAGGCCAAGGTTTCGTTATTAAATGCCCACAAATCTTCGATTGAACCACCACCACGGCCAACAATAATCACATCACATTTATTATCTTCTGAGGCCCAATGAAGTTTTTGGCAAATATCCATAGCGGCGTTTTCACCTTGAACTAAACATGGATATATCTCTACTTCAATGTTTGGCGCTCGGCGCGCTAAAATACTGATAATGTCGTGAATAGCCGCGCCTTTGGCAGATGTTACTACGGCAACTCGACTAATATTGGCGGGTAGAGGCTGTTTTAAATCAGCAGCAAATAAACCTTCGTTACTCAGTTTGTTTTTTAATGCTTCAAACTCTAGCTGTAATTTACCCACACCGGCGGGTTGCATCGACTCCACCACAAGTTGGAATTCGCCGCGTGGTTGGTACAAGCTTGCATTGGCTCTGAGTAGAATTTGCGAACCATCTTTTACTGGAAAAGAAACACGGTTATTGGCACTTTTAAACATAGCGCAGCGAACTTGTGCTTTATCGTCTTTTAACGAGAAATACCAATGACCAGAACTGGCTTTAACTAAATTAGATATTTCACCTTCTAACCAGATATGGCTAAAATTTTGTTCAATTAAATATTTAATTTGGCCATTTAACTGGCTAACAGATAATACTTTGGCTGAAGTCGACATTAGGCTTAAATAAAGCTTTTGATATGCAATTGGCCGATAATGTTAAAGGTAATTGCCCTTTATAGGCAAATTTAATCCAAAATAAATAAAATATAAGTTTACCTAACCCATCAAAGTCGTTAAAATTCTGCCGCAACTATATATACCCTGAAACCTTTTGGTGAGAAGTTGCAATGCTAAGAATCGCTCAAGAAGCTTTAACGTTTGATGACGTTCTCCTTGTACCCGGTCATTCGACCGTGTTGCCGCATACTGCGGATTTAACAACCCAATTAACTAAAAAAATTCGCTTAAACATTCCTATGTTAGCTGCTGCTATGGATACAGTAACAGATGCGCGTTTAGCTATTGCGCTAGCGCAAGAGGGCGGATTAGGTTTTATCCATAAAAACATGACAATTGCTGAACAAGCAGCTCAAGTTAGTCAAGTTAAGAAATTTGAATCAGGTATCGTATCTGATCCAATTACAGTAACGCCTGAAATGACAATTCAACAAGTAATTGAATTGTCTGAGCAAGTTAAGTTTTCTGGTTTCCCTGTTGTCGATGCCGACAATAATCTCGTGGGTATTTGTACCGCGCGTGACATTCGTTTTGAAACCAATTTACAATTGCCTGTTACTTCAATTATGACGCCTAAAGATAAGTTAGTAACTATCAAAGAAGGCGAAAAATCAGAAGTGATCCTTGATTTAATGCACCGTCACCGTATTGAAAAAGTATTGGTAGTAGACGATGCATTTAAACTAGCTGGTATGGTTACAGTTAAAGATTATTACAAAGCTGAAAACAAACCAAATGCATGTAAAGACGAGTTTGGCCGTTTACGTGTTGGTGCTGCTGTAGGTGTTGGTGCTGGTACAGATGAGCGTGTAAAAGCCTTAGTAGAGGCAGGTGCTGATGTAATCTTAGTTGATACTTCACATGGCCATTCACAAGGTGTTATTGACCGTGTTAAATGGGTACGTGAGCAATTCCCTAAAGTACAATTAATTGCTGGTAACGTAGCAACTGCTGAAGGTGCAATAGCGTTAGCAGACGCTGGTGTTGATGCTGTTAAAGTTGGTATCGGCCCAGGCTCTATTTGTACCACGCGTATTGTAACAGGTTGTGGTGTCCCACAAATTACTGCGGTTGCAGATGCTGCTGCAGCGTTAAAAGAGCGTGGTATTCCAGTTATTGCTGATGGTGGTATTCGTTTTTCTGGTGATGTTGCTAAAGCATTAGCTGCAGGTGCTAGCTGTGTGATGGTTGGTTCAATGTTTGCTGGTACTGAAGAAGCGCCAGGTGAAGTTGAATTATTCCAAGGCCGTTATTACAAATCATATCGTGGTATGGGTTCGCTTGGTGCAATGAGCCAAAAAGAAGGTTCAAGCGATCGTTATTTCCAAAAATCGAATGAAGCTGACAAGTTAGTACCTGAAGGTATTGAAGGCCGTATCGCGTATAAAGGTCCATTAGCCAATATTATCCATCAACAGATGGGTGGTTTACGTTCAGCTATGGGTCTAACTGGTTGCGGTACAATTGAAGCGTTAAATACCAAAGCTATGTTTGTGAAAATCACTTCAGCTGGTATGGGCGAGTCACATGTACATGACGTGCAAATTACCAAAGAAGCGCCAAACTACCGTTTAGGTTAATACGTTAACCGCTAAATAATTCTAGGGCTAGCCTTTGCGAAAAGGCTGGCCTTCTTCATTTATAAGACTGGATATTACTAATGAGTAAAAATATTCATGACAGCCGAATTCTAATCTTAGATTTTGGTTCGCAGTACACTCAATTAATTGCTCGCCGCGTTCGTGAAATCGGCGTTTATTGTGAGCTTTGGGCATGGGACGTAACCGAAGAACAAATTAAAGAATTTAATCCTAACGCGATTATTCTTGCTGGTGGCCCTGAATCAGTTACCGAAGAAAATTCGCCTCGTGCACCTCAATACGTTTTTGAAGCGGGTGTACCTGTGTTGGGTATCTGTTACGGTATGCAGACCATGTCACACCAGCTTGGTGGCTCGGTTGAAGTTTCTATGGAGCGTGAATTCGGTTACGCTCAAGTAGAAGTAGTTTCAGAATCTGCGTTAGTTAAAAATATTGAAGACTCAATCGCAGCTGACGGTAATGCATTATTAGATGTTTGGATGTCTCATGGCGATAAAGTAAGTGCTATTCCGGCGGACTTTAAAGTAGTAGCACAAACTGACAACTGTCCATTCGCGATTATGTCGAATGAAGAAAAGCGTTTTTATGGCGTACAGTTCCACCCAGAAGTAACCCATACTAAACAAGGTATGCGTTTATTAGAAAACTTCGTGTGTAATATCGCAGGTTGTGAAAAGCTTTGGACTTCAGCATCAATCATTGAAGATGCAATTGCTAAAATGAAAGAGCAAGTAGGTGATGACGAAGTTATTTTAGGTCTTTCTGGTGGTGTCGATTCTTCAGTAGTTGCTATGCTGTTACACCGAGCAATTGGTGATAAGTTAACTTGTGTATTTGTTGATAACGGTTTATTGCGTTTAAACGAAGGTCAGCAAGTTATGGATATGTTTGGTGATCACTTTGGTTTAAATATCATTAAAGTGGATGCTGAAGATCGTTTCTTAGACCGTTTAGCAGGTGAAAATGATCCAGAGAAAAAGCGTAAAATTATCGGCAATGTTTTTGTTGATGTTTTTGAAGAAGAATCGAAAAAATTAGCCAATGCCAAATGGTTAGCACAAGGCACGATTTATCCTGATGTCATTGAATCTGCAGCGTCTAAAACAGGTAAAGCGCATGTAATTAAATCACACCATAACGTAGGTGGATTACCTGATTACATGAAGCTTGGCTTGGTTGAACCATTACGTGAACTATTTAAAGATGAAGTACGCAAAATTGGTTTGGAGTTAGGTTTGCCGTACGACATGTTATATCGTCATCCATTTCCAGGCCCAGGTTTGGGTGTGCGTATTTTAGGCGAAGTTAAGAAAGAGTACGCCGATTTATTGCGTCGTGCTGATGCTATCTTCATCGAAGAATTACGTGCTGATGGTTTATACGACAAAGTATCTCAAGCTTTCACTGTATTCTTACCTGTGCGCTCTGTTGGTGTTATGGGTGATGGCCGTAAATACGACTGGGTTGTTAGCTTACGTGCGGTAGAAACCATCGACTTTATGACAGCTCATTGGGCGCATTTACCGTATGAGTTCTTGGGTAAGGTTTCTAACCGTATCATTAACGAAATTGATGGTATTTCTCGTGTTGTTTACGATATTTCTGGTAAGCCACCAGCGACCATTGAGTGGGAATAGCCAGTTTGTTCTGACCATTTTATAAAGCAAAAAGCCGCTAGTTATAGCGGCTTTTTTGTATCTTGAGATTATTGAGACTAGCCTAAGCCAAAAACTCTTGACGAGTACTTGGATTGCTTTTAAATAAACCACCCAATGCGGTTGTTTGAGTGATCGAGTTTGCATCCATCACACCACGAGCTTTTACACAAAAGTGAGTGGCTTTAATAGACACGGCAACGTCATCAGTTTCTAACAAAGTCTGTAAAGCAACTAATATTTGTTGGGTTAATCTTTCTTGCACTTGTGGGCGCTGGGCGAAAAAGCGCACAATACGATTGATTTTAGATAAACCTATAACTTTATCTTGTGGGATATATGCAACACGGGCATAACCGTCGATGGTAATAAAATGGTGTTCGCAGGTGCTGCTGACGCTGATTTGATCAACAGTGATCATTTCATCTACACCCATCTTATTTTCGATGTCGGTTACTTTCGGGAACTTGTCGTAATCTAATCCACCAAATATCTCGTTGACATACATTTTGGCGATGCGTTTAGGAGTTTCAGCTAAAGAGTCGTCAGTTAAATCTAATCCAAGAATTTGCATAACAGCCGTCATATGCTCGGCTATTTTGGCCTTCTTGTCGTCAGCTGATAATGTGGTTTCAACTTGTGGGGTTTCAAGGTTTTTAGCAATTAAAGCTTGTTGTACTTTTAATGCTGCGCTACTCGCCATGGGTACTCCGTTTGCTGCAGTGTCGTTTTATTAGTATACGAATAAAACGACGCTATAGTTTGCAACACACTGATATTATTTGTCGTCTTCCGGTAGGGTAACGTTTAACTCTAACACCGACAAATCATCTTCATTTTGTTCAAGTTGCACAGAGATCGCACTAGAGTCGATATTAATGTAATACTTGCGTATTACTTCAAGTATATCTTTTTCCATTGCACTGAGTGTTTCAGAAGTATCATCAGCTCTGCGTCGTTGCGCTACAATAATTTGTAAGCGCTCCTTAGCTTGATTTGCCGCGGTTGTTTTCTTTGGGCGAAAATAACTTAGTAATGACATAATCCATTAACCTCCGAATAAGCGTTTAAAGATGCCTTTTTTCTCTTCCTCAATAAAACGATATTCTTTTTCATTACCTAACAATCGCTCTATCGTGTCCATATAAGCTTGGCCGGCATCACTTTGTTCGTCCAAAATTACAGGTTCACCTACGTTAGAAGCACGCAGTACAGCTTGAGACTCAGGGATCACACCAATTAACTTAACCGCCAAAATTTCGCAAACATCTTCTACACTTAACATATCACCACGTTCAACACGTCCTGGGTTGTAGCGGGTTAATAATAAATGTTCTTTTACTGGCTCTTTACCTTCTTCAGCACGGCGAGATTTTGAAGCTAAAATACCTAAAATTCGGTCTGAATCGCGTACAGATGAAACTTCAGGGTTAGTCACAACAATGGCTTCGTCTGCAAAATAAAGTGCCATTAAAGCACCTTGTTCTATACCTGCAGGGCTATCACAAATAATATAGTCGAAAGTTTCAGATAATTCATTGAGGACTTTTTCAACACCTTCACGAGTCAACGCATCTTTATCACGCGTTTGTGACGCAGGCAAAATGTATAAACCATCAACTCTTTTATCTTTAATTAGTGTTTGATTTAAGTTTGAGTCACCATTAATTACATTTACAAAGTCGTAAACAACGCGGCGCTCAACACCCATAATTAAGTCTAAGTTACGTAAACCTATATCAAAGTCGATAATAACTGTTTTAAAGCCTTTTAAAGCTAAACCTGTACCTAAAGCTGCGCTTGATGTCGTTTTACCAACACCACCTTTACCCGAGGTCACAACAATAATACGAGCCATTTAATTACTCCCTCACTAAATCTCTAAACTTGAAACGGTTATTTTGTCGCCGTCTAAATAAATACAACCAGACTGCTGCCAACACGCTTTTTGCAATTGCTCGCTTGTCCAGTAGTTACCGTTAATACTAATTAATTCTGCTTCAATTTTTTGCGCAAATATGCGAGCACTGTCGTTGCCTTTTGCGCCTGCAACCGCACGGCCGCGTAGGCTACCGTAAATATGAATATTGCCATCGGCAATCACTTCAGCACCGTTGCTCACTGCGCCAATGACCACTAAATCTGTGTCGCGCGCGTAAATTTGCTGGCCAGAACGCAAATTTTGTTTAACCACCATGGCTGGTTTGTAGGTTGGTACTTCAACTTCTACCGGCACTTCAACACGTTCGTAACGTACTTGTGTTTGCACTGGCGCGTTTGTATCAGTTGGAGCTACTTGGCCTTTTGCTGCGTTTAACGTCGCTAAACCCGCAGTTTTAGCTGAAACTTTTTGCTCGTCTGTCGCACCAGCTATGCCAACAACAACCAAGTTTAACTGCTCAAAAGTTTGTTTTAATAATTGAAAATCAACAGCTTCACCGTTTAGTTTTTCTATGTTTACGACAATTGGGGCCATCGTGAAAAATTGAGGTGCTTGGGAAATTTTACTTTCTAAAGCTTGCGCCGCTGCTGCTAAATCATTATTTTGCAAATGCAAAACTGACAGGGTAAAACCACTGCCTTTAAGTTCGATATTGGTATCTGACATTGTTGGTGTTGTTATTTTATTTGCTCTGTGAAAGTTAGCGCGCACATGAGATTGTGCTATATAAACTTGCTCAACATGGTATAGTGCACCCCTTGTGAACGCAAGCTTTAAAAACATTTAGCGCTTGTTAAATCCAGTCTTTTCTATTCCGCTAGGGTGAATCACAGTGTTGTGTTACATATATCGAAGTTCTAAAAAAGAAGATACCTATTTGTATTTGGCAAAAAAAGAAGATTTTGCTCAAGTTCCTGAACCTTTAATGCAATCTTTTGGTCTAGCTCATTTTGTAATTATTTTAGATTTATCCAAGAAAAAACGTTTGGCATTGGCTGATATTAATAAGGTTAAAGATGATTTAGCCAATAAAGGTTATTATTTGCAATTGCCACCAGCCAAAGAGAATTTGTTGGATGAACTAAAAGAGTACGTTAAAAAGGATCTAAACAATGAAAAAACTTCTGACTAAAATCGGTGTTACTAAACTTATTTCTGCCGCTGTTTTATTAGCTGTATCGCCATTATCAATTGCGCAAGATTATGATGCAGTTGCCGACGAAGAAAAATTTAATCAATTTGTGGTTGAGCTTAGAGCTGAAGCTTTAGACAAAGGTTATTCAGCTAGTTTGGTAGAAAAAGCCTTTGCGGACGTAAAATTTAAACCAAAAATTATCAAGGCCGATCGCAACCAACCTGAATTTGTTGAAACGCTAGAAACCTATCTACCAAAACGTGTACCTGATTGGAAAGTTGAACGTGCGCGCGCAAAATATAAAGAGCATAAAGAACTACTGGATAAAATTGGTGCAGACTATGGTGTGCAACCACGTTTTATTGTTGCTTTGTGGGGTTTAGAAAGTAACTTTGGCAAAATTCAGGGTAATGATCCGGTTATATCATCTTTAGTTACCCTTAGTTATGATGGTCGCCGTGGGGCATTTTTTAAACGTCAGTTATGGGACGCCTTGGATATAGTGCAAACTGGTCAAGCACCTTTTGAAAAACTCAAAGGTTCGTGGGCAGGTGCTATGGGCCAAGCTCAGTTTATTCCAAGTTCATTTAAAGCTTATGCAGTCGACTATGATAAAGACGGCATTAAAGATATTTGGTCTAACCCAGCAGATGTATTTGCCAGTGCGGCAAACTACCTAAAAAGTGAAGGCTGGAATGATGATTTAACTTGGGGACGTCAAGTTAAAGTACCAGCTGATTTTGATTTTGAATTAGCTATACCAAAAAGTACCAATGGTCGTTCGCATTGGTTAAAAAAATGGAAAGAAACCGAAGTTGATTTAGCTACTTGGCAAGCTAGAGGTGTGCGCCGTATGGATGGCAGCGATTTACCAAATGTGAATTTAAAAGCGGCTATGTTAATACCAGACGGTAAAAAAGGCCGAGTCTATTTAGCTTACGACAATTACAAAGTATTAATGCATTGGAACCGCTCATATTATTTCGTCACCACTGTCGGTTATTTGGCTGACCGAATTGGTTATCCAGCAGTGAAATAGGGCGGATTTTATTTTGTATCAACATCTAGATATAAATGGCAAAACGATAGATTTACCCCTAGGCAAAGTGGTCTGTTTAGGCGGTAATTATGCAGACCATATCAAAGAAATGTCGTCGTTAGTGACAGAAGAAGCTGTGGTGTTTATGAAACCTAGCACAGCTTTGGTGCCTTTGACACCGTCGTTTGCTATTCCAACTGATAAAGGCGCTTGTCATAACGAAACTGAAATAGCTGTGCTAATTCAATCTAAGTTGTGTAAAGCGGACGAGCAAACTTGTTTAGCTGCCATATGGGGTCTAGCGATGGCACAAGATTTAACCTTACGTGATGTGCAAAAACGCTTAAAAAGCCAAGGTCGCCCATGGGAGCGTGCGAAAGCTTTTGATGCATCTTGCCCTGTGTCTGCTTTTATCCCAATGGATAACCTTACTGATATACAAAATATCGACTTTTCATTGGCGGTAAATGGCGAGATTAGGCAAGCCTCTAATAGTGCGAATATGGAGCGTAGCATCGCCCAGGCGCTTGCTGAAATCAGTCAGCAGTTTACTTTGTTACCTGGTGATATAGTATTAACAGGCACGCCCGCAGGTGTGGCTAATTTAAACCCGAACGATCAATTAACTTTAAAGTTTGACCAATATGAATTCAAAACCAGCGTTTTGGGAAACTAAAACTCTCGAAGAGATGACCCGAGCGGAATGGGAACAAATTTGTGATGGTTGTGGCAAATGTTGTTTGCATAAATTTATTGCCGACGATACAGCTGAATCTTTAACAACCACAGACTATATGGAAGAGGGTGAGCAACTTGAATATACCAATGTTGTGTGCCAATACCTCAATGATAAAACCTGTAGTTGCACTGTTTATTCAGAACGACACCGATTAGTACCGGATTGTGTTGAACTCACACCTGAAAATTTATCTGATATTTTTTATATGCCACCAAGTTGTAGTTATCGACGACTAAAAGAAGGCCGAGGCCTTGCATCATGGCATCCGCTGCTGAATAAAGGCAAAAAATCTAAGATGCATCAATCGGGTATCACAGTTCGCGGAAAAGTTTTTAAAGACAATGAGGTAGATATTGATTTCTTTGAAGACTATATTGTTAAGTGGCCGCTTAAGGATATGGATTAAAATTTAACAAAAAATTCTGATAAAAAAGCTTTTCATTTGAAATAAACATGTTTTAATTCGCGCCAGACTAGCTGGCGTAAGTTTCCTTTCTTAGACGTACCCAAGCAGAGCGGTCAGGGTAGGCAACAAGCCTGATTATTGTCACCGTCCGTAGTCTGCGTTTTTGTATGGCACGGGCAATAACCGTGGAACCTATACATGAAGTTTAAATTTCCAATTATCATTTTTGATGAAGACTTTCGCTCTGAAAATATTTCAGGATCTGGTATTCGTGAACTTGCTGAAGCTATAGAAAATGCTGGCATGGACATTGTTGGTTTAACCAGTTATTTAGACCAAGGGTCAATTGCACAATTATCCAGCCGTGCCAGTGCATTCATCTATTCAATTGACGATGACGAGTTAGTGGATGAAGACGAAAATGCCAATCCGCAAGCAGTAGACAGCTTAAGACAATTTATCGGTGAAGTTAGACGTCGCAACCCTGATATTCCGGTATTCTTATATGGTGAAACCCGTACTTCGCGTCATATCCCAAGTGATATTCTACGCGAGTTACACGGCTTTATTCATATGTTTGAAGACACGCCTGACTTTGTGGCTAAATACATAATTCGTGAAGCGAAAAAATATCTTCAAGCGTTAGCGCCACCGTTTTTTAAAGAGTTAGTACGATATGCCGAAGATGGTTCATATTCTTGGCATTGTCCTGGTCACTCAGGTGGTGTTGCTTTCTTAAAAAGCCCTGTTGGACAAATGTTCCACCAATTTTTTGGTGAGAATATGTTGCGTGCCGACGTGTGTAACGCGGTAGATGAATTGGGCCAGTTGTTAGATCACACAGGTCCGGTAGCAAAAAGTGAAGAAAATGCTGCGCGTATCTTTAATTGTGATCATTTATTTTTCGTGACTAATGGTACTTCTACGTCAAATAAAATTGTTTGGAATTCGACAGTTGCGCCTGGTGATATCGTAGTAGTTGACCGTAACTGCCATAAATCAATTTTGCATTCAATTATTATTACTGGCGCAATTCCGGTGTTTTTAATGCCAACGCGTAATCAGTACGGCATTATTGGACCAATTCCAAAACGTGAATTTAGTGCTGAAGCAATTAAAGCGAAAATTGCTAAAAACAAATTTGCTGCCAATGCTAAAAATAAAACACCACGTATTTTGACTATTACTCAAAGTACCTATGACGGTGTGTTATATAACGTTGAGCAAATTAAAGGCGAGTTAGACAATTATATTGATACATTGCATTTTGACGAAGCTTGGTTGCCGCATGCAACTTTCCATGAATATTATCAAGACATGCACGCAATCAGCCAAACCGGTGACAGGGCTGACAATACAGTTATCTTTGCAACTCAATCGACACATAAGTTATTAGCTGGTATTTCGCAAGCGTCACAAATTTTAGTGCAAAACGCTAATTTACGTCAGTTAGATACACACAGATTTAACGAGTCGTATTTGATGCATTCATCAACTAGTCCACAATATTCAATTATTGCTTCTTGTGATGTTGCTGCTGCTATGATGGAACAGCCAGGTGGCCGAACTTTAGTTGAAGAGTCAATTAATGAAGCCATTGAGTTTAGACGTGCAATGCTTAAAGTTGACAATGAATACGGTGATGATGACTGGTGGTTTAAAGTTTGGGGACCAGATACTTTACCTGAAGAGGGCATAGGCACACGCGAAAACTGGATTATCCGCCAACAAGATAGCTGGCATGGATTCCCGGATATATCTGAAGACTTTAATATGTTAGACCCAATTAAAGCGACTTTGGTGACCCCAGGGTTAGACTTAAAGGGTGATTTTGCCGACTTAGGCATTCCAGCGGTTATCGTAACTAAATATTTGTCTGAGCACGGTATTATTGTTGAGAAAACTGGCCTGTATTCATTCTTTATCATGTTTACTATTGGTATTACCAAAGGGCGTTGGAATTCATTGGTTACTGAACTACAACAATTTAAAGATGACTTTGATGTCAATGCGCCGTTATATCGGGTTATGCCACAATTTGCGGCTAAATGTCCTCAATACGCGCGTGTTGGTTTAGCTGATTTATGTAAAAAAATACATGATATATATCGCCAATATGACGTTGCGCGTATTACAACCGATATGTACACCTCTGAAATTGAAACTGCTATGTTGCCTGCTGATGCATGGGCGAAAATGGCCCACAGAGATGTTGAGCGCGTCAGTATCGATGAGTTAGAAGGGCGTATTACAGCTATGTTGGTTACGCCGTATCCTCCTGGTATTCCATTAATGGTGCCGGGTGAGCGTTTTAACTCAACGATAATTAAGTACTTACAGTTTGCCCGAGACTTTAATAAAGCCTTCCCAGGCTTTGAAACCGATGTCCATGGCTTGATTAAACAAAATATTAACGGTGAATCTAAATATTTTGTTGATGTAGTTGCTGAGTAGCTAACTATCCAGCCTATACAGTAGTAATAAAAAATGGGAG
>NZ_JH767535.1:47318-60931 GCF_000281085.1 Catenovulum agarivorans YM01
GAAATGCTTTACCATTTTTTCTTCGGTTGGAACAACATATCCAAATCGTCTTTTTCTTCAGCTTGTTTTTTCAGTCTATCGCGAGCATTAGAGTTTTTAAGTTCATCGTTTATTTCAGCTAAAACTTGCTCTAACTCTACTTTACGTTGGTTAGTGTATTCGTCACGGCTTGACTGGCCGGTAATGGTTGCGAGCGCTTTTTCAAAATACTGACGTGCTGAGCCCAACATTTGCCCTTGGCGAGCTGTTTGCCCACGTTTCATCAAACTTTCAACATTTATACGTAATTGTAATTTGTCTAAGCGTTTGTCTTCACTCATAAATAAGTGAGTATCAACTTTGCCTTTGCTGTGTTCAGCTCTGAGCGCAGCGCGTAGTTTCTTGATGCTTTGCAACAATGCAATGGTTGCACGTTCGTCATCAGGTAAGCTAAAACTTTCTTCGGACTGAACTTTTTCGTTTGGATCCATGCTTTGCACACGATTTTGTGCATCACGAACTCTTTGTCTAAGCTCAGTAGACTCAGGCAATAGCTCAGACATATTTTTAACAGCGTCTAATACACGCTGATGTAATACCAATACCAATTGATTACTGACCGGAATATTACCTATGCTCATTAATAGAGCTTCGGTATCTTCGATTATTGTTTTATATTTTGCTATTTCATTACGTTTTTCAGCTTCCACTTTTTCTTTGTGTTGCTGAACAGCGTTAATGATGATGGCTAACACTACTAGAGCGACTACAAGCGCGATTACAATAGAAAAAATCATCTCAGTTCCTGATTGATAAGGGTTTTTATTGTTAATTTATTAACCTTCTGATAGTACAAGAATAATCGTTATTAGTCGACTTGCAAACACAAGATTAAAATTTTGTGTTACGGAAGCACCAATTTAAAGATACTTCCTTTGTATATACCGCCGTTATTTAGGTGGATTCTGCCGGTTTTTTTATTATTTTTGTGCGCATTGGCAATCATCCTAGCAAAGAATAATCCTAGACCTGTGCGACCAGTGGTCAAATTTAATTCTTGCATAGGCATGTCGATTAACTCAAGCATGTTTTGTGGATAACCATTGCCATTGTCTTCAATAGTTATTTCTAACTGATCATCTTTAATCGCGGCGGATATTTTGATTAGATTTTTACTGTAGCGCATCGCGTTGATAAAAATATCATTCAGTAGATTACCGATCAGATCCAAATCAAAAAACCAACATAAATCTTCGGCAACATCTAATTCAACGGTTAAACCTTTTTTCTCTATGTATAGTTCGTTTTTCGCGAGCATTTCTTCAACCACGTCTGAAACAAAATTTTCTTCAATTGTTAGTGGTAATTGATGTTTTTCAGCCCGGTACAAAGAAAGTAATTGCAGTAGGTTAGTGTTTAGTCGTGATGCTTCGTAATGCAAACTGGCAAGTTCATCTGCATGTTCTGGGTTGTCTTGTGCGCTACTTTGGCCTAAGTGCTCAATAGATTGAATCAACATGCACAAAGAATTTTTCATGTCGTGTACCGCTGATGCCAATACAGTTGAAAAATCTATTTTTGGATCGTCTTTCATCTTATTGCCTCAATCTTTTATTATGTTAGCAGCTTAAGTGTTGGTTGTTAATATTGCTGTTTTTATATGAATAATTGCAAGCTTGTGATGCAATTTAGCGTAAAAGTATTAATTAATCATCGAATTTTATTTTTAGCCAGTATAAACTTAAGAAAAAGTAATAAAACCCTAACAAACTATTCTAAATCAGAATAAAGCGTCTCAATTAGCGGTGGAACCATGAAACTTCAACAATTGCGTTATATTGTCGAGGTTGTGAATCACAACTTAAACGTCTCTGCGACCGCAGAAAGTTTATATACCTCACAACCCGGAATTAGTAAGCAGGTAAGGATGTTGGAAGACGAGCTCGGTGTGCAAATCTTCGGGCGTAGCGGTAAACATTTAACTCATGTAACTTCTGCAGGTCGTGAAATTATTCAAATTTCACGTGAGATATTATCCAAAGTCGAAAGTATTAAATCAGTTTCGCGTGAACATACTTTACCTGATCAAGGTAAATTGAATATCGCAACTACCCATACCCAAGCGCGCTATGCATTGCCACCGGTAATCAAAGGTTTTATGCAGAAGTATCCAAAAGTATCTTTGCATATGTTGCAGGGCACACCGTCGCAAATCAGTGACGCTGCGGCTAAAGGTGAAGCTGATTTTGCAATTGCGACAGAAGCTTTGCACCTATACAACGATTTAATTATGTTGCCTTGTTATCACTGGAATCGCAGTGTCGTGGTAACACGTGACCACCCGTTAGCCAAGAAAAAACAAATCACCCTTGAAGATGTTGCGCAGCATTCAATTGTCACTTATGTATTTGGTTTTACCGGCCGCTCAGAATTAGACAGTGCATTTAGTAAAGCAGGGTTAGAGCCAAAAATAGTTTTCACCGCAACAGATGCTGATGTCATTAAAACCTATGTGCGTATGGGGGTTGGGGTTGGTGTTATCGCAACTATGGCGGTAGATGCTAGAAATGACACAGATTTAGTTGCTATAGATGCGTCTCATTTGTTTAAACCAAGCACAACCAAAATTGGTTTTAGAAAAGGCACTTTCTTGCGTCACTATATGTACGACTTTATCGAACGTTTTGCCCCGCATTTAACTAGAGATATAGTGGATAAAGCAATCGCTTTGAAAAATGCCGATGATATAGATGCTTTATTTAAAGATTTTAAACTACCGGTTAAATAAGCCAGCGTTTGAATTGATCTAAAATAGCCGCCGTTGCACCCCAAATTAACAATTGTTGATGGCTAAAAGATAATACTCTGTGCTGGCGGCTTCCCATCTTATATTCTTGCACTAGAATATTTTTCGCTAGCAAGTCTTCAATAGTTATCTGTATTACACCTTGCACTTCTGCAGGATTAGCCACGGCTGTTATGTTTTGTTTGGTATAACCAATAAAAGGGTGAATGCGATAACCAGATGGCGTTTCAATGGTTTCCATTTGTGTTAACAAGTTAATCTGCTCGCGTGGAATATTGAGCTCTTCTTCGGTTTCGCGCAGTGCTGTGTCAAATAAACTTTCACCTAGGTCTTGGCGTCCACCTGGTAAACACACTTGATTGGCATGGTGTTTTAGCAAGGCACTGCGATGGGTTAATAACAAATAAGGTTTGTCGGCTTCCACCAACAAAATCAACACTGCTGCGTTTTTGACTTGGGCTTTGAGCTGGTAACCACGAGATTTTAGTTTAGGGCGACAGCGCATTTGAATACGGCTTAACAAAGTGTCAAAGTTGTTTTGCCAAGCCATATTTTATTTATGCACCTTGTATTTGTGGATTCTGTTGCTGGTTTTTTAGCTTGGTTAAAACCGGCAAAATTTTCGATACTTTATCAAAAGTTTCTTTGTATTCGTGTGCGCATTTTGAGTCGTAAACTAAACCACCGCCAGCCCAACAATGAACTTGCTCGGAATCAGCGACCAAGGTGCGAATGGCGATATTTGTGTCCATATTGCCGCGCCAATCAATAAAACCAATCGCGCCGCAGTATATTGAACGTCTGTGTGGCTCTAATTCTTCAATAATTTCCATGGCGCGAATTTTTGGTGCACCCGTAATACTGCCACCTGGAAAACAAGCTTTGAGCAAATCAAAGGCATTTTTACCTTCGCTCAATTCACCTGTTACTGTACTTACTAAGTGGTGAACAGCTGGAAAACTTTCTACGTCAAATAGTTTAGGTACTTTCACTGAGCCCGCTTTGCATACTTTGCTGATATCGTTGCGCAACAAATCAACAATCATTAAGTTTTCGGCTCTGTCTTTGTCTGAGTTTTTTAGTTTTTCAATTTGTTGATTGTCTTGAGTAATTGATTGGCCGCGCGCAAGTGTGCCTTTTATCGGTTTAGTTTCAACTTGCTGCGCCTTTACTTGTAAAAAACGCTCTGGTGAAATCGACAAAACACTGTGTTTGCCTTGTTGGATAAAAGCAGAGAAGGGCGCTTGGTTTTTCGCGCGTAATTTTAAATACGCTTGCCAACTGTCACCTGAATAGTCTGCGCTGAATCTTTGTGCTAGATTAATTTGATAACAATCACCTTCGGCAAGGTAGTTTTTTACTTGCTCGAACTTTTGTTGATAAGCCTCTTTGCTCATGTTCGACTGCCAAGCTGAGGTTAAAACAAAACTAGCTGCTTGTTCGGTTTGGTTATTAAATTTATCTAGCCAAGCATTTATTCTATTTAACTCAGGTTGATAATCTAGTGCATACCAAGTTTGTGTTTGGTTATCTTTAATCAAAGCAAAGTCGAAAATACCAATATACATATCGGGCAGTTCAATATCGGCTTGGGCAATGTTTGGTAAGTTCTCGATACAGCGACCCAAATCATAAGAAAACCAACCGACAGTGCCGCCAATAAAAGGCAGTAGCTCTATCTCAGCCGGTGCTAAAGTTACTTTGGGCATTAATTCTTTATGTAAACGTCTTGCTGCTTTAAATGGGTCTTCAGTGGTTTCAGCAAGATAGCCACCATTTAGTAATTTTATTTGGGTTTTACCTGCTTGGTAGCGTAAAGTTGCTAATGGTTGACAGAGTAATATATCGTAGCGGCTATTTTGGTGCTGTGCGTTGGCAGAGTCTAAAAACATTGCGCCATTTTCATGCGCTACGACTGAAAAAATATTGGCTGCGTCTATAGTTGGCGACAGCTCAAGCTGAGTACAATATGGGCTGGTGTTCATTTAAACGATTGCATGTGCCAATGGCGAGAAATGGACAACAAGGTTATCATATTGTACGCGGAATATAAAATTATACATATACCCAAGCTACTTGAAGATACGAGATTTCAGCAAGAGATAAAAAACATTTAGACAAGGCATTGATTGAAGACAATGGTTATCCCTTTTCAAAATCAATAACGCAGTATAAATGTTTTTTAGCCTTGCCCTTCGGGAGCTTCACAGCGTTTCTATTACTGCGTTATGTTAATTTGAAAGGTGCCTACATTCCTTCATTAACATGCCTTGCACTAAAAACGCTGTGATAGCTCTGAAACATGTATCTTCAAGTGGCTTGGGTATAAATATCAAGCCACCGAGGAAAGACCATGACAGTAATAAAGCAACAAGACTTTATTGAAAGCATTGCAGATGCTTTGCAGTTTATCTCCTACTATCATCCATTAGATTATATTAAAGCTGTGGAAGCGGCTTACAATAAAGAAATTAACCCAGCAGCGAAAGACGCAATGGCGCAAATTTTGATTAACTCGCGCATGTCAGCTGAAGGACACAGACCTATCTGTCAAGATACCGGCATAGTTACCTGTTTTGTTAAAATTGGTATGCAAGTGCAGTGGGACAAACACGATTTAACCGTACAACAAATGGTTGATGAGGGCACGCGTCGCGCTTATTTGAATCCAGATAATCCGTTACGTGCGTCTATTGTTGCAGATCCTGCAGGTGCACGTAAAAACACCAAAGACAACACACCATCAGTTGTACACATTGATATGGTGGCTGGCGATAAAATTGAAGTGATGATCGCAGCCAAAGGTGGCGGCTCGGAAAACAAATCGAAAATGGTGATGTTAAACCCAAGCGATTCTATTGTAGATTGGGTATTAAAAACTGTACCTACTATGGGTGCTGGTTGGTGTCCACCGGGCATGTTAGGTATAGGTATTGGCGGCACGGCTGAAAAAGCAGGTGTTTTAGCCAAAGAAAGCTTAATGGAATCGGTCGATATTCAAGAGCTAATTGAGCGCGGTGCGCAAAACGCCGAAGAAGAGCTACGTTTAGAGTTATACCGCAAAGTAAATGACTTAGGTATAGGCGCACAAGGTTTAGGTGGTTTAACGACTGTAGTTGATATTAAAGTTAAAACTGCGCCTACACATGCAGCTTCTAAACCTGTAGTGATGATCCCTAACTGTGCAGCTACTCGCCATGCACATTTCTATTTAGATGGCTCAGGCCCTGCAGATTTAACCCCACCTAAATTAGAAGATTGGCCAGAAGTTACTTGGGAAATTGGTGACAATGTGCGCCGCGTAAATGTTGATGGCATTACCAAAGAAGAAATTCAAAGCTGGAATGCGGGTGACACTGTATTGTTGTCGGGCAAAATTTTAACCGGCCGAGATGCAGCACATAAACGCATTCAAGAATATTTAGCCCGTGGTGAAGCTTTGCCAAATGGTGTCGATTTTAACGGCCGTTTTATTTATTACGTTGGCCCAGTTGATGCTGTAGGTAACGAAGCTGTAGGCCCAGCAGGCCCAACAACAGCAACTCGTATGGATAAATTTACCGACATGATGTTAGCCGAAACTGGCTTAATGGGTATGATAGGTAAAGCTGAGCGTGGTCCTGCTACAGTTGAATCGATTAAAAACCATAAAGCTGTGTATTTAATGGCTGTTGGTGGTGCTGCTTATTTAGTAGCGAAAGCGATTAAAAAGGCGAGAGTGGTCGCGTTTGAAGACTTAGGTATGGAAGCTATTTACGAATTTGAAGTAGAAGATATGCCTGTAACAGTCGCGGTGGATTCAAGTGGCAATAATGTTCACGAAACCGGCCCAGCAATTTGGAGTGCTAAAATTGCTGAGTTGGATGAGAAGTTGAGATAAGTCTTTTAGTTTGTCACAACTATAGGAAGGCTATACATAGCCTTCCTAGTTGTTAAAGTACCTTGATCTACAAATAAATAATTGCCAACAAATTTTCCTAGTGCTAAATTTACTGTAAATATTTACAGTTGATATGCATATGTTCGATCCTACTTGGGTTTTCCCTGCTATTTTTATCCTTAGCGCCATTTCCACTTTATTATTGTTGATTTTAACTATTACGCGTTTTGTTTCTAACGATAAAAACAAACTATTGCAGTTGCAAATGAATGAGTTTAACGATTTGCGTATGTCGTTAATGAATCAAGTACATGAGTCATTTGCCAATTTAGAATCTCGGCAAACTCAGCAATTTCAGCAGTTACTGAATTTGATTCACACCGCGGATAAGTCGGACACTCAGCACAGAATCGAGCTGCTAGATAAACTGACTCGTCAACACCATGAGCATAGACAAGAGTTATCTAAAGCCATTCAAAATCACAGTGAAACTGTGGCTAAACGTTTAAATGAACTGTCGAATGTGACGGAAAGCCGTTTAGATAAAATGTCACAGAAAATGAATGACAAACTGGCCGAAGGTTTTGAAAACACAGTTAAAACATTCTCTGATATTTTGCAGCGCTTGGCCTTGATAGACGAAGCGCAGAAAAAGATCACTGAGCTATCAGGCAATGTGGTTAGTTTACAGAGTGTGTTAACTGATAAACGTAGCCGTGGCGCATTTGGTGAAGTGCAGCTCTATTCGTTAATTGAAAACGTACTTGCGCCCAATCAATTTATTAAACAGTCTAAACTATCTAATGGTAAAATAGCTGACTGCCAATTATTGTTGCCAAAACCGACCGGCAATATTGTTATTGATGCTAAATTCCCACTAGAATCATTTAAAAACTTAATTCAGCCACAAATATCCGAAATTGAAAAACGCGCTTTTGAGCGCCAATTTAAACAAGACATTAAAAAGCATATTCAAGACATAGCCGACAAATATATATTGCCCCCAGAAACCGCTGACAGCGCTATATTGTTTTTACCAGCTGAAGCGATATTTGCCGAAATACATGCTTATCATTCAGACATAGTCGATTTTGCTTGGCAGCAAAAAGTTTGGTTAACTTCACCCAGTACGCTGATGGCGGTATTAACCACAGCAAAAGCAGTGCTCAAAGATGAAGCAACCCGCGGTCAAATTCATACCATTCAAAAACATTTAATTCATTTAGCTGAAGACTTTAACCGCTTCCAAGGCCGCTTTGATATGCTCGCTAGACATATAGACCAAGCAGCTGACGATGTACGCAAAATTCATATATCAGCAGATAAAATATCAACGCGATTTAAATCAATTGAGCAAGTGAATATTGAAGAAACGGACGTAAAACCGGCTAAGATATCAGGTGAGGGGTAGGTGGTTGTTGGGTTGGGAAGGTAGAAGAGCAGACTTTTCCTCAAATTGATTAATGAAGCTTCCGGGTTGGAGGTTAATTACGCTCCCATAAGTCACATTGACCAAAGCAGAGAATTATTTCTTTTTACGAAGTGTAGGCAGTTACCCTTAATTTTTCTAGGTTTTTTGTTTGAAAATTCTAAGATTTGAGTAGAATGACAAGAATATATATTGATATGCCGTCTATGAGTATGTAGCACGGAAGGAGCCGTAAATGAGTGAAACAGCAGACACGCAACACGCCAATATTGAACTTAAAATCGATGTCGCCCGTACTTTTTCTCTTGCTGCTCAGCAAAATTCTTACCCCATTCTTAAATCTATTCGAATTCTCTATCCAAACACGGATGAAAAAAATCTTCATGTATATCGTGAGCTGAAGCTAAGGTTAGCAGGAATAGACGATTGGCTTGCTGAAGAAACATGGTATATCGATCGATTGGAGCCAGGTCAATCCATCAATCTTCAAATAAAAGAATTACGCTTTCCTTTCGAAAAGCTCTTCGGTATTACTGAAGAAATTTCTCCTTTGTTAACATTTACGCTTCTTGATGAAGATGAATCTATTGTTGCTGAACAGCATATTAAACTGGATATTCTGCCAGCAAATTATTGGGGGGGAGAAGAGCGGCAACCTAGTTTGTTAGCTGCATTTGTTAAGCCAAATGGTATATATGTGGAATCGTTAGTTAGGAAAGTCGCTCTAACATTAGAAAAAGGTGGTTTCGGGCGTTCTGTCGATGGCTATCAATCAAATACAAGAGAAAAACCTTATTTGATGCTTGCAGCTCTGTGGAATGTTATATTTCAGGAAAAATTGGCTTACGTTAGTCCTCCTCAAGGTTTTGCTAAATTCGGTCAGCGAATAAGGCTTGCCGCTGATATCAGCAATGGCAGAATGGCAGCATGTCTCGATTCATCTCTTTTGTTTGCCAGTTGCATTGAAGCTATGGGGCTTAACCCTGTAGTAGCCGTTACCAAAGGTCATGCATTTGCCGGTGCGTGGCTAATTAATGAAAAATTACCGATTTTAACTAACGATGATCCTCAGGATATTCGTAAGCGAGTAGATAACAGAGATTTGGTACTGTTTGAGACTACTCTGGTAACAAATGATTCCTCAGTTACATTCGAACAAGCTAAAGAGCATGCAAGAGATTTATTGGCAGAAGAGCACGAATCTGAATTCGTAATGGTAATTGATATTGCTCAAGCTAGGGCACAGTCAATTAAACCAATGTCTACAGTTGAAGAGAAAAAAGAGGAACAAACTTCAGAGGATGGTTCCACTGAACTTGAATTACCTGTAATTCCGCCTTTGCCCCCTGTTAGTAAAGACGAACAGGTAGTTGAAGAAACCCCTGAAACGCGCATAGATACTTGGTCACGCAAGTTGCTAGATCTGACAAAGAAAAATAGCCTGCTTAATTTTAGTGATAGAGCTATCGCTATTAAACTCTTCTGTCCAGATATAGCATCAATGGAAGATATGTTAGCAGATGGAACCAAATTTAAGTTTCTGTCTGCGCAGGAAAGTCCATATTTTGACCCCAGTCGCGACAGTGAGATGTTTCGTTTACAAAATGGCTCAGATTTACATAGGGATTACGCGCTCAACCAAATCCAGAACAAAGTGCTTATAGCAAATCAGCCACCAAAGAGATTAGAGAAAAATTCGGTTGAGCTTTTTAGAAAAGCAAAGAATGACCTAGAAGAGGGCGGTTCAAACACGTTATTTTTAGCCTTGGGCTTTTTAAAATGGAAGGAGAATCCTGAAGATTCTCGGAGTTACAAAGCGCCTCTGATTCTTATACCCGTCAAGTTAACAAGACGCAGTGCAAGGGCTGCCGTGTATGTAGAGCAGCTCCAGGAAGAAGAGCCAATTTTTAACCTTACTCTAATCGAATTCTTGCAAGCTGAACACGACATCCAATTGGGTGAGTTTAAGGATGAACTGCCAGAAGATGAAAGTGGCATTGATGTACCTTATGTTTGGCAAAGAGTAAGGGACGCCGTCAAGGAACAAGCTGGATTTGAACTGGTTGAAGAACTGGTCTTAGGCTCATTTTCATTTGCAAAATATTTGATGTGGAAAGATCTTCGTGAACGATTGGATGACCTAAAGGAGAATCCATTTGTTCGTCATTTGGTAGACACTCCCCGAGATCCTTATTCGCAGGAAAGTAGCTTTGTTGAACGCGAAGACATAGATGAAAAGCTCGATCCTGCATCAATTTTCACCCCCCTAAACTGTGACAGTTCACAGTTGGTTGCGGTCGATGCTTCAGCTCGTGCGCAGGACTTTGTTCTGGAAGGCCCTCCTGGGACGGGTAAGTCGGAGACAATCGCCAATATAATTGCTCACAATATTGGCCTTGGTCGAAAGGTTCTGTTTGTAGCAGAAAAAATGGCGGCGCTAAACGTTGTATATCGACGATTGCAAAAAGTTGGGTTAGATCATCTTTGCTTGGAGCTTCATAGTAACAAAGCTAATAAGAGAGCTGTTCTTGATCAACTTAACAGCGCGTGGCAAAAGCGTGAGGGACTAAACCCCCGAACGTGGGATATGAATGTCACTGAACTCAAGAAAAAGAAAGAGTTGCTGAACAATTATGTAAGAGCGTTACACCATAAATCAGTCTTTGGTTTGTCTGCACGCGATGCGATATCGGCGATAGCGCTACATATTGAAACGCTTAAAGTAAAGTTGGAGTGGTTGCCGGATGTTGGTGCTGCTCCAATCAAAACTGATAAGGAATTTCGCAAGGCAGAGGAAATAGTACAGCAAGTAGGACTGGCATTCGCAGACGTAAGTGGACTCGAAATAAAAGCTTTTTCATTGGTGACTGCCATTGAATGGTCAAATATATGGCAAACGACTTTTCTGACAGCTATTGATGATTGGCAAAGTTCACATGAGTCTATGGATGAGGTGTTAACCTTACTTCTGGATACTTTTTCACTTAGTACTCTAAAAAGAACAACTTCTAATCTAATTTCTTTAAGCAGTCTTTGTTCGTTAGGGCGATTGGCTCTTGGACAAGATATCTCATTTGCAGTTGATAGCGGGTCAAAGGAACGGTTGGAAGCAATCAGCCAGCTTGCAGTATTAAAGGCTGATTTTGATGTTGCGATAAAAGATATTTCTCATGGAGCGTCAGCGGAAATTATTTCGCAAATTCCGGTGCATTCCTGGCTAATTTGGGCTGAAGAAGCTAAATCTGGTTGGTTGAAGTCGTTTTTCAGAAAACGAAAAATCAATAGAGAAGCCCGAGCACTTGGACTGAGTAAAATTAATGATTTAGCGGTAATAGACAAAATTGCCAGTTGTCAGAAGCTGCTGAAGTCAATTGAAAATTTACTGGCAAAGGTCGATAAGTACCCAATTTGGAATGGTTGGGACACGACTCCAGATAAACTATTACATGCCGCAGAGATTGGCAACCAGGTCAGACAATGTATTTCTACAATTATCAGTATGTCTGATGAGCCAGCTGAGGTTTTAATACCGGTCAAAAAGTGGTTTATTGATGGAAGAGAATTTTTAGAAGAATCTAAAGTTTATTGTGCACTAACTACATTTTCTGAGTTACACGAGAAGTTTCAAAGTTCATGTAATCGACTAGGAGATCTGGGTGGATGCGTGCCCATCGATTCAGAGCTTTCTGAAGTATCTCTGAGTCTGAAAGAAATTTATTCTCATTCACCTAAATTGAAAAACTGGTGTGAATGGCAGTATGCTAAGCAAAGTGCAGCTGAACTAAGTCTTGACGTGTTAAGTCGGAGCCTTGAATCCGGCACGATTCACTCAAATGAATTGAGTGAACAATTCAGAGTGGCTTTTTGCTATTGGCTTGCGCCCTTACTAATTGATGCGAATAGCGAACTTCGTCAATTTAAGGCGTCGACGCATGAACAGACTATTGAAGCCTTTAAACAGCTTGATGAAAAAGTTGCGAATATCACCAGTGAATACATCGTCGCGTTGGCGTCACAATCAAAACCTGTGCAAGGCGCTGACAATGAACTAAAACAGTTTAGTGTATTAGCAAAAGAGCTTCAGAAGAAGACCAGACATATACCTATTCGCGCACTTATTTCTCAATTAGGTGACTCATTATTGGATTTATGCCCATGCTTAATGATGTCTCCGCTATCAGTCGCGCAGTTCCTTCCATCCGACTTCAATGGTTTTGATCTGGTTGTATTTGATGAAGCATCGCAAATGACGACGTGGGATTCTGTCGGGGCTATCGCAAGAGGAAAAAATGTAATAATTGTAGGCGATCCGAAACAAATGCCTCCAACCAACTTTTTCTCTGCTGGTAGTAATTCAGATGATCCAGATGAAGAGGATTTGGAATCAATATTAGACCAGGCTTTAGCAGCAAGATTACCGCTTAAACGTCTTATGGGGCATTATCGAAGTAAACATGAGACACTGATTGCATTTTCAAATAGCAAATATTATGAAAACTCACTGGTTACTTATCCCTCGTCAGAAACTAAGGAATCGGCGGTTTCTTTACATCGAGTAAATGGAATTTACGCCAAAGGTAAAGGAAGAAACAATACTGTTGAAGCTAAGGCTGTTGTAGATGAAATTGTAAGAAGACTCTTGGATAAAAATGAGCGTGACAAGTCAATTGGTGTGGTAACACTCAATACTGATCAACAAAGAACAATCGAAGATCTATTGGACGACGCTCGTAGGCAGCACCCCTCGATCGAAAAGTACTTTCAAGACGGACAGGATCGTGAACCAGTGTTCGTTAAAAATTTGGAATCTGTTCAGGGCGATGAACGAGATATAATCATGCTTAGCTTGGCTTATGGTCCAACAGAGCCAGAAGCTAAAACGATGAGTATGAATTTTGGCCCTTTGAACAAAAGTGGCGGCGAGAGAAGATTAAACGTAGCCATTACTCGAGCCACAACAGAGGTCGTCGTTTTTAGTAGTTTTGATTCCTCAATGATTGATTTGAGCAGAACTGGATCGCTTGCGGTTGAACATTTAAAGCATTTCCTAGAGTTCGCAGAGAAGGGGCCTATTGCGTTGTCTGAAATTGCGTCAGCGAACCATGGCGTTGATCAATTTGACAGTGATTTCGAAGAGGCTGTCGCACAGGCACTGCGTCAAAAAGGGTGGAGAGTCCAGACACAAGTTGGCGTAAGTAAGTTTAGAGTCGATCTAGGAATTTTACATCCAGACCAACCAGGAAAGTATATTGCTGGGGTCGAGTGCGATGGCGCTACATATCATGGTTCCCCTGCGGCTAGAGATAGAGATCGTGTAAGGCAGATAATTCTCGAAAGTCTCGGATGGAATATAGTGAGGTTGTGGTCTACGGACTATTTTATTGATCCAGAATCTGCAATTGAAAAAATTGATGCCAAGTTGAGAGAAATCCTTGAAGCGGAGAGAGAGGCCAGCACACTGATTGAAGCAGAAGCAGAAGCAGAAGCAGAAGCAGAAGCAGAAGCAGAAGCAGAAGCAG
>NZ_JH767535.1:60969-64723 GCF_000281085.1 Catenovulum agarivorans YM01
TAGAAGCAGAAGCAGAAGCAGAAGCAGAAGTACTAGTTTTGTCCAAGGCTCCAAGTGTCCATAAAGTCACGGTTGAAGACCAATCAAATGTCGAAGTAGCTTATGGAACTGAGCAGACAGAGTTATTAGATTCAGCTGATTACTTCAAAAAAGAATATGAAGAAAGGCTTGCACAGTTAGCGAAAAACCTGCTTGTTGATCGGCCAGGTATAACGCTTCATTCCCTAGCATTGGAGATCGCTAATTTACATGGCCTTAAGAAAACCAGTAGAAAGCAGATTGATCACCTGGAACAACTCGTTAGGCCGTTTGCTGGAATTAAACGTAATGAAGACTACTCTCCAACTCTATGGATATCGCCAGACCGTATAGTTGACCTTATTGATTGGCGAGGTATTGAGCCTTTTGGTTTTGAGCGTAAGTGGAGTGAATTAGCTTATGAAGAAGCGCTTGGGTTAGCAAAATTTGCGTTGAAAAAAGATGCTGACAGTGCAGTTGATATTATGTGTGAAGAGCTTGGTATAAAGAGACGTCACGAAACGACCGTAAAGCAATTTAATTTATGGATTGAAGAGTATAAGAAACTTCAACCTCAATTAGCTTAACTTTTACTAAGCGTTGTGAAGGTTTGAATGATGACTTGCTATGCGGATATTGTATAGCAAGGATCGAACAGTGAATCAAAAGGTATCAAATTCACAAATTCATGAGCGTCCGCTTCTGACATTTAGTTGAGGCCCCGTGATGTTTTGAAATAGTACTTAGTTGATATTCCTGTTAAGTACTAATGTTTGACTGTCGCCTCCAAGTTTTAAATTTGAAGCGGGTTTACATATTGTAAACCCGTGTGGAAGGGGTTATAGTTTACATATTGTCAACTACTAGATTGCAGCATGCACGTAATATCTAAAAAGCCTTTTGATGAAGCGATCAAACAATATCCACAACATGCAAAGGCCGTATTGCAAGCTTATGAAACGCTAAAAAAAGCAAACTGTGCCAACCCGCTGGAATTGAAGGAAATATTTAAAAGTTTAGATAATTTTAAATACAAGGATAAATGGTACGTTATTGATATTTCGGGTAATCATTTAAGGCTTCTAGCGTTTATCGAATTTAGAGCGGGCAAAATGTTTGTAAAACATATAGTGAGTCATGCTGAATATGACAAGCTGTGTGATAGGTATGCAAGGGGTGATTTATGAATCTACAACGCATTGAACAAAGTATTAGTACAATTGCTGCTGAAGCCGCTTTTATATTTCATATAGACAATAGCGCGCAACATCAGCAAGCATTGGAGTTGATGGAGCAGTTAATTGAAGATTACGATAAACACCAAGCTTTAATTGAACTACTTTGCTCTAGTATTGAAAAATACGAAGCGTCTGCATCTGAATTTAATGCATTTAACCAAAAGCTCGCTGAAATTGAGTCAGGGGTTGCCGTGTTAGCCGTGCTTATGGAACAGCACAACCTAAAAACAACAGATTTTCAAAACGAAATAGGTGGTAAAAGTTTAGTATCACTCATACTAAACGGTAAGCGTTCGTTAAATCTAAACCATATTCGTAAACTTTCACAAAGGTTTAGTTTACCGCCACAACTCTTTATTTAAATAACCCAACAGTCAGGTTTAATCACCAACCTGACTGTTAGTAAACTAGATAACTCTTTTACTTACGACGCCACTGAGTACCGCTCGGGCCATCTTCTAACACTATACCCATAGCCGTTAGTTTATCGCGTGCTTCGTCAGCAAGTGCCCAGTTTTTGTCTTTACGTGCTTGTAACCTTTGCGCGATTAAAGCTTCAATTTCCGCAACTTCATCATCTTGCGCATCTACACCACCTTTGAAAAAGTCTTCTGGTGATTGCTGCAAAATACCCAATAAATTGGCTAGGCTAACCAGCACTTGCGCTTTAGCTTTGGCCGCTGCTGCATCTGTGTTTTTAACTGCATTAATTTCTTTGGCTAGCTCAAATAATACAGATAAAGCAACCGGGGTGTTAAAGTCATCATCCATTGCTTGGCAAAAAGCGGCTACTTTTTCATCTTGTAAATCAAGCTCTGATGTTGCTTGTGCATCTAAACCACGCAGAGCTGTGTATAAACGCTCTAGTGCCGCATGTGCTTGATTTAAATTTTCGTCTGAGTAATTTAATTGGCTACGATAATGGCCAGATACCAAGAAATAACGCACGGTTTCGCCAGCATATTTTTGCAAAACATCACGTATAGTAAAGAAGTTACCGAGTGATTTACTCATTTTCACTTGGTCTACTTGCACCATGCCTGAGTGCATCCAATAATTTACATAGGGTGTTTCAAGTGCACAGCATGATTGGGCAATTTCATTTTCGTGATGAGGGAAGGCTAAATCAGAGCCGCCACCATGAATATCAAAATGATTACCTAATACTTGGCTGTTCATCGCTGAACATTCAATGTGCCAACCTGGACGGCCTTCACCCCAAGGTGATGACCAGCTTGGTTCACCCGCTTTAGCCATTTTCCACAATACAAAATCCAGTGGGTTGCGTTTGTTGTTGTCTAATTCAACACGTGCGCCAGCTTGTAATTGAGTTAAATCTTGTTTGCTCAGTTTGCCATAATCAGCGTAACTGGAAACATCAAACATTACGTCACCGTTTGGTGCAACATAAGCGTGATTTTTGCTAATTAAGGTTTCAACCATGTCAATAACATCGTGCATATGCGCGGTTACGCGTGGTTCAACATCAGGGCGCAATAAATTAAGCGCATCAAAATCTTGGTGCATATCGGCTATGGTGCGCTCGGTTAAATCGCCACAGGTTTCACCGTTTTCAATTGCACGGGCGATAATTTTGTCGTCAACATCTGTGATGTTACGTACATAATTAACGTCAAAACCTTTAAAGCGAAAGTAACGCACCATGTTGTCAAAAGCTAAATAGGTACGTGCGTGACCAATATGGCACAAGTCATATACAGTTACGCCGCATACATATAAACCAATTTTACCTGGGGTAATTGGTGTGAAAGTTTGTTTTTCGCGACTTAGCGTATTGTATATCTGTATCATAGGTCGTTTTATTATCCGTTTTAGGGGTTAACAAGCTAAATAGAGGCGGCATTTTACCTGTTGTCGGCGCAAAAGTTAAAACTTTTGTTATCTTTATCCTCACGCCAGTTGGGTATACAATAGCGCCATCTTTTATCCCAACACATTGAGATACCTATTATGATTACTTTCACTACCAATTTTGGTGACATTAAAATTAATCTTTTTGCTGATAAAGCGCCTGAAACTGCAGCAAACTTTTTGCAATACGCAAAAGATGGTTTTTACAACAACACTATTTTCCACCGTGTAATTAACGGTTTTATGATCCAAGGCGGTGGTATGGAAGCAGGTTTGGTTGACAAACAAACACGTGCGCCAATTAAAAATGAAGCAAACAATGGTGTAAGCAATAAAATTGGCACTTTAGCTATGGCGCGCACTATGGACCCGCATTCAGCAACTGCTCAATTCTTCATTAACGTTGCTGACAATACTTTCTTAGATTTTAGAGCAGAGTCAATGGACGGTTGGGGATACTGTGTATTTGGTGAAGTTGTTGAAGGTATGGATGTTGTAAACAAAATTAAAGAAGTTAAAACTGGCAACCATGGCATGCACCAAGACGTACCAGTTAAAGATGTAGTTATTACTGCAACTAAAGTAGAAGAATAATCTACTAGTGATTTCGGATTTTGCTGTGGCAG
>NZ_JH767535.1:64794-65860 GCF_000281085.1 Catenovulum agarivorans YM01
GCTAGTTAATGTCTGTATTTTTTATTGCTGATTTACATTTAAGTGAAAGTCGCCCTGATATCACCCAAGCCTTTTTAGACTTTTGTTCATCGCTGTCTTGCGATACTCAAGCTTTATATATTCTCGGTGATTTTTTTGAATATTGGGTTGGCGATGACGACCCGTCTGCATGGTTAAATCCAATTAAATCAACACTAAAAAATATAGCCGAGCACGTTTGCCCAGTTTATTTTATTCACGGCAATCGAGACTTTTTAATTGGTAAAACCTTTGCCAAACAAACAGGTGTACAATTATTAAACGAACCAAGTATTGTTGAATTAAATAATCAACGAGTGGTCATATTACACGGTGATAGTTTATGTACCCAAGATACTGGCTATCAAAAATACCGCAAAATTGTTCGTAACAAATTCATTCAATTTATCTTTTTGCGTTTGTCGCTAAAAACACGCTTTAAAATTTTTGCCAAGGGCAGGGAACAAAGCAAAGAAAAACAGCAACAAGTTATGGATATGCAAATATTGGATGTAACCCGCCAAGCTGTCAGCGATTTAATGGAAAGTTATCAAGTTGATTTAATGATCCACGGTCATACCCATAGGCCAAAGATCCACAGAAATGCGCGCACGCCAAGCCGCGGCACACGTATAGTATTAGGTGATTGGTATACACAAGGCAGTGTTTTAGAAGTAAATGACGACGGTTTTTTGCTCAATTCTTTCCCATTAGTAGAAAAGTCCGATAATTCCAGTACGATTTAGCATTAAACGTTAAGCTTTAAAAAAGCTGTGATATAATCCGCGCCCGCTAACTTCTACTAAGCTCTTATATAGACTTAAGGTTAGCAGCAGTCATTAACGCACTAGAGTGGAGAAAAAATTATGATGCCAGTGGTAGCCCTTGTGGGTAGACCTAATGTTGGTAAATCAACCTTATTTAACCGATTTACCCGCAGCCGTGATGCGTTAGTGGCCAACTTTCCCGGATTAACTCGCGACCGCCAATATGGCCAAGCCGCATACGGCCGTTACCAATTTATCGTTATTGATACCGGCGGGATTAC
>NZ_JH767535.1:65881-146735 GCF_000281085.1 Catenovulum agarivorans YM01
CAGGCGACGAGCAAGGTATTGACGCTGAAATGGCCTCACAGTCTATGCAGGCGATTGAAGAAGCTGACATTGTAATGTTTTTAGTTGATTCACGTGACGGTGTATGTGCAGCAGACCAGTTGTTAGCTGATCATTTACGCCGTTTAACCAAACCTGTTTATTTGGTTGCCAATAAAACCGATGGTATAGATGCAGACTCAGCAACAGCAGAGTTTTATAGCCTTGCTTTAGGTCCGGTTTATCAAATAGCTGCTGCACATGGTCGTGGTGTTAATGCACTTTTAGACCAAACTTTTGAGCCTATTTTAGAACAATACCCAGATGCGGTAATTGAGCAAGATGCTGAAGACGCCGAAGATGATTTTGACGATTTAGATTACGAAGCTTTGCTTGCCAAAGAAAAAGAACAAGAAGCTGCTGAAGCAGAGCAAGAGCCAGATGAATACGCCGACAAAATTAAACTGGCGATTGTTGGTAAACCAAATGTAGGTAAATCAACTTTAACCAATCGCATATTGGGTGAAGATCGCGTAATTGTGTATGACATGCCAGGCACAACACGTGACAGTATTTATATTCCAATGGAACGTGATGGCCAAGAATACGTATTAATAGATACTGCTGGTGTCCGTCGTCGTAAAAAAGTAAATGAAACTGTTGAAAAATTCTCAGTCATTAAAACGCTTAAAGCAATTGAAGATGCACACGTTGTTTTAATTGTCGTAGATGCACGTGAAGGTTTAACTGATCAAGATTTAAGTTTATTAGGCTTTACCCTAAATGCAGGCCGCTCAATTGTCATGGCGGTTAACAAGTGGGATGGTTTAGATACAGATGTTAAAGAGCGAATTAAATCTGAAATTGACCGTCGCTTAGGCTTCTTAGATTTTGCCCGTTTGCATTTTATCTCGGCGTTACACGGTACTGGTGTTGGTCATTTATTTGAATCTGTAACAGAAGCATTTGAATCAGCGACACGCAAACTATCTACCGCAATGTTGACACGTATTATGGAAGCTGCGCAGGACGATCACCAACCACCATTGGTTAAAGGTCGCCGTGTTAAACTTAAATACGCACATGCTGGTGGACATAATCCACCAATTATTGTTATTCACGGCAACCAAGTAGATGACCTGCCAGATTCTTACAAACGTTATTTAATGAACTATTATCGTAAGTCGTTAGATATGATGGGTACACCAATTCGAATTGAATTTAGAGAAGGTGGAAATCCATATGCAGGTAAGAAAAATAAGTTATCGCTTAGTCAAATGCGAAACCGTCGTCGTATGATGAAGTACTACAAAGGTAAAAAATAGCCTATTATTACATATATGTGACAATTTAGTGCTGGTGTAATAATTGATTTGTTTGTTCAATCGGTTAAAAAACTAAGCATTTCTTGTACTTGTATAGGTGATAAAGTTTGCGAGTGACAAAAATATTGCAAATTTGTCTTTTAATTGGCATGACGTTCATAAAACTGTCAAAATTAAGCCAGATAATCAGCAACAGTGGACAGTAAGATGAGAAACAAAAATATGTCAAGCCGTATACTTGTTGTTGAAGACGAAATGCCAATTCGCGATATGTTAGTCTTCGCTTTAGAACAGAAAGGTTATTACACCTTAGAAGCTGAAACTTATGGTGAAGCTTTAGAAAAAATTAATGAGCCGTATCCAGATTTAATCCTTTTAGATTGGATGTTACCTGGTGGTAGTGGTATTCAATTAGCTAAACAGCTTAAACAAAATGAATACACACGCCAAATTCCAATTATCATGTTAACTGCGCGTGGCGAAGAAGAAGATAAAATTCGTGGTTTAGAAGTCGGCGCTGACGACTATATGACCAAACCTTTTTCGCCAAAAGAATTACTAGCTCGTATAAAAGCAGTAATGCGCCGCTCTGCGCCAACCAGCGTAGAAGAGATGATTCAAGTTCAAGGTTTAAAACTCGACCCTGTATCTCACCGCGTAACCGCGAATGAGCAAGGTCTTGATATGGGGCCAACTGAATTTAAATTATTGCACTTTTTTATGTCACACCCAGAGCGTGTATATAGCCGTGAACAGCTATTAGACCATGTTTGGGGTACTAATGTTTATGTTGAAGACAGAACTGTAGACGTACATATTCGTCGTTTACGTAAGGCGATATCTTTGCATGGCCACGACAAAATGATCCAAACTGTGCGTGGTGCGGGTTATCGCTTCTCTGCTAAAGTGTAAAATATGATCCAAGAACAATACATAAGAGCTATTAGTCGATTTATCTTACTGTTGTCGGTTGCTGTTTTGATAGGATATCTGATTGATCAAATAGCTTTATGTATTGTGATTTTATTGTCAGTTTTGCTGATCTGGTATACCTATAATTTAAACCGACTGAATGACTGGTTAACCTCGAAAAAGAATTTATACCCACCTTCAAGCAATGGTTTGTGGTCAGATACATTTGACGGTATCTATCGTCTGCAGAAAAAAAATCGTCAACGCCGCAAAGAGTTAGGCCAGGTACTTAAACGTTTTCGCGATGGTGCTGAAGCTTTACCTGATGCTGCGGTTGTTGTTGAAGACACTGGTCAGATAATTTGGTGTAACAAACTCGCCTTAATGTTATTTGGTTTACGCTGGCCTGAAGATTCAGGTTTGTTAATCACCAACTTATTACGCTACCCAGACTTTATTGAGCATTTTCATAAACACAGCAAAGATAAAGAATCATCAGGCGAATATATTCTGATCCCTTCTTCGACTGACAGGGAAAGCATTATCGAAATTCGTATGGTGCCGTATGCGCTTGGCCAAGTATTGATATTGGGTCGTGATGTCACGCAAAGTCAGCGTTTAAATCAAATGCGCAAAGACTTTATTGCCAATGTATCTCACGAATTGCGCACGCCACTAACTGTGTTGCAGGGTTATCTAGAAATGATGCAAGACCCTGATATGGCTCAAGCTTTGCCAGGTACAAAAGCAGTTGGCATGATGTCTGAGCAATGTGAGCGTATGTTCAGCTTAGTTAACCAGTTATTAGTGTTGTCGCGCATCGAAGCAAATAAAGAAAACATCTATGACAATATTGTAGATGTGCCAGCAATAATGTTGTTGTTAGAAAAAGAAGCAGAACAACTTAACCTTGAAAGTCAGCACGCTATTTCTTTTGATATCGACCATAATTTGTTAATTCATGGTATCGAAGATGAATTGCGTAGTGCTTTTACCAATTTAGTAAAAAATGCAATTCGTTACACACCACAGGGTGGGGTTATCAAAGTAGCTTGGAGAAAACAGGGCACAGCTGCAACTTTTAGCGTAACGGACAATGGTGAAGGTATCGAAGCGCAGCATCTGAATAGGCTAACAGAAAGGTTTTATCGTGTTGATAAAGCGCGCTCTCGCACCACAGGTGGTTCAGGTTTAGGTTTGTCTATTGTTAAGCATGTATTAGCTCACCATAAAAGCCAACTGGATATAGACAGTGTGGTGGATCAAGGTAGCTGTTTTTCATTCAGCTTTCCAACTGACTTAGTGGTAACCCGCCAACGAAGAGCGAGAAAACCACGTCTTTCAGCGTAATATCCTGGTTCAGGTTAACTAAAAGAAAAGTCGAACCCAGCGTCTGTTTGCATCTCAACTTCAGAGTACAAGTCAGCTTCCAATAAAGGTTGCTCGCTTAAAAAGCCATCAGGGAATTGAATGGCTAACGCTTCACCTGCAACACTGACTTTGTATTGGGGTAAATAACCCTCAATACGGCGTAAATTGAGCATAACAGCTATGCGCAAAATGCGAATTAATCGGACAATTTTGTTCGATTTATAAAAATTAAAATTAGCAATTTCGGCAGATTTTAGTTTTTTTCTGTGATACCTAACTAAAGTAGCCACAGCCAGTTGTTGCTCTAGGTTATAACCTGGCATATCTGTATGTTCTAAAATATAGCCACTGTGTTTGTGGTAACTGGTTGAATGAATATGCAGGCCAACTTCATGTAAACTGGCTGCCCAACTTAATAGTTGTTGAAAATCTTTTTTGTTTAATTGCCAGTCGTCAGAAATTTGTTCAAAAATAAAGTTAGCAGATCTGTGAACACGAGCCGCTTGTGCTGTATCTACTGCGTATCTTTGGCTCAAACTTTCAACTGTACGTTCACGAATATCATGATGTTGGAACCTGTCTTCCATCTCATACAAAACACCTTCGCGTAGCGCTGCATCTTCATAACGCATACTGCTAATATTAAGGCTATCAAATGCGGCGATTAATACAGCTAAACCGCCAGCGAGAACAGGGCGTCTGTGTTCACTCACACCTGGAATATCAATATTGTTAATATTTTCAAAGGTGATCAGGGTTTGTTTGAGCTTTTCTAAGTGATTCGCTTTTATTTCGCCGTCACTCCAGCCGTTTTGCACAATAGACTCTCTAATCGCTTTAATTGTACCTGAGGTGCCGTGTGCACTTTTCCAGCCGACTGACTTGTACGAATCAGCGATAGGCTCTAATTCACGCTCTGCAGCTAATATGGCTTTTTGGAAATTGCGTTCAGTTATTTTTCCTTGTGGGAAATATTGTTCGGTAAAACTAACACAACCCATAGAACGAGAGCTGAGCTTTAGCGGGGTAAAATGCTGACCAATAATAAATTCGGTACTGCCACCACCTATATCGACGACGATGCGGTTGTCATCACCTGCAACTGTATGTGCTACACCTTGATAAATTAAACGTGCTTCTTCTTTTCCTGGGATAATTTCGATTGGGTAGGGGAAAACACTTTCAATTTGATTTAAGAAATCTTGTACATTGGTTGCTTTGCGTAAAGTGTAAGTTGCAACAACACGAACATTATGTGGCGGCACATCTTGGAGTGTCTGCGCCATTTGTTTTAATGTGTCTATCGCTCTGTCGATTGCGGCTTGATTAAGTGTACCATCGGCCGACAAACCCTGAGCTAATCGAACTCGTTGTTTTACTTTGTGTAGGGTTTGAATTGAGCCGTCGACAATCCGCGCCACAATCAAATGAAAACTGTTAGAACCTATATCAAGTGCAGCAATTATTTCTCTTTCATTTGTTGTGGCTGATGTCATGTGGTGGCCTTGTTTTGTGGTTAGGGGATATAATTATCCTCTAACTTTTTAATATAATTGTACGTTTCGACTTGAGAACGCAGCTTTTTACGATTGCCGCGTGCTACATAATCATTTTTTTGCTCAGCGTCGATAATACGAGCTTTAGTGGTATCTTTGAACTGAAGTTCAAAAATGTCAACGATTCTTTGTTTTAACTTTTCATCGTATATAGGGCAGGTAACTTCAATTCTATGTTCTATATTTCTGGTCATCCAGTCGGCAGAAGAAATATAAACTTTTTTATCACCTGCGTTGTCGAAAATCATTACCCGCGGATGTTCTAAAAACCTATCAACTATACTGATAATTTTAATGTTGTCACTTACGCCTTTAATATCAGGGACTAAACTACACATGCCGCGAATGATTAAGCGAATTTTAACGCCAGCTTGGCTCGCTTCATATAATTTATGAATAATCGGCTCATCAACTAAATTGTTAACTTTGACACAAATACCTGTTGATTTACCTGCACGAGCATTTTGAATTTCTTGGTCAATCATTTGGGTAATGGACAAACGAGTATTAATTGGCGAAACCATCAAGTGATAAAATTTATAGCGTTTATAGCTGTATTCAATAAAGTCAAAGACGTTTTCGACTTCGCGAGTAATTTCAGGATGACAAGTAAATAAACTAAAGTCTGTGTAAATTTTAGCGGTTTTTTCGTGGAAATTACCTGTACCCAAGTGGGCATAGCGGCTTAAATTGTCGCCTTCTTTACGGTGAATTAAACACAATTTAGAGTGAATCTTTAATGTAGGAATACCAAATGACACGCGTATACCTGCGTCAGTCATAACACGTGACCACTCAATATTATTTTCTTCGTCAAAACGCGCTTTTAGTTCAACAACTACATGGACATTTTTGCCATTTTTTACGGCATCAATGAGTGAATGAATAATACGCGAATTTTTAGCAACTCGATAAATATTTAGTCTGATATGTGTCACAGCAGGGTCGAATGCTGCTTGCCTAACTAATTCAGTGAAATGGTCAAAACTATGATACGGGTAATATAACAAAATATCTTTGTGGCGAATGGCTTCAAAAGCACTATCAAACGATGAAAACTGACTGTTTGTCAGCGCTGGTAAACTCGGATTTTCTAAGTACTTGCGTCCAAAATTTGGGAAACCAATAAAATCTTTAAAGTTGCGATATTTACCGCCGGGTAACAAACCTTCGTTGTTGTCTGATATTTGCAGATGTTTTTTCAAAAATTTTAGCATGGCTGCAGGCATTTCCCTGTCGTAAACCACGCGTGTCGGGTCGGCACTAAAACGCTGTTTTAAACTTTCAGACATTTGTTCGACTAAACTTTGATCTATTTCATCTTCAACGTAATATTCAGCATCACGGGTCATTTTAAAACTATATGCGCTAATTTCATCGAATTGGAAAAAACCACGGAAGATGCTCGCAAGATTTAATAACAGAACGTCGTCTAATAATATAACTTCTTTTTTTACCTTGCTTTTTTCTGGCGGAAGTAGAATAAAGCGCGATACTTCATTCGTCGGTACTTCAACAACTGCATAGTCAGTGTGTTCACCGCTGGTCATTTGCACCGCGAGATAAGTGGTATTGTCTTCAATTAAATCAATCAGTTTACGTGTTTTAGATGGTATTAACGGTCGTACATGTTTAACAACTTGCTGCTGGAAAAAATCAATCAACCATGATTTATGAAACTGAGACAGTTGTGAGTGATCGACAAAGTATATTTTATGCTTAGATAATTCTCTGACCACTTCTTTATAAATAGCGTCAAACTTGGTTGCCAGCGATATAACTTTTTCTTGAATACTGACAAGTAATTTAGCTGCGTGCTCTTCATTTTGCTCTTTTTCTAACAAGGCACGGCGGCGCACATCAGCAACGCGTACCCGAAAGAATTCATCTTGATTGTTAGAAAAAATCCCCAAAAAACGCACACGTTCTACTACAGGTACTGTTTTATCTGCAGCTTCCTGTAATACACGTTCGTTAAAAGATAACCAACTTAGCTCTTTTTCAACAAATAATTTGTCTTTTGCCATTTATATTTTGTTCTTTCTTTTAGTGATCTGTAGTCATTAGATAATTTGTCTATTGCAGATTTATTACAATTGTCATATTTGCTGCAAATTACTCTAAGCTTATTTCTACGACTAAATCATTAGCTATGTCTTCTAGTGCTTCTTGTACGTCATCAATATCCAGTTCAATTGGTAGCTCTAGCGTTGCTTCTGCTTTAAATAATTGGCTACCCCAGTTAGGCGCGCTTTCACAACTAGATTTTAAATTAAGCAAATTAACTTTTAATGCAGCTAGTTTGGTGGCAATTTGGTTGATAATGCCGGATTTATCGTTACCTACTACGGTTAACTTAGCAAGGTTACATTCTTGTGCTGGTGCTTCTGCACCTATAGCAATATGTAACTGGATGTTGTTTTGGGTTAGAGCTTGAATAGCGTGGGTTAACTCTGCTTGATATTCGTGTGCAACTTCAACCTCTACAATACCAGCGAACTGGCCGGACATACGACAAAAATTACTGGCGAGCCAGTTACCATGGTGGGCTCTAACGGTTTTAGATAATAACTCGATAATACCTGGTTTATCGGCTGAAATAATAGAAATAATAAGTTGGCTTTGCATAAAAATGATCGCTATATCAGAGGCTTAAAAGGTTAGATTTAAGTATAGGAAAGGCTTGTTACAAAATCTATATCATGGACAAATATTTGTTTGCGCAAACTACTTCGATTACTCGGAAAATATGACAAGAATTATGACATTTGTAACAAAAGTGTCATGTGTGGCTGTTATTTTAGCCGCATCAAAAAAGCTGAACACACAATGAAGCAGTAAATGAACATTTCTCGTTTTTCGATATTATCCTCGTCAATCCTGATTTTAATTGGGCTAGGACTTATTTCCCTGTTGGTTTGGTCAAATATTCAGCAGCAACAAGTCAAGCAAAATTTAGCTGAATACCAAAAAACTAAAAACCAATTGACCCAAGTTTTTAAAAACCAAGTCAATAGCTATTTGACTACCAGCGATTCACTTGAGCTAAATGCAGCGAAAGAAACATTAGAAGTTATTTCTGCTACTTTAAAGAATAATGACAATACTTCTTATCAAGCGCTCGTAGGGCAAATTGAACAGCTCATTCAATTTATTGAAGATGACGTGCGCGCCGCGGGTAAGTTAGGCGCAAATAGTGAAGCACTGTTGCAATTTGCAGAAAAAAGTTTGTTATCTGATAGCCAAAGTTTGCTTGAATATATAGAGCAAGGTAGTCAAAGCAAGCCTGAGTTAGCCCAAGCTTATTATCCTATCGCCGTCAAAATAGCAAATGGTGTTGCAGGTTTATCTTATCGACGTGAACGTACTTTTAGCTCAACTGAATCGGGAACTGACTCACGCTTATTGTTAAATCAAGCGGCTGAGCTGAAATCGAGTATACAAGTTTTAAAACAATTGGATAGATTCGATATATATCCAGAGTCTGAAGAAGAGGAAGATGAGTTTTCGCTCGGCATGGCAGTGGAAGCAGACGAAATTGGCGATGAGTTGATTTCGAGCTTATATGCACAGGTCAATCGTTATCCTAAAGAAGTAGGCAATACCCAAAACTCACTGCGTTTAGTAAGCACTTCGTACTACAATCTTCGTAATAAAGTAGATAATTTTGAAGCTGACTATATTTTACTTGAAGACGAATTGTTGCATCATCAGCAGCAAGTTGATAGTCAAACCCGCGTGGTGCTTTATTCCGCTGCAATTGTCCTCATGATAGTGGCTATTGGTTTGATGGCTTTCCAATATGCTTGGGTTGTTAAACCTGTGCGTAAGTTACGTAAAAATTTCCATCGTTTAGTTGCAACAGGTGAAGTAGAACGTATCCAAGTATCAAAAAATAAAACAGAGATAGATGAAGTCGCTATGTGTTTTAATCAGCTACTTGATCAAATTGAACAAGAAAATGAAGGCAAAAATCAAACCTTGTCGCAAATCTCGACCGCGTTAGACGGTTTGGTCAGTGAAAGCAAAGAAATTGAGCTGCAAACCGGTGAAGTACACGGCAAAATGCAAGGGAATATGCACATCATTAAAGAGCTCGTTTCATTGGCTGAAGAAGTGTATACAGGCGCAGAAACTGTGCAGAAAAACGCGCAAAAAACCGAAACCTTTATCGCTGACAGCAACAAAAAAATTAATTTAGTGACTGACAACGCTGAAAAAATATACGCTTCAACACAAACGAGTTATCAATCGGTTGAGCTACTGTTAGATTCAGTTGATAAAGCAAGTACCATAGTAGATACCATAGGCAGTGTTGCCGAGCAAACCAACTTGTTGGCACTGAATGCCGCGATTGAAGCTGCAAGGGCAGGTGAACACGGACGAGGGTTTGCTGTAGTTGCTGATGAAGTTCGAAGTTTATCCAAGCGCACCCAAGAGTCATTATCTGATATTTCGTCTATCCTAGAATTGTTGCGCACATCATCAGATGAATTAGTACAAGTGGTGAAAAATATTGACCAGCTTTCAAACGAACAAAAACAAACCGCGGTCGATTTATATGAAAATGCTCTGGTTGTGCGCTCGCAAGCTCAAGAGTCAGCTAGTGCTGCCTTGCAAAGTTTCCACAATGCAAGTGATCAATTACAGCATATAGACGCGTTTGAAAAAGCGATAATGCAAATTCAGAATCAAATTGACCAAACACGTGAAAAAACTAATAAAGTAAGCCAAAGCACACAGTTACAAGCAAGCAACATTATGAAAACTTTGGCCGATAATGGCGAACTTGCCATGGTGTAGCCATAATAATTTTATGAACAAATAATTAATTTTTCTGAAACTTGGTCATCTTTGCTTGATTTGGTGTAGAATCCGCCGCGTCATCAAAGTAAATATAAAGGTTTATTTATGTCAGGAAATTCATTTTTAGGCGTATTCGGTAAATCCCCTTTTAAAGCGCTTGAAACGCATATCGATGTTGTTAAAGCTGCTGCAGATAGATTGCCAGCTTTTTTTGAAGCTGTTTTTAAGGCTGATTGGGAAACTGCTCAAGTTGTGCGCGACGAGGTGTCAAAGCTTGAAAAAGAAGCAGACGCGATAAAAAGAGAGTTAAGAATTCAATTACCTAAAGGTTTATTTTTGCCTGTTGATCGTGCTGACTTATTAGAGTTACTTGTACAGCAAGACAAAATAGCAAACAAAGCAAAAGATATTGCAGGTCGGGTAATAGGTCGAGAGTTGCCAATTCCAGCCGATTTGCAAAATGATTTTATGGTTTATCTTAAGCGTTGTATTGATGCTGTTGATATGGCCGCAAAAGCGATTAACGAATTAGACGAGTTACTCGAAACCGGTTTTCGTGGCCGTGAAGTTGACCTAGTTGAAAAAATCATTTCTCAAGTAGCAAGCATCGAAGAAGACACAGATAAATTACAAATCGGTCTTCGTTTATCTGTTCGTGCTGCTGAAACAGAGATGAACCCAATTGATGCGATTTTCTTATATGACGTAATTGAATGGGTTGGTGATTTAGCTGATAAAGCTGAATCTGTCGGTGGTCGTTTAGAGCTACTTCTAGCAAGATAATTTAATAAGTTTAATTTCAGGAAATCCAATGGATATTTTAACTACTTACGGCGTAATGCTGGTTATTTTAGCGGCAGTTGTCGGCTTTTTTATGGCGTGGGGGATTGGCGCCAACGACGTTGCAAATGCAATGGGCACTTCAGTTGGATCGAAAGCTTTAACTATTAAACAAGCAATTATTATTGCGATGATTTTTGAATTCGCCGGCGCTTATTTAGCTGGTGGTGAAGTAACATCAACAATTCGTAAAGGTATTATCGATGCAGAACCCTTTATGCACGTACCTGAGTTGTTTGTTATTGGTATGATTTCTGCGCTTATTGCCGCTGGTACTTGGTTAGCTGTCGCTTCTTATATGGGCTGGCCGGTTTCTACAACTCACTCAATTGTTGGTGCAATTATAGGTTTTGCTGTTATCGCTGCTGGCAGTGAAGCGATTCATTGGGATAAAGTCGGTGGCATTGTTGGTAGTTGGATTGTTACCCCGTTACTTTCTGGTGTACTCGCTTATATTATCTTTATGAGCGCACAACGATTTATATTTGACACTGAAAATCCAATTAAAAATGCTAAACGTTATGTACCAATTTATATGGCGCTTGGCGGTTTTGTTATGGCTTTGGTTACCATTAAAAAAGGTTTAAAACACGTATTTAAAGATGCATCAATCAGCATTAGCACGACCGAAGCATATGTATACGCAATCATAGTCGGTATTATTGTGGCAATTATCGGTGGTATTTTTATCAAGCGCTTAAATATTGATGAGAATGCAGCACGTGAAGAGCAGTTTTCTAACGTTGAAAAAATCTTTGCGGTATTAATGATAGTAACTGCTTGTTGTATGGCGTTCGCTCATGGTTCTAATGACGTTGCAAATGCAATTGGTCCGCTAGCTGCAGTTGTCAGTGTAGTTGAAAACGATGGTGTTATTGGTGCTAAATCTGCATTAGCTTGGTGGATTTTACCTTTAGGCGCATTTGGTATTGTTGCTGGTTTGGCTTTATTTGGCCATAGAGTTATGGCAACTATAGGTAAAGGTATCACGCATTTAACCCCAAGCCGTGGTTTTGCCGCAGAGTTAGCGGCTGCAAGTACAGTGGTAATCGCTTCTGGTACGGGTCTACCAATTTCAACAACTCAAACCTTAGTTGGTGCTGTATTAGGTGTAGGTATTGCTAGAGGTATTGCTGCGCTTAACATGGGCACTGTACGCAATATTGTTATCTCTTGGGTAGTTACATTACCTGCTGGTGCTGGTTTAGCTATTATCGCTTACTTGCTTCTAACTAGTATCCTTCTATAATTCTTCATCAGTTTCGAACGGTAAAAGGCTTCTTCGGAAGCCTTTTTTGTATCCATAAATTACAGTTTAGTAATATTACGTTGCGTGTAACATAACTGTCATAAAAGTATCATATACTGCGCGCAACTCAATTAGGCTAAGGCTTTCAATGTATCAGTCAAACACTTTACAAAACAAACAGCATGCGATGAGGAAGTTCAAAGATCGCTTTGCCAAGTATGGTGTCGCCACTGGCGGTATCATGGTGTTAGTCGCTCTTTTGATGATCTTTTTCTATTTGTTGTATGTTGTACAACCTATATTTGAAGATGTTTCTATCGAACCTAACTTAACCATAGCACTAGAGGATAAGCATAAAACTTTAGCGTTAGGGACAGACGATCACGTAGAAACTGCTTATCGATTTACCAATCAACCATCGCTTGAGTATTATCAATTGCATGGTGCGGATAAAACTCAGCTAATCACACAATTTGATATCAACAACAGTAGCGAAATCACTGCTTTTGCTAAAGCTATGCCGCATGTTAAACAATATGCTTACGCTTTTGCTGATAATAGTGTTGTTATCATCAAACCGGGTTTTAAAATTGGTTTTGCCAATAACCGCCGTACCATAGAGCCAAGAATCGAATATCCTTTTGGTCGGGATGGTTTAACCATAGCGACGGATGCGCCAATCAATAAATTTGCATTTGCGACCACCTCTGAAAACGACGGCGCTGGTGTTGTTTATCAAACTCAGAATAAATCAGCTGTGTTTTACTCGCGTTTGTTAGGCGAAGTTAATTTTATGACAGATGAGATTGAGTGGTCTCAATCGAATGTCGAATTACCAAATGTTACAGGCGAAGTTGACCAACTGCATTTAACCGCAGATTTATCGCGTGCCTTTGTACTGCAAAATGGTTATATGTATGTATTTGATGTCCGCAATGCCAACAAAGTTAAATTGGTATCGCAAAGCCGTGTAGTAGAGCATGGTGTAAAAGTTACCGCTTCAACTTTACTTGCAGGCGCAAGTTCAATCGTGATTGCCGACAATAAAGGCAACGTTGCGCAGTGGTTTGAAGTGAATGCGGAACAAGGTCGTGAATTTACTAAAATCCGTAGCTTTAAAAGTGATAACACCAACATCAATGGTTTATATCCAGAATTCTTCCGTCGCAGTTTTGTTGCAACATCAAGCTCAGGTCATTTAGACGTATTTTATACCACAAGTGAAGCGCATTTATATGCGGATAAATTGCTTGATCAAGCTGTGCTAGATTTGGCAATTTCACCACGTGCAAATGCTTACATTACTTTGACTTCACAAGGTATGCATTTATTTGATGTTGAAAACGAACATCCTGAAGTAACTTGGTCTGCCTTGTGGCAAGAAACTTGGTATGAAGGTTATGGTGAGCCAGATTACATTTGGCAATCGACCTCTGCATCTGATGATTTTGAATCTAAGTTCTCTTTAGTACCAATAACTTTTGGTACGATTAAAGCTGCGTTTTACGCTATGTTATTCTCAGTGCCAATTGCATTAGCCGCTGCTATTTACACTGCTTATTTTATGCCGGCAAAAATCCGTACTGTGGTTAAACCTACGGTAGAAATTATGGAAGCTTTACCAACGGTAATTTTAGGTTTCTTAGCGGGTTTGTGGTTAGCACCGTTAATTGAAGAACACTTAGCGGCTATAGCTATATTGATTCTGTTTTTACCAGTTGCAATTATTTTGTTCGCTTTTGCATGGCACAACTTGCCGCGTAAATTGCTCAATAGTTTGCCAACAGGTATGGATTCGTTATTACTTATCCCTGTTATTTTATTGATGACTTACTTGTTGTTAGAGGCGAGCCCTTGGTTTAATGATGTTTTCTTTGATGGTGATGTACGTTTATTTATCACCGACGATTTAGGTATTTCCTTTGACCAAAGAAACTCGCTAGTTGTTGGTATTGCTATGGGGTTTGCGGTTATTCCAACCATATTCTCAATTGCAGAAGACGCTGTATTTTCTGTACCTAAACATTTGTCAAACGGCTCGCTAGCGCTAGGCGCTAGTCAATGGCAGACTTTGGTACGTGTTGTATTGTTAACTGCTAGCCCTGGTATCTTCTCAGCGGTAATGATGGGGTTAGGCCGCGCTGTGGGCGAGACTATGATAGTGCTTATGGCAACGGGTAATACACCAATTATGGATTGGTCAGTATTCCAAGGTATGCGTACATTATCTGCAAATATCGCAGTTGAAATGCCTGAATCAGAAGTTGGTAGTACCCACTACCGCATTCTATTCTTAGCAGCATTTGTATTATTCATTTTTACTTTTGTATTTAACACCATAGCTGAGTTTGTTCGTCAGCGCTTGCGTGATAAATACAGTTCACTATAACGGCGGGATTATTGTTAATGAAAGATTGGTTTAAATCAGGATCACCTTGGATCTGGATGACTGCCGGTGCAGTAAGTATTAGCTTAATTTCTGTAATTGGTTTGTTAGTGATGATTGCTGCACGTGGCTTAGGCTTTTTCTGGCCTGCTGACGTGTATGAGTTTGATGTGCAACAGGCTGATAATAAACAAACGATTATCGGTGAAATTTACGACAGAGAACAAGTTCCTGCTAAACGTTTGAAAAACATGGGCATTGACCTAGGTGATTTTCAAGGTGAAACAGTTGAGCGTATATTGATCAAAACCGGTAACCGCGAATTTGTAGAGTTAGATTTTCGTTGGTTGTTGCAAACTGATATCAAAAAAACCGACACACCTTCGGGTTTAGGTGTGTTTGAGCGAAGCCGAAATGGTAACTTTTATGGTTATGTCGATAAGGTTATTTTGGATGGTCAGCAGGTTGATTCAGCTCGACTAGAAGAGTTGATTGAGCGAGCTGTGGATATTTCAGAGCAAGCAGTTGATTTACAAAATGGCGAAATTGGTTCAATTAACTATCGTTTAGAAAAAATGCGCCTTGAAGAGCGTGCGCTAGAGCTTAAAGATAAACTGACAGACGAGCGTATTGCTGAATTTGAGCAAGAGCGTAAGCAATTAAAAGAATCTTACCAAGAATTCGAAAAAGAGTTGTTTCAGCTACGTAAAGCGCTAGATCGCGATGAAGTAGTTGTAAAAGACATGCGTGGTGAACTTGTTACCTTACGCATTGCTGAAGTGTTAGACGTACATTTTCCAAATGATATGTCAGCGTTACAAAAACTCGGTCGATTCTTTGTACAGTTGGGTCGCTTTGTAACTGACGACCCGCGTGAAGCGAATACTGAAGGTGGGGTATTCCCAGCTATATTCGGTACCGTATTTATGGTTATGTTGATGGCTGTTATTGTTACGCCATTTGGTGTGGTCGCAGCTATCTATTTACACGAGTACGCGGCTAAAAATACAGTAACTAAGGTTATTCGTATCGCGGTTATTAACTTAGCTGGTGTACCTTCTATTGTATATGGTGTATTTGGTTTAGGTTTCTTCGTGTATATGTTGGGGGGCAGTATAGATGAATTGTTCTACCCAGAAGCGCTACCTAATCCTACCTTTGGTACCCCAGGGGTTATTTGGTCAGCATTAACCTTGGCAATTTTAACCTTGCCAGTTGTCATAGTTTCAACCGAAGAAGGTATGTCTCGTATCCCTAGCTCATTGCGTCAAGGCAGCTTAGCTTTGGGGGCAACTAAAGCAGAAACTTTATGGCGTATTATTATTCCTATGGCGAGTCCAGCAATTATGACAGGTTTAATTTTAGCCGTAGCGCGAGCAGCCGGTGAGGTTGCACCACTAATGTTAGTTGGTGTGGTAAAAATGGCACCAACGCTACCAATAGATGGCAACTTCCCATTTGTCCATGTAGATAGAAAATTTATGCACTTAGGTTTCCATATATATGATGTTGGTTTCCAAAGTCCAAACGTAGAAGCGGCAAGACCGCTAGTATATGCAACTGCATTTTTATTGGTTACCGTAATTGTGGCGTTAAACATTACAGCCATTGGTATTCGTAACCACCTACGTGAAAAATATAAGTCGTTAGAACATTAAGATTTAAAGGTTTAAAAAGATGATTTCAGTATCTCCAGAGATAGCCAAAATTAAAAATGTAGTTGCTCCAACGGATTTAACCCCTGAGCAAACAGCACTACAAATGAATAACTTAAGTTTGTTCTACGGCGAAAAACAAGCTTTGTACAATATCGACATGAAAATACCTAAAGGTAAGGTAACTGCCTTTATCGGTCCTTCGGGTTGTGGTAAATCAACTTTATTGCGCTGTATTAACCGTATGAATGATTTAGTTGATATTTGTCGAGTTGATGGCGAAATATTACTTGAAGGCAAAAATATATATGACAAAGATGTAGATGTTGCCAGCTTGCGCCAAAACGTTGGTATGGTGTTTCAGCGTCCAAATCCATTCCCTAAATCAATTTATGAAAATGTTGTATATGGCTTACGTATTCAAGGCATCAATGATAAACGTCGATTAGACGAAATTGTTGAAACCTCATTACGCAAAGCTGCTTTGTGGGATGAAGTTAAAGACAGATTACACGACAGCGCTTTTGGTTTATCAGGTGGTCAGCAGCAACGTTTAGTGATTGCACGTGCAATTGCGATTGAGCCTAAAGTATTGTTGTTGGATGAACCAACTTCTGCACTTGATCCTATCTCAACATTAACCATTGAAGAGTTGATTAATGAGCTAAAAGAAACCTACACAGTTGTGATAGTTACACATAACATGCAGCAGGCTGCGCGTGTTTCTAACTATGCTGCGTTTATGTTCATGGGCGAACTAGTTGAGTATACTGATACAAACCAGTTGTTTACTGCTCCTGAAAAGAAAAAGACCGAAGATTATATTACTGGTCGATATGGTTAATTCGTGCCTATACTTAAACAGCGCATCGGTTAATAGGGGCAATTAGAGGTAACTATGGATTTAAAAATAGATAAACATATATCTGGCCAGTTTAATAAAGAGCTAGAAGAAATGCTGAGCTATGTTTTAGACATGGGCGGCATAGTTGAGCAACAAATTGCGCAAGCATTGGAAGCCATCAGTCAATTTGATTCAAAGCTTGCACAAAAAATTATCAAAGAAGATGAAAAAGTTAACGCGTACGAAATGTTAATTGATGAGCAGTGTGCCCGTGTTATTGCTAAGCGCCAGCCTGCTGCGGTTGATTTGCGTATTATTTTGGCTATTGCGAAAATAATTGCTGATCTTGAACGCATTGGTGACGAAACATGCCGTATGGTGCGCGCTGCACAAGAGCATTTTAATAAAACTGAACGCCAATTTTTAGTTGACGTTGACCATATGGGTCAACAAGTTTTGCAAATGTTTAAGGCAGTTTTGGATTCGCTAGCGCGGATGGACAGTGATGCTGCTTATGACGTTTACAAAATGGACAAAAAAATTGATAAAGCGTATGAGGGCATTACTCGTCAGTTAATGACCTATATGATGGAAGATCCTCGTTCAATTCCAAAAATAATGGATGTTATGTGGGCAACACGTTCGCTAGAGCGTATTGGTGATAGATGTCAAAACATCAGTGAACATGTCATTTATCTAATTAAAGGTAAAGATGTTCGCCATACGCCAACCGAAAAAATTGAAGCTATGTTAGCCTCAAAAAAATAAGATTGTTTTTAGTGCGAGATCATTGATTTCGCACTAAAATTCCCGCCTTAACAGCACATTTATCAATTTTAATATTTCAAATTTACTACAAAAATATTTCAGTGAAATAAAACTGTAATAAAACATTCATACAATATTCGCATCTTTTAAATGAAGTTTTAATTTTACTTTGAATCAGCTTGATATTTTGCCAGTTAAATCTAGGCTTAAGAGCTGAGATGTTAATACAGGAACATTCCATGAAAACACTATCTAAAAGCATTTTAGCGGTATCTGTTTTAGGTTTTTCAGCTGGCACTTTAGCGGCTGATCCACTTACTGTATATGGTAAAGCTAATTTAAGCTTTCAATATGCTGATGCTGCAGAAACTGCGACTGACTTAAAAAGCAATGCTTCACGTTTTGGGGTAAAAGGTGAAGTTGAATTAGATAATGGATTGACTGCTATTTACCAAGCGGAATTTGGTGTTGATTTTGCGGATGAATCGAAAGAAAAAAATGTAACTGCACGTAACCAATATGTAGGTTTAAAGGGTGGTTTTGGTCAAGTAAGATTAGGCCGTATGGATACTGCTTTGAAGTTAGCGCAAGGTAAGGTTGATTTATTCAATGATTACAATGCTGATATCAAAAACTTATTTGAAGGTGAAAATCGTGAGAGCGATTCAGTCACTTATATTTCGCCTAGCTTTTCTGGTTTCTCGTTCGGCGCAACTTATATTACCCATGAAGAGAATGATCAGAGTTTTGCTGACAGCGCAGGTGTATCAGCTGCTGTGATGTATGGTGATGCTAAGCTTAAAAAGTCAAAAGTATATGCAGCTATTGCGGTTGACAATGATGTAGACAACCACGACATCATTCGTGCTGTATACAACCAAAAATTTGGTGCGTTTAAGTTAGGTGCTGTTGTGCAACGTGAAGAGAGCTCAGATGGCACTGGAGACGCTGATACAGGCGTTATGGTTAACGGTGCATACTCAGCTGGTAAATTAACTTACAAACTGCAATATCAAACATTAGATGATAAGGCTAATGACCTGCGTGTTGATACAATTTCAGCGGGTGTTGACTATAAACTAGGTGATGCAACCAAGTTATTTGCTTGGTATACAACTGAAGAGAAAGGTGGTGATACCAATACGTTAGCAGTTGGTATAGAGCACAAATTCTAAGTTAGACTTTTGTCGGATACGAAGCAGCCTCCAAGCCAAATGTTGGGGGCTTTTTTTTGCCAAAAATAAATTTAATCATAAAAAACAAAAATGTCATCTTTGTAATATTAGTGACATAAATGTGTAATAACCTAATCCCAATCGAAGTTAAATAACCATATCAAAAGTGAATGGTTAACTAATCAACAAATAAGCTTTTGGAGCTGCATATGATGTTAAAACGTATCTCTCAGGTAATTGGTTTAGCGGCAGGTGTGTTGTTAAGCGCAAATGCAATCGCAATCGATAGTAATTTACCTGAATATCAAAAAACGAGTGGTGTTTCAGGCAAAATCTCTTCAGTTGGCTCTGATACTTTAGCTAACATGATGACTTTTTGGGCTGAGGAGTATAAAAGAGTTTACCCTAACGTAACTATTCAAGTTCAAGCGGCGGGTTCTTCAACTGCGCCACCAGCTTTAACTGAAGGTACTGCACAATTTGGTCCAATGAGCCGCAAAATGAAGTCAAAAGAAATCGAATCTTTTGAAGAACGTTTTGGTTACAAACCAACTGCGGTACGCGTAGCAATTGATGCTTTAGCTGTATTCGTCAACAAAGATAACCCAATTCAAGGTTTATCAATTCAACAAGTTGATGCAATTTTCTCATCTACTTTAAAATGTGGTGCAGACACTGACGTACAGCGCTGGGGTGACTTAGGTTTAACTGGTGAGTGGGCGCGTAAAGACGTTCAGTTATTTGGTCGTAACTCAGTATCTGGTACTTATGGTTACTTTAAAAAAGTTGGTTTGTGTAAAGGCGACTTTAAAAATAACGTAAATGAGCAACCTGGTTCAGCTTCAGTTGTTCAATCTGTATCTTCTTCATTAAACGCTATTGGTTATTCGGGTATCGGTTACCGTACTTCTGGTGTTAAAGCTGTACCATTAGCTAAAAGTGGTACTAACTATATTGATGCAACTATGGAAAACGCGGTAACTGGTAAATATCCACTTGCTCGTTTCTTGTATGTTTACATCAACAAACATCCAAACAAACCATTAGATCCGTTAACTGCTGAATTCTTAAAAATGGTATTGTCTAAAACTGGTCAATATATTGTAGAAAAAGATGGCTACATTCCAGTTCCTGCTGCAGTAGCAAATAAAGAGTTAGCTAGTTTAGGTTTGAATTAATAGTTTAAGCAATTAAAATCGAACAACAAAAAAGCCGCATTATACATGCGGCTTTTTTATATATTTAAAAACTAAAAATCTGCTACAAGTTACTAGTCACATCTTAGAGAATATTGGAAATAAGAGACGTAAGATTGCCTGAAGCGTCAGTTAGATAGAGTTGTATATGTTTAGCGGCAGAAAAGTGACAGCTTATTCGCTGCCACATTTATCTTCGTCTACACAGTAACCGTATAGGTATAAGCTGTGGTTTGTAAGACGCATACCTTGCTCTTCAGCGATCTTTTCTTGGCGATCTTCAATCATGTTGTCAATAAACTCAACAACCTTACCACACTTCAAACAAACCAAGTGATCGTGATGTTTTTTCTGGCTTAGTTCAAATACTGACTTACCACCTTCAAAGTGGTGTCTGTTTACGATACCAGCATCATCAAATTGGTTGAGTACGCGGTACACAGTGGCCAATCCGATTTCTTCACCCATATCTAATAACAGTTTATATAAATCTTCTGCACTGATATGCTGGTTTTCTGGCTGTTGTAAAATTTCCAATATTTTTATTCTAGGCAGGGTAACTTTTAAACCAGCCTTTTTTAACTCTGTGTTTTGATCAGACATAATGATAAATATTTATTAAGTTTGTTTAGATTATATAAGCCAGTGGGTAAAATTAAAGTAAAAATATCACTGGGCACGAAAAACATCTAACTATAACATTTATTAGCGGAAAATATGATGCAAAAGTTACTTAAATTTCCCAAGTTAATTCGCCGTGGTATGAATATATGGCCACCATTTCGATATTCGGGCATCAAAATTATCGAGCTTTCTGCAGACTATCGCAAAACGATTATTGAGTTGAAATTCAAAAAATTCAATTTAAACGCCAATCGAACTCAATATGGTGGCAGCGTTTTTAGCATGACAGATCCGGTTTATAGTTTGATGCTAATGGCGAATTTAGGTGATAAGTACCATGTATGGGATAAATCAGCGCACATAGACTTTATCTCACCAGGGCAGTCAAGTTTGTATACGACAGCAGAACTATCCCAACAAGTGATTAATGAAATAGTTGAACGCACTAAAGACGGGAAAAAATATTTTCCTGTATTTATTTTAGAAGTGTTCGACAAACAGGGTAAATTGGTGGCTAGGGTCGAGCGCACCTTATATGTAAGACTTAAAGCTAAATATCGCCCATAAAAAAGCCCGGACAAACGGCTGTCCGGGTACAGGGGAAGGGCTCAATGGGATTGAGCCTTTTTGCGCTAACTAATTAAGTGCACACTGCTGAACACCTAAACTTAGTATTAATAAGTGTAGTTAACTTTGCAGAAAGTGAAGGAACATTTAACTTTAAACAGGATATTTTTATAACCTGTGGTTATAAAAACTCGCTAAAGTCTAAATTGTCTCTCACCAATTCCCGTGGTAGTTGATTCTTCAGTCTATCTGGTAATTTTTTTGCAAAACCGAGCGCTTGGCCTTGGTAACAAACTATTACCTCACCTTTTTTAAGCTTGGCAAAATCACCGTCGATATCTTTACCTTGCCAATAAGCCTGGCATTGTTCTGCATTCAGCTCTTGAGTTTGTTTGTTCGCCAACTGGGCAAAGTTAATTGCTAGGCTATGCTCTAGTTTGAAACCATGTTTAGCCAGTTCTGCTAATTTAACCCCAACGCGAGCAAATTTTACTTTGCCTTTTAGCGCTTCGAGTTTTGGTGGGAAGTACCAAATTTCTAGCGCTTTTTTTGTTTCACGTTGACTGCAAGCTTCAAGCGGGAAATTATCCATCGAAAATTGAGTTGATAAAAACTCGCGTAATTGTTGGCTGTTTTTATTACTCAAAGGTTTAAATGGAAATTGACCTAATTTGGCAAATGGATTGTCTAGTTGATGAGCAATACTGGCTGTTTTACGAATACGTGCAACAAAAAAACCTTCTGAGTCGTAAATTTGCGGCCACACATGCAAAAAGCCTTCAGCAGTTGTACTGTTTTCTGCGCCTTCAAATAAATCAGCCAAACTTTCAAATTCAACTGCGTCGCCATACTGTTCTTTTAACCACAAACAAACTTGCTGGTTTTCAATTTGGTTTAAAGTGCAGGTTGAATAAATCATCACTCCATTTGGTTTGAGGGCGTGAAATGCAGCATCAATTAAATCGCGCTGCACGCCAGCAATATCGTGAACGCTTTGCTCAGTCCAATTTTTCATTGAATCAACATCTTTACGTACAGTGCCTTCACCCGAGCATGGCGCATCTAACAAAATGGCATCAAATTGCTCTTTTAGGTGAATGAACATACGCCCATCCATGTGGGTGAGTGCTGTGTTGGTTACGGCACAGCGCTGAACATTGGCGGATAATACTTTTATTCGGCTAGATGAAAACTCATTGGCAACAATCACACCTTGATTATTGAGCAGCGCAGCCATTTGGGTGGTTTTTGAACCAGGCGCAGCTGCAACATCTAAACAGGTTAAATCGAGTTCATGACCTTGTTTATATAACAAAGCAATGGGCGGCAGCATAGAACTGGCTTCTTGAATATAAAACTCGCCGGTTAAATGTGACAGCGTATTACCAAGTTGTATTTGTTGCTCTTGTTCTTCAGGTCTTTGTAACCAAAAACCATCTTTACACCAAGGAATAGACGTTAGTTGCCAACCTTGCTGAGTTGCTTTTTCAACAAATTCTTCGGTTGAAATTTTTAGTGTATTGACTCGAATGCTCTTGCGCAGCGGTTTGCCACAATAGTCAATAAAATCTTGTAAATTCAGGTGGCTGGGTAAACATGGGGTAATAAAATTGATAAAGTGGTCGGGTAATAGCGCTTTGTTCACAAGAAGCTTTCGGTTAGTCTGTTGTGGCGTAAATATAGCGCAAATTGTCTTGTGATCCTAACAAGGAGTGATGTTTGTTAAATAGAATTTGGCTAGCGTTTATTTTAAGCGCATTTGTTTATGCCTGCGGGGGCGCGATATTTAATCAAGATGCCGATATATTTGGCCGTATGGTTGAAGCTATATTTGATATGGCCAAATTAAGCGTGGATATATCACTTGGTTTAATCGGCTTACTCGCTTTCTGGTTGGGCTTAAGCAAAATTGCTGAAAAAGCAGGCTTAATAGATAAACTTGCCCATTTTATGTCGCCTGTGTTTCGGGTATTAATGCCAAGCATACCTACCAATAGTCCAGCGCAAGGGCATATTTCGATGAACCTAGCAGCCAATATGCTTGGTTTAGATAATGCGGCAACGCCACTTGGTTTAAAAGCCATGCAAAGTTTGCAGCAGCACAATACTCAAAAAGATTCTGCAAGTGATGCACAAATTATGTTTTTAGTGCTGAATACTTCTTCGGTCACTATTTTTCCAGTTACTGTATTTATGTACCGTGCGCAAGCTGGCGCGGCTATGCCAACCGATGTGTTTGTACCTATTTTACTCGCCACACTTGCTTCAACCTTGGCTGGTATTATTGCTGTGGCGACAGTGCAAAAATTGCCGTTATTTAAATTAAAGCCGCTAGTAATCTTTGCGAGCTGTTTTGCACTAGCGGCTGCTGCAATCAGCTATATGTTAACTTTATCCGCCACTCAGTTAGCTGAAATGTCATCTTTTTGGGCAAATTTCTTGTTGTTGTCTTTTATCTGTTTAGTGTTGGCAGTCGCTGGTTATAAAAAGCTCGCTGCGTATGATTATTTTGTCGAGGGTGCTAAAGAAGGCTTTTCCGTTGCAGTGCAAATTATCCCATATTTGGTTGCTATGTTAGTCGCTATCGCCGCTGTTCGTGCCAGTGGCATGTTAGACGGTATTTTGTCGGCAGTGCGGTGGCTAGTGCAATTGTTTAATGGCGACAGCCAATTTGTTGAAGCGCTACCTACAGGTTTATTAAAACCTTTATCTGGTAGTGGAGCTCGTGCCATGATGGTTGAAACTATGAATACTCATGGTGCTGATTCATTCGCTGGTCGTTTGGCGAGTGTAATGCAAGGCTCTACCGAAACCACCTTTTATGTATTAGCAGTCTATTTTGGCAGCGTTGGCATTAAATACACCCGCCACGCAATAAGCTGTGGTTTGATTGCTGATATGGCTGGGATCAGCAGTGCAATTTTAGTGTGTTATTGGTTTTTTGCTTAGCGGTTAGAATTAATTATAAAACCGTGTGATTTACAATTGGTAACAAAGTTAAGCTGGGGAATATGGAACTTTGCGTGATTTAATGGGGACTTATGCAAGAATGCTGCGTACTTCGTCTAAAAGTTACGTGGCATGGTCGAAGGCTTGGGGTAATTATCGCAAAAACGCTGCAAGTACATCCTTGTAAGCTTCGCTTTTTCATCCCTGAAAAAGAGATTTTGCTCTAAATTATCCCCAATCCATCTCCCAAAATCGGCTTTTGTGTTGCTCGCTTCATTTACAGGATAAATAAATTTATGAATATCGAAACTTATAAAAAACACGCTATTAGCTGGATCTCAATGCTCGTTTTACCCGCTTTTTTAATAGCTTGTAATGCGCAAAATCATTTATCCACTCAAACTGAGAATTGGGTACGTGTAAATGCCAGCGCCAGTGTGCCAGCAGTCCCGGATAAACTATCGCTGAAAGTTTATGTAGAAGAAAAAAACAACAGTGTTAGCCAAGCCAAACGCATAGTTGACCTCAATACTGACAAAATACTTAAACGCTGGATAAACCTTGGAATAAAAAATAGCCAAGTGAGCAGCTTTGATTTATCAATACAGCCAGTTTACGAATACGATAAAGATACACGCAAGCAAATTCAAGACGGGTTTGTTGTGAGTCGTACCTTATCGGTAGAAATTGAAAATTGGGATACTTTTGATCAACTTATCGACAGCGCTTTGGCACTTGGTGCAACACGAGTAGGTAATGTCCAAGCCGATGTTTCCAATCACCAAAACTTATACAATCAAGCGCTCGCTGCAGCAATTGAACAAGCTAGATTTAAGGCGCAGATTCTTGCAGAAAGCGCTGGTGGCAAACTCGGCCGAGCAATGCAAATTACCGAGCAAGGAGGATATCGCCCCTATGCTGTCGCTGAAATGAAATTAATGCGTAGTGATAGCGCGAGCCAACCAGGAACAACGGATGTTAATGCCAGCGTAGAAGTCGTTTTCAGCTTACAGTAACCTTGCTGGAATCTAAACGATAGACTAATATTTTAATTTCTCGAAACGTATAAGGAAGTACTATGGATTCCACTGAATTTACTTGGTTATTGCCGCTAGCCTGTGGCTTTTTACCTGTTTTGTTGCTTTTATTAGACAGGCAAAACAAGCGCATCAGTCAATTAGAAATACAAGTTGCTCAATTAGCTCAACTACAGAATTTAATACCGCATGGTGATGCGGTATTAACCCCCGAAATATTTAATGCTATTCGTTCTGACAATAAGCTTAAAGCAATGAGGTTGTACCGAGAGTTAACTGGCGCGAATCAACAACAAGCTTCGGATTGGCTGGAAGCTGTTAGCAAGTAGTTATTGTTATATAACTAAACAAACTTACCGCAGGCTTGTATTTAGCCTGCGGTTGCTTACAATTTAAGCAACTAAAACCTTTCTTAATTCTGTTCTTTTCCTTTCTTTCGTTAGCTGCCAGATGCAGCATTTTTCCAGTAGTAGAGGTTATTATGAATATTTTCAAACGCACATTTTTTATCTTTTTCTGTTTATCGAGTTTTTATAGTGTTAGTAAAGAAGTTGTCATCAACCAACAAGTTTTATCTGCAGAACAAATTGAACATATTGAAATGAAATTGGGGTACGACATTCAAGCGGGCCATTATTGGTATGATGCTGAATCAGGCTTATGGGGACAAGCCAACCAAGCCGCAATCGGCCAGACCCAGAAAGGGTTAGTGAATAATAAACTTGTTACCAGTGCTTCCAATGGTCACTCAGGGATTTTTATTAATGGCCGTGAACTGTGTCAACAAGAGGCATATTTTTGCCAGCAACACAGTAAACACAAATTAGCCAAAGGACATTATTGGCTGAACGAAGCTGGGCATTTAGGGCTAGCAAACAAAACAACCGAGTTGGTTCTACATTATCCAAAAAGCACTAGAGCCTTTTGTCATCGTCAAACAAATAAACAGGTATATAGCAGCACTACCAAAGCAGATTTAATGTTAAGCTAAATTTAGTTTTAAATAACGTTTTTGAATTAACAAAGCGGCTATGGCCGCTTTGTTCGTTTTTAAGGATTTGCATTGCAAACAAAAGCAACAAACATAGAGTTATACCAGCAAATAACCAGCTGTACTTTATGTCAGGCGCAGTTGCCGTTGCCGCCAAAACCGATAGTGCAATTATCAGCTCAAGCCAAAATACTCATTATTGGCCAAGCACCCGGATTGCAAGCGCATAAACAGCACAAAGCTTTTGCAGATGCGAGTGGCAAGCGTTTACGCGAGTGGTTAGGTGTAACAGATGAGCAATTTTATCAAGCTGAAAACTTTGCGATTATGCCAATGGCATTTTGTTATCCGGGCAAACAAAAAAATGGTTCTGGTGATAAAGCGCCATTAAAAGCTTGCGCACCCACTTGGCATAATGCAATTTTGGACACATTCGAGCGTTTACACTTGGTGTTATTAGTTGGCCAATATTCGCAAAAATGTTATTTAAAAGAAGATGATTTAGGTGTAACTGACAATGTGAAGCAGGGGATGTTACAGACTAAAATTGATCCAAAGTTGCCCGCAGTTGAGCTGTTTAATTTGCCACACCCAAGCCCGCGTAATAATATCTGGTTAAATAAAAATAACTGGTTTGTTGAACAAACATTACCAAAATTACGCAGGAGAGTCGCGCAAATCATTTATGAATAAATTGGTTAAAATTTTACTCACAACCTCAGCTTTTATCGCTTGCCTATCTATCAGCTCAGTGAATGCAAAGTGGTTTGAGCATAAATTTAATGTAATGGGGACAGCGGCAGAAATTCGTTTTTACCAGCCAGATAAAATGCCAGATCAACAAACACAACGATTATTACAGCAGCTTGTTGATGTGATGCATGGGGTTGATGAAAGTATGAGCCCGTACAAACCAAGCAGTGAATTGTCACTAATCAATCAACAAGCTTATGCTCAATCAGTTAAAATATCGAATGATCTACTTAGGGTTATTACTAAAGCTCAACATATCGCTAAATTGAGTAATGGTATTTTTGATATCACCTTTGCTAGCGCCGGCCATTTATATCAATATCGTGAGCATATCAAGCCGTCAGATAATGAATTGCAGCAAGCGACACAATTTATCAATTACCATGATATCTTGCTGGATGAACAGCAATCGACCATTCGTTTTTTAAAGCCAGGCACTAAGATAGATTTAGGTGGCATCGCCAAAGGTTTTGCTGTGCAAAAATGCTTAAATATACTTAAGCAAGCCGGTGTGCAACATGCTTTGGTAAACGCGGGTGGTGACACTGGATTGTTAGGTGACAAGTTTGGACAAAATTGGCTGGTAGCAATTAAACACCCAAGACAAGCAGATAAACAAGCCGCTCTGTTACCATTGGCTAGCGAAGCAATTTCAACTTCAGGAGACTACGAACGCTATTTTATTGAAGATGGCCAGAGGTATCATCACATACTTAACCCTAAAACGGGCAAATCTGCGACAGGGCTTGTAAGCGTTTCGGTTGTTGGTCCAGACGCAATGACCACAGATGCACTATCAACTACTTTATTTATTTTAGGCAAGGAGCAAGGGTTTAAATTATTAGAGCAGTTTGTTGGTTATGAGGCCATAGTCATTGATGATGATTTAAATATGTATTTCTCTAAAGGTCTATCCACTAACTAAGTACACCTATCCATTAAATGCACCACAAAGAAGCTATTGAACCAAAAGTGGCATAAAAAATACCACAATTGAACATTTTAAGAGCGGTTATTTGTTTAACTTATTGATTTAGCTCTATTTACCTGTTTGGTATATTAATTGCTCTGGTTTATAGGTCAACAAGCCAAGGAGACAATTATGAATCAAACTCAAGTACAACTCGTTCAACAATCATTCGCTAAAGTTGCACCAATTGCCGAAAAAGCAGCAGAATTATTTTATGGTCGATTATTTGAGATAGCCCCTCAAGTAAAACCTATGTTTAAATCAACCGACATGGCCGAGCAGGGCAAAAAGTTGATGCAAACAATTGGTTTGGCTGTAAATGGTTTATCCAACCTTGAAGCCATAGTACCTGTAGTACAGCAACTCGGTGTGAAACACATAGATTATGGTGTTAAAGAAGAACACTTCCCAATAGTTGCCGATGCATTATTGTGGACATTAGAACAGGGTTTAGGTGATGACTGGAATGACGAAGTAAAAGAAGCCTGGGTAACAGCTTACACCATTCTTGCCACCACTATGATTGAAGCAATGAAGGATGCACAAGCTGCTAAACCAAGCTCAGCACCTACATTGTTTGGTAAGATTAAAAGTGCTTTGGGTATGGCGTAGTTTATACACCAACCCCAAAATCCAGCGGTTGAAACGCGGTTAATCTATCCAACATTGCCGCGTTGCCTAAACCTTGATTAGTGACTACATTAGCAAAATTTGCTTGTTCACCATGCAGTGCCATGTAGTTCAGCAATACGGTTTGCACTAATAAATTTACATTGTTTGCCGCTGGGCTTGATGCGGTTTCGACTGATGCATCAGGGCGCATAAATCCAATTTGTTGGTGCCTTAACTGATCTTCAATGCTTGATCCCATTAAGCTTGCACGGCCCGTTGGGTTATACACTAAAAAGAATGCTGCACCGGTTGATGAGTTATCGCCAGTCCATTCACCTTTGCCACGTCCTTCTTCTGAATCGTCAATGCGGCCATTACTCGCAACCGAGCCGTCAGAATACACATATAACATTAAAGGTTTACCTTTACGTGCTGCATATTCTAAACATGCGCCCATGCAGCGGCCTGCGCGTAAATCTCGCATTTCTCCTGTTCCACGCTCGCCTGTGTGGTAATCAAAACCACCCATAGTTACTGTACCAGCGCCAGCATAACCGTTAACTACAAGCTTCATAATTGAGGCGGTTTTTTGAAATTCTCTGTCATTCAAAAATTCATCACTGCTAAATACGCCTGCTGCGCCAACAATATCGGGATCGGCTGCTGGGTCAAGTGTTGAGGTATCACCAAATCTGTCGGCCAAATCAGCACTTTTAACATAACCACAGTTAATTAAATCTTTAATCACTTCATCTCGGCTAATGCCTGTGGATACTTTATTCAGTTTTTGCGCGCTAATGCGTTGAATGCTTTCCATTACCGCAACCGCGTCTTGCTGGTCGAGTAGGGCGAATAGATCACCAATATCGACTAAGCCAGTTACATCTGACGGTCTATCCACTTTTGTTGGGCGTTTATTCGAATCGATAAAATCAAGTGGTGCCATAGAGTTTGCACCCGAGTCGGTATTGCGCGAGCCAATCAGTGATAGTAACGAACCATCCGCGCCAGCTTTTGCAATTGCATACATAGGGTTGTGTGGATTATTCGCCGTATCATTTTCAGAGCGTGCGGCTATCACTGCACCATTAATATTTTCAACAGTAGTAGCGTCACAACGTTCTAATATACCGCGTAAATATTGTGAGTCTGAATGAAAAGCCAAACCTAAATCTGTATTGGTGAGGTTTTGCCCTGGCAGCATATCGCCTGGTAAACCTAGCTTGTTGTAACCTGCGGTTGATAAAAAATCTTGTTGGCCACGCAGTCCACCCACTAATACGTTCGAACCTGCAATATTGGCGCCGCCTGCTAAATCAAACGCAATAAACGGAATTTTACCTGCACCTTGTACATTAATACCGCACGATTGGCGCAAAGTTTGTAAATCGCCTGATAGCTCAGCAAATGCTTTTGTTGGATTAGCAAATAAACTAAATATCGACAAACCGCCAATAACATGTGCACCCGTTTTTAACCCTGAGGCGATAAAATCGCGGCGCGAAACGGGTTTGCTATGGTCTGAATGTAAAATTGGTGCATCTACATGAAAAGGTCTTTTTTTCATTTTGCTTGTCCTTATCCTTCAGGCTTATTGCAGCAAGGTCGCTGCACTAGCAAGCACAGAGGTACAACTGGCTTTTGCTATGGTTAAACTTCTGTTGGCTGCGCAAGTACTGCTGCCGTCAGTGCCATTGGTTGCGCATTGGCTTAATCTGTCGATTAAATTATTTATTTCGGTAGCCACTTCGTTTTTACTTGGTTGATCAAGCGGCTGTGTGTCTGCATTGGCAAGTGGCATTAATTTGCCCAATAAATTATCAATAAAGTTTGTTCTGTTTGCTTCAGCGTAGGTGATAGTCGGTGGTTGATTAAAATCGAATGTACCAAACCAATTGCTGCGAATTTGTTCATTGTTGAACGCACTATCACAATAGGCAATGCCTAGCTGGGTGATTGCCATTTGCTGCGCTGAAACAAAAATATCAATTGATTCTATATTCGGAAGTTGGCGCTTGATAGTTTGGTACAAATTAGCGACTGAGCTTGTGCTTTCGCTTACGCCGGTTAATTGACTCATGCTCGCGCTGATTTCCGCAAAATTACGCAAGGCAATTTTTGAATATTCTGTTGAACTTGTGCTTGCTTGTTCTTCGCTAATGGCTGGTTCACTGCGGGCATAAGTATGCTCTGCAATTTTATCGAAAGTTAAGAAAAACTCATCTTGAGTAAAACCTTTTTCGATGGCTAATAAACTGGCTTGGTCAGATAAGCTCACTGGTTCAGTTAAATTGGTGCCACTGGTTAAGTTTACATCCAAGTTTATAAAGGTTTGCCCAACTGAGGTGTCACGGCCGTTAATGGCTAAACGTAAACCTTTTATGTTGAGGTCTGTTGTTAAACTCGCGCCAGATAAATTAACTAATTTAGGTGTAGCAAACAGGTAGCTGTAGTTATCAAATTGGCTAACTTCAAACATAATGTAACTATCGGCTAAATCAATTAAATGGTCGACTGAGAACAGCAGTACAAATTTTTCACCAACACCTGCATCATAATTTTTTGTGATGTTTTCTTGTGATAGTGCACGGTTATATACGGCTAATAATCGTACCTGACCCAACCAAGGGTGATTGTTTGTGGCTTCATTACCTAACATCAGCGCATAGCTAGAATCCCAATTAGATAATGTGCCCAAAGCCAGTTGTTCTGCATTGCCATCGGCGACTAATTGATTATTGACGTAAATTTTTTGCCCGTTTATCGGATCAAAGGTTAATACCACATGCTGCAAACTTGCTTGCAGTATTTCATCAGCATCTGGCGTGCTTAAAGCGGGTGAGCCATTGTTATCTGATTCGCTATGGCGCAACATAAAATCATAATTGTATTGGGTTTGCCCAAGGCTAAAATTGCGCTCGTTATCATTGGCAGAATAGCTAACTATACGGGCTGGACCTTCTTGCACAACGTTGGCTGGCGTGACCCAAGTTTCAATTGAAAACTCGCCGGTTAACGAAATAAGCTGGTGGAATTTTTTACTGCCAGCAGTACTTGCTTGTGCGCGGCTTCCTTTTAAATCAATGCCCCAACCACCTAGCCATTCAACTGGGCCATAAAAGGTTAAATTGGCAGCAGGCTCAATACCTGAGGTATCAAAAGCTTGCAAACCTTCACCGGCTTTAAATTCGTATAAAGCAATCAGATCTGATTCGTAGCGACCTTCTGCCGCTGAGACTATGCCATCTGTCATGGCAAGTGCGCGAGAGGCTAATAGATTTTCATCTATTTCATTGCTGTCTAGCTCGGCAACAAAACTTTCAATTGCGCTACGCATTTCATTGGCGTTGTCACCACAGTTGCTCCAACAGTTGTGGAATTCCTGGCTTAAACGCACAACTAAACGTGATTGATTTATTTGATCTAAGTTAATGACTTTTTGTGCTGCTTGATATGCTTGAACTTGGTCGTTACTCGCAAAAAATGGTGAGACCGGAAATTGTGCGCTAGGACTATGGCAGTTCGAGCAATAAGTATTGGTTAGTGGGTAAATATGCTCAACAAATGAATTGTCATCGTCAGGAAAAGCTAAGCTGCTCCCGGGGAGTTTTTCAGCTGGTGCGGTTAAGTCTAGCTGGTTGTTTTGTTCAACTCTATCGTCCGACCACAGTTTAATCCATTGGGTCATAGTTTCGCCACAAGCTTGGTCTGAACTTAACCAACAATGGTGACCGTTCGATACTTTGGCGACCAGTCGTGAATCTTCTGGTTTGGCTAAATCTACCAATAAACTTGCTTGGGTAAAGGCTTGGTTGATATCTTCACGGCTTGCAAAATAAGGCTGCTGCGTTTCTGGTGTATGGCAACCACCACAGCGGTTTTGGCTAGAAATATTATCCCACACAGCAATTTTGAAGTTTTGTACTTCTTGATTAATTGGTGCTGGGCCTTGGTAGGTTGTTGTTTCTGGCTGTTTAATCGGTGGTGGATTTTCTGCTACTTCTCCGCCACCACAAGCCGACAACAACACTAAGCTGGCCGCGCAGAGCGCATCTTTATAATTCCGAAACAACATTATTCATTCTCCTTTGAACAATATTCGGCTACTTCAACAAAGGTTTGTTTGAGTTTGTATCCGTTATTAATAAAACTGTCAGTTAAGCTAGTCACTTGGTTGTTATCTGTTTCGCTTGCAGGTGGGCGCAAACATACTGAGTTAAAAACTTTTTTAACTTGGCATGTTGCAAATGCACGGCTATTTGATAACTCCTCACCTAATGATTTTGCACCTTGGCCAGAGCCAGAAAGCGCAGGTGACCAGCCAAATTTTTGATTGATGCCTTGTCGCCAAAAGTTATCCCAGTTGTCGTTTTCTGTTCGGTAACCATATGGGAATGTGGTGGCGTTGATATGGTATTTGCCAACTACTGAGTCGCTATAAATTATTTGGCCGTTTTCGCCTTCAGGATCTGTGTCGCTATCAAATTGATAATCGTAGCGAGCAAATGCTTGTGCAAGTGGATCCATGCCTGAATGACAAGCTAAGCAGTTGTTTAAAAATAAACGGCTGTCACCACCTGGACTGCGGCTAACATCTTGGCGAATTCTGTCGGCAGGGCGGGTATTATCTTTTAGCGCTTCTAAATCGGTACATAGGTGGTTCATTAAGGTAAAGCGCAACATGGCTCGGTTTGTACCCAAGTAAAAATAGGCTTTAGCGGCTGCACGTGAGGTTAATATGCCTGCGGTTGCTTCGCTGGGTAAGTCGGTTAATTCTGACTGGGTACGGGCAATTAGGTTTGCTTTTAGGTCAATGGCTTGTTCATCAAGTGTTTGGTAGTGGTTGTTGTTATTTACTTGATATGCAGGCACTGAAACTTTAGTTGTATCAGCGGTATATACTAGGTCTGCCTGTAGCACTTGGCGAAAATCTACATCGTCTCTTACCATGCCAATGACGGTTGCGCTGTAGTCGTTCAGCGGCTCGTATATGTCTTGGTCGATATTGGTCCATGGGGATGCAAATAATTTAAGCGTGACTCGATAAAAATCTGGGTGTTCGACGGCTAGGGCTGCTGCACCTTGTACATCATCTTGTTCGATTAAACTTTGCATTTGTAGCAAGGTTTCGGCTGATGCGGGAACTCCGGCTAGGCGGTTATGAATATATTGTGCTTGCTCTAGCGAACCTGCATAGGCGGGTATGAGCAGACTTGCTGAAATTAATAAAGCCTTGATAGACCTCATCCTTTGACCTTTGTTAAACATTCTATTGTCTCCGTGACCTTAGAAACTACGTTTTTCAGTTGTTAACTGAAGTTACTATTGAGCAAGTGTAGCTTAGTTATGGAAAATTATTTTGACTTAGTTGGCAAATTTGTGAATTAGTTTGCTAGCATCTTATTTGAATATCAACTAACCTAAAAATGATTTTTATTGTTGGAATCTAGTTCGGTTGTTCAGTGCAGTTGGATAAGCACTAGAATATGATTATCGCAAAAACGCTGTGAATACGTCCTTGTACGCTCACAAACGCCATCCATGGCGATTGAAGTTTTGCTCTTAATCATATTTCTAGCACGTATCCAGTTTGGTTCATGAGTAGTTATTGGTTTTTGGCTTGGTGCAGTTGGATAAGCACTAGAATATGATTATCGCAAAAACGCTGTGAATACGTCCGTGTACGCTCACAAACGCCACCCATGGTGATTGAAGTTTTGCTCCTAATCATATTGCTAGTACGTATCCAGTTTGGCTCATGAGTCGTTATTGGTTTTGGCTTGGTGCAGTTGGATAAGCACTAGAACATGATTATCGCAAAAACGCTGTGAATACGTCCTTGTACGCTCACAAACGCCATCCATGGCGATTGAAGTTTTGCTCTTAATCTTATTTCTAGTACATATCCAGTTTGGCTGATGAGTTGTTATCGATTTTTGACTTGGTGCAGTTGGATAAGCACTAGAACATGATTATCGCAACAGGAGTTGTCGAACAAGTCCAAGAGTATAATTTTCGCAAAAACGCTGTGAATACATCCGTGTACGCTCTGCTTTTTCATCCATGAAAAAGAGGTTTTGCTCTAAATTATATCTCTTACACTTGTTCTAGTTAACCTCTGAACTTGCTTGGACATGCGCTGGTGGTGTTTGACGTTTTTGCGATAATTATGCTCTAGCATGTGTTCAATAGGCACGATGTTTCAGACAAATTTGGACATGCACTTAGGTGCATAATTTATAGATATAAAAAAGGATTAAAGGAATTAAGCATGAATCCGGTTTTGAGTTGTAGCGGAGTCGCGCTGACATTTCTTCTTTTGTTTGGGTGTACACAAGACACGCAAACAAACGATGAGTCAGGAAAACAATTAGATCCTGTGTTGGTTGAATACCCTGTGGTGTTTTTACAGCGCAGCGTCAGCTATTCGGTTGACGACCAAACGATTCAAGCCAGTCATGAGTTTTTAAACCCTACTAAATTTAACCCAGGTGCTGCTATTTGGCTTAAGCACAATGCCTCGGTTCTATCGAAAGCGACAAATATCAGTGATGCTTTTTTTCAACAGTATTTTGGCGAAAATGCTGTATTCGATATTAAAGATTTAACCTTAGCGCCAAATGGCGACGAGTTGCTCTTTTCGCTAAAAGTACAATTTACCGGTGATGATGTAGCAGAGTTAAACGAGCAACAAACCTGGAATATTTGGTCGTATCAACATTCGAGTAAAACTTTTTATCCAATTATTCAAAGTGACGAAATTGCCAATTTAGCCGATGATTTTTCGCCGAAATATTTACCGGATGGCCGCATTGTTTTTGCTTCTACCCGCCAGCAAACATCAAAAGCCTTGTTGCTTGACGAAGGCAGGCCACAGTATTTAGCACTAAATGATAGGCGTGATGCAACGTCAATAAACTTACATGTTATGGATGATTTGGGGCAAAACATTCAGCAAATCACCTTTAATATGAATCACGATTTGTATCCGCATGTTTTGGACGACGGTAGTATTTTATATAACCGTTGGGATACCAATGGTAATAATCGCATCAGCTTGTATCGAGTAAATCCTGACGGTAGCGAAAATTCTTATGTTTATGGTTGGTCTACCGAGCAACATAGCATTAATGAAAACTTAGAGTTACCCAGCCGTTTTCGCCGTTTTATCAATATGGATGATGGCAATTTATTATGGTTAGCCGAGCAAGAAGCAGACAGCGAATTTAAAATTATCCCTATTCTATTAAATATCAATGATTATGTTGAAGATAATTTAGATATTACCGCTGAGGATATTGAAACCGCATCAACGCAAAAATACCCCTTGCTCAGCCAATTTAATTTTGATTTTAATCTGGCAGATGAAGACTTAACCACTTACTCGGGTCAGTTGGCAGATTTATTCCCTATGCAGGATGGCAGCGGCCGTTTGTTATTAAGCTTGAGTTTATGTCGGGTTATCCACCAAGAAAAAGTAAAAACTTGTCAACAAGTTAAAGATGTAGCTGCTGAGGAATATCAACTAGCGCCGCCAGCTTACGAGTTATGGTTGTACGATCCAACCAACAAAACTCAGCAGTTAGTGAATCGCAGCACATCAAATACCCAAGCAGAGCAAACCGAGCAAAGTGAATCTACTAACCAAGTAGAAAATCAGATTATTGAACAAGCTTTTGTGATGCAGCCTTACGTAGCGCCAGCGATTAAAAATACAGATGGGAATATCTCGCCTGAGTTGGCCGCGGAAAACTTGGGGGTATTAGATATCGCCAGTGTGTTTGATATGGATGGAGAGCTTGATTACGGCAGTTCAATTGGCCAGTTACAAGATTTAACTTTGCACAATCAAAACGATATGCCGGTTAAAATGGTACGTTTTATTCGTGGTGTGCCAATGCCGCCGCGAGATGTACGCACAATCCGAGGGACTGATTTTGGCCGTAGCTCGGGTCAACTTATGCGCGAAATTATTGGTTATGCGCCAATTGAGCCAGATGGTTCAGTAAAAGTTACTTTACCAGCCAATACACCTTTTATGCTGAGTTTGGTAGATGAAAATGGTCAACGTATTGGTAGACGCCATCAGCATTGGATAAGCTTAACCGCGGGGGAAACGCTCAAATGTACAGGCTGTCATGACAGAAATACCCCATCAACCCATGGCAGGTTAGATAGCCAAGTTGAGCCAATTAATTCGGGTGCTGCAGCAAGTGGTGCTTTTAACGCTGGCAAAACAGATTTAACCGCAGAAATTGGCGAAACAATGGCACAAACTAAATGGCGGCTTTTAGGCGCACAATTTGTTAAAGCGGATATGCAGTTAACCGATGTTTGGACAGACACCAGCAATAGTGCCGCACAGCCAGCGCTCGAACAAATAAACTTAGTTTATGCAGACTTACAAACGCCACAACCTGAAGGTGTTGTATGTTTTAGCCAATGGCAATTTTATTGCCGCATCTCAATTAATTACCCATGGCATATTCAGCCTATTTGGGACTTATCACGTGAAGTTTTTGACCCTACAACCCTAGATGATGAAAACCCTGTGGTGATAGGCAATAATCAATGTACCGCCTGCCATGCAGCTCAAGATGCAGATGGTTTAGCACAAGTACCGCCAGGGCAATTAGACTTAAGCAATAGTGCATCAACTGAGCAAGCGCGTCACTTTACCAGCTATCGAGAACTTATGTTTAATGATGTTGAACAAGAGGTTGTGGACGGTATTTTGCAAGACAAACTTATTCAACAAACCGATGGTGACGGTAACCCATTATTCGAAGTTGACGAAGAAGGGGAGTTGATTTTAGATGAAAATGAGCAGCCTATTCCTGTATTAACCACCATTCCTGTACGCAATATTCTCTCAACGGGTGGGGCACGTAGCAGTTCAAGGTTTTTCCAGTTATTCAGCGAATTTGATGCCGACAGCCAAACGGTTGATCACACAAACATGCTTAGCCCAGCAGAGTTAAGACTGATCTCTGAATGGTTAGATTTGGGCGGTCAGTATTACAACAATCCATTTTATCCTCAATAAAGGAATAAAAGTTAACTATGCAAAGTATGGATAAAATGATTAAACAATTAGCACTGCTTTTATTGATGTTTTTGAGTTTACCTGCGTGGGTAAATGCACAAACAACTAACAGTGAACAAGGCAATACACTTGAAGTAAATGTAGCTTTTGTCGAATTACATTCAGGCCCTGGTTGGGCATATCCAGTCACCAATGTAATAGAAAAAGGTGAAATGCTCAGTATTGAGCGCAAACGTGGATCTTGGATAAAAGTAATAGACAGGCGTACAAACCAAGGTTGGGTGCATATAGATGCATTTAAACAACTAACCACAGCAACACAAAAAATATCAGATTTAGCCATCAGCCAAGATGATTATTTAGCGCGTGATTGGGAAGTTGGTGTATTGTTTGGACAAATGCAAGAAGCGACATATTACAGCTTAAATTTGAGCTACCAGTTTGACGCAAGTGTTGCCGCCGAGCTAACTGCAGGTAAGGTTTTAGGGCAAAGCTCTAATAGTGATATTTATAGTTTGCAACTGACTATGCATTTGTTCCCTGATTGGACGGTAACACCATATGTATCAGCTGGTGGCGGTTACATGCATATTCAGCCGCATTCAGTGTTGGCACAAGCAGAAACACGTAGCCACACGCTAATGTTAGCGGCGTTTGGTTTGAAATATCATTTGGCAAGAAACTTTGTCATTCGCGCTGAAGCACAGCAAGCTTTGGCATTAACAGATCGTGATTTAAATGAAGATTTAACCATATGGAAACTTGGGATAAGCGCATTTTTCTAAATAAAATTTTGCCAATGGTATGTGTGTTGGCAATGGCAGTGTTTGCCACACAAGTGCAAGCTGAAGATGAAAAAACAACTCGTGAGATAACTTTAGATAAGCTCGACGATGAAAATTTTTCTATTGGTGTGCAGGCAGGCATATTAAGCATCGAAGATTTTGGTTCAGACACTTGGTATCAAGCCAATTTAAGTTATCACTTAAATGAGTTTTTCTACTTCAAGGCTAATTACGCGCAAGGTGAAGGGGGATTAACTAGCTTTGAAAAGCTCGCTAATGTGTCGCCTTTGTTAGACGACGAGCAAAGAAAACTGAAATATTATGGGTTAAATGTCGGTTATAACCTAATGCCAGGCGAAGTGTTTATTACTCCCGAACTTGCATTTAATAGTGCATTTTCCTTCGAATTAGGTGGGGGCAATGTGCAATTTGCAGGGCAAGACCAATTTGCATTAGCGATTGCTAGCCAATTTCGGGTGTTTTTAACCGACTGGCTTGCATGGGATATCTCAATGCAAAACTTAATTTTTGATACTCAAATTACTGGTGTGAATAAAACCACCCACAACTTGAGTTTTAATACTGGATTTTCAATTTATTTTTAACGGGTTGCAAAATGACTTTAGCGATAAATAACTATCTAAATAAATTTAAAAAAGGCTGTAAAGCTGCGCTTGTATCCATCAGTTTATTGGCTGTGGCAAACAACGCATGGGCGTTAGAAGAAAACCAACCAGCACCAGATTTCACATTAAAAACGGTTGCAGGTAACAACGTAAAATTGTCTGAACAAAAAGGACAAATTATATTGCTGAACTTTTGGGCATCATGGTGTGGCCCTTGCCGCAAAGAAATGCCAGCACTAGAAGATTTACATCAGCAATTTAGTGATTTAGGTGTTGCTGTTTGGGGCGTTAATGTTGAGCAAGACCCAGAGCCGGGCAAAGGCTTTTTAAAAGAAATTGAAGTGTCTTTCCCTATTATGTTTGATAGCGAAAATACTGTAACTGCAGCCTATGAAGTTGCCGCTATGCCAACAACAATTTTAATTGATAGAGATGGCAAAGTAAGAGCCGAATTTAAAGGATATAAAGCAGGTTATGAAAAGAAATATGCTAAAGCAATTAAGCAGCTTATTCGTGAATAAACTTGCCATAATGGTTTTATTAATTAGCTGTAGTGCTATTTCTGGCTGCAGTTCTATAAAACCTTGGGTACAACCTTACGAGCGGCAAAACTTAGCTGATCCTATCATGAGTGCAAGTCGCCATGGTATTGCAGCAAGCCATGCCGCGCACGTATACGAAGCTAGGGAAGCTGCGCGTGGCGCAGAAGGCACTGGAGGCGGTGGTTGTGGCTGTAACTAAACACTTGTTTAACTTCATTCAGTTATTGCTGACAACTCTAACTCTGTTGTTATCCAGCACAGTTAAAGCCGCAGTTTTAGAAGATGATAAAGTTGAAGTTATGTACCACAGTTATGAAGGTGGTGGCATGAAAATAGACGGTCCAGCTGTACTTATTCGCAAAAAAGCCTCTGAGTCGTTTGCTGTCAGTGCATTTTATTATGCTGATACCATAAGCTCGGCCTCTGTGGATGTAATGAGTACCGCCAGCCCGTATGAAGAAGAGCGTGACGAGCTAAATTTAGGTTTTGAATACCTAAATAACAAAACTCAAATGACCTTATCGCTGCGTCAAAGTGAAGAAGATGATTACCTAGCTCAGTCAGTTAGTTTTAATGTATCACACGATACTTTTGGTGATTTAACAACAGTTCAACTTGGTATTTCCTATGGGGATGATGAAGTAAAGCGCAATGGCGACGACAATTTTATCGCGCAAACCCAAAGCTACCGAGTTCGCACTGGCATCAGTCAAATTTTAACTTCCAATTTAATTGCGAGCTTCGAATTAGAAGCAATCGCTAGCAACGGCTTTTTAAACAATCCATATCGAGCTGTCCGTTTTATTGATGAAGAATCAGAATCGGGTGTCGGTTACCAACCAGAGGTTTATCCAGAAACGCGTAACTCTCTAGCTGGTAAATTATCACTACGTTATTTTCTGCCTTGGCGAGCCGCAGTTGTGCTGAGCTATCGCGGTTTTAAAGATAGCTGGGATATTCAAGCATCTGATTACGAAATTTTGTTTCGCCAACCCATTTTTACCGATTGGGAATTTGAATTAAAAACGCGTCATTATCAGCAAACTCAAGCTGAGTTTTATCAAGATTTATACCCATATCGCAACGCACAAAATTACTTAGCACGCGACAAAGAGCTGAGTGAATTTACTGATACCACAATTGGTGCAAGTTTAACTTACATTGTACCCAAAGCTTATCAGCCCTTTGATTGGCCAGCAGAAATGAGTGTGCAGTGGGACAGAATTGATTTTGATTATCATAATTTTAGAGACACTCAACAGCAAGCGCCGATAGGTGAAGAGCCTTTGTATCAGTTTTCCGCTGATGTTATTCGTGTGTTTGCCAGCATTTATTTTTAAGTGCCCAAAGCCAGGTAGCCATAACTAGTATTAGAGGCAAGGAACAGGATATGAAAATGTATAAGCAGTTATTAAAAGTAGTTTTGGTGGTTAGCAGCATCAGTTTTGCCAGCAGCTTTTTTAATATAGCTATGGCAAATAACAGTGAGTTGAATCAATCAATTCAAGATCTCAAACAACAAGTATTAGAGCTCAATCGCAAACTGTTTATTTTAGAAGAAGATTTATTGTTTCCTGCAAGTAACCAATTAGCGGTATTTATTTCATTAGACGTCGGCCAGTTTTTTAAGTTAGACAGTGTTGAGCTTAAACTAAACGACCAACCCATTGCAGGCACCTTGTACACCGACAGGCAGCGTACAGCGCTTGAACAAGGTGGTATTCAAAAACTCTTTATTGGCAATATCAAAGAGGGTGAGCATAACTTAACTGCGTTTTTTATTGGTTTAGACAAACAAGGCAATAACATTAAAAAAGCTAAACAGTTTAGTTTTGAAAAGCTTGATGAAGCCAGCATGATTGAGTTCAAGCTGGTGGATGATACTGGCAGCCAGCAAGCTAAAGTTGAAGTGGAAGAGTGGGTGCTATAAATATGGATTTGGGGCGCGGAATAAGCTTTCAAATAAATAATTTGCAGTGCACTTGTTTACGAGAAATTGCTTTGCAAAAAGCTGGTTTAATCACAAAGCTAAAACAAGTTATGCTACTCGTCTTTGCGCTAATACTCGCTCTTTCTACAAGCCCCAAGACTTTCGCAGATGAGGCAATAGCAAAAAACACGACCAAGCTCAATAAAACAGCCATTGCCGATAAAATTTATCGCCAAGCTCGCTATCTACAACAAGTAGGCGAAGTGTCCAACGCCGTTGTTTTATTAGAAAAGTTTAAGCATAAACAACTTAAACATGATCAGTTATTAGCCGAATTGTATTTACAGCTGAATATGCCGTGGCAAGCACAAAGCAGCATTCAACAATATCAATTTTCGCAAACCGATAACCGCAGTAAAACCCAAGTTTTGTTGGCAGATGTTTTTTTAGGTCTAACCCAAGTTGCACTCGGCCAAAAAGACTTAATCAGCGCAACCTTTTATTTAGAGCAAATTAATAAGCCGCAGCAACTAACAAACAAACAGCAAGCTTTGTTCTTAAATTTGGCGCAAGTTATTTATTGGCCAAACATAGGCTCTGACAGTGAAACTATTGCTCAGTTAGTTGCAGCTAAAAACATTAAAAATGATAAAAAAGAGACAAAGCTAGCGGATTTAACCAACCAACTTAACCAAGTGGTGTATCAGTATCAGCAGCAAAACTACCAACAAGCAGCTACCCAGATAACGGCTTGGTTTGCACGAGTAAAAGATTTCAATCTAGATGATTTAGAGAATAGTAGCTCGCTACAAACGAGCCCTCGTAAAACCTTTGAAAACCTAATTGCTTACGCGTCTATCATTCGTAGCCAAATTTCTTTCGCTCAAGGGCAATTTTTGCAAGCAAAACAACAATTAGAAAACTTTGCCCGCGACAATGTATTTAGCCAGCACGCACTATATTTATACGCGTTAACTTTAATGCAAATGAACGAATTAGCCGCAAGCGAAGCTGCTTTAAACTTGCATAAACAAGAATTTGGCATTAGCCATTATTATTGGTTAAACATGCCATTGCTCGCACAAAAATGGCAACAGCAACAACAATATGTGCGTGCTTTTAATGTATATCAGCAACTTGAAACAGAAATAACCCAAGCAATTAAACAATTACCCAGCTCACAACAGCAAATGTTAGTTGCTGGTATTTCTCAAGCACCATCGACTAACTCTAACTCTGTTCCAGAACCAGATATTTGGCACAGTTTAGCCATGCAAAATAATGGGGTAGCAGGAGCAAAGCAATTAATTAACCAAGTCAGTCAATTAGATGCTTTGTTAGCTGCGCTTAAAGTAAAAATTGAGTGGTTTGATTATTTGCTTGAGGTACAGCAAAAGCGCTTTACCCGTATTGCAGATTCAGTGCAACAAGCAGAATTGCAGCAACAGATTGGTCAACTAACTGCTAAATTAACTGAGTTTAACCAAGAGCTTGCTATAGTTGAAAATATTGGCGCAAACACAGCTGATTCAAACCTGCAACAAACACCACTTGAGCTGTTAAATCAGTTGAGTAAAACATTAGAGCCACAACAAGCAGTTTGGTTAGCTGATTTTAATCGTAGCCAGCAAATTATCGATAGCCGCCCTAATGAAAAGAAAGATGCCAAGAAAAAAGCGCGATACCAACAAAGGCTAGATAAAGTTGCGGCTGTATTGTATTGGCAAGTACACCAACAATTACCCGAGCGTAGTTGGCAGTACAAAAAGGCATTGCTGCAAATTGAAAAAACTTTAGCCGAGCTTAGTCAACAAGAACAAAGGTTGCAAAGTTTAACCAGCGAGCAGTTTAAACTCAATCAGTACAAAAGTGACTTTGCCCAAATTCAGCAAAGTTATCAGCACATTGTTCAGTTAACCGAGCTGAGCAAACAGCAAGTAACTCAGCAATATCAAACAGAGGTACAAGCTTTTTATCAGCAACAGCAACGCATGTTGGAACAAGCCTTGTTAACCACTCAACAAGCAATTGCACACTTATTGGAAAACTTACCAGAGCGAGCAGAGCACAAAAACCAAGCTGGCACAATCGAATTAGATTCAGCTGGGAGTGTCAATGATGTTTAATTCCCAAAACTCTAACATTAAGTTTGGTTTGTCTGTTCTTGCATCTGCACTATTGTTTAGTTCATTACAGGGCTGCTCTAGTATAGATGGGCAAACGCAAGCTTATACAAAAAACAACAAGGGTCTAGGTGCTTGGGTCAGTGTTAACCAACAACAAAATCAACAAACAATTGATGAAGAAAAACTCTGGCAGTCAGCGTACAAGCGTAAACAACAATTGGCGGATTTATATCAACAAATATTAACTGCCACACCAGATAACCAAGTGGTTGAAGACATACGTTATCGTTTAGCTGAGTTGTATACTTATCAAGTAGAGCAAGCTCAAGGAGAGGAACTTGTTGGTAGTGATCTTGAAGATAACTCAGTGGCAGATAGCGCACAAAATTCAGATGAGATGTTGCGCAGCAACATTGAGCGTTTTAAAGAATTATTAGCGAGTTACCCAAATAACAGCAATAACCCTAAAATTTATTATCAACTGGCTAAGTCATACAGCTTGCTTGGGGAAACCTTATTAAGTTTACAAACATTAGAAAAGTTAGCTGAGCTTTATCCAACCAGTACTTATCTTGAAGAAGTTTATTTTCGTATTGGCGATATTTATTTTTCGCATAATAACTACCCAAGAGCACGAGATGCACTGACTAAAGCTTTGGCTGTTGGCCAAGGTAAATATCAAAACAATGCCTTGTATATGTTGGCGTGGAGCCAATTTAAGTTAAACGATTACCAAAATGCGAGCCAGCACTTTATCAAGTTAATTGCCCAAAGTGGTGAAGTTGCAAAGCTTAAACAAGGCAGAGCATCGTCCATGATATCGGATGCTGAGCGCGCACTTATTTTGCTGCTAAGCCAACAAGAAACAGGTCAACAAGAAACGGACCAACAAGAAACAAGTCAACAAGAAACCGCAACAGAACAACAAACTGAAAACCCGCTGGTCGCCTTAATTGAACAAGCGCAGCAACAAGGTCTAGACACAACTGAATTAGAGCCCATTTTGTATCAAAAACTCGCGCAGTTCTGGTTAGCCAAAGACCTTAAAAATGAAGCTTTAGCAACTTATCTAACTTATATAGAGCGCAAACCAGAGAATTTCGCTGCAGCTGAATTTTTACTAGAAGTGATTGCTTTATATCCAGAAAATTCCACCAAAGCTTTTGCATACAAAGTGAAATTTGTTGAAGACTATTTTATTGGCACCGATGCATGGAATAAGTTTAGCGACCAGCAGCAACAGCAAATACTTGCCAACTTAAGCCAGTTTAGTTTGTTAAAAGCTCGCCAGTTGTATGCCACAGCACAAGATACAGATTACGACTTGGAGGAAGACGAAAGCGCTGCTTATCGTATCGCTGCCATTTGGTTTGAAAAATACTTAAATAGTCAGCAAATGTTAGCTGAGTTGAATTTAACCACAGATGAACAACAAACTTTTATTCAACAACTTATGCTGGCAGCACAAGCTAGATATATTGCCAGTGATTATGTTGCGAGTATCGAGCATTATCAAAAGTTGGTTGAACTTCAGCCTGGTAGTGCGGATAGCCTCTACAGTTTAATTATTGTTTATCAGCAAGCGTTAAAACAACAATCGCAATCAGTGCAACCGCAGCAAAAATTTACAGAGCTACAATTATCAAACTACTGGCAAGATTTTATCTCTTTGTATCCAGCTGATCGCCGTGCACTATATATGGCGCGCCAATTAGCGGATTACGCTTATGCCCAGCAAGATTTAGTCAGCTTAATCAGCCAGCAACAATTTATTATTCAGCACCTAGATGGCAAAACTAAAGATAAACAACAAGCGACTTTGCTGGTGGCCAACTTACAATATCAATTAAAACAATATGTTGAATCTGAGCGAAGTTATCAGCAAGCTTTGTTATATATAGATAAAAATAGCCAAAAAGATTTATTTAAGCAGACGCAAAATTTAGTCGCTGCGAGTGTTTATTTCTATGCACAATCTTTATTGGAGCTAAAACCTCAACAAGCCGCAAATCAATTTTTAAAAGTAGCTGACTTTGTTTTTAGCAATGAATATACCCAAAATGCATTAACCCAAGCAGCAGATATATTGATGGAACAAGCGGATAAAAGCCAAGGTGTAGCTGTGTTAAAACGCATCAGTAAACAGTATCCAAATAGTGATTACGCTAAAGCTGTGCCAGCTAAATTAGCCAAGGTTTATACCGACCAGCAAGAGTGGACGCTTGCCGCTAAACAATTAGAATTGATTGCAAAAAATACTAATACCAAACAACCTGAAGGTTACGAACTAGCACGCCAAGCTCAATACACAGCAGCCGAATATTACGCCAAAGACAATGATATGGAAGCTGCGCGGTTAGCCCTTAGAACATACGCGCATAATTACCCAAAACCTTTTGATATGGCGCAAGAAGTTAGATTAAAAATGGCTGAGTTTTACAATGAGCCGCGTGATCTGAATAAAAAATATTTCTGGTATCGCAAAATTGTTCAATTCCATAAAAAAGAGGCAAGTTTACATTCAGCTCAAGCACAACAACGCTCTGAATACTTAGCGAGTTTCGCTGCATTTGAACTGGCAAAAGCACATCATCAAACATTTGATAGAGTTAAATTAGTTGTGCCTTTGCAACAAAGTATGGCGAAAAAACAACAAGCGATGAAAGATGCAATTTATTATTATCAACAAGTATTAGACTTTGCTTTAGTGGATTTTGTCCCTAGCGCTAATTTCCATTTAGCTGAGCTTTATCGCACCTTAGCGCGTGAAATTATGCAGTCAGAAAGACCTGCTGAGATCGACGAATTTGCGCTTGAAGAATACGAATTAATTTTGGAAGAAATAGCTTATCCGTTTGAAGAAAAAGCTATTGAGCTACACCAAGTTAATTTAGCCCGTACATGGACAAATCAATATGATGAGTGGATAGCCCAAAGTTTAGATAAACTTGCAGCCTTAGTGCCGGCCCAATACAAGCGTAGTTTGATTGAGGTGGAGATTTATGAAGAACTTAACTAAATATTTAGCTGATCTATCTCGCAACGTTTTTCAGTTAGCTATTGTCGTGCTTATGTTGCTATTAACTGGTTGTAGTTTAACGGCGGGTAATACTGATCAAGTTGCCGCAAGCAATCAAACTGCTAACGAGCAAACGAGCACAGATATCAGTTCAGCCGACTCGCCAAAACAGAGTGCAGAATCATCGGAATCTAAACTTTCAGAAACGACAGAAACACCAGCCGCTCAAACAACCAAATCACTAAAAACTCCTGAGCAACTAGCTGTAGAACAAGCTGCAGCCCAACAGCAGGCTGAAAAACTTGCACAGCAGCAACAGCAAATTGAAGATTTGTATAAACAAGCGTTAGACGCCATGCGAGCGCAAGATTATAAACAAGCGGAAAGTTTATTCGAACAAATACTACAGCTAAACCCAAAACAAACTGGTGCGTTAATTAACTGCGCCATAATCGCGAAAAAACAGCAAAACCTAGTTAAAGCGCAACAACTACTTGAGCAAGTTATAACCGAGCAATCAAACCATGCACACGCACAACATTTGTTGGCAACGGTTTATCAGCAACAAGGTATTTTTGATAAAGCAGAACAAGCCTACAAAGATGCGTTAAAAGCTAAACCAGAATTCAAACAAGCCATGCTTAATTACGCTGTGTTATTGGATTTATATCGGGGTGACTGGCAGGGCGCAAAACAATATTACCAAGCTTTTTTGCAGCTAGAGCCTGATAACAGGCAAGTTAAAATGTGGTTAGCTGCAGTAGAACAAAAAGCTGCAGCGGCGCAGCAAGGGCAGGGGTAGTCGATGAACAAGAAATTATCAATAGTCGTAAAACTGATTGCTGGCCTTGTGCTGTTTACTGTTTGCGCAAACAGTAAATCTGTATCAGCAAATCAGAACCCTAATTCAGCCGCCAGCTCCACCAGTTCTGGCAAAAAAGTTGTTATTAATAGCCAGGTAAAAGGTGAGCAAGCACAGCCAAATGTTTTATACATAATGCCTTGGCAAAATATGACGCCAAATATTCAAATTGATCAACCGAAAACACAACTTGTGTTACCTCAACTAACACCGGTTTATTTCAATGAATTACAAGCCTTGAGCAATCAGCCAAATGTAGCTGCTCAAGGGCAATCAAACAACGCAGCAAAGGAGTAAATAACAATGTCAGCATTTGACTCAATTATTCGATTTTTACAAGAAGGTGGTCCGTTTATTTATGTGATCGCCGCCGTGTTAGTAACAGGTTTGGCTATTACTATTGAAAGATATTTAGTTTTATCTTCAAGTTTAAAAGCCAACCGTATTGCTATGCGCAATTTACATCCAAGTTTAAAGGCGGGAGACATAGAGCGCATTAAACAACAAGTTGCTCAGTCAGATGCGCAAGTTTCGCAGGTGTTGCAAGCGGGTATTAATCGTATGGCAGAAGTTAAACGCCGAGAAGATCTTGAATATGCGATGGAAGAAACGGTTATGGAATATATGTTTCGCTTAGAAAAGCGCACGCCTATGTTGGCGACACTTGCAAATATCGCAACTTTATTGGGTTTGTTAGGCACAATTATGGGCTTAATTGCTGCATTTTCTGCTGTTGCTAATGCTGATCCTGCTGAGAAAGCGAATTTGTTGTCTTCAAGTATTTCGGTGGCGATGAATACCACTGCATTTGGTTTGATTACGGCTATTCCGCTTATTTTCTTTCACACGAATTTGCAGAATAAGACGGCGGAAATTGAAGATATGTTGGAAATGGCAGGCATCAAGTTATTAAATGGTTTGTCGTATAAGAAGCAAAACTCGGACGCATAATGCCTCAGCGACTCGATTGGTACTTTAGCAGGTATCAAAGCGATAGCTTAGAGCAAAATTTCTTTTTCAGGGATGAAAAAGCGAAGCGTACATGGAAGTATTTACAGCGGTTTGCGAAAGCTATGCTTTGGTGCCGACGATTGCCACTGGTTCGGCAGCTGCTTAACTGGATTGTGCATTTGGAGTTATTGGATTTTGAGTTGTCGGCAGGTTAAGCATTTGAGAATAATTATCGCAAAAACGCTGTAAATATGTCCTTGTACGCTCGCAAACGCCATCCATGGCGATTGAAGTTTTGCTCTTAATTATTGCTCAATTACTTAACTCGATTGTTCAATATGGCGCACAAAAAGGATAAATTGAAAAAGGTTTAAATATGGCTTTTGGAAGAAGAAAACTAAAAAAGGTACGGCAAGATGCTGAGTTGGATATCACATCATTTATGAACTTAATGATAGTGCTAGTACCTGTATTGTTGTTGAGTTTAGTCTTTTCACAAATACGCATTTTAAATATTCAATTGCCCGCACAAGCAGAAGGAGAAAGCGAAGATGATCCAGAGCAACAGATACTTGAGCTTGTAGTTAGCGATCAGGGCTTTACTTTGAATTACCCAAGCAATGTTATGCTTAAAGATTTTGCCAAAGAAGCAGATGGCAGTTACCCATATCAAAAGCTATCTGAATATTTGCAAAGTTTAAAACAAACTTTTCAGCAGCAAAAAATTGAAAAATCCGACATTGTATTATTGCTGGCTGAAAATACCGACTACCAAACCATAGTTTCAACTATGGACACTGTGCGGTCGTTTAAAGCTGTGGTTGCGGCTAACTTAGTAGACGCCGAGCTATTTCCCAATATCTCATTGGGCGATGCACCAACAAGCCAATTGGCTGAGCCAACTACAGAGGAGCTGTAATTATGCGTGTATCAGCAAAAGTACGTCGGCAAATTAAACACAGAAAACGCAATGCCGCAGGGGCTAAGTTAAATCTTGTTTCGTTAATGGATATATTCACCATCTTGGTGTTTTTCTTAATGGTTAATCAGTCGGAAGTTCGGGTATTACAAAATAATAAAGAATTAACCCTACCTGCTTCTGTAGCGGAAACTTTGCCTAAAGAAAATATTACAATTACTGTTCAAGCCAACAAAATACTCGTACATGAAAGATTGGTTTGGCAAGGCCGTGATAAACAAGCTGCAGTAAACGAGCTGGATAAAATTAAACAAAGCATTGAGCAAGAGCTTAAATTTCATCTGGATAAGAAACAACAAAACGGTAGTGCAACAATACCAGAAGCTGGTTGGCCAGTGACTATTTTGGGCGATGCAACAACCGAATACGCTTTGTTAAAAGAAGTGATGGCGATTTGTGCAGAAGTCGGCTATCGAGATTTATCGCTCGCAGTTGAGCAAAAATCTAAACCAGTGCAAGCAGGTTAAGGGGACTGGTGATGACAACAGCAAGCATGCAAATGGAATCACAATGGCTAGCGCACGGCGGTTATTCCGACAAACTGTTTAAACAAATATTAGCCGTACTGTTTATCGGTTATTTTGTTGTGGCAGTGGTTGTACCCAATATCGATGTGCCTGAGTTAACCCGCGAGCAGCAAACTCGTTTGCCGCCACAATTAGCAAAAGTTGTATTGGATAAAAAAATACCACCAAAACCTGAACCAGCACCACAAGAAATCATCGAAGAAAAAACGCCAGAGCCAACGCCTGTCGAGAAAAAACAAGCTGCCAAAGCAGCGGCGAAAAAAGTCGCACAAAAGGCGGGTTTAGCAGCAATGAAAGACTCGTTATTTGCACTGCGGGATGCAGTAAAAGTAGAGCAACCGAAACAGCCGCTAAAACAAGGCAAACAAACGCAAACAGAGTTTAAGCGTGATATGTTAGATGCAACTGCTGGTAAAAAAGCTGCGAGCATGCAGCAAGCACAAGTGGCAAAAGTGGAAGCGGCTGAACAAGCCGATGCTGTGCCAAATCAACAAATGCGTTTAGCTGAAAACGAGCAGTTACAAGATTTAGGTTTATACGGCAATGATGAAGCAAGCGTAGCTGACGAAACCACTGAAGGAGGTGAGTTAGCCAGCCGCTCCGAACAGGAAATTCGTCAAACCTTAGAAGCACACAAAGCAAGTTTATATCAGATATACAACAAAGCTTTACGCAAAAATCCGCTGCTGGCGGGCAAGGTGGTGTTTGAAATGCTGGTTACGTCCACAGGGGAAATTAGCCAAGTTTCTATCGTGAGTAGTGAATTAAACGATGCTAAATTAGAAAGACGTTTAATTGTTAAACTTCGTGGTATTCAGTTTGTTGGCAAAGAGGTCGCAGACACTGCAACTCAGTGGACGATTGAATTTTTACCGAGCTAGAGCTTAGGAAGTGATATGACAGATTACCAAGCATCAGAAAATTTAACTCAATACGTAGTGAATGCTTTTTCATTTGGGCCTTTTACCGGTAACCCGGCAGCGATTGTGCCACTTGAAGCTTGGCTTGATGACAAACTAATGCAACAAATTGCAGAGCAGAATAATCTATCTGAAACTTGCTTTTTCGTAGAGGAAGCTGGGCAATTTCATATCCGTTGGTTTACACCTGAAACTGAAGTTAATCTATGTGGCCATGCAACACTTGCGGCAGCTTTTGTCTTGTATGAGCAGTTAGCTTATCAGCCACCTGTGATTAACTTCAGCTCTAAATCTGGTTTGTTGCAAGTTGAAAAAAATCAGCATGGTTATGGGCTTAATTTTCCTAATCAAAAACCTAAACCTGTGCCAATGCAAGATGATTGGTTAAGCTGTTTTAATATAAAGCCAATAGCCAGTTATAAGGGCGAATATTTAGTTTTAGAGTTTGCAAGTCAGCAAGAGTTAATTGAACTTGAACCGTACATTTTAGAGTTAAAGCAGATATCAGAGCGTTTTGTTGTAGCAACAGCCAAAGGTGATGATTGTGATTTTGTCTGTCGATTTTTCGCGCCACAGTGTGGTATTAATGAAGATCCGGTTACGGGGTCTGCATATACGCATTTAATTCCATTATGGGCAGAGCGATTAAACAAAACCCAGATGCATGCAAAACAGCTATCCAAACGTGGTGGTCAATTATTCACAGAGCTAAAAGGCAACCGCGTTATTATCAGCGGCCAAGCCTCTTTGTTTAGCAAAGGTTCAATAGCTTGCTGATTTTATCTTAGTTACTTTTAATGCTTTTCCACGTGGTATTGGTTTTCGATACCACATTGGAAAAGATACTCTCCGATATCTATTAAGTGAAATACCTCAAGCTCTAAAATATCTAATACCTGCTCACTATATATTTTCCATTCAAAATCAGCGTCCGTATTCCCTAACCATTTATGTAGTTGCAGAACATGCTCGGCTAGTTTTAGCACTGACAAGATTTGTTTTTCATGAAAACCGCCGGTATTGAAGAGTGTTTGGCAGCTATGATGGTAGGCTAAAACATTGCAGACATCATGACTCAGTCCCCATGAATCGGCGATCATAAAACTCAAGAGTTCGTGAGAGGTTTTGAGATGGCTTTCTTCTAACGCTGAGATATCTATTTGTTCTTGCGTATAAGCTTGTTCAATAATAGACGGGTAGTTTTTATGTTTACAGTAAATTAATGCCATACCCGCATTATTAAACATACCAACTGAATATGCTTCGTCTGCAAAGTCTAAATGTAGGTGCTGGCATATTGCCATACAAGCTGCTGCAAGTTTTGCTGACGAATCCCAAATAGCATTGATAAATGCATCAGGTTTGTTATCACTGATGTTATACCTAAGCAAAATGCTCCGAACGAGCTGCACTATGCGCTTTGCTCCCAAAATCAAGCAAGCTTGTTGTACATTGTCTATTTGTCTGGTTAGAGCATATATGGGTGAGTTAACCACTTTAAGCACAAAACCCGATATTGCTATATCGACACTAATTAGCCGCGAAATTCGTTTAACGTCAGGTTCACTGCTATCAAGTTCATTTTGCAGAGCGAGCAATAACTCTGGGCGGGGAGGGATGTTAAAACCTTCTAATGCTAGTGATACTTTGGTTTTATCTATTGGAGGCGCCAAAACGAACATCCTTATTCAAGTGGACTAAGTTGTTAATTTAATTCCTTTAAGCCTAGATCAAAAAAGGCGTTATCGAAAATAAATAACGCCTTTTTTTAAACATTTTTCACCAGATTTGAAATTGGTTACTAATTAAAGGTAGCGCAATAATTTAGAGCAGAAGTTCAATTTCTGATCAATATGCGACAACGAAATAAGCCCAGAATAACTAACGCAAAACCGCTGTGAATACCTCCATGTACGCTTCGCTTTTTCATCCCTGAAAAAGAAATTTTGCTTTTAGTTATTGCTATTCTTCTTTCTCTGCTATTTATCTACAGAAACTTCCCACACGCTAACGCTGCCAGAAATTTCATTACCAACAATTAATAGCGGCTTACCAGTTGGGCTGTTTGCTGCATCAACAAACTTCATACCTTCAGGAGCCAAATCACCAGTAATGTCTGCGCCTTCAACTAATCCACGGTTGATAACGTAAGTTGAATATTTAGCATTGTAAGGGTCGGTAATATCGTAAACAAAAATGCCACCCATACGCTCTAAACCGATAAATGCATAAGTTCTGCTGCCAATTTTACCAATTGCTAATGCTTCTGGCTCTGGGCCTTTTGCATCAGAGCGGGTATCACCTTCATTTTCGTCTTCGTTGTTGTTAAACGCAGCACCGTGCATTAACGAGGTGTACATTTCGAAATCATCACCTGAATCGAATACTAAATTACCCATTTCATCAAAAATTGAGAATGAACGTGCACCGTATGCGTATAGTTTTTCGTATTTATTGTTTGCCGCGTTATAACCTAAAGCAGTTGTAACCAATAAACGGCCAAAACCATCATTCCCGCCATTAGCATTAAAAGTTGCTTGTAAATTATCACTTAGTGGTGCGATATCATCTAAGTCTTTTATGCGAGACTCTTCAAGGTAAGAGAAACAAATTTCTTCATCATCAAAAACATACAAACCATTTGGATGTTTTGTCTCACAGGCTTGTTTGTTTTCATCTTTTACGCTGCCGCCAGACAATGCATCGTCAATATATTCACGTGCATCACCTTCATTTGCGGTTACTACGTAACTTTTACCATCAACAGTGTAAGCTGCGATTGTGTCTGGTTGGTACATGCCATATAGGTTTTCGTAGTTGTTCAGCTCAATGCCAGAATCTTTGTCTGAAACGTCAATTTTGTACATGTTCCAGTTTTTAAAACCTAAACCATAAATGGTTTTGATTTCAGTTTTAGCTAAGTCGATAACAGCAATAGCGTTATTTTCTTGCATTGCAACAAAGGCAATTTTGTCGTCGCTGCTTACCGCAACATACTCAGGCTCTAAGTCTTGGCTAACTGATGCGTTATTTGGGTTAGCGAATTTAACACCTTGGCTCATTAACATATCTTTTTGGTTTGCGTAATCAGCGAAACCTAAATCAAGTGCTGTGTCAGCAATAACGCCGTTAGCTATCATGATAATTGATACCGAGCCTTCAGGGTCTACGGAATAATCGCCAGAAGGTTCACCTTCGTTTGCAACTAATACTTGCGTACCAGCATTATTGAAAGTCACCATATCTGGTAAATAACCAACTTCAACTGCTTTAATGAAAGCAGGCGTTGCACCTGAGATATCATAAAACGCAATTTTGCCTTTAGTGCCAGCCGCGCCAGCCATAGCAACTGCTAATAACTCTTCACCATCGTGAATCGCGATACTGTTTGCATCACCCGCAACATCATCACTTACTTTTAAAGTGTACATGATGCTTAGGTTTTGATTGTTGATTACACCTTCGTCGTCAGCTGTTAAAGCGTCAGCGTCTGCACCGTTTAAGTCGATAACTTCAACAGTCGCGTCATCACCAGAGCTATTTACTGCGTATATGTAGCCAGTTGATTTTTGGAAAGCAACAATTTCAGCTGCACCTTCAGGTGATTGTGCGTTTAAAACCACACGGCCTAACATATCCATTTGAACATGTTTGTCGCCTTTAGGCATATCTGAATCAGTGTCAGTGTTAATTTCTAAGCTACAGGCCGTTAACCCTGTAAGCATTGCAGCGCAAATAAGAGATTTTTTAAACATTCTAGTTGTACCATTGTCAGTCTATTTGTGATTGCGCAACACAATAAATGACCGGAGTGACAACTAGATTACGTCAATGTGACAGCTATATTAAGGCTATCTGACTACTTGTTTGTGGAAAGGAGCGTGGCGCTTTAAATGCGCCACTTAAGTTTGTTTTCAAGATGACTTTGCACTTGCTGCATATCTTCTTGTTTCGGTGCTATATAAATAACATCTACACCTTGTAGCCTAGAGGCTTTGCCTTGCATTTTTTCATCTGCTATATGTTGCCAATCTAACTCAACATCAGTTTTAGGCATAACAAATATATTTACCTGGCCTTGTTTGCCATCAATGACTAAATGTAGTGCACGAATAGCCTGCATTTGGCAATAATTGGCCGAATAAATATGGCCGATAGAATCGGTTAATTCAGCGCCATAACCTGCTAATTTGGCATTTACTTCAGTAAGTGGTACATCTAAATCTAACGATGCATGATACATAGCGTCGTCGTAAACATGTTGCATGGCTAACTGATTAATATTGGTAAATTCAGGATCTTGGCTCATTTGACTAAAACCAATACCGATAGCAAATGCAACAGAGGCTGCAGTTGCCATATACCAAGTCATTTTACGTTTTTGTTCACTTTTGTGTTGATCAAGTGACTGACGTAAGATAATTCGGCTGGCCAAGTCGTCAGGCACATCTACTTTCATTGCTCGCTCAAGTTTGCTTTCTAGATTTTGCATTTCATCTACAAAACGCTTTTTACTTGCATCAGCTTGCGCTGCTTGTTTAATTTCATCATCCAAATGTTTTGGATCAGCAAATACCTTGCGTCTGAATTCTAAATCATCCATTCGCGGACCTCTCTAACGTTGGGTTGTTATCCAACGCTTCTTTCAACATATTTCTCGCTCGGAACAGCCGTGTCATTACAGTGTTTTTGTTTAAATCCAACAAACCTGCAATTTCATCGCCACTAAAACCAGCAACAACCTGCAACACAAGCGGTTCTCTATATTCCAGTGGTAATTTATTAATTTGCCGATTCAACCAATATTGTTCTGTGTCGTCTTCAATATCGGTCGATTTATCTAAGATGTTTGGTTCGTCGTATTCGCTCATATCAAATTGTTTGCGCTCGAATCGACGGGCATTTTCGCGGCGTAAAATGGTAATTAACCACGACTTAGCCGCTTTTGCATCCACCAAACTATCTAAGCTTTTCCACGCGCGCAAAAAGGTTTCTTGCACCACGTCTTCGGCTATATGCTGGTCTTGGATCAGCCAATACGCATAGCGGTACAAATCTTTATGATATGCACTGACCAAAGCTTCGTATTGGCGCTGTTTTTCTCTCATGTCAGATAAGACCGACACTTTGTCCGATTTATTTCGAGAAAATAATTTCATTTTTTTCCGCTAAGGATTTAATTTGTTCAACTGCGGTTGTTGCTTAACTAAATGTTGATTACGAACTTTAGTTAATGCGTTTTTCAGTTGGTCACTGCTCCAACTACTTGGTTGTTTACTATAGCGGCTTGCTTCCATTGCTGCCAACTGTTCAGCGACAGTTTTATCAGCTATTTGATTAAGTAATTTAGCTAAAACTAAATTATGTTCGGTTTGTAACAACAGGTTTAACCAAACTTGCAACTTGCTGCGAATGTCGCTGGCATCATTATTTTTGAGTGATTTTAGTAGTTGTTGCCAAGCTAATTTTTCATCACGGCCATTATTGTTTTCAATTGATGTTTTTGCTGGTGCTGATTTTTTGTTGGCAAACCATATCCAAAGGGTAATTAACCAACTAATAATAGTTAATCCAATTAGCCCTAAAACATAAATATTCGACCAAATAGATTGGTTGTCATTGATTGGGGTAGGCGTAGTAGTTGCGCTAGCATCTGTTTTGTCATCTTCAACAACATCAATACATTCAATTGCTTCAGTGTTGTGGCCAGCAACTGGTGTAACAACCTGTTGATTAGGATTCGCAACCACTTTAATTTTTTGTTCTGCGACTGTGGTGGTTTCCATTTTCTCACGCGTGGTATTCCACCAAGTCAGTTTAATTTCAGGCAGAATAAACTCACCGATTTTGCTAGGCACTATCGCCGCGGTTTCAATACGCTGGGCAATCACTTGGTTGTTACGCGCACTGGTATGGGTTTGCGCTTGATCAGGATACACTTTAAAGCTGCTTGGGTATTCCACTTTTATTTCGGGTAACTGCTCAGCGCTGACATTCAATGCCGATAAGGTAATGGTACGGGTGATTGGCTCACCAACTGGATATTCTTGTTGTGGTGGCGATATTTCATCATTCAGCATAACCAATTCAGAGGGTAACCAGTGGCCTGCATAATTATCTGGAATAGGTTTTACATCCAAAGTTAATGAAGGGCCTGTGCGGGTAATAGTTTTGGTTTGATTAAAGAAAAACTGGCTGCGTCTACCATCAACCACTTCACCCTGAAAGAGTGGGCCATCGATAACAAATTCGCCACTGCGCTGAGGTGTAATCAAATAAGTGCGTTCAATTACGCGATAACGGCGACCATTAACCAGAGTTTCGTTTTCTTTATCTTTGCCTTGTTGTTCAACCAAAGCGCCCGCAATTTCAGGTTGAGTTAATGAACCACTATTTAGGTTAACGCCAATAAATAACTTTGCTGTGTAACTAACTTGCTGCTGTAACCAGACAGAATCAGCTGAAAGCTCTGCTTCGATATAAATATCTTGATCTTGCGCTGCAGTTTGTTGTGCACTTTTGCCAACTACTTGCAGTTTTATTGGTGTTGAACTTGCACCTTTATAACTAAATGCTGGAATGGTAAAAGTACCCGCAGCTTTAGGAATTAATCTCGTGGTAAAACGCGTTTCGCGGGTGGTATCAAAATTCACCATACGGGTTTGTTGGCTAACCGATGTGCCTAAAACTCTAAAGTTATCTTCTAGCACTTTAAAATCGAATATTGAGCTATCGACTTTATCATCTACCGTAACTATTAAATCGATAGATTCGTTAATAACCGCTGGGTTTTGACTAACGCTTGCAACCACTTCTAACGCATAAGCTTTTGCAAAAGTGATTAAACTTAAACTAATTAACAAGCATATTTTTTTAATTGTTACCAAGGCTGTGTTACTCCTGTTGGTGCTTGAGAACGACGACGTTGTTGATATTCAAGTTGCATTTTGCGGCGCAATAAATAAGAAGGATCATCATCCACTTTATTTAATAATTTACGCATAATTTGTTGCTGCTCTTGTTCAGCTCTTTGCTCTTCAGTCATTGGCTGCATAACTTGTTGCTCGCCATTTTCATCTGACTCTTCACCATTTTGTTGAGCGTTTTCGAGCATTTTTTGCAACTGCTCTTGTTTATTTTTTTCAGCTTGGGTTTGTTGATCTTGCTGTTGCTGACCATCTTGTTGTTGCTGACCATCTTGCTGTTGCTGACCATCTTGCTGTTGCTGACCGTCTTGTTGTTGCTGACCGTCTTGTTGTTGCTGACCGTCTTGCTGTTGTTGACCGTCTTGCTGTTGTTGACCGTCTTGCTGTTGCTGACCATCTTGCTGTTGTTGACCGTCTTGCTGTTGTTGGCCATCTTGCTGTTGTTGGCCATCTTGCTGTTGCTGATCATCTTGATTCTGCTGGCCATCTTGATTTTGTTGCTGCTGTTGTTGATTTTTCAACTGCTCAGCAAGTGCTTTATTCTTTTGCGCTTTTTCAAAATCAGCATTGCGTTTTAACGCTTCATCATAGGCTTCAATCGCTTCGTCTAATTTACCCAACTGCGCCAAAGCATTACCTTTATTATAAAAAGCATCGGCCGTATCTAGTTTAGAAAACTGCTCAACCGCGCCTTCTAAATCACCTTGTTTAAATAAAGCTGAACCTTTTATTGCAGGATCAGACGCTAGCGCACCCGCATCTTGATAGTTTTCTTGCTGCAAAGCAGTTAAAGCTTGTTGATTGTCGTTTTTAAATATCGAATCAAATACACCTGCATAACTATCATTGCTATAACCCATAGATAAAAACAGTAGAGGGATCACAAACAAACTTTGCTGACGCGCAAACCATAAAAACAACGGCAGGGCGAGAACAGATAAAACTGCACCAAAATCAAACCAAGCATCACCGGTAATTTCAGTTTGCTGCTGTTTAGCATTGCGGTTTTGTTTTTCAAGGCTATTAGTTACATATTTAATATCACGATCGTTGGTTGTTAATCTGTGATAATGGCCAGCAACTGAGCTTGCAAGGGTTGAAAGTTCCGATTCATTTAACTTCGGAATAACAATGCCGCCAGCGCTATCTTTTAATAACTCGCCTGATTGCAACTTTATTGGTGCGCCTTGTGGTGTACCAACACCAAATACAACTAAGGTGTAATCGGTATTTTTTAAATAGCTACCAACATCTTTAAATTCAAGCTCACTTACATGGTCGGTAAACCAATAAATTTCACCTTTCACATGGCCAGCATTTTTTAATAACTCAATTGCCTCTAAAATACCTAAACCTGCGTCGCTGCCCATAACCGGCATAATTTCTGGCTGTAGGCTTGGTAGTAATGCAACAACGTTTTTGCTGTCTGGCGTCAGTGGGCTAATGGTAAAAGCATCACCCGCATACGCTACTAAACCTAATTCACCTTCAGTAATTTGTCGTGCGAGATCAATAGCTTTAAAACGCGCTTGAGTTAAGCGGTCTGGTTTCAAATCTTCCGAGCGCATCGACATAGATAAGTCGAATAAAATCACTCGGCCAATATCGGCGCTAAATACTGGTTGTGGGCGTTTTTCCCACGCAGGGCCAGCTAGCGCGACAATAATAACAGTCAACAAAAAAACTAAACTGTACAAAGGAAACTGTTTAACTTGGCTGCTGTTTGACAGCAGTTTAGTTGCCAAGTGGGGTGGAATAAATTTATGCCAGCTTGATTGTATAAGCTGGTGTTTTTTCATATACCAAGCCAACAGAATACAAGGCAGTAAGGCGATTAACCATTCAGGGCGTAAAAAATGAAAATCACTCATTATTTAGCTCCTTCTGGTTTAGCGTTCAACTTGGCACTTAACTTATCGCTAAGCTGCATTTTAAACTGAAATAACAACGGCGTTAGTGTTAGCAATAAAGTTAGAATAAAGCCGAGCGACAAAGGCCAATAGAACAAACTGGTTTGTGGCCTTAACTGAATGGCTTCTTCACTAATTGGCTCTAATTTATCTAACTCAGCGTAAATTTTGCTTAGCTCACCTGCATCACGCGCTCGGAAATATAAACCACCAGTTTCTTTAGCAATATTGCTTAAGGTTTTTTCATCTAGATCAGCTGACGGGTTATGTTTTTGATAACCAAAAAAGCCTTTAACCAACATCTCATCAGCACCAACACCTATGGTATAAATTTTAATGCCTTCGCTTTTAGCCAGTTGCAGTGCTTCTTTTGGTTGTAAGTTGCCAGAGGTATTTTGCCCATCAGTTAATAAAATTAAAATTTTATTGCTGTTGTCTTTGGCGGCAAAACGTTTAGCTGCTAAACCCATAGCATCACCAATAGCGGTTTTATCACCCACTAAACCAATTACAGTTTCATCCAACATTTGTGCAACTGTATTTAAGTCGCGAGTCAGGGGTGTTTGTAAATAGGCGGTGTCAGCAAATAAAATAAGCCCTAGGCGATCGCCCAAACGGCGCTGAATAAAGTCTTTCAATACAAACTTTGTCATATCTAAGCGGTTAACTTTTTGCCCGTTAATCACCATGTCGTCCATTTCCATAGAGCCTGATAAATCGACCGCCAGCATAATGTCGCGACCTTCGGCTGGTAAAGTAATCGGCTCGCCAACCCACATTGGTTGACTGGCGGATGCTAATAAACTTAACCAAATAAGCCAAGCGGCTAAAGTTTTGCCAATAGATGTTTTCGACTCAGCCGTTTGCTGCTGAGTTAAACTATGCTTCGACAGAAATGGTGCTTTTAACCGCGCACCTTCAAGCTGGGTTTTATTGGTTACAAACTTGGTTATTAACCAAGGTAAAGGAAGGAGTAAAAATATCCACGGCCACTCAACTTCAAACATCTTGGGCTCCATTTTTACGACTGATCTGTTTAACTAATTTCACCACAGCTGCTAACTGTTCGGCTGAAAGTATTTGGCTGTGATCTTCGGCCGCATATTGGTGGCTGTACAAACTACTTAATAAATTAAGTTCAGCTGGTTGCCATTTTTTAGCAGACTTTTCTGTGTGTTTAACTACTTTATTCAACCAAAATTCATGCATTTGGCTGGCTGATAAACTAGCAACACTCGCACGACCGTAATAATGCATTGCCAGTTGTTTTAGCAACACGGCTGCTTGTTTGGCAGATAAACTAGGCTTAAGCTGTTTAATAATCTGCTTTTTAAATGTATTAAATTTTTTGTGTTGGTAGATATAACGGCCAAGGGCAATTACAAGCACCAAGGCTAGAATAATAACTAACCACCAACCCCAAGCTAGCGGCCACCAACTGGTTTCTGCTGGTACTTGCACATCTTTAAATGCTTCCATTAAATCGTTCGGATTCATCTAAGTTGTACCTCTAACGGTTCGCCCGCACTAATATTAATTGCAGTGCAGCGGCAGCGTCTTAACCAAGTGTCTTGCTGGTCTATCATTTGTTGGTATTCAGTTTGATAACTCTGTGCAATTTTTTTATCACCTAAAGTCACAACACCTTGTTCACCATTGTATTCAACGGGCAAATTCATGCGCCCAGAAAATTTAGGTAAAGCTTGTTCCATAGGGTCAAAAATGCGATACGCCATTAACTCACAATGTTGCGATAACAAAGTTAAGTGTTTGGCTGCAACTTCATTAAGGTTGTGAAAATCACTTATGATAATTACTAAGCTACCTGGGCGGGCTAAGCGGCGCAGGCGCATGCAAGTTTGGGTGAAATGATTGTCTGATTTAGCGCTGTTGTTTGCTGTTTGCTCGTCAGTCTGCTCACTGATTTGTTTGGTCATTTGTTGTAAATGATGCAAATAGTGTAAAACCGCAGGTGTGCGCGCTTTGGGTTTTTGTTCGTTATGTTGTTGCTCGTTAAAAACGATACCACCTAAACGATCGCCCATACGGTTAACCGACCAAGCCATTAAAGACGCTAAATGACTAGCTTGTACCGACTTAAACATAAGCTGACTGCCAAACTGCATAGACTCAGATAAATCAGTGACAATAAACACAGGGCGTTCGCGTTCTTCGCGGAACAATTTAGTATGGGTAACATTGGTACGCGCGGTAACACGCCAATCTATCATACGAATATCGTCACCCGGCTGATAATGGCGAACTTCGTCAAACTCCATACCACGGCCCTTGTGCGCCGAAACATATTGGCCTGCAAGGCGTGCTTGCAAACCATGTTTAGGTGACAAGTCGAGCAAACCCGTTTTGCTGCGATAATGCAGCAACTCAGGCATAGCAACTTTTAATCCATCGGCTGAAATAGACTGCAGCCAATCTAAATGTTTAGCTGACATAAGGCGAATTACGCAACAGCGACAAGTTGTAAAATTTTATCTAATACGTCGTTGGCTTTAACACCATCTGCTTCTGCTTCGTAGGTTAATACCAAACGATGACGCAACACATTATGAAACACAGCTTGCACATCTTCTGGTGTTACAAAATCACGACCTGCTAACCAAGCTTTGGCACGGGCGCATCTGTCTAATGAAATAGTTGCACGTGGTGAAGCACCAAACCCTAACCAACTGGCTAATTGCGCATCGTATTTGGCTGGCTGACGTGTTGCGACAATTAAATCAACAATATATTGTTCAATTGCATCTGCCATATGAATGCTTAATACAGCTTCGCGAGCGGCAAAAATGTCTTGTTGTGACAGCTTGTCAGTTAAGCTAACTGATTTGCTTAAGGCTTCGCCTCGGGTTAAACGCAAAATTTGTTGTTCAACTTCTGCGCCCGGGTAATCAATTTCTAAATGCATTAAAAAGCGATCTAGCTGAGCTTCTGGTAACGGATATGTACCTTCTTGCTCAAGCGGATTTTGTGTCGCCATAACCAAAAATAAATCGGGCAGGGCGTAGGTTTTTTTGCCCACGGTAATTTGTTGCTCTGCCATTGCTTCTAATAAAGCTGATTGCACTTTAGCAGGCGCACGGTTTATTTCATCGGCCAACACTAGGTTATGAAACAAAGGCCCTGGCTGAAACTCAAATGAACCATTTTCAGGGCGATAAATATCTGTACCTGTTAAATCGGCAGGTAATAAGTCTGGGGTAAATTGCACACGGTGAAAATCGCCATCAATTCCTTTAGCTAAGGCATTAATTGCGCGGGTTTTTGCTAAACCTGGCGGCCCTTCAACCAACAAGTGACCATTGGCTAACAATGCAATTAACATGCTTTCGGTCAATTCTGGCTGACCTATTACTTGAGTGTCTAAATAGTGTTTTAGCTGGTTAAATTGTTCTGCCGGCATAATCTTATTCTTATCTGTTAGTTAATCTGTACCCGAGCTCGTCAGACTCAGCACCGTACAAAAAGTTCATTAATTGGTTATTGGAGTATTAATAGGGATAAAAATGTATAATTCAATGGTTTAAATAGACAAACATGGTGAATTGCTTGTTAACAGGTTTAACCGCACAAATTAGCGCAAATTGCACAGGTATTGTACTTGGCTCTATGCCGGGGCAGGTGTCGTTAGAAAACGTGCAGTATTATGCGCATCCACGAAATGCTTTTTGGCCGATAATGCGTAGCTATTTTGCATTTAATGCAGACAACAGCTATCAACAAAATGTTGTTGAATTAAATAATAGTGGCATTGCATTATGGGACGTTATCGCCCATTGCCAACGCCAAGGCAGTTTAGACTCAGCAATTGTTACCAGTAGCATTCAAACCAACCCATTTGAGCAATTATTTGCTGAATACAACAAAATTAAACATGTGTTTTTAAATGGGCAAAAAGCCATTAGCTTATTTGAAAAGAAAGTGCTTACAAAATTGGAAAGTGTAGAAGGGTTGCAGATATACAAGCTGCCATCAACTAGCCCGGCATATGCTGCAATGAAGTATCAAGACAAAGAAAAAGTTTGGCACCAAGCATTAGCCGATGCCAACTTTTAACTCTTTTTCTTGCAGGTGGTCTTAGTCTGCTATGGCGTTAGGTTTGCCAACGGTCACCAAGTTTTTAATTAAACTTTGGAATTCGTCGTTAGCTTTTGTTTCGGGTGAGCGTTGCCAGCATATTTGCATCATTGCTAAAAACTGACTTACATTTGGCTCACTTTTACCTACTACCCAGTTGTGGTAAGTCGCTCGTGATACTTTGGCTGCTTGATATAAATCTTTTTGAGCCAAACCAACAGCTTTACGGGCTGCTTCTATTTGTTTACCGCTAAAAAATTTGTCCATAATATCCAACTACTACTCTTTTTAAAATTTGGACTTCACTTAAAACCACCTATAAAAAATATATTCATATTTGGTTTTAAGCTCCTATCTGTGACTTTATATCATGTAAAATAAGGGGATTAAAGTCATTAAGTGTGTTTTTACAACTGATAGGAGCAGTTAACGCGTTAACTGCCTACGCATTTAGACAAGGCGGATTCTAAACTGTTATATTGAAAAGAAAAACCTTGGTCAGTTAAATACTTAGGCCACACAGCCTGACCTGTCAAGATAATGTCTGACATTTCTCCAAAAATGCTACTTAATACCCATTTGGGCGTGCGAAATATGCAAGGGCGATGTAGTACTTTGGCTAAGGTCTGACTAAAGGTTGTATTAGATACGGGGTTTGGCGCAGTTAGGTTAATAGCACCATGGCAGTGCTGATGTTCAATTAAAAACTTAATCGCATTGATATGGTCGTCAATATAAATCCACGACATCATTTGCCTGCCACTACCCATTGGCCCACCTAAACCCAACTTAAACGGCAGTAACATTTTAGCCAGCGCGCCACCATCTCTACTTAAAACTATGCCGGTGCGAATAACACAAACGCGCGTATTGCTATTGCAACTCAGCGCTATATCTTCCCACTTTTTACACACTTCATAAGTAAATTCTGGATGAACTTGATAGTTGCTTTCGTCTACTTGTTCGCTATCGGCTTGTCTGCCGTAATAACCAATGGCCGAGCCTGATATAAACACCTGTGGTTTGTGTTCAGTTTGGTTAATTAAGTCAGCTAATTGTTGCGTTATCTGCCAGCGGCTTTGGCAAATTTTATCTTTTTGCGAATCGCTCCATCTTTTATCAGCAATCGGCTCGCCTGCAAGGTTAACCACAATATCAAAATTAAACTCGTTAGCTGCGGGCAACTGCGAAAGCAAATCAACTTCGTCAGGCAATAACTTTTGTGCTTTGGCGGGAGTGCGGGTTAACACACTAATATGGTTGTTTGAGTTGTTGTTAGCTTTAGCATCAGCTAACAAGCTGCTAATTAATGCACGACCAATTAAACCTGTACCGCCAGTTATCAAAATTTTCATAACAGACACCTTAGCTGATGGTTAACCCAGATATGTGGGTATGAGTAAGAGTATAGACTACTTCTCGCAGCTTAAAGTCAACGAAACTGAGTCTGCAAACCTTAAAGCATAAGGTTTATCAATTTCTACTTCAGCATATTTCACCCAAGCATGTTCGCTGGCAATTTCTAACACATCAGACGTTAATTTCTCTAATAAATAAAAGCGATTGTTTTCAACATGCTGAATAATTTTTTTGGTGATGCTGCGGTAGTTAAGTGCATCGTCCATATTATCACTTTGGCTAGCTTGCTCTGCGCTATATTGAATTTTGGCGTTTACCACAACATCTTGTTTGTTTTGAATTTCTTCGTCTTTAATGCCAATAAAAGTTCTAAGCCTTAAATTTTTAATTTTAATAGTGGCAAGATGCGGCTGGTTGCTCATTTGTTTTCCTTGATTTATTCGTCAATTATTTTCAATATGTGCACAATATAACGAATTCTGCTAAAGAATGGATCATCTATATGTCTGTTACCCATCATCCAGTTTTTCGCGTTTTTATTGTGCTGGCATCACTTGTAGTGATATTGGCAGGTGTTAAAGCGTCGCAACAACTGCTTGTACCTTTTATTTTATCTATCTTTATTGCCATTGTATGTCAGCCGGTTATCCGTTTGTTGGAAGGGGTAAAAGTACCTAAGTGGGCAGGGGTTACACTTGTGGTGGCGCTGATAATTACTTTAGGTTTTTCACTTGCTAGTTTAGTTGGCCAGTCAATTAACGACTTTAGTAAAGACCTACCACTCTATAAAAACAAACTGCAAAGCGAAATATTTTGGTTAACTGAAAAACTAGCGTCAGTGAACATACATTTAAACAAAGAACAAATAGCCGAACATTTTGACCCAGGTGCAGCTATGTCGTTAGCCACTAATATGTTATCGGGTTTAGGTAATACCCTGGCTAACGTATTTTTAATTTTATTAACCACAGTATTTATGTTGTTTGAAGCCGACACTGCACATAAAAAACTCTATTTAATGTGGGATGAGCCTGCCAAACACATCAACAAAATTGACGAGTTTTTAAAGTCGGTTAATAACTACTTGGCCATAAAAACTGTGGTCAGCATAGGCACAGGTTTATTGGCCGGTACTTTGTGTTGGATTATCGGCGTCGATTATTTTGTGCTTTGGGGCGTATTGGCATTTTTGTTTAACTATATTCCGAATATAGGTTCAATAATTGCTGCAATACCCGCTGTGTTATTAGCTTTAGTGCAAATAAGCCCAAGTGCTGCGTTAGGTTTAGCCATAGGTTATGTGGTTATAAACACGGTAATGGGCAACGTGGTCGAGCCAAAATACATGGGCAAAGGGTTAGGCCTTTCCACCTTAGTGGTATTTTTAAGCTTAATATTTTGGGGCTGGTTATTAGGGACTGTTGGTATGCTGCTATCTGTCCCCCTAACTATGGTTGTTAAAATAGCCGCCGACTCATCTGATTCCGCCCACTGGTTAGCTGTGCTGCTGTCAAACCAAACCGAAGTGGAAGAAGAAGCAGAATCGCACCAGATTTTTGATACGGAAGAAGAGTGAACTAAAAATTTATGTAGTTTGTTTTAAATTGTACATTAGGACGTGGGGGATTATTTGGAACTATCTATATTCTTGTACTGGCTTCTTCTTTTCTCGGCTTTTTTGGGATGGTATGCGCACCACATTGACCAAAAAAGGTTGGAATGTAGATCCGATATCTTGTGGCATTTTGCCCCAAGGTTTTTACTATTTTTTCAAGTTGCTTCGGTTGTTCTAATCGCAATTTTTGCGCTTTTATCCATATTGAAGGCTAACAAGTGGTTGATTTTGTTTTTATTCACAGGGGCGGTTTTATGTATTACATACTTCTATTTCAAATATTCATTGGTTAGCAGCAAACTTTTTAAGTCGCTTTTTGTAAAATTCGTGGTTATTTCGTTAGGTATTTCTATTACGTTTTATTGCTCTATCGAAATTGCGACATACATGGCGCGCTTAACAAAAACGCCCTCCGGTACATTTTCTATATTTGAACACCTATTGGTCATCGTCTATAGCTCGGTTATGTGGGTTGCGGTGTTACAAGCTCTGATGATGCCGCTGGCTTTATTTTTACAGTACAAATTGGCGAAAGATGATTTACCCAATTCGGATGTTATCTTGGCAATTTGTACGATTTTGTTATTGGTTGGGATAGTGTGTAAATTTTTCGCTGGGTTTATTGTTGTAGATGTTATGCCTGAACTTGTTGACAATTATTTCGTTCGATGGATGTATCACCCAAATACCGATCCAGATGGAGTGTCGGTTCTATGTAATAATGTCCTACTAGATAAAGACTCGCAAATTGTGCTTCTGCCAGCGAATGAAGTGTCTGTTGCCATTCAAGATCAGGGCAAGTGGAATTTTTCCACACTTGTGTGTAATTTGTAGTTTGTGCAATCAATTAGGCTTAGTGAATGTTATCTTCTTCTGGTGATTGTCCGAAATACCCAGAGAGCAATTGCAGAAGGCTCCAATATTTTGAGTAGATTATTTGAATTTGATCACTCGTTTATGAATTCTAGAACCATAACTTAGTATCAAAGGGGGAAATGTGATCAATGATTTAGATGGTTTCTGTACAAGACTCAATATTTCCAAGGATGATTGGAATAGAGCTAATATTAGTTTAGATAGCTTGAATCTAATTTTACAGAAGCATGCAGATAACACAGCTCATTTGAATGAAGCTGCTGAGTTTTTAGCTAAGATGTTACAAAAATGCCCGCAAGTACACTCGGTACGGTGGCGTATTAAAGATCCAGAACACCTAGCGGAAAAGATAATTAGAAAGCGAATGTCTGGAGTAAAAAAGTATCTTGAAATTAATGAAAATAATTATTCTGAATTAGTCACCGATTTAGTCGGAGTTAGGGTTTTACATTTGTTCAAGTATGAATGGTTAGATATACATGGTTATATTTTGAACTACTGGACTCCGTTAGAAGGCATTAAAGCGTATATTCGGGAAGGCGATGAGGCTTCAGTTGTTAAGAGTTATGAACAAAACAAGTGTGAGGTTGAGACTCATCCTTCGGGTTATAGGTCAATTCATTACATTATCTCAACACAACCAACGATAAAAAAAATCATTTCCGAAATTCAAGTTCGAACGATATTTGAAGAGGCTTGGAGTGAAATCGATCATAGAGTTAGGTACCCAAATTTTTCAAATCACAAGTTGTTATCCTATTTCTTAACCATTTTCAATAAAATTGCTGGAAATGCTGATGAGATGGGGACTTTTGTAAAGGAACTGACTGCAGAAATCAATGTTCACGAAGCAAGAATTGCTCAGGTAAAAGCCAGTCAAGAAGAGCATCTGTCAAAGATCGAAGAGTTAGCTTCTGCATTGTCCAATGAGAAGGAGCAACACAAAAGTATGTCTGAAAATCTTAGGCAACTGCAATTGGAGGTTCGGGATTTGAGAGAAACCGCTCAATTGTCTGGAGAACATTTATATGCAGAACGTTTTTTGAAGGGGAACCCTGTATTATCTAATTTGGATTCGGTTGCAGGACTTGGTCTGTCCCATTCTATGATGCTTGGTCTTGGTTTATCGCCATCAACTTTGTCTGTAATGGATGCCCTGGGAGCAATGTCATTTGAAACTCGAAAAATAAGTGGGCTGGGGAGCGCAAGTTCACTTGGGGAGGCAGCGCTAGATAATGATCAAGGTGTTGATTTAGGCGAGTATAAATTTCTTTCTAATGATAGTGATAATTGAATAAAAAGTTTATTCAACTCATAATGTGATTCAATTAAGGCGTTTATTTGAATCACGCGAGGTTAATATGTGGCTTTGGCAACGAGAAACTTGGCCCAACTTTAGTTGGGATAAACAAGTAATCAACCCTATATTACGCCAAGTTCGTCTTAACCAAGGTGTATTGTTGGGTAAAGTTGGCGCACAAACCGCTGATCAAAACCAAACAATGCTAGATACCTTGCTGGCAAACATAGTGCATTCCAGCGCGATAGAAGGTGAAAAACTCAATGCCTTTTCGGTGCGCTCCTCACTTGCGAATAAACTCGGTTTAAGCGAAGAAAAACCTTTTCCAACCACAGAACAAACCGATGGTTTAGCCGAAATTATGCTAGACGCGGTGCAAAACCTCGACGAGCCATTAACCTTAACGCGCATTTTAGACTGGCATAAAAAGCTATTTCCAGCCGGTTATACATTATTTAACCCTACAGTTGCAGGCCAGCTAAGAGGTGATGCGCCTATGCAAGTGGTGTCGGGCAGAATAGACAAACCACAAGTGCATTTTGAAGCACCTAACAGACAAATATTAGAAGCCGAACTCGATGTTTTTATAAACTGGTTTAACCAAAGCAAAACCGACAGCGAATTAGACCCTTTACTACGTGCGGCAATAACCCATTTATGGTTCGTAACTTTGCACCCGTTGGATGATGGCAACGGCAGAATAATCCGATTATTAACAGACTTAGCATTGGCACAAGCAGAGAAACAATCGGTACGATTTTACGCCATGTCAGTTGCCATATTGGCCGACCGTAAAGGTTATTACCAAATACTAGAACAAACACAAAAAAGTGATTTAAACATAACCAACTGGTTAGTTTGGTTTTTACAAACGCTAGATAAAACCTTTGCCGGTGTAATGGCCGAAGTAGACAAAACCGTAATTAAAACAAATTACTGGCGACGAATAGACCAAACAAAATTAACCAGCGAACAAGTAAAAGTATTAAACCGCATGTTAGATGGCGATTTTGACCAAGGCATAAACACCAGCCAATACCAGAAAGTAACAAAAGTAAGTAGACCAACCGCCACAAGACACTTAGCCGCACTGGTTGAAACTGGATGTCTAGTTAAGTCAGGTGCAGGTGGCAGGAGTACAAGGTATTTGTTGGTGGGGTGAGTGGTTTGGGGGCTGGTTAGAGCGAAGAGCGGATTTTAAATAGGTTTTAATGGAGCGTCTGCTTATCGGGTTAGCTTATGTTCAATTTTATATGGAGTAAATAAAGCTTTCATATATTGTGTATATTGGACATAACATTTTTGAGATCTGTTTTGTTGTCGCTGTAATTATAGATTAATTCTAATTTTGATCTCCATTTTCGCTAATCATAAGAATATGAAAATTAGAACAAATATGAGATTATTCTTAAGATAACTATTCAACGCAGAGGGATATATGGCTTCAATTATAAAAAACAGACTTAAAGAACTGTGTGAGGAAAATAATTCACTACAAACTCTTTGGGCACAATGGACTATAGATGAGTTATTAATAACCAAAGCGTTGAATAATATAGGCCAAACGTTTCCTCATTATAGTTTGCATGATGCATCCCACTCAAATCAAATTGTAACAAACATAGAGCGCATTCTTGGAACAGAAAATATTAACTTATTATCAGCAACCGACCTATGGCTTATATTAGAATCTGCCTTTTGCCATGATATTGGTATGGTTGTACCTATGGATAAAATACGTGAGGACTGGAAAAAAACTGAGTTTAAAGATTTTTTAAGTTCAATCGTCAATGATACGACCCATGAGTTTAATTCTATAGCAAAGAAATATCAGGACGGCTTTGAATATGATTTTCTGGCTAATTCAGGTTGGCCGTTAGATACCCTTGAAGAGGTTAAGCTTTTATTAGCAGAGTTCTATCGCAAGAGTCATGCTAGCAATGCCAGTAAAATAATAGCAAACCCCTCGACTGAAATTGGGCTTAATAGCCCTAGAAATGAATTATTGCCAAATAGACTGTTTAGAGTCTTGGGGGCTGTTAGTGCTCATCATGGTTATTCATTTGAAGACGTCATGTCATTGCCCAAAAAAGAAGTAGGTTTAGGTAATGATGAGGCCCATCCTAGGTATATTGCCTGTTTGTTAAGATTAGGGGATTTATTAGATTTAGATGACAACCGTTTTTGCCCTGTTATGCTCAAAACAGCAGGGAACCCCCCAGCATCAACTCATGCTCATATAGAAAAGCATTTGTCTATAAGACATTTTCGTATGGATCAGAATAGGATTGAAGTTACTGCTGAATGTGAAACATATGATGGTTATACTGCTACGTCTAGCTGGTTTAGCTATTTAGAAAAAGAAGTCCAGCAGCAGATGATGCACTGGGATGATATTGTACCTAATAAAAAAATGGGATTGCTACCGACTATCGGGAACCTAGATATTCAACTAAAAGGATATGAATTACTGAGTCGTGACAGTACACCTAAGTTTGAAGTTGATACAGATAAAATGTTTAGCATCATTGAAGGTTCTGGAATATATAAAGAACGTTTTCAATGTATAAGGGAAATTTTACAAAATGCAGCAGACACTACGCTTTTAAAGCTTTGGTGTGATAAAACAATACGGAATAAATATAAGACGGTTAGTTTTGAACAACCGTCTGATGGCTTAAATCCTATTTTAAACGACAACTATAGTATTAATATTTGTATTGATGAGATTCGCGCAAATGACAATATTGTTGAATGGGAAATATCAATTGAAGATAAAGGGATGGGGATTAATAAAGAAGGTCTGAAATTTTTACAAAACATTGGCTCTTCAAATAAGGATTTAAGAAAGAAAGCGCTTATCGATTCGATGCCTTATTGGCTAAAACCTTCGGGAGCTTTTGGAATTGGCTTTCAAAGTATATTTATGATCACCGATCAAGTAATTATCCGATCTAAGAGTTTCTATGACAATGAGGTACTTATTGTTGAGATGAATGCTCCTAACAAATCTAAGTCAGGCAATATTTTTATAAAAAAAGAAGAAGCAGGTTATAAATATGAAACAGGCTCATTGCTTAAATTCAGATTCCGAACGAAGAAAATTTTAAATAGCTTTTCTTATTCTTTAGATGATGAAAATCTAGTCGCCGAAATTAATAATTACGACTTTATTGAGGACAGGCAACTAAATATAGATATCCTTAAACTAATATATCAAGTAACTAAATTTTCAGTGCACAGCTATGTACCAATAGATTTAATTTTTAATGGTTCGAGAATTAATACAGATTACCAAGGGTTTAGCAATAGTGGTTATTTCCATGAGTCAGGTTTCAGAATCAAATTAATACAGCTATCAGATAACAGTAAATTTGGCGAAGGTACATATAGAAGTAACTTGCTTTTTAAAGGTCAAATCTTAGAAACAGTTTTCACTACCAGTTTTTGCTGTTTTGATATTGATATATTGGGCTTCAATGCCGATGAATATTTAGAAGTAAATCGAAACAAACTAAAGCAATCAAAACAAAATGAATTGTTTGAATACATTACTGAAGCTTTAGTTTCGTACGTTAAGCAGGAAAGGAATAACTGTAACTCAAAAGATAAAGAGTATTTAGATGCTTTTGTAATTAGCTTGAGTTCTGTTGAGGATTTTATTACTGGTTCGCAAGCAGATAATGATAAACCTAATATACAGTTAGGTGTAACTGAACATTACACACAAAGCGTCGTTAGTGCCAGTTCGGTTACATTAAAGTTAGTTACATACACGATCAAATCTGAACCTAATAAAAATCAAGAGCTTGAAATCGAAAAGCATGATGATGAATATATTATAAAAGTAAGTGCAAGTCCCAGAATTGAGTCTGTTATATTTTTACAAAATTATTTACTGCCTAAATATTTTCACGGTTTAAATATTTCTTATAACAAAACTGAAAATAAGGAAGAAAAAATTATAGAATATACTAAAGACGCAAAATGCATAATCGATGATTCCGTGCTCAAATTTATTATGGAAATTAACCGACGAGATAGGTGGCCTCGAATGGCTTTCTTATGTCCTGATCAATATAAAAGTTTAGCTGTAGAAAATGAAAATATAGGGTTTTGTGAGCACTTACATCACTATCTATCCTCTTCCATTTCTTTGATTGATAAAAACATCATGGTGATGCCATTTAAACATGGCGATTCATCATTTGAAAAATTCAATTTTGATAAACTTGTAGAGTGGGTGTACGAGAATAGAAAAAATCCAGATACTACTAAATCAGAAATTTCTGAAACTTATGACAAATTGATAGCTCATATTAAATCATTACGCCAAACTTCTTAACTAGCAACTCGATGGGTTGGGTCGAACGAAGTGAATCCTAACAATATTATGCTATAATTCAATACGTTGGGTTCTCCTCTGGCTTACCCCACCTACCAAATATGCAAAATTCGAGTTGGATGAATGTCTGCTTATGAGCAGCTGGTTTTAAAATTTATAAGCCAAGATCCGCTATTGGCACAAAACACGCATTCGTCCTAACTCATTTTTATTCAAAATCGTGTTTACCCGTCCGACCGTCCGCATTCGCTCAAAGCCGCTCTCAGATCATTTATGTCGACTCATTTTGGGGTGAAACGAGTTATACGGAATGGCTGCTGCGGAACCAGCCATTTTGCACAACGCTCTAATTTTCTATCCAAATTTATTACATTTAACAAAATCGTTATTGATATTATATTTTTATTTTTGTATCGTGTGAGCATACACTATACAAAGGGTTGTGGATTTTGATTGTTAGTTTTAAATCAAATGTTTTAGAGAGGTTATGGACGACTAGTGATATTTCGCTATTACCGAGTATTTATGTTTATGAAGTAATTGAGGTGTTAGATTTATTAGATTCGTCAACTTGCATTACTGACTTAGAATTACTCGGTGGTTTCAAGATTGACGAGTACGAACCAGAAAATTGGGCTGTTACCATTACAGTTAATAGTGTAGAGCCAGTTGGTAGTGTTACCTGTTTGTATCGCCATGGTGACGCTTACAATGTTAATTTAAACGAGTTTAATTAGGTGACTTATGAGCATAGTTAGAAGCAATAAATTACCAGCTCAGCATCCTGGAGCTATTTTTAAAAAGCGTATTTTAGATAGGCACAAGATTACAATTGTTCAAGCCGCTAAGTTGATGCATGTTAACCGACCTCATTTGAATAATTTTGTAAATGGCAAGGTGTCTGTAACAGCGCCGTTAGCATATAAGTTAGAGCGATCTACCGGTATTAATGCTGCATTTTGGCTGAGTTTGCAGACCAAATATGATTTGTATGTAAACAGTAATTTAGAAGTGGAAGCAGAGCCGCTTTATGCTTTTGGCTGAAGCCAGATTCAATCCCCAATCAAATCTGGCTTATTTCAAACTTTAAACGCTCAAACTAGCTTAATTAACCATTGGGTTATCAGGGTAGTTTAGCTTCAACACTTGGTAAGTATTGTTGTATAAGTCAGTTAATTTAAGCTGGTGGTAACTTTCTAACATCATTTCTAATGCTTTTTCTACTTGTTGGGTGTCGCCTAAATTTTCCAATACATATTGTGCACGGTTGGCTGCTGCTACGTAGCTGCCGCGTTTCATGTAGTATTGCGCTACGGCCAATTCACTTTTTGCAATAAAGTCTTTTATAAAAATCATGCGTTGGCGCGCGTCTTTAGCGTATTTGCTGTGCGGGTATTGGTTAATTATGGTGTTAAAGTCGTTAAACGCTTCTCTGTGTTCGGTTATGTCACGGTCGAAACGTTCTATGCCAACCATTTCTTGCAAGGCATTTTGTGCTGCTTTGGTGTTGGTTAAACCGCGCATGTAGTACACATAGTCAATATCTGTGTGGGTTGGGTTTAATTTTAAAAAGCGGTCTATCGACGCTAAAGCTTGCGCTGTGTTGTCGGTTTTGTAGTACGAGTATATTAGGTCTAGCTGAATTTGGTGCGAATATGGGCCAAAAGGGAAGCTTGCATCAAGTGCTGATAAAATTTCTGCCGCTCTTACGTAATTACCTTGAAGTAATAAATCTTTTGCTTCGTTGTACTGAGCTTCTACTGCAGATTGCTCTGCAACTACTATTTCATCTGGGGTGTTTGAACATCCAGCAAGTACATTTAGCGCCAAAGCACCCACAATTAGGCTATGTTTCAAGTTCAACCTGAACTCCCTCTTATTTTAAATGGTAATTTAATCTGTATAATAATCTGCCCATTCTAACCTAGGGCAAGCCAAGTTGCACAGATTTATCATTCAGAGCGCGATATGACAGAAAAAATTACATTAACTGGTACGCTACCCCAAACTGCAATTGGTAGCCGTTTAGATCAAGCAATTTCAGAATTGTTCCCTGAATATTCTCGATCTCGTTTAAAAGAATGGTTATTAGCTGGCCATATTACCGTGGATGGTGTGGTTGCAACTAAACCGCGCGAAAAGGTTTTAGGCGGCGAACTTATTGAAATTGAAGCCGAAATTAAAGCTGAAGTTGAAGCGCCAGCACAAGATATTGAGCTAGATATTGTTTACGAAGACGACGATATTTTAGTGATAAATAAACCGGCTAATTTGGTTGTGCACCCAGGTGCGGGTAACCCAAAAGGCACAATTTTGAATGCTTTGTTGCATCATTACCCACAAATTGAGCAGGTGCCACGTGCGGGTATTGTGCATCGTTTAGATAAAGACACCACAGGTTTAATGGTTGTTGCGAAAAATTTACCTGCACAAACTTCATTGGTTGCTCAGTTGCAAGACAAAACGGTAACGCGTGAATACGAAGCTATTGTAAATGGCACTATGACAGCAGGTGGTGTGGCGGATTACCCAATTGGTCGTCATCCAACTAAACGTACAATTCAAGCTGTAGTACACGACGGTAAACCAGCGGTTACGCATTATCGTGTTGCTGAAAAATATCGCGCGCATACACGTTTGCGTTTGCGTTTAGAAACTGGCCGTACTCACCAAATTCGTGTGCATATGTCGCATTTAAAACATCCTTTGGTGGGTGATTATGCATATGGCGGTAAAGTTCGCCCACCAAAAGGTGCGGTTGAAGGTTTAATTGAAGCGCTACGCAATTTTCGTCGCCAAGCTTTGCATGCTGCAATTTTGGAGTTGGAACATCCAGCAACAGGTGAGTGGATGCAGTTTGAAGCGCCAATACCTGAAGATATGACCAGCATTGCTGCTATTTTGCGTGAAGACACTAAATTAAACGGCTTGGATAATGACTAATTCAAACCGTTGTTTTGCGCCTAATTGGCCTGCACCTGCCAAGGTTAAGGCCATGCAAACAACACGTTTAAATGGTTTAAGCAAAGCGCCTTATTCCAGTTTTAATTTAGCCATGCATGTAGCGGATGACGCCGCTGTGGTTGAGCAAAACCGCCAATTGTTAGAAGTTGAACATCCTATTGTTTGGCTTGAGCAAGTGCATGGTAATAATTGTGTCGATTTATCTAAGTTAGATAATTTTAATTCTGTGCCTGTGGCCGATGCCTCTATCACTCATAAACCTAAACAAGTATGTGTGGTAATGACGGCCGATTGTTTACCTGTTTTATTAACCGACAAAAATGCTAACTTTGTTGCGGCAGTGCATTGTGGTTGGCGTGGTTTGCAGCAGCAGTTGTTAACCCAAGTTATTCAGTCAGCCATAGCTGAGCATTCAATTGAAGCGAGCGATATTTTAGTTTGGTTTGGCCCAGCAATTGGTAAAGATGCTTTTGAAGTTGGCGCTGAGGTTAAACAAGCTTTTGTTGAAATTGATAAAAGTTACGCGCAGGCTTTTAAACCTTCGTCTAATCAAGGTAAGTTTTTGGCGGATATTTTTAAATTAGCCAGCATTGAGTTAAATAAACTGAACGTCACTGAAATTTATTCTGATTTTGAATGTACAGTCACCAATAGCGATAAATATTTTAGTTATCGTAAAGAAGGCGCGACTGGTCGCCAAGCATCCTTAATTTGGCTGGAATAGTTTGCGCTAGATCATATTTTATCTTTCGTTGCTCTTGAATTATTTTTTCCTGATACCCATTTTCTAGTTATACAAAATATCAGCCAAACAGGTAAATGGGGTTGTTATGCGACTAGATAAATTGACCAGCCAATTTCAAATTGCAATTTCTGATGCTCAGTCTTTAGCGCTTGGGCGCGATCATCAATTTATTGAACCTATTCATTTAATGTACTCGCTGCTTAATCAAGACAGCGGTTCTGTTCGCAGCATTTTAAATTTAGCCGGTGTTAACGTTACTGGTTTAAGATCTCAACTTGCTGAAGCGTTAGACAGGCTTGCCAAAGTTGAAGGGGCGGATGCCGACGTTCAGCTTTCGCGCTCTCTTATCAATATTCTTAATTTATCTGACAAACTTGCACAAAAACGCAAAGACAAATTTATTTCGTCTGAAATATTTTTACTTGCTGCAATTGAAGATAAAGGCGAGTTAGGGGGTATTTTACGCCGCTTGGGTGCTAGCCAACAAAGTTTAGAAAAAGCTATTGAGCAAATTCGTGGTGGGCAAAATGTTGACGACCCAAATGCGGAAGAAAAACGCCAAGCGTTAGAAAAATTCACCTTAGATTTAACAGCTAGAGCCGAGCAAGGTAAGTTAGATCCTGTAATTGGCCGTGATGAAGAAATTCGCAGAACTATTCAAGTACTGCAACGCCGCACCAAAAATAACCCTGTGTTAATTGGTGAGCCTGGTGTGGGTAAAACTGCGATTGCCGAAGGTTTAGCCCAACGCATTATTAATGGTGAAGTGCCTGAAGGTTTAAAAAGCAAACGCGTATTGTCATTAGACATGGGCGCACTCGTCGCTGGTGCTAAATACCGTGGTGAGTTTGAAGAGCGTTTAAAAGCTGTGTTAAACGAGCTTGCTAAAGAAGAAGGCCAAGTTATTTTATTTATTGATGAATTGCACACTATGGTTGGTGCTGGTAAAGGAGAAGGCGCAATGGACGCTGGCAATATGCTTAAACCTGCACTTGCGCGTGGTGAACTACACTGTGTTGGTGCAACCACCTTAGATGAATATCGTCAATTTATTGAAAAAGATGCAGCACTTGAACGTCGTTTCCAAAAAGTTTTAGTTGAACAACCAACTGTTGATGACACTATTGCGATTTTGCGTGGTTTGAAAGAGCGCTACGAGTTACATCATTCAGTAGAAATTACTGATCCAGCAATTGTTGCGGCGGCGTCTTTGTCGCATAGATATATTGCTGATCGCCAATTGCCTGATAAGGCCATCGACTTAATTGACGAAGCTGCTTCTAGCATTCGTATGCAAATCGATTCGAAACCAGAAGAGTTAGATAGATTGGAGCGCCGTACTATTCAATTAAAATTGGAAAAACAGGCGTTATCCAAAGAGCGTGACGATGCAAGTAAAAAACGTTTGCAGTTGCTTGAACAAGAAATTCACGAGAACGAACGCAAATTTGCTGACTTAGAAGAAATTTGGAATGCTGAAAAAGCGGCATTGCAAGGTGCGCAAAATATTAAAACTGCGCTTGAACAAGCAAGGTTAGATTTAGATATTGCACGCCGTGCAGGTGACTTAAACCGTATGTCTGAATTGCAATACGGTAAAATTCCAGCATTAGAGCGCCAACTTGATTTAGCTGTACAAGCTGAAATGCAAGATATGAGCTTGCTTAAACATAGAGTAACAGATGCCGAAATTGCCGAAGTATTGTCGCGTTGGACGGGTATTCCTGTTGCTAAAATGCTTGAAGGTGAGCGTGACAAATTGTTGCGTATGGAAGATGAATTACACAAACGCGTAGTTGGCCAGCATGAAGCTGTTGCTTCTGTAGCAAATGCAATTCGTCGTTCACGCGCTGGTTTGTCTGATCCAAATCGTCCCATTGGTTCCTTCTTATTCTTAGGCCCAACAGGTGTGGGTAAAACTGAATTGTGTAAAGCCTTGGCGAACTTTTTATTTGATACTGAAGCCTCTATGGTGCGTATCGATATGTCTGAGTTTATGGAAAAACATGCGGTGTCGCGTTTACTTGGTGCGCCCCCTGGATATGTTGGTTACGAAGAGGGCGGTTATTTAACCGAGGCGGTGCGACGCAAACCTTATTCAGTTATTTTATTGGATGAAGTGGAAAAGGCGCACCCTGATGTATTTAACATTTTATTGCAGTTGTTGGATGACGGCCGTTTGACCGATGGGCAAGGGCGTACAGTCGACTTTAAAAATACTGTTGTTATTATGACGTCGAATTTAGGTTCGGATGTTATTCAAGAGCAATTTAAGAATGCTAGTTTTGAAGATATGCGCAGTGCAGTAATGGAAATTGTAGGTACACACTTTAGACCTGAGTTTATCAATCGTATTGACGAAACCGTAGTGTTCCACCCATTACAAGCTGAACATATTAAAAATATTGCCAAAATCCAGTTGTCTAGTCTAAAAGCAAGATTAGAGCAAAAAGGTTATGGCTTTAAAATTAGTGAGCGCGCGTTGGATAAACTTGCTGCGGTTGGTTTTGATCCTGTGTTTGGGGCAAGACCACTTAAACGCGCAATTCAACAACAAATTGAGAATCCATTAGCGCAAGATTTGCTCTCTGGCAAACTCCCTTTGGAAAAAACCATTGTTGTTGATGAAAAAGATGATAAATTAGTATTCATTTCAAAATCATAAAATATAGCCTGCCTGAGCGCAGGCTTTTATCTCTAGAGAAAATATGTCTGACAATAGCGAAACTGTGCACAATCACAGAAAAGGAATTTACCTTCTTCCTAACTTATTAACCACTGGCGGTTTGTTTTCAGGTTTTTATGCAGTTATTGCATCTATGAATAACCAGTTTGAAAGTGCCGCAGTGGCCATTTTTATTGCGATGATTTTTGATGCGCTCGACGGACGTGTCGCACGTATGACCAATACGCAAAGCCCATTTGGTGCTGAATACGACAGTATGGCCGACATGGTGTCGTTTGGTATTGCGCCTGCATTAGTGGCGTATAATTGGGCGTTACACGATTTAGGTAAAATAGGTTGGTTGGCTGCGTTTATTTATACCGCGGGTGCCGCGCTGCGTTTAGCGCGCTTTAATACAACGGTTGATACTGCCGATAAACGTTACTTTAAAGGTTTAGCAAGCCCGGCTGCCGCTGCGATTGTTGCAGGTATGGTTTGGTTGGGGGCAGAGTATGATTTAGATAGAGGGTCATTTGGCTTTTTAGCGACAGTGATCACCATCTTAACTGGTTTATTAATGGTGAGTAACTTTAGATACTCTTCATTTAAAGAAGTTAACTGGAAATCAAGCGTACCATTTATTGGTATTTTGTTAGTGGTACTGGTATTTGTAGTGGTAGCAACTGAACCTGCTTTAGTATTGTTTACTTTGTTTTCTTTGTACGCTTTGTCTGGACCAATTATTACTTACCGAAGTGTTAAAGAGCTAAAAGCGCGAGATGTAGTTGAGAAAGATCCTGAAGAAGTTGATTCTTCTGTTGAGCAAACTGAAATAGAGAAATCTGATAAATAACTTTCTTCAGGTTATATTGTACAAACAAAAAAACGGCTTAATTGCCGTTTTTTTGTTCTTAAAGCACGAGAAATGTACGCTTTTGTTTGAAAAATAACCGAACGAATCTAAAAACGATAAAAACTTAAAAAAACGTATTGACGGCAATTCTTTTGTCCCTATAATGCGCCACCACAACGCAGCGACGCGGCAAGAAACAACTCTTCCAAATCCTGCTAGCTTGAATCAAAAACTTGTTTTTAAAACTTATCTAAAAAGCTTAAAAATAAAGGGTTGACAAGCGAAATGAGAAGCGTAGAATGCGCGCC